>CAWBRT010000004.1:0-171330 GCA_963791145.1 uncultured Acidobacteriota bacterium | reverse complement strand
GCCAACCCGCATACCACTCTCTCTTTTGAACAACTTCCTCGCCTGCCCGGCCACGGCTGCCGCGTACGAATGTCCCCGGTTCATTCTGTCAGGGATGTTCCCGGTCTGTACCCCGGTAGCCTGGGTGCCCCTACCCCCCCCCGGTATTCTGGCGTAAGTTCTTTGATTTCTGCGGATTACGTTTAGTCAACTGCGGCAAATTCTTCAATCAAAAGGGCTTGCGGGTAAATTCTTCCATCGAAAGAGGATAGGCAATCGACAAGAGGAGCTCACCCAACCGGCAACGCGTCTTTCTCTGGCAGGTGGACGAACTTCTGGGCGTTACGGCTTGGCGCTGCCCCTACTTCCAGTATGGCACGTTGACCCGGGGGAATGTGACATGACTTGGAAGAAAATTTTGGCAATAATATACTTGACTCGCCCATTCGTTTCTGCCATAATTCGTTCATGGAGAGCAAGACCATGAACGAACCAAAGAGCCTGCAAGAAGCGATTGTTTACTTCTCGGACCCCGACAACTGCGTCCGCTATCTCGCCGCACGCCGCTGGCCTGATGGCATCGTCCACTGTCCGATTTGCGGCTCTGATTCCGTGAGCGAATTCAATCCGAAGCGCCACACTTGGAAATGTGCAAAGCATCACGAGAAGCGCGAATTCTCCATCAAGATCGGAACCGTGATGGAAGATAGCGCCATTGGCTTGGAGAAATGGCTTCCCGCTATTTGGCTGCTGACCAACTGCAAGAACGGCATCAGCTCCTACGAACTGGCGAAAGCTCTCCGCGTCACTCAAAAAACCGCGTGGTTCATGCTTCACCGCATTCGCCTTGCGATGCAGGACAGATCGTTTGCGAAGATTGGCGGGAGTGGTTCTCCGGTTGAAGTTGACGAAACCTACATCGGCGGCAAGGCACGGAACATGCACAAGTCGCGCAAGGTACGCTATCAAATGGGCGGCCGCAACACTGGCGGAAAAGCAGTTGTCATGGGAATGCTGGAACGTGATGGCGACGTTCGCACTATGGTTTTCCCTTCCACTTATCGCGAAAAGAAGATGATGCACAGCGCGATTCGGGAGAATGTGAATGTTGGCACTCAAGTGATTACCGATGAATTCGTGAACTACTTGGGCCTTTCGCCCGATTACGAACACGAAGTCATCAATCACCTGGAAGGCTACGTTCGCGGCCATGTCCACACCAATGGCATCGAAAACTTCTGGAGCCTGCTGAAGCGCGGATTGGGCGGAACCTACGTTGCTGTTGAACCGTTTCATCTTTTCCGTTACGTCGATGAGCAAGTGTTTCGCTATTGCAACCGTAAAACTTCGTACCAGAACATCACCGATTCTGACCGCTTCAACAAGGTGCTCTCTCAAGTTGTGGGCAAGCGCCTGACCTTTGCCGAAGTCACTGGCAAGATCGGCACGACGTATAACTAGCCCTTATCGCGGGAAGCGCGGCCCGAAGCGGAAGTCTTAGGCTTCCGCTTTTTTCGCGTGCTCGAATGCTCTCGCCTCCATTCTTCTTCTCTGCGCTTTAGTTCATCATGCGACACAGATAGAATCTTGCGGACTGCGGCGTCGAAGTTCTGAAATTCGCCGTTCTTATTCGCCATGTTTCACCGCAGTTCTTTTGTTGATAAAAGCATCGTCTTCCAGAAATCCAGTTATGTACTGTTTGGGTGGTTTCGTTAGCTGTTCGTAGCGCAATAGGTCAACCCCTTCCAGCGCTTGTTCGTTTGAACGACGCAAGTACCAGCAGACGAGATCGGCGGCCTGAAGTGGCGACCTTTCTTTTCCTCCTGGGATAACTTCTCCCAACATTCCCGTGACGTCGCCAGCACCAAGCCTCTTCATGGTTGACTCGAAATGGTCGTAGAAATAAGGAAGTTTTTTTGTTACATCGCCGTTCCGTTCCACAAGAAAATCAACTTTTCGACAGTCCGGATACATCTTCTTAACGTGTCTTAGAACGGTGTATACGTAACAATAGAATCCGAAGTACTCAGCGACAAACTCCTTTGTCGCCCCACCTGGCAATAACACTTTTTGTTTTAAGGTGTCGTTGAATTGCTTATGCGTAAACCCGACTCCAGCCCACGAAGGTTCTTTTCGGTTGCAAAGAATGTCAACGGCGTTTTGAACTCTCCGATCGGCTTCAGGGCTAGATATTCCTTTTTCCTCTCGCCACGACGGTCTACGTATGTCAGTCATGTGTAGATACTCTAAATTTGGCACTCCCTTGAGCACTAATCGATCCCATTTGGGAGCGAAAAATCTTCTCCCAATATTTCACCGTGGCGAGTAGCCCCCCGTACACGAACTTATCCCTATAAGTCTCATCAGACGCCGCCAAAATAACAGCCATGCGAGAGTCCTTATCTGGAAGTCCACAAAACAGAGACCAAACCAACTCAACCGATAACGGTGGGTTAATCACACTTCACCCCCGCACTGGCAATCATGCTCCCGGCTGTCGGGCGAGTCAAGTATATTATTGCCAAAATTTTTGCTGGATTATCAGAGACTTACAGGGAAACAACGGCGCTAGGGGGCTTGACAGAGATTCAGTCAGTTGAGCGCAACTGCGACTTTTGAACAGGCCGCCGGCGAGCGTGATCAGAATTGCGGTGTTTTGAATCCCGGGGTATGCTGCCCCGCATTTCAAGGGCTGGACAGTTAACTGCGAGCCGGGGCCATGAACCCTGCTTCGTGCTTAGCGATGAACGCGGTCAGACGCCGTGGTAACTACACCACAAAATACTTCGCGTTCGGGTGATGGACGATGATCGCCGAGGTGCTCTGCTCCGGCTCGAGCATATAGGTTGGGGTCAGGCGCACGCCGATCGCCTCTTCCGGCTTGAGCAGCGCGAACAGTTTCGTCTGGTCTTCCAGGTTGGGGCAAGCCGGATAGCCGAAAGAATACCGCGATCCGCGATACTTCTGGTGGAACAGGTCGCTGATGCGCGCGGCGTCATCGCCGGCGATGCCGAGTTCTTCCCTGATCTGCTTGTGCGCATACTCGGCCAGCGCCTCGGCCGTCTCCACGCTGAGCCCGTGCAGGTATAGGTAACGGGTATACTCGCCGCTTTCGAAGAGCCGCTGCGTTTCGACGGAAGCCTGTGCGCCGATTGTCACTACCGACATGGCTACCACGTCCACGCAGCCGGCGCTGCGGGATACGAAGTAATCGGAGATCGAAAGCCGCCGTCCTTCGCGCTGGCGCGGCAAGGTGAAGCGCACGGCTTCGCGCATCGAGGCAGGCAGCTTTCCGCCCGCGCGCAAGCCGTCCGCGCCGTTCGCCGGCGGATGCGTAGACGATCAGGTCGTTGCCCTCGCTCTGGCAAGGAAAGTATCCGTAGACGAGAGCCGGAGCGAACCATCCGGCCGCAATCACCTCATCTTCGAGGCGGTGCAGAATGGGCCGGTACTTCTCTTCCACCAAGCGCCCATAGTCCTGCTGCGAGGCCGTCTTGAGCTGCCACTGATTCTTAAACAGAGCCGTCTCGTTGATGTAGGGGAATATCTGCCGCAGGTCGAAGTCGCGGCGCACGCGCACACCCCAGAACGGCGGCTGCGGAATATTCGGCGGCGGCGGGATGGCGTCCCGCGGAACGGCCGGAGCATCGCCCTCGGCGGCAGCGGCGCGGCGCGCGAACTCCTTGACACTGCGTCCCTCGCTCAGGGCGCGCTCGCGCTCCTCTCCGGCCAGGGCTTCCATGTAATGCAGCCCGGCAAAGGCGTCCTCGGCATAGAAGACCGCCGAAGAATACTCGCGGCGCAGATCGTCTTCCACATACTTGCGGGTGAGCGCCGCGCCTCCGCAAATTACCGGGAAGCCCAACCGCTGCCGTTCCAGATCCTGAATGACGTACTTCATTTCCAGCGTCGACTTCACCAGCAAGCCGCTGAGCCCGATAGCATCGGCACGATGCTCCTGCGCCGCCTGCCAGAATGGTGTCCGCCGGCTGCTTGATGCCGAGGTTCACTACCTTATAGCCGTTGTTGCTGAGAATGATGTCCACCAGGTTCTTGCCGATGTCGTGCACGTCGCCCTTGACGGTGGCGAGAACCATGGTTCCCTTCTGCGAGCCCTCAATCTTCTCCATCTTGGGCTCCAGGTAGGCGACTGCGGCCTTCATCACCGAGGCCGAGTCGAGCACCGAGGGAAGCTGCATCTTGCGGGCGCCAAACAGGTCGCCGACGGTGCGCATGCCGTCCAGCAGCACGTTATTGATCAGCTCCAGCGGCGTGTAACTAGCCAGCGCCGTTTCCAGCAGCTCCTCCAGGCTCTGTTTGCTGGGCGCCGTCGCCAATTGTCTTTTCGCCCTGGATGATGCAGAACTTGAGTTTGTCCTCGATGGAGAGCGAGTCGACCTGGGCGGTGGTGGCAATCTCGTTCTGTCCCTTGCGCTCGGCGAAGCGCGCCATGTAGAGCTGCAGCGGATCGCCGGCCGTACGCTCCTGGAAGACGAGTTTGCGCGCGAGTTCAACTTCTGCTTCTGGAATCTTATATAGCGGATAGATTTTGCTGTAGTTAACAATGGCCATATCGAGCCCGCGCTCGACCGCCTCGTGCATGAATACGGAGTTCAGCACGCGGCGCGCATAGGCGTTCAGGCCAAACGAAATGTTGCTGACGCCGAGGATGGTCTTCACCTCGGGCAGCTCCTGCTTGATGCGCCGTACCGCCTCCAGGGTCTCTATGCCGGCGCTGCGGTACTCTTCCTGGCCGGTCGAAATGGGCAGGGTGAGCGCATCGAAGATCAGCTCCTGCGGCCGAAGGCCGTACTTCTCCGTCGCCAGTTCGTAGATGCGGTGCGCGATTGCCAGCTTGCGATCGGCGGTGAGCGCCATTCCTTCTTCATCGATGGTGAGGGCGATGACCGCCGCACCGAAGCGCTTGGCCATGGGCAGCACACGGCTGGTGCGCTTTTCGCCGTCTTCCAGGTTGATGGAATTGATGATCGCCTTGCCAGGGATGCGCTTGAGCGCCGCCTCGATCACATCGGCCTCGGTCGAGTCCACCAGGATAGGCGCGGGAACGCGGGTGGCGATCTTCTCCAGCACAGCGCTCATGTAGCCCTTCTCGTCCTCGCCGACGATAGCGCAGCAGAGGTCGAGCATGTGCGAACCTTCGCTCACCAGTTTCTTGGCCAGCGTGAGGATGGCGTCATAGTCCTGCGCCCGCACCAGGTTGCGAAAGTGCTCCAGCCGCGTGGTGGTGTTCATCTCCTCGGCCACCACCAACGGCTTGGGTTCAAGATCAAGCGGAACGCTGGTATAAGCGCTGGAGGCAGCAGCCACCGGCTTAACGTCTCGCTTTGCAGGTTCGACTCCGCTGACAGCATCCACCACGGCCTTCAGATGCTCAGGGGTAGTGCCGCAGCATCCGCCGACGACGCGCACGCCATAGTCGGCCACGAAATGGCGGTGATACTCGGCCAGCTCCTCTGGCGTCAGCGCATAGACGGCGCGCCCGCCCACGTTCTGCGGCAGCCCGGCGTTGGGCAGCACGGAGACGTGCTTGGTGGAATTCACGCTCAGGTAGCGCACGGCGTCGTTCATCTCGCGCGGGCCGGTGGCGCAGTTCAGTCCGATCAGGTCTACGTCATAGACCTCCAGCGCGGTCAGGGCGGCGCCGATCTCGGTGCCCAGCAGCATGGTCCCGGTCGCTTCCAGCGTCACCTGCACCTGCACGGGAAGCCGCTTCCCTTTCTGCTTCATCGCGTCGAAGGCGGCGATGGTGGCTATCTTGGCCTGCAGCAGGTCCTGGCAGGTTTCGATCAGCAGAATGTCCACGCCGGCATCGATCAGGGCCGCGATCTGCTCGGCATAGGCTGAATGCATCTCGTCAAAGCTGATGTGGCCGAGCGAGGGCAGCTTGGTGGTGGGACCAATCGAGCCGGCGACAAAACGCGGTCTCTGCCGGCTGGAGAATCCAGCTGCGACCTCGCGCGCCAGCTTTGACCGCGGCGGCGTTGAACTCGGCCACACGATCCTCAGGCCGTATTCGGCCAGGACGATGCGTGTTGAGCCGAAGGTATCGGTCTCCACCACATCGCAGCCGACTGCCAGGAAGGCGGAGTGAATGTCGCGAATGATATCGGGACGGCTGAGCACCAGCAGCTCGTTGCAGCCCTCCTTGCCCCAGAAGTCGTCCGGGGTGGGGTTGCGGAACTGGATGTTGGTGCCCATGGCGCCGTCATAGACGACGACGCGCTCGTTCACCGCCTGGAGGAAGTCGGCCATAGTTTCTATCACCGCGAATTAAGCTTGTTACAGAATACGGTAGCGCAGCCGCGCAACCAATAGGACCAACGTAGGGGCAGCCGCCCTCGGCTGCCCAGGGCGGGCGAGGGCGCCCGCCCCTACGCTGTCCCCGCAGCCTTGCAAGCCCTATTTCGACACAGCAGCATCGTAGAGCCAAGCCCTTCAGCTGTCGGCAAATCTGCCAACAGACAACAAAGCCGGTCCGCACGGCCACCCCAGCAGATGCAAAAGCGGCCTCTGCTGGGGACCCCGGTTGCAGACTGGCTCAGGGAAATCTTGCCGGCCTACCCACCCATCATTCGCTGCTTATCTTCGTCAGTTTTGTTAAACATGGCGTTAGCGCCGACGTGCGCCGGCACACCAGCCAGCAACTGCTCCTTGCGATAGACGAGATTGCTGGCGTTGAAAGTGGCCAGTTCGAAGCCGTGCCCGTGGGTGATGGCGTCGGTGGGACAGGCCTCGACACAGTAGCCGCAGAAGATGCAGCGGTTGTAATCGATGTTATAGACCTTGGCGTATCGCTCGGCGCCGCTGACGCGCTTCTCGGCCGTGTTCTCGGCAGCTTCGATGTAAATGCAATTGGAAGGACAGGCGGCGGCGCAAAGGAAGCAGGCGACGCACTTCTCCAGCCCGTTCTCGTCGCGCTGCAACACGTGCATGCCGCGGATAGCGCTCCTGGAAAACAGCGCCCCGGAAAGGCCCCGGGCCGTCGGGATAGTTCTCCACCTCCGTGGGAGCAAACATCTCCCGGAAGGTAACGCTCATTCCCTTGGCGATAGCGGCTATATTTCTGAGTATCCCCATATTCCCAACTAGTAGTATAAACGCCCTAGGCCGATTGGCAGAAGTGGCAGCCGGCGCTCTTTCAACAAATGCGAACCTTACTCTCCTGGAGCAGCGGCAAAGACAGTGCCTGGGCACTCCACCGGCTGCGGCAAGATCCCGATATCGAAGTTGTCGGGCTGTTGACCACGGTAAATGCCGAGTTCCAAAGGGTTGCGATGCACGGAGTGCGTCGTGAGGTGCTTTGCGCTCAGGCCCAAGCCGCCGGCCTGCCGCTCTGGGAGGTGCCGCTGCCCTGGCCGTGCTCGAACGACGTTTACGAGCGCCAGATGAAAGCCGTCTGTGAGCGCGCCGTCGGCGAAGCAGTGGAGGCTATTGCCTTCGGGGACCTATTTCTGCGCGACATCCGCGAGTACCGTGAACGACAGCTTGCAGTTACCGGACTGCTTCCCCTGTTTCCGCTTTGGGAGATCCCCACAGGCCAACTGGCGCGGGAGATGATCGCCGCAGGCTTGCAGGCCAAGATCTCCTGCGTCGATACGCGAGTATTAGCGCGCGACTTCGCCGGACGCGACTTTGATGAAGAGCTCTTGCGGACACTGCCGGCAGGAGTGGATCCCTGCGCCGAGAATGGAGAGTTCCATACCTGCGCCTATGCCGGGCCCATGTTCGAGAAGCCGTTGCGACTTACGGCCGGAGTAGTCGTGGATCGGGACGGATTCGTTTACGCAGACTTCCTTTTGGAATAACTCAGCTTCCTTACGGAAACGCGGCTGCTACTCCAGCCCAAACTCCTTCCAGCGCTTTGTGACCCGCTCCTTGACTTCGGGCGACATGCGAATCTCATCCGGCCAGGGGCGGGTGAAGCCCTCGGTCGGCCACTTGCGCGTGGCGTCGATGCCCATCTTGGAGCCGAAGTCGGGCAGCCGCGAGGCGTGATCGAGCGAATCGACCGGTCCCAGCGTGAACTGAATGTCGCGCTCGGGATCGATGTTGTTGAACGCCCGCAGCGTGACCTCGCCGCAGGTCCTGCACGTCGCAGTCTTCGTCGACCACCACAATGCACTTGGTGAACATCGCCTGGCCGAGCGACCAGATGGCGTTCATCACCTTGCGCGCCTGCCCGGGATACGACTTGCGGATGGAGACGATCATCAGGTTGTGGAAGATGCCTTCCGGCGGCAGGTTGATGTCGACCAGCTCGGGGATGGTGAGCTTCATCAGCGGCAGGAAAATGCGCTCGACGGCCTTGCCCATGTAGGCGTCTTCCTGCGGCGGCTTGCCGACGATGGTGGTGGCGTAGATCGGGTCCTTGCGATGGGTGATGCAGGTGACGTGGAAGACGGGATAGAGGTCTTCGAGCGAATAGAAGCCGGTGTGATCGCCGAAGGGACCTTCGCTGCGCAGCTCGTCGAGCTGGACATAGCCCTCGAGAACGATTTCCGAGGTGGCCGGAACTTCCAGATCGACGGTTTCGCATTTGACCAGCTCCACTGGTTTCTGCCGCAGGAAGCCGGCGATGACGAACTCTTCCACTTCTGGCGGAGCGGGCACGATAGCGGAGAAGGTCACGGCCGGATCGGTGCCGATGGCGACTGCGACCTCCATCTTGCCAGTTACTTCCCTTCCTTCCGGCGGACGCGAGCCGCCGCCGGAGCGGGCCATCATGTCGACGGCGGCTGCGGCCTTCGCGTCCGTGCCTTGCGCGGCTGCCGCCCGCAGTCGCTCGCGATAGTGCTCGGCGGCGACCTTCTGCCGCTGCCAGTGCATGCCGGTGGTAGTCGCGTCGTAGACCTGCATGCGGTACATGCCGACGTTGCGCTTGCCGGTC
The DNA here is from genome assembly GCA_963791145.1 of uncultured Acidobacteriota bacterium. Lineage (GTDB taxonomy): Bacteria > Acidobacteriota > Terriglobia > Terriglobales > Acidobacteriaceae > CAWBRT01. Next base: position 162,443 of record CAWBRT010000004.1, on the reverse strand, counting down.
TTGCGGGTCGCGCGAGATGACGCATGGCAGAGTGATGAAGCGTCCGCCGTCCTGCGGCCAGCACTGCAGCACCGGGAAATCGAAGAGAGAAAAGCCGTCGCGAACGTCCCTGGGGCAGAAGGCGTCTTCGGGTTGCGCCGGATGACTTCTTTGCAGGGACCGCTGGAGACGACCTTAGGGAAAAAGCTTGCCCACCTCGGCGAGCGTGGGCAGCATCTTCAGCTTGTCGAGAAAGCCTTGGGGAGACTTCATTTCCAGGAAATGCCGCAGGCGCTCGGCGATCTCGTCCAGGGAGCGGCTCTCCAGCGCCAGGTTCATGCGGCGCTCCGAGCCGAACTGGTTAATCAGCAGCTTCGCGCCGGGATAGCCCTTGACGTTTTCAAACAGCAGTGCCGGACCGCCGGTCCCGTGGCTGCCGCGCGGGCCCCACTTGGAGACGCGGTCGGTGATTTCTGCGATCTCCAGGATGGGATCGCTCTCGGCCTTGATGCGCTTCAGCTCGCCGGCCTTTTCCAGGGCAGCGATGAACTCTCTGAGATCGTTGTATGCCAATCGGGCGCTCCGCACGGCAAAGATCTTGTTGCACGACATCCGGTTACGGCCGAAGCAGGATTATAACTGGCGGGGGCGCTCCCGACGTAAGCACAACGGAGTATCAGCTACCCGCCCCGATGGTGGCCTTACGAACTACCGTCTTCGCGGGACTGCCAACTCATGGGCGGCTACTCTCATCCAACACAAAGTAAAGATCAGAATCGAGGCCCTGGGATGGCTCCTGCTCGGCACCAAGAAAGAGAAATGATCCAAATACTGTCGCTGCTCACGCTGGCTCCGCAGAGGGCTGACGAGGCGTTTGCCGCGCTGGCGCGCTGGAGTGAGGCCGAGCGCGAGGAATTCGTTTCCCTTGCCGATTCCAACCACGTGGTCCTGCGGGTACTGGAACCGGTACGGGATGGGGTTGACTCCGCCGTGGCTGACGGCGTGTTGCGCTCCTGGGCCGGTCAACATATCGAGCGCGAGAAGAGCCGCATTTCCAATGCCCTCAGGCATCTGCACGAGATCTGCCTGGCGCTGGAGAACTCCGGATGCGCCGTCACCGTTATGAAGTCGCTGGACCACTGGCCTGACCTGGGCAGCGACCTCGATCTCTACACCACAGCGAACGAGTGCGCCATCGCAAGGGTCATGACCGAGCGCTTCGGGGCCCACATGGAGCCTCGCAGTTGGGGAGACCGGCTGGCGCACAAGTGGAATTTCTCCGTCCCTGGCCTGCCGGAGTCGGTGGAAGTGCACGCCCAGCGGCTGGGTCAAACCGGCGAGCATACCCGCCTGGCACGGCGCTTCGTCAGCCGGCGGGTAGAGAAGACTGTCGGCGGCTATACCTTCCTGGTGCCGGCGCCGGAGGAGCGCATCGTCGTCGCCACCCTGCAGCGCATGTACCGGCACTTCTACTTCCGCGTCTGCGACATCGTGAACAGCGCGGCGCTGGTCGAGTCGGGTGCGGTGGACTTCGCCGAGTTGAAGAAAGTGGCCGAGTACGGCGGCATCTGGCCGGGCGTCTGCAGCTATTTGAAGATCGTCAGCGACTACGTGGAGCGAATACCGCGGCAGCCGAGTTGAGTTGCCCGAGCAGGTCACGGCGACAGCTCCCTTCGGCGGCGAAAAGGTTTTCGTGCGGTCGCGCTTCATACGCGTGCCCCTTATGCCGCAAGGTGCCGAACTCTATACCCGGCAGGTGACGGCAACGGCGCTGCGCGGCGACGTCCCAGCTACGCTGCGGCTATCCCTCTTCCCTTACCTGGCCTCGGCCGCCGCCATCAGCTACAAGCTGACCGGCAGCGACAAGGGAATCTGGTAGGGATTGGAGATTGCAGATTTAAGATTGCAGATTGCCAGGGCGCGCGAGCTTATCAACGCCCAGGAGGTCTTCGGCGATATGCCCCTTCGGACGACCAATGAACCTACACTCAATCTGCAATCTGAAATCTTCAATCTTCAATTAAACTGATCAGCTCCGGCTCCAGTTCCCTTCCGCGAATGGTGATTCTCCCCACAGTAACCGGCAGGCGGAAGCGCCTGGGGCCGGCGCTTCCCGGATTGAAGTAAAGCACTCCGTCCTGAAAATAGAATTTCGGCTCGTGGCTGTGCCCGCTGATGACCACCGCGAAGCCGGCAGCCGCTGGGTCAAGGTCGAGCTCGCGCAGGTTGTGCAGTACATAAGTCGTGACCGGCCCGTGCTCCACCACCTCTCGCTCGCGATACGGGGCGGCCCATTCTTCGCGATCGACATTCCCGCGAACAGCTACCACGGGAGCCAACCGCCTTAACTGCGGAACAATCTCCGAAGCACCCATGTCGCCGGCGTGGATGATCAGCTCCGAGCCTTCCAGCGCCCGGACTGCCTCCGGGCGCAGCAGGCCGTGCGTGTCAGAGATCACCCCAATGCGGAAATCGTCGTTGCCCATGCTGGCAGCGTACTACACGCTCTGATCGCGTACGGGTACCCGGAAAGACAGGGCGGAGAGCTAGCGGGTCGATCATCGCAACGCTTATTTCTATTGACACCACTGATAAGTGGTGTTTTAATGTCACCACTGATTAATGGTGGCTAACTAGATGGACATACAATCTCTTGCTCAGCTTGGGCTAAATGCTTATGAAGCAGCCGCATACGTCGCTCTATTGAGCCGTCCGGAGTTGCCTCCGGCAGACATCGCCCGACGTGCGAGCATTCCTCGCCAGCGAGTATATGACGTGCTTGGCTCGTTGGCCGCCAAGGGTCTCTGCATCGCTCGCGATACCACCCCGAAGACCTATTCGGCGGTTGATCCCAAAGTTGCCCTCGCGCTGCTTGCCGAGGAGCGGGTCTCCACCCTTGAGCGTCAGCGGCAGGAGGCCCGCGGCTTGGCCGACCGGCTGACGGCGGAGCTGGCGCCGCTATTTGCTTCCGGCCGCGGGCAGAATGATCCGCTGGCCTATGTCGAGGTACTCTCCGGAGCGACAAGAATTGCCCACCGCGCCTTGGCGCTGGCCGAGGCCGCCAAGCACAGCATCAACTCGTGCATCCGTCGCCCCATGATTCTTTCCCAGGAGCAGAATTGGAAGTTTCTGCGCGCGCCACTCGGGCGAGGACTCAAGTACCGCGCCCTGTGCGACGCCGAGGTTTTGCGGGACCCGGAGCTGCGCGCCTGGATGGGACAGTTCCGCGAATGGGGACTGAACATCCGCGTCGTTCCCGAGCTGCCGCTGAAGATGCAGGCCTTTGACGACGAGGTGGTACTGGTCTCCATGCAGGACCCGGCCGGCGGCCAGCCGAGCTTCACGGCGGTCGTCGTCCATAACCGCGGCCTGGTGGCCATGCTCAACCTGGCCTTCGAGCATCTGTGGGCCGGCGCCACGCCGTTCGACGGCTGCTCGCCACTGGAGCCAGAAATATCCCTGGATGAGAAGTTGACCCGACAGCGGCCGACCAGACCACCCCAACAGACGCAAAGACGGCGTCTGTCGGGGACCCCGGCGAGGTAATCAGCAGAAAGGAGCAAGTAAGATGAGCAGCTCTGCCAAGCGCCGTCCAACGGAAACCGAAGTCGCGATTCACCGCGGTTACGAACCGGGATTGATTGGCCGCGTGGGCGAACTTCACGGCCGCTATTACGCTGTTGCGTGGGGCTCGGGCGCGCCCTTCGAGATGCTGATCACGCGCGAGTTCTGCGAGTTCATCGAGCACTACGACCCGCAGAACGATCTCGTGCTCTCGGCCCATATCGATGGCGTGATGGTGGGCTCCATCTCCATGCTCGGCCAGAAGCAGGGTCCGGACGGAGTGCAATTGCGCTTCTTCATCGTCGATCCGGCATATCACGGCCGCGGCGCCGGCAAGGCGCTGCTGGCCAACGCTCTCGACTGGTGCCGCGAGCGCGGCTTTGACAAAGATATTTCTCTGGACGGTGGATGAGCTGCCGCAATCCCGCGGCCTCTACGAGAAGGCCGGATTCCGCGTCACCCAGCGCATCCCCGACGACCGCTACACGGTTCCGCGAATGAACCTCAAGATGGAGCTCACGCTCTCCACCTCGCCAATCGCGATCTAGGCGCTTGCCGGAAGGCCGGCGGAGTCCTAATCTGCTGGTAGCACCTGAGGAAGGCCATGTCATCACAAGCTTCGGCGGTTCGGCTAAGCCCGAAAACCAACCTTTGCTACGTCTGCGGCGCGGATAATCCCAAGGGATTTCAGGTGCCGTTTTCCCCGGATGGACCGTCCGGCAGCCGCGCCGTCTACACCGCCCGCGTCGAGCACGAGGGATGGCAAGGCATCCTGCACGGCGGAGCTACCTTCGCGCTCCTGGACGAAGCCCTGGGCTGGGCGGTGCATTTCCAGGGGCTGCACGGAGTTACGGGGCGCGCCGAGGTGCGCTTTCGGCAGCCGATCCGGGGCGGAACCAAGCTGATCATCCGCGGCTGGACGCTGGAACGCCGCCACCGCGTGATGCCCGCCCGGGCCGAGATCAGAATCGATAACCCGGAGCAGACACTGGTGGCCGAGGTCGACGCGACCATGTTTCTGCTGGAGGGTGAGGGAAGCAATCCCGAGTGATTACCTACCTGGCGTCTCGATCATGAGCATTTGAAAGTTCAGCTTATGATATGGCGGCACTGCTTCCTGCTTGCCAAAGGGGCTAGTGCAAAACCAGGGATTGTGTATACCGAAGCGAAACGTTCCAGTCGCCGCGACCACCAGGGAGCGGCGACGGTAAGCAGAACTTGAAGGTCTATAACATCCCTGGTTTTGCCGTAAGATAGCCGAACGACTGCTTACATAGGGAGCGCGCGCGATGATCGAATACCCCCGCTACAAGGTTGCGGCTGCTCATGTCGCCCCAGTTTATTTCGACGTTCCGAAAACGGTTGATAAAGCCTGTTCGGTCATAGCCGAAGCCGCCTCGAAGGGCGTGCGCCTGCTGGCCTTTCCGGAAAGCTTTATCCCGGGATATCCGCACTGGGGACGGGTGGTTGCGCCGATCGAAACGGACGAACTGTTCCGCGCCATGGCCGCCCGTGCGCTGCGCCTCGATGGGCCGGAGATCGGTCGTATCCGGGCCACGGCCGCGCGCCATGACATGTTTGTTTCGTTCGGCTTCACGGAAGGCACCGACGCCAGCGTCGGATGTCTCTGGAACACGAACATCCTGATCGGAAACGACGGCGCAATCCTGAACCACCACCGGAAGCTGGTGCCGACCTACGTCGAGAAACTCGTCTGGGCCAACGGCGATGGCGCCGGCTTAAGGGTCTCGCAAACAACTCTCGGCCGCATCGGCATGCTGATCTGCGGCGAGAACGCCAATCCCCTGGCGCGCTTCGCCCTCATGGCCCAGGGCGAGCAGGTGCACATTTCCAGCTATCCGTCGGTGGCTCCGGCACGAAGGCCGGACGGCTCCGGGCGGCTACGACTTGCAGGACGGCGTCCGCATTCGCGCTGCCAGCCATTCCTTTGAGGCCAAGGTCTTCAACATCGTTGCCGCCACTCCCTACGACGCCACCGCCAGGGAATATCTCCAATCCATCGGAGCCCATGCGCTGGCGCTGCTGGATAAAGGGCTCACGGACCGTGTCCATGGTCCTCGATCCTACGGGCAAGCCCATCTCCGAAGTGCTTTGCGAAGACGAGGGGCTCTGCGTGGCGGAGATCGATTTAAGCCAGGCAGTAAGCCTGAAACGAATCCACGATGTCGTGGGCTACTACAACCGGTTCGACATCTTTCATCTCCGCGTCAATACCAGGAGAGAGATTCCGGTGGAATTCGAGCAGGAAGCCACGGATTCTTTAAGACCGGTCGCCGACAACTATCAACACGATCTCACCGTGGCGCCGGAATCAGAATGAACCGCGCGAAGCCACATTGGAAGTAAAAGACAAGTCGAACTTACGGAAGCCAAAAGCGGCAAAAGCCCCGGGGCGATAAGCCCAGCGTCTGATCGAGTTACGTTTCCTTTGCCTCTCCGTGGTGCACTTCTCCTCGGCACGCTGCTAGATGTGGGCCCGTGAGGGGGAGTAACTCAGTGGTACGCCCTTGAGCACAAATATCCCCATCGTTATCAGCATGTTATATTTATTTGTTGAAGTCTTAGCCCCGAAGGCAGGTGGTAAACAATCTTCGATTGGAATTCATTGTCATACTACGCTCCGTTTCGTAAGATTCCAGTCAGCACAATAATTGAGGCATATTTATGAATGAGGAGCTTAGCGCGGGGCCTACCTCGGATGGGCAAGCAGCGGATGATGATCTCCGAATTGAGGATCTGACTACCGTCCTCGGGATTTGTCAGAAACTAACGCCCGCCGGTCGCCTCCGACTGATAGAAACAATCACAACGTTCTTCGGCCTCTCTCAAATTACTGCGCCCCGATCTCCAAAGCCTGAATTTACTTCTTCGATGCCTTCGAGATCGTCGCGGTTCTCTGATGACGCGATGATGGCGCCGAAAGAATTCATTCTACAGAAGCAGCCGCACACTGATGTCGAGAGGGTTGCGTGTATCGGGTATTACCTGACTCACTACCGTGATACTCCGCAATTCAAGACTTTGGACGTCAGCAAGCTGAACACGGAGGCCGCTCAGCCGAAGTTCTCAAACGCTGCAATAGCCGTCTCCAATGCCGTCAAGATGCGCTACCTGATTGCTCTTCCAAAAGGCAATAAGCAGTTGAGCGCTGCTGGGGAGCTTTTCGTTGAAGCCCTTCCAGACCGCGACAAAGCTCGCGCTACCATGGCCAGTACCCGGCCGAGGAAGAGAACACGCCGTTCAGACTCTTTGAAGAACTCTGAAAACGAGGAGAACGAAAGTGGATAGTAGTTCGCGTCATTCCGCGACGCGGCTAGTAATCTTTAATCACAAGGGAGGTGTCGGGAAGACTACCCTCACCGTGAACGTTGCGGCAGCACTTGCCGCGCTAGGCAAGCGCATTCTGCTATTGGATGCTGACCCCCAGTGCAACTTGAGTTCATATCTTCTCGAGGAGTCTGTTCTCGACGATCTGCTTGATCACTCAGATGGCCCGAGTGGCGGCACTGTGTGGTCGGCAATACTCCCCGTATCAGAAGCAATGGGCGATGTTCGAATAGTTAACCCCATCGAGCTGAGCATTAAGAATCTGTTCCTGATTCCTGGCGATATACGCCTTTCGGAGTTTGAGCAGGATTTGGGGACAATGTGGAATGAGTGTATTCAACGGAGGGTTAAAGGTTTTCGAGGAACGAGTTCGCTTAGCAAGCTTGTTAACGAGGTTTGCAGCGCACACGACATAGACTATGTCTTCTATGATTGTGGGCCGAACATCGGTTCTCTTAACCGAGCAGTGTTGCTCGATTGCGACTCGTTTATCATTCCGGTGGCATGCGACCTTTTCTCTTTGAGAGCACTGCGGACTCTCGGCCGCACACTCAGCTCTTGGATCAGCGAGTGGGACAGAATCTCTGAGTTCGCCCCGGATGACCTCTACATCTTGCCTGGACATCCACGGTTTTTGGGTTACGTTCCGCAGCGATTTCGAGTTTATCGCGGCGTGGTGGCAAGCGGGTATGCAAGTTATCTTGCGAAGATAGAACGCCGCGTAAACTCTGATATCGTGACGGTGCTTCGGAAGATTGACCCATCTTTGGCAGCAAAGTCGATGGAGGACAACAAGCTCGGTCAGATAAAAGACTTCGCAACGATTGCTAACGAGTCGCAAGTCCAAGGAGTTCCAATGCGTGTAGTGGACGCTGGGACACAAGCGCAACGCGATGAGGCACGCGAGGCGTTTAAGGCTATTGCTAGGCGCATCATTGCAGCTACCCAACCTTCATGAGCCGACAGGCACTAGATCCACGGAAGCTGTTGATCAACGAAATGGTTGAGCATTTCGTTGAGAATAGGGACCGCTTTAAGCTCCTCCTGGAACAACTACAGGGGATCATCGCGTCCGACAAGGAACTTGCAAAGTATATTCATTCCTCAAAATGGAGGGTCAAGGATCCGACGAGCCTTCGTAATAAGTTGAACCGGAAGCTAGAGCAGTGCGACAAAGAGCGACGACAATTCGACTACACGAAAGAGAACCTCTTCTGGCGAATTAATGACTTGGCCGGTTTTAGGATACTGCACCTTCATACCCGGCAAATGGCGAACATAGACCGAGCCTTGCGATATCGGCTCGATCAGGAGTTGTACACGCTATTAGAAGAGCCGGCGGCCAGAACTTGGGACGACGAGACTCGGGATTATTTCGGACAGATTGGCATTCAGACCAAAGACAGCAAGACCCTATATACCAGCGTGCATTATGTGATTGAGCCCAAGGGCCGGGCGAGATACACCTGTGAGATTCAAGTACGTACGTTAGCTGAGGAGTTATGGGGAGAAGTCAACCACGCGATCAACTACCCTCGCGAGAGCAAAAGCATTTCATGCCGAGAGCAGATTGCGGTCTTGGCGAGAGTGACCTCGAGTTGTAGTCGCTTGGTGGATTCGATCTTTCGATCTCACCAGGACCACGAACAAGCACTCAGACGCATTCGTGTGCGCCGTCGCAAGTCTTGAGCCGTTTCGGTCCGCGGCCCCCGTCGAATACATTCCTGGCTGATTCCGTGATAGACTTTGCAACTGGACGCCACGAAATCACGTGGGGGCAGACAGCAAGTTGAATTTGCAGGATACCAACAGGGGAATCTGTGGTGTCTTTTGGTGTCGGGGAATACCTGAAATAGGCTACGGCAGAGTACGGTCGACATCCGATGCGCGGTTTGCAACACCAAGAATTCTGACGTAAGCTGCTTGGTTGTTTAGAACTTAGAGGATAAGTCCAAGCGTAGCAGCCAGCTACGCCGCTGAGCGGGAGTAACTCAGTGGTAGAGTCACGGCTTCCCAAGCCGTTGGTCGCGGGTTCGATCCCCGTCTCCCGCTCCATTCTCTCTTCCAACTAATGCAAAAAGGCATGGCCGAAGCCATGCCCTCAGTGGCGCTCTCTTCAGCCCGCGACTACGCGGTGATCACGTATCTCGTCCCGGCCGTATTGAGAATGAACCTGTCGGGCATCTCGCGAGCAAAGGTCGATGCGGCCTCATACCCCGTGCAATGCGTGGGAGCAATGTAGTCCGGATTGATCGCTCTGATGTCCGCCACCGTCTTCAGAATCACATCCTGTCTGGCATTGATCAGGTGGCAGCCGCCGATGATGGCGTGCACCTTTTCTATGCCGGTCATTCTCTGCGCCTGCTTGACGGCGTTGACAATGCCGCGATGGGCGCAACTGGAAAGCACAACCAGCCCCTTTCCTTTGGCATTGAAAACCAGGACCTGCTCGCCGATGAACATCTCCTGTACAAACTTGCCGTCTCTCTTGGTCAGAAGGTTCGAGCCCACCCGTTCGTAGTCTGTTACCTGTTCGATCTTCCCTGGGAAAACGGCGCCCGGGATGATCGCAGTAGGACCTTTGATTTCCACGATCTTAACGAACCCGAGTGCCTCCACATCTTCTCTCTTCAGGAGATTCGTCTGGACAATGTTGCCGTTCGGCCGTTTGCCGTAATTGCCAACGAAGAATTGCTGGCCGATGTAAAGAGGAAGCTCCTTGGCAAATTCCTGCCGTTTGGCCTTGAGAATCTCGACTAGCCCGATCTGGTGATCCCAATGGTCGTGGCTTATGCCGAGCGCCTCCACCTGCCGCAAGTTGATCTTGAGCAGGTCCATGTTCCGCAGGATGCCCCTGGCATCCGTCCCGAAATCGTAGAGGCATGCGTGCGCTTTGCCGCCGACGACGGTTTCGACATGGTAGGCGAGCCCATGCTCAGCATGAAAAGCGGCTTCCAGCGGATTTGTGAAGTAATCTGGCCGCTTGGCGATCTTGTAGTCAAGCCGGTTGGCGTCGGCCAGATTATCGGTGATGACGGTGATAACAATCTTTTCCGCCTCTGGAATCACGGTTCGCTCCGGCGCCGTTGCGCTTGCCTGCGCCAGATCGGCAGCGACCACAGCGGCGCCGGCGGCTGCCGTGACCTGCAAGAACTCCCTTCGGCCTAATTCGCTTTTCATAGTCTCCCTCCATTTCGCATCTCAGAGATTCTGCGTGCCCCGTGTTCTTGTGCAACTACTTCCCACCTAAGAGCTCCAACAGCATTGCTGTTTCCGCCATGATGGCGGTCTTCAGCGATTCCTGCTCCGGCGCCCAGAACGGAGTATGCGTTCCCGGTATGGTTTGGCCGATCTTCTGCGCGGCAGCCCACTTCTCCGGATTGGCGGCGCCGAAGTGCAACATCAGCGAAGGAACGCCCGGAGTTCCGTATTGAGCGAAGTCCTCCGAGGCGGTGTTCTGCGGCAGCTCCGCCACGTTCTTCGGCCCCAGGACTTGGCGCAATGTAGCCACCATCCGGCTGGTCAATTCCGGATTGTTGTACAGGGCATCGGCTCCGGGCGCCACCCTGATCTGGGGCTCGCGCGGCGCAGCCGCGGCCATCGCTTCCGCCTTGACTACGCGCTCGATGCCGGCCAGCAGCTTCTTGCGCACCTGCGGATTGAACGAGCGTACGGTGAGTTCGAGCTTGGCCTCGTCGGCGATTATGTTGGGAGCGCTGCCGGCATGCAGGCTGCCGACGGTGATCACCGCCATCTCCAGCGGATCGTTCTCGCGCGAGACGAGCGTCTGCAGGGCCAGCACCGTACGCGCGGCGATCACGATCGGGTCGACCGTCACCTGCGGCTTGGCGCCGTGCCCGCCGCGGCCGAAGATGGTGATGTACACCGAATCGTTGGCCGACATGTAATAGCCGGGACGAGTGCCGATCTGGCCGGTCGGGAGCGCCTGAGTATCGTGCAGAGCCAGTGCAAAGTCAGGCCTCGGGAATCGCGTGTACAGGCCGTCCTTGAGCATGGCGTTAGCGCCTTGCACGATCTCTTCCGCCGGCTGGCCGATCAGAACCAGCGTCCCATGCCAGCGTTGGCGGTTCTGAGCCATAAGCTTGGCTGTGCCGACCAGCGACGACACGTGGGTATCGTGTCCGCAAGCATGCATCACAGGAACGACCACCCCGGCAGCGTTCTTGGCCGTAACGGTGCTGGCATAGGGCAGTCCGGTCTTTTCCAGAATCGGCAGGGCGTCCATGTCGGCGCGCAGCATCACCGTTGGCCCGGCGCCGTTCTTCATCACGGCCACCACTCCCGTGCCGCCAACGCCGGTGGTGACTTCGTAGCCAAATCCGCGCAGCCGTTCGGCCAGTTTGGCCGATGTCTGCTTCTCCTGGAAGCCCAGCTCTGGATTGCGGTGCAGGTCGACGTAAAGGGCTTGCACCTCGGGATAAACGGCGTTCACCTGCTCGGCTGAAAACGCGCCGCGGCCGCCGCTCTGGGCGAAAAGTTGAGAAGCCAACAGAACCGCCAGGACGCACACCAGAACCCGCCATGAACGATGCATGAATCACCCTCCGCAAAGATTGCACTGAAGAACTTCAGCAGGAATTCTGAAATCTGAAGTGGCCAACATCGTACCTTTAGCCGGGCGATTTGCAAAGGCAAAGTAGCATTTCAGATTTTTGATTTGAGGTTTTTGATTTCAGATTGAAGAATGCTGAGATTGAAGATTGAGAGAACGGAGTTATTTTGAGTTGAGGAACTACCCCATCCCGCCAAGCGGGACCAACTACGGGCGAACGTGGGGCACCGGGGCTTCGGTGTTGGCTACAAATGCGTGGCCAGGATGGACGCCAGCTTCTCCGGCTCGGCGAGGAAGGAGTCGTGTCCGTGGGCGGACGCTATCTCGTGGTAATCGCAATCGACGCCCGCCGCCCGGAGCTGCTCGCCGAGCGCGCGGACGTCGGCAGGCCGGAAAGAGCCAATCCGAGGAGATGCCGACCAGCGTCACGTGCGCCTTGATGCGCGAGTAGGCGGCCTGCGCCGAGCCGCAGGAGCGGACAGGATCGAAGGTATCCATCGTACGGGTGATCGCCAGGTAGGCGTTGGCATCGAAGCGCTCGACGAACTTCTGTGCCCTGGTAGTCGAGATAGCCGCCCACGTCGAAGCGGGCCTGGTGGTCGGCCCAGGGATCCTCGCCATTGCGGTTGGGCTTGCGCCCGAAGCGGATTTCGAACAATTCCGCCGACTTGTAGGAGCACATGGCGATGGCTCGCGCCAGGGCTATTCCCTTCGCCGGCGGATCGTCGTTCGAGTATTCGCCGCCGTTCCACTTGGGATCGAGCCAGATGGCCTGCCGCTGCAGATGGTTGAGCGCCAGTCCCATGGCTCCCAGCGGAACGGTGCCGATGGCGACGCAGTGCTCCACCACGTCCGGATAATCCATGGCCCACTGCAGCGCCTGCATGCCGCCGATGGAGCCGCCAATCACGAGCTTGACGCGGGGGATTTCCAGGAACCTGAGCAGCTCGTATTGCGCGCGCACCATGTCGCCGATTGTGACCAGTGGGAAGGCGGCGCCGTACTGCTTGCCGGTTTGCGGATTGATGGCGGAAGGGCCGGTTGAGCCGTAACAGGAGCCGAGAATGTTGCTGCAGAGAATACAGTAACGGTCGTTGCCGAAGAGCCGCGGGTCGTCGAACAGCTCGGGCCACCAGGTTGCCACCTCGGCGGAGCCGGAGAGCGCGTGACAAACCAGTATCACGTTGTCGCACGCCGCGTTGGGTTCGCCGTACATCGCATAGCGAAGCGACACGGGACGCAACACACCGCCGCACTCCAGCGCAAAGCCTTCCTCTTCGGCGAACGAGTACTGCCCTTGGATCAAATGCAATGTGGCGGCGCTCATCTTTGACTCTTTCCTCCGGCTACGGCGAGATTCGGCTGCTGCTCGCCGGACAGGCCGGTCGCTCTTTTCAGCGCCTGGTTGAGATCATCGACGATGTCGCGCAGGTCTTCGATGCCGACCGAAAGCCGTACCAGTTCGGGCGTGACGCCGGTCTCGAGCTGCTCGGCTTCGCTCAGTTGCTGGTGCGTGGTCGAAGCGGGATGAATCACCAGCGACTTGGCATCGCCAATGTTGGCCAGCAGACTGAACAGCTCCAGCGAGTTGATCAGCTTGCGCCCGGCCTCGTAGCCTCCCTTGATGCCGAAAGTCACCAGGGCTCCGGCGCCGTCCGGCAGGTACTTCCGCGCTCGCGCATAATACTTGCTTGCCGGCAGGCCCGGATAGTTGACCCACTCGACGCCAGGATGCGTTTCGAGGAATTTCGCCACCGCCAGCGCATTCTCCGAGTGCCGCTGCATGCGCAGGTGCAGGGTCTCGGCTCCCTGCAGCAGGAGAAAGGCGTTGAAGGGCGAGAGCGCGGCGCCGGTATCGCGCAGTCCCTGCACGCGCGCCTTGAGGATGAAGGCCAGCGGCCCGAAAGTCTCCGTGTAGGAAACGCCGTGATAGGAGGGATCGGGATCGACGAAATCCGGGAAGCGGCCCGAAGCCTTCCAGTCGAATTTGCCGCTGTCGACGATGATGCCGCCGATCGAGGTGCCATGCCCACCGATGAACTTGGTGGCGGAGTTGACCACGATGTCCGCTCCCCATTCGATAGGCCTGACCAAGCGCGGGCGAGGCCGACGTGTTGTCGATGATCAGCGGCAGGTTGTGCTCGTGCGCGATCCTGGCCAGCGTCTCGATGTCGGCCACGTCAAGCTTGGGATTGCCGAGAGTCTCGGTGTATACGGCTTTGGTTTTCTTGCTGATCGCCTTTCTCAGGCCGTCGAAATCGTCGGGATCGACGAAGCGGACATTGATGCCCAGCTTGGGCAGCGTGTAGTGGAAAAGGTTGTAGGTGCCGCCGTAGAGCGAGGTGGTGGAAACGATCTCGTCGCCGGCGCTGGCCAGCGTGGTGACCGTAAGCGTCTCCGCCGCCTGGCCGGAAGCGGTAGCCAGTCCGCGCTGCGCCGCCTTCCAGAGCGGCGATGCGCTGCTCGAAGACGTCGGTCGTCGGATTCATGATGCGCGTGTAGATGTTGCCGAACTCCTGCAACCCGAAGAGACGCGCCGCGTGGTCGGCATCGTCGAAGACGTACGAGGTCGTCTGGTAGATAGGAACGGCGCGGGACTTGGTGGTGGGGTCGGCCTTCTGGCCGGCGTGGACGGCGAGGGTGGCAAGGTGCGGTCGCTTTTCTGTGTTCTCCGGCATTGCTGGTTCCTCTTTCTCGTTCATTGGAGCCCGCCGTATGGGCAGCGGGTCTCAGGCTGTTTGGTTTTGCGGGCCCGCCAGCCAGGGTACCGGCGCTACGTTTCTTCCAATTCTGCCCATAAGACGAAACGGCCCGCGATCAGGTTGACCGTGGGCCGCTGAATTCTCGCTATTGAATGCTGCTAGCTATCCGGCTCCCACAGTCGCGAGGACGCACATGTGCATACACATAGCCATGGTCCGCGGGCTGAGGGTAACCAAAATCATAGGAAGGATACTAATCGTTGCCGCCGGGGTTTGTCAAAGGCCAAGTTGCCGGCTGAAACGAAAATCAAAATCATTGAGTTCACAGAGGCACGCGGAGAACAATGCGGATCGGCTGAACACGACGAAGCTGCGCGCCACAAACCGTGCCTGGGGTGGAGCAGCTTCTGCCCGGCCTCTCTGCGGTTAAGGCATTGCGAATGACCCGCTTCGCAAAGCGCGGCAAAATCTGGTACATCTATCCACAGCGCCTGACAGACGCGACGTACAGCGTCTGCGGTGAGCCGTAGAGATCCTCCACCCCAGCAAACGAAATCCGATTGCTGGGGACCCCGGATCGGAGAAAGCGAGCATGGCTGACCTCTTCACTCCTCTTGCAGTTCGTTCCGTTACGTTGCGCAATCGCATTGTCGTTTCGCCCATGTGTCAATACTCGGCCGAGGACGGCCTAGCCAACGACTGGCACTTCATTCACCTGGGCAGCCGCGCCCAGGGCGGAGCCGGACTGGTGATGGCCGAGGCCACCGCTATCTTGCCCGAAGGCCGTATCACCCCCGCCGATCTCGGAATATGGAAGGATGAGCAGATCGAGCCGCTGGTGCGCGTTACCCGCTTCCTTGCCAGCCAGGGCGCGGTAGCGGGAATACAACTGGCTCACGCCGGCCGAAAAGCTTCTACCCCGGCGCCCTGGGCCGGGGGCGGCGGACTGTTGCCGCAGGACGGAGGCTGGCAGCCCATCTATGCTCCATCGGCCATTCCTTTTAACGCCGATTTCATCGTCCCGGAAGCGCTGGACGAAGCCGGCATAGCCCGCGTCACCGCCGCCTTTGTGGCCGCGGCTCGCCGCGCCCTGGCGGCCGGCATGAAGGTCGTCGAGATCCATTCCGCGCACGGCTATCTGCTGCACCAGTTTCTCTCGCCGATCTCCAACCGGCGAACTGACCGGTACGGCGGCTCTTTCGCCAACCGAACGCGCTTCCTGCGCGACACCGTGGCGGCGGTGCGCAAGGTCTGGCCCGAAGAACTTCCGCTGCTGGTTCGCATCAGCTGTACCGATTGGGCGGACAACGGCTGGACGCTGGAGGATTCCGTGCGCCTGGCATGCGAACTCAAGGGGCTGGGAGTCGATCTGATCGACTGCTCTTCCGGCGGTAACGTGGCGACGGCCGAGATTCCGGTCGGTCCCGGCTACCAGGTCGCATTCGCCCGCCGCATACGCGCGCAAGGCATCGCCACCGGAGCGGTCGGCATGATTACCTCGCCGCAGCAGGCCGACCAAATCATCCGCTCGGGCGACGCTGACCTGGTGCTGCTGGCGCGCGAATTCCTGCGCCAGCCCTACTGGCCGCTGCTGGCCGCACACGCCCTCGGCCGGGAAATAGATTGGCCCAAACAGTACGCGCGGGCAAAGAGATTCTAACTGCAGTTTCGAGTTTCGAGTTTCCAGTTTCGAGCTTCTACGAATTGCCGGCACGTAGCAAGAACCTGGCCGCGGATGCGCGCAGAGAGAAGCTTGTAAATTCGGTCTTGAAACTTGAAACCCGAAACTTGAAACTGTCTATATGGCACGCCAGCACACTTACAAAGTCAGCCTCACCTGGACGGGAAATACCGGCAGCGGGACCTCAGGCTACAAAGCCTATGAGCGGTCCTACAACTTGGAGGCGGAGGGAAAGCCTGCGATTGCGGGCTCCTCCGACCCTGCCTTTCGCGGCGATCGTGGCCGTTGGAATCCCGAAGAGCTGCTGGTGGCTTCGCTGGCGGCTTGTCATAAGCTCTGGTATCTGCACCTGTGTGCCAGCGCAGGCATCGTGGTGCTGGCTTATAGCGATCAGGCTGAGGGTGTAATGGAAGAGACATCGGATGGCAGCGGCCGCTTTGCAAGCGTCACCTTGCATCCGCATGTCACGATTGCTACAGGTGGCGATGCCGCCAAAGCTCGCGCCCTGCATGAGCCCGCACATGAGAAGTGCTTCATCGCCAATTCGGTGAATTTCCCGGTGCGGTGTGAGCCGGTGATCCGCGAGAGCTAAGCGACAGCTGCCTCATTTGCGTAACTTACGAAAAGCCCTGTTTACACCAGTCACATCCCTTTGGCGTGTGTTGAAGCACAGTTTCTTTTCACCACTAAACTTTATGCGGCGTGATCGTTACTTCGTGCAGCAACCATTTGCCGTTCTGCAGCACTACCACGGCACTCACGTCGGCGTGGGCGGTAACTTTCTTGTCCTGGGTGTCCGCGTAGAAGCAATCGAAATTCAGATGCCCAGTATCGCCGGTTATTTTGTAAGTAATGAGAAAGGCAGGCGTATAGCCTACCCACTGATGCGTGAACGGACCGGACGAAAGCCAGAACTGGCGAATCTGATCTGCTCCGGTGTAAGTCTTGCCGAACGCGACGACGGTGGCGCCTTTGGCAAACAAGGACATCATCTGGTCCAAGTTGTGGTCGGTGGCCGCCTGGTGGAAGTTGGCTTCAATCTGGTGCATCTGCATGTAGTTTTCCGCTCTGCCGCAGGACGCTTTCGGAGCCGATTGCGCGAGGGCTGGTCCGGCAAACGCCATGCTGAGCAGCAATATGCAAGTCAGGCTTAAGAATTTCATCGCTTAGCTCCTCTTTATCTCACAACGCTATTAAAACGTGCGATGGCTGTTTCTTTGGCCGCGATGCCTAAACATCCTGCCACGGGCGGCTGTCCGCAACGCGAATCGGCGAGTCAAGAACACAGGTGGCCTCTGGTCTGCACAGCCGTTGCGGGTGCTTGTCTAAGAAATTCGCACGACGTACTTCTCGCAACCCTCGGGGACAGTAGGCAGGCAGGAGAGCGTAGTTGGTGTGAAATCGCCTTATCGACAGTTACGGCCTGGTGCCCTAGGTTCGCCTGCCTTTGGCTAACCTGGGATAAGTTGTAACGCCGAAGTCCTCGCCGGTTCCTCTCGCCGTGCGCCCGGCTCAGGCTCAGCTGCCCGGTGTTCCACCGTCGCGACGGAAATGTTGTCAAGTCCTCCATAAGCACATCTCGTTGATTGCAAAGCCCAAATTGCATGTCACATTTTCCGGCTGAATCTGCCACACTGGTATTAGGAGGGCAAATAAGGCGCGGCTACATCTGCCAGGGGCTTCCGCCGCCAAGAACTCCTTTGGAATGTCATATTTAGCCGCAAGTGCTTGCGTTTGTCATATTTGCAGACAGGCGGTTGCATAAACCCTTGGCGTTGTCATATTTGCGAAAAATACCTGGGGGGAGGCCCGGTGCTCCACATTGCCGACTGCAGGCAAATATGGGGCGCCAAGACGTTCGCAGAAGCTGCTAGTTCGTCAGCGCCGGATGCTGCTCCGGCATCTCCATCTGCAGCGCCTTCTTTCGTCTCCAGTGTCGGCGCATCCAATCCTGCAGGTTGTCGAGGTAGGTGTAGATCACCGGGGTGATGTAGAGGGTGATCAGCTGTGAGAACAGCAGGCCTCCGACGACGGCCCAGCCCAGCGGACGCCGCGATTCGGCTCCGGCGCCCATGCCAAGCGCGATCGGCAGTGTGCCCATCAGGGCGGCCATGGTGGTCATCATGATCGGCCGGAAGCGGATCAGGCAGCCCTGGTAGATGGCTTCGGCGGCCGTCTTCCCTTCCGTGCGCTGGGCGTCAAGCGCAAAGTCGATCATCATGATCGCGTTCTTCTTCACGATGCCGACCAGCATGATGATTCCGACGAACGAGTAGAGGTTCAGGTCAAAGCCGAGAAGCATCAGCGTGATCAGCGCGCCAAAGCCGGCCGAGGGCAATCCGGAGAGAATCGTAATCGGATGGATGAAGCTCTCGTAGAGAATGCCTAGAACGATGTAGATCACCAGGATGGAGAGCACCAGCAGCCAGCCCAGGCCGCTGATCGACGACTGGAAGGCCTGCGCCGTTCCCTGGAAGCTGCCGCTGAGGGTCGCCGGTATGCTTCGTGTCACCTTCTCCGCCTTGGCCACGGCTTCGCCCAAAGCCACGCCGGGCGCAGGGTTAAATGAAATTGTGACGGCCGGCAACTGGCCCTGGTGATTGACCGTCAGCGGTCCGACCGAGCGCTTGATGGTCGCCACGGTACTGAGCGGAACCAGCTGCCCGGAAGAAGAGCGCACATAAAGAAGCGACAACGCCGTCGGATCGAGTTGCTGATCCGGCAGGACCTCTACTATGACGCGGTAGGTGTTATTGGGCGCGAAGATGGTCGAAATCTGCAATTGCCCATAGGCGAAGCCCAGTGCATCCTGCACCTGCTGCGCGGTGATGCCCAGGGTTGAAGCTTTGTCGCGATCGATTTGCACGTCGATCTGCGGATTCTTCAGCTGCAGGTCGCTGGTCACGTCCTGCAGTTCGGGCTCCTTGGCCAGCTGCATTTCCATCTTCTGTGCTTCGCGGTAGAGCTCGGCCGTGTCGGGACCCTGCAGCGTGTACTGGTAAAGGCTCTTGCTCAGGCGGCCGCCAATCTGGATGGTGGGAGGCGCCTGCGGGTAGGCGGTAATTCCGGGAACCTTGGCGAACTCGTTCCGCAGATGGGAGACAATCTCCTGCACCGGCGGGCGATGTCTGCGGTCGCCGAGGCGGGCGAACATGCGCCCGCTGTTCCCCGGTCCCCAAGCGCCGCCGACGGCGGACATGAATCTTGTAACGTTGGGAGTGCTCTGGACGATTTTCGCCAGCGTGAGCTGGTGCTGCTTCATGCTCTCGAACGAGATGCCCTGGTTGGCTTCGGTAGCGATGAATATCTGCCCCTGGTCTTCCGTTGGCAGGAAGCCTTTGGGCACGTGGACGAATAGGAGGCCGGTCAAAACCACGACCACCAGCGAAACCAGCAGGGTTGTTAGCCGGTGGCGGATGGCTCTCTGCAGCGTCCAGTCGTAGGTGCTCAGCATTCCCTGAAAAACCCGCTCGGAAGCGCGATAGAGCCGGTTGTGCCCGCTCTCGCTGGCGGGACGCAGGAAGCGGCTGCACAGCATGGGCGTGAGCGTGAGTGAAACCATGCCGGAAACCAGGATGGCGGTGCCAATGGTGACGGCGAACTCATGCAGCAGGCGTCCGATCAGGCCGCCCATGAACAGCACGGGAATGAACACGGCCGCCAGCGACAGAGTCATGGAGATGATGGTGAAGCCGATCTCGCGCGAGCCGGTCAGCGCGGCTTCCAGCGGCGGCTTGCCCATCTCCATGTGGCGCACGATGTTCTCCAGCATCACGATGGCATCGTCTACGACGAAGCCCACCGAGAGCGTCAGCGCCATCAGCGAGAGATTGTCGAGACTGTACCCGAGCACGTACATCACGGCGAAGGTACCGACAATCGACATCGGCAGCGCCATGCTGGGGATCAGCGTGGCGGAGACGTTGCGCAGGAAAAGGAAGATCACCAGGATAACGAGGCAAATCGTCAGCAGCAGGGTGAACTTCACGTCATCGACCGATTCGCGGATCGATTCCGAACGGTCGTACAGGATCTCTATGTTGACCGACGCCGGGATCTGCAGGCGGAACTGGGGAAACAGCGCTTTGATACGATCCACCACCGCCACGGTGTTGGTTCCGGGCTGCTTCTGAATGGCCAGTACCATGGCGCGCTCGATGCTCTTGGGGGTGCCGTACCAGTTTGCAGTCTTGTCGTTTTCGACGCTGTCGATCACCTGCCCGAGGTCGGCCAGGCGCACCGGGCTGCCGTTGCGGAAGGCGACGATGAGCGGCTTGTAGTCCTTGGCTCGCCACAATTGCCCGTTGGGGTTGTTGACCGTGATCGCCTGATGGGCTCCGAACAGCGTGCCGGTCGGCTCATTGACGTTTCCCTTCTGGATGGCCGCCACCACTTCATCTATGCCAATCTGCCGGCTGGCCAGCAGCCGCGGGTCCAGTTGCACGTGCGGCGCATGCTTCTGCGCGCCGTAGACGCTGACCTGCGCCACGCCGTCGATCATCGAGATGCGCTGCGCCATCGTGGTTTCGGCGTACTCGTCGACCTCGGAGAGGCGCATGGTCGGCGAATAAATGGACACGTACAGGACCGGCTGATCGGCGGGGTTCACCTTCTGGAAGGAAGGCGGATACGGCAGGTTGTTGGGCAAATCGCGCTGCGCTTTGGCGATCATCGCCTGCACGTCCTGGGCGGCGGCGTCGATGTTGCGCGAAAGCGCGAACTGCAGGGTGATGTTGGTGTAGCCGAGCAGGTTGGTCGACGTCATCTGGTCGATGCCGGCGATGGTGGAGAACTGCTTCTCCAGCGGCGTCGCCACCGAGCTGGCCATCGTCTCCGGACTAGCGCCCGGCAACTGGACCGAGACCAGAATGGTCGGAAAATCGACGTTCGGCAGATCGCTCACTGGCAGCAGCCGGTAGCCGGCGATACCAAACAGCAGGATCGCCGCCATGACCAGCGTGGTCATGACGGGCCGTTTAATGAAGAGTTCGGCAATACTCATGACTTGCCCTGCCCCGGTTCCGCCGAAGTCTGCGCCGTCTTGAACTCCACCGTGGCTCCCGGGACCAGACGGATATGCCCGTCGGTCACGACTGTCTCGCCCGGCTTGACGCCGTCATCGATTATCAGTTGCTCTTTGTACTGCGGACCTACCTTGACCAGGCGCATTTCGACCGTCTTATCCTGCTTGACCACATACATGTACGGTCCCTGCTGGCCGCTCTGCACGGCCTGGAACGGAACGATCGTCGCGTTGGGGCGGTTGCTCAGCGTGAGCACCACGGTGATGAACTGCCCGGGCCACAGGACGCGATCCTTGTTGGGGAAGGTCGCCCGCAGGGTGATCATGCCGGTAGTGCGGTCGACCGTGTTGTCCACGAAGCTTACCTTGCCGACGTCGACCGGCACGCGGGTGTTGGGGATCGTAGCCTCAACCTTCAGACCGCCTTTGGCAAGCCGCTCTTTCACCTCGGGCAGAAACTGCTCGGGAATGGAGAAGCTGGCATAAATGGGCTCGATCTGGTTGATAGTCACCAATGGCAGATCATTCGCCTTGGAGACGTTTCCAGGGTAGAGCTGCATGCCTCCCGTTTGGCCATTGATAGGCGAGTATATCTTCGTGAAGGTCACGTTGACGCGGGCGGACTCGACCGCACCCTGGTCGGCGACGACTGCCGCTTCGGCCTGATCGGCCGTCGAGATCATCTGCTCGTACAGCTCACGGGCGACGACGCCTTCCTTGTACAGAGCCGAGTAGCGGTTAGCATTGGCGCGGGCGGTAATCGCCGTTGCCTTGTCCTTCTCCAATTGTCCCTTGGCCTTCACCAGGTCGGCCTCGAAGCTCCGGGGATCAAGCTGGAACAGAAGTTGCCCCTTCTTGACGAAGTCACCGTCTTTGAAACCCGCCCGCATGATCTCGGCGCTAACCATGGTCTTGATCTGCACTGTGGAAAACGGGAGCATGTTGCCGACCGCGCTGAGCGTGATCGGGACCTCCCGCTGTTCCGCCTGCGCCACGGTGACCGGCACCGCAGACACGCCGTTGGTCTGCTTGGAGTTGGCGGCTTGCTGGCAAGAGGCGCTGAACATCGCCAGCGCCAACAGGCAAGCCGGCACGATCGCGCCCGCCAGCGGGCGTTTGGCGAAAGCCGGAAGAGGGTTCCAAGTTGGGATCATCGCTTTGAGTTCCTGTCGTTCCGTTTACAAGTTCCGTTCAATTTCCCTGCGAAACCGGTTTGCTGCGCTCCTCGATTTCCGCCGACTGCGTCTTCCCTGCCGCTGCTTTGCCGGCGCCGGCCGACAAGCCGTCCAGCCAGATGGAGACCACCAGGCGGCTGACCTCGCCGGGATCCAAATTCCCGACAGCCACGGCGCCAAACAATTCGCGCAGCAGCGACTGATAGGAGACGGCTCCGACGAAGCTCCGCGCAGCCATGAGCGGGTCCACGTTGCGCAGCACTCCCTGCCGCATCTGCTGGCGCAGGTAGTCGGCCAGCAGTTCATAATAGTTGGCAGCAAACTGCTCGAAGAACCGCTGCGACAAATCGTGGCGCTGCAGCGCACAAAACAGGGAGAGTCTGGTAGCGGTGGGGTCTTCGGCGCGCCAGCGCAACATCCATTCCGCCACGGCAGTCAGAGCCGCGCGAACGTCGGGTGCTGCCGCCAGCAGCTCCTGCACCTGCCGCTGGCATTCGTCGGACCGTATCTTATGTTCCAGCACCGCCCAGTAAAGGTCGTCCTTGCTTGGGAAGTGACGGAAGATCAGCGCCTCATTGACTTGCGCCCGCGCGGCAATTTCGCGCGTGGTGGTGGCGGCAAATCCCTTTTCCGCGAACATCTCGGTCGCGATCTCCAGAATCTGTTGGCGACGGTCAACCGACGAAAATCTGTGCGTTACGCTCATCTCCGTAAGTACTTACTTACTGTAGCTTCTCTGGGTGAGCAGGTCAATCACTTTGCAATTACAGAAGTAACTTGTCCTGCAATAGGCGCAGGATGGAAGGAACTCATTAGATACGTTAAACTAGTTTCATTAGATAATAATTCATGTTATCTTAAGATAATATGCGTGGTTATACCAAGAGAGTGCGATCATCTCAGGCTGAAATTTTATTCTGCAATCTCGAATCGCGACCGATCATCTTAGTGAGGTGAGGGTCTTATGGCAGGCACTATTCCTCGCGTGGTGATCGTGGGTGCGGGCTTTGGCGGACTGTATGCGGCGCGCAAGCTGGCTAACCAGCCGGTAAAAGTCACAATCGTTGATCGCCGAAACCATCACACCTTCCAGCCGCTGCTTTACCAGGTGGCGACGGCTGGACTCTCTCCGGGAGAAATTGCCTATCCCATCCGAGCTATCTTCCGCGACGCCAAGAACACGGAAGTCTTGCTGGACGAGGTTACAGGATTCGATCTGGATCGGCGCCAAGTCAAGATGGACGAGGGCCGGCTGGACTACGACTACCTGATCATCGGCGGGGGCGCGACGCATGCTTACTTCGGCCACGATGAGTGGGAACCGATCGCTCCCGGGTTGAAGACGGTCGAGGATGCCACGGAAATCCGGCGACGCATCCTGTTGGCATTCGAGCTGGCCGAGCGGCGCGCCAGTCTGGAGCACCGCCACACCGGCCTCAATTTTGTGATCGTCGGCGCCGGCCCGACCGGTGTGGAACTGGCGGGAGCGGTAGCGGAGATCGCTCACCGCGTGGTGGCCGGCAACTTTCGCGCAATCGACCCCAGTCGCGCCCGCATTGTTCTTGTCGAGGCAGGACCCCGCGTTCTGCCGACGTATGCCGAAGACCTTTCCCACAGCGCCGAACGGCAGCTCCGAAGATTGGGCGTCGAGGTCATGGTGAACGCCAAGGTGACAGCGGTGGAACCGCATGCGGTCCACCTTGGCGACACGGTTCTGCCGGCGGAGGTCATCTTGTGGGCGGCGGGAGTCGCGGCCTCACCGCTGGGACGCATGCTCGGCTGTCCGCTCGATCGGGCTGGGCGCGTGATCGTAGGACCAGACCTCACCATACCCGATCATCCCGAGGTGTTCGTGATTGGCGACATGGCGGCTTCCAAGCGTGAGGATGGAACCCTGGTGCCCGGCGTGGCGCCGGCGGCCATTCAGATGGGAGAATACGCCGCTCGGACCATTCTGGAGGACGTAAGCGGAAAGCCCCACCGGCCATTCCACTACTGGGATAAGGGCAGCCTTGCCACCATCGGCCGCAACGCCGGGATCGCCCAGATCGGGCGCCTGCACTTGTCCGGCTTTGTTGCCTGGATGGCGTGGCTGACGGTGCACATCTATTTTCTGATCGGCTTCCGCAACCGCCTGCAGGTCCTCTGGGAATGGACCTGGGCTTACTTCCGCTTCCAGAGGGGCGCACGGCTGATCACCGGGCGGAGCGACAGTATCATTCCGGTTTCCGCGCTTGAGAATCCCACAACGCCGCTCACCGTCGGCCGCGCCAAGGGCTCAGACGCCAGTACCCAACCTGCGGAGACACCGACTCCGCAACCGGACCGCAAAGCGTCATAGCAGCCAGCGGCCTCGGCGACTGGATTGCGGAGGCCGCTGCGGGAAAACTTTGTCGCTGGAATGATGCGAAACGAGAAGTTCTCGTCCGGCAAGCGCGACTGGTGACCGCGTATAATCGAGCTACCTTGAACATGCGCCGGTTCTTTTTCCGTCTGCCCCTTGTTTTCGTCGTTTGCCTCGCGACGGCGCTTCCCTGCCTTGCGCAAAGCCCGTCGGGCACGGTGGCCACCGTCCTGATCGTGCCGTTTGAAAACCGCTCCAAGTCTCCGGGCCTGGAGTGGGTCAGCGAATCTTTTCCCGAGCTTCTTTCGCAGCGGATGGCCTCCGCCTCGCTGTATGCGATCAGCCGTGAAGATCGGGTATATGCCTTCGATCGCATGGGGATACCCGCCAGCAGCCGTCCTTCGCATGCGACCTTGTATCGCATCGCCGAGCAGATGGACTGCGACTATGTGGTAATGGGCGAATACGACTTTGACGGGATGAAGTTCACCGCCCGGGCCAGGGTGCTGGAGATGAAGCGGCTGCGGCAATCGCAGCCGGCGGAATCCTACGGCCCGCTGGTGAGCCTGATCGATGTCCAGACCGATCTGGCGTGGCAACTGCTCAAGATCGTGCAGCCGCAGACTACCATCAGCCGCGAAGACCTGCGGCGCTCCGCCCCGGACCTCCGCCTGGATGCGTTCGAGAACTACGTCCGCGGAATCGTCGCTACCAACCGGCAGGAGAAACTCAAGCGCCTGCGCATGGCCGTGCGGCTCAATCCGCAGTACACGCTGGCCGTGCTGCAGTTGGGCAAGAACTATTACGCGAATAAGGAATACGATTCCGCCGCCTACTGGCTGAGCCGCATTCCACCAACCGATGCGAAGGCGGGCGAAGCCAGTTTCCTTCTCGGACTGTCCTATTACTACCAGGGCCAGTTCGAGAGCGCCGAAAACGCCTTCCAGGTGACGACCGCCAAGCTTCCCTTGACTGAGGGATACAACAATCTCGGAGTGGTGGCTTTGCGCCGCGGCCAGCGCAACGCCGTGCAATTGCTGCAGCGCACAATCGAGGTAGACCCCAACGACCCTGATTACCGTTTCAATTATGCCTTGGCCCTTTACCGCTCCGGCGACGCGACGGGCGCCACTAAGCAACTGCGCGAATCGCTTGCCCGATATCCAACCGACATAGACGCCCGGCAACTTCTGGATGAAGTTACGCGCAACCCGTTCCTCGGGCAGCGCCGCGTTAGGCGCAACACCGTCATCGCTGCCCCAGCCCAAGCTGCCGCAGCCGCGAATCAAGCGCAACTACGACGAAAACTCTTTCCGTTTGCTCGCCCTGGAGATTCAGAACGCGGCGCGCAAAGCCCCGGATACGACTGCCAACAAGGCTGATGGATTCCATCTCCAGCGCGGCATGGAGCTGCTGGAACGCGGGCTGGCCGCCGATGCCGAAAAGGAGTTCGCCCAGGTGCTGGCGGCCGAACCCCTCAATGCGGCCGCCCACGCCGGCCTGGCCAGGGCCGCCGAAAGCAGGGGAGACGCAGCCAGGGCGCGGCAGGAGGCTTCCAGTTCTATTGGCTTGCGGCCCACGGCGTCGGCTTACCTGGTGCTCGCGCGGGTAGACCTGAAGCAGAACCAGTTCGTCTCGGCAGGCTACAATGTAGACAAGGCGCTTTCACTCGAGCCCGCCAATACCGACGCCCTGTCGTTGAAGCAGGAGATCGCGGCCCGGCAAGCGCAAGCCCAGGAGGCGAAGCCGCAGTGAGTGCTTGGCTATCGCCGCCGGGGACCCGAGAAAACGATGAGTAAGTCGATTCGCCGACGTCCCGCCTTCATCGTCCTGTTGGTCTGTATCCTCGCCCTGCCCTGTGCGGCTGACGTTCTCAAGATCACCATCGACGGCCCTATCCATCCCATTGCCGAGGAATACATAGGGCGGGCGATTGCCGAGGCGGAGCGGCGTCACTCCGACGCGGTGCTGATCGATCTGCGCACCCCGGGCGGACTGGTCGATTCGACCCGCGAAATCGTGGAAAAGATGCTGGCCTCGAAGGTGCCCATCATCGTCTACGTGACTCCCAGCGGAGCCCGCGCCGCCTCCGCCGGGTTCTTCATTCTGGAAGCCGCGGACGTGGCTGCGATGGCGCCCGGCACCAATACCGGGGCGTCGCATCCGGTCAGCGCTACCGGCGGCAAGATGGACGACGTAATGAAGACCAAGGTGGAAAACGATACCGCGGCCTTTCTTCGTTCCTACGTCTCCAAGCGCGGCCGCAATGTGCAACTGGCGGAGACCGCGGTGCGCGAGTCCAAGTCGTGGACCGATCAGGAGGCGCTCTCGCAGCACCTGATCGACATCGTGGCTCCCAGCCAGGAGGAGCTCCTCAAACAACTGGATGGCCGAACCGTCCAGCGATTTGACGGCTCCACGACAACGCTCCATCTGGCGGGCAAGCCGGTAGTGAGTTTCGCGGAGACGCTGCGGCAGAGGATCCTGGGCTGGCTCATGGATCCCAACATCTCCTTCCTGTTGCTGGCCATCGGTGCGCTCGCCCTCTACACGGAATTGAACCATCCGGGCGCGGTGATCCCAGGCGTGGTCGGGGTGATATTCATCCTGCTGGCGGTGTTTGCCCTGAACCTGTTGCCGATCCGCTTTGCCGCCCTCACGCTGATCATCGCCGCCTTCATACTTTTCGCCCTGGAGGCAAAGTATTCTACCCATGGAATACTGGGGATCGGCGGCATCGCGGCGCTGACCATGGGCGGGTTGCTGCTGGTCGATGCGCCCATTCCCCAGATGCGCGTGCATCTGTGGACGGCGCTCGGGATCAGCGTTCCGGTTGGAGTCATCACGATATTCCTGACGAGCATTGCCCTCAGGGCGCGGCGCGGCAAGGTGGCCACCGGGCAGCAAGGGATGATTGGCGAGATCGGAACCGCTTGCAGCGAGCTCGCGCCTGCAGGCACGGTGTTCGTACACGGCGAGCTCTGGAGCGCCTCTTCCACACAGCCGGTGGCGAACGGCCAACGCGTTCGAGTCGTCCGGGTGGACGGGCTGCAACTGGAGGTGGAACCGGCGGACGCTACCGGCTCCGGCAGTCGCCGGCAACGTGCCGGCAAGGCTGCGGAGAAAGAAACGAAGGTGCCGTCGTCTTGAGGAATATGGAGCTGCCCCGCCGCTAGTTTTGATCGCAGATGAACCAGTGTTCGCACTGCGAAATTCAACATTCTGGGTTACAATCCGCGCAGTGCATCCAATGGGCGGATTCGCTATCCCAACGAGTTCTAGTGCAGGCTCGTAGGAAAGCCCGAGGGAGGCTACTTTGAGTATTTTCGGTCTTGCCGTAGTAGTCATTTTCGCTCTCTACATCATCAATTCCATCAAGATCCTCTCCGAGTACGAGCGCGGCGTCATCTTCCGCCTCGGACGCGTGCTGGACAGACCTAAGGGACCGGGCATTATCCTGGTCTTCGCGCCGGTGGACCGCATCGTGCGGGTCGATCTGCGGCAGATCGCCTTCGACGTGCCTTCGCAGGACATCATTACCCGCGATAACGTCACCCTGAAGGTGAACGCTGTTATCTTCATGCGCGTCGTCGATCCCCGCCGGACGATCATTGAGGTAATGAACTACCAGTACCAGACCTCGCAATTCGCGCAGACCACGCTGCGCTCCGTGCTGGGCGAGGTGGAATTGGACGAACTGCTGGCGCATCGCGACAAGATCAATCTGCGCCTGCAATCGATTCTCGACCAGCACACCGACCCCTGGGGCGTGAAGGTGGTCAATGTCGAAGTCAAGCAGGTCGATCTGCCTGAGGGCATGATGCGGGCCATGGCCAAGCAGGCCGAAGCCGAACGCGAGAAGCGCTCCAAGATCATCCATGCCGAAGGCGAGTTCGCCGCCGCCCAGCGCCTGGTCGACGCCGCGCACCTGCTTGCCACCGAGCCGTCGTCGATTCAACTGCGTTACTTGCAGACGCTTACGGAGATCGGAGTCGAGAAGAACACGACCATCGTCTTCCCTGTTCCCGTGGACCTGCTCGCCGGCCTGCAGAAGCTGGTGACGGAGCGCAAACAGGCGGAGGAAAAGATAGGCGGTTAAGAAACGCAGGGGCGGGCGCCTTCAGTACGGTTAAGGAGGGGTCGGCAATTTGCAGGGGTTGATGACTGAATCGGACCAAGGCGAGTACACGCTAGGAATCGGCAAACTGCTGGGGCTGTTCTTTCTCGTGGCAGTACTCTGCGCGCTGTCGTTTGCCCTCGGCTATACCTATGGGCGCGCCAGCAGCAGGCAGTCGGCGGCCGGTCCCGAGTCTCAGCCCGCGGCGGTCAGTACCACGGTTAAACCATCCCCCAAGACGGTTGTCGTCGATCCCTCGGCCACGAACTGCCCGGAGGGAAAGAACTGCCAACCGCCCGGCATTCCGAGTTCGCAAGATCTGAGTTTCTACAACTCAGTGAAAAAGAAAGACGCAGCCGCACCTCTCTCCGCCCCCAAGCCAAGTCGGCCCGCGCCGCATCCGGCAGCGCCACAGACAGCGAAAGTCACGCCACCGCCGGCTCCGGCAAAGGCCCGTCCGGCGGCAAGCCCCGTGCTCTCCGGGGTAATGGTGCAGGTGGCGGCGGTCAGCAAGCGCGAGGATGCCGAAGCGCTGCAGCAGGCTTTGCGGCGGAAGCAGTATCCGGTGGTGATTATGACTGCCACAACCGACCGGCTCTTCCACGTGCAGGTCGGACCCTTCAACGACCCGAAAGAAGCGGAGATCACCCGCGCCCGCCTGCAAGGTGAGGGGTACAACCCGATCCTGAAAAAGTAAATAGAAAAAGAAGAACGTCCGCGGCCTACTTCAAGGCCCCGGCGTTAACCAGCGAGCGCAGAATTTTCAGTCCATCCAGCATGCCCAAGGCCGGTTCGCTGGCGCGTTCCGGATGGGGCATCATACCCAGCACATTGAAACCTTCGCTGGCGATTCCGGCAATGTTGTCCATGGCGCCGTTGGGATTCCAGGCTGCATTTAATTCGCCCTCGGGCGAACAGTAGCGGAAGATGACACGGTTCTGCTGCCGCAATTGCTTCAGGGTAGCCTCGTCGCAGAAGTAATTGCCTTCCATGTGCCCTATGGGCACGGTCAGCACCTCTCCCTGGCGGCACTGGTTGGTGAAAGGCGTGTCCGGGTTCTCGCAACGGATATGCACCGGCTTGCAGATGTACTTCAGTCCCTGGTTGCGCATCAGCACCCCGGGCAGCAGGCCCGATTCGCACAGGATCTGGAAGCCGTTGCAGATGCCCAACACCAACCCGCCGGAGGCGGCAAAGCGCTGGACCGACTCCATAATGGGCGAAAACTTGGCGATGGCGCCCGTGCGCAGGTAGTCGCCGTAGGCAAAGCCACCGGGCACTATGACGACGTCGCAGTTCTCCAGATCGTGAGAGTCGTGCCAGAGCATGGTTGCGGGCTGGCTGAAGACTTCCTTGAACGCCCAGTAGGCATCGTGATCGCAGTTGGAGCCGGGAAATACGATAACGCCGAATTTCATAAGGTGCCTATAGGTCGAGTGTAGCACGCACTCCCGACTGGAACGGAACCACTCTTCGGGTCCCGGTTTGCAGTTCCGGGGCTGTATATGCTTCAGGAACTTGCATAACCAAAAGAGCCCTATCTGGTGAAAAAGTCGTTAAAAATATTTTCCACTTTTGTTGGCTTTTCACAAATGTATCCGTCTAAGGGTAAGTAAATAGTTTTTCTCTCCTTACCGGGGAGCGGAGCGCCCGCTCCCCATTTTTTTGCTTGGGTCGCCAGTTGGTGACGCACCATATTTGTGCCATAAGCCGGCTTAAACCATTTAAGCTGATGTCGTCGCAAGGTGGGGCTGAACCATCAAAAACTGGCATTGGCGGCACCGACTCCGGCGCCTGCGCTCATGACCGTTCGCAGCCATTTCGAGCTTACCTTTGGCGCCTTGAAGCGCTGGTTACTGGCACAGTTGTACGACACTGCCATCGTGGCCCTGCTTTGGCTGGCGGCTCTCTGGCTTCTGCGGGTTCCCTGGGCGCCGTTTTGGGCAGTGCTTGGCGGGTTATTCCAATTCATCCCCAACTTCGGTCCGGTATTGGCCCTAGTGGGCCCGGCCATGGCTCTGCTGGCCTCGCGAGCGCCGTGGGAAAGATGGATAGGCCTGCTGATCGCATACGCAATCATTGCGGTGGCAGACGGGCTTGTCCTTCAGCCTTATCTCATGCGCCGCCAGAACCGGGTCCCGATTTGGGCATCCATTCTGGCGCCGCTCGTGCTCGGCTGCCTGATTCCCTTTTGGGGAGTTCTGCTGGCGCCGCCTCTGCTGGCCGTAATCTACGCCTACATCCGCCGCCGGCAGGAACAATCCGGCGTGGCCCGCTCCGGAGAAGCCGTCGTTCTGCCGCCGGAGCACCCGGCGTCGGGGCGAAAATCTGGTGCGGGATCTTTCGTCGATACCGTCGAAGAGAACCGTTCGGGAAATTTACGGGAGTTCAAGCGGGAAAGTGGGAGCAGAGAACGTCAGGGCGGAAATTAAGTGGAAAACTAACGGAAAACAATCGGAATATAATTCGATATCTTATTTCTTTATCACTTCATTAGAAGTTTCTCTGTGTTTGTTCCCATGACCTTGGCGATATTCCCGAATATATCCCGCCGCACCCTGCCGGTTTTCCTGAAGGTTCGTAGCGTTCTATCGGTCGTCCGTGCGCGGCTGGCAAATTCGGCTGGCGAAATCCCTTTCTCACCGAGGAACTTTTCCAGCTTTCTCGCGGCAGACGGGCACTCAATCATAGACGACAATCGCAAAGCTTTCGGTGCCGCGTCTTTAGCGTCGGGAGTATCTATGCTTTCTGTGAGCTGCGATAATTGGCCGGCGACTTCTGGCGGCCGTGGAGGCTCATTCGAGATGTCAACTTGAGACAGGCGGCGCGTGATCCTCGTTATGATCGCATTTCCAATAGCCTCGATCACCTGCCGCTGTGGGACCCCGTGACGCTCCAGGCTCAAGTGGCGCTTCCGGCCTGTTGCCTCTAATTCTGTGAGGGTCTTCAGTACTCTCTTCGTTACCTTTGTTCCCAGTACCGCGAGCCGATGTTCTAAGCCAAGGTCATTCGGGTAGAAACTTACCTCGCTATCGAACAGTGCGGTTGCATAATCGACCAAAGTCCGCAGCAATTTAGCGGGGCTTTTAAAGATGGGCGGATGGCCGAGCGCAGGATGCGTGGCGGTCAACGGCCAGGCATAGCCTGATATTGGCACCAGCAGCGCACCGAGCTGCTGCCAAAACATGAGGTCGATTCTGTTCTGGTTCGCCTCAATCTCAGACGCGGTTTGTAGCTCAGAGCAGGTCCTGTTGGTATGGTCTATCATCGTGCCGGGCTTTTCGTTTTGTGAGTACCTCATTCTATACGCATGGCTTGTCTCGGTTATACAGATTCTTAGCTGGGGTCTGCCGCCGCAGCTCCTGAGGACACGTGGTATAATCGCTGCTTGCCTGCACCATTCAGACGGCGTTCATTGTGTCCCTGAAGCCGTAAATAGTTGGTGCTGAACGCCCGGCTCCGGCACGATCCGGAGTCACTCGCGGCATTCCGGCGATGGCAGTCTGCCGGGAGAAGCGAAGTGAATTGGGCGGAACGAAATCCTTAGACTCGACGAGGTGCGCATGTCTGGCCATTCCAAGTGGGCCACCATCAAGCACAAAAAGGGCGCGCTGGATGCCAAGCGCGGCAAGATTTTCACCCGCCTTATCAAGGAAATCACCATGGCGGCCAAGGGCGGTGGTGATGCGGAGAAGAATCCGCGACTGCGTACGGCGGTGGCGGCCGCCAAAGCCGAGAACATGCCGGCCGACAATATCAAGCGCGCCATACAGCGTGGCACGGGCGAGTTGCCCGGCTCGACCTACGAGGAAATCACCTTCGAGGGCTATGGCCCCGGCGGGGTGGCCATTCTGGTTGAGGTCACCACCGACAATCGCAACCGCACGGTCAGCGAGATCCGCCACGCCTTCGGCAAGAACGGCGGCAACATGGCCGAAGCCGGCTCGGTCGCCTGGATGTTCTCCAAGAAGGGCGATATCGTGATCGCCAAGTCCGCGGCCAAGGAAGATGACCTGATGAACATCGTGCTGGAGGCCGGGGGCGACGATATCAAGGACGACGGCGACACCTGGGAAGTTTTGACCGATCCGTCGGCTTACGAACCTGTCCTGGAGGCCGTCAAGAAGGCGGGCATCAAACCCGAAGCGGCCCAGCTCGGCATGATTCCGCAGAACTACATCAAGCTCGAAGGGCATCAGGCGGCCACCATGATCCGCCTGATGGAAGCCCTGGAAGATCAGGACGACGTGCAGAACGTCTACGCCAACTTCGACATCGACCAGAAGCAGCTGGAAGAGGTCGCCGGATAGCGAAACAGGGGTCAGGGATCAGGGGCTAGGGATTAGCTCCAAAATTCCTGACCCATATTCTTGCCCGGCGTTTTGTAAGTGCACCCTGATCCCAACAAACGATCCCTATTGGCTAACCCCTATTCCCTAACCCCTGCTCCGGGTACAATCCGGAGTAGAACCGATACTCAATTTGCTACGGATGGGCGATATGAAGCTTGCCGAAAGACCTGTCTTCGCCGTTTGCTGCTTGCTTGCCGTTCTCCTGCT
Organism: uncultured Acidobacteriota bacterium; assembly: GCA_963791145.1. Classification (GTDB taxonomy): domain Bacteria; phylum Acidobacteriota; class Terriglobia; order Terriglobales; family Acidobacteriaceae; genus CAWBRT01. Next base: position 129,378 of record CAWBRT010000004.1, on the reverse strand, counting down.
CTGCTGGCCTGCCATGGCCGCGCCTCCCTCCCAGACGGACGACGACGCAGCCGGGTTACGCCGCGAGCATTGGAACTTCGGCGTGTTTGCCGGCGGCGGCAGCGGTGTCGGAGAGCGCACCGACGTGCAGATGTTCCGCGCCGGAGCGCGAATAGGGCGCGTCATGACCGGTGAGCTGGGCCGCGGCTGGCTGCGCGGCACCTTCGAATTGGCCGGCGAAATCACGCCCATTGATTACATCTTCTGGAGCGGATATCAGAATGTCTACGGATTCGGCCTGACGCCCGTCGACCTCAAGTGGAATTTCACCCACGGCCGGCGCGTCGTGCCGTTTATCGAGGCCGCGGCCGGAGTGCTTTTCACAAATGCCAATATTCCTCCGGGAGACACTTCGAAGATCAATTTCACCCCGGGTGGCGGCGGCGGCATGCACATCTTCATCAAACGTGACCGGGCGATTACCTGGACCCTGCGCGCCGTGCATATTTCCAACGCCTCGCTGGGCAACCACAACCCTGGAATTAACGCCTCACTGCAGGGCAGCTTGGGTTACACCTGGTTCAAGAGTAAATAACCGCTCTCTCCGCGAGCCGGCACAGTTCAGCGCGGAAAGGCAGTGGATTGGCGTTTTTTTGTCGCTGGCAATCGGTTCTGATCCGCGCCATAATCCCAAGCCAAGTTCTCAGTCGATGTTCTGTGTGCCAGCAGCCTGATGAGTTCAAGGAGACTTTGCATGAAAAACATTCTGCTTGCGGTTCTTCTCGTGGCTTTGGTTGCCGGTTATGGCAGCAGGCTTGCCGCTGAGACGCACAAGCTTCCGGCCACGCCCAAAACCACATGGGTGGGGTATTTCGATAATTCCCTTCCTCCGGTCCTGACGGTCAAATCGGGCGACATTGTGGAGACCCAGACGTGGATGCTTTACAACGACAAGCTCAAGCCCGGGCTAACGCTGGCCAATGTCATCAAGATGCGTGGCGATCTGATGGCCCAGAAGCTGAGCGGTCATACCTTGACCGGACCGATCGCTGTCGAGGGCGCCGAACCCGGCGACGTGCTGCAGATCGACATCATCAAGCTCGTTCCCCGCTCCTATGCCGCCAACTACAACATGCCTTCCACCGTGGTGAAGGCCGGCGGCCTGCCGGAAGACTTTCCCGAGGGGCAGTTGAAGTTCCTCACGGTTGATATCAAGAAGAAAACGGTGAAATTCAACGACAACATCACCATTCCGATGCGGCCGTTCCTGGGCATCATGGCGCTGGCGCCGGCGCAGGATGGGCGTGTCTCCACCGCCCCGCCCAGTGATTTCGGCGGAAACATCGACTGCAAAGAACTGGTCGCCGGAACCACCCTGTATCTGCCCGTCTTCAAGAAGGGCGGACTCTTTAACATCGGCGATGCTCACGCCGGCCAGGGCGATGGCGAGGTCAACCTCACCGCCATGGAAACGGCGATGGACCAGGCGGTCTTCCGCTTCACCGTGCGCAAGGACATGAAGCTCACTAAACCCTTCGCCGAGACGCCGACGCACTGGATCGCCTTCGCCTTCAATCCTGACCTGAACGAAGCGGCCAAGGACGCCATCCGCGCGGCGATCGTCTTCCTGCAGAAAGAGAAGGGCTTGACCGCACTGGATGCCTACTCGCTGATCAGCATTGGCGCCGACCTGCACGTCACCCAGATCGTCGACGGCAACAAAGGCGTGCACGTGATGATTCCCAAGTCCCTCTTCAAGAAGTAGGATCGCTATAGCGGTTCGGAGGTCGCCCATTGCCCGCAGTGGGCGACCTCCACGTGCCCTGTAGGCGCGGGTTGTACTCTCCGTATAAGAACATGCCGCCGCTGATCGAGTGTGTGCCGAACTTCTCCGAAGGGCGCGACCAGACCAAGGTCAACGCCATCGCCGAAGCCATGAAGAGCGCCGGCGTTTACCTGCTGGATCGTCACCTCGACGCCGATCACAACCGTTCCGTCATCACCCTGGCAGGCGAACCCGAGCCGTTGCTGGAAGCGGTGCTGCGCGGTGTCGGCAAAGCAGCCGAACTGATCGATCTCACGCACCACGCGGGAGTGCACCCGCGTATCGGCGCTACGGACGTTGTTCCCTTTGTCCCGCTCCGGAATGCCACCATGCAGCATTGCGTGCAGATGGCGCGCCAAGCCGGAGCAGAAATCTGGAAGCGCTACCGTATCCCTGTTTACCTCTACCAGGACGCTGCTACCAGGCCCGAGCGCACGAACCTGGAGAACGTTCGCCGCGGCCAGTTTGAACGCCTTCGCCAGGAAATTGCTACTGACCCCGCCCGCCTGCCGGACTTCGGCGAAGCGCGCCTGCATCCCACTGCGGGAGCGACGGCGGTCGGCGCGCGCAAATTTCTGGTCGCGTACAACATTTTCTTGAACACCAGCGACGTGGAGATCGCCAGGCGTATAGCCAAGTCCGTGCGCTCCTCCAGCGGCGGCCTGCCGTTCGTCAAGGCGATGGGGGTGCTGGTTCGCGGACGGGCGCAGGTTTCCATGAACCTGAACGACGTCGATCACACACCTGTTCCTCGCGTCTTTGAGGCCGTCCAGCGCGAAGCCGCGCATTGCGGTGTCCGCCTGTTCGCCGGCGAGATTGTGGGCCTGATTCCGCGTCAGGCGGTCGATGAAAGGGAAGAATGGTTTCGCATGCTTGAAACCCGCGGCGCTTCCATCATTCTGGAAGAGCGCCTGGCAGCCGTGGGGTTGACGACTTAGGCGAGGAACCAGCGCGGCGAGGAGCTCTTTGCCGTAAGGTCAGCTTCAGCTAAATTCCACTAATTGAACCTTTTGCCTGAAACCGGGCACTTCAGGAAGAGTCCCGCCGGAACCTTAATCCCCGTTTCGGGTTAAGAGTTTATTGAACGCCACTCGGGCGTATCTCGCAGCCGTGTAACTCGGATAGAATGAGTCTTATGAAACGTGTCATAGCCTTGCTCTGTGGCCTCTCTCTGGCGACAGTTTCATTCGCCGCGCCGCTGGCGTCCAATGCCAGGACCGCCATTCCATCGCAGGCTCAGCAGATCATTTCGGTGGACTATCGCGCGCTGCGCAACTCCAGTTCCGGTATGGCGCTGAAGTCCAAGCTGCTGCCCGACAACCTCAAACAGTTTGAAGAGGCGTTGAAAGGCATGGGGATCAACCCGGATTCGGACGTTGAGTCCCTCTCCTTTGCCTTGTTCCGCTCGGGCAAGAACCTGCGCAGCGTGGGCTTTGCCACCGGCGACTTTCAGCTCAAGAAGTTTGTTGCCAAGCAGGCAGCCGCCAAGGTCAAACCGGAGAAGTATCGCACTGCCTCGCTCTACCCTGCCGGCTCGGGAATGCTCATGACATTCCTGGACGAGGGCACCATGCTGTTCGGCGATCCCCAGGCCGTGCACGAGGCGCTCGATGCGCGCGACGGAGAGAGTCCGAGCCTGTCTAACAACGCCGAGATAAACAGTCTGCTGGAATCGGTAGGCGACGGCGCGATCTGGAGCGTGCTGGATTCCACCGGCACGCAGAACATGCTGCGCTCGGGGTTGGGCGACGCAGCCAAACTTGCCGACTACGATTTCGTTAAGAAGCGCCTGACCGGCTCTTACTACACGGTGGATTTTACTCACGGGGTCAATCTGGATTTGACCGTAGCCACAGGCGACCCGATGGCCGCGGCTACACTGGCCTCGCTGATGAAGGCCGGCATGATGCTGAAGAAGATGGGCTCGTCGCCCACGGAGAAAACGGCTATCGATGCCACGACCGTCGACAACAGCAGCGGCAACCTGCTGCTGAAGTTCAAGGCCGATGACTCGAAGTTCCAGTCGTTGCTGCAGTCGGACTTGTTCACGGCCATCTCGCACTAGCTTTTCCGCAGGCGAAAAATCAGGGCAGCCTCATGGCCGCCCTTTTTCTTTTCCCGAAGCCGGACACGAGGGAATCACCCGCAGAACGCCTTGAGATCGTTGCTCAGAGCGCGCAGCGCCGCCTCATCGCGGCTATACCACATCCATGTGCCCAGTTTGCTGCCCTGCACCAATCCGGCTTCGCAGAGAATTCGCATGTGATGCGAGATGGTAGGCTGCGCCAGACCAATCTCATGCTGCAGATCGGCGGCGCACATACCCGGATGCTTGCCGCCCGCCGGGCTTAGGCTCTCGTTCGCGAGCAGAGAGAGAATCCTGCGGCGCACGGGGTCGGAGACCGCGCGCAGTTTCAGGCTGAGATCATCGTTGGCTGCCTTCATCGCCCCGCTCTCGGCTCACAGCCGTTTGCTGACCCACTCCTCGATGCGGTCGAGAGCCTTGCGCAGATTCTCGATCGAATTGGCGATGCTGAAGCGCAGATAGCCTTCGCCATAAGCGCCAAACGCCGTCCCGGAGAGTACGGCCACTCCGGCCTCTTGCAGCAGTGCGTCCGCCAGTTTCTTGGATGGCCAGCCCGTCGCCTGTGATGTTCGGGAACATGTAGAACGCGCCCTTCGGCACCTTGCAGGAAAAGCCCTTGATGCGATTGATGCGCTCGGCGAAATAGTCGCGGCGACGCTGGAACTCTTTCCGCATCACGTCCACCGAGCTCTGATCGCCCTTGAGCGCCGTGATGCCGGCCATTTGCGTAAAGCTGGCCGTGCAGGAGTTCGAATTGGTCTGCAGGCGCGAAATCTGCTCGGCCAAATCGCGGCGCATCATGCCGTAGCCCATGCGCCAGCCGGTCATGGCGTAGGTCTTGGAGAAGCCGTCGAGCAGGATAATGCGGTCACGCAGGTGCGCGTGCTTCAGAATCGAATGGTGCTTGCCTTCGAAGATCAGGCGGCAGTAGATCTCGTCTGTCAGCACCATGCAGTTGTAATTGCCGACGGCCTCGGCGATGCCGTCGATATCGAGTTCGGTCAGCACGCCGCCGGTGGGGTTCTGCGGCGAATTGATGATGATCAGCTTAGTACGCTCGTTGACCAGGCCCACCAGCTCCTTGACGTCCAGGCGGAAGTCCAACTCCTCGCGCAGCGGGATGGGGACGGGCTTGCCGCCGACGAAGTTGATCATCGACTCGTAAATCGGGAAGCCGGGATTGGGATAAATGACTTCGTCCCCATGATCCACCAAGGCGGTGATGACGAAATACATAATGGGCTTGCCGCCGGGAACGACTACGACCTCATCCGGCGAGACCTTGATGTTGCGGCTGGCGGCCACATCGTCGGCGATAGCCTGGCGCAACTCGGGTAGTCCGGCCGAGGGGCCGTAATGCGTATAGCCGCGATGCAGCGCGTCGCAGGCCGCTTCGATGATGTGCCCGGGAGTATCGAAATCGGGCTCGCCGATTTCCAGGTGGACGATATCTCTGCCCTGCTTTTCCAGGGCGCGCGCCTTCACCAGTACCTCAAAGGCAGTTTCCGTGCCCAGCCGCGACATGCGGCTGGCCAAACGAAGCTCTGTTTGCGTTGCGTATGTCATGGCGGTAGTGATTCTACCCCCGACGGGTTCGGCAAGTGAACCGAATATGCATCCGGCTGAGATTTCAGGAGTTGCGGCGCCTGATAGTGGCGAAGAAAGCAACTGACGGAGATAAGTTCCCCGCCGGGTGCGTCCGGAACTCCCCGGTAAAACAGCGCACATCCATTGCGCGGGGTCCCCAGCTCGCAGCCGCCGGGGATATGAATCCTAATCTGAGGAGTTGTTGAGATGACCGGAGACATTCAGCTATTTGCCCGGTTGGCTGTCAATGGCCCCCGCATGCCGGTCCGGGCAAAGTCCAGGCGTCATTCCCGTCTTCCGGACTCTGAGGTAAGTTGTTAGAAAAGAAGGCTGTTACAAAAGGAATAAGCGGGATAGTAGGTTAATGTTCCAGCCAGACCGGCAGCCCAACCAAGGTTAGTTTGTAATCTCTCGTCCTTTAGCCTCCGGGGCCCGTATCACCTTGGCCACCCGGTAAGGAGTCCTGGCGCTGGACTCATGGAATTGGCGCACCTGTATCTCGCCCAGCAATCCCAGGGCCAGCAGTTGCATCCCCGCCAAGATCATGCACGCCGGCCAGCAGCAGCAGCGGACCATGCTGTTCCATCACGTGGACATCGCGAAACAGCTTCAGCAGCAACATCCACAACGCAATCGCCGAGCCGCCGAGAATGCCCGCCATGCCCATTTTGCCGAAGAAGTGCAAGGGCCGCGACAGGTATCGCAGCAGGAAGCGAATGGTAATCAGGTCGAAGAAAACCCGGAATGTTCGCGCCAGGCCGTAGTGCGACTTACCTTTGTCGCGAACGATGTTCCGGATCGGAATCTCGCAGATGCGCGCCCCATACCAGGAGGCCAGCGCAGGAATGAAGCGATGCTGCCCTTCGCCGTATAGCGGAACCTGTTCGAGAAGCTCGCGGCGATAGGCTTTGAAGGTGGTGCCGAAGTCGTGCAGATCGACTCCGCTCAGCTTCGACATCAGCCAATTGGCGCAGCGCGAAGGGATGCGGCGCAGCACGAGATTGTCAACCCGCACTTTGCGCCAGCCGCTGACGATGTCGTAGCCCTCGTCAAGTTTCTCCAGAAACGCCGGGATATCCTCGGGATCGTGCTGCAGATCGCCGTCCATGGCGATGACGAACTCGCCCCTGGCATGATCGAAGCCGGCGGCCAGTGCCGAAGTCTGGCCGAAGTTACGGCGCAGTTGCACGACCACCACGCGGCTGTCGATAGCCGCGATCTCCTCCAGCAGTTGGAAGGTCCGGTCGCGGCTGCCATCATCCACGAAAACCAGCTCGAAGGGCTGGCCCGGCGGATTCCATTACGGCCTTCAGCCGGTCATAGAGCTCCGTAACGCTTTCCTGCTCATTGTGGAACGGGACGACTATGGAAAACTTGGGCACTATGCCTGGATTATAACAAGAGCCCCCTTGGCGGAGTATAGAAAGAACAGGTTCTCCCGTTGGTCCCGTTTCGTGACCCAGCTGCCTCTTCAACGGGATGCCCTTTAGGATGCGCTCCTGCTTTGTCCTTTCCAGAGCTTGTGTTTCCTGGTAAAAATTTCTGGAATCATCAACCCCGATCGAATGGGCAACCAGAAGGAGGTGCTGTGAGGAAAAAACATGCGCTTCAGTTCGCCTTCGTAATGGTTCTTTTCTGTGCGGGCTTTGCGGCGCAAGCGTGGGCGCAAGGATTTGACGTAAAACCCCAGTATTTCGTGGTGAAGGATTTCAAGTTGAAATCGGGACAGGTGCTTCCCGAGATGAAAATTGAGTACGGCACCCTGGGCACGCCGCAAAAGGACGCCGCCGGCAATATCGTCAACGCGGTGCTCTGGTGCCACGGCTGGAGCGGCAGCTATATCCAGGGAACCACGATCTACAAGAAAGTTTTCGGGCCCGGCAATCCCATGGATCCCAACAAGTTCTTCATCATCTTCCCTACCGCGCTGGGATCGCCCGGATCATCCTCGCCCTCGACCTCCGGACTTGGAGCGAAGTTCCCCAAGTACACCTTTGAGGACATGATCCATGCGCAATACCTGCTGGTAACCAAGCATCTTGGCATCAAGCATCTGCTCGGCGTCGGCGGCGGAAGCATGGGCGGCTCGCAGACGTTGCAGTGGATCACCCAGTATCCCGACATGATGGATTGGGCTATCCCCATCGCTACCGGACCTTCGACTACCGGGCGCAACGTGGGCATCTGGGGACTGATGTCGGAGACTATCAAGTCCGATCCGGCGTACATGAACGGCAATTACAAGGAACAGCCCAGGAGCGGGTTGCGGCGCGCCTTCATGGGGACCTATCTGTGGTACTTCGCTCCCGCCTATTACCAGACGCAGTACCGGACACCCGAGGCGGTGATGAAGGGCATCGAGAACGCCGGCATGGGCAACGAGAAGATGGATGCCAATGACATCATCTGGCGTAACGATGCCTACATTGGCTTCAACACTACCGCCAACCTGTCGAAAGTCAAAGCCAAGACGCTGGTCATCGGTGTCAACTCCGACGAGCTTTTCCCGCCCGCCGAAGAGTTCATTCCGATCGTGATGGGAATCCCAGGAGCCAAACTGTTCTTCTTTGATTCCATGCTCGGCCATGTAGCTAACTTTCAGGAGATCGACAAGGCCAACCCGGCCATGCTCCAGTTCCTGAACGAGGTGAGCAAGAAATAGACCGGCTGCTCCGGGGCGGCAAACCAATTCGAATAATCACGCGGGTTCCCGCCTGTCGCGAACTGTTGGCGGCCCGCGGTCGACGATCAACCCGATCGAGCAGGAAACCAGGAGGAGGTACAGTGAGGAAACGGCACGCGTTGTGGATTGCCTGCGTAATGGTTCTTATCTGTGCGGGATGGGCGGCCCAGGCTTGGGCGCAGGCATCGGAGTTAAAACCCCAGTATTACGTGGTGAAGAACTTCAAACTGGCGTCGGGAAAGATTCTTCCCGAGATGAAAGTCGAGTACGCCACACTGGGCACGCCGAAGAAGGACGCGGCGGGCAACATCACCAATGCCGTCGTCTGGTGCCATGGCTGGAGCGGCAGCTACATCCAGGGACCGACGTATTACAAGAAGGTCTTTGGGCCAGGCAATCCCATGGATCCGACCAAGTACTTCATCATTCTTACCAGCGCACTGGGTTCGCCCGGCTCGTCTTCGCCCTCGACCTCCGGGCTCGGCGCTAAATTTCCCAAGTACACCGTGGAGGACATGATCAATGCCCAGCACCTGCTCGTAACCCGGCATCTGGGCATTAAGCACCTGGCCGGCGTAGCCGGCGGCAGCATGGGCGGCTCGCAGACGCTGCAGTGGATCACGCAATACCCGGACTTCATGGATTGGGCAATCCCCATCGCCACGGGAATCGCAACCACCGGCCGCAACGTGGGCAGGATGGGGCTGATGAACGAGGCCGTCAAGTCCGACCCGGCATACATGGACGGCAATTACAAGCAACAGCCCGTCGAAGGGCTACGCCGCGCCTTCGTAGGGCAGTATCTCTGGTACTTCGCGCCTGCTTATTATCAGGCCAAGTTCAAGACGCCCGAAGCGGTGATGAAGGGCCTCGAGAACGCCGGCATGGGCAGCGAGAAGATGGATGCCAACGACATCATCTGGCGCAACGAGGCCATGATGCGCTTCAGCGTTGCGGCTAATCTGCCCAAGGTCAAGGCTAAGACGTTGGTGGTCGGCGTGGACGGCGACCAGCTCTATCCTCCCACGGCGGAAATTATCCCGATCGTGATGGCAATTCCGGGCGCCAAAGTCTTCATCTTCCCGTCCATGCTCGGTCATGTAGCCAATTTTCAGGAAATCGACAAAGCCAACCCGGCCATGCTCCAGTTCCTGAGCAGAGGCAGAGAAGAAGTAGAAGAGTGGCTGCGCACTGTTCAGGCGCGGTCAAAACAGTTGCGAATTCAAATGGGGGCTCCGCCTTCCGCCTTCACAGGGACGGGGCCCCGTAGCCGCTGAGAGCTTACGAGGGTGATCTTAGACCTAGAGTCGTGGCGCCCCCTGTCGAGGGTCGCACTGGTCGGTTGGCTGTTGTTCTATGTCGCCTTCCTGGCGTACGCCGCAGCCAGCCGCGGCGGCTTCCTGTTCATCGACAACGTTAACCTGGTCGTGCATGAAGCCGGACATCTGCTCTTCGGCTGGTTCGGTCCGACCCTGGGGCTATGGGGTGGAACCTTGCTGCAGTGGCTCGTGCCCGCACTGCTGGCCGCATACTTCTACTTCCAGAGACAGATTGCCGGCTATTGTTTCTGCCTGTTCTTTCTGTTTGAAAACTTCCTGTACACCGCGACCTATATGGCCGACGCACGAGTCCAGATTCTTGACCTGGTGACGGTCGGCGACGGTGATGCCACGGGCCGCTCTCCGCATGATTGGTTCAATATCTTCTCCGATCTAGGTGCCCTTCAGCACGACACCCAGATCGCGGCGGCGGTGCGGGCCGTGGGCTGGATCGGCATGCTGGCCGCAGTTGCATGGCTAGGCTGGCGAGGCAGAATGCTCAACGAGTCTCGTCCGGAATAGGACTTCCGCCTGTTGCCGCTGCCCGGCACGTTCCGCTTCTTCATGCCAGGCGCCGCCAGCGGCGACTACTTCTTCGGCCCGTTTACGGTCGGTAATGTCGAGGTTGATACCGGCTAGACTGGTCAGTTGCTCGTTCTCGTCGTAGAAAGTGCGGCCCCGGTCCACGATCCAGCGTACGCTGCCATCCGGCCAGACGACACGGTACTCGCAGTGGTAATCGCGTTTTTCCGCAGACGCAGCCATTACGGTCCGAATAACACGGTCCCGGTCCGCCGGATGCACCGCCTTGCGCCAAGTTTCGAGTGTAACCTTGACGCCGGGTGCGACTCCGAACATGGTTCTCCAATTGGCACTGACGAGCGTTTCGCCGGTTACGGAGTTCCAGTGCCAGATCCCTATCTCCGCGGCCATTGCGGCGGCGCTCAAACGTTGCTCGCTCAGGCGTAAGGCCTCCTTGCTTTCACGCAAGGCCATTTCCCTGTCGTAAGCGGCTGCCTTCTGTCGTGCTCTGCGATACAGCTCGGCGACGATGCTCATGGATACGCCCATCGAGGTGAACACGATAAGGCCAATCAGATCGGACGTTCGCTCAATCGCCAGCCCTGGCGGAGGCAGAATCCAATACGCCGCTACGAATGTGGCCAGAAAGGTCGCCAGCAGCCCCGGCCATAGACCCGCCAGCAAACTCGCGACCATTACTGCCGGATAGAAAACGATATACGTCGGCAGCTCGCTGCTGATTCGCGGCAGCATTGCATGCTCAACGGCAAAGGCGGCCATTACCGTAATCGCCGCAAAAAAATACCGCACCAGAGGCCTTTCCAGTAATTTTCTAAGGGCCGAAGGCATCTGAGGTCTCGCTTTCCGGCTTCGATGGCATAATTGTACTGCCCACAGCGGGTACTCAGCCAAACGATGAAGGGTGCGCGGTCCGTTCCATTCCGCTGGCTGCGGCCCGGTCTCTCATCGCTGAAGAATAGGATAGGCCATCATGATTAAGGGAATACAGCGTGCCGTGGTCTGCATGTACGACGGCTTTGGCTACGACTATTTCGAGCAGAGCCCTCTGCCTGTAATGAAACGCATGGCACGCGAAGGCTTCCACAAGCAGGGGAAGGCAATCTTCCCCACGCTAACGAACGCCAACAACATCTCCATTATCTGCGCCTCCTGGCCGGAGGAGCACGGCGTCACCACCAATTGCTACTTCGACGAAGCTACCAACAGCGCGCGCTTCCTGGAGGATGCGAGCTTCATTCTGACGCCTACCATCTTCAAGAAGTTTCGCGCCAAAGGCGTGCGCTCGGCGCTGCTGACCTGCAAGGAGAAGACGCTGAAGCTGGTCGGCGGCGACACCGATTTCGCCGTGGCCGCCGAAGCGCCCGCCCCCGAAATCGTAGCCCGTTACGGGACGCCGCCTCCTATGTACAGCTTAGAAGTGAACTACTGGCTGTGGACGATCGCCCTGGACATTCTCCGCAACCGCCCCGAGCTTGGGCTTGTATACGTGCACACCACGGACTATCCCATGCATAAATGGGCGGCGCGGGAATCACGCTCGCTGGAGCACCTTGCCAAACTGGACGAACTGCTGGGAGACGCGTCTGCGGCTGCGCCTGATGCAGTCTTCCTTCTCACCGCGGATCATGGCATGAACCCTAAACGCAAGTGCATCGACCTGCGCAAGACATGCGCCGCTCATGGCATCGATTTGCGTTTTGCAGTCTCTCCCGTGGCCGATCGCCTGCTGGAGCACCACCGCGGCTTTGGCGGCGTTTCTTACGTGTATGTCCGCTCCCAGAAGGAGCTGCCGGCGGTCCAGGCGTTTCTTGCCGGACTACCTGGAGTGGACGATGCCATGACGCGCCGCGACGCGGCCGCCCGCTACCACCTCATGGCGGACAGGGTGGGCGATCTGGTGGTCTTCGCTGATAAGGCCACCGTCTTTGGCGAGCTGGAACAGGCGGAGGAAGAGCTGGCGCCGAATTACCGAAACCACGGCTCACTCTATGAGCAGGAAATTCCTCTTATCGCCTATGGTTATACGGGAAAAGGTCCGTCAGCGAACGACACGCAGATGAATTTTGATCTTACCCGCTGGCTCTGCAGCACGCTTCCGTAAAGACGCACCGGGGCCCCGGCGGAAGCAAGTCCGCATCTGCCGGGAGCACGGTTCGGCACGTTTTCTCGTATCTTCAAATAGCGTTCTGCCCGGCGGTTTGGGGGGACACAATCGATGACCGGCGTACGAATGGATGTGTGGCTCTGGGCTGCCAGGTTCTTCAAGTCGCGAGCGTTGGCTAAGCATGCATGCGAACTCGGCAGAATTCAAGCCAACCATCAATTGGCTAAAGCCGCCCGCGAGGTTCGGCTCGGCGACATGTTGCAGATTAAGACCGAGGGCGGAGACTTTCAGGTGGAGGTTCTGCTTCTGAGCGACGTGCGTGGCCCGGCCCCGGTCGCCCAGGCGCTTTACCGGGAAACGGCGGCGAGCCGTGAATCCCGGTTAAAGCTGGTCGAGGAGCGGAAAGCCATGCGGCAGCTCACTCCTGCCCCGGAAGGCCGGCCATCGAAGCGCGACCGCCGCAAGATCATCCAGTTCCGGGGCGGAGCCTGATATTCCGCCGGCCCTCAGGCCGCCTGCGGAGCTTTCCGATACTCGGGGACGAACTTCTCTTCGACGAAGCGCTCAAACGACGTCGGGGTGGTATTGCGAGGGGTACGCTGTTCCAGTGCTTTCATGTGGCCGGAATTCACCGCATCCGTCATCTCCAGCAGCAGATCGATGAAATTGCGCGACATTCCCATTTGCGCCAGCGCCGGGCGAAGTTGTTCGTGGCCTAATTGCACATACTTCAGATCGGGCCTGCCGATCGCCCGGCCGATTATGGATGCAACCTCGGCATAGCTGATATCCCGCTGGCCCAGCAGCTCACGCGTCTGATGGTCTTTGAAGTCAAGGCGAAGCAGAGCCTCGGCGGCAGCCGTGCCGATGTCACGCGTGGCGATCATCGGCAGCTTCAGGTCAGCGCGGACGGGGCCGGCAGCGCTGCCCATCGCGCTAATGATTCCGGCCTGCGGCAGCGTGTTCTCCATGAAATAGCCGGCCCGCAGGTGCAGGATATTAAGCCCATCGATGCCGTTGAGCGCCTGTTCCAGGCGATGAAGCCCAAGCACCAGTCCTGTCCCCGACGGCTTATCGGCCCCGATGCTGCTGAGGCTGACGACATTTCGCACCCCTGCGTCGCTTAGAGCTGAAACCAGCGATGAGGTGATGCGCTCATCATAGGCGTAGATATCGGGCAAGGAAGGATTGGGCGAAATCATGGCGTAGACCGCCTCCGCGCCGGAAAAGGCGCGGGTGAGCTCAGCCGTATCAGTCAGCTCAGCGATGAACGCCACGGCTCCACGATCAGTAAACTGGCGCAAATGGCCGGCATTGCGGCTGATAACACGAACCTGGTTACCCTTGTCCAGCAGAGTGTGGGCAACGACGCTGCCGGTGTTCCCGCTAGCTCCAGTGACGACGTACATGGATTCTTCCTCCAGTCCCTTCTGATGACGTTTCCACGGGAGCGGTCGGAAATAAACGAGAGCCGCTGCGGTCTCGAGTTGAACGATCCGGCGATCTTCAGCTACGCTTCGGCTGCGCATAACCGAGTGAAAGTTGTGAAAAGGCGGAAGTGAGTTCCGCGGTGTACGGGCGAACTAGGTGCTTTTGTGCTGCAAATGTGACTCTGCTCACACCCTTCCGTGACATTAATCGCTGTTTAGGGCCCGCGGGACGCAACATACTGCTGTGCAAGCATTGCGAAAATATCAATTCGCAATTCTCCGGGCGGATCAGGCAGGACATGACGCCCCTTGCTTGTGCTCGAGGTCCCATGGTTCTGTGCGTTGATGACGATTCCGCCGGCCTGCGCGTCCGCCAGATGTTTCTGGAGAGCCTCGGCTACAAGGTCCTGACTGCTTTGGACGGCGCAGAGGGGTTGGAGTTGTTGGCGACTCATCCGGTCCACGCGGTCGTCCTGGATTACCTGATGCCGGGGATGAACGGCGGCGAGGTCGCCGAGGCGATGAAGCGCCTCAAGCCAGAGGTGAAGATCCTGCTTTATTCCGCTTACGTGAACCTGCCTGACGAGGCCCTGCGGTGGGTTGACCGCTCCGCCGTGAAAGGCATAGCGCCGGCGGAGTTCGTGGAGGCATTGCGGCAAATTCTCCCTTGTGAAAAGTCCTCTGATCCGGCATGCTGATTCCCGCGAACCGGCATTCAGGTTGCTCGACCGGATAGACTCCGGCGTATTTTTGGGCAGGTAAGTCAATTCGGCTCCTGTTGGCAACAATGGCAGGCACTGCAACTTCCCCATCCCGCACCTCTGTGGTGGCTCCACCTGCTCGGCCGCCCATGCTGCGCTATGCCCTTCTGATCAGCGGCGTAATCAACGTGGCCATAGGTGGGTTCTGGCTTGCCGTATGGCTAGCGGGCTTTGGCGCGCAGTGGTCCACTGGTCCCGTATTCATCCCCACTACTAACGTTGCATTCGGATTGCTGGTGGGCGGAGCCGCTTTGCTGCTCCTGGCAGGGCACGAGGCTCCTCTGCGGTATCGCTGGATCGGGGGCGTATTGGCGGCCATCGTCTTACTTATGGGAGCTTTGACCTTCGGCGAGCACCTGTTCCGTTTCGACTTGGGCATCGACCAACTGCTGGCCGCGGGACCTCCCGGGCAGGCCGGGCTCACCAGTCCTAACCGCATGGGCCCTCCCGCGGCTATTTGTTTTACTCTGTTAGGCGCTGGGTTGCTGGCCCTCCTGGGCCGGCGAAGGACTCCGGCTCCCTACTTCGGCATTGCTGTCTGCCTCATCAATCTTGTGCCCGCAATCGGTTATCTTTACGGCCTTGACGAGTTCTACAGGCTGCCAACCACCACGGCCATCGCCTGGCCAACACTCGTGGGAATACTTGCGCTCGGCATCGGACTGGTGCTGGCACGCAGCGACGGCGGGCCTATGGCCATGCTGCTGCGGAAAGACGCGGGCGGAATACTCCTGCGGCGGCTTTTGCCTTTCGCCATAGCGGTTCCCCTGATTTTAGGATTCCTGAGAGTCCAGGGCGAGCGCCGGGGCCTCTATGACACCGCTACCGGCACCGGTCTCCTGGTGGCCGCCATGGCTGTACTGTTCTCCGCCGCGTTGTGGCCAAACTCCAAGCGCCTGAGCGCGATTGCAGCGGAAGAGGCCGAGGCCCAGCGAGCCGTGCGCGCCGGCGAGCAACGTCTGCGCCTGTTCATCGAGCATGCTCCCGTATCGCTGGCAATGTTCGACCGTGATATGCGCTATCTCTACGCGAGCCGCCGTTGGCTCACTCGACTACCACCTCGGCGACCGTGAGCTGCGCGGACTCTCTCACTACGAGATTTTTTCGGAGATCTCCGAGTCCTGGAAGGAGGCCCACCGCCGGGGACTGGCAGGCGAAACGCTAAGATCAGAGGGCGACCGCTTCGACCGGGCGGACGGCTCAGTGCAGTGGATACGCTGGGAGATACGCCCATGGCACGATGCCGCGGGCGAAGTTGGCGGAATCGTCATCTTTACCGAAGACATCACCGAACGCGCGCTGGCCGAGGAAAGAATCTCCCACCTGTCGAGCTTCCCCGAACTGAATCCGAACCCGATCTTCGAAACCAACCTGGAAGGCAGGCTCACCTACACCAACCCTGCGGCGCGGCGGCGTTTCCCGGGATTGTTGGAAGAAGGCAGCCGGCATTCTCTCTTGCAGGACTGGTCCCAGGTCTACGCATCCCTGCGATCCAGCGGCGAGCTGTCGACTGTGCGCGAGGTTGAGAGCGGCGGCCGGACCTTCCAGCAGATGATTCATTACGCTCCGGAACTGAGAGTCGTCCGCGCCTACCTGGCAGACATCACTGAGCACAAGCTGGCTGAAGAGGCAACCAGGAGGCAAGCTGAGCTGCTCAAGATCTCCTTCGACGCCATCATTGTCTGGCGGCTCGATGGCGGCATCGAGAGCTGGAACGTCGGCGCCGAGCGGCTCTACGGCTTCTCGGAAAGCGAGGTGCTGGGCCGGATAACCCACGACCTTTTGTCGACCGTATTCCCCAAGCCTTGGACGCAGATCGAGGCCGACCTACTGCAGAAGGGCTCTTGGGAGGGCGAACTGCGCCACCGCACGCGCGACGGCCGCGAAGTCGTGGTCTCGGCCAGAAAGCAGCTCGTCAGAGACGATTCCGGCATGATACGCGTGCTGGAAACCAACCGTGACATTACTGAGCGCAAGCGCGCGGAAGCGGAACTCGAGCGGGCCAAGCGGCGCGCCGAAGATGCGGCAGTACAGTTGCGTTCAGTCGTTGAGAATATGGCCGAACGCCTCTACGTTTGCGATAGCAACGGCAATCCGATTCTGATGAATGAGGCGTTTCGCAGAACCTACCCTGGGGTCGCTGCTCCCCAGTTCCCGCAGACATTCGCGGAGCACTGGGAAGGGTTTGACATGGCGGGCAACCCTGTTCCCGTGGAGAACTGGCCGATAGGACGTGCCCTGCGCGGCCAAACGGTGTACGGCGCGGAATTTCGAATCCGTGCAAAGCTGACGGGTAAGGACATGATCAGCAGCTACAACGCCTCGCCGGTATTCGATTCGCAGGGCAAGCTGATCATGGCGTTGTTTACTACCCAAGATATCAGCGAGCGCAAACGGGCCGAGGAGGCGGTGCGCGCAAGTGAAGCGAAGATGCACACCATCGTCAGCTCGGCTATGGATGCTGTCATTTCGGTAAACGAACAACAGCGAATCGTCGTGTTCAATCGGGCGGCGGAAGCGATCTTTCAATGTGCGGCGTCCGAGGCGCTGGATTCTCCTCTTGACCGCTTCCTTCCCGCCGGAAATCGTGTCGCGCATAGAGACCACATCAGGAGGTATGGCGCCACAGGCGCGACAACTCGCTCGATGCAAACGCCGGGGTTCTTGACGGCACTGCGCTCCAATGGCGAAGAATTTCCTATAGAAGCCACCATTTCCCAGGCCCAAGCCGGCGGGGAAAAAATTTATACGGTGATCCTCCGCGACATCACCGAACGCATGCGAGTGGAAGAAGAACGTGAAACAACCGTTGAGTTCCTGCGTCTGGTGAACGCCAGCGCGGGGACCCGGGAACTCATTCGCGTGGCGGCAAGCTTTTTCCAGGAACAGTCGGGCTGTCAGGCCGTAGGCATCCGGCTGCGCGAGGGTGATGATTACCCGTACTATGAGGCACGAGGATTCCCCAAGGAGTTCGTGCTGGCGGAGAATTCCCTCTGCTCCCGGAACGAGGCTGGCGAAGTCGCCCGTGACACTCGTGGCTATCCTCTCCTTGAGTGCATGTGTGGAAATGTGATTTGCGGGCGCTTCGACCCAGCGAAACCGTTCTTTACCGACAAGGGAAGCTTCTGGACCAATTGCACAACCGAATTGCTCGCCAGTACTACAGAAGCGGACCGGCAGAACCGCACCCGCAATCGTTGCAACGGTGAAGGTTACGAATCGGTCGCTCTGATTCCCCTGCACATGGGTGAAGAGCGCCTGGGGTTGCTGCAGTTGAATGACCGGCGAAAGGGACTGTTCTCACCGGAAATCATCGCCAAGTGGGAGAGGCTTTGCGGTTATCTGGCTGTTGCGGTGGCTAAAGCCAGGGCGCAAGAAGCACTGCGGGAGAGCGAACAACGCTGGGCCGTCACCTTGCGCAGCATCGGCGATGCGGTGATCTCCACCTGCGCACAGGGCAAGATTATCTTTATGAACGATGTCGCGCAGAAGCTGACTGGATGGACTTTAGGCGACGCCGCCGGCAAGCATCTGGACCATGTTTTCAGAATTGTTCAGGAGGCCACGCGCATCAAGCCGGAGAGTCCGGTTGCCAAGGTCATACGGTCAGGTCTGGTTGTTGGCCTGGCGAATCATACGCTGCTCATCCGGCGCGACGGGGTGGAGATTCCCATTGAGGACAGCGGCGCTCCCATCCGCAAGCCGGACGGAACCATCGACGGCGTGGTCCTGGTCTTCCATGACGTTTCCGAGCAGCGCAAGGTCGAGGCGGCGCTCCGCAACAGCGACCGCCTGGCAACCACCGGACGCCTGGCAGCTACCATCGCGCACGAAATCCATAACCCGCTGGATGCGGTGGGCAACCTGCTTTACATGATCCAAGAGAAGACTGCCGAAGAGAGTACAAAAGAATTCGCTGCCCTGGCTTCGGATGAGTTGGGCCGGGTCACGCACTTGACGAGAAACATGCTGACCTTCCAGCGCGACGCCCACAAGCCCATACCGGTGAAAATGCGCGACGTCCTGGAAAACGTACGCTCACTCTGGGGGAAACGGTTGCAATCGGCTGGCATCGATTTCCGGGCTCAGATCGACTACGAGGGCGAGTTCATGGCTTTGCCGGGCGAGTTGAGGCAGGTATTCGCCAATCTGGTAGGCAACGCCGCCGAAGCCATAGGAACCAGCCCGCACGGCAAAATTCGGGTGCACGCATTCCAGTCCAAAGACCGGCGCCGCGGTCGGACCGGGTTGCGCGTCAACGTGGCCGATAATGGCCCCGGCATACCTGCCGAAGTCCGCAGCCGGATCTTTGATCCCTTCTTCACCACCAAGGGCGAAGGCGGCACCGGCTTGGGCCTGTGGATCATATCGGATATTGTCAGGAAGTACGACGCCGTGCTCAGCGTGCGCAGCACCACGCGGGCAGGCCGCTCCGGAACCTGCTTTTCGGTGTTCTTCCCGATCCCGAACTAAACTCCATGTGAGCTGATCAGACGCCGGAACCGTCGGCCCAGTAGATCAGGCCGGGAATGAACGACGCCGCCATGTCAGGCTGGCTTGGGCGCACGCGTACGGTGAAACCTTGTCTTCCGCTGCGGGCCATCGAGGTATCGACAGCATAGCCGTAATTCCCGTCGCCGCGATCCCCGTCGGGCAGCATGACCACGGGCTTGCCGTCGATCAGTTCGCCATTCGCGTCCACCTGCCCGAGATAGAGCTCCACCATGACATCTTCCGGTTTCAGACGGCCCAGATGTATTTGCGCCTGAATTCGCAGGCACGAAGCTACAGAGACACTCCTGGCTGGTCCATCCTCAATCTTCGTAATCCTGATCCCCTGCCACTCCTGCCGGATGCGCTCCATGGCGGCAGCCAGGGCGCGCGCGCGCGCCGCACCGTCGGCCTCCAGGGCACGAAACTGGGCGCCCGCCTTGAGATAGTAGAGCTCGACATAATCGCGAACCATGCGGTGGGTATTGACGAAGTGGCACAGAAATTCCACTGACGCCTTCATACGCTCCACCCACTTGCGAGGGATGCGGTCGGCGCCCCGGGCATAAAAAGTCGGTATGACGTCGCGCTCCAGAAGATCGTAAAGAGCTTCCGACTCCACCTGATCCTGATAGTTCGGGTCCGAGTAGGATTCGCCCTTGCCGATCGCCCAGCCCATCAGCCCGTTATTGGCGGGATCATTCCAGACCTCATCCCACCACCCATCCGGCACGCTGAGGTTCAATACGGCGTTGGCCGCGGCCTTCATTCCGCTGGTTC
This sequence comes from uncultured Acidobacteriota bacterium, assembly GCA_963791145.1. Lineage (GTDB taxonomy): Bacteria > Acidobacteriota > Terriglobia > Terriglobales > Acidobacteriaceae > CAWBRT01. Next base: position 109,790 of record CAWBRT010000004.1, on the reverse strand, counting down.
CGGAGGCCTCGTTGGGACGCAGCGGAGTATTCAGCCATACGTCCACGCCCTGCACCAAGGCTCGCGCCACAGCCATGTCATAGTCATCCAGAAAGACCACGCGGCGGCCGAGAACCGGATCGCGGCTGAACTCGGTGATTTGGCGGATCAGCTGTTTGCCGCCGTCATCCTGGGGATGCGCCTTGCCCGCGAAGATCAACTGAACGGGTCTGGCGGGATCGGTGAGCAGCCGGCGCAGGCGCTCGACGTCGCGCAAAATCAGCGTCGCCCGCTTGTAGGTTGCGAAACGGCGGGCAAAGCCGATGGTCAGCGCATCCGGGTCGAGTACCTCGGCGGCGGCGTCGAGTTCCGACTGGGGAGCGCCACGGCGCAGGCGCTGCTCGCGCACCCGCCGCCGGGCCCAGGCCACCAGCCGCTCGCGGCGGCGCTCATGCGTGCGCCATAATTCCTCCGCCGGGATCGACTGCACGTGGCTCCATACGTCGGTATTGGCCGGCTCCTCCCGCCATTGCGGCCCCAGATAACGATCATAGAGCTGGTTGAACTCAGCCGAAATCCAACTGCGGAAATGGACTCCGTTGGTAACGTGCCCGATGGGTATCTCGTTGGCGGGCACGCCGGGCCACAGCGACTGCCACATGTTCCGGCTGACTTTTCCGTGGAGTTTGCTGACGCCGTTGGCGCGGGCGGCCAGTCGCAGGGCGAGCACCGCGGTGCAGAATTCTCCCTTGCCTTGCACCCGCCCGAGGTCGAGGAATTCCGCTTGCGACAGTCCCAAATCCCGCGCCATCTCGCCAAAGTAGCGGCTCACCAGGTCGGGTTGAAAGTAATCATGACCCGCCTCGACTGGAGTGTGGGTGGTGAAAACCATGCTGGCGGAAGCCAGCCACCGAGCCTCCACCGGGCTGATGCCGTGAGTCTTCATCAGTTGCCGTATGTGCTCCAGCGCCAGAAAGGCGGAATGGCCCTCGTTCATGTGATAGACGGTGGGCCGAAGCCCCATTGCCTGCAACGCGCGGTAGCCGCCTATTCCCAGCAGAATCTCCTGCCGCATCCGCATTTCACGGTCGCCGCCGTACAACTGGCCGGTAATACGGCGGTCCTCGGCACGCCGGTTGGCCGCAATATTCGTATCCAGCAGGTACAGCGGCACTCGTCCGACCTGCACCTTCCATACCTGCGCGCAGACCGGCTGCCCGGCAAGATTCACTTCGACGGTAAGCGGCTGCCCATCCGGCTGAGCGACGATGCTCACGGGAAAATTGTGAAAGTCATTCTCGACATACGCTTCCTGCTGCCAACCCGACTGGTTCAGGTACTGGCGGAAGTATCCCTCCTGGTAGAGCAGTCCTACGCCCACCAGCGGCACTCCCAGATCACTCGCCGACTTGAGGTGATCGCCGGCCAGAATGCCAAGCCCCCCGGCGAAGATCGAGAGGCATTCCGTCAGTCCGAACTCGGCCGAAAAATAGGCGATGAAGCTGCCATCGGCAGATTCCCTGTGGATTCGCTTGAACCAGGTCGAATCCGCTGCCAGATAGGCCGCCAGGTTCGATTCCACACGGTGCAGGTGCGCCAGGAAGGCATCGTCCCTGCTCGCCTGCTCCAGTTTCGATTGCTCGATCGTGCCCAACATAAGCACGGGGTTATGCCCGGTTCTTTCCCACAAATCCTGGTCCAGACGGCGAAACAGCTCCACTGATTCATGGCTCCAGCACCAGCGGAGATTGTGAGCGATGGCGAGGAGTCCCTCGATCTTGCGGGGCAAGGAGGGCACAACACTGAACGTTTGGATGGGTCGCATGTTCCCACTTCCTGGCAATTATTGAGCGCGTTCTACTCTCCGGCCACTGTGCGGTCAAGCCGGGCTTTTGTCAATTAGCAAGTCAGCCACACCACTGCCTAGCGGGCTGCGGAAAAACAAATTTCAGGTCACGCGTGGCTACAATATCTCGTTGACTGATCTATGGTGCCCACATTGCGTAGCGCCTCGCTTGTTGCTTCGGCGCGTTTATCCGCAGCCTGCTAGGGCTCCTGGAGCGGTTCTCTGGGTTCTCTGGGTATCCATGCGCTCTTGAGTTTGGCTCTTGGGTTCGGCGCGGAGGTCAGCCAGCCTGCGCTAACAGGACTAGTGCCGGCAATGGCTCCGAAGCTTTCCCGCTTGGACCTCCACGTGTGCGCCCCGGAGCCTTGCTGTAGTCCGGCTATCCTCTGATTTCCTTGATCAGCTTCTTCCCCATGTTCTGAATGAACACCTGGTCGGAGCCGACGATGATGTACTGGAAGCCCTGTTCGATCAGCTTCCTGGCCTTCTCCGCGTCGGCGGCGATGATGCCGGCCGCCTTGCCCGCCGCCCGCGTCTTCTTGACAATCATGTCGATGGCTTCGAGCACCTTGGGATGATTGGGCTGGCCGATGACGCCTAACGCCTGGGTCAGGTCGAAGGGCCCGACAAACATTACGTCGAAGCCGTCGACCGAGAGCATCTCGTCGAGGTTTTTGATCGCCTCGGCCGTCTCGCAGTAGACGACAACCATGGTGTTGTCGTTTTCCAGCTTGGCGTACTCGTCCGGCTTCATCATGGTGTAGTTGGCCGAGCGCTGGCTGGCCGAGTATCCGCGATTGCCCAGAGGAGCATATTTTGCCCGCTCGACCACCAGCTTTACCTCTTGCTTGCTGCTGGTCTCCGGCACCATTACGCCGAAGGCGCCCGCGTCCAGGGCTTGCAGTATCTCCGGTCGGCTGTTTTCGCGCACGCGCACGGTGGGCACGATTCCGGTGGCATCGGCGCAGCGAATCAGGTTCACCATGGTTTCCTTGCTCATGGCCGTGTGCTCGTTGTCGATCACGATCACGTCGAAACCGGCGTTGGTGATGAGCTCCACCGTGCAGGGATCCGTGATCTTGACGAACGTGCCGAGCACACTTTTGCCTTCCTTGAGCATCTTCTTGACTTTGTTTTCCTTAATCATCGCTCTTCCTTTTGAATATTAGGGGTTAGGGATTTGAATATTAGGGATTAGGGATCAGGGATTCGGATGTAGGGCGGAATTTTGGATCAGCGATTCCAAACACTGTATCCGGACCTAAATCCCTGAACCCCAATCCTGAACCCCTGAGAAACTACATCAGCCCAATCACCCGCCACCAGGTGAGGGCGGTAATGAACCAGGCGAACCAGACAATAAACCCGAACGGTACGGAGGACTTCAGCAAGTCGTTGGGTTTGAAATGCCCGGTTTCCATGAAGATCAGGTTGCCGGTGGTGTTGAAGGGTAGGAAGAAGGCATAAGCCATCATGAAGGCCAAGGGCACGCAGAATCTGGCCACATCGAATCCCAGCGACTGCGCGATTCCGATATAAATGGGCGCCATGACTCCTGTCATGGCCGTTGTCGTCGACCAGATGCAGTGGCTGAAGATACTGAATCCGATCAGCAGCATCAGCAGCCAGAAGTAAGAGACGCTCTTGAGGCCCAAAGAGGCAAACGCCATCTTAAGAACGACATCGACGGCCTTCGTCCGCGCCAGGCAATTGGCCATGGTGGTGACTCCGCCGATGTAGATGAACAGCTCCCACGGCAGCGCGTATTGCACGTCACGCCAGCCCAGGATGCCCAACGGCTTGGGCAGGAAGATCAGCGAGGAGGCAATGAAGGCGACCATGGTCGGGCTGAAGCCGTGGAAGAAGTCGGTGCCCCACAAGCCTACGGCTACCACGAAACAGCCTATGGCTTTCTTTTCGTCGATAGTCATGCGCCCCATGGCTTTCAAGTCCTGCTCCACGCGCGCGATTCCGCCGGTGATTTCCTTCATCTCGGGGGGATATAGCTTGGTCAAGTACCAGCAGGCCAGCATCAGCAGCACGAAATTGGTGGGCGCAGAAGCCAGGGCCCAAAAGCCCCAGGTGGTGTACTTCGACGTGCCGACCGCGGCAATGATGGCCGCAAAGAACATGGTGTTGGGTATCGTTCCGGTGAGGAACGCCGAACCGGTGATGTTGTTGGCAAAAGCCTGCGAGAGAGCCAGCGCCTTGCCGAAGTTGCTTTCGCCAGCTTTCACCTTGTAGGTTTCCGCCAGGCCCTCCACTACCGGAACCATAGCCATCGAGCGTGCCGTGTTGCTGGGGGTGATCGGGGCTACCAGGTAGGTGGTGAGGCTGCCGGCCACGATGGCGCCCAATGGCGTCCGGCCGACCCCTTTAACCACGTGCAACAGCAGCCGGCGGGCCACTCCGGTTCTGACCATGGCAATCGAGATCACAAAGCCGGTCGCGATCAGCCACAGCGACGCGGAGCTGAATCCGGAGAGCGCAAAATCGGTGCTCCTGACCAGCGCCCCGTTCTTCATTGCCCCAGTGCCGTTGCCCACCCAGAAGTACAGGAAGCAGATCATGATAAAGATGCTGACGGCGAAATTGACGCCCATGGTCACCCAGACCACGATCGCCCCACCGAAGATCGACAGCATTTTGTGCTGAACAGGATTGATGCCGGCGATAGGCGTAAGCCAGATCAACAAGCCGGTGAGAAGGGAAAGCGACAGCCCCCACTTCTTCCCCCACGCCTCGAATCCCCCAACTTTCTGTTGCGGTTTAGCTGTCCCGGTTGAGCCGGAAGCACCGGCTGGCGCTTCTTTCGCACTCTGGGTGGTCATAGCCGCAGTCTCCCTCGACGCCACGCGCAGGTAGTTACTTGCAATACTCTGTGGCTGCAGATTTTCCCGAACAGCTTCGCACAGCGGACCGCAATTGCATAGAGGAAATACTGCCGTCTTTGTCCGCTTTACAGGAACATTACGAGGATGAGCTGCCAGGTGTGAGAGGGTTCGCAGCAGGGACTTCCCCAAGCAAAGAGCTGCCGGGTTCTAGATCAAAGACGGGGGCAGACCGAGATCCCGGATTGGTAAAACAATCTGGGAGAGAACGTTTTGACCAACGACGAGATCGTGTTGGGTCTGCCCCACTATCAGATTACTGCGATTCAGTGGAGAAGTGGAGAGGTGAGGATCGGGGCCCGGTATACCGGGCCCCGATCCTGCCCGCACTGCCATGGCCAGGGCTTGCACAGCAAGGGTTGGTTTTCTCGCTTGGTACGCCATGAAAACTTCGGCTTACGACATTGCCGGCTGGAGATCGCGGCCCAGAAATGGCACTGCCGGGGTTGTGGCCGCCAGTTCCGCCAGCGTTTGCCGGGGGTTCTTCCTGGCCAACATGCCAGCGAGCCGTTCCGCCAGGCCGTGTTTCGCCAGCACCTGGATGGCGTCAGCCGTCGCCGGGTGAGCCAACGCGAAGCCATTGGCGCCGCCACCGTGGAGCGCTATTTCCGCCATGGACTGCAGCGGCAGTTTTCCCAATACCACTCGCCGCAATGCCCGTCCATCCTGGGCATTGACGAGCATTTTTTCACCCGCCGCCAGGGATTCGCCACCACCCTGTGCGACCTGAAAAAGCGGCGCGTTTACGATGTGGTGCTGGGCCGCTCGCCAGCCTCTCTGGATGCCTATTTCCAACACTTGCAAGACAAACGCCGGGTGCGCCTAGTCTGCATGGACCTGTCGTCCAGCTATCGCGCTGTGGTGCGCAAGCATTTTCCCCAAGCCCGCATCGTAGCCGACCGCTTTCATGTCATTCGTCTGATCAACCACCATTTCCTGGCCTGCTGGCGGGAACTGGATCCGGTGGCCAGCAGAAACCGCGGTCTGGTATCGCTGATGCGCCGCCATCGCCACCATCTGCAACCGGAGCAGAGAAGCAAGCTGCAAGCCTATCTCCAAGCTCACCCCGTGCTCGACCGCCTGTATCGCTTCAAACAGCACCTCTGTTACCTGCTGCTGAAGAAACACCGCACCCGCAAGCAGTGCCAGGCGCTCATCCCTCGTCTGCTGCTGGCAATCGACCAACTGCGGCAGGCGCGCCTGCCGCAGTTGGTCCAGCTCGGCGAGACCTTGCAGGCTTGGCAACAAGAGATCGCCACCATGTGGCGTTTCACCCGCAACAACGGCGTCACCGAAGGATTCCATAACAAAATGGAAACCATCAGCCGACAGGCCTATGGCTTCCGCAACTTTCAAAACTATCGAATGCGGGTCAAGGTATTATGTGGTTAATCTTTCTGGGATCGGGGTTTGTCCCCCGTCTTTGGCGTAGAGCCCCTGGCTGTTTGGGGTGGTGACTGCTTGCCGGACCTTATTTGGTGGACCTGGTCGGGATCGAACCGACGACCTCTTCCATGCCATGGAAGCGCGCTCCCAGCTGCGCCACAGGCCCACTCTTGAGAAAGGGATCGCGAATCACGCATTCGCGACTTGCTATATTTTCTCGCAGCCAGAACACTTCGTCAAACCCACAGAGAAATACCGCGAAATATCGGGGCGCCAACCTGGAGCGTGCACACTTCCATCTCGCGCGATTGCCGCCGCCACCTTGCGTCGCCGCGGCAAGGACTGCCACCAAGAATCCTTAGTGACTATTAGTAACTTCATTTAATAAAGCAGCTTCCAGAATAATAATCATCTATTACTTCACATGGACGCCTGGCGCGGCGGCAAACCGGGTCCTATGCTGGAAAGCTGTTTTTCGTCGAACGGGGCGAAGCGCGGAGTCGACGTCTCCTCGACGAAAATACCGTTGCGCAGCGTCAAGTAGCGTCCTGAGATGGCGGGGATACGCTCGCCGGGAACGATAATGCCGACAAGATTCAAGGGATCGGCCGCTGAAATCGTAACTGTCTCCAGCGCCGCGTTTTCGCCTTGGCTGATCTCGAGTCGCCTCAGTTCACGCAAGGACTCTACCGCCACCGGCAAGGCAAACTGCTCGCCGATAAATCCGGAAACAAAGCGTCCGCCGCGAATCTCTCCGCGGTCTTCCAGCCGCCGCAGGGCGACCTGAAGTTCGCGCCAGCGGGGCAGTCCGCTTTCGCGCGCGAGCACCTCCCGGAACACCACGCCGTAGCGGCGCAGCAGCATCCAGCAGGCGGCCTCCACCTGCCGATTGCGCTCGACCGTATCGCCCGTGTCAAGCGGCGACCAGCGGCCCACTGAATGGCGCGGACGCGCCTTGCGTCCGCTTCCCTGCCCGGCGCGCCGCCGCGGATCGATCAGCGAGCGCAAATTATCGAAGCCGTCCGCCGTGACGTATCCGGCCGCAACCAGCTCCCACAGCCCGGTTTCGACTTCGGCTTTCAGCTGCCCGGAGCCGCGGACGATGTCGGCGAAGAACGAGGCCCCGCGCCGCCTCAGGAAGCGCAGCACTTCGTCGGCTATGGGCGAGAGGCCTTTCGTTTCCTCGCTCTCCCGCCGAGGCTGCATCCATTCGCACTCCTCGCGCAAAAAGAACGTGATGGGGGCCACCGAGGTCGGCACCACACGCCGCGTGCGTCTGACCCCGCCATCCGCCGTTTGAGTTTTCGCAATCTCCTCGACTGTCGCCGGATGCGGTGACAACCGTCCCCAACCCACCGCGCCGGTAAGGCACAGACGATCGAGCACCGCCGGATCGTACTCGCGTACCCGCCGCGCCAGCACCTGCCGCTCCCACGCGCTGGCCGGAATCTCGAATCCCTGCAGTTGCCGGATCGCCTCCAGCAATCCGCGCTCACCGCTAAGCTGCGTTCCCGTAGCCACGTGCTGCCAGCGCAGCAGCCAGCGCATGAACTGCGCCGGCATGACCGGTTCCACCTGCTTGCGGAGCCGGGCGACAGTCAGCCGATGAATGCGCGCCAGCAGACGCCGGTCGCACCACTCCAAGTTTGATTCTGTGGCAGAGGCAAGCCCGGTGTCCGCTTTCGGAGATGCCGCAGGAAGCGTATTCGCGACGTCGGAGGCCGCATCCCGTGCATTCCGGAAATGTCCCCGCAAGATCGCCCCGGTCGCTTCCAGCCGCAGCAACGACGCTTCAATTTCCTGCCGCTCCAAACCCAGCGCTGCGTGTAACTCGGCGGCGGTAACCGGGCCAATATGACCGAGCCAGCCGAGCAGCGCGACGTCGATGGCGCGCTCAGTCGAGATGCTTTCTTTAGCAATAGCGGGCGGCTCAGGCTCGAATTCCGCTTGCGGCAGCAGCGCACGAAACTCCATCGCCCGCTCCGATGCCACCCAGTACACTCGCCCGTCGGTATTCGACGATGACACGTGCGCCCGCACGGCGCGGCGCTTGGCGATTAGCGGCACCAGTTCGGCTTCCCAATTACGGTCGAGCGTTTCCCATCCCGCGAGCGCGACGGGAGCGGGAAAAACGATCAATGTTTGCAGCAGATCGTGCAGGTCGTCGGCGTCGCGCACATCCGGCATCGCCTCTTCGCGCACCTGCTCGATCGCCGCCGGATCGAGCGCCGCCACCTCGCGCAGCACGCTCTCCGGCAGGGTGCGGCGCATCTGCACGGCGCGAGCCCGGCGCTCTTCCAGGGGCGCATCGTCGAGGAACGCGTATGGGTTCGCATTCAGAATCTCATGCGAAAACTGCGAGGCAACGGGCGTGTCCACGGCCAGGGTCCGGATCTCGCCGGCGCGGATCTGCCGCAGCACTTCGGTCAGCCCGTCGATATCCATCGCCTCGGTGAGCACATCTTTCATCACTTCATCGACCAGAGGATGATCAGGAATACGAATATCGCCTTCGAGGTTCTCGGCACAGGCGGCGACATCCGGGAACACCGCGGCCAGCAGATCATCACCCCGCATGCGCTGAATCTGCGGCGGAACTTTCTTGCCTCCCTGGAAGCGCAGCAGCGCCAGCGAGCGATTGGCGTCCCAGCGCCAGCGCGTCTGGAAGATGGGCGAGCCGGTGAGCACCGCCTGCTCGAGCACCTCCTTCACCGACTCCGGCTGCAGGAAATGAAAAACATCGGCCAGCGGAAAACTATGCTGCTCAGCCAAGGCGATGTTGATGCCGTTGTCGGTCGCCGCGGCTTGCAGCTCAAAGTTGAAGGAGCGGCAGAAACGCTTGCGCAGAGCCAACCCCCAGGCTTTGGTAATCCGCGCGCCGAAGGGAGCATGAATAACCAACTGCATTCCGCCGCCTTCGTCGAAGAAGCGCTCGGCGATAACCGTGCGGCGGGTAGGCACCGCGCCGAGCACGGCGCGGCCCGCGACCACGTATTCGACCAGTTGTTCGGCGGAACCGTCGTCGAGCCCGCACTCCGTCTTCAACCACTCAATAGCGCGCTGTGCCTCGGGAATCGTCGCCAACGGAGAACGTGCCGCCTCCGCACCTTCGACGCCCACCGGTGTGACGGTCGGCGTCAGATCGCTGACCATCTGGCGAATCGCGGCGACGTGCTCGCTCAACTCGACGGTACGCGCCGGAGCCTCGCCTCGCCAGAACGGAACGCTGGGAGGCGCTCCGTGAGCGTCTTCCACGATCATGCGCCCGGAAGCGGCCTCTATCCGGCGAATCATCCACGAGGTATTGCCCAGGAGCATGATGTCGCCGGCATTGCTCTCCACGGCGAAATCTTCGTCTACCGTGCCCACCACCGTGCCTTCCGGCATGGAGACGACGGTAAAGAGCGCGGTCTCCGGGATGGCTCCTCCGCTGGTCACGGCCGCCAGCCGCGCCCCGCGCCGGGCACGCAGGCGGCGATTGACCTGGTCGCGGAATAAATAAGCGCCGTAGCGTCCGCGCCGCGCGGCGATGCCTTCGGAGAGCATTTCCAGAACACGGTCATACTCGCGCCGGTCAAGGTTCCGATACGGATACGCCCGTCTGACCAGCTCGAACAGCTCGTCTTCATCCCATTCGTCGGCAGCGCAGGCGGCCACGATCTGCTGGGCGAGGATATCGAGCGGAGATTCGGGAATCCTGAGCTGATCCAGATCATGCTGGCGGATGGCGCGCACCAGCGCGGCGCATTCGATCAGTTCGTCACGCGTGGTAGCAAAGATGCGCGCTTTCGGAATGGCGCCTCGCCAGTGGCCGGCGCGGCCCGCACGCTGCAGCATGACCGCGATCGAACGTGGCGAACCGACGTGGCAAACCAGGCCGATGCTTCCGACGTCTATGCCGAGCTCCAGCGAAGCGGTAGCTACCAGCACGCGTACCGCGCCTTCCTTCAGCCGGCCCTCGGCTTCCAGCCGCAGCTTGCGCGACATGCTGCCGTGATGCGCGGCGACAGAGTCTTCGCCCATGCGTTCGGCCAGACAGTGCGCCACCCGCTCGGCCAGACGGCGCGTGTTGACGAACACCAGCGTCGAGCGATGTGCACCCGCCAATTCGACGATCCGGTCGTAAATCTCGTCCCACATCTCGTTGCTGGCGACCGGGCCAAGCTCGCTGGCGGGAGTTTCCACCGCCAGGTCGAACTCGCGGCGGTGGCCGGTATCGACGATCACCGGCTCCGGGCGGCCCGCTCCGGTGAGGAACCGGGCTATCAGTTCGATCGGCTTTTGCGTGGCTGAAAGGCCGATACGAATGCACTCGCGTCCGGTTGTGTGATCGAGCCGCTCCAGCGAGAGCGCCAGGTGTGCGCCGCGCTTATCGTCGGCTACGGCGTGAATCTCGTCGACGATGACCGTCTTGACATCGCGCAATGCGCGCTTGCCGCTCTCAGTCGTAAGCAGAATGTAAAGCGACTCGGGCGTAGTCACCAGGATGTGCGGCGGACGCTTGAGCAGTGCCCGGCGCTCAGGCATCAGCGTGTCGCCGGTGCGGACGGCCGCGCGTATGGGGGGCATCAGCAGTCCTTCTCGTCCGGCTAATGCCTGGATTTCGCTTAAGGGGATCTCGAGGTTCTTTTGAATATCGTTGCCCAGGGCTTTGAGCGGTGAAATGTACAGAACCTCGGTGCGGTCTTCGAGCGCGCCGTCGAGTGCGCGGCGCACCAGGCGATCGATGCAAGCCAGAAATGCCGCCAGCGTCTTGCCGGAACCGGTGGGGGCGGAGATCAGCGTGTGTTTGCCGGCCAGGATGGGCGGCCAGCCTTCGATCTGCGGCTCGGTCGGCGAGCCGAACTTGGCGAGGAACCATTCGCGGACCAGCGGATGCGCCCAGGCAAGATGAGCGGAAGGGCCTTCCAGCAGGGCTGAATGCTCGGTGAGGACTGCCACAGAATTATTCTAAGCATACCTCGAGCTTTCGCCAAGTGTTCGCCTGACAGTTTTTCCGCAAAACCCTGTACGCCACTCCTTTCAGGAGATTCGCGCCAGCAACTCTGAGACTTGCGAACCATCGCGCACTCGATGCCAACCCTCACGCCGGAACCTGGACACAGGAATCCAAACTCGCCTCGTTTCCGCAAGATAACTGATGGAAACAGTGCTGGTTGCCGATAATCCCATACAGAGTTCTTGAGAGCTTGTACGGCAGAGCGCACGCCGGAGTAGCTGATGGCGTGAACCGTCCAGGCAAAGAATTGAGGGGAAAAAAGATGAACTCGATGACCGTAGGCAAGAAGCTCGCCGCCGCTTTTTGCACACTGTTTGTTCTTGTCGCCATTTTAGGTTGCGTCAGCGTGATCGGTTTTCGGTCGATGAACGCCAATGTCAGCCGCCTGGTGGAGAAACGGACCGAGCAGATTCGGCTGGCCACGCGGCTGGAGCTGAACGTATGGATAGTTCGCGCCTCCATTCGCAACATTATGGTCGCTGTCCTCGGCAAAGAGGTTAACCGGCTGCCGGCGACAAGGCAGGACCTGGAGAAAGCGCTGAACGATGTCACCCGCGTTCTGGACCAGATGGGGACCGTTGCCCTGGATCCCCAGGACAGGACCGAGATCGAGGAAGGAAAGGGGTTGTTCTCGAACATCGTCCCCCAGACTCGCGAGGTCGCCAGGCTGTGGGAGGCGGGAGACTCCACTGCGGCGTCGCGCATCTCGACGGAAAAGAATACCCCCATGCTGAATCGCCTGGTTGCGTTGTCGGACAAGATTCAGAAGCGCGTTCAGAAAGAGGCGGAGCGGGAAAAGCAACAGGCGAGCAGTGCGGCGTCCTGGAACTACTGGATGGCAAGCATCATCCTCCTGCTGAGCCTGGGCGCCGGTTCAGCCGGCCTGTTCATGGTTCGGCAGACCAGCCGGACTCTGCGCCAGGTTTCCGGCGCTCTGACGGAAAGCTCCGAGCAGGTGGCAAAATCGGCGGAGCAGGTCTCTTCCTCCTCGCAGATGCTTGCCCAGGGCGCCTCCGAGCAAGCGGCCTCCCTGGAGGAAACTTCGTCGTCCTCGGAAGAGATTGGCTCCATCACCCGCCAGAACACACAGCGTTCGCAAAAAATGGCGGGGCTGATGGATCAGGCGCTCCCGATCATGAAGGAGCTCACTACCGCTCACGACGCCATGGCTGCGGCTATCAATGCGGTCGGAGGCTCGAACGAAAAAGTCGCGAAGGTAATCAAGATCATCGACGAAATCGCTTTTCAGACCAATATTCTGGCGCTGAATGCGGCGGTGGAAGCAGCGCGGGCCGGCGAGGCCGGCATGGGATTCGCGGTGGTCGCCGACGAGGTCCGCAACCTGGCTCACCGCTGTTCGAACGCGGCTAAAGAGACCTCCGGGCTGATCGAAGACTCATTGGCCAAAACTCGCGAGGGCCTGACCAAGCTGAACGACGTCTCCAAGGCCGTGGAAGCCAGCAACAAGATCACCGGCGAAGTCAAGGTGGAGACCGATGAAGTCCGCGTGGCATCTGAGCAACAGGCGCAGGGGATTGAACAGATTGGCCGCGCCATCCTGGAGATGGAAAAGTTGACCCAGACCACGGCGGCCAATGCCGAAGAAAGCGCCGCGGCCGGTCAGGAGCTGGCAACGCAAGCGGCAGCCCTCACCGACCTGGTACACCGTCTAACGGCGCTCGTTGGCTCCGCTGGCACGGCGCGCTGATTCGGTGGCAGCAGAGAGACGGAAACGTGTGCGCGTAACTTTACGGTCCGCCGAACGCGACACAGCCTGGGATTTTTCGACGGGTCAAGCCTTTGGGGCAGTCTGGCCGAGAGCCTCGCGCACCTTGCGCGAGAGCGTGTCCAGGGTGAAGGGCTTCTGCAAGAACGCGGACCCAAGCTCGCGAATGTCATGCCGCAACATCTCATCATCCGTGTAACCCGACATGTAAATGCTCTTGAGACCGGGATGCAGGCTGCTCAGTTTGAGCGCGAGATCCCGGCCGCCCATCATCGGCATGACCATATCGGTCAGCAACAGGTGAAGTGATTTCGAATTCGCCTGGGCAACCCTCAGCGCCTCTTCTCCGTTCGAGGCCTCAAGAACGCTGTAGCCGTTGGTCTGCAAGTGCTCAGTAATAACTCTTCGTAAAGCGTCCTCATCTTCAACCAGCAGGATAGTCTCTCCCGAGCCTCGACCGGGCTCGGACCGCGCCTCGGGCGTTCTCGGCCGCTGTTCCGACTTAGGGAAGTACAGCGTGAAGCAACTCCCGCTTCCCGGTTCGCTGGAGACGCAGATATAGCCGCCGCTTTGCTTGACGATACCGTAGACGGTCGAGAGGCCCAGTCCTGTGCCCTTGCCTATTTCCTTGGTCGTGAAAAACGGTTCAAAGATGCGGTCGCGGACCTCTTTCGTCATGCCCTGGCCGGTATCGGTCACGCTGAGCATTGCGTGTTCGCCCGCCGTGAAGCCCGGGTACATGGCCGCCATCTGCTGGTCCACGGTGACGTTTTGAGTCTCGATGGTGATCCTGCCGCCATTGGGCATGGCATCGCGCGCGTTGACGCACAGGTTCAGCAGCACCTGCGTAATCTGACCCGGGTCGACCTCGATCGGCCAAAGCGGCCGGCCGGGGCGGAAGAGCAGCTCAATGTCTTCTCCGATGACTCGTTTGATCATCGCCGCCGTCTGCTCGACCGTCGCGTTCAGATCGACCACCTTGGGCGCCAGCACTTGCTTGCGGCTGAAGGCCAGCATCTGCTGCGTAAGGCTGGCGGCGCGCTCAGTGGCCATTTGTATCTGCTCGAGGTAACGCTGCGACTTATCCGGTTCGTGGCACTCCTCCAGCATCTGCGCGTAGCTGCTGATCACCATGAGCACGTTATTGAAATCGTGGGCAATCCCTCCGGCCAGACGCCCAATCGCTTCCAGCTTCTGCGACTGGCGCAACTGTTCCTCGAGCTGGAAGCGGTCGCTGAGGTCCGTGATCGCACCGACCGCACGTATAGGCCTGCCCGACTCTTCCCGGATAATGGCCGCGCGGCAGAGCGCCGGAGCGTAGGAGCCGTCAGCCCTGCGGACTCGGAAGCTGTACTCGTAAGACCGGTCATGCCGTTCGAGTGCTGTTCGTACGACCGTGTTTACACGCTCCCGGTCGTCGGGATGAACGAAGTCCAGCCATTCCCGTATATCCGGTTCCTGCGGTGGCGGCTCGTAGCCGAAATGGGTCCAATAGGCCGCGCTGCGCCAGATGCCGCCGGATTGGAAGTCCCAATCCCAGATCAGGTCCTTGGTAGCGCGCACGGCCAGTTGGAAGCGCTCCTCGCTGCCGCGTAGCGCCCGTTCCATGGCCTTTTGCTCACTGCTGTCACGGGCGATCACGGCTGAGCCGGCGATTTTTCCGTCCAGCAATATGGGCGAGACGCTGAGCGAGACATCGATCGGAAGGCCTCCCTTCCGCAATCGAACCGTCTCCATCTGTTGAATCCGCTCACCGCGCCGGGCACGTTCCAGGTTTTGCAAGAGCTCGTCCTTGCGGTCGGCTGGAACCAGCACGGTTGTGTCCTGGCCGACCATCTCCTCCGCGCTGTAGCCGAACAGACGGGTAGCGGCTTCGTTCCAGGTGCGAACAATGCCGTCGGGCGTGTGCGTCCAGATGGCATCGCCCGATGACTCCACCACGGCCGCAAGCCGTGCCATAGCCGCTTGCGCCTGCTTGAGCTCGGTGATGTCGATAAAGGCGCCTACGGCGCCACGGAGCCTGCCGGCGGAATCAAGCAGCGGAACTGCATTGCCGAAGATTTCGCGCGAGCTGCCGTCATCGAAAGCGATCGTTTGCTCCCAGTCGCGCATCTCCCGCCCGGTTGCCGCAGCCAACTGTACTGGCAGCTCGTCCTGCGGCAGTTCCCTGCCGCCTTGCAGGATTCGATAGGTTGATGGGCGCTCATCCTCAGATGCGGATTTCGAGACATTGCTTCCCGGCGGCCGACGAAGCAGCTTGTAACCGGCCGGATTGCACGTCATGCGCTGGCACGCCGGGTCATGCGCGATGAGCGTGGCGGCCGGAACGGCGTCCATGATGGCGGCCAGCTCCGCGGCAAGCGCCCGGGCTTCCGCCTCGCTGCGCTCCAGTTCGGCGTTGAAGCGCTTCAGTTCTTCCGTCTCGCGGCGTGCCGCCTCCGCGCGTTCTCGCTCGACCGCGCGTTGCTGGATTAATTGCGAGGCCTTGACTAAGGATTCTCCGACTTCGTTGGTTTCAGCCAAATCGAGGCGCTCGATAGCGAACGGCTCACCACGTCCCAGCGCCATTGCCGGGCCAACCAGCCCCTGGATCGACCCTGAGATGCGCCGGGCCATGCGCAGAGCCACCATGATGCCGAAGAACGACAGCAGGGCCGCGCTCGCAACAGCCCATCCCAGCCAGCGCCAGATCTCTGCCATCATGGTGGTCTTGGGTACGCCGATCACCACAGTCCAGCCCGACGTCGCCGACCGGCTGAAGCTGTTAAACAGCTTGACGCCCTCGAAATTAACAACCTCGGCCGAGCCCTCGGCGCGCTCTCTCATCCTTGACCCTAGAACGGGGCCGACTTTCTGTCCAACAAACTGCTCCGGCAAACGAGTCCGGGCTACGATGATTTGATTAGCGTCAAAGATTCTTCCAATCCACTCCTGCGGGAAATGCTGCTGCAAAAGGATTTCGTTGAAGCGCTCGTAAGGAATAGCCATCGTCAAGTCATAGATGACTTGGCCGTCCCGCACCACCGGAATTTCCACCCCGGCCCGGAACCGTCCACTGATTTTTCCTCGATAGACGTTCGTAATAGCCGGTTTGCCTGCCGCGAAGACTTGGCGAACGAGATCCGGGACGCTGCGCTTGGGTAAGGGCGTGCCAAATGGGACAACGGTATTCAGAAGCTGCTGCCCAGTGGCATCAGAAACGATGATGTTGGCGCCCGGGTGGGTCTGCAGAACCGCCTTCGCCTGCCGGTAAAAGCCGGCCATGTCGCCTGAGGTGAGCGCAGGCGAAGTAGCAAGGACTGCCAAGGTCGCCTGCAAGTTGGCCAGATCGCGGTCAACCACCTGCGAGAGCGCCCGCGCGGTGTCCAGCATGTGTTGCTCGGTAAGGGCGCGGCGGCTCTTATAGTTGTGATAGACAAGCAGCCCGGCGGCGATCCACACCGGCAAAACGCAAGCCAGAACAAGACAGGCAAGCCGGAACTGCACTCGCCGAACCCTTCTGGCGGGAGGAATGCGACCCTCATCCACGCTGCGCGTGCCAACGGGGCTGGCTTCAGACTGGCTCGAAGGATTGATCGGTCCTGCTCGGCCTTGTCTCATCGAGTCGTTGCAAATACAAATACGGTGCAGCATAGCCTTTCTAGTAGCAGAAATGCTATGCGTTCTTTACCTGAGCCGCACCTTTATCGGCAACCTTGCTATTTTGCGAGATGGGATGGCAGCCCTGGAATGATTCAAACACCCGACTGCTTGGGTCAGGAGATGCCGGCAGTGCTTTTGGCCTAGTCGTATCAAGAGCTTCCGCGCAGGATTCGCTCGCCCGGATGGGTGCAATCAGGGCAACCGCCGGTTATCTGTCGATGCCTGCTTGACAACATGTCCCGCTCCAGCAAGAACATTCGCGACGAGTCGTTAGTAGCTTATGGTTATGACCACCAGATCGGTATAACTACCGGCGCTCACGATTTGGCCGGGAGGAATCGCGCCATAGACGGAAACCTTCTGTATGCCGCCACTCGCGTTTTGTGCAACACCGCTTACGTTGTCCCACACGGTTGTGTACGCCGAGGTCGTGTAGAGCTGGTACTGAAGCCTGTTGTTGCCGTTAGCCATGTTGCGGATCGGCGCTGCCTCCGTGGAGCCGGCACCGGCATTCACTCCTTGACTCAGCCGGATGGCCGCGCTGGTCCCAGTCGTGCATTGCAGCTGGAAGCTGCCGACTTGCGTAAGAGGGGCGTTAGCGTTGGCGTTTACGGGATCATAGGCGGCGAAAGACAGGGTTCCTCCGCCGGGCAAAACCGCACAGGTGTTGACCACAGTCGCGCTGACGCTCAGAGTCCCGGTCGCCTGGCCGGCAAATGCGCTGGCGCCGCAGAAGACCAGAACGACCACAATGAACCGGTGAAAACGGGGGATTCTCATTCGGCTCTCGATAATGGGTAGACTCCAAGGCAGGAACTTCCTTGCCCTGTACTGGAATCGCGAACATTGTACAGTCCCTGATCTGATTTGTAACCCCGGAGAGACAAGCGAGGCTTAACGCCGGAGATGCTGCTCCCTTTATGGTTTAGTGGCGTGACTAGAAACCGGGTTGCCCTGTTGGCAGATCTGCGAGCCGAGGCTTGTACGGCTCGGGGGCGCGGGATGTCTGGCGCACCGGAGGGATGGGGCGCACCACGATCGACAACCGCGCGGAACGCGGTAGGAGCGGCTGCTCCCTTTATGAAGGTCAGAGAGCGAGCGGGAAACGAAGCACGCTATAAAGCTGCCTCATTTTCCGCTCGCGCCAGGAGCGCGCACTGAGGAACTTACCGTCCACTGGCCGAAAACATCTACCGCTAGTAGGTCACGGTTATGGTCACGGTATCCGTATAGGTTCCCATCGGCGAGTTCTGGCCGGCCGGAATTGTGCCCCAGACAGTAAAGTCCGTTGCTGTGCCATCCATTGTCTGTGAAACACCTGTCCCTGCCGTGTTGTTCCACTGGGTATTTCGCGAGGAGTCGCTGAAAAGCTGATAGTTCAGATAGTTACTGCTGCTGTTCAACCGCCGCTTGGGTGCCGCGTCGCTAGACCCAGTGTCGGCATTTGCCCCCTGACCCATGGTAATCGTAGCGCTAGTTCCTTGCGTGCACTGCACCTTAAACGTGGTGCCCGCAGGGGTCAGGTCGACGGTGTTATTGGTGACTACAGGATCGTAAGTTCCGAAATTCAGGGTGCCGTTCGACACGACGTTGCAAACGTTGGTTATGCTGGCGTTCACCGTCAAGCTTCCGGTAGCAGTGCTGCTTGCAAAGGCACCGAATGACAGCAGGCAGACGATAGCCACGAGCACTGCGATTTTCTTGAATAGTTTCATTGTGCGCTCCTAGTCTTGATTTTTGTTGCCGCAGGTCTTGCCGCCCGCACACTACGCGGAGATAAGCCGCGGGGCTGACGTGGGCTATACACCTGCTTCCGCACCTATCGGCAGACCTGCCAGTTTCTTCAGCCGGAAGTCACACTTTCTTTACATTTGTGGGGCATGCCTGTGTTTTGCCACGAACTCTGGCGCAAATAACCCAGATAATTCCGGACTAATTAGAAACTGGAGACGGTTCCCAGCGGAATTGATGAAAAATTGGTTAGAGACTCTCCGGTTAACTCTGACGTTAGCCTTTTTGATGTTTCCGACACCTGCTCTCCGGGCAGTACTTATAGGCATTAACTACCGCGTTTCTAATCATTTAACGAGACAATACACAACTTATACGCGAACCTACGGCTTGCCGTTGGCTTGGCTTCGCATTGGAATTGAGGTTGCACCAAGAATTAGGCTGACCCGTCGTCCATCTTCGCGTCGGCCAAAGTTCCCCCCTTGCAGCAATCGGCCCCCGTGTCTTCAGCCGTGAATCGGCCCCGTAGTTTGACGTTGTTCGTACAGGCCCACGACCGCTGGGCGCCGCAGACGGTCGACCCAGATGTCTTTGATTTGAAAGATTTGGGGATTGAAAGATTTGCATTCGCCAAAGAGGAGAGACGCGACCCCCGGGATGGTGATTCAAGCAGTGCAAGGTTGGCTCCGGCGCAGTTGGCCGCAGCCGTGGAGAGTCCGCATGAAATCATGGCGCGCCGCACTGCTGGCTTTCGCGGTTGTCGTGTTGTTGTGGCCGCTGGCGGTTCTTGCCGGCACGGCAACAGGAAGCCTGACTGTGAACGCCACCGTTAGCAGTACATGCCTGGTCTCCTCCGGCGGAGGCACTTTGTCTTTCGGCGCTTACGATCCGATCAACACCAATGCCAGCGCGCCGCTGCAGCAATCGGGCACATTCCAGATTCAGTGCACAAACGGGCTGACCGCCACCATTCTGCTGGGACAAGGCCTGAACGCGGGCAGCGGTTCTACCGATGCCGCTCCGATCCGCAACATGACGAACGGCACCAGCATGTTGAACTATCAGCTCTATACCACCGGCGCGCGCTCGACCGTCTGGGACAACGCGAGCGGTGTTTCTCAGCTAACTACCGGACAGACGCAGACGATGACCGTCTACGGCAGCATTCCGGCCGGCCAGAACGTAACCTCCGGAAGCTATTCCGACACGGTGGTCATAACGGTGAACTATTAGGAGAATCTACGTGTTCCAAGTGATTGAAACAGCGAGGCTTATATCGCGTCGCACAGGCCTGGTCCTGGGCCTGTTATGGCTGCTTCCGGCGGCCCTTTGGGCGGCCTCATTCACGGTCAATCCGGTACGCATTGATCTGGCTGCGGAGAGACCGTACGCGGTCATGCGAGTCGCCAACAGCGAGGACGTGCCCATCACGCTTCAGGCCCGGGCCTACATCTGGACAGGGGACGAAACGCGGGGAGGGCTTAAACCTACGGACGACATCATCCTGAATCCTCCGGTATTCACCGTGGCGCCGGGCAAAACGCGCTTCATGCGCCTGGGACTGCGTACGGCCAATCACGGAACAGCGGAATTGACCTACCGCTTGATCCTGCAAGAGGTACCCAAGGCTGAAGGTCCAAGCGATGGAGCGGCGGTTCGAACCATTCTTCGAATCAGTATTCCGATCTTTGCGGTACCCAAGACGATCGCGAAGCCCAGAGTGGAGTGGACGCTCCAGGAATCGGCACCAGCAAAATTCAAACTGGTTGCCACCAACAAGGGAAATGCGCACGTCCAGATCAGGGAACTCAGCATATCCCCGGCGGAGAAAACTAGTACAGCAAAGCGTTTGTCTGCACCAGTTTACGTGCTTCCGGGACAGACACACGATTGGGAGGTCGAAGCTGCGGATTTAGTCGGCCAGTCAACGATGAAGGTGGTGGCGAAAACGGATGTGGGTATGTCGGAGCAAATTGTGGGGGTCACTAAACCCGACGTGGCCAAGAGCTCGAACTAAGCTTGTCTGGTTAAGTGCATGCGTTGCCGTTTGTCTTAGCTGGCGGGGATTGGCGCAAGAGCCCCCGAACGGGAGCAGACCATCCACGCCCATGCCACCCGTGTCATCTGCGTTACTTGCTAATCAATTGCAACCGACTATTGACCATTCCGGCATACCGGAACTGCGTGAACAGCCTCTGGATCCTGCGCCTGCGACCAGATCTAAGCCGGCCGGTATAAGCCAGGTTATTCGGATTCGCTACAGCAGTTCGGCTCCCGACCATACCCGGGTTGTCCTTGACCTGAACGACGATGTGACATTCCAGAAAGGCTGGCTCCCCAATCCCGACCGCCTCTTTTTAGACCTCGCAGATGCCAAACTGGCGCGGGAGCTAGTCGGCAAGAGTTTCGCTGTAAACGACGGGCGGCTGCGCAAGATCAGGGCAGCGCAATTTCAGCAGACCGTAGTGCGGGTCGTATTCGAGATGGAGAGCAATACTGAATACTCGATCTTTCCCCTGACAGCTCCATCACGTCTGGTGATCGACGTCCGTGCTCGCCCGCATGGTACTCAACCGATCCTGGCCCACGGCGATCCTGCAGCAGCGGTACCGCCAAAGGCATCAGCCGCAATACCACCAGCGCACGATCTTCCGGCCAAGGGGAACATCGAGCTATCCGGCCGCCAAGCCATAAACAATATCCAGACCGCAGGCATTGAACGCCAGCGCGGCTCCTCGGACTCATACGAAGAAATTTTCACTGCAGTTACGGCGAACGGAAAACTAATTGCTCAATTCGCCAATACCTTGAAAACGAGAGATGGGCGATTCCTCGTTACCTCTGAGGTACTACGCGATGCGCGTCTGGCGGAGTTGCCGGCGCCGAGCGCGACCGTTGCAGGCAAGAGTTACTATTCCCTGGATGCCCTATCCGGAGTTTATTACCGTTTCGATGAGGAGCAGCAAACCCTGGCATTACAAATACTTCCATCAAACTTGGCCAAGACGATCATCGACAACAGGATGAGGCAGCGCTATACGCCCACACCCCCGCCATTCGGGCTGGTGTTGAACCACGATATGCAGTTTCTCCGCCTCTCCACCGGCCAGCAACTGGGAGGTCTCTTTGATGCCAAGTTGTTCAGTTCGCTAGGCGTTTTGTCCAGCGATGTGGTGAAGACGGACTTCCTCTCCGCCACTCGCATGCTGCGGCTCGATACCCGTTTCACGCGGGAGATTCCCGGTAAAATGCAGATGCTGACGCTCGGAGATACGGTCAGCGCAAGCGACACCTGGTCACAGTCGGTCCACTTTGCAGGCGTACAATTCGCCCGCAATTTCGCCATACAGCCCTTCTTCGTCCCGTTCGCGCTTCCGACCATGCAGGCCCAGGCGGCTCAGCCCTCCACGGTAGATATCTACATGAACAACGTCCTCATGATGAGGCAAACGGTCGATGCCGGCCCCTTCGCCATACAGAATATCCCTGTCATCACTCCCGAGGGAGACATGCGTATGGTAGTGACGGACATGATGGGCCGCCAGCAGATCATTACCCGCAGCTATCTAAGCATCAGCAATCTGCTGCGCAAAGGCGTGAGTTCTTACAGTTATGAGACAGGAATCATGCGCTGGGGCGAGGGCACCGTAACCGACAGCTACCATACTCCATTCGTTTCCGGCACCCATGGCTACGGAGTACGCGATTCTCTAACGGTGAACTTTCGGGGTGAGGTGCTGGGCGTCAGTCAGACCCTCGGATTTGGCTCAATGTGGGGAATTAAGAAGTTCGCCTTGGTGGCAGCCAATGTCGCCGCCAGTCACAGCGATGCCGGCCTGGGCAGGTTGGTCTACGGGTTGGTGCAACGCCGGACGACCAACTGGCAGATGGGCGGTTCTATACAGTTCGCCACTCCCACCTTCCGCCAGTTGGGGCTTCTTCCCGGCCAGTTCTCGCCACGGATGCAAGCGCAAGCGCAACTGGGCCGCAGCTTCGGGCGGCTCGCCAGCATAGCCGTCGGTTATCTTAACCGCCAGTGCCAGGGAACGGTGAACTGCGACGATCCTTACCGGCATTTCAACGCCGGCACCGCTTCTTTCGGAATCCGCTTATGGAATTGGGGAACGCTGGGCACTTCGGCTACCTATTCGCCGGCGGTGCAGAATGGGGTATCATTTGCTGCCACCTTATCCATTCCGTTGCAGAATCGGCGCCATATTGTGACCAGCGCTGCGCTCTCCGGCCAGAACCAATCAGGCTTCATGGAATTTCAGCAGTCCGTACCTAATGGCGACGGTTATGGCTATCGCGTGCGGGCCAGCAGCGACAATACGGACATAGCCGCGGGCCTGGATTTACGAAACCGCTATGGCACCTATTCCTTTGACACCGAGCGTTCCGCCACCTCCACGCAGATACGTACGGAAGAAAGAGGCGGGATAGCTTTCATCGGAAACCAACTGATGGTGACCCGTTGGCTCGATAACAGCTTCGCCCTGGTTGACGTGCCGGGGCAATCGGGCATAAGAGTCTATGCCAACAATCAGTACATCACGAAGACCGACTCGCGGGGTAAGGCGATCGTCCCAATGGTGCCGTTCGACGGTAACGTCGTCCGCCTGGACGATAAAGACGTTCCGGTGCAACTTGCCATGGATCTGGAAGAACGCCGGGTGGTCCCTTATTCCAATGCAGGGATGCTGGTGCGCTTCAAGACGGAAGAGACCAAAGGCGCCACCCTCCTGTTGCGAAGCCCTGACGGCAAACCCCTTCCGCTTGGCTCCCAGGTTACCGTGGCCGGCTCTGAAACAGTGTACGAAGTCGCCTATGACGGAGAAGTGTTCATTCAAGATCTGGTGACGCCGGCACAGATTCGCGTTCGCAGCCAAGCCTTCGAATGTGGGGTCTCCGTGCCCAAGGCGCCGGCCGGTGTATCTTTGCCGCGTATTGGACCGCTCACGTGCGATTCCAAATGAGAATGGATGCCCTAATCCGGATGTGCTTTCTGTGTCTCATCATAGTGACGGTGTCGACCGCCGGATGGGCGGACAGCTGTACGGTTACCAACTCCGGAATCTCCTTTGGCAGCTATGATCCACTGTCCGGTGATCCACGCGATACCAATGCCAACATCCAGAACACATGCATAGGCTCCCCGGGCGACAATGTAAGTTACACCATTAGCGTTACTGAGGTTTCCGGAGGAGGAGGCGCCAACCTGAACTTATCGAGCGGCGCAAGTCGCCTGCAATACAACCTGTACCTGAACGCCGGCCGCTCCATAACCTGGGGCGACGGCACCAACGGAACGAGCACGATTCAGGATTCTCTAACCATCGTCTCCGGCTCGGTTAACAAAAGCTATACGATTTACGGCCGCATTTTCGGTGGGCAGTATAGCGCCACACCAGGCTCATATCTCGATCAGCTGGTAATCACAGTCTCGTACTAGAGCTGTGCTGCAGGCCGCCCGCAGCCGGATCCGCTTAACGGAATCTTGAAACCGCCGGTATCTCCTACCGTTATCTAGCGCGATTTCAGCAAGATGGAATGGATTGGTAGCCCTGGGGTGATTCGAACACCCGACCAACGGTTTAGGAAACCGCTGCTCTATCCATCTGAGCTACAGGGCCACTATTGATAATAAACAATTTACGCTTACACTCAATATTTTGGTACACGTTTGGTACACAAATGAGGTATTCTGCTCTTAATAGAGGGAGGGGCCATGAGCAGAATCCAAACGGGTCGGTTGTTTGAGCGCAGCGGCGCATATTATGTACAGTATCGCACAACAGAAATCATCGATGGAGTTCCACGCCGGATACAAAGGTCGCATCACCTCGCCGTCAAGGATGATGAGTTTTATTCTCTGAAATCGAAGGCGCTGAAGCTCAAGCGTGATGAGTTCATGCTTGAGATCAACAAGAAGCAGGGCGCAAAGCTGCGCACCAACGAGCCGCCGCAGCCCCCGCAGCCCAAGGACATGCGCGTGGTGGACTTTTGGGACAACGTTTATCTGCCTTTCCTTGAAGCGAACATGCGCAGAAGTGAGGACAACCACAAAAAATACTCAGCGCGTACCGTTAGCGGATACCAGAAAATCTGGGACACACTGCTCAAGCAGCACTTCGGTGAGACAACGCTGCGAGACTACAGCACCGGCATGGGCACCAACTGGATTACATCGCTTAGCCCAAAATTCTCCCGGACTTCCCTTCAGCACATCCGTGCTGTCGGTTCCGCGATCTTCTCTCACGCCATTGCAACGGAAGCTCTCGGCAAAGGAGCCTTGCCATTCAACCCTTGGCACGGCGTTCGCAACCTCGCCAAGCCGAAGGATGCGGGTGAGACTCCGCATTACACCTTGGCAGAAATTCAAGCGATCTTGAACGCTCTTGGTGACTGTACCGTCAAGCACACCAACACCAACAAGAACGGGTACGGCTTGCGACCAGAGTTGCACGTAACCGATTCGCACGCGCATCCTGAAGCACAACTTCTGATGGCGCTGACTTTCTTCTGTGGGCTGCGTCCGTCCGAAGCGATTGGGCTTGATTGGTCAGATTTTGAGAATGGGCAGGTTCGCATTCAGCGAGCGGTAGTGGACGGTATTGTCGGCCCGACAAAGACGCTGGACAGCGTTGCGCAAATCCGGTTGATTGAGCCTGTCATCTCCTTGCTGCGCACGTGGCACCAGCAGTGCGACTCTCCGACAAGTGGTTGGGTCTTTGGTGGTGAGCGCAAAGAGAAGCCGATGAATATCCCTAACCTGGTAAACCGCGTTATCAAGCCTGCCCTGGAGGAGCATGACGTTGAATGGAAGGGCTTGTATGCGGGACGCCGGGGCGCGGCGACGATGCTTGTTGACCTAACTCGCGGCCTAGTTGCCGCCCAAGAACTGCTGCGGCACAAGTCCATGACCACCACAGCCAACTTCTACAAGAAGCAGACCCAGAACGCTCTGCCAGAGGGATTGAAGCTGTTGGAAGCCGCCGCTGCTGGTGTTAGTAAGTAACCAGCTCACATAGCGTACAGCCTGCCCTCCTTGAAAATGGAGGGCTTTGTCGTTCGGATCATTCTTTGTTTGACACTGATAAGTGAAACCCTGAGACGCTACGGTCAGCACACATAACTTTCGGAGAAAATTTGTTTGAGTTCCCGTCCTGTTTGCGCTACTATACTTCATCCCCACACAAAGCTAACCTGAAGTAAGAAATAGTTTCCATGGCGGTGTTGTGCGGACTTGAGCGTCTTAGGCAGACCGGGGCAATAAGCCCGGCTGTAGCGGCCTCCTGGCTTGCGAAAGTAGCAGCCGCCCGGTGAGAAACCGGGCCATTAGATGATGAAGATAAGTGGACAGTACAGTTTCTCGGGTACCTTCGGGTACAAGCGGTAATCTCTCTTCCCTTCCAGTTAACCAACCTCTCCTAGACGTTGCAGATGTTGCGGCACTGCTCAAGATGTCGGAGCAACAGATTTATGAGCAAACCCGCAAGCGAGCGCGGGTGCGTATGCTCATCCCGTTGCCGGTGCTGCATATCAATGGCAATTTACGGTTTCGCCGAGCGGATATTGAAGCTTGGCTAGGCCAGATTGCTAAGTATGAGCGCACCGGGCTGTTGCCATCGGCCAAGCCCCAATGAGTGCATCCGTCACGCGGGTACACGATACCTACAGGGAAGGCTTCATAAAAGTCGATACCACGCCTTAGCGGCCTCTTCGACTGATGCCTCGCCTTTTGGCATTTGGGGTGTACTTCCATCTCAGCACGCGCAACATCAGTGGCTTGGGCGGTGATTTGCATTCGTCCATCTGTGTAGCAATCGTGTACTAAGCCGAAATTGGCGCTGATTACAGGCTAGTTGCAAGAGCCACGCGGTTAACGTAACCGCCGCTCTATGGAGCGTGCAAGACGTAGCAGCGCCGCTAGGACGCGCTGCTGACCGTGCGGTGATGCCCTGGAGCCTGGAAATGCTCTGGCGGCCTGCAAACGCGAAGAAACTATAGGGGGTGACAAAAAAGGATTGTTAGTTCGTTCAGGGGTACGCCGTCCAGACGCCCCACATACCCTTTCTCGCGGGCAGCACTGGCCTCCTCGAAGCGCGACCGGGGGCGGGTAGAAAACGCAGCTCAGATCACAAGGTTTGCTGATTGTTTGGGCTGCATTTGTTAACCGGCCTCTCATAGCAAAACGCAGTGCAGGCGGTTACCTTCGCCGGTTTCTGATGTGGTTCCTAGTATTAGAAGGTATTTAGGCAAGGCTATACGCCCACAATGGCGGGTGTATGGCAGTAGCAATAGCAGTGGGTGCCAGGTATGGGGTAACACACACCTCATGCACCCCGGCTTAGTAGTTAGTTGGAGATCAATTGAATCAAGGAATATCTTTTAAGAATCTCTTTATCCATCGGTGTGGAATATCCACGTTTCGAGTACAACACGCAGCATACCAAGCAGTCCTGGGGATCGAGAATAGCAAGCTTCGCGCGTCCACCTACAAGCTTTACCGTTGGGTATGTTCGCAGACAGATCGCAGCACCGTGTTCTCAACGAAAAGGCAAGTCATTGAGAAGGCGACCGGTCTATGCGAGCACGCTATCATCAATGCTAGGAACGAGCTGGTCCGCCTAGGGTTAATCGTTGTCCATCTGGAGCCTGGGCCGGGTGGCGGCTACGAGTTTTGCCTTCTCAACTCCCAGACGCATGTCTATTTGGAGTGGGACCACAAGCCTTGGCCCCGCTACTTCCGTGTGCCGAGTGTGTCCATGCTATCGACGATCTACGTGGACAAGCTGTCTGGCAGCGATCTCCTTGTTTATGACCAGCTCTGCCAGATGATGGGACGGATTGGCAACCCCGATATACCGATAAAGACCGGCCACTGGTTCAAGGCGGTCAAGAAAACCACCTTGCGCAAGGCTGAGGCGGCACTGGAGAGAACAGGGTTCGTCCGCTTGAAGGATGGCGTCATAGAAGTCCTGCACCCCGAAACCTCACAATCGATGCCGGAGAAGGCATTGGACGAGGAACCGTGGGAGCGCACTTACTACGTTGACTATGACACTGGCCAGCGACGGCTGTTTTCAGACGAACAGGTAACCCCGGAGATCGTCGAACGGTACTTCCTCAAAAGCCTGCCGAGATCGGCTGATTGGACTCCTGGTCATAACGCTCATTGCCCGTTCCACGATGATCAGACGCCATCCGTTGTCTATCGACGCCGAAACTGGCAAATGGAAGTGCCATGCGTGCGGCTTCGGCGGACATAAGCTCGTGACGTTTGAAATGCGACTCCTGGACACGGAGGATGTCCATACGGCGTGGGCGAGCGTGGCGCGGAAGATTGGCGTCAAGATTTGCCCGAGAAGTCCTGGGAAGATAACCCATCGGCATATCTACCTAGATAAAGACGGCCTGCCGTATCACCAGGTTCGCCGCTACGAGGATGGAAGCGCCCGATATTATCGAAGCGAGGGGGTGTTTTGGAGGGCTGGGTTGAGGAAACGAAAACGCATCTTGTATAACCTGCCCGACGTGATCGCTGCCGATCTGGTGATCATTGTTGAAGGTGAGAAAAAGGCAGACATTTTAAGCAAGCTGCCTCTCTTGGATAGCGATGGAAAGAGGGTTGCCGTAACCACAACGGGTGGTGCAAATACATGGCGGAGCGAGTTTGCCGAGGATCTGATTGGCAAACGGGTACTGTTTCTGCCGGATTCCGATGATCCGGGACAGCAGTATGCCGAGAACGTACAGGCAACCCTCACTAGAGCGGGGATCGAGTATTCTCTTGTCGATTTCAGTGATTACGGAAACGACTTTCGAGAATTTCTGGAGGTTAACACGCCAGAGACGTTCGTTGATTACATCGGTATGCCTTGGCTCAAACTCCCGGAAACTCGACCCGATGGTGACCGGGGGATTACGATATAGACAGCCTAGGGTGCGCCTTGTGAGCGTCACCGGGGTGAGCGGTACTTTGTAGAACGAGGGTCTTGTTTGCGACTACCACATGATGAGGGGCGGCAAGAGCGGGACCGCCAGGCGTTCAGCCCCGGCGATCCCACCTCGAAAGCGCGGGGCCTAGTTGAGAATTTCCGGGGCGAGGTTCTGGCCACGCCAGCGCCGGCCCGTCAACGTGAAATTGCGTTTTCATTTGAGTTCCACGTCGGAATTCCTGAAAACGGACCACATTCCTTGCGGAATCAATGACGTTCAGGGAAAGCGGGGGTACGACAAATAGGTTCACTTCTTGGGTCACTTCGTGGGTGATTTCGAGGTGTTTACAGGTCCAGGGTGAATGGTGGCCCGGTCAACGTTTGGGCCGTTTAAATCTTTCAGAGTCCACGGTGAAGAGCACGACGAATAGCATCCACAAGCACCACAATATCGCCAACATGTCAGCCTCCAATCTACTCCCGACAAGCACGCTCTCCAGACCATTCAAGAAAAGCTAGTCTGCGTGAAGTTGAGGGCCAGTCTTTTCATCAATGATCACTGTCCTTTGACAACACTCTTAACAGCGTCATTCAGCAGATGCTCTCGGATGTGGATTGAGAACAGTGCAGTCCCGACATTATGGCCAAACGTGTTGTAAGCATCGCCGCCGCTTCTGGCCGTCAGTGTTCTCGAATGTTGAGATCGCAGTGTTCCCTGTTGGTCATACGTGTACAGGTACAGCGTATTTGATGTGTCGGTATACGGCAGGGTTACCTGTTCTCTGGTTGTTGTTGTCGTCGTGACAGTGCCGCTATACGTGTAATTCCAAAATCCGCCGTAATTGTCCGTGACAGTTCCGCTGCCGGACACTGGCGCAGTGCTTATGCTCGTATTGGTTCGCACTGTGGGGTAAATCCCGTTAAAAGCAGATTGCGATGTGGAGAACACCAACAAGAAATTCTCAGCCGTTCGGATGGGGTTTTGAGAAAAGCACACGCTAGGATATTTCTTTTGATTTTTGGCAATCCATTTCGCCGCGAATTGTGGGGTGCGCGGGTTTACTTGCCCGCCTTCAGCAACAGCAAACGAGACGTTCGTTGCACACTGTGGTGCGGTTATGGTAGCGGCACGCGGAGCGCCGGTAGACCCCGTGCTGATCGGGTGCTCAACTGACTGTGAACCAGTTCCCTCAGCTACCGGTGCCGCTGCGCGTTGAGAATTAACTGTTGTTTGCGCTCCAAGTCCTGAATTGGTGGGGCCTTCGCCGACTGACTGCTGAGGGGTTCGTCTTTCGACACCCGTCCGCCTCGCAAACTCTGCCAACTGGTAGCTATGGGCATTGAAGCTGAATACAACGGCACCTGTAAACACGTCATCAAGCGTTTTTTCATCCGGCACCGGCGTGGCCCTTGCACATCTCAGATTGTTGCCGGACCAATCCGAATACGTAGCCTCTGGATGGTAATAGCAGTACACATCACGCACCCTGGACCAGAAATCACGTCCCTCAGATAACACCTGAGCAAAGAAACTATTCGGTTGGCCATCTGCGACAACAGCGACTCCTTCCAGGGTTTCGTTCATTGTGTTGAGGGCGATTTCAGAGCGAATCGTTGGTGGCAGATACAGCGTTCTCGTTTTCGTTTTACCGTCACGCGACAGCACCATAAAAGAGCCGGTGAGCGAGATCGGCCCCACTTGATCTGCGGGAGAAAGATACGTGAGGATCACGGAGCACGTCTCTGGCGGGTAAGCATCTTCTCCCGCAATGTTTTCTTGGCATTCCGCCATTTGACGGTTGCTCTGCTGCGCAAGGCAATTTGTGGAATAGTTGCCCTTTTGGCAATCGCTCAACTGTTGGCTGTTTTGCTGAGCAAGGCAACCCAGGGAAAGCACGAGCAAACACGGCACCAGCAACGCTTTCGGCATAGCGGAGTTCCCCAATTGGAATGTGTTCGGCGGGATAGCTCTGTCGCGGGAACTGCGCTTTGCTTTTTCAATCGCAACACGAGCCGGTACAGATCAGCCGCCCGGTCGTGCAAACAACAGGCGCACTATACCCTGAGTTCCTGGGTTGTTCAATAGGAAATGTATCTCTTAAATCTCTTAGATTCCTTGAGTGAACAGGCCAGCAAAAGCACTATGAGCACATGGGCAAGCGGACAACTTCGGTGACTGTGAAGATGAGCGCAGAGGATTTCGCGCTGCTAAACAAGGCAGCGGACGCCATTTGGCCGGGAGCAATGCTGACGCGCTCCTCAATCGTGCTCGGGTTGGCGAAAATGGGGGCGGAAGCGGCCCTGAAGCCGTCCACAAAGAGGAAATGAGCTGGCCCAATTTCTGCTACAGGTACTTGCGGGTGACACCAGCACCAGCCAAGCCGAGCGCGTGCTTAACATCAAGCGCATCGGCCCCAGAGAGTCTAGCAGCCTGGGCCGATGCTCGTCTCAGTGCTTGCGGATTAACCGTTGCGGCTAGTCCTGCCCTCTTTGCGAACTGTGATACTACGCGCCCGACACTGCGAGTGGTCAAGACGGTGCCGCGTGTATTTCTGATTACCGCACCAGTTCGTTCCGATAATTCATGCAAGTAATCACGTAGAGCGGCGGACAGAACGCCATCGACCGACAAGAAACGTGCCCGCTGCTGCTTGCTTCGCACCGTTAGACGGTGCCGAGCAAAATCGACATCTTCAACCCGCAGTGTCACGATTTCAGCGGGCGTCATCCCAAGCAAAAGCAACCGTACA
Organism: uncultured Acidobacteriota bacterium; assembly: GCA_963791145.1. Taxonomy (GTDB): domain Bacteria; phylum Acidobacteriota; class Terriglobia; order Terriglobales; family Acidobacteriaceae; genus CAWBRT01. The sequence continues at coordinate 78,899 of CAWBRT010000004.1, read as the reverse complement.
ATAACCTCATCTCTCGCGGGCAGTCCCAATCTTCGGATACGTCCGGTTGTTTCAGCCAGCTTCCCAGCAGCCAAACGGCCAGCTCCGGGTGCCGGTGCGGGCAGCACATACGGAATTTTTAGGCGATCACAACATCCGTTCTGTGCGAGCCAACCAAAGAATGCGCGAATTGTCGCATTCAGGCGTCTCATGGTAGAGGGCTTCAGGCTCTCCCTGAGTTCTTCCAAGAAAGTCGTGATCTCTTCAACGGAGAGCGATTGTGAAGAGCGAGCGCCGAACACTTCTGTAAGGCGTCTCAAATCTGAGGAGTACGCACGTCGGGTGCGTGCATTGCTCTGTGAGGATGCAAAGGAGTCGGCAAGGCCAGCAATCGATGCTGGCTGAAATGTAGCACTGGCCGTAGTGGAGAACCGTTGCTCATTGGCAATCTTCAATGCGCGTGACTGCCTGCTGATTGGCCAGCGTATCGACCTGATAAATTCATGGAAGTATCTGAGTGTCGCCGCTTTCCGCTCAATCGTTCGTGGCTTAGAATGCGCCCCGATTGAAGAGAGATATGCCTGTTCGTGGGACTGATCTGGTGGGCATAGCATTCCACCTTGCTTCCGCAGAAATTCAGCGTACAGCCTCACATCGTTCTGATACGCAGCAATGCTCGCAATCGAAAGTGAAGTGGAGCGGTCAAGATCAGTGGCCGAAATTGCTGAATTAGCGTTTCCTCTTCGGCTCTGCGTTGCCAAGTCACACAATTTCTCTCTGATATAGAGTCCCGTGGAGTCGCTAAAGGGTAACGGTTACCAGCTTCTCCCGGTCATTGCCGGAAGGATCGTTCCAAATCAGCCTCACATCCATCTTGCGTGGAGACATCATGTGAACAGCCGCTATGAGTTCAACTGTTTGATCTGACTCTAGCGACGGCATCGGAAACTTCTGCTGTATCTCGCTGTCAATGATAAGCTCGTTTCCCTCAGGACACTCGATGCGGACATTCGTAGCCGTAGCTTTTCCCCTATTGAACACCACTAGTCGATAGTCATGGTTCCCGGCATTTATGAAATTGGCTGAAATCTCCGCCTGTCTCTGTATGAGGCTCTCCTGCTGCTCTTTGTCCAGCAACAGGCGGTTGAGCTTGTCAGTAGTCTCAATGAACTCTTTTTGCCGTTTATTGAACTGGATCGTCTTGAACGTAGAAACTCCAGACAGCAAGAGTGCTACTACGGAGATAATTTCGGCAGCGCCAATATGAAAAGGCATCACTTCACCTTATTTCTTGCCAGCCCGCGAAAAAGGAGACGATATTGAAACTCGGATGTTTTGCGACTCGCCTTTGAAGAGTCGTGGAATTTCATCAGATTCAAAAGGCGAGTAGACGAATCGATCAGCCTTGACGATTGTCTGAGAATTGACCGCAGCTACAAGCGAACCGTCCACATCGAAGCCGCCAATCGCTGATAACTCGCTCCTCAGTGCTTCGGCTTCTTCCCTTTTCCCCGCTTGAAGCAGCTCAAAGAACCGATCCATTCTTTTCGCATCATGTGTAAGCACAAGACAGGCTTTTCGGGAGAGTGGGAACCAAACCTCTGCCGTTCCGCTCGTAAGGCCGCCGCCGTATAGCCCGCCCTTGTATGCAGCGTCACGGCGTACAACTGGGGCGTCTGACGTGAGAAACTCTTTTTCTGTTGTGTACAACACTGTCCATCGCATCTGGGTATAGATATTGCCGATTGCCTCACTCGTGGATACCATGCTGTCGATTCCGGCATGTGGCTGAGCGACCAACTTTATTCGCCCTTTCTCCAGCGCATCCCGAACTTCATCGGATGCAACAGACCCGTCTGTCTTTCCTTCAGCTTGAAGCTGCTTCTGAATCTGCTCAAAATAGCCAGGTGTCCTTGCAGAGACACGCATCGTATGATCAGCAAGCCCAAGCTCAATCTTCTGGAAGTTTGCTCGCGCCCAAGGCGTGCGAAATTCTTGATACGCGATCAAAAAAGCTAACAAAGCCCGTTCAAATGTGGACAGATTGAAATCCCTTGCGAGAAGCTTTCGGAGGCTTGGCATCGCCTGCCCTTCAAGCGCCGTGAGCCTCACGTCTACCATGTCATTGAACTTGCCATCTTGTGTCGGGATGCTGTAATAATTCCGCCGCTTCGCAGCCTCATCCGGCGCGATCCGAAACATTCGCTCAGTATTACGCTCGTAGACATAAAGCTGAGAATCTCGGCTGCCATCAGGCGTGAAACCTGCTAAATAGGAGGCTGTCACGAAATGCTGCTGGACATTGCGCTTATTTTGGTTAGGCGGCATCTAACTCACACAAGCTTTCGGGCAATCTCTTCGTCTAAAATCTCTCGCACCGTGAGCGCACTAATGACCGCGTGCTCACGCCTGAAGAATCCATCAATCTCAGCTAGGGCATCCCGCGAAAAATCAAATCCAACAAAAAATCCTTTCTTGCGCTTGGTTCGGAGCATCGCGGCTTCAAACTGATCGATATCAGGGCGACCGACCTTATCCCGTTGTTTCACCTGAATCGGATACCACTCATCCATAAAATCCAATTCGCCTGCCGCCTTGCCGCTCGCTTTGGGGAGGGCGGATACGGGGTAAATGCGACCGTCAATGCCCATATCCCCGACTTGAACCTTGTTGGGGATGCCGCCGAGCGCGATTACCGCCCAATTCTCAAACTCAAACGGCGGGATTTCACGGAGCTGCTTTTCTGTCCACGGCAGATCACGAACGACAAAGCCCTTACCGTGAAGCCGGTAGTTATCGCCCTCATGCAGTTTACAGACATCCCGGAGCCGCTTGGCCATTACCCGGCAAGCTGTTGGGGAAATATCAATCCCGATCCATTGGCGATTCAGATTTTGAGCAGCGACCAGAGCAGTACCGCAACCGCAGAACGCATCAAGAACAATGTCATTCTCGTTTGAAGATGCTTTGATGATGCGTTCCAACAAGGGCAGGGGCTTCTGGGTTGGGTATCCAAGGGATTCTTTTGCTTGGGAATTGACCGGATTGATGTCATCCCACACGCTGCCAACTGGTAGACCTGGCGACTTCGTCGAGATACCGTTTGTAGCGTGGAACCTTCCCCCCAGGCGGAATCGCAACCCGCCCCTCTTTAATGAACTGCTCCATCTTCTCTTGCGTATATCGCCAATACCCGTCTACGCCGAGAACTTTGTAGTGTGGATTGCCTTTAGATGGCGCAGCTCCTCCAGGGGCGCGTAAATCTCCCCATTGGAACTGCCTTCCGTTCTCATCCGCCTGCGAATAATGAGACTCAATGTACGTTTGATCCAGCGGCAGAAATTGGTGGTTCCAAATGTACTCTTTGTCGCCGCCACAATAAAACAGCAGGATGTCGTGTAAGCGCCCGAAGTGTTTGCTGCCCTGCTTTGCGTCGTTGTGGGATGTCTGACGCTTCCAGACGATCTCGTTGATGAAAGTTCTTTTCGCCGAAAATCTGGTCGAGCATCACCTTGACGTAATGGCTGGCGTGCCAGTCGCAGTGGTAGTAAAAGCTGCCGGTCTTCTTCAGCACGCGGGCCAGTTCCACGCATCGGGGCCGCATGAATTCGATATAGGCTTGCGTGGACTCGTGGCGGTCTTCGAAGGCGCGCTTTTCCTTGGTCTCGCCCCAGAACACCTCGTAATTCCGATTGGAGTTGAATGGCGGATCGATGTAGATCAGGTCAATGCAGGCGTCGGGCAGTTTCGCAACTGCTCCAGATTGTCGCCGCAGTAGATTACCCGCGTATCCAGAAGCGATGAGGGCCGCCCCGCCCGCTTTGTGCCTGCCTCAGAATTGGCCATGTTCTCAGGAGCTTACACCAGATTTTCTCGCCAATACAGCGCAATAAAAAGCCCCCGCCAACACTCTGCGGAGGCTCATGGTGAGCGGTCAGATTTTGAAGAGCGGGCCGAACATGTCCTTGAGAAGCCCAACGACCTCATCAGCGTCCAGCCCTCTTTTTGTCGGCTTCTTAGCAGCAAGTTTCAAAAAAACCTGTGCGATTCCAACAACCACCTGTTGCGTTGGCCAGCTTGCCTCACCTGCTCTGGGTGCGGGTCTTGGCCGCTTAGGGACAGAACAAATTATGTACATCGGTTTTTCACTTTCTCAGGGAAAGGCTGCGTTAGGATCGCACCAGCCGGGTGTGGACGGCGGGGGAGGGCAGGGCTGGCTAGATCATGGTCGATGGATCAGCGCACGCTCAGCAAAAATCAAAGTGGAGTCTTAATGGTAAACATCGCTCGCCTGTGCCCAAGGAAGGGCGCTATTGCACCTAAATTGAACAGTCACATTCTTGATACTTGGCATTCGGCGGGGTCGTTGTATGCTTCCGGCATGGCGAGAAGAAAGAAGCACCCCGCAGGCGCAATGCACTACACGTGCCCAGATTGCGGATTCATCAGTGCTCCGTTGACGCGGGCGGAGTGGGCCGCGAAACGCCCCATCCACGAAATCAGCATCAAGCACGAAAGGGCGATTGCCCAGCGCAAGAAATCGGCAGAATGAATCCGATTGCGTTCAGCGCAGATACGAGGCCGGATTGTATGCCCCCTCCCCGAAGTCTTGAGCTTAACCCCAATAGCGAAGAGGCGTGTGTGCTTGCCTGTGTTTTCGGCGTAGCGCGTGAAACAAAAACCGATCTCACATTTTCCGAGCACGAATGGGTGAATATCTGGATTCCGCTGCTGGATCAGTACGCGGCCCGCAATACCGATTCAATAATGACGTTTGAAATTACCGAAGAGCAATCGCTGTTTGTGGAACGCTTGCTGTTCGCGGCATTAGACCGACAGCGGGCCGGGCTCGTCGCGTTCTTTGAACCTGACGAAGTGGATACTGCTGAATTTCTCTTATACGAATTACAATGCTTTAATAGTAATATTCAGCCGAATTACCCTTGGTTTACTGGTCACTGCGAATGACAGGTAGCGAGAGGCTGTACCATTGAGTTCCGCAACGCCAGCCCCCGATCATCGAATCGCGCTTTGGAACGCGATGCTTGACGCACATCTTAATGTTTGCTACTGGTTGGCATTGTCGCGCCGGTACGTGCGGTTTGACATTGCTTTCAGGGTTCTAATCGCCGTTTCTGCTTCGGGTACTGTTGCGGGCTGGAGCATCTGGTCTGCTCATCCGCTCTATTGGAAGGTATTCTCTGCTGTCGCGTGCATTGCTTCCATTGCGTATCCGCTCTTGTGTTCGTCAGAAAAGCTCAAAAAGATGTCATCGCTGGTCGGTACCTGGAAAGAGCTTCTCAACAAATACGAGCTTCTTTGGGAACAGGACAACGATTTGAGGGAGCTGAGGAACTGGAAGCAATTCGAGGCAATCCGCGATAGGCAGGCCAAGGTTGATGAAACACGACTTCCGTACAGTGAGAGACTGCGATGGAAAGCGGCAGCGGAAGTCAAACGGATGCGAGGCTTACAATGAATGATAGACGCAAACCACCGGAGCCACCACCACCACCGCCACCACCACCGCCGTCGCAACCCCCTCGAAGCGAACCTCCCGGAAGAACTAGGGACCGAATCGAAAAGATTGACCGGCCCGAACCTTGGCCACCGCCTCCACCGAGAGACAATGGCTAACAGAAGTGCATCAATTCATATCTAGCGGGGCTAATCGGAGTCGGTTCCTTCATCGAGAATCAAGGCATGATAGAAAAGGATCACAGGTTCGACAGTCGAGTTTGAATCCTGCCGGACCTGTTCTCTGGCCGCGTCAACATAGGTCTGATCCAGACTCGCCATCGGGGTCATAATATTCAGGACCAGCAGTTGTGTTGAACAACCTGAGCTGTCGAACTGCTGCATTGCTTTAATCGTTTTATCGTGCACCTTGTTCAAGAAGCCTTCGATGTTCAGTGTATCGGGAGCATCCACTCGCATTGCCCTGAGTTGCATCGCCTGTCCCGATCCAGCCCTAACCGTGAGTACGACCCTAACGCCATGCTCAAGTTTAAGCGAATCCTCAAACGGAACCTTGCGGCCCTTCACAGAAGCAAGATATGTAGTGATTGCATCCTGTTGTGCCGCCGTAATGGTGTTATCCGTTTCACAGCGAACCGTGAGTCGGAATGGATAATCAGTTGGAGCTTCAGCATGAAGCCGTCGAAGCTCGTCTGCGCAAAAGTCAAAGATCGTAATAGGTGCGCGGATGTTTTTGACTTCGATACACACATCCTTTCCCGCACGCTTCGCCCGATAATCGACTGATTCGTTTACGCCTGTTAATACAGGCTCAAACTCAGTGACGCCCATTTTGCTGAGTTCAGAAACCGCTGCCATCTCCGCGAAGAAATCGCCAAAAGCTCCACTGAACTTGGAATCTGCGTCCTTCTTAGCCCGTTTTCGCAAATCAGCTTCGCACTTTCCTCGCGCCTTTTCGCTATCTCCCAAAGCCCGAATGTACGAGGCGCACAGATCGTTAATCGATCGCAGCAAATGGGCCAAGTTTGAGGCTAAAAGCCGGATTAAAGAGGACTCTGAAGTCGAGGACTTTAGCCGCATCTCAACAACTGAGCCAAAAACATCCCGCAATGCGCTGTATTGAGGCTGTCGCAGAGTTGAAAGAACACGACTTCGGAATTCAGCCCGTTCCAATTCTTTGATTTCCTGGGCCTGATCGGCAATGAGGCGCTGGAGTTGTTGTGTCAACGGCATGGTCGCATTTGGGTCGCTTCCCAAGCATTCCTTTAGCCGTTGTGCCGCAATTTCGTTCGTCGCTTGGAGAGTCTTGATCTTTGCGCTGATCGAATTACCTTCCGACAAAACGTCGTTCACATCCCCAAGATGAACGTCGGCGTTTGTTTCCGGCACATGCAAGAGTTGATCGATGTTCTCCGCGATACTCTCGTGCGGACTGATCTCTTGCTTTGAGAGTTTGTTCTCCTGCCGCGCACCTTTTTGGGGGTCAGTCATGTTTCACCAACCGCATGATCTCACAGCGCACAATCTAGTACACGATCCGGTACACAGTAGTTTTCAGACGTGCCCAAAACGCTCCAGTTTGACCCGTAATTGGTTCACATTGACAGTTGTAACTCGTTGTAAATGATTGAGCCAGCGAGGGTTATAGTTTTTAGGAAACCGCTGCTCTATCCATCTGAGCTACAGGGCCACTATGGGGTCCCAGGCAGCTCTCTCTGCGTCTGCTGGGGCGAAATCAGTTTACACCAACAGCAACCTGCATCTGCCGCCCGTAACTCACTGCTTGCCTGCCTGCTTTAGCGCACGCTGCGGCACTACCTATCCTCTCAGTCACTCGCCATTCGTGGTTGGCAACCCGTTCCATGCCGGTATTAACCTGCTTAAGGCTTTTCCCCGGCGGTATTTTTCGCTAGCATAGATGTTGAGAGTTTCTCAATTCGAGCTTGCGATAGAGGAGGAATACCATGACCTCTAACGCGACGGCTCCGAACAGCGAGACTGTCGGAACTGCCATTCGATATCTTGAACGACTGGCCTGCAGAGTCTCCGGCAACGGCTATTGTGTGCGGCTTTGGGACGGAACCCTGTGGGGTAAGGCGGAGCGGCCCCGCTTCACCATTGTGCTGAAGAACCCAGGCGCGCTGCGGGAATTGCTGCTCTCTCCCAGCGAGCTGTCACTCGGCGAAGCCTATATCTACGACGATTTCGATATTGAAGGCGACATCGAAGCCGCCTTCGAGTTCGTCGAGGGCTTGCTGGCCGAACCCTTGCCCCTAAGTGCCAAGCTGAAGTTGCGCGCCCTTGCAGCCGTGCCGGCGCGTTTCACCGCCAAACGCGGAGCGGCGGAGCTGGCCGGCAGCATCCATTCCAGGGAGCGCGACCGGGCCGCCATTTCCTATCACTACGACCTTTCCAATGATTTTTACGCTCTCTTCCTCGACCGGTCCATGACGTATTCCTGCGCCTATTTCCGCTCTCTCGACGACGACCTCGACACCGCGCAGGAGCAGAAGCTGGATCACATCTGCCGCAAATTGCGCCTCAAGCCGGGAGAGCGTCTGCTTGATGTCGGCTGCGGATGGGGCGGTCTGCTCATTTACGCAGCCAAAAATTACGGCGTCTATGCCCACGGCATCACCTTGAGCTCCTCTCAAGTCGAACTGGCTCGCCGGCGCATTCACGAGGCGGGAGTGGCCGACCGCTGCCAGGTAGATTTGTGCGACTACAGGGAAGTTCCTCAATCCGAATCCTTTGACAAACTGGTCAGCGTTGGCATGTTCGAGCATGTTGGCGAATCGCTGCTGCTGGAGTATTTCGAGCAAGCCTGGCGCTTGCTGCGCCCGCAAGGCCTATTCCTCAATCACGGCATTGCGGCTTCGGCAACCTACCGGCGAAGGGGTCCGTCGTTTGTAGAGAAATACGTTTTTCCAGACGGCGAACTGGTGCCGCTGCTCGCTACCGTAAGCGCGGCCGAAAGCTGCGGATTCGAGGTAATTGACGTCGAGAACCTGCGCCTGCATTATGCTATGACGCTTCGCCATTGGGTGAACCGGTTGGAGGCGCGGGTCGATGATGCGCGCCGCCTCACCGATGACGTCGTCTATCGTACCTGGCGTATCTACATGGCGGGTTCGGCGCACGGCTTCCGGCGCGGCCGCTTGAGCATATATCAATTGCTGCTCAGCAAGCCCGAGCGCGGACAAACAGAGCTGCCGCTGACCAGGGAGGATCTGTACCGCTAATTCGGGCCGCCTGCCCGGTTGCGAGCGGCATGGCTCCCCCTCAGGCACACGAAGAAAGATGTGCGTAGGGGATTCCGGATAAAGCCAAATACAAACACATCTATGGATAACCGTATAGCTTGGACCGCAAACACGATGCGCAAGCCCAGCGGAGCGCGCACCTCGCTTTTCAGTGCGCGTGAGGCGGAGGCTGCACGGTCGTTCCACCGCAGTTTCCCGCAATATGCCGAAACCCCGCTTCGCAGCCTGGCAGCCCTGGCCGGACGGTTGGGAATCGCCGGCATCTTTGTCAAAGACGAATCCTTTCGCTTCGGCCTTAATGCCTTCAAAGTTCTGGGCGCGTCGTATGCCCTCGCCAAGCATCTGTCGAGCCGCCTGGGGATCGATCTCAGCGAGCTTGATTACAGCCGGCTGGTCTCGCCGGAGCTGCGCCGGAAGCTGGGCGAGATCACCTTCATCGCGGCTACCGATGGCAACCACGGCCGAGGCGTCGCGTGGACGGCGCGGCAGTTGCAGCAGGCGGCGGTGATTTACATGCCGAAGGGTACGGCGTCCGCCCGGCTGGAAAATATACGCGCCGAAGGTGCATTGGCTTCCATCATCGAAGGCAACTACGATGACGCCGTGCGCCTGGCCGCGGAAAACGCCCACAACCGCGGCTGGATTCAAGTGCAGGACACGGCATGGGATGGGTACCGTGAGATTCCAACCTGGATCATGCAAGGCTACGGAACCATGGCTGCGGAAGCGATGGAGCAATTGCACAGCCTTGGTGTCGAGAAGCCAACGCACGTTTTCCTGCAGGCGGGAGTGGGATCGTTTGCCGCCGCTATCCAGGGCTATTTCGTCGAGGTATTCGGCGGCGAGCGTCCGACGACCGTCATTGTCGAGCCCAACGAAGCCAACTGCTTCTATCGCTCGGCCGCGGCGAGCGACGGCCGCCCCAGGGCTGTGCGGGGAGAGATGGCAACCATCATGGCCGGTCTCGCCTGCGGCGAGCCGAGCCCGCCTGCCTGGGAGCTTCTGCGAGACTACAGCGAGATGTTCTTCTCTTGCCCGGATTGGGTGGCTGCTAACGGGATGCGCCTGTTGGGGAATCCTCTCGCTGAAGACCCGCGCATTATCTCGGGCGAATCCGGCGCGGTTACTGCCGGGTTGCTGGCCGCATTGTTGACGGCGGATACCCTGCGGGATGCGCGCGCCGCCCTGCGGCTTGACCGGAACTCCCGCGTCCTGCTCTTCAGCACGGAGGGAGCTACCGACCCCGAGAATTATCGAAGGATTGTCTGGAATGGAGCCTATCCCGCCGAGGAGTAATGCACAACAACTATCCCGCCGTCGTCACAGCTACCCGGTGGGTGCTTAGACCGGATTCGCGGCAGGTATACCCCGTGCCGTAGCCGGGCGATCAGCCCGGCGGTGATAGCGAGGGTACAGCCACTTTGAATCCGCTGCAGAGCCCTCGATTACGCGGAAAATCACCGTGCTGCCGTGTCATGCCTGCTGCAGCAACGGACGCAGTTCGCGGATGTTCTTCACCTCATCGATTGCCATAACCTTGTCAATTAGCCCTGAGGATGCAGCCGCCCCGAGCACGGGCGTTATAAGGTCGCGCGCTTTGGCGACAACCTCTTCGCGAGTCATGGGATTCTGGGCGGTGCCGCGCACGGCCGTCACGAGTTCCTTGAGTTTTGTTCCGTCATTCAGAGTGATTTCGACCGAGGCATCACGCCGCGGAAGATTACGCTCCATCTCTTCATCCGGAACAAGCTGTACCTTGGCGCGTTCGCGCATCACCGCCGGATCGTGCACACGGGCCAGATCATGCGCCGCCCGGAATGAAACCGTCTTGTCGAGCAGCATGATGGCCGTCAGGTGCTGCACGTTGATGTCGGGAATCTCCCGGTTGTTCACCGTCTTGGCTGCGCTGGTGCCCAGGCGCACCACCACCGAACGTACCTGGCCGGCATCGAACGAGTGCCGTTTCTGCAGAATCTCGATCGCATCCAGCACCGCTTGAATGGGCGACCCGACCGTCCACTTCTTGATATTCGTGCGCGTTACTTCATAGCGCTCGCCCAGTTTGTCGATCAATCCATCCGGTCCGCCTTTGGAAGCCTGCCCGAGCAGGAAATTGTCGGCCCCGGTGAAGATGTCGCTTACGCCGGTGCCGCCCAACTGGATAATGAGAGCGGCGCTGACCCCGTTACGGGCCGGAAAGCCGCCAAAGACCAGAGATTTCTGGATATGGTCGCTGTCGCGCTGCCAGGCCAGCAACCCCGAAGCCTGTTGGGCGGCGTAGTCGAGCAGCCAGCGCATCTGCCTGGCGTTAAGCCCGGCGGCACAACCGGCGGCAGCCGATGCGCCGAACGTGTTGGCAATGCTGTGCGTGCTGCGGTGCGTCTGCTTTTCCCAATCGACGCCGCCGAGGTTCATGGTGACGCGTGTTCCCACGTCCCAGCCCAGCATGACGGCGCGCAGGAAGTGCGTACCGCTGATGCCAAACTGTTCGCCGGTGGCCAAGGCTGCGGGAACGATGCCGCAGCCGGGATGGCAGTGAGAAGGGGCGTGCGAGTCGTCGGTTTCGTCCGAGTGGGCGAGCATTCCGTTGACCATCGCCGCCTCGATCGGGCCGCAGACGATGTTGGAACCGACAACCGTCGCAGTCGTCGCGCCCGCCTGGGCGCGGGCAAACTTGAGTGCCACCTGCCCCGGCGGCAGTTCGATGCCGGAAACCATGGCGGCGAAGGTATCGAGGATGTGGTGCTTCGCCTTCTCGACGACTTCGGCAGGCAGGGCGCGCGCCTGCGCTTTGCCCATGTAACTGCTGAGCTTTTCCATGGCCGCGCTCTGCCCCGCCGTTTTGCTTGCCGCCGCGATTGTTGGTTCGGCGGCGCTGCCCACGACCGGCGAAATCGTTACCGCGGCGATTACGCCGCCGGCCTGCTGCAAAAGGCTGCGCCGGGTCAGCGTTGACCTGCCAACATTTTTTATTTCCATATTTGCTGCTCCAGGGTGGACGCTTCCCTGCTGCCACGTCCCTGAAAGACGATAGTGGAAAGCCTGCTAACCCTCAATCATGTTCTTCATGGTGAGAGGACGTGAGGACGGCGGCATGCGTTCCCGACCCTTTGAATCTCAGCGAGATTCAACCCCTGAACGGACTCCAAGTTCTCCGCCAATAGCGGAACCTGCGCCCCAGGCGTGAGGTCAAGAACCAGGGCATTGCGTCCCGGCTTAAAACGCCCTTCGGTCAGATACGCCGCCGCCACGCCGGAAATCACGAACGGGTGCAGCACGGCGAGCGGCAACGAGTACTTCTTGGTCTTAATAAAGGCCTCCAGTACGCCGTCGACCGAGCGGCTCCGCCGCATGCTGCCCGGAATTTGTGGAATCTCAAAAGTTGAAAACAACAGATCCGGATGACGGCGTTTATAGCGCACCAGCGATCGCGCGACCTGCTTGGGGGTCATGATGCCGGCATCGGCGAGGAAACTACGGTGCACCGCGTGGGGATAGTAGAAGTTCAGCACACCCGCGGAGAAATCAGCGCAATTGTGGAAGAGAAGGTTGAAGCGCCTCTTGTTCTTTCTGGTATTGAACTCGTGGATGAACTCCTCGTCCTGTTCTACGCTGGTCTCCACCAGGAAGCCGTAAATCTTGCGATCATAGGAGGAACCGACTAGCTGAATCCAGTCGCCGCGGGGCATTCCGCCGCCCGAAGCGTCCGGCACGATTTCCCGCAGATGACTTCTCCGGTATCCATCCCGCAGCGCCTCTACAGAGTCCGGCGTGACTGACTGCGGAATCTGTTTGGCATCGTCAACCGCGTATAGATAAGGCAGCAGCGGAATGGCAATCCAGTCGTATCCGCCGACTCTGTGATACCGGCTGATCACCACGCCAGTTTCACCGGCCTCGCAGCGGCGTAGAACTACGGGGGAGCTGGCGCAGACGCGGGCCATGTAAATGGCCGCGTGGCCCATAGGGCTGACCTTTCCAAGGTCTCCAAAGGGCTCTTCCAGCAGCACGGCGACATCCGCTCCAGCCAACACGGACCCACTCAGGACTAATGACACGCACAACAGCCACCGTCTTGCCCAGACTCCTGCCATCGGTAAAACTCCCCTTATCGGGTAAAATACCACTTATTGTAGCCGGGTTGCTTCGCATAACTACGAATTTCGCGACAACTGGAATCGGGGAAATAACCGGGCTGTGGAAAAGTGTCAAGCTGGCCGGTTGCTGCGGGGAGCACTGCCACAACTGGAGGCCGAGGAAAACAAGCGTTTAGCCAATGAATATCGAGCCGGGAAGCGGTTCTTCTACGGCAGATTCCGGACCGCCACGGATAAAGGACATGTCCCTCCGTCGCCATTACCTTCGTAACTGGTTCGGTGATTAAAGAAAACTGTAGACTCTGCCGATGATGTATTCGGAGGAACCCCAATGGCCAGTGGTGTCGGTAATCCCTTGGCTGGAGCAGAGTCCGCCAACCCTTTCTTAGCGGAACAAGCCTGTCTGGATGAGTTGGGCGCCGGAGCAACGCCTTCGAAGCGTACTTTGCTGGAATCGCATGATTGGGATGCAATCGCTGCACTGGCGCTGGAGGGATGGGCTCCGGCACAGTACATCGTTGGGGCCAGCCTCGAAAAACGAGGCGATCTCGAGCATGCGCTTGAATGGTACCAGCGTTGCGCCGCGCAGGATTACCCGCCCGCGGCATCCAAACTCGAGCAGCTCAAGTCTACAGCTGCTTCCTCGGGTCCTTGTGCGCAATCCGCTCAGGGCGGGCGTTTGCAGCCCTTGCGGAGGTTGCTCGCGCATTTGCCTCACCTTGCCCGATAAGAAGAAGAGATCAGATGACTTAACCCGGTCCGGGGATCCGCCTGGAGCGATCCCTCACGCCTTCTGGTCCTCCGATCTGGATTCTGTTTTTGCGGCGGACATATTCCTGCCTCCGTGGTTTCTTCAGCGGAAGCGGTACACAATGCCGCCTGAAACCAGGCCGTTATCTCCGCTCAGAAAAGTTGTCTTGATGTAGTCGCCTTCGCCCCGCAGGCTGAAGTGCTTGTTGATTCGCAAGTCGATGCCCACCCCAACGGTTTTGGCGATACTCAGCGGCGCCCGATCCGGCAGCGGGCCGCCGACGTTGCCAAACCCCGCCTCTTTCCAGCGGGCCACGCCAAGTCCGGCGTGAATGAAAGGTGAGATGCGCCAGACCGGCACGCTGAAGCGCGGCGTCAGCAGAACCGTGTGCACATTCGTGGGGCGTCCGTCATTGGCCGTGGCGTAGTTGCCGGTGGCAGTCGCATCGAAACCAAGGTACGGGTTCAGGCGCAGGGTGAATCCACCGATCCAGCCTGTCGCCTTGTGATCGGTGCCAAAATCGCCGCGTAATTTGGAGAATCCCCCCCACGCTTCATAGTGCCTTCCCGGAGTTTCTGCCGAGGGGATGGCTTGACCAAAGCAGACGGAGCACGCAAGTAATAGCGCCGCCGGCCCTGCTCCACACCATGATTTCTTTCTCATTCGCCTCCCTGGCCGACGACGACCTCGTTCTTTTGAGAGGGTTCGGTCTTTCGCGTTAAGTTCTGAATTACTGGAGTTACCTCGAACGGCCTTTTCTCACGCGCCGCCAGCAGCGCGGTGGGAGCAGTTTTCATCAATTCGATGTGCGCGTCCCAGGGATCCACCTTGAGGCGGCTGCCCAGGGGAAGGGCGGCGACCTGAGCCACGTCCTGCCGGCGCAGCGGAGGCGCCGAACGCATGATTTCGGCCAGTCGCGGCAACTCGCGCCCCTTGACCAGGCGATTTCCCAAATGCGGGCTCAACAGATTGCTCAGCCGCGGCGCCTCGTTGGACAGCTCACGCAAGAACAGCCCGACGCTGGCCAGCCTGTCGGCGTAGGGCGAGTTCTTGAGCAGGGCCATCGCTTTGCCGTCGGCCTCGTCTTCCTCTCTTCTGTCGCGTTTCAGCTGTAACCGGCGAAACGCCTCCCAATCGGGAAACTGCAGGCGGTCACTGAATGCGTACTTGGTCTCCAGTTGATGGCCGAGCACGATATGCGCAAGTTCGTGCGCCAACATCATGGCCAGACTCGCTTCATCCGGCAGAACGTCCACCAGTCCACGGTTGATGACGATGGTATGGCCGACGGTAAACGTCTCCAGTTGCGAGGTCAGCAGAACGCGGGCACGCACCGGCGGCTCAATGTTCAGATTGTTGGTAACTTCCAGGTTGTTGATGACCGTTTCCAGAACTTTACTGACATCGCCGCTGGGGGCCACCAGCCCGGCCTTCTGCAACCGCTCGATGACGTTGTCCTCGGCCTGTCTTTCCCATAGCCGTTGGCGCTGCACGGGCGAATAGTCCGGCGCGCTTTCGCTGCGGTCATCAATGCTCGAATCGGCGATGATATCGGTCAACTCCTGCTGTTTGCGTCCCGACTGCAGGCCGTAACCCCAGACCGTTGTCTCCCCCTTGATGCGCACATGACGGAATCCCGCCACGAGATCCGATTCTTCCAGGTAGACATAGGCCGGGAGCCACTGCCGCCCGTTGACGTTTGCCCTCCAGCTGTCGAAATGCACATAGCTGGTGAAATGCGGCGCTCCTTTGTAGGTTCCGTTAAAGCGCACCACGTTGTAATCAACGTCTTCGACCCAAATGCGGCCAACAAAGCGCCCGTTGCCTGCGTGCTTACGGGGCGCGACATCGAATACCAGGGTGCGAACTTTGCCCAGGAACTCCCGCCCCACGAAACTGAAGTCGTAATGCGCCCTATCGAACGCCTTGAGGTCGATCACCAGCGGCTGAATGGCAATTCCCACGCTGTTCAAATTCGCCGTGCGGAGGTTGAACGGCTTTTCCAGAGGCTTCCAGAAGCCCTGGAGAGTGAATGCTCCTTTCCGCTTCTCAAACGATTCTTCCCGCAATCCGTTCCGCAGGTCGAGCTTGGCCATGAAGTAATAGTCACGCGCAGGGGCGTAACCCAGGTCCCTGTCCGGGCGCATTTCCTGGATATAGGTTTCCGCCAACGGCGAAAAGGACTTCAAGGCGACCATAAGCGCGTGCTCACGGCTGATGATTCGGTCAACGATTTGCTGCAAGGCGGGTGAGAGCTCGCCGCGGTTCGGCGGCGGGGGCGCTGCAACAGCGCTCATACTGCACAGCAACAACAATCCGATCCCCAAACGACGCACAGGGCCTCTCCTATTAACCAGGGTCCATACAAAATTGAGTAGCGCGTCGAAGCCGAAGGGTACGTCGAGTTGTTGGATGCAACAACGCCGAGCACAAATTCTCTTGCTTATGCCCCACGACCTCGTTACCAGTACGTTAATGATGAATTGAACGAAGCGCAAGGAGAACTGGTTGATCCTCGCGTTGCGGCCGAAATGCAAAAACCCTCGCAGTGCGAGGGTTTATTAAGCAAAATTCATTAATACTCAGATCTTTTACGCTTGTGCACTAATTAGGCGCCCATCACACAGTTAAGCTTTTCCGCCACTGGCTTAGTTACTATCCACATCATAATCGACTGACGAAGAAGAGCTTACGCTGATTCGAAGGCGAGATGGCCGGGACATGAGCTAAGCTGCTGGTGTCCCGCCACGCTCGGTTCCACTATCTGGCGGGGCAGCGCTTGCGAATGCGGTGCTCACATCCCCTAATTCTCACATCCCCTAATTAAGGATTCGCGAAAATCTCTTCAGAAAGCAGAAACCCTCGCCGAAGCGAGGGCTTTTGGTCGAGAGCGTTTACAAACTCACGGCACGGAAGGACTAATCGACGAATTAATGTTGTTGATATTGGTGTTCTTGTTCGAGGACTGAACCGCAGCCCATGCGCCGACACCACCTGCGGCACCGGCCGATCCAAAGATCATTACCCATTTCTTAAGCGCAACACCTTTTTTTATGGCGCCCGCCGGCGGCGAGGATTTGTCGGGCTGATCCCCCAAGTTAGGAGGCGGATCCAAGGGCTTCGCCAAAAGCGCATGACCCTGTGGAACGGTGATCATTCCGGAGGTGTCGCTGACCTTCAGAGTGCCTTGGAGCGAGGCGATCATCTGCGAGCCTGGACGCGACACAATTCGCACCCTCGCGCTATCAGAAGCAGCGCTGATATGAAGGTCATCATATTCAACTACGTTCCCCGGCTTCAGGGTGACCACCGAGCTCCCGCTGAGCACTCGCGCACCTTCGGCCAGCAACTGCGCCGAGGATTCACTATCAACCGCCATGGTGAAGCCCGGGCGAGTAATGTACGCGGAAGCATTACGTCCCGTGACGAGTTTGTCTCCGGGAAAAACAGCGGTACTCGGCGGCACAGAGCGACCATTCAAGGCAACATCGCCAACGAAATTGCCGATTCCGGCGCCTGGATTCCCGGCCAGAAGCAAGCCTGGAAGAAGCAGACACATTACGAGCGACACTACTTTCCGCATCATCTCGATGGACTCCTCTCGGTACGAAGATTTTGAATGAGTGACTCTGAATTAGCAAGTGTTTTTGACAAACAACGACGCCGGAAAATTTCAATCTGGCACAACAGTATTGCAACAAATACCGCACTGGAAGCGCATCTTCCGCGAAGTGCGTGTGAGTGCTTGCACTCGCATTGGATCTTCTGTGCCGCGAACCACCGTCTACCTGTTTTACTTTTGATCAGCGTTCTACAGTAGATATCGCGAAGACGTCCGAAGTCGCGCGCAAAAGCAGTTGCTCCGGCGATTGGTCGCTCCGCGTCTGATGGATCTCAATGGCGAGTATTTGACGGCGGAGAGCTCAATGGCTTCATTTTGCAAAATTAATGGTTATCGGCACGGGAAAGGCACCTATGTGGCATTGTCGCCCGAGTACATAGTACATACACCAACAGGTCACCAGATCATCCTGCACCCGGAACATTATTCCCAGATCCACTTTCGGGAGTTGCCTACGAGGTCGCCAACACTCAACGACCAATCTGCAACCAAGTTCGTGTCCGGATGCCAGCCGCGACATCACCCGGTGGTATATGGCCAACCTTTCTTGGCGTGCGTTCCAAAATCGTACCGCCTGTATGCGCACATGCAATCAAATCTCTTATGAGTTGCAATGGGTCGTGACCGCTAAGAGCGCCACCTAGAGACAGATAATGGCGATAAATCGCATGCTAGGGGTGCAACCCCAGCAGTTCTAAATACAAGTACCGATGTTAAGAAGCTAAACAGACCCGTACTCTCTGTTCACTCCAGAACTTCTCAGGAGGGTCTTAGTGAGCAGAGCAGCAGTTCGACTCCTTCTAGTCGGCTTGATAGTTGGTTTATCGATGTATTTGGTGGGTTGCGGTGGAAGCCCAAATGCAGTTTCCTCGTCGCAAAATAATCCAGCTTCGGCGGCACTGACACCAGCGTCGAGTTCTGGCTCGTCAACTCCAAGTAGTCCAGCCTCGTCACCTACGACGCCCGCTACGACAACTTCGGGCTCAACGGCGACGACCTCCGGTGCCTCGGGAGCGGCGTCCGTTTTGCCGACTCCCCCGGCGAATGCAAGCGTGTTCTCTAATCTTCAATCAGTTGCTCTCACAGGTAGCTGTAACGCATCGAGTTGCGCTGGCGGCTCAGGAAATAGCTCGTACTTTGCTGCTTTAAACCAGACTACCCCCTCTTTGAGCGGGGCGAGCATGGAGATTTCTTCGGCAGGCGCTGGTGCCAACGCTCTTTTTTGGTGGCACAACAGTACCGATGCAGCCTTGGTAAACTCGATCTCGCATTTGCTAGAGGATTTCTGGATTTATACAGACAACACTGATGGCGTTCAGGCTTTTGAATATGATCCCGACTGGTATGTAAACGGCTACAAATACGATATGTCCATCCAGTGTGATTACGCCGATGGCAAGATTTGGCGGTTGTGGGACTCTGCTGGCAATAGATGGGTAGCCGTCTCTCCAGCCCTGCCTTGCGGTTGGACGGTAAACACGTGGCATCACGTCCAACTGTACGTCACCAGCAGTCTCGCGAATCACACTTATACCTATCAGACGCTAGTGATCGACGGAAATCCCACTGTGCTAAATGCCACGTATTCCGCCCTGAGTAATGGCTGGGGGCCGACAATAGGGACTGAAGCCCAGCTTGACGGGAATTCTTCGGGGACAGCAATCCACGAATGGATCGACAACATGACATTGACGGTCTGGTAATAACGAAGACTCCGGCGACACCTCTTTTCTTGGTACCAGCGGAAGGTGTCCCCGCGAGTTGCAGCGCTTCATCACGGTGCGAGACTGGCTGGTACATCGTCGCACAGCGCTGATCAACCAGATCCGCGGTTTCCTTCTGGAGTGCGGTATCACCTTTGCCCAAGGCCCGGCAAACCTGCACTGTCATAATTGACGGCAAATCGGTGCGCACTTGCATCCTGCTGACGGCAACCGTCGCCGGCAAGAAAGTGCTGACCATCGAAGGGCTGGGGGACGAGCAGCATCTTCATCCTATTCAGCAGGCCTTTACCGAAGCTGGCGCCATACAGTGCGGGTACTGTACGCCGGGCATGGTTTTGACCGCGAAGGTTTTGTTGGATAAGAATCCAAAGCCGTCAGAAGATGAGATTAAAGATGCTATTTCGGGAAATCTATGTCGCTGCACCGCTATACAAAGATAATTAAGGCCATCGGAATGGCTGCGAAAAGCATGAGATGAGTTCACAGCAGGGACCTCAGGAGCCTGCTGCCATTGATTCAGCTACGTCGATGAGTGCAATATGTTCATCGAGGCATTTGCAAATTGTCAGCATATCGTTTGTTTCGAGGGAGGGAAGGAACCGTATGAACCACGGCAAAAATGGAAAGAAAATTAAAAGGAGAGATTTTCTGGCCCTAGGGGCAGCCACCGTCGCGGGAGCCACTCTAGCAGGAGCTTCGCCCTTCGCCAAGGCGGCCGAAGTAAAAACTCCACCTGAGACCTTCATGATGTTTCCGGGGAACTATACTTGGTCCTCTTCTGTCCGCAGTACAATCGGTGGCTTCGCGTGGGGCGGAGGTGACATGGGTGAAGTCTATAAAGTTTGCTCTGCCCTGCATGGCAAGGCGGGCGACAATGCCGCCTGGTTCGCCGAATGGAACAAGATGGGAGAGCGCGTCGCTCTGCTAGCCGAACAGGCAAAAGAGAAGAGAAACATACAAACTGCCTCAAACGCTTATATGCGCGCCGCTAACTACATTCAGATCGGAGAAAGGTTGCGGCAGCCCCGGACCCAGGAAACGCAGCGAGCCTATGCCCGGGCGGTGGAACTCTTCAAGAAAGGAATTCCCGACGTTTCCTTCCTTTCAATCGAGGCAGTAGAGGTCCCCTTCGAGGGCGGCAAAAGCCTGCCAGCCTATTTCGTGAAAAGGCGGGACGCGGACGCCAAATTGCCAACCATTGTCTTCTTTGATGGCCTGGATATTACCAAAGAGCTCCAGTATTTCCGAGGCGTGCCGGAGTTTGCCAAACGCGGTATGGCCTGCCTGATTATCGACGCACCCGGCAACGGCGAAGCCATCCGTTTTCGCGGGATGCCGGCCCGGCACGATTCCGAAGTCGCAGGTGGTGCGGCAATCGACTACCTGGAGAAGAGGGCTGACGTGAACAAAGGCAGAATCGGCGTCGTGGGCATTAGTCTGGGTGGATACTTTGCGCCCCGTGCCGCTGCCTTCGAAAAACGGTTCAAGGCGTGCGTTGCCTGGGGAGCCCAGTACGACTACCATGCTGTGTGGAAGAGCCGCATAGACGCGGCATTCAAGACCTCACTATCGGTCCCTGGCGAACACATTACCTGGTTTATGGGGGTAGATACACTGGATCAGGCGCTAAAGAAGCTCGAGCCATTTACCCTGGAAGGTGTTGCCCAGAAGATCGAGTGCCCGTTCCTCCTGACGCATGGCGAGGCGGATGCACAGATCTCAATGGAAACCGCTCGCAAGGAGTTTGCGGCCGTGGGCAGTAAAGACAAAACCCTAAAGATCTTTACTCGCGAAGAAGGCGGCAGCGAGCATACTATGGGCGACAACATGACAATTGGGATGGCCTACATCTCCGACTGGTTCGTCGAGAAGCTCGTAAGAAGCTAACAAAATAGATTTTATCCCTCCCTCCCTTTCAAGGGAGGGAGATATTATTCTCCTCCGATCACGTACTGACTCCAACATTGTCTGGAACCTCTCGCTTGCTGCGCAATTGCTGCAGATTTTGCCCGCTCACTCGCAAGCGCTGCAAAACTTCCGACAGGCCCTAAGACTTCAGGCCCCTTCGTCCGACGCGACCGGCTCGACACGATGCTCGCGGAAGGGGCGAATGGACGGTGCGGTCGTTGAATGGTCCCGCGAAAACGAGCATGAAATTCACTTCCTCTACACGGGAACACCGCGTATCATGCGTGCGAGAGTTTCTCGCGCCTGGCGAGCGTAGTCGACTGCGTCTTGCAGGCACTGGCGGACAGTATGCGAGTTCTCAAAGTTTGCGTTTGTGAGGTGCGCTTGCGAACCTGTGCCGCAGGACTAATTGCTGTTCTATTGTTCGCGCTTGCAGGCGAGGCGCAGGATCACAAGCTGTCTGACCCTGTGCTTGTCACCATGACGCGGGAATTGAACCGCTCGTTCGAAACCTTGAAAAAAACGCCGGTTCCGCCATACTTCTTGTCGTACCAGTTGACCGATAATCGTGCGATCTCAGTTCGCTCATCTTTTGGTGCGCTCACGTCCAGCACTGATATTGAGACGAGACTGCTTGATATCGACCTGCGAGTTGGCGACTACCAACTGGACAATACTCATCCTGTATCCCGCGGTGCCGTGGTTACCTCAAACTTCGGCCAAACTCCCGGCACAGTTCCGGTGGAGAACGATCCCGCAAGCTTATCGGTGGCCTTGTGGCTGGAGACCGATAATTATTACCGGAATGCCGTACAGCGATTGGAAGCCGTGAAAGCTGACCGCCAGATCAAGTCTTCTGGCGGCGACAGGTCACCGGACTTCTCCAAGGCGCCGCCACAGCGATTTCTTGAGCCGGATGCGCCGTTCTCGTTTGATCAAAAGCTGTGGGAAGACAAGGTCCGGCGGTTCGGGCAGCTTTTTCGCGGAAACCCTGACATTCTGAACGCAGATGTTTCAGCCAGCGGCGAACTCGAAACACGGCGGTATGTTAGCAGTGACGGCAGCGCGATAAGGATTTCCACGCCTTTGTACCGGCTCACGATCTCGGCGTCTATACGGGCAAGTGACGGTGAGGTGCTTCCGCTACACCGTATTTTTATGTCATTCACGCCGGAGAGAATACCGCCTGAGGAGACGGTCCTCAAGACGATCAAGGAAATGTTGCGAACGCTCGTCGCGTTACAGAAGGCGCCAGTCGTAGAGCCATATACAGGGCCGGCAATTCTTTCAGGACGAGCCAGCGCCGTCTTTTTTCACGAGATATTCGGACATCGGATCGAGAGGGACCGCCTGAAGGATGACGACGACGCGCAGACATTTAAAGATAAGATCAATCAGCCGGTGCTGCCGAAGTTCCTGTCCGTCTATTCTGATCCCAGTTTGCAACAGCTCCGCGGCACCGATCTGGTCGGATACTATGCTTTCGATGATGAGGGCGTGAAATCAAGCCGTATAGCGATTGTGGAGAACGGGATATTCAAGAGTTTCCTTTTATCACGCTCGCCAGTTGCCGGTTTCACAAAATCGAACGCGCACGGACGCCGGCAACAGGGATATCAAGTGTCAGCGCGGCAATCCAACCTACTTGTCGAAGCGTCACAAGCGGTGTCTCGCGCAACACTGAAGAAGATGTTAATCGAGCGGCTTAAGAAATCCGGAAATCCGTATGGACTGCTGTTCGACGACATCGAGGGTGGTTTTACCTTCACATCCCGCACGATACCTAACGCCTTTACTGTTCTGCCCACAATCGTGTACAGGATCTACGCTGACGGCCACGAGGAACTTGTTCGTGGCCTCGATCTCATAGGGACTCCCTTGACCGCTTTCAGCCGGATTGCCGCGGCCGATGACAGTCCCGAAGTTTTCAACGGGGTCTGCGGTGCGAGATCCGGGTGGGTACCGGTTTCGGCCAGCGCCCCTGGATTGCTGATCGAACAGATCGAGGTTCAGCGAAAAGAAAAATCCGAAGACTCTAAGCCGATATTGCCACCACCACCGGGAGCGTCGAAGTGAGCACTACCGACAGGAGTACGAAAATGGGATCTGCGATCGCGACACTGATATTCGTGCTGCTGGCGTCCGTTCCAAATATGTTTGCCCAAAATGACATGGTAGCTAAAGCCATGGCGGACGAGATGGCGCGTTCGAAGACTCAACTCCGTCTGGCAGGCATGGAGAAGCCCTACTACATCGACTATCGCGTGGATGACAGCACGATCATCAGCATTAAAGCGGTTTTAGGCGCGCTGGCCAGCAGCAACACTGCGCATTCTCGAACCCTGAACGTGCAGGTTCGTGCCGGTGATTATGCATTCGATAACACAAATTTCCTGGCAGTTCAGAGCTTCGGATCGCGTTTGGGAAGGTTGGCGCAGGCGCGCACACTTCCACTGGACGACGACTACGACCAGATCAGGCGGGAGATATGGTTGGCAACCGACCAAGCCTACAAGCAGGCAGCCGGTGAACTCGCGGCAAAACGATCAGTCCTACAGAGTCGCAAGTACAAAACCAGCCTGCCGGATTTTACTCCACAAGGACCCATTTCGGTGGTCGAGCCGCGCCGGGAGGCAAAGTTCGACCGTCCGGCCGCCGAAAAGCTGGCCCGGGATGTTTCCGCGGTGTTCCGCAACACTCCAGACATCATCGACGCGGAGGTCAATGTCGTTTTTCGCGATCTCTACACGCGGTACCTGAACAGCGAAGGTACGAATTTTATCCGTTCGGAACCTATTTTCTCGGTCCGTGTGCGAGCCATAACCAGGGCTACGGACGACAGCCCTGTGGAAGACTCGTTTTCGGTCTTCGGCCGCAGCATGGACGTAATCCGATCCAGTGAACTGGTCGAACGCGCAAAAAGCATGGCTACCGGGTTGTTAAGCCTTCGTATTGCCACGACGGTCGACAGATACAATGGTCCGGTACTCTTTGAAGGCGAAGCGGCAGGGGAAGTTCTTGCAGATGTATTCGCGCCTGCAATCGGTGCTGCCCGCTTCCCGCTTACCGATCAGCCGCAGTTTGAGACTGCGATGACGCAGCTGTTCGGGCAGATGGGTGGAACTCCGCTGACCGATCAGTTGGGTGGACGTGTGATGCCCGAGTTTATGGATGTCATCGATAAACCACACCTGCAATCCTTTGCGGGTGTGAGTTTGCTGGGTACCCACGCTATCGATGATGAAGGTGTGCCCACTCAGGACGTAACCATAGTAGAGGCTGGCATACTCAAGAACTTGCTTGCGACACGAACACCCACACCCGAAGCGAAAACTAGCACTGGCAGTAAAGGATTGTTCGGTGCTGTGCCTTCAAACCTGTTTCTGAACGTGAAAAAGAGCGAAACGCCCGCGGAGCTTCGACAACATTTACTTCAGCTTGCGAAGGCGCGCGGTTTCGATTTCGGCATTGTCGTTCGGCGCGTGAGTGAAGGCGGGCTGAGTTGGATTGCCCGTTTTGCCAGCAGTATGGGGACTCGGGGTGCCAGCACCCCCGATGCTCTGAACAGCTCCAGCATAGAAATCTACAAACTCTTTGCCGATGGACACGAGGAACGCGTGCGCGGGGTGGAAATCAGTTCTCTAACGCCGAGGTCGTTCAAAGACATCAGCGCTGTAGGCGACAAGGCTACCGTTTATCAGGGACCGCATATCCCGATGATGACTGCCATCTTCTCGGGTTTCGGAGGGACTAGTTTCAGTGGAGATGTTCTCGCGTTAGGTTCGTTCGTGGCTCCGTCTATCCTGTTCGAAGAACTCTCTCTAAAGAAGGCGAACCTAGTGGCGCCGACCGCACCGATCGTGCCTTCGCCTCTTCCTGCGTTCACCCAGAAGGTACGCTGACCCTAGTCACTGCGATGACTAACGCCGATATTGCCGTAGCTCTCAACCTCATGGGAGCCCTGTTCCGCCTCGATCCCATCGACCCGACGCTGAAACCGGCCTTGGCAGACTTTGCTCATGGCGACTGCGCTAGCGATTGGCCGTGTCCTGGCGAGGTCGGACCGGCATTCGACGCGATGGCGCCGTTGGCAGCGGACAGTGCCGAGGCGCGTGCTGCCCTCCACGCCGCTTTCCGGGATCTCTTCGTCGGCCCGGCCGCGTTGCCGGCGCCACCGTGGGGCTCGGTCTACCTCGATCAGGAAAAGGTCCTGTTTGGTGCCTCGACATTCTCGCTAAACACGTTCCTCGATCGGAACGCGATCACGCTCCGCGATCCCGACAACGGCCCGAAAGACCATTTCGGCACGCTGTGCTGGATCGGCGCATGGCTCGCCTCGAAGGACCGCATGGACGTGTTCGATGAACTTATGAGCGAGCACGTCCTGCCGTGGGCATTTCTGTATCTCGCCGAACTGAAGACGGCGGCGATGGCGATGGCGCCGGACAATCATGCCGCCGTGTTCTACGCGGCGGCCGCGGACCTGGCGTCGACGACGCTCGCGGCCATCAAGGCCGAACGCTCCGTGGAGATCACTGAAAAGAAGCTCTATCCGAGCCACGCCGGCGCGTCCTCAGTCGTGGATCGCATAGAAAACGTAACGCCCGAGGATCTCGCCACCGAACAGCAGAACCCCTGCGACGAACGTCAACGGGAAGCCGGCCGGCTCGCCGAACCGGATCGTCCTCCAGACCGCGCAGAGCAGCGTCGCAGCACCAGCTAGGCTGATAATCCAGCGCACGCAGCGAGTACCCGCATGCGTCCGAAACACCTCCAACGGCTCCAGCGGATAGCTCACCACAGCATTCATCCGGTTCGTGTCGATGGCCGTCACATAGGACGGCATGACAGCGAGCTGGGCGGCGAGGCCAATGAGGACGAGGACCGCCGTCCACCCGAACAGCGTGCGCAAGCTGACGAGGCCGACGATGTGGCCGGCCGCTAGACCGACCAGTGCGAGACCGAGCACGGCTCCCATCACCACCAAGCCGCCGAAGAACATCACGTGGGTGTTGGCGTGCGTCCAAGTCAGCACCGACGTTTTGCGGTAGACCTCGCCCATGAACCAGACGGCGCACAGCCCAATCAGGAAGCAGCCGGCGACGGCGGCCAGCGAGACGCGTCCGGATCGCAGCGCGACCAACGTTGTCAGGCCGACGGCGGCCACGAAGGAGCAGGCCATCGCGATCTCGCGGCTGAGCGCCGACGATGCCACACCTCGCAGGGCGTGGCGGGCGTTGAACGGATAGCCCAAATGCCGGAATGAAGCGGTGAAGCCGACAATCCCGAGAACGCAGGCCATCAGCATCGGGTTCAGCATGACAGCATATTGGTGAGCGGCATCGAGTTCGTCTTTCAGCAGGACGCCGGATAAGACCACGAATCCGATCAGTCCGACGGCGGTTGAGAACAGGATCGTGAAGATCAGGATGGACCAATCGCGCATGTCGGTCGCCTCCTCAAGCGCCCAGATGGGGTCTGATGACCAGGTTCGGCTTGGTGATAGTCGAGGACGGCAGCCCGCGCGCATCGGCGAGCGTTCCGTACCTGGCGCGAAGCTCCTCGATGTCGCCGTACTTGATGGCGTGGAGAGGACAAGTCGCAACGCAGACCGGATCCTCGCCCTTCGCGAGAAGTTCGACGCAGAAGTCGCATTTCGACATCAGCCCGGTGACCGTATTCATCTGCGGGGCGCCGTACGGACACGACCAGGCACAGTAGCCGCAGCCGACGCACTTGTTGGTGTCGACGAAAACGCCGCCGTCCTCGGCGCGTTTCGTCATCGCGGTGGTCGGGCAATTGCGCACGCAAATCGCATCCGTGCAGTGGTTGCACGAGATCGATAGGGTGTAGGCAAACACGTTGTTGACGTAGCCCTCGCCCGATTTGGCGAAGCCGCCACCGCTCACCTCGAAGACGCGGCGGAAGGCGCGACCGTCGTCGAGGGTGTTCTTATCCTTGCAGGCGACCTGGCAGGCGCTGCAGCCGCTGCAGATGTTCGATTCGATGTAAAAACCAAGCTGTCTTGCCATGTCGCCACCCTCAGGCCTTCCTCACCTCGACCAGCACGGTCTGGTGCGAGTTTCCGTGCGCCAGGGGCGTCATGCGTGTCGACGTGAGGACATTGGCGCATCCGCCGCGGTCGATTCCGTGCTTGTCGGGACGCCACCACGCGCCCGACTGCAGCGCGACGACGCCAGGAACGATGCGTGGTGTGATATTAATACCGATCTCCATCTCGCCGCGGCCGTTGAAGACGCGGACGAGATCGCCCTTCTTCAAACCGCGCCGGCCGGCATCGAGGGGATTAATCCACAGTTGCTGCGGCTGCACCGCCTGCTCCCAGGGATTGAGCTGGAAGCTCGAGTTGGCGCGGTTTCGTCCCTTCCAGGTGATGAGCTGCAACGGATAGGCCTTGGTAAGCGGATCCTCCGGTCCCTCCCACGAGGCGACATAGTGGGGGATTGCCGGAATCTCGGGATCGTTCATGTCGTACAGCCGCTTCGAGAACAGCTCGATCTTGCCGGAGGGCGTCGGGAACTTGTGATGAGCCGGATCTTCGATCTGCTTCTGAAAGGCGATGTAGTTGGTGGAGTTCTTGAAGTAGTGCACCCGCTTGGTCAGGAATTCGTCGAAGGTCGGGATGTCTTCGTCGGGCATTTTCTCGCGCGTCTCGGCCACGATCGCCTCGACCCACTGCTTTTGCGTGCGGCCAAGCGTGAACTGCTGTTCGACGCCGAGCTTGCGGGCGACGTCGGTGAGCCAGTCGTAGGCGTTGCGGCATTCATGGAGGGGTTCGATCAGCTTTTCCGAGAGCGTCAGATAATTTCCGATGATCCAAGCCATCCCCAGATTCCATTGTTCCAGAAAAGAGGTGGCAGGTAAGAGGACATCGGCATACTTGGCGCTCGGGGTCAAGTAGAGATCGGCGCACAGAATGAACTCGACTTTGCTCTCGTCAGCAAGAAGCCTGGCTGCGGCGTTGACGTCGGGGTTCTGATTAACCAGGTAGTTCCCGGACACAGAGAAGATCATCTTGATATTGGTGTCGAGCTGCTGCGCGCCCTTCAGCCCTATCGCCGGCGTGATCTTGCTCGCGTCTTCGATCGCCTGCATCCAGTTCATGATCGAGATGGATGCCTTGACCGGATTGGTAACGACGTCGGGTTCGACCGTGAACTTGCGGAGGGCGCAGCCGCCGTGGCCGGATGCCCAGCCCCCGCGCTTGCCGACGTTGCCGGTGATGGCCGCCAGCAGCGTCGCACCGCGGGCAGCACGCTCGCCGCAGCCGTGCCGCTGCGGACCCCAGCCCTGCATGAGAGCGGCCGGTTTGGCCGAAGCGTAGTCGCGGGCAAGCTGGCGGATGGTGTTGGCGGGAACCCGGCAGATCCGTTCCGCCCACTCGGGCGTCTTGGGCGTGCCGTCCTTTTTGCCCATCAGGTAGGAGACAACCGACTCGCCCGCCGGGACACCGTCGGGCATGTGGTCCTCGTCGAACCCGAGGCAATAGGTATCGACGAAAGCCTTGTCGTGCAGGTTCTCGGAGACGATTACGTGCGCCATCGCGTCCATCAGGGCGTTGTCGGTAGTGGGCAGGAGCGGCACCCACTGGTCGGCATAGGAGGCAACCGTATCCGAATAGCGCGGATCGACGACGATAAACTTGATGCCGCGCCGCTTCATCTCCTGCAAATAGTGGTTCGTGTGACCGAAGATCGTCTCGACCGGATTGTGGCCCCAGAGGATGACGAGCTTGGTGTCCAGCAGCGTGTCAAGGCTGTTACCCGTGGCAGCGACACCGTAGGTGTAGGGCGTTGCGGCGAGCGAATTGCCTTGGCTGACGGAGTGGTAGCGTTCGAGATGGCCTCCTGTGAGGTTGAGCAGGCGTTTCGTCATCATTACGCCCGAATAGGCGCCGCCGTTCTCGGCGGTGTTGACGGTGCAGAAGCGTGAGGCTGGGCCGTACTTGTCGCCGATGCGCTTCCATTCACGGGCGATGATGTCCGTCGCTTCGTCCCACGAGATGCGCTCGAACTTGCCTTCGCCGCGCCTGCCCACCCGCTTCATCGGATACTTGAGGCGATCCGGATTGTAGAGGAATCGCCGATAGCCGCGGCCGCGCACGCAGGCGCGCATGACTGGCATGTCCTCGTCCACTTCGTCGTCGCGGCGGGTGCTGATCCGCGTTAGAACGCCGTCCTTGATGTGCGCTTTAATGGCACAGTTGCCACCGCAATCGAATGTCGAGCAGGTCCGCACCACGCGTTCCGGCGAGTCTGCCACCTCCCCATTGGCCGGTGCCGCGGTCGACGTCGCGAATTCCTTGCCGAAAAACGGAAGTGCCCGCAAGCCAACGCGTTCGAAAAAGCTCCGACGCGATGTATCAACCATGTCCCGACCTTAATC
This sequence comes from uncultured Acidobacteriota bacterium, assembly GCA_963791145.1. Taxonomy (GTDB): domain Bacteria; phylum Acidobacteriota; class Terriglobia; order Terriglobales; family Acidobacteriaceae; genus CAWBRT01. The sequence continues at coordinate 49,671 of CAWBRT010000004.1, read as the reverse complement.
GTGAAGCTTGAATCGCCAAAAAGAATGCGGCTCACATCTCTGAAGTTAGAGTATCGGTGATTCCTTCAGTGTTGGGAAACTCCCACTTATCATACCTGTAGTTCGCGCCAATCAAGCAGGCCTCTTCTGTCGAAACTACGTTCTGATCCCCGCGCAGTTTCTGCGCAAACAACGGCCCGACCCGCCCGGGAACAGGCCTGGCGGGGCGGCGGGGCTTGGCGTGGAAGCGCATCGTAGTCGAATGCGCGGAATCGGGCGTGTTCAATACAGGTAATCAAGCCCGGGGCGCGATTCGGGAACAATTCTTCCTTTTACTCAAGACCCATTCATGTAATCATTGCGTTCCAAGCGCCTTACCCGTTGATATGCAAGCGGACCCAATCCGCTCTGGCCGCTGCCGTGAGTGGGTGGAGTGTCACGCCCTACAGCACAGACTTGTGGAGAGGCGCTGTCTTGACGGAGATATTGCGCATGGTTCTCCTCGGTATTGTCGTCGTGCTTGCCGCTATCTACCTGCTGGTCAAACGTTACGAAACGAGAATGGTTTTGTTCACTGCCGGACTCGTGATGGCGACCTTGGCACGCAATCCTCTTGCCGCTCTTAACGCTTTCAGCAAAAGCATGGTTATCACCGGCCTGATTCAGGCTATCTGCTCGGTGATGGGCTTTGCGTTGGTCATGAATTACACCGGATGCGACAAGCATCTAATTCATCTGGTGGGCAATGGCCTGAGGAAAGTGAGACTGCTGCTGATTCCCGGCGCAACCCTGGGCACCTTTGCCATTAATATCGCTTTGCCCAGCGCCGCCGGCGTTTCCGCGGCGGTAGGAACGATCTTCATCCCGATCCTCATAGCCGCCGGCGTTAATCCGGCGACCGCGGCTGCCGCCGTTTATTGCGGCACGTTCGGCAGCATGCTGAGCCCCGGCTTGGCGCACAATCCGTTTGTGGCCAACATCGCCGGAATACCTGTAATGGACGTCATCAGGGTACACGCCAAGGCCGATATGGTCGCTGTCTTGATCGGGGCCACGTCCGTAACGGTTATGGCTTATCTGCTGAAAGAAAACAAAGGGTATGTGGCTGAGCCCGGTGCCGCCGCCGGCGGAGAGCGTTTCAAACCCAACGTGCTTTATGCTGTCATACCTGCTTTGCCGGTGCTGATTCTGCTATCAGGGGCAACTGGTGTAATCCCGCTGAAGATCGGCGTGCCTCCCGCAATGCTGATCGGAGCGCTCATTGGTCTTGCCGCCACCCGCAAGAGCCCCACCCAGGTAACCAAGATTTTCTTCGAGGGCATGGGTTCCTCTTATGGCAGCATTATCGGAATCATTATCGCCGCCGGGGTTTTCGTCGGCGGCATGGAAGCCATCGGCCTGGTAAAGGCGTTCACCAATCTACTGATCAATTCCGGCCCCATGGCAAAGCTCGCCGCCGGCTTCGGTCCCTTTGTGCTTTCGGTTGTCGCCGGTTCAGGCGATGCCAGCGCCCTCGCGTTCAATCAGGCGGTATCGCCCCATGCCCCTCAGTTCGGCACCAGCATAGTGAACATGGGTAGCCTCGCCACCCTGAGCGGCGCTCTTGGACGAACCATGTCGCCTGTCTCCGGATCGGCGATCATTTGCGCGTCCATTGCCGGGATCAGCCCGATGGAGGTAGCCAAACGCAATGCTCCCGGCATGATCATCGCCGTCATTGTCGCCATGTTCATGCTGTTCTAACAGGCTGCTGAAAAACCTGTCGACTCCGCTGGTTCACTCGGTTACGCATTGTGGGAGCCAATCTATGAAGGACGCTCTCATTCAGATCTGGAGAGGATTCCCATGAAGGACCCAGTTGTGGGCCGCTCGACGCTCGACACAATCACTCCGGCAATATCTGCCGAAACTGAAAGCGTGTTTTCCGCGCTCCAGGCAAACACCCTGGTCAAGCAAGGATTGGAGTTTCTTAAGAACGACGATGCGAAGACGCTGGCAGAGCAGAAAGAAATTGCCGCAATCCCGGCTCCGCCATTCAAGGAGGGCGCTCGCGCTGCGGATTATATGAAGCGATTGCTGGCGCTAGGCCTGAAAGATGTCCGCGTGGACAGCGAAGGAAATGCGTATGGCCTCCTTCCAGGAACGGGAAAAGGCCCGAAGATCTTCGTCGAAGCCCATCTGGATACGGTCTTCCCCGAAGGCACCAACACCAACCCGGTTGAGAAGGACGGCAAGGTCTTTGCCCCCGGAATCGCCGATAATTCGCGGGGGTTGGCTGAGATGCTCTCGGTCATCAGGGCGTTCAAGGCTACGGGCATCCGGACGGTTGGCGACGTTATCTTCTGCGGAACAGTCGGAGAAGAAGGGTTGGGGGATCTGCGGGGAATGAAGGCGTTCTTTCGGGATCATAAGGACATTGCGGCATCGCTAAGCCTGGACGGCACGGGAGTGCAGACCATTAGATATCTCGCGACTGGCAGTCACCGCTATGAGGTACACTTCAGCGGACCGGGCGGCCATAGCTTTAGCGCGTTTGGCATTCCGAGCGCCATTCATGCAATGGGTCGCGCTATCGCCAAGATCGCGGACGTGCGCCCCCCCATTGACCCGAAGACGACGTTTACGGTGGGCATTGTAAAGGGCGGGACGTCGGTCAATGCGATTGCGGCGGATGCCACCATGCTGCTCGATATCCGTTCCAACAGTCCGCAACAACTGCTGAAGATCGAAAGCGAGATGTTACCGTTCTTAGAAAAAGCCGTAGAGGAGGAGAACGCTCGCTGGAATAGCGACCTGAGAGTCACGGTTGAAGCGAAATTGGTCGGTGATCGCCCTGCCGGCGGGCAGTTACCGGACGCAACCGCAGTTCAAGCCGCGTGGGTGGCTACACGGATGATAGGGCAAGAGCCGCGACTGGCCCCGGCGAGCAGCACCAACGCCAACCTGCCAATCAGCATCGGGGTACCCGCAGTTACCCTTTGCTGCGGCGGGACGGACGGACTTGGCCATTCACCCGCCGAGTGGTTTGATCCCACGAACGCCTACCTCGGACCACAAAGGGCGTTTCTGGTCATTGCCGGCCTGGCTGGCGTGGATGGCGTGACGCAACCGCTCATGCCGCCACAGTGACCAGGTACGCTGCGCTGGACGCGGTTCGTCGGCGCCGGTTGGAAGTTTTCCGGCGATCGCGACCAATCCCAACGATCTCTCCACCTGTCCTGCCTGCTGCATGATGGCGAACTGCAGAAACCGCGTTCTGGGAAGATTGGGTCTAACTTTCCTGAACCAGGCTTCAGGGTCCGAAACAGCCTCCCGATTGCCCGTGACGGGGGCACGATTCTCATCTCGCCACCCGCTGATACGAGAGCTATCAGTGCGCACGGTTTGATTGGGACAATTCTCGAAGCAGATACCGAAAGTCGGCGGGCAATTTGCAATCGATCGAGATACTCTCTCCAGAACGTGGATGAACAAACTGAAGATGCGCAGCATGAAGAGCAACGCGAGCAATGAGCGGCTCTGACGATTCCGTCGGATGGTATTTTCTATCACCAATGACCGGGTGCCCCATGGCCGAGAATTGTGCTCGGATCTGATTCTGCAGTCCCGTCCCCAACTCAATCCGAACAAGCGAAGTATCGGCATAAAGGCGTTCGACGGAATATCGAAGTTCGGCACGAGCAGCTTGAGGATCTCTCGCCGTTCGCAACTGTTGAAAGACTCCTGCACGTCGAAAATAATGTACGAGCGTCCCCGTTGGAGCGTCGAGTCGCCCGCGCACTACCGCGAGATAGTGCCGTGCTGGAGTATGGTCGAGAAACTGTTTTACCAGCGCATCGCGATCCCGCTTGGTCTTAGCAAACAGCAGAACGCCGGAGACGAACCGATCGATTCGATGCACCACCAATGCCCGTTCTCTCTTCAGCTTGAGATCTGCATTAAGCAGAGACAAAGCGGACGGAGCCTTGGAGCCTTTGATGGGTACAGATAAGAGTCCGGGCGGTTTGTTGAGAGCGACCACGGCATCATCGTCGTAAAGGACGGAAATCTCTCGGGAGAAATGAGGCGGATGCCGGTCCGCGTGGGCTGAACCCAGATCTGGCTTTCCCGTGCGTCGAGCTTTTCGTGGGAGCTTCTTCATAGTCAAGGGCCTGATCGCGTGCTCATCGGCCGTTGAATCGGCTCGCCGACCAGCTAACCTTCAGGCGAATAGTCATTATCGGATCGTTCCGATGACATCGCAAACGCGATAATCATGTCTGAGTAGTCGACAACTCGGAAGTAATTGTTGAAGTACTCCCTTCGCGCGGAAGCTGATGATCTCCAGGGACACCGAAACCGCGTTCTGGGAAGTTAGGAACGACGGTGCTGGACGGATGGTCGTCGATCCAGGTATAGTCCGGGACCAAGCTGATCAGTACCGAAAAGTCGGTTAGGCATCCGCGAATCCAGAACCGCGCGGGCCGCCGCGAATAGATGGATCAAGGGGCGTTTATCGGTACTGATCCGGGCGGCTCTCGATCAGTTCCCGGATTGGCGCCACTTGCCCACAATTGACAGCAACTGCCACCAGATCTTCTAACTTCCCAGAATCCGACTTCGGGACAACTTCTCGCCAAAGTTCGGCCTGAGGGATCAAACGACAAAAGCCCCCACTGAGTCGTAACCGGTTAATGCGGCTCAACATCTTTCACCAGCCGACACCTGACTGCATAGCCAAGCTGCTACGTGACAGGCAACCAAACCATGCGCCTTCGAACACTCGCGAGTGGCCCATTCTATCTCTTCCGTTCGCTCCGAATCCGGGATAAGAAAAGCCTAATAACCGACCAAGAGTGAGACTCACCGCCTACGCCGTAAGGCCCTTGCGAGCCTTCGTCTTGATTTCCCGCAGTAGCCGCTCGATCTCCTCTTCCCTTTCCAGGGATGCGAATTTCTCCTCGATCTCCTGGCCAGAAAGCTCGACTTTCGCCTGGCCGATTGCCTCCTCCTGCTGAATAGTCGTCTTCAAGCGGTCGAGTGCTCCCGACTTGCTTTTATTCGCGGCCTTGAAGTTGGCATCAGCGGCGCGGCTCACGGCCCGTGAACGTCTATGCTGAGCGATCAGCAGGTCGCTTTTCGCCTGCGCTTCGGTAATCTTGCGGTCGAGATCACGGAGCGCACTCTTCAAGAGATCGACTTGTGTCCTCTGGTCGCCAATTTGCTCGTCAAAGCTCTTTGCCAGTTGGGACAAAGACATTGCTCGTTCTAGCGCCCCCCGCGCCAGATCATCTCTCTGTTTTTCCACCGCCAACTCGGCCTTGTGCATCCATTCCAGATTGCCGGCCTCGTACTCCTGCTTTTTCTTCTCCAGCAGGTGCAGGTCGGCCAGTGCAATCGCCACCTGTGTTTTCACCTGTATAAACTGATTTTGCATGTCGAGGATAATCTGCTTGATCATCTTCTCTGGGTTTTCCGCACGATCCACCAGATCATTCAGGTTTGCGCGAATCAGGGTTGCGACTCTTTCCAGCAGTGCCATAGAACCTCCTTCTACTGCGCCTTTCCCCGAAAAACCTCGACGAGGAGTGCGCCCGACGGCCGGGTCCCCGACAGGCGCTACTTTACGTCTGTTGGGGTGATTGTTATCTCTTCGAATCGCCGGATGCGGGCGTGTCATCGCCCCGCCCCGGCTTTGGAGACTTGTCTCCGATTAGTCGTACCTTCGAGAGCATTTCCTGCACGCTCATGCCGGAAAGCGCCTCGAACAGCGCAGGAACCTGCGCAGCCATTTGCGCAATGTCACCGGTGATCTTGTTCACTCCTGCCGATGCTCCATTTCCTGTGGAAACCATGGTGATGCTTGATCCACTTGACTCAGCGGTGTCGCCAAGGCGCGCAGCCACTTCCGGCATGCCGGTGATGCAGCTTATCGATGACCGCCGCCTGGTTGTACTCCTGGAAAGCTTCCGCCTTCACGTTCATGGCCTTCGCTTCGGCCTCACCTTTCTTGAAGATGATCTCGGCTTCGGCTTCGCCCTGGTCGCGAATCGATGCGGCCTTACCTTCGGCCTCCATCGTCAAGCGTTGCTTCTCGGCTTGCGCCAGGGTCTCGATGCGCTGGCGCTCGATCTCCGCCTCCTTCAGCACCGTTGCGATCAGTTCCTTTTCGCGGCGCGCGATCTCGGCCTCCTGCACCTTGATCTGCTGCTCCTTCTCCACCTGCTGCACCTTCACCTGCCTCAACCACCACCTGCTGCTGCATGACGTTAGTCTGCGATCTCGTAAGCCTTGTCGGCCTGCGCCTGTTGGCGCTTGCGTGATCTCTCGAGGTATTGAGCCTTCTTGATCGTCGAGATCGCGCTGCGCTTCGCCTGTTTGGCTAGCGAGAGCAGTCTCGGCCATCACTCGTTCCTGATCCGCCTGCGCCTTGGCGACGGCAGACTCACGCTGAGCATTGGCACGCTTGATGGCTGTGTCACGCTCCGCTTCCGCGCCGGCCACATCGGCATCGCGCTTGATGCGTGCGATGTCGGGACGGCCCATGTTCGTGATGTACTCATTCTTGTCGCGGACTTCCTTGATGGTGAACGAGATCACCTCCAGGCCCATCTTGCTCATGTCATCAGCACAGGTGGACCGCATGCGGTCGGAGACCATTTCGGGTTGCTTGACTATCTCTTCGACCGTCAGCTGCCCGATGATGCCGCGCAAGTGGCCTTCCATCACCAGGCGGATAAGGCCTTCCCGTTGGTCGGAATCTTTTGTCAGGAATTGCTCGGCTGCGGTTAATATCGATTCGGGGTCGGACTTCACCTTTATCTGCGCGACCGCTTCCACAGTGACGGCAACGCCCTGCTTGGTGTAGAGGTCCTGTTTTGGCGCCACGTCGAACGACATCAGTTCAAGCGAAAGCTGAAGGGCGTTTTCAATCATCGGAACAATAACTGTGCCGTGCCCCTTCACAATTCGTGTGCCGCGGAAGCCGAAGACGACCAGCGCCTCGTGCGGGCCGGCTTTCCGGTACAGCTTCGCAAATACCCCGAAGAGAGCTAGAACAACCAGTACCAAAAGTCCAGCTATGATCCAGACATCGATTGGAATCTGGAATGGCATGTGCCTCCTTGATGCGAGCTAGTCGCTCCTTACTTGTACCGAATCGTTCTTCGAGGCGCCCTGCCCCGAAGCGGAAAGCTCCTCCCATGGCCGAACGTAGGCAATTCCCTTTTCGTACCGCGTCACCACTACCTCCACGCCCCTCGAAATCGTCGCTTCCGCATCACTTCGTGCGCCAGTTACGCACCGCACGCCCTCCTGCGAGTAAACAATCTCACCTGTGCCACCCTGACGAATGGGGCTAACTACTAATCCGAGAACGCCGATCATTGAGTAGTCCGCCGGGTCCAGGTTCTTCTCATGCTTCATCAGCACCTTGGCGACGAACAGGAAGACAAAAGCCGCACCAACGACGCCTGCCAGCGACGAGAGCACAACGGCCGTAACTGCATACAGGCTGGTGTGCCGTGTCAACAGGTACCCGACACCTCCAAACCAGGCAAGAAAAGCGGTTACCGTCCCGAAGTTGAACAGCGGCACCTCTGACCCGCCACTGCCATGCGGAGATTGCGGACCCGTATGGCCAACATGAGGCAGGTGGGGAGCATGTCCGATGAGCGGAAGTTGTGCGTGGAGATGCAGCGTGCCAAAGATAAAGGAGATCAGACTCAACAGCAGGCCCACGATGAAGCAGATTAGGTACATGTCAGTAATCGTCATGGGTTCCCCCCAGGCCCTACGATAGCGCCGCTGATGCTCTGACTCGGTTGGCGCGCGTTTGCCCTCATCCCGACCGCTCTCTCCGGTTTCAGCACTTCCATCAAGCGATCCACGAGTTTGGGAGTCTCAAGGATTGCCGCCAGCAGGACCAGGCATTTGCGCGAATCATCATGCTTGGCCAACTGCAACAGCGCGTGGCGGATCTCCGGATCGCGGCGGAAACGTTCGGCGCCCGCGATTAGCCACAGATCGAGGGTGTCTTCCAGGACGCGCAAATCCGACAACAACTCGGCGTGATACCCGTCGGGGTCGTCCACGAGATATCCCGGATGCACTTTGAAAAACCTGGCGAGCAGCATACGCGAAGAGTTCGTCAAGTGGGGGCGAGCGCCATTTTCTATTTGTGACAAGTATGACTGGCTTAGGCTCTTGCCTGACTCAGCCTTCAGAGCCCGCGCCAATTCCTGCTGGGTCATCTCCCGGCCCAGGCCGCGAAGCGTACCTTCCATCAGGCGCAGGTAGCGAAGCTTGTCGCCTAGTTTCATATAACAGATTGCGATATTATAATTGCATATTGTGATATGTCAAGACCTGAATTTCCTTTGCCCGCAGACAGTTGCACCGAAACGTCAGGATATGGACGTTGGCCATGGGCCAAAGCCGATAAAGCGGTTCGGTTTCGGGACCCCGAAACCGCGTTCTGGGAAGCCAGAGGCTGAGTTCCCAGAAGCCGACTTCGGGATCGCGTCCTCCAAGCGGCTGTCTCGAAGCCGCTTGACCCAGGTTCGTCTCTTGTCGTTTTCGTAGCACCAGACTGATTCCGGCTGAGGATTTGCCGCCGACATGATGGATGGCTTCCGTTACAATATCGGGGTGCCTTACAGGAGCAGCGGCCGCAGCGGTTGGAGTTGAGGAACTGGACAGGCACATCATTACCGCACCTGGCCTCCCTGACCGGTGCAAAGGCTGGTGGCTGCCGCCGACGAGACATGTCCGAGTGGCTTAGGGTAGGGGGCGGCGGTTTGCGAAACCGGCATAGGAGAACCGTATCGGGGTTTGAATACCCCCTGCCTGGCGTTCACCTGATACTTGATCACAACGCCAAGACGCTAATAATGTTTCATCAGGGGCTGGGAGGGTTCGCCAAAGCGACAAACTGACACTCCGAATGACGTGTTGCCGATCGGGTTACTGGAAACTGTTGTGAAAGCCTGAAGGATCGGGGAAGGATCAGAGAGATGTCGATCAAGAACGTATCGAAGCCGTATAAGTTTGCTACGGCGAGCGAGATTGTTGCGGGCTCGGGGTGCTTGGCCACGTTAAGCCATGAACTGCAATCTGCACTGGGTGCCAGAAGCGTGTTGCTTCTGACGCAGCCGTCACTCAGAGACAGTGGCATGGTGGATCAGATTGTCCAGCAGTTGAGCAACTCCGGCATTGCGGTGAGCGTAGTTGATAGTGTTCTGTCTGAACCGACCGCCGCGAACGTTACAGAGGTCCACCGGCAGACCGCGGGCGAGAATTACGATGTCTTGATTGGCTTTGGCGGCGGCAGTGTCATGGATGCCACGAAACTGGTGGCAGTATTGCGCACCAACAGCCAAAAGCTGGAAGACATGCTGGGTGTAAACCTGGTTGCAAAGCCCGGGATCCCGACCGTACTCATCCCGACCACCGCGGGAACCGGATCGGAAGCAACCCCGAATGCTATTGTTACCCTGCCGGAACAGGAACTGAAGATCGGTGTTGTCAGCCGGTATCTCCTTCCCGCGCTCGTCCTGATCGATGCGCTGGTCACCGTAGGACTCCCGCCGTTCGTGACGGCATTCACCGGCATGGACGCGTTCATCCACTCGTTCGAATCCTTTATCTCGACGAAGGCGAACCCTATCGCCGATCTGTTCGCCATCGAGGGCATGCGGCTGGTCTCCCGGAATATCTTGATCGCGTACAAACAGCCCGACAACCTCGAGGCCAGAGAAGGAATGATGCTGGGAGCGCTTTATGGAGGAATGGCAATAACGTCGGCAGGCACCGCCGCCGTTCACGCGTTGGCTTACCCATTGGGAGGGAAGTTCGGGATTCCGCACGGCGTTTCCAACTCGATGCTGTTCCCGCATGTCACGGAATTCAATGCCGACGCGATTCAGCCACGGATGGCCGAGGTGGCGAAGGCAATGGGTGTGCACGGGGATACATCGACCCTTGGTTCAGCAGTAATTGGGCGTATTCAGGAATGGATCGCCGAATTGAGAATACCGCAGAACTTGGGGGACTATGGTGTCGAAGACAAGGACATCGATGGACTCGCACGGGCGGCCCTTAAAGTAACCAGGCTCTTAGTGAACAATCCCAAGAAGCTGAGCCACCAACAGATTGAGAGCATCTATCGCAGGCTTCTGCCAACCGGCAAGTCGATCGCGGCCATAAGTAAGTAAAGACATTGGCAGCAGTACTGGGATATCCCGAGACTGCATTTTGCGAAATCAGAGCTGTCGCCTCCTGACCAAGGCTGACTTCCCAGAACCTGACTTCTGGCCCGGCTTCTGAAAGTGTTGTTGACGGTGTCAATCAGGAATGAGGTGCCTGCGCAGATGGACACGACATGCGTCGGGAGTAAGTGGCCGTATGTTTTTTGGGGAACGCACAATGGGCCCATCCTAAACGTATGGAGTGACGTGTGCTGCTGGCGTGCGGTCACTCGCATTGTGCGGGTGGGTGGGATAGGATGTCGACATGCGCAGCCCTGAGTCACTCCGCGGTGCCGACCGTGAACTGGTGCAGATCGTGGACGCTGCGCTCGAAGACTCCGCTCGCAGGAGCGGCCCCTGGCTGGTGTGTCGCCCAGGCTGTACTCAGTGCTGCATTGGGGTGTTCGCTATCACGCAACTGGACGCCATCAGGTTACAAGACGGTCTGGCTGAACTGGAGCAGCAGGATCCCGAGCGGGCGAAGCGGGTGCGCCAGCGCGCCCGTGCTGCAGTACGCCGCCTACGCGCTGGCTTTCCGGGAGACCCATCCACAGGAATACTCGACGAGGATCGGCAAAGATTTCGAAGACTTCGCCAATGACGAACCTTGCCCGGTGCTTGATCCCAAGACCGGCACATGCGATCTGTATACGGCGCGTCCCGATGACATGCCGCGTCTTCGGACCACCGCTACGCCTCGGAAGGCGGCTTCGGTGTTTGCGAACTTTGCTTCCATGGTGCGACCACGGAACAGATCGCCGCGTGCGAACTCCACGCAGACACTGACGATCTCGAAGCAAAGCTTCTCGCGCGGGCGGAAGCTGCTACCGGGAAGAGTGGTGACACCATCGTTGCGTTTGTTCTTGGTCGCTAGAAAGCTATCCTCCAGCATTTCACTCGCCGTATCCGGTACACTAAAATCCCGTGGAGCAAGTAACTAGCGCTCGTGCCTTTGCTGTTTTGCGCTATCGGTTGCAAAATACAGACTGAAGACGACGGTCTGGCCTGAGCGGCTGAGGTTTCCTTGACTCACAATTTTGATGCTATCGTTCTGGGCGCGGGAGCTGCCGGCTTAATGTGCGCGGTGGAAGCCGGCAAACGCGGACGGCGCGTGGCCGTGCTTGAGCGCGCCGAGCGGGCGGGCAAGAAGATTCTTATTTCCGGCGGAGGCCGCTGTAACTTCACCAACATCTACTGCCAACCGGAGCATTTCATCTCTCACAACCCGCATTTCGCAAAATCCGCGCTGGCCCGATACACACCTTCGGACTTTATTGCCCTGGTCGAGAAGCACCGTATTCCTTACCACGAAAAGACATTGGGACAGTTATTTTGCGACCGCTCGTCCCAGGATATCTTGAGCATGCTGGAGTGCGAGTGCCGCACCACCGGTGTCCAACTGTTTCTAAATACGGCGATCGACGAGGTTCGGCGCGATACCCGCTTCGTGGTGCGCGCGGGGGAGAAGGAGTTTCATGCGCCAGCAGTTGTGGTCGCAACCGGCGGGCTATCTATTCCCAAGATGGGGGCTACCGGCTTCGGATATGAGCTGGCACGTCAGTTTGGGTTGGTGATTCGTCCCATGCGGCCGGCGCTGGTCCCGCTGGTGCTAGGGGACGAAGACCGCGAGCGCTACTGCGACCTGGCTGGGGTCGCGGCCGATGTGGTGGCGTCCTCCGGCAAACAGGGTTTTCGCGAGAAGATGCTCATCACGCATCGAGGCTTGAGTGGGCCAGCTATCCTGCAAATCTCATCGTATTGGAATAAGCTGCAGCCGATCCTGATTGACCTGGCCCCCGAGAGGAATGTTACGGCGATGCTTCGCAACTCAAACTCGTCCAGAGATCTAAGCGCGGCGAAGAGAGCTTTCCGCGCTGCTCTGCCGAACCGGCTGGCGGAACGCTGGCTTGAGCTGCACACCCCTGCGAACTGGACGAACGCCGCACTTGAGGCGCTGGAGCTTCAGGCACATCAATGGGCGATCACACCGGCCGATACCGAGGGCTATGACAAAGCCGAGGTAACAGCCGGAGGAGTGGATACTGGCGAGCTGTGGGCCAAGACGATGGAGAGCCGCAAAGTTCGCGGCCTATTCTTCATCGGAGAAGTCGTGGATGTGACCGGCCACTTGGGAGGGTTCAATTTCCAGTGGGCGTGGGCCTCGGGTGCATGTGCGGGATCGGCGCTGTAAGTACTCACTAACCTGGGCGGAACGAAACGGGTTCCCGTCATTTGGTGTTCTCCGCGGCCCATTCGCGCATCTATTCACAATGACCAAGTTGAGTTGATCAGGAGATCGTCAGGTGTCATCTTCATCGGCCGGAAAGCACGCAGGCGGTGGCCCGGCAACTGGCCAGCCTGCTATGCCTGAGCCTTCGTTCGCCGAGCGCGCTCGCACCCTCGCCTACTTGGGCCGTATCGGGAGCCTCTCAACCCTCTCACGCAAGCAGCCGGGCTTTCCCTTCGGTTCGGTTATGCCCTACGGAGCCGACCAGCGGGGGCGCCCCATCTTTCTTATCAGTACGATGGCCATGCACACCCACAATCTGTTGGCGAACCCGCATGCCAGTTTGCTGGTAACACAACCTGACGCGAGCGGCGATCCGCTGGGCGCGTCCAGGGTTACTCTACTGGGCAGGGTTCTAACAATAGAACAGCCAGAGATTGCGGAAGCTCGCAAGCTCTACCTGGCCCGCTACGAGAACAGCAAATACTGGGTAGATTACGAAGACTTTTCTTTTTACCGCATGGAAGTCGTGGACGTTTACTACGTGGGCGGCTTCGGCGTAATGGGCTGGATCACCGCACACGACTATGAACGTGCCCAACCCGACCCGCTGGCTGACGCCGCATCTGGAATCGCGCAACACATGAATGCCGAGCATAAAGACGCGCTCATTCTGCTGGCGCGGAGTTTCGCCGGCGTCGAGTCGCAGGAAGCAATCATGACTTCGATCGACCGCCTGGGCTTTCATCTGCGGCTGAAGACTCCGGATGGCGTGCGTGGCGCCCGCATCGCGCTGTTGCGGGAGGTGAACAGTCCGGCGGAAACCAGAGACGTTCTAGTAGAGATGGTACGGCAGGCACAGCCACGAGGTTGACCATCATTCTCCGCCTGAGACCCTCTGGCCGCTATCGGCCTCTGGCGTTTGTCAGCCTCTCCTTCCACTACGGGCAGGGGCCCAAAACCGCGTTATGGGAAGTTAGAGGTGTGATTCTTCCGAACCCCGGTCAGGCTCACAAATCGATGACGACGTCGCCGGCCGGTTGCGAGCAGCAAATGAGAAGGTTGCCGTCGGCGGGCTTTTCGAGGGGCTCCGGCCCGTAGACGACCGCCCCCGAAACCAAACCACTCTCACAGCTGTGACAAACACCGGTCCGGCACGACCAACGGACCGGAACATCACACGCCTCGGCCAGCTCTAAAATGCTCTGGTAGCCGACGCCTTCCAGTGTGCGGCGATGCCACTGCGCGCGAACGATACCAGCGGACCGGTGTTGCCGTCGTCACGCGGCACATGCGGAGTTCGCCTTCGCTGCGCCGACGACGCCCGGAGTCATCGACTCGCTGCCGTTGAAGATTTCGACGTGAATCCGCTCCGGCGCGACACCCATAGTAGTGAGCGCCTCTTTCATGTCTGCCATGAAGCGAGTTGGGCCCGCAGAGGTAGACGTCCGCCTCTCGTGGAACACCGACCTCGTCGAACACCGGTCGCGACAGGTGACCGGCAGCGTCGAAATCCTCACCCTTCTTGTCGTTGGGGCCCGGCCTGCTGTAACAAACGTAGCTGCGGCCGTTGCGGGAGCGCGAGCATGAGGCGGCGGACTTCGGCGGCGAATGGATGATGTTGCCGATCGCGAGCGGCGTGCAGCCACAGGACCTGCCGTGCTGAGCGGGACTCCGCCAGCGCGTGCAGCATCGCCAGAACAGGCGTCGCCCCGATTCCCGCGCTGAGCAGCACGACCGGCCGCTCTCCCGACTGCAAGAATGAAGCTTCCGCGCGGCGAGCTGACGTCGAGAGCATCGCCCACACGGACATGCTCCCGCAGGTAGGTTCCGGCCGCTCCATTCGGCTCGATCTTCACGCTGATTCGATAGCGCTCCGCCGAGAGAGGACCCGAGAGCGAGTAGCTGCGAAAGAACGGCGCGCCGCCGGTCGGTCGGCTGAAGACGCACAACCACGTACTGGCCCGGCAGAGCCGTCGGCAGCGGATGACCGTCCGGGCTCTGCATCGTCAACGAGAGCACGTCCGCAGACTCGCGATCGATTGCCGTCACCGCGAGCGGCCGAAATCCTGGTGCAGCCGGATGCGCGGCTGCTGCCGGCGCGAGCCCCGCGTTTCCACTTCCCGCGGCAGTTGTTGGGCTCTGCAGTAACGCCTCAAACGAACCAGCGCCATCCGGGCGAAAGCGCTTCGATCCGCAATGCGCGCTCCAGCCGATCGCGTGCATGATTGGGCAAATAGAGGAGCGCGTTGATCTCCGCGACGGTCATTCGCTCCTCCGCCTCTCCCACCTTCACGATTTCGTCGCCCGCACCCACCTCGCCTTCCTGCAGAACGCGGAAGTAGAACCCCGGCCGTCCGCTGGAGGTCAGCAATGCCGCCATCCGGGGCTCGTTCATCCGAATGCCGACGCGATAGCAAGTGACGCGAGGTTGAGTGACCTCGAACAGCGCGCTGCCGATCTGATAACGGTCGCCGATGCATACCGCATCGTCGGGCAATCCTCTTCGATCGTGAAATTCTCGCCGAACTGTCCGTGGACGAAGTCGGTCCTCTTCAGCTGCTCCTGCCAATAGCGATACGATTCAATCTGGTAGACGAAGACGGCTCGATGCTCGCCCCCGTGCCCGGCCAAGTCGCCTTGACCGTCTCCCGCCAGATTCAACCGGCCGACCCGACAGCGGCCGTGCACCGGATTCTTCCAGATCCCGGTGTGCACAGTGCGGCCTTTCCACTGCGATATCGCGTGGAAGTCCGACGTTCACCGACAGTAGTTTAGCCATCCCGTTCCGCTTGGACGCGCTGTATTCAGGATTTGCAACATATGAGGAACACAATCATCTGCGTCTGTAGCAGTCTTCAAGCGATCCAATACCTTGCCTCTCTCGGAAATGAAATCGTTGTGGGGGCCGATGACCAGCAGTGCAATGATTTCCTGACATATGTCAGTTTTGCCATGCGGACTCCAATCTACCGCCGAGTACGACGACGGTCTGGCAGGCGAGTTCCGGTTCGCGGCTTACGGTCACCGTTCCTTCTTCAGTCCAACCGGGGCCGCTTTCGCATCGGCCCGTTTGTTCCACCCGTGGAAGCGCGAGAAGTCGCCCGCGTTCCAAGCCTCGCGGAGCCCGGGGTGCTCAGGTCCCAGTCGGGGCGGATCTCGCTGCGTGACGGCGCGCAGGTCGTGCCAGAGGTCGATGAACGACGGGCGGCCCCAGAACCAGTAGCCGTTGTAGATGCTGTGGATCACGAGGCCCGGCTTGAGCACCAGCGTGTGCGGGATCATCGGGTTGTGCTCGGGGTCGGTGTACTCCTGGATGTCGAGGTCCTTCTGCACCGTTCGGTCAGGGTCGGAGAGGAAGGTCCACTGGGCGCCGACCGACGCACGGAACTCCTGGAGCGTGTGATGGTCATCGGTGGAGATCGTGGCGATCTGGGTGTAGGCCACGGCGATCTTCGGGTAGAACGCGGCCAGTTCCAGGTGCTGCTGGTGCTCCTTCGGGCAGTAGTTGCCGCGCGCGAGGGTGAGGATCAGCGGGTCATCGCCCTGCAGTTCGCTGAGCCTGCGCAGTCTGCTCGTGTGATCGGGCAGCTCGTAGTCGGGAAAGGTACCTCCGGGCACAATGCCAAAGCGCATGATTCGACTCCTACCTATCTCAGTTAGCACAGCGGCCTGAATGACGCGCGGATCGAGTAAACCCAGGCGTCTTTGGCTTAGGAAAAGCCTCCCAAGGCACGGCGTCAGTTGCCAACTCGCTGCCTCGTTGTGTAGCACCAGGTTGGGTCACGGTGTCCCCCCTTTGGGCACGTCCGATTGAACTCAACGTCTTTTCAGACGACAGTCCGACCGGGGGCCGATTGCGAATGTCGATAAGGAACTCGGTGATTTCAGTCAACGCTTGGGGCGACACGTTGACCTGGCCGGGAGACTAACCCATCAGTCCCAACGCGTGCAGCTTGCAACGATGAAAGAGTTCAACTGCAATCAGTACGAAGACAACCCGTGGAGAAGCAGTCCCGGTGGCTACGAACTAGCGAGCATCATCGTTGAGCTGCTTAACTTGGAGCCACTGCTCACCGTCCTTTTCTGTTGGGACAGCCGTCATCTTTACATGCTTGCCCATGTGGCTTGTACACATTTCCTGGTTCTTGATCTTCTTGACTTCGCCGGCATCGTTAATAAGCACAGCCTCACCGCTGGTGACCGTGCAGCTGGAGTCGCAACTGGAAAGGTCTCGCCCGTATATGACGCAATGGGTGTTGCAGATCGTGCCGCTGGTCTCCATTGACGTGTCTGAGTCTGCCGCGTACATCCATACACTCAAACACAGAATGAGCAACAATAAGCAACCGATTTGTTTCATGCTTTGGTCTCCTGACTAATGCTAGATTTTGCCAAAGTGTTGACTCTGTCGATAGCAATTGCAAAAGAATGGTTGCATTAATTAACAGAACCTCCCGCCTGCTCTGGCGTAGTCTCGAATCTTTGTGCAGCACGACCACTTACTGCAAGCAGTCCCTCCTCCTGTACTGCCTGGGGTTCCTGGGCCCACAGAGGACTATCCATTCGAAAGCCGCTGGAGCGCTGTTCTCAATTGCCAGCATTGGCTCGAAGGCATTAATCGCTTCTGATGCTCTCCAGAATCCGCCGTAGCACCATCAAGATCTTCATGTTCCTTCTCCTTTGTTCGTTGTGTGTGCCTTTCGAGTTCGTATTCGTGTATTACCCTCACGCTGCCCTTCTGGCGGACGCATTCATGAAATACAGGACGGTTCATCGTCACGACCCCGACTGTGCCGCCCTTTCCGCCAGTCCGTCCACAGGTATGTTCCAGTCAAATCCTCCGTCCTGCAGGAGAGAGCAGACCATGGCATGGGGTGTACTTGTAGCTATTCTCCGTATGGATTCGTTCGCCCCCGGCAAAGGTCACCTGAAGACCAGGCAGCTCAATCGAGATGGTCTGCGATCGTGTGCTTCGCAGATACAGCCTGAATCGGCTTAGTTTCAAACTCGCCGAGCCCCGAGATCGGTCCGACCTCGAAGGTCTGACATGCTCCCGTTCAAGAGCCGCAACGCTGCGTAGTAGGTATCTTCGAGATCGATTCACGCCCTACCGAAAGCGTTGCCCGGCTTGTGCGAGGTAGTCGGCGTCTTCGGTTAGCCGAACCCTACATCGTAGGCAGATGGGGTGCCCATCCCGTCGCTTGGAGGTTAAAACATCAAGCGCACACAGGGCTTTTGTGGCAGTTTCTGATTCACAGTTCCCTCAAGCCAGTGCCACCAGATTTCAACGAAAGGTCTTTCGCCGCTCAGTGCCCGTCTTGAGAAGAAGAGTGGGAAACAGCTATAGATTCGGAATCACTCCCCCGCCTTCTGGTTTCGACTCGGTCCCATGTCGGAAAGGGCTGCCGAGAAATACACTTGCGGAGTTGTGGCACTTGTGAAACTTTAAAGCAAGCGGCCCCTAGCCGGTTTACACAAAAGCGCCTCACGAAGGAGGGGAGATGACCAGAGGGAAGGCCACATCATTCCTGCTGCTGATCGTTCTGTTCCTAGGCGCTTCCATGCTGCTGGCTGAAGATAAGAATAACACGCAGCAGAAAGCCGCGAAACAAGCGCAACAGCAGCAACTCAAGAACGATGTGGCCCGGCACAATGCCCAGTACGGCGGTAAACAGCTAAACTCCGCGCAAGCCGCACAGGCGCAAAAAGAGCGTCAGGCTCTGCAGGAACGGAAAAACAAGCTCAATAAACAATAGTCTCGCTTGATCTACAAGGAGGACACCTGAATGGCAGCAACAATGACCAAGACCCAGTTGATTCGGTTTCTGGCCGAGAAAAACGAAATCACCAACAAGCAGTCTGCGGCTTTTTTGAATTATCTGGCGGAACTGGCGGTAGCACAGGCTAAGAAGACCGGGGTATTCGTTCTTCCCGGCCTAGGGCGGTTGAAGAAGGTACAGCGGAAAGCCCGGATGGGTCGTAACCCCCGGACCGGCGAGCCGATTAAGATTAAGGCGAAGACGGTGGCGAAATTCTATTTGGCGAAGGCGACGAAGGAGGCAATCGTGCCGCCGAAGAAGTAGGCAGGATTCTTCTTTCCCGGGATGGAGGCCAGCGGCAATGCTGGCCTTTTCCTTTTATGAACGCTACGGAGAGCTTTCCGGGTTATTCATTCCGTTGAAGAAGGCATTGAGTGCTGGGCTGGGGAATAACCCACTACTTTTGCGGTGGCGGTTTCCCTGCTTATTGGGCTATTGGAGAAACTGCACGGCAACCGGGAAGGACAGCACAGCGTTCGCATCAATGACCAATGGCAGATCTGTTTTGAATGTCGGGCGAGCGACACCTACGAAGTAGAAATCGTGGATTATCACTGAAACTGAAGGTGATTCGTGGCCAAGAAGCTGAATGCCACGCGATAATGGCTGCGAGGTTGAATCAACGAACTGCTGCCCACAGCCATCGCCGACCGTATCAAACAGCCCGATCAATGAGCGACTCGGCCACAAGTAGGAATCCGCAGAATCCCGCAGACCGGTCTTCCCAGCCTCCAATCTCCGGAGAAGAACTATCCGACGTCTTCGCGCAGACGTCCCTGCGGTGACTTAGCAGCCTGACGCGTTAAATGCTTGCTTTATGGCTATGGCCATAATATTATGACCATGGCCATTATCCTGAGGTACGCCACTTATGAAGGAAATACCCGCAGGTCACTTCAAATCTCAATGCCTTGCCATCATGAACCAGGTGCAGCAGAGCGGCGAGCCGGTGCTGATTACAAAGCACGGCAAGCCGGTGGCAAAGCTCGTCCCGGCCGAATCGACCGGGGATGAGGTTTTTGGCTATATGGCTGGAAAAGTGACGATTCTCGGTGACATCGTCGCGCCCGTCACGCCGCTGGAAGATTGGGAGAACAAATGATCCTGCTCGACACTCACACCCTCATCTGGATGGCTGCCGAGCCGAAACGGCTCTCCAGGAAGGCCCGGGAAGCAATCCGCAAGGCACGCCAGAGCAGCGCTCTCGCCGTAGCGACGATCACACTATGGGAGCTGGCCTGGCTCGCGCAGCATGGGCGCATCCATGTTGCCGGCACGGTGGAGTCGTTTGTCCGCGAAACCGTTTCAAGGGTCATTCTCCGCCCCTTGACCCCCGAAATTGCCGCCCTGGCTGTACGGCTCCCGGCAAACTATCCGAAAGACCCCGCCGACCGTTTGATCGGTTCTACCGCCATCATCGAAGGGTGCCCATTGGTCACGGCCGACGAGTGTATTCGGGCAGCAAAGGTCGTGGACACCATCTGGTAGGCCACTTTCCGCGACCGACTGCGGTGGACTCCCAAAGAGGCTAGCACGTGGCTACGCTCTTCTCCTCGCAGCAGTCTTACAGCTCCTCTCTCTCGCTTTCCTGGTTGTGGACAGATGCTGCTGGCCAGCCCCGCGCCCAAAGCTGGTGGGTCGCTTTGCCTCTTTGGACTGTTGTACTCCTCTTGGTTTTCTGGCGATAGCCGCCATCAAAACGGCACTCGCAACCGGATCACGGGTAGCCTCGAACACGGCCGCAGCTTCCCATTTGCGGCCTGTGCTCGTATGTGTCAGGAATAGGAGGGGCCGAAAAATCCTTTTTCGGCTCCCTCTGTACGAAATCAATCAAGCTTAATTCTGGGGATCAAGTTCACGAATTTCGCCATTCGGTGCTCGCTCATAAAGGCGTTCGCGGCGCGTTTCATCCGAATGGCGCCACCGAATTGGTCCGTCGAAGAGGGGGTTTCGCGGCCGAAGTTCGGGGCTCGCCGGAGCACTCCTTCCAGTCGACTCGGGAGTAGCTGGTTGCAACGACGACTTGGTTGTGTTCGGTTCCGAAGCAGGTGGTGTAGAAGCTGGCTTCTGAATGGCCGAATTATTAGTATCCGGTGGTCCGTCTCTCCGCGGGGGAACAGGTCCTTCCGCCCAGGTTACGTGTCCGGGAGGCAGTGTAGGCACCGGAACCGAAGCCGTGGTATACGAATTTTCTTGCTGCTCCACCTGCTTGGCTTTCTTGGCTAACTCCTCATCTCGTTTTTTCTCCCACTTCTTTCGTACTCTTTCAGCTAACGCCTGCCACTCCTCGCCAGTCATTTCGAACCGCTGAATGCCATCATATTTTGGTTTGCTATCGATCCCAGAAAATTCTTGGCCCGCTGACCTCGGCTGTGGCCGTTGTGATTTTGGCATTTGCGAGTACGATTGAAGCTCGTGCTTGACCTTCAAATACTCGATCTCGGCCTCAAGGTCAAAACTAGCTAGGAGATGATCCGTAAGCCATTCAAGCACCGCCAATTCATCTGCATTAACTTCCTTTTGCGAGTCAGTCATTTTGCTCCTCCTTCCGCTGCCGCCGGCATTGTTGTAGTGTGGCTAGCTGTTGCATGGTCTGCATTAGGTGACGATGGACCATCGATTTGTATCTGATGATGCGATCAAGAGCTTCAGGTAGGCTCTTACTCAACTTGAGCAAGGCTCGCTTCTTTTGAAGCCCCGCCGCCGATTGTTCCAATGCGGACTTGAGCTCCGCGAAGAGTCCGGGCAACTCTGAAGGTGTCGCAATCCTATCGACGAAATCAGTCCCCAAGAACCGGTCCAGTTCGCCCAATGTATGTTTGTTAATCTGGCCCGATTCCAATTGCTGCAAGGCCTCTGCGCAACGATTAATGAGGTACTGAACCGCAACTAGTGAGCGAAGGACATCCCCCCTGGCCGACAACGATTTTGGAAACTTCGCCGCTAGTGCACTACGTTGCAATGATTCTATGGTTTCCATTGAGTCAGACTCGCGCTGTGCAATTTCGATTGCGGCCTGCTCAGCCCGATCAGCGCGCTGCTTACAAATGAAGTAGCCCGCAATATCCACGGCTAATGCTCGCTCGAATTTCCCGACCGGCTCGCAATCTTCAACCAGCTCGGAAACAAAGGCCACATTTCCCTCCAAAGATTCGCCCACGATTCGGCCCGAACCGATAACATCTTTTGCGAGGATGCCATCCTTGACGGCGTTGAAACACGCGGCCCTCTTCCCTTCTGGAGTGCGTGGCCCTGTCGAACATTTCGCATTCTCGCGGTTTGCCTTGAGCCGCTTTTCGGTCATCGTATGTCGCCGCTTCGGTTTGCTCCCGTTTGCTCCATTTGAGGACCCGTTTTGCTCGGGGTTCTTGGGTTGTGCGTCAGCATTCAGCTCAGGTATTCATCATGCGGGTCCATATTTTCTCCCTTCTGCCTTTTTAGGCAGAGAAATGCGCTCACCTGCTGCGCAGCGGTTGCGAGCAGGACGCTAAATTAAGGTTTTTCGGATTTTGCGCAGTCTACTGGTGTAGACCAACCGAGATCGGATGGGGGGAGCATTTCACCGGTCGACTTCATCCGCACCGGGGACGGAACTTCAGCCTTTGTTTCCCGGGTGGCTCCCCGAGCCGCCAGGAACCAGTGACCTCTTCGCGACCTCCACTTTAACGGGACGATGGGCGTCGCCGCAGGCGAAAAGGAGCACGTAGCTGGTACAAGCGTAACATTGCTTGTCAATATAGAAGGCTGTGGAAAACAGATTTCACTTGGGATAAGGAGATTACAATCCCCGCACCGCTTCCGCCTTGCAAATTGCCTAGGCGCGTTTACCCGGCTGGGAGGCTACAGACCTGATGCTGTGGCATGAAGGTCGTTTCGTGTCGTCAGCTGTACCGGCTGTGGGTCAGCTCGAACGCCCGCCCCGGCAGCACGGCGCTTCGCACTATCTCGGTTTGTCGCGCCGGCACGGTGTAGCCGAGGTGGTTTTGGTTTTCTAAATAAGAACAGGACGTAGCCGGCTTGAGCGCTTGCAGCGTAGGCGCCAATAGGTCGCTCTTTGGCAGCGAGATCGGCATGCCATCAAAGCACTGGCCCAGATGAATATCTATTGGGCGATCGTTCCGTAGGGCCTGCTGGGAAAAAGCGGCCATAAATGGAAAGAGCCTCCCAGACATGGGCGGCTCCATCGCACCTGCACAAAAATACAGCTATTGCCTGTCTCGACGCTTAGCTTCCCAACGGGCCATTGCTGCCTTCCTTGCGCTCTCACTTCGCTGCTCAGGTGTAAGCTTAGCCGCGCGTGCCTTTCCGCACCGCTCTGTTGGCTCGGTAAGCTGGCGTCGATAGCCATCTGTAGTCGTGTCGCGCCGAGAACCGCTAACCGGCTCGGGCAACATTCTTGCGCTGAGTTTTCGCAGGTCTTACAGACTTTCCGCGCGTCAGTTTTGCACCACTCTTGGTCTCCTTGAACCGGTGGTGAACAATCTCTGCATCTACAATCTGGAATATTACTCGTTTCCCGACAGCCTTCGCTGCGCGCGCTATGGTCTCGATGCTCACGCCTACGTGAGAGGGGTTGAGCAGTCGATCAATCTGCGTTCGGCTTGTGAAGAGGCGCTTAGCCATGACGTTCTTGGTGATTCTCTTGGCTGCCATTACCTGCTCGATCTGCCAGGCGATCACTCTCTTCAGCGCGACGGCCTCAGTCTCCGCAAGAACACCCTCTTCTTCGAGAAAGCTATCGAACGCTGATCCACTGTGATCGAATCTCTTGGTGCTGCTCATTTCAGTCCTCGCTGGTGTTTCGCTTTGTTGCTGCGTGCCAGCTTCAGATCGTCCGCTGGCGTTACCGCCGTCTTCTTGATAAACCCGTGGAGCAACACCATCCGGTTGAGTCGGTCGATGTAGAACAACACTCGCGCAGTCCTGTTTCCCGGCAAATTCGTTCTGACTTCGTGCAATCCTTGCCCAAGCGGCCGCGACACAGGCATCCCGACGGGCCACCCAAACTCGACAGTCATAATGTCCTTGCCTATCAATTTCCGCTCTTCCTTGCGAAGACTCCTGAGCCAATCGCGAACGGGCTCGCCTCCGGACTCCGCTCGATAGAAGATGGCACTGATCCGCTTCTGCGGAGCGTCACGACTGCCGAGTACCGCAATTGGACGCTTCGTTTTCACAATGTACCGTATAAGGTACACTCCTTCGAAGTAAGTACGCAAGAAGAATTTGATGGCCAGTATGGACGATTCTTCAGCAGCTTCGTCGTGATCGGGCGAAGAGGTGTTCAACCTCCACCGCAGTCCGGAGTTGGTTCAGAAGGACATGCTTAGTGCTGCAGCGCAGTCCTGAGCATCGCGCTCTAGTAGCTCGTCCAGACATGGCCAGCCCCGAGGCTGGGGACCGAACCCTCCGTGTGAAAGCCACCTTCTGCGTCTGTGTGGCGCCATGGTCAGCTCAAGCGCCTGCGGCCTCGACGCCAAGGTGAACTGGTGCCGCCGCTAACCGCCCGAGTCGCAATTCGAGCAATAGGACCGACAGTTTCCTCGCTGGGCCAGCGTACCTCCGCAGTGCAGGCCCAGCTGAACCCATCAACGTCTGAGGTCCAGCGGTTTACCTGTGGTTCAGCAGCCTCCCAGGAAGAGGAATACCGCAAATGGAAAAGCCGCCCAGCTTTGGGCGGCTTCCTCTCGCTAGAATAAAATGAAACCCGAGTGTCCGGGGTCCTGAGATTCGATCACCCCTTCCGTATTGGGCCTGGGTAATCGCGAAGCTTACGGTCATTCGTAAGCAGCGTAATGCCCTCCACGATGGCTTGGGCCGCGAGTATGCGATCATCACCCGGGATCTTTCGCGCTTCCTCCTGCTCGTATCCAAAATAATCGCTCCGAGTGATGGAAACCATGTCAGCTGCCGATAATACTCTTTGGCAGAAAGGTCATACTTCCCGTTACTGCTGAGATAAAGAAAAGGCGCAAGCAAGTGCTGAGCCAAGTTAAGATCAATGACCGTGTTGCAATTCGTACCAAAGCTGGGGGAGACTTTGCGTCCATAAAGGACGATGCAGGAAACTTGCACACCGCAGTGATCAACGAGCTTCGAAATGACAAGGTTGTACTGATGATCACAGACTCGACGGGTAGCTTTTTATCGAGCTGCAAGGTCGGCACAAAAGCCCTCTTGCAGAAGCCGGGCAGCTCCGGGGTCACAATTTGCAGAGCCGTTATCACTGCTATTCTCTCCCATGCCCCCCAAGAATCGTGCTCAGACCTCTTACCGCAGGTGAAAAGATTCAGCGCCGCGCTTCCGTTCGCGTACTCATGGGTGATGTGGAAATACGATACTCCCAACTGGATAGTCAGCTTTGGCGAACGGCCATTTTGCGAGATTTATCCAAATCGGGTGCTTGTCTGATCGCGCGCGATAGGCCTGCCCTCGGTGAACTTATCGTCTTGGAGATGTATTTTCATGGGCAAATGGTCTACATAAACGGAGTGGTCCGCCGGTGCCGCGCTGAGAAGACGAACTATGCTGTAGGCCTTGAATTTATGGACAACAGAGAAATCTACCTGCGTCGGATTCGCAAAGCTGTTTTCGAGCTGCAACTTGCGACCTATAACGAACGCGGGCTTAATCAATAGCTTGCGAGGAACACAGTGGGATCCAGCGGTTTACCTTCGGTTCAGCACTCCACCACAGAGATACATACCGGAAAATAAAGCCGCCCGGCTTTAGGCGGCTTCCTCTCGCTCTCCTACAATCCAAGGGGGCTTAGGTCATATACCATCCGCCGGCAACGTCAATCACCTGGCCGGTGATAAAAGCGGCATCGGCCGAGGTCAGAAACAGGGCGAGGCTAGCCACGTCCTGGGGTAAGCCGAAACGCCCCAGAGGTGTCTCCGAGAGGATTTTCTGATTGACCTCGTCCGCCACCATGCGCATCATTGGAGTATCGATGCGGCCAGGGGCCATGGCGTTCGCCGTGATTCCATAGGGACCGAGTTCGCCGGCCAGATGTCGGGTAAAGCCGATCAAGGCTGCCTTGGTCGTGCTGTAATGCACCGCTGCCATAGTCAGATAAGCTTTGGCGGCGACCGACGACATGTTGACGATGCGCCCGAAACGCCGCTTGACCATACCGGGCGCCACCACCCGGACCGTGTGGAAGCAACCGGAAAGATTCACATCAACTACCCGCTTCCACTCCTCGACGTCCATGTCCCAGGTCGCTACACGGACTCCGTTGCGCTTGGGTGAAATTCCCGCGTTATTGATGATCGTGTCGATGGGGCCCAGGACTTTTTCCAGTTCGGCGCAGGCGGAACTCACCGAATCGAAATCTTCAACGCTGGCCTGGCATCCGTGAACTGCCAATCCGCACGACCGCAAGCGGGCAACCGTGCGTTCCAGACTCTCCAGGTTGCAATCGAGCGCGCCGACCGCCGCGCCATGTTGAGCGAACGCTTCGGCGATACTTTGACCGATGCCGCTGGCGGCGCCCGTAACCAGTACGACCCTGTTTGCATGGCTTTTCATGATTCCACCGTCAGTATGATTTTCCCGATGTGCTGGCTGCTTTCCATCAGCCGATGCGCCGCGGCGGCCTCGGCGAGCGGAAAGGTTGAGTGGATGATCGGCTTCACCTTCCCTGCTTCCAGAAGCGGCCACACCTTCTGCCTCAGCGCTTTCGCAATTTCGGATTTCTGCTCGACCGTGCGCGGACGGAGCGTGGAACCGGTGAAGGTCAAGCGCTTCAACATGATCGGCATGAAATCGAGTGTAACCCTGCTCGCCTGCAAAAAGGCGATCTGCACCAGGCGCCCTTCAACCTTAAGCGACTTGATGTTCTTCTCGATGTAGGGACCACCCACCATATCGAGAATCAGATCGACCCCATCTCCGCCAGTGCGCTTCTTGACCTCCTCGACGAAATCGCTGGTGCGATAGTTGATCGCCACGTCGGCGCCCAGCTTCTTGCAAAAGAGGCACTTATCTTCGCTGCCCGCGGTGGTGAACACCTCTGCCCCGAACTGCTTCGCAAGCTGGATTGCGGTGGTGCCAATGCCGCTCGATCCTCCATGGATCAGGATCTTCTCTCCCGCCTGAAGCCTTCCACGTTCAAAAACATTCGTCCATACGGTGAAGAACGTTTCCGGAATGCCTGCTGCTTCAACCATGCTGAGCCTTTTGGGCACGGAGAGGCACTGCGGAGCGGGGGCCAGACAATACTCAGCGTAACCGCCTCCAGCTACCAGCGCA
Source organism: uncultured Acidobacteriota bacterium (assembly GCA_963791145.1). Lineage (GTDB taxonomy): Bacteria > Acidobacteriota > Terriglobia > Terriglobales > Acidobacteriaceae > CAWBRT01. The sequence goes on along the minus strand of CAWBRT010000004.1, from coordinate 23,161 downwards.
CAGACCTTGTCACCGATCTTCCACGTTTGGACATGCTCTCCGAGCGCAGCCACGGTGCCGGACACTTCCAGCCCCAAGACATCGGAAGCTCCGGGCGGAGGCGCATAAATGCCGAGCCTCTGCAACACATCCGGCCGATTCACGCCCGCGGCGGCCACTTTGATCAACACCTCGCCTTCGCGGGGAGCGGGAACTTCAGCATAGTCGGCAACCAAGCCCTCCGGCGGACCGTATTGCCTAAGCTTGACGTAGGTCATCTGCTGTGAATGCAAATGGCCCTCCTTTCTCCAAGAGTAATTCGTCGCGGTTATAGCTCCTGCGACGAGAACTACAACCGCAATCTCCCGGCAGCTTTTCGAAACGGATCAGAATTTCAAAGCGGCCTTGATCACCTTGCCTGCCCGGACACTTTCGACCGCCTCGTTGATATCCTTCATGGCAAATGACGTTACCAGGCTGCCCAAGTTGATTCGTTTCTTTATTTCGGGAAGAGACTCGACGTATTTCACGTCGTGGACCTCAGCCCTCGCCCAAGAACCAGTAACGATCAATTCCTTTCTCGTAATGACATGTGGATTGATTGGGGTAGACCCCTTGTCAGTGTACTGGCCAAGCACCAGGTAGTGGGCTTTCCGCCGGACCATTTCAAAACCTTCCGGGACCGCAGCCGGGGTGCCGGTACACTCCAGACATACGTCCGCGCCCCGGTTGTCCGTTGTCTCCGCCAGAACGCTCTTGATCCGCTCAGCTCCATCGGTCATGGTGAAAATGTCGAACGTCACATCGGCAATGCCCATGTCTTTGGCAACCTTGAGACGGTTCTCGGGCCCGCCGACCATAATGATCTTCTTGGCGCCGCAGATTCTGGCGTAGATGGCCGCTGCGACTCCCACCGGTCCTGATCCCTGGACAACCACGGTGTCACCCAGGCTTACTTTTGTGTTATAGATAACGCCGTTGACAGCCGTAGGACCGGCGCAGCCGAGCGCAATCACGTCTTCGCCGGTGAGCCCCTCGGGCACCTTGATAATGCAGGATCCTTCCTGAAGATAGGCATACTCTCCCCAACTTCCGGAGATGAATGGCCACTTGTCAGCGGGCTGATTGATGCCGTAAACCTTGCGGGTTGCGCAAAGATTGCGTTCGCGGACGATTTTACACCAGTAGCATTGGCCGCAGGGAATACTCGACGCCCATATGACTCGATCGCCCACCGCAATCGGATTTCCGGTAACGTCCTGGGTCACCCCCTCGCCGAGTTCGGCGATGATTCCGACAGCCTCGTGGCCCAGAATGATAGGTAGAGGAATCGGCAGCTTGCCCTGCTGGAGGTGACCATCGGTTCCGCAAATGCCTCCGAACTCGACCTTGACCAGGGCACACCCCTTCTTCACCTCCGGTATCTCAAATGTCTTAACGCGAAATGGCTTATTGAACTCTTCCAGCAATACGGCACAAGCTTCTCTTTTCATGGCTGAAATCCCTCCCTTACTTGGATAAAGTTCGTAGCAGTCCTTCTAAGCAACCATTCGGAAAACACCTCTCTTATTCCTTGCTTTTCGCGGATTGTTTCGGCCACCAATGGTCCATCCACATGTTTGCTTGTATCTCGAGCATGTGACGCCCGGAGTGCACGATACAGCCCTTGGTCCTGGCCGTAGTCAAAAGCGGCGTGAACTCCGGCTTGGCAATGGCTTCGGCAACCTTCATGTCGGGTGTCAATAGAGAAGCATCGAGCGGCAGCGGATCGTCGGGCTTCATTCCTAAAGAGGTAGCATTGATGATCAGATCGTGGCCGGTGGGATCGGCCTCCCCTACCTTGACGATCCGGTCGGGGAAAGACTTCCTCACCAGCGCCTGAATGCTCTCTGCCTTCGAACGCGTGCGATTGGCGATGGTCAGAGAAGCCACCCCGGCCTGTGCCAGCGCGAAGGCCATAGCGGCGGCGGCGCCTCCCGCGCCCAGGAGCAGCACGCGAAGGCCGGCAGGATAGTGCCCGTGCTCCCGCAGGCCAGCGACAAAGCCGGCGCCGTCAAACATTTCCCCCACCAGCCTTCCATCGGCTTCCCGCCGCACAGCGTTGACTGCACCGATGGCGCGGCCCGTCTCTCCGATTTCATCGCACAGGGCGGCAGCGGCTGGCTTGTGCGGTACGGTCGCAATAAAGCCGCGCATGTTCTTCATGACACGAAACGCCTTCACTGCCGCTTGGAATCCTTGCGGCGCAACGTGAATGGCGACCATGACGGCATTAAGTCCCTCCCGCGCAAAAAGCCCGTTCATCATCTCCGGGGTATGGACCTGGAAAATCGGGTCGCCGATGATCGCGTAGAGTTGGGTATCGCCGTTTATCGTGATGGGCATATTCATCCTGCTACACGACGGAGTGTCTGACCGGTTGCTGATGCTTGCTGCGTTTAGGCCCGAGTGCAAACCCTGTCGAAAAGCCCCAGGCGGTCATCCCGAGGTCGAGCTGTTCTTGCGCGACCAAATTCTACTACCTTCGACCAAGCATGCCCGCGTAATCCTTGAACTTCCTCACGCCGGACGTAGGCCGCCGGTCGCTCAGGATTAGGTGTCGAATTGGGCATGCACCTTGCAGAAGAACTGCTCTAACAGGTTGCTGAAAACGAATTTCTGGCAGGTTCAGATCGCCGGCGGTTGCGGAGATTTCCTTTGAGTTCCACATTCCGGAGCGCCTCGCTCGGTGCCGAGGCGCGTTCTTCAGTAACCTGCTATATCCCCAGGTAAGCGGTCTTTACATGAGGATTGCCCAACAACGCGGCGCCTGTGTCTTCCATCACGATCCGGCCATTTTCGATGACGTAACCGCGCTCAGCAATTCTCAGCGTGTGGAAAACATTCTGCTCGACGATTAAGACCGTCTTGCCGATGCTCACGATCTTGTCAATGATTTCGAAAACCTGTTTCACCAGCAGCGGCGACAGTCCAAGCGATGGTTCGTCAAACATCAGCAGCTTGGGATTCGCCATAAGCCCCCGGGCAATGGCCACCATCTGCTGCTCTCCTCCTGATAAGACGCCTGCCTGCAATCTCAATCGCTCTTTCACCCTGGGGAAAAGCTGTAATACTTCTTCAAGCCGTTCGCCAGCCGTATCCCGTGCGCTGGGCTTAAATGCCCCAAGCATCAGGTTATCCAAAACACTCATGAAGGGGAACAACTGGCGAGCTTCCGGCACCATGGTAATTCCGCGGTTCACCACCTCATGCGCCGGCAATCCGCTGATGACTTTGCCATCAAAGATAATCTCGCCGGCGGTGATCGGAATTTGCCCCGAGATGGCGCGCAGCGTCGTTGTCTTGCCGGCGCCATTTGCGCCGATGATGGTAACCACCTGGCCTTCTCCGACCTCAATGGACACGTCATTAAGAATCGTGACTTTGCCGTATCCGGCCTGAACGTGATTAAGCTTGAGCATGGATGTATTCCTCGCCCAAATAAGCTTCAATAACTGCCGGATCTCGGGCCACTTCCCCGGGAGTCCCTTCGGCGATAATGCGCCCAGAGTTAAAGACGATAACCCGATCGGATATCCTCATGATGGCATGCATGTTGTGCTCAATGGCGATGACGGTGACACCCTTGTCGCGGATCTTGCGAATCATCTCCACTGAGAGGTTGACATCGGTGAGATTCTGACCGGCCATGACCTCATCCAGAAGCAGAATCTGCGGCTCCATTGCCAGAACCCGAGCCACCTCAAGGCGCTTTAGGCCACCGATGGTCAAGTTGTTGGCGACCGTGTACCGGTCTTCGTAAAGCCCCACTTGCCGGGCAACTTTGAGCGCCTTTAGACGAGCGTCGGAAGTGGAGCGACATTTGTGGAGCGCCCCGATCACGATGTTTTCCAAAACTGTGAGCTTGCCGAAGGGCTGAACAATTTGAAAGGTTCGCCCGATTCCTGCTTTGGCGAATTCGTGGGGTGCCGTGGGAGAGACCTTATGGCCAGCCTCGTTAATCACCTCGACCGTCCCCGAGTCCGGAACGATAAACCCCGACAACTGGTTGAAGATCGTTGTCTTTCCCGCCCCGTTCGGCCCGATCAGTCCCAGAATCTCTCCTTTGCGCAAATCCATAGTGACGTTGTCGGTCGCGGCCAAGCCGCCAAAGCGCTTGACGATGTTCTTCGCCGACAGCATAGGCTGGCCCTCGGCAACATGGGTCACAATCCGGGGAAAGTCCGCCATCACCTCCGGTTCACCGATCGGGCGCGTACCCGGGAAGCGATTGACTAACCTTGAAATAGCAGGTCCAAAGCGGCCAACGATTCCCGCCGGCAGCAGCAACACGATGATCAGCAGCACTACTCCGTACACGAAGCCGTGCAACCCACCGGCAGCACCGCCCAACCATCCTCGGGCCAACTCGGTCAGCGGAACCACCAAGAGTGTGCCGGCCAGCGGACCGGCGACCGTGCCGAGTCCGCCGATGAGGGCAAACATGGTGATCTGTATGGAAAATTCCAGCGAAAACATCGTCGGAGGGTCGATGAAGGTCATGTACATGGCGTGGAACGAGCCCACCATGGCCGTGAGCGCTGCTGAGATCAGCACGGCAAAGACTTTGACCCGGACGGTGTTGATCCCGGCAGCCATGGCGGCATCTTCCCGCTCGCGAACCGCCAGCGCTTGGTAGCCGAAACGCGATTTCCTGATGGCCAACGAGATCAGAAGATTGACGGACAGGAATCCAAAGGCGATCAGTAAGTACGGCTCCTTTTCCTGAAAGATCATCCACTTCCATCCGAGATTCAGCGGCACGATCAAGCCCGATGCTCCGCCGGTCAGAGCGCTTTCATGCACGACCAGAAGCCGAAAGACCTGCAGGAAGGCGATTGAGCCCAGAGCAAAGAATGGCCCGCGCAACCGGAAGCATGGATAGCTGATGGCCACCCCAACTAATGCTGCCAAAGCAGCCCCAATCCACATGCTGAGCCAAGGAGAAATCTGATAATGATCCAGCAAAAGTACCGACGTGTATCCGCCGATGCCGTAAAAACTGGCATGGCCAAGCGAGAGCTGCCCCACGTAACCGCCAACAATATTCCAGGCGATGGCCAGCGCGCCATACAAACAGATGGTGACAAAAACGTGGTAGACAAACGAAGAGTCCACCGCAATCGGAATCGCCAGCAGCACTAAGAGAGCGACTACGCTGAGATAGACCCTGGGCTCCACGAGAGTCCGCAGCAGCTCCCAGCTTGAACGGACGGAGCGCTCGCCGACAACAGTTTCCTGCTTCATTTGTTCGACGTCCCTCTTTGTAACTCGACCCGCATCCGTGCGCATCTGCCTTGGGAATGGCAATTGGGAAACAGTACAGAATCGAGTTTCGTCATTCCGCTCCCCGGCCGAGACCGAATAATCCTGTGGGTCGTGCGACAAGGATGACGATGAAAATCAGGAAGTAAACGACCTCCCTGAGGTTCGGAGCAATGTAGAACCCGCTCAGCGAGTCAACCACGCCAATAATCATGGACCCGGCGAAGGCGCCGTACAGACTCCCCATTCCTCCCAGAACCACGACGACAAAGGCGGTGAGAACGAAGTAGGTGCCGATCGTGGGAAAAGCCGGATACGTCGGCGACACCAACGCGGCAGCCAGCCCGACGCAGGCGGCGCCGATGCCGAAGGTGAGGATATACACCTTCTTCACGTTAATACCCATCAGCGGAGCTGCGAAGCGATTCTGGGAGGTGGCGCGGATGGCGCGGCCCATGTATGTCCGGGTAAGAAACAGGTTCAACCCGATGACCAGCAGGACGGCCATGAAGAACATTACGATATTCGCGTAGATCAGCTGCACCGGTCCAACCTTGAGGCCCTCGCGCAGTCCCGTAGCTCCCACGGAAACCATGTTGGCGCCAAATAACAGCAGCGCCAGGTTCATCAGTGCGGTGGATAATCCGACGGTGGCGAAGATCTGGATTTCGGGATCGGAATTCAACAGCGGTTGAATGATAAAACGCTGGATCGCAGCGCCGATGATAAACAGCAGCACAATCACCGGGCCTGCCGCGACATAGGGATGAAGGCCCAGGTACTTATTCAGCAGATAAACGGCGTACATACCGATCATCAGCAGCTCGCCATGGGCGAAGTTGGCCACCCGAATCACGCCAAAAATGAGGGTCAGACCGACACTCACAATGGCATACATGCCGCCCAGTAACAGGCCGTTGACCACAAGCTGCAGTAGAATTTCCATAATTGTTGGACGTTGCGGTCAGGAGAAAAGGGGACGCGTTAGCGTCCCCCCGGGAGCGTCGGCGAAAACTATATGCCCACACCGGTCTTAAGCTTGGCAACCGCCGCAGATGGCGGGTACACGGTGACCAGTTCGCCGTTCTGCCACTGCATCAGGAACGGCGCACAGCGGGTATTCTGTCCATCAGGACCGAACTTCACTCCCCAACCGGTGGCCGTGGTTCCAGCCGGAATATCAAGGCTCATGACCTGGGTGCGAATGGCATCCTTGTCCATGGAACCGGCCTTGTTGATGGCGGCGAAGATGGCTTTTGCACCGAAGTAGTTGGTAAGGCTGTGCCCGGACCTGGGCTCGGTGCCGTACTTGGCCCTGTACTTCTTGAGAAAGTCGGCGATGCCGGGGGCTGCCTTGGGATTGGTGCGGTACTGGGTGAAGTCAACATCGAAGGCGCCTTCAACATTCTTGGCGCCTACAGCTTTGACAGTGTCTATCATCGAATAGCCACCGCCAGCCCCGATTACGGCTTTCGGCTTAAAACCAGCTTCGTGCATCTGACGGAAAAAAAGGACCGAGTCGTTCAGGTAAGAAGTCTGCAGCACGATGTCGACGCCAGCTCCTTTTAGCCGGAGGATGAGCGACGACATATCTACCGTGTCCTTCGAGTAGGGCAGAATCTCAACAACGTTCAGACCTTTTTCCTTGGCTCTCTCTTTTTGGTAGCCGGCGACGGTTGTGCCATAGAGGCTGTCCTCATGGATAATGGCGATCTTCAAGTCCTTTGCCTTCACCTTCAGAGCCGGAGCAATGGCATCGTTAATCACATCGACGATGGTGGCGGCAAACATTTTGGAGGTGGGATTCGTCCGGAAGGTGTACTTGAACTTGCGTTCTGTAATCGGATCAGAGATAGCGCCGAGTTCAAAGTAGGGAACGCCCGCCAATTCAGCCACCTGGCTGGCGGCAAAGGCAATGGTTGATGCATACGTCCCAAATATCACCTTTACGCCGGCGACCGAGGTAAGGCGCCGCGCCTCGCCCACAGCGGCGTTCGGGTCAACTCCATCTGCTTTCACGATCTCGATTTTCTTGCCGCCTTGAATGCCGCCGGCGGCGTTGATCTCGTCGATCGCAATTTCCAGCCCGCGGAAGCTCTCGTCCCCAAGCAGGGCAAGCGGGCCGCTGAAAGGATACAGCGCTCCAACCTTGATGCTTTGACCCTCAGCCATGGTCGAACTCAAAGCCAAAATACCCATGAGCAATACGAGGGCAAAGATCCTCAACCTACTATTGAACATACTTCCCCCTTATTTTGTGAGCTAGATATTGCTTGATCTTTATCCCCTGCAGACTGGTCGGAAAGCTCTGATCGTAAACCCGTTCGTGATCGCGGTTCATGCGAATTCGCCAATATGTCCCGCAGACCAAGTCTGTTGCCTCTCTTGATCAGTCCACGTGGAAAACCAGCGCTTTTTCAGAATTGCCAGCGCCCCTTAGACAGGCGATCACCCCGAAACGACATGTTGGTCGAAAACAAAGAATATTCAGAGCACAATTTTCCACACACAATCAAAAGTTGCGCGATAATACATGCGAGCGCGTGATACAGAATGTGACGTATGTCACGACATCCTGTGAGTCCTCGCGCTATCACGGCCTCAGGAGCTGCAATCGCGGGCAACCGCTCGCCGGCCTTTTCCCACCTTTCGCTGCTTTGGTTGCCCTTGCTGGCTTACGGACCCTGGACTTTGCCTGATCAGGTGTTTGCTCCGCCAGGTGTGTCGAATTGAAAATCCGGTGCGCATCAAGCCGGTTCCGCAGATCATAAGGACGCGCCCCCTCAAGCGGCTTGACATGCCTAAGTGGTCGAAGTATCGTCGTCTCGTTTCTTGACAACAAAGCGTCCAGCCCAGGGCGCGACCTTGCTGCGATTGAGAAGGAGACGATGCGCCGTGCGCTTATCTTTCAACGAAACACGAAACGATCCCAAGGCAGTTTTTTATTCTCGCTGCACGATTGACTTGTCTTCCCGTGGTATACGCATCGCAGAGGTTGCTTGCCAAAATCTGGAAGAGGTTCTGGGTGGGGTGGGCCGCTCCCTTCAATTTCTGGCTGCGCGCACTGTTACCCGGGCTTATTCACCGGAAAACCCCGTTATCGTGAACACCGGCATCCTGACGGGTTCGAGCCTCATGACAGGGCTACGGACCTACTTTTCGGCCTACAGTCCACTGAAAGTTTCCAACAAGGGACTGCCCGGCGCTATGTGGTCGGCAGGCAGCGACAAGTTCGGATCCAAACTGAAATGGACCGGGCTCGACGAACTGATTTTTGAGGGACGCGCCAGTGAGCCGATCATGATCGTAATTCGCGGTGGCGGCGACGGACCCAAGGTGGAATTCAAGCCGGCCCGCCATCTGCTGGGTCTTGCGTGCTACAAGAAAATTAACCTTCTGAAGCAGGAATATGCCGATGCGCATTTTGCGGTAATCGGGCCGGCCGGCGAACACTATCAGAGTTGCTATTTCGGCGCCGTGGCGCTGAGCACCGAAAACCTTCTGAAATCGGGCGATGACAAGTGCCGCTTCGCGGGCCGCGGCGGCATGGGAAGCGTGCTGGGCTACAAGAACGTGATCGCCATCGTGGCGCAGGCGCACGACCAGCTAGAGGGTAAAGCCGGAGATCCGCGACATCAACCGCGAAATCGGCACGGGCCCCGGCTCGCGCAAGTTTCGCGAGAAGGACAAAGGCGGGCTCGGCGGCACCTGGAGCGGCAACGAAATGTTGGGGCCGGTCAACTTATTACCGCAGAACAATTTCAGGCCGAAGGGGGACGGCAAACCCGAGCTGATGTCGCGTCCCGAGGTCGAGCCGCAATTCGACATTAAGGCGGAATCGTGTTTCCGTTGCGGCATCCACTGCCACAAGAACTTTACGAAAAGACCGCGCCCGGCGAGCGCGGGCGCTTCCTCTCCAAGTTCGATTATGAACCCGTGAATCTGCTGTCGACTAATCTGGGAATTCACGATCCCAACCAGGCATGTGAGCTCTTTCCATGGTCGACCACAACGGAATGGACCAGATCTCACTCGGGGCCACGATTTCCTATGTGCTCGACTACAATGAGCGGCATCCCGAAAAACCAATCTGCAACGGGGCCACCTTTGGCGAAGTCGAAAAGGTCAAGGACCTGATTCAAGGTACGGCGGCGGGCCGGTATCCCGAGATCGGGCATGGCGTAAACGGCTTATCCGAGCAAGTGGGAGAAACCGGTTACGCCATGCACTGCAAGGGAGTGGAATTGCCGGCCTACCTGCCCGATACCAATCCGGGATATCCATTTGCCATCGCCGGCGGCCACATGTCGATGGCCACTCTCCTTTTGCCGCTGGCTGAGCGAGACATGTCCTTGGAGTATTGGGTCAAGGCCATCACCGAACGCGGCCTCTACCAGATGCGGGATGACATGACGGGACTTTGCAAGTTTCAATGGGACAAGCCCCGATTTGCTGGTCAACGCTCTCAAGCATGAGATAGGACTTGAGATCACCGCCGCGGAATTGCTGGCCACCGTTCGTCGCGCCTACATGCGGGGCTTGTGGCTGGAACGTAAGCAGGGCTTCGAGCGATCGGATTACACGCTACCCTCCGAAGTTTTCGACCGTCCCAATCAGACCCTGGGTCTGGGGCCATTCATTACCCGCGAGTTCTTCTCGAGCATGAGCGAACAGGTCTGGTCCGTTTTTGACAAGGAGATTGCGGCACTCGATGGTGCAAATCCGCCTTTCCCACTTTCTTGAAGAGCGAATCGGCGGGGTTAGCTGCGTCTACGTTTCCGCGGATACGGTGAGGAAAGCTCTGGAAACGCTGACTGACAGACACCCCCAACTGGCACGCTCGATTTGGATCCGGGATGGCGTTGTCAACCCGATTATGGCGGTATTTCTGAACGACGAGTTGATCGGACCCGATAGGTTGGAAGCGCCTGTCAAATCTGGCGATCAAGTGGTGCTGGTCGCGGCCGTTGCGGGCGGAGGCTGAGCCGCATTTTGGCGCCGGCGCTGCATCCGCTCAGTGCGTCCATGGCTCGATATAGTTGGCGCTGCAACATGGGTTCGTAGCGAAGGATGCACGTTCGATGGCTTGCGCGTCAGGGATGTCCGGCTGCATGACTAAGGCGCGAAGCAGGCCTACAACCGTGAGGTGAGCTGACGGGTGGCAGAACGGAGCTGGGGGAACGTGCTCCTGGGGCAATTCCTGTGTTTAGAAGGATTCAGGCCATTGCTGTGCGCCGTGGTAGATGGCGAGGACCACAATGCGGGCTTTTTTGATGGCGTAGGCGGCGATAAAAGGCTTATCCGAGATGATCAGCTCACGGGTGCCCGGAACCCGGCCTGGTCTGCCCGACATCGGGAAGGCAGCGAGCCGTTGAATGCCAGTTACGATCCGCATCGTAATCTGGGCGGCGACCGCCTCGCTGTTGGAGAGAGCGATGTAATCGTGAGCTTGATCCAGTTGTCGGGCCGCCTGCTCGGTCCATTCGATCATTTACGTGCTCGCCCCGTTCGCTTGAGACGCTTGATGATCTCCTCATGGCTTAAGACGTGGCCTTTCCGCATCTCTTCCAACCCCTTGCGCACCAGCTCGTCCTGGTAGGCGTGCAGTTCGATGTAGTTGGTGATCGCCTCATTGATGAGATAGCTACGCGGACGGTTCTGCGCGGCGGCCAGCGAATCAAGCGCGGTGATCTTTTCGGCGACGGCACGGAAGCTGATGGTTTTTTCGGTGCTGCTCATATGTCATAATAATACAAAATAATATCTTGTATTACAATGCTCCTGCTCTCGTATGCTGCTGCTCCCAAATCATGTAAATCCGTAACCCCAGAGGTGATTTAGATGTGCGTTGCTGCGGGGCCGGGGTACGGACTGATGACGCTGGCCAGCCCCGCGGGCAACCGCTAGTGGGCGATTGCCACGCGGGACTTGATCCCGATTACTGTCGTTCGACCGAGAGGTGAGCGTTGACGGGTGGCGGCACTGCTTCCCCTTGGCGCCGGCGCTGCAGCCGCTCGAGCCGCGGGCCGCACTCGAGCCCTCGTTCCGCAATTGCGTTGAAAACCTATTGCTTGGCCGGAGGCAACTTCAGAAGGCGTAGTTTCGGGGTTCGGACTCGCTCGAAGTGCTTGACGTCGGCGGTGACCAGGACGTGCCGGCTGCCGGCGAGCGCTGCCGCGAAGCAATCTGCATATGGGACGTCGTGATTTTGTGCCTTCAGGCGAGCGACCTTGGCGATACTTTCCTGATCGACTTGAATCAACCACAAGTGTGTCTTCTCCAAGGTTTCGGTCAATAGCTGATCGGTTTTGGCTAGTCCGATCCGGCGAGCCATTGTGTAATACACTTCGCCCCAGTTCACCACGGACATCATGACCCGCGTTTCGCTGGCACTGGCCTCTTTGAGGACCTTTTCAACCATCTCGGCGCCGTCGGCGTTGATGATGAATCGGAGCAAGGCATTGGCGTCGAGTACGTACTGTCTCATCCCAGTTCACGCTCGGGATCACGATCAACACAATTAGGAAGTCCAAGGCCTGCCGCAATGCCGCGCGCCTGGCTGATGCTGTCCTCGTAGTTGGGGTAGACGGCGATCCCGCCCTTGATGCGCTCGAATCTTACTTTGGTGCCTTGATTGATCCGATAGACTCGACGCAGCTCGGCCGGGATAACCAACTGGCCTTTGGTGGTGACAACCCCTTCCGTTTTCATGTCTTACATATTATCACATAATGTAAGACAGGATAAGGAAAGGCTTGGCTTAGGACCGACGCGGCCCCTCAAAGCAATCGTTCTGCCACGCGATAATGCCTACGCGGTTGAAACATCAACGAACTGCACCTCTTCCCTTCCTAGCTGCGGACAGATGCTGCTGGCCAGCCCCGCGGGCAACCGCTAGTGGGCGATTGCCACACGGGACTTGATCCCGGTCACTGTCGTTCGACCGAGAGGTGAGTGTTGACGGGTGGCGGCACTGCTTCCCCTTGGCGCCGGCGCTGCAGACGCTCGAGCTGGTCCATGGCTCGGTAGAGTTGGCGCTGCAACATGGGTTCGTAGCGAAGGATGCGTTCGATGGCTTGCGCGTCGAGGATGTCAGGCTACATGACTAAGGCGCGAAGCAGGCCTACAACCGTGAGGTGAGCTGACGGGTGGCGGGGCAAATTTGGGGGGCACAAGTGGCTCATCGAGACTGGCAGGCAAATATGCCCTGAAATGCGCCCTGTTCTGCAGCCCAAGCCACGAAGACAAGGACGGGATAGAGCCGCCGTTCATGTGTGTTATGCGCCAAGCTCCAGAACCACAGCAACTCGCTTATATGGTACTTTAGGAACAATCCGGCCGCGTCCTTGGCGGCGAACCTGTACTAAGCCATAGCGTTGCATGGTTTTCAGCGTACGAGACAGGTTCGGTGTCTTGCGCCCGGTTTGCTCGGCCAGCTCCGCCAAAGATTGAGGCTCGTTGCGGCGAATGGTCTCCAGCAAATCGCGGTTCTTGGCCGACAGCACCCGCGCCATGCTCTCCGTCGAAGTAAACCACACTTTAGGTTCCTGCGGCCCTGGCTTAAGCTGGCCGCGGGCGATGGCCAGTGTGCGCTTTTTCATCTGTTCATAGGAGGCAATACCGACTCTAAGAGTGCTCATGGCTTCCGTCTCTTTTCCTTCAAAACCTGATCGACCAGTTCCCAGAAGTCTTCGATGAGTTTGGCCGCGTTCTGGTAGTTGTAAGGCTTCATCGTTCCGTAGCGGTGGCGATGATCATAGGGCACCTCGGACTGGCCGCCCGGTCCCTTGGACTTGCGCACCGCATGGGCGTTGTCAAAACCGGCTAGGCGTTGGTTGCTGGCGTCATGCAGGGTTAGCGAATACTCGATCCCCTGTGGTCGCGCCGGGCTGATCTCTATTCGCCGCACCTCAAACTTCACCCAGTGCCCCTGGTCGTCAATGAATAGCACGTCCCCATCGAGGAAGAGGAGGTATTCCAATGTGCGGTCTTGCTTCCAGCTGCTTTTCGCCAATTTACCTATATTATCAGATGATGATAAGCATTAAAAGAGGATTTCATCCAACCGCTCGCACGGTACTTCCCTCCGTTTGGGAAGCGCCTATATCTCCCGAAAGAAGGGCTCGGAGTTGATCCGACGGATCGCGCTGGCCAGCCCCGCGGGCAACCGCTAGCGGGCGATTGCCACGCGGGACTTGATCCCGATTACTGTCGTTCGACCGAGAGGTGAGCGTTGACGGGTGGCGGCACTGCTTCCCCTTGGCGCCGGCGCTGCAGCCGCTCGAGCTGGTCCATGGCTCGGTTCAGGTGGCGATACAGCATCGGTTCGTAGCGAAGGATGCGTTCGATGGCTTGTGCGTCAGGGATGTCGGGCTGCATGACTGAGGCGCGAAGCTTGGGGTTGCGCTGCACCGCAAGGCACACGCTCTTCCAGTGTTGAATCCAGGGCAGCTCTTTTTCAAGTTCCTCAAGTGTTTGCTTGCCATCCATGGATATTTCGTTCCCCGAATCGGTTTTGTCCCCGAGGAACATGTGCGGTGTATCTGGCTTAGGGTGCAAAGCCATACAACGTCGCCACAGGTCGCCAGGCACAATTCGCAGACACTCGATCTCCTCGAGATCTAGATAGCCCTCAGACCTGATGACATCAATAGATTCCTCAATTGCCTCCACGCTTCGGTCAAGCCTTTGGGTAATCCCGTCAGGATCTTGACGAATCTGCCGAAGGATGTCGTCGCTGGCCTCATCATCATCGCCCCGGTAAGGTAGGGATGAACCATCGAGGGTGATGGCGCGATTCGCTTGCCGCAGTTCGAAGCGCAGCACCCGGGCCAGGCGCCAGTAGCAACCAACAATGATGTCGACCAGCATGTCCTCGCGTCTGCCCACCGGACAATAGTCTTCCCGAATCGCGGTCTCAAGCGCGTTATACTCCGCCTGAGCTTTTGGGTTGTCTTTGTTGGCGGTCAGGATCTCTTTGGCAAGCAAGCCGTGCTTGGCGGCGTTGCCCCTGGAGCGAGCCTTTCCCTGCAGGGTTTTGGGACCAGTTGCTTTCTGGGCGTTGCGGCGGTTGGCGGCAACGCGCTTGGAGGGTACGGCGACGATTTGGGTTTCTGGATTTGGGGAGACTACTCCTGATGCTCCCGCGACAGCGGTTGATACAGCTTCATTAGTTGTTTTCAATTTGCGTTCCTTTGCCACTGGAAGTGGCCACTAACTCATGTGTTCAGTCCTCCTTTGGCTCATTAGGATTTACCAGGGCTTGTCCTAAGCGAGAAGCTAGTAGAGTAAATTGGGCTTGTAAAGCTTTTTTTTGTGCTTTATCAGAGAATCGATAACAACGGCATTTTATGCGGGTTTTGTGGAGGGCAGCAACCGATGCAAGATGAGTTTGTGCCTCCGCCGGTAAACGCCCGAGTCGCTGTCGAGCAATAGGAGCGACAGTTTCCTCGCTGGGCCAGCGTACCTCCACAGTGCAGGCCCAGCTGAACTCATCAACGTCTGGGGTCCAGCGGTTTACCTGTGGTTCAGCGGCCTCCCAGGAAGAAAAATACCGCAACGAAAAGCCGCCCGGCTTTAGGCGGCTTCCTCTCGCTTGGAGAAAAGAAAATGATGGTCGGCGTACGCAAATGCCCGTTCTACCGCAATTTGCTGCTGTCTCTCGGCTCCCCGCCCTTCCGCCTTGACCACCGTGCTTCGGCGGCCTTTTCGGCGATTTCAACTCGCTGTGCAACCGTAAGCTTCTTGCTGCGAGCCTTGCCTCCTAGCCGCCCCAGCGAAGTCTGAGCTGCGCCTATCTCGGCGATCTGGATTAGCTTGACGAGCTTGGTATTTTTGTATATCATATTGATCCGCAAGGAGTTAGTTCACTTAGTTCACTTCGTTTGGTAAAAAATCAGATCACAGCTCAGAGCGTAATGGCACATAAATGCCTAGTATCGCTAAAACTTTCGCCCTTGTGGATACCCTCCGATGACATTCCGTCCCCGGACTGCCATGTGGTTTCCTCCGGGGGCAAGCGTTCAGCTTTGCCGGATCGCCACCACGACCTCCGCGACGCGGGTAGCAGAATCTGGCGGGAGGGTACCAGACGTACAAGGTGGCGACCGTTGCGGAGATTGGCAAGCCCAACCTCCGCGTGTTCTGCGGAGAATGTATTGACTCGGGCGAAGAATAAAGCCTATAATCTCCGCATAATATGCGGAGTAAAGAATTTATCTACGAACTGCTGGATTGGCCCAACTTTCACTGGGACCGGGAAGGCTTGGCCGAAACCCTGGCTGCGGTCCGGCACCGCCAAGGCCGCCTCGTGGGCCGGATGGAAGCCCTTGGATTCAAGCTCCGCCAGGAAGCTGTCTTACAGACGCTGACCGAAGATGTTGTCAAGAGCAGTGAGATAGAAGGAGAGAAGCTGAATGCAGAACAGGTGCGGTCTTCAGTGGCGCGTCGACTTGGCATGGACGTTGGTGGCCTGAAGGCTGTTGATCGGGATGTTGAAGGCGTCGTTGAAATGATGCTGGACGCAACCCGCAACTACGATCAGCCGCTTACGTCGGAACGTCTGTTTGCTTGGCATGCGGCGCTGTTTCCAAGCGGGCGAAGCGGGATGACTCGGATCAAGGTCGGCGCTTGGCGTACTGATAGCCGCGGTCCAATGCAAGTTGTCTCCGGTCCAGTCGGACGGGAGCGCGTTCATTATGAAGCACCGCCGGCGAAGAGACTTCCAAAAGAAATGCGCATGTTCCTCGATTGGTTCAATGGCCAGCAAGAACCCGATTGGGTTGTCAAAGCCGGGCTTGCGCATCTCTGGTTTGTTACGATCCATCCCTTTGATGACGGCAACGGCCGCATCGCCCGTGCGATCGCGGACATGGCATTGGCACGGTCGGAGCAGAGTTCACAGCGGTTTTACAGCATGTCAGCCCAGATACGGCAGGAGCGCACGGCGTACTACAACATTCTAGAACGGACTCAAAAAGGGAAGACGGACGTCACGCCCTGGATGGAATGGTTCTTCAGGTGCTTAGACCGAGCCCTCGGAGGAGCGCAGAGGACGCTAGAGGCAGTGCTCTTCAAAGCGCGTTTCTGGGAATCAATTGCGAACATAAGACTTAACGAGAGGCAACACCTGGTGTTGAATCGAGTCGTTGACGGGTTTGAGGGGAAACTCACGACCTCGAAGTGGGCGAAGCTAACGAAGTCGTCACAGGATACGGCGACGCGGGATATCGCCCGTCTGGTCGAACTCGGCATCCTCGTCCGAAATCCCGGCGGCGGGCGCAGCACTAGTTACTCGCTCGCAGACAGAACAGCTCGATAGGCCGAAGCCCACATTCAAGATGACAAATCGTCGTGTCGCACAGGCCCGGCCCGTGGGCGAGGTCGAAGGGATCCGTCGGCTATGCCGGTCGACCGCCAATTCGCGTTCGGTAATTGCTCGACACTCGCCGAATCAGGTAGTGAGCCTCACCGGCCCTTCAAGTCTAGGAGTCGTAGCCGTTCAAGTGGTCTCGATGCCACTTCCAGGCCGTCTCGATAATAGCTTCCAATTCCGGGTACGTCGAACAATCATCTCAGCGAATGATCGCACAGATGAGCATTGACCCATGCGGCGAAATGGCTCTGGGAGCGGCTTTCCGGTGTTGTGGAACAAAATACTTTACAACCCCCGCTCTCTGCGCAATCAGCCAGGCCGATGCTGAAACGCTCTACACCTGGAATACTAGTGACTTCAAGAGACTGCCGCCAGCCATCGCCTAGCGTGTCAAACAGCCCGATCGATGAGCGATTTAGCCGCAGTCCGACCGAGAGGTGGTTCAGCTGGGCTATCGGATGACATGAATGCGGATGCCGAGTTTTAGATTTCTCCAAG
This sequence comes from uncultured Acidobacteriota bacterium, assembly GCA_963791145.1. GTDB lineage: Bacteria > Acidobacteriota > Terriglobia > Terriglobales > Acidobacteriaceae > CAWBRT01. The sequence continues at coordinate 6,006 of CAWBRT010000004.1, read as the reverse complement.
CCTGCTCGGTTGTGTAGACCGGCGCTTTGAGCACGACCGCCAATGCTAGACAAGCGCGGTCTCCTAAAGACAGCCCCCACGGCCGTGTTTTGGCAACGAGAGTACCGGCGATTTGGGCTTGTTCACTGGTAAATGATTCGGCTTCAGCAATAGGAGCGAGAGCGTCTTTCCATGCTTCATCAGGATCGACGCCCTCGCGGACGAGTTTGGTTTGCACTTCGGCAAGGTTGACCGTGCTGGCGGTTGCATTCTTTAATAGTTCCAGCGTCAGTTTATCGGCGCCGGGCTCCTTGAAAAGCACGGCGATTATGGCAGAAGCGTCGAGTACGACTTTACTCATGCTTGGCTGCCTCACGTCGTTCAGCGCTCAGTTCCTCGGACATCAATCTTCCTGGTTTGGCGAATCGCTGTAGGCGTCGCTGGGCGCGCTCGATGCGATTTTTCAGGGTTGAGATTCGCAGCTCATTATCCTCGATTCGCAAACTTACTTCGTCGCCAACCTTGATACCGAGAGCCTCGCGGAGCGCTGCAGGAATGACAAGGCGGCCTTTTTCGCTAATGCGGATGCGCATTTGTTGTTCCATGTGCCCCTCATATCTTCAAGTGACACAATTATATCAATGTGCCACAGTAGATACAAGGTGGGCCGATTCAATGGCGCGAGGAAGCACGGGAGTTTATTGGTCATTTCGGCACGGCCCGGGTAAGCGACGGTGGAACTGGTGGTTACGACGGTGGTGCTGCTGTCACTGAAAACGCTGCTGCTGGCCAGCCCCGCGGGCAACCGCTAGTGGGCGATTGCCACGCGGGACTTGATCCCGATTACTGTCGTTCGACCGAGAGGTGCGCGTTGACGGGTGGCGGCACTGCTTCCCCTTGGCGCCGGCGCTGCAGCCGCTCGAGCTGGTCCATGGCTTTGTAGAACTGGCGTTCGAAGGTGGTTCATAGCGCAGTAGGAGCTCAACGGCGCCCTGGTAGGGCAGATCGGGACGACGTAGAACGGCCTGCAACTCCGGGACTCGACGCACAATGGAGCAAACGTCACTCCACCGAACGAAATTGTCCCACTCCTCCTTAAGCAACCGGGCCGCCTTGTTTTCCGCGCTTCCCGGGTTTGCCGGCTCGTAACCATCAGCAGTCTTGACAACGAAATGAATATGAACCCCGTTGTCCGACTCAGATAGCGCCATGAGACGCTGCCAGAGCCCGCCAGGTACCTGTTGGAGTTCCGTTAAACAGAACTCATCCAGGTCTCCCTCTTTAGCAATGTTTTCTATGCAGTGCGACAGAATCTGGACGGATTTGTTTATCAGGACCGCTGCCTCGTCCGGATTCTCGCGCAACAGGTCAAACAGGAGGTCGTAAGCTGCAGGCTCGTCCGCGTGTTCTGGTATTAGCTCACCGGCTATCCTGGTTGCCCGACGCGTCTCACGCAGTTCAAAGCGTAAAGCGCGCCCCAAGCGCCACCAAGCAACAGCCATGCGCTCGACCAACATTGCTTCGTGGAAGTTGGCAGGAGCAAAGGATTCCTGCAGCTGCCTTAGCAGAGTCTCGTATTCCTTTAGAGCTTCGGGATTAAATCGGTTGGCAAGTGATTTCAGTAGTTTGGTCTGGCCCACCTTCGGAAGTTAAGTTTGGCCCACTTGGGAGTAGCCGGATAGGCTTCGTGGATGGAGCGACGGAAGCGTAGCTGGCTACCCAGGAGGCTGAAGGTGGAGCTGTTCGAGCAGATACGTCGTGAGTATGAGTTTGGCGTCGGGACGATTTCCGGGGTCTCGCGGAAGTTGGGAGTTCACCGGCGTTTGGTCCGCGAAGCACTGAGCAGTGCCGTGCCCGCGGAGAGCAGGCCGCAAACGAGGCGTCTGCGGAAGTTGGAGGCAGCGTCGGCATTCATCGACCGGATACTGAGCGAGGACCGGCAGGCACCGGCAAAGCAGAGGCACACGGCACATCGCATCTGGCAGCGGCTCTGCGCGGAGCTGCCAGGGTTCAGCGTGAGCGAGCGTTCGGTTCGCGGCTACGTACGGCGGCGCCGCCAGCAGTTGGGCCTATTGCAGCGCGAGGTGTTCGTACCGCAGAGCTACGAGTGGGGCGTGGAAGCGCAGTGCGACTGGTATGAAGCCTGGGCAGTGCTGGCTGGCGAGCGGATTAAGCTCCAGGTGTTCGAGATGCGGTCGATGGCCAGCGGTGGCGCCTACCATCGGGCATATACCCATGCCACGCAGCAGGCCTTTCTGGAAGCGCACGAGCGAGCCTTCGGCTATTTCGATGGCGTCTTCAAGTTGCTGCGCTACGACAACCTGAAGAGTGCGGTGAAGAAGATTCTGCGCGGATACCGGCGGGAGGAGACCAGCCGCTTCATCGCGTTCCGTTCGCACTGGCGATTTCAAAGCGAGTTCTGCAACCCGGCACGCGGCAACGAGAAGGGCGGCGTGGAAGGCGAAGGCGGATACTTTCGCCGCAACCATTGGGTGCCGCTGCCGGAAGCCCGCGATCTGGACGAGCTGAACGCCTACCTGGAGCAGTGCTGTCGGCAGGATCAGCGGCGCATCCTGGGCGGTCGCACGGAGACGATAGGCACGGCGATGCTTAACGAACAACCGCATCTGCTGGCGCTGGCGGCCGAGCCGGCTGATCTGACCGAGACCAGCTTTCCCACAGTGGACGGGCTGCGTTGCGTGCGCGTCCGAACGAACCGCTACTCCACACCGCTGCCGCCGGGCACTGTCGTTGAAGCGAAAGTGCGGGCTGATTACGTTGAACTGTGGCATGAAGGCGCGTGCGTGGCGCGGCATGAACGCTGCTACAGCCGTCAGCAACAGATCTTGGATCTTGAACACTACCTTGACGTGTTGCGGAAGAAGCCAGGCGCCCTGGCTGGCTCGACTCCGTTGGCACAGCGGCGCCGGGCAGGACGTTGGCCGGAGTGCTTCGATCGATTGTGGCAGGCGCTGAACACGCGCCATGGTCGCCAAGAAGGCACTCGGCAGATGATAGCGCTGCTTTCGCTCGCTCCCCACGAAGGCTGGACCCGTCTCCACACAGCCGTGGAACAGGTCCTGTCACTCGGCTGTCAGGACGTGGCGGCGGTTCGGCATCTGTTGGTTGCCGAACGGCTGGCTAAACCATCGGTCGCAGCCCTTGAGGTCGGTGTGCTGGCACGTTACGAGCGGCCGCAGCCGGTGTTGAGTGGCTACGACCAGTTGCTCGGGAAGGTGCAGGCATGAAGGCCGCGGTCGAGAACCTGGAAAAAGCCGCCGTCGAACAACAATGCCGCACCCTGCGTCTGCCAGCAGTGGCCGAGCAATGCGCTCCGCTGGCGGAGGTGGCCGTCAAGCAGCGCCAGACCTACCTGCGGTATCTGGAGGCGCTGCTGGCCGCTGAGCTGGAAGAACGCGAGCGCAACACCATCGCCCGACGGCTCAAGGACGCACGTCTGCCGCGGATGAAGACGCTTGAGGAGTTCGACTTCAGCAAAGCGCCGCAGATCTCGGCCGCGCAGATCCAGGAACTCGCGCAGGGCGGCTACATCGAACGCGCTGAACCGGTGATCCTGATCGGCGACTGCGGCACCGGCAAGACGCATCTGCTGACCGGCCTATGCGTAGCTGCCTGCCGGCAGAAACGACGCGTGCGGTTCGCTACCGCTGCGGCGCTGATCAACGAGTTGGTCGAAGCCAAACAGCAGTTGCAGTTGCGCCGGGTGCTGGCACGCTGGGAACGCTACGATCTGATCGCCATCGACGAGGTCGGCTATGTGCCGATGGCCGACATGGGCGCCGAGTTCCTCTTCCAGGTGATCGCCGAGCGGGCGGAAAAGACCGCCGTGATCCTGACAACGAACTTACCCTTTTCGGAGTGGACGCAGGTGATCCCCAACCCCCGGCTATGCAAAGCGATACTGGATCGCGTCACCGATCGGGCGCACATCATCGAATCCGGCGCCGACAGCTATCGCTTTCGCCGGACGGTAGAGAAAGGCAGGAGCAGGACAACAGGCTGAAGGGCCGCCTCGATCATCCTGGGCTTCCGCTACGCTTCAGCCCAGGATGATCGCCTCTCCGGAACCACTGAACCTGGTCCAGTAAGCTTCCGTAGGTGGGCCAAAGTTAACTTCCGCAAGTGGGCCAAAACCAGTTGCCAAACGCAGCAAGAAAGATCTCTTTCGAGAGCAGTCCGTGCGTGAGGGCGTTGCGCTTGGATCGAGCCTTGCCCTGCAGGGTTTTGGGACCAGTTGATTTCTGGGCGTTGCGGCGGTTCGCGGCAGTGCGCTTGAAGGGTACGGCGACGAGTTGGGTTTCCGGATTCTGGTTATCTGTTATTGACTGTTCCACTACAGCATCTAATACAACGTCGTTGGTTTTGGGCATTTTTTGCCCTTTCTGAAGCCACAATTGTGGCTATCGCATGTGTTTAGTCCTCCTTTCGGCTTAGTAGATTTCGTAGAAGTTCGTCCTAATCGAGAAGCTAGTAGAGTAAATTGGGCTTGTAAAGCTTTTTTTTGTGCTTCATCGGAAAATCGATAACAGCGGTATTTTATGCGGGTTTTATGAAGAAAAGCAGCTGGGTGCTTGGCGGATTTTCCACAGAAACGGCTCGGCCTCGCGCGCCCTTTTCGAAGATAGGACCAAGTCAGCATAAATGTGGAGCTGTTCAGATCTCTGCGCAGAATCCACAGATAGAGGCACTGGACTAGGAGAAAGCAAAGTGCAAAAGTGTTTGCACAAAGCTGTCTACTTCCGCACCAACGCCGATGGCATCGTGGAACGGTCGCTTCCACTTATCACAAGAATCCGCGCGCCAGCGTTCTCCAGGATCGTACCGGTACGCATCAACCCGCCCCGGGGAGTGACCTCACTTTCGGGTGGCCTCGAAGATGGAGCCGGAGGGGACCTATCTTGCCAACACTAGTGACTATAGTACGAATACATGGCCGTACATCGCCGAGCAACCGGCTTCTGGCCGTCATCGGTTCGCCAATGTTGCAATTTCTCCCAGCCCCAGCAATCGCTGATCGGCGGTGATCAGAGTCAGTCCGAGCACTTGCGCGGTTGCTGCCAGGAAGTGATCTGCCGGATCGGGGTGAGGCAGCAGCAGTTGATGGGCAGCAAGAACAATCTCATGGGTGAGAGGGGCTTCCCGCAGACAGGCGGTGGCACGCGCTAGCCAAGAGTCAAGATCCCCTTCAATAACGATGCGGCCACGGCCATAAAGTAACAGCGCTTCCCAGACACTGATTGGGGAAAGCCACAATTCATTGGTCGTGCTCTTCACTCTTCTGTACACGCAACGCCAAGCGCGACGGTTCTGCGAGGCTCCATAGCCAGATATGCGTGTCCAGCAACAACTTCATTCGCGCACTGCCTCCCAATCGGTTTCCGCAAGCACGGGGAGACAATATCTCCCGTAATCTTCATGGTGCCGGCCATCGAGCCCAGCCAATTGGGTGGGGTTGCCAGCGGCGAGGGCGGGATTACCTCCGCCACGGGCTTTCCGAAGCGGGTCACCAAGATCGGCTTCTTGGTCTTGCGTACCTGCTCAAGCATCGCCAGGCACTTCGCCTTGAATTGCGAAATCGAAATCTCCTCCATCAAATCCTCCGACTACTACAACATACCATGGTCCACTTTATAGTCAACTCTGGAAGTGGCCACCATGTACGGGGTCGCGAGGCCCGAGAACCATGAGCAGGATCAACAGTGGCTTCAAAATTGGAAAGAGGTTTGCCTGGCCGCTCAAGGTGATCCTGAATCTGGCGCTCGCCTTGCACGACCGGATATCCCTGGCCCCTGAAGCTACAAACCGCGTTGTGCGCTATGAGGCGCACATCATGCGCCAGATGTACCACGCCATGGATCAGCTCGAGCGTCTGCAGCGCCGGCGCGAAGGTGAGTTCGTGCCTCCGCCGGTAAATGCTCTGAGTCGATATTGAAGGGCAATAGGGTGCACTTCATTCGCTGGGCCAGTTTGCCTCCAAAGCGCTGGTCCAGCGGAAGTGTATCCCGT
>CAWBRT010000003.1:0-532407 GCA_963791145.1 uncultured Acidobacteriota bacterium | reverse complement strand
AGGCGAAGAAAGCCCGCTAGGCCGCGCCAAATCTCAAGCGCATGAACTACTCTGCCACATCCTTAACGCTTTTCCCGTAAGGTTGACGCAGTATGGCGGCATTCCGGTCGAGATTCCCTCGGAAGATGTGAGCTTTGGCGTCTTTCCCGTGCTTTATTTCCTATTGCGTTGCGATTACCTCTGGAGTGCGAAAGTCGCGCGCTGCATGTGGAAGGATTGCACACGTTGGTTCAGAGTCGGGTCCCACGACTCAACTTGTTGCTCGGAGGAGCACAGCCTAAAGCATCGGCAATGGATGTACTACCACCAAGGAAAAGGGAAACAAGTACGGCAACGCCGCCGTCAGCAAAAGAAACGTGCCAAGGGCGCTGCTATACGCCAAAAATCCATGCGTGGTGACAGTGAACAGTCCGGTGCAGAGCTTGGGAGCCGATGATTTCTACGACTTGCAGGCGGAACGATCTTATTTCCCGTGGGCAGCGTACACCCAATCGAAGCTGGCTAACCTACTGTTTGCTTCCGAATTACAAGCCCGCAGTGACGTCGCCAACTCAGATTGCTCAGCGTGGCCGCACATCCAAGTCTTTCGGCTACTGGCGACCAAATTAACTCAACCGCCCAAGCACTTGAATATTTGACTATCCGCAGACTCCATCTACGGCGTCCTGTGACAACCATCGAATCCAGAGCAAGTCAACTCTAAAGATGGGCCGGAGGCAAAAGCTTCGGCCCATCTTCCTTCCCCGAACCACCCAATTGTCGCAGATTTTTCCGTCCTCAGAGTTCGCTTGACTGTTTGCCCCCGGCAAGCGTGAATGTACTGCTCCTTGGAAGGCTCTCTTGGGGCGGATTAGAGGTGGATAATGAGCACCGAATTGCAGCAAAAGCTGGAAGAATTACCCCGGCGTGAGCGCAAAGACTTGCTTGACCTTTGGCTCGAGCTGTTCGGCAAACCCGCACACCCGCGCCTCCGGCGCGAAATCCTGGTTCCGATCCTAGCCTACCGCATGCAGGAAAAAGCTTTCGGTGGCCTGAAGCCATCCACTTGCAAGCGACTGCGACGGCTGGCAGAAGAAGTCACGGCCAGTCCCCGATCATCGCCCGCTTCAGTGAGGATGAAACCCGGCACTCGGATCGTGCGCGAGTGGCAAGGGCAGCTCCATGAGGTTTCGGTCCTGGACTCGGGGTTCGAGTACCAGGGGAACCGCTTCCGCAGCTTATCTGAAATCGCCGGTCGGATTACCGGTACGCGTTGGTCCGGTCCGTTGTTCTTCGGGCTTAAGAAACGCGCCAGAAGGAACGAACAATGACAGCAACCGCCAAGTCCAGAATTCGCTGCGCCATTTACACACGCAAGTCGAGCGAAGAGGGTCTTGAGCAGTCGTTTAACTCTCTTCAGGCACAACGGGAAGCTTGCGAAGCATACTGCGCCAGCCAGCGTCACGAGGGCTGGCACGCCCTCGGCGCCCAATATGATGACGGTGGCTTCTCGGGTGGGAGCATGGAGCGGCCGGCTCTCCAACGTCTGCTCGAGGACATCGCGGCAGGGAAGATTGACACCGTCGTCGTTTACAAGGTCGACCGCCTGACGCGCTCCCTAGCTGACTTCGCCAAGATCATCGAAATCTTCGATGCCAGCCACGTCAGTTTCGTATCGGTCACGCAGCAGTTCAATACCACGACATCGATGGGGCGGCTGACCCTTAACGTGCTGCTATCGTTCGCCCAGTTCGAACGCGAAGTCACAGGGGAACGGATTCGGGACAAGATCGCTGCCTCGAAGAGGAAAGGAATATGGATGGGTGGCCGTGTCCCGCTCGGCTACGACCTGAAGGACCGAAAGCTGATCATCAACGAGGAGGAGGCCAAGGTCGTCCGCGAGATCTACCGGCAATATCTCCGGCTGGGTTATGTCTCGCGACTGAAAGAATATTTGGATCAGGGGCCAGTCCGCAGCAAGGTGCGGCTTGATGCGGCCGGGATCAAGACTGGCGGGGAGAAATTCTCGCGCGGTGCGCTCTATCAGCTGCTGAAAAACCATCTTTACGTCGGCGAGATCGCACATCACGGTCAAGTCTATCCAGGCGAGCACGAGCCCATCATTGAGCGTGAGCTCTGGCAGAAGGTCCAGCAACAGCTGGTTGAGAACCGACAGGGCGAGAGGAAACGAACGAGAACCACAAGAGATAGCCTATTGACCGGGCTGCTTTTCGACGAACACGGTAACCGCTACACGCCAACGCATGCGGTAAAAGGAGGCAAGCGCTACCGTTACTACACCTCGCAAGCCGTAATCCGAAAGAAGAAGGACAGCGCTGACTTGGCTCGAATCCCGGCGCACGACCTCGAGCGTGCGGTTGCCGAGCGGATTCTGACCCTGCTCTCCACGCCACACGAGCTCGTCTCAGCGGCTCGAGATCTCGCCCTTCCAGAAGGACAGCTTCGCTCCATAGTGGAGGCTGCCAGCCGCCGAGATAAGTCGTGGGAGAAGACCGGAACACAGGAAAAGGAGGAATTCCTGCAGACAGTACTCAGTAAGGTTGTCGTAGAGCGCGACTCGCTGCAGATCAGCTTGGATCTGAACGCCCTTGTCAGTCTGATCCAAGGAAGGGAACTGGATAAAGTACCAAAGGCCCAGACTGGCGCAGACGGGAATCGACGGTCCCAGGTTCTCGCGCTCGCATGTCCCTTCCGGCAGACGCACCGCGGGAAGGAATTGCGACTCTTTATCGGCGAAAGCCAGCAGACAACCAGCAGCAGCACGACCGCACTCGTGAAAGGGATCGTCCGTGCCCGGCACTGGTACGATCAAGTTGTCTCCGGTAAGGCGGGGAGTGTCGTTGAATTGGCAAAACAAGCAGGAGTTACATCACACTATGTTCGCAAAATCTTTTCCTGCGCGTTGCTCGCTCCTGATCTCGTCGAGGTCATTCTGAGCCAGAGATCCAGCCTGGGGTTGACCCTCGAGACGCTCGTCACGCAACTGCCACTCGAGTGGAAGGACCAGCAAAGCCTAATCAAATAGCCGATCGACATTCCACGTTTTTTGACCGAGCAATATTTGTAAAGACCTGAAGCGACAGTTTCAATCCACGCGCGCCCGTACGGGGCGCGACAAGCTTTCAACCAGTTGCGGTGCGCCCTCGTGTTGTTTCAATCCACGCGCCCGTACGGGGCGCGACGGCGTATGGCGCGGACTTTGATGCTGTTTGGAAAGTTTCAATCCACGCGCCCGTACGGGGCGCGACTTAACGAATCCGTGTAATTGAGGAGAGCCAAAAGGTTTCAATCCACGCGCCCGTACGGGGCGCGACCTGAATCGGCCCGCGATCCCCCTTACAGCCCTGTTCGTTTCAATCCACGCGCCCGTACGGGGCGCGACGCCACGTCGGCCGAAAAAGAACCGAAGGAAAAATGTTCGTTTCAATCCACGCGCCCGTACGGGGCGCGACGAGTGAAGGTCTGCTCAAACTTGTGCCATACGGAGTTTCAATCCACGCGCCCGTACGGGGCGCGACCGGCCACGGTTGCGAACTCCCTCACGGATATTGTGTTTCAATCCACGCGCCCGTACGGGGCGCGACAAGAATTACTCCAATGAGTTTGACACGCTTGGGGTTTCAATCCACGCGCCCGTACGGGGCGCGACGATCATTTCTGCACCCGCAAGCCAGGACACCAGGGTTTCAATCCACGCGCCCGTACGGGGCGCGACGACAGCGTAAGTGGTTCCCGGTTTGGCTATGACGCGTTTCAATCCACGCGCCCGTACGGGGCGCGACGCGGCGAGCAATGGCGCTTCGAGCGGCAAGAAGTTGTTTCAATCCACGCGCCCGTACGGGGCGCGACGCAGCCGGAGGAACAGGTTCAAGCGTAGCTAGATCGTTTCAATCCACGCGCCCGTACGGGGCGCGACGGCCGGATACCCAACAAGACAGGCCGGTACGAATTGTTTCAATCCACGCGCCCGTACGGGGCGCGACGTTCGCTTCCATTTCAGAGAGAGTGATGCCTGACGCGTTTCAATCCACGCGCCCGTACGGGGCGCGACGGTCCTACTGAAGTTGTCGCGCCTGCACCACGAGGTTTCAATCCACGCGCCCGTACGGGGCGCGACGATGGCCTCCTCACGCTTGCTTTGGTAGAGTGCCGTTTCAATCCACGCGCCCGTACGGGGCGCGACGACAAAACGTCCCGTTGTGGGGTACGGCAGGAAAGTTTCAATCCACGCGCCCGTACGGGGCGCGACGACGACATCCAGACGTTGTTCGCCAACGATACCGAGTTTCAATCCACGCGCCCGTACGGGGCGCGACGACAAAACGTCCCGTTGTGGGGTACGGCAGGAAAGTTTCAATCCACGCGCCCGTACGGGGCGCGACGGATAACACAGAGTCACCCCGTCCAATACCGGGGTTTCAATCCACGCGCCCGTACGGGGCGCGACGAAGGTGGACTCCAAACTCTTCACCCAAGAGCATGTTTCAATCCACGCGCCCGTACGGGGCGCGACGTGGTAGCACCGGGGCCTTTGCGCCCTCTAGGACGTTTCAATCCACGCGCCCGTACGGGGCGCGACGCCGCCGCGTGGCTCCGTGAACTAATTAAAGCGTTTCAATCCACGCGCCCGTACGGGGCGCGACGCCGATGAAGGCTGCCAGTTGGTCGCGCCTGTCAAAGTTTCAATCCACGCGCCCGTACGGGGCGCGACGACACTACCGTGGACAAGGACGGAATCCTTGGCCTGTTTCAATCCACGCGCCCGTACGGGGCGCGACGGCAGCGAACGCAGTCTATCTGCGTGGCGCGCACAATGTTTCAATCCACGCGCCCGTACGGGGCGCGACGGCCGCAACACACGCCTGTTCGTGATAGCAGCAGTTTCAATCCACGCGCCCGTACGGGGCGCGACGGGACAGGAATTGAACCTGCGACCTTTTGTTTACAAGTTTCAATCCACGCGCCCGTACGGGGCGCGACGGAGTCGTACTTCGCCACGGTGAGCAAACGCTTTGTTTCAATCCACGCGCCCGTACGGGGCGCGACCACCTGGCACTTGCCGCTTCTGCGGCTGCACGCATGTTTCAATCCACGCGCCCGTACGGGGCGCGACGCTTCTGATTACGTGCCGCTGCAGCAGGTAGCCGAGTTTCAATCCACGCGCCCGTACGGGGCGCGACGGCAAGTGGAAGTAGAGCCTACCCGCTATGAATAAGTTTCAATCCACGCGCCCGTACGGGGCGCGACTGCAAGTTCCCGGTCGCCGTGCCGAGAGTCGAGCTGTTTCAATCCACGCGCCCGTACGGGGCGCGACGCCGACAGGATCGCGGCGCGCGGCTTCAAGAATTTGTTTCAATCCACGCGCCCGTACGGGGCGCGACAAGAAACAGTGGGCGATCTCGCGCAAGGCAAAGAAGTTTCAATCCACGCGCCCGTACGGGGCGCGACGGGGGAGATGAAGAAGCTGTTAGCCGCGAACCAAGTTTCAATCCACGCGCCCGTACGGGGCGCGACGTGGTCCGGATGCTTTCATGCCCCAGCAGCTTGGAGTTTCAATCCACGCGCCCGTACGGGGCGCGACGCCCGGTTCTTGTGGGTCAAGTCAAGGCCATGAAAGTTTCAATCCACGCGCCCGTACGGGGCGCGACCGGACAAGCAAACCAAAGTCTTCTACTCAACGTGTTTCAATCCACGCGCCCGTACGGGGCGCGACGCCGATGAACGCTGCCAGTTGGTCGCGCCTATCGAAGTTTCAATCCACGCGCCCGTACGGGGCGCGACTCCGCGAAGCCATGAGTGCTCCCGACAATTTGGTGTTTCAATCCACGCGCCCGTACGGGGCGCGACGCGAGCTGAGCAAAGAAGAGGCACAGCAGCTCATTGTTTCAATCCACGCGCCCGTACGGGGCGCGACCAACAACGTGGAGGTTGGCTCCCAGCTCTACACCGTTTCAATCCACGCGCCCGTACGGGGCGCGACCGCACACGGGCGATCGTGGGCAGCGTGTGGGACGTGTTTCAATCCACGCGCCCGTACGGGGCGCGACCACCTGCATTACTTGGGGTGAGCTCAAGCGCATGTTTCAATCCACGCGCCCGTACGGGGCGCGACGAAGGCCTGGTGGGACGCCGCCATGCAGTGCGAAGTTTCAATCCACGCGCCCGTACGGGGCGCGACGAAGAGCAGCTCGGACAGTTCACGCGGCGCGATGTGTTTCAATCCACGCGCCCGTACGGGGCGCGACGGCTGGTAGCCGCTTAACTGTGTTTATAGTAGATGTTTCAATCCACGCGCCCGTACGGGGCGCGACGATGAACGCTGCCAGTTGGTCGCGCCTATCGAAGTTTCAATCCACGCGCCCGTACGGGGCGCGACGGTAATGCCATGGCTGAGCACCACGCGGCCAATAATGTTTCAATCCACGCGCCCGTACGGGGCGCGACCCGAGAAAGGTCCTCATGCATGAGCTCCGAGAATGTTTCAATCCACGCGCCCGTACGGGGCGCGACCGATGTACTCGGCCACGTCGGCAGCGTTGGCAAAGTTTCAATCCACGCGCCCGTACGGGGCGCGACAACCGCATCGGGGGACTGCTCAAAAACGTCTACTCCGTTTCAATCCACGCGCCCGTACGGGGCGCGACCAACGAACGCATGTATGAATCCGGGCATATTGAGTTTCAATCCACGCGCCCGTACGGGGCGCGACGTCTGTACCGACGTTAGTAAGCCTCGACGATAATGTTTCAATCCACGCGCCCGTACGGGGCGCGACTCCTGGATAGCCTTCGATATCTCGGCTTCCCCAATGTTTCAATCCACGCGCCCGTACGGGGCGCGACCCTCGTTCGTCTGCTCGTGCATGTAGTTGTAGTTGTTTCAATCCACGCGCCCGTACGGGGCGCGACGCGAGGCCAGGACGATATCGCCGTCGCTGCCTTTGTTTCAATCCACGCGCCCGTACGGGGCGCGACGAAGAACGTGGAAGGCTTCTCGCCCTCGATCGGGTTGTTTCAATCCACGCGCCCGTACGGGGCGCGACGATATTCCTGAAGATCTTCTCCAGCTTCACATTGTTTCAATCCACGCGCCCGTACGGGGCGCGACGAGGCGGCGATCGGAGTGCCGCAGAACTTCACCTATGTTTCAATCCACGCGCCCGTACGGGGCGCGACGGCCGCGTAATTCATCATGGTCTGAGCAAACTTGTTTCAATCCACGCGCCCGTACGGGGCGCGACCGCCTTGGCCTCCACCATTACCGCCAACACCAATGTTTCAATCCACGCGCCCGTACGGGGCGCGACCGGGTAAAGCCGGATTATGACCCCGACAAAGAGGTTTCAATCCACGCGCCCGTACGGGGCGCGACTATGTCCCCGGGCCGCGGGGAGCGAACGCTCCAGTTTCAATCCACGCGCCCGTACGGGGCGCGACGTTGGCGCGCGCGGCTTGGGCCTTGCGGCCAGATTTGTTTCAATCCACGCGCCCGTACGGGGCGCGACGAGGCGGGAAGCGTAAAGGAGCTGGGCGTCGGCCGTTTCAATCCACGCGCCCGTACGGGGCGCGACAGTTTCCAGGGCTAGGATGTCCGAACCTGATAAGGTTTCAATCCACGCGCCCGTACGGGGCGCGACTGGGACGCGGACGTGAAAACGGGACAATTTAACTTGTTTCAATCCACGCGCCCGTACGGGGCGCGACCACACCTGCCGTGGCTGCCCTCACGACGGGAGATGTTTCAATCCACGCGCCCGTACGGGGCGCGACAAGACCTGCCTGGCATACACGGTTAGGAAGACGATGTTTCAATCCACGCGCCCGTACGGGGCGCGACAACCTCGAGAAGACGCTCGAGCAGCAGGCAAACGTTTCAATCCACGCGCCCGTACGGGGCGCGACCGGCCGAGTCGGAGATTGCCTTCGATACCCTAGCGGTTTCAATCCACGCGCCCGTACGGGGCGCGACGCCAACGACGCAGGAGCCCCGTCGCCAACCGTCTTGTTTCAATCCACGCGCCCGTACGGGGCGCGACGATGTCCCGGCCTTCCTGTCCTTCCTCCAGGATGTTTCAATCCACGCGCCCGTACGGGGCGCGACCCAAACAAGTTGCTGAGGTTGCCTTAACACAAGTTTCAATCCACGCGCCCGTACGGGGCGCGACTTAACCATCATGGATGACTACGGGACGGAGCACGTTTCAATCCACGCGCCCGTACGGGGCGCGACAAGACGGAGCTAACCGCCAAGCGCGGATGATAGTTTCAATCCACGCGCCCGTACGGGGCGCGACGTTGTGATGGGCACGGACTCTGTGCATTGTTTCAATCCACGCGCCCGTACGGGGCGCGACTGCTCCAACATAACACACGCATATTCAGAGACTTGCATCTCACAATGCGCGGATCTCCTCCAGAGGTGGCCCTCCAGCGTGTTGCGCGCGAGGAGCAATGCGCAGAGGGTTCTTTGTACTCAGGTACTTGCATCAATCGCGCACCTGCCGGGAAAATCATGATTGCATGAGGTTCGCGAATCACACGATGAGTGGCCCCTCGGGGTCATAGGCTGGCTTGGCGCCCAGATGTTCTACGCGCTTCTTCCAGTTTGCTCCGAGAAAGTAGAAGCGCAAGCTGTCATCCGCAGGGTCGATCTCCGCTGTCAGGCCAGCGCGAAATGTTACCCATTGGGCAGGGTCCAGGAGACACTCGAAGACGGAGAGCTGAACGCGCTGCCCGTAATTCTGACATATTTTAGCGACGCGGCGAAGACGGCGCTTCCCTTCAGCAGTCTCTGTCCGGACGTCGTAGGTGACCAGAACCATCATTGCCGCTCACCTCCAGAAGAACGCAGGATAGGCATCCAGATCGCCTCGCAGGTGCCGGGCCAACAGCAGAGCCTGCACGTGTGGCAGTAATCCGAGAGAGATTGATTCACCAAGAAATGGGTGTCGGAGGTCTTCCTGCTTGCGCTTCTGCCAGGCGAGCAAAACGTCCTTTCGCATGTCGTTTTCCATAAGTACGCCTCCCGCCTCGGTCGTTTTGAAGCCGTTAGCCTGTACTTGACGACGATTGATAAGCGAGAGCGCCAGCCTGTCAGCCAGAACCGGACGTAGTTCCTCCATGAGATCGAGGGCCAGTCCCGCGCGTCCTGGGCGGTCGCGATGCAGGAAGCCGACTGCCGGATCAAGACCGACGGCCTCCAGGGCTCCGGCGACATCGTGTGCCAGCAGTGTGTAAAGGAACGACAGGAGAGCGTTCACTTTGTCGAGCGGCGGTCTCCGGCTCCGCTCGCGGAAGAAGAAATATTCCTTTGATGCAGTGATCAGATGATCGAAGACGCAGAAGTAGGTCCGGGCGGCGTCTCCTTCAAGGCCGCGCACCAGTTCCACAGACTTCGCGGCCTCCAGCATCTCCAGAGTGCGGGCGAGCCGGCCTGAGGCATCTTCCAGTTCGGTGCAGCCGTTGCGCTCGCGAGCCGCCCGCAAGAGGACAGTACGGCAGTTAGCTACTTTGGCTTGCACCACAGCACGCGCGATGGCAGCCGAGCCAACTTCCTCATCAGCACGGCGATATTGTTCGCGCCGCAGCAGCACATTGCCATTCACAGGACCCTGCACACGTGCCAGAAACTGCCCATGTTCGCTGAGGAAGCTGAGGCCAACACTATTTTCCGCACAGAATCCCATTAGAGGAGGACTGCAAGATACCTGTCCAAAACATACGATACCGCCCAGTGTATGGATCGGTACTCGCAAGCGGTTCTCCTGTTCCACGCGAATGAGAACGGTTTCGCCGTCCTTAGCCAGGTACGCTCCCTGCGTGGTGACGTAGAGCGTGTTGAGCAGCTTCTTCATGGCTCATCTCCGCCATCGGCAATCGCAGTCTGCACAGCGCGCTTCAGGTATTTCTGGGCACTGGAGGCACCGGTAGTTTTCGGCAGGCAGACATTGTAGAGCGAACAGTGATCGCACTTCTTTTCGTATCGCGCTTTAGGCGTGAGGCCTGAGGTACGCAACTCGTGCATCCGCTCGGCGAGCCGCTCGACCTGCTGCCGAAGTGAAGCGTCGAACAGAACCACCTCGCGATGCCGGGCGCTGCCGTCGTAAACAGCTCCTTCGGGCACATCCGCGTGCAGCATCTCTTCTATGCACATAGCCTGCGCGCAGAGTTGAATGCGATAAGCGACGCCTCCCGCTTTGTCGCGACTGCGCTTGTACTCCACTGGATACGGATGCCAAACTCCTTTGTGCCCTGCGACCGAAATCCCCGGCTGGCCAGCAGAAAGCGGGTAGAACTCTACTATGTCGGCACGGCCGGAAATACCAAGCCGAAAGGAACGGATGGAAAGGGTGCGTCGAACCAAAACGCCTGGCCTTGATTCGACGTCACCTGAATGCGCCCGTTCGTGGAGGAGATTTCCTTCTGCGGTGAAGCGGTTATCCTCCCAGATGGACTCGATGTGTACCAATGCCCATCTGCGCTCGCAGAAGGAAAGATGCTGCAAGCCGGAAAGAGGCAGAAGATCATCTTCCGTGTACATCGAGCGGTTCCTCAGACAACGGCAGCGTGACGGAAGCCTTCCACGAGCGTAATGCCTGATGGCAGAGCCGACTGCGAAGGAGCCGACACAATATAGTCGGAAAAGAATCGCGGGCTCACAACTCCCTCTTTCAGCTTCACGGAAACGGTTTCAAACAACTGGTGTGCGGGCGCTGATCCGAGTTTGGAATCGTGCTTGAAAATATAGAGCCCACGAGGGGCCATCAGGCCTCTGGCTGCGGAACGGTCCAGATCAAACAAGTTTCCCAAAGCCTTCCACAACTCGACGAGGTCATCTTCGGAGAAGCCGGTCTTATCGGCAAATACAGGGTTGATGAATCCGTGGGCGCGGTAGAGTCCATAGGCGACGGTGTGCTTTCTGCCGAAAGTGCCCGTTCCGGACTTGATGTCCTTCTCCCCGGTGAAAGCCTGCCGCGAGATGGTGTGTTCCGTGGTGAAGATGCGGTCGATCGAGCGCGAGAAGGTCAATTGCACCGGCCCGCGAACCTGACCACAATTGAAGTCGGTAGTGGACATTACAGCGCCAAATGCACGGATGTCGAAGAAATTCTCGCACATCCAGGCCCGCGCCTTCTCTATGTCTGTGGTTTTTGTGTCTTTGCCCTTCGCCTCGATTTCCCCCTTAAGGTGGTCGAAGGGTTGGCGCTGCCGGCTCTCCAGAGTGTTGCCCGCGAGCACGAACACGTCGTATCCCTTTTGAGGAGTCTCGCCCTGCAAGTGGCTCTGGTAAACGTAGTCGCGAATCTTGCGTTTGAGGCAGACATCCGAGACGAGCCCATGGAAGGTCTCCGGATCGAAGCGCGGGCTATTGTCGGAGTCGGGATCGCCGTTTGGGTTGCCATCCTGACAATCGAATAAGTAGACGAAATCATAGCGATTCTGCACGATGCTCATCGATTATTCCTCCTGGCCTTCCCGGCCCTGAATCTTTTCTGCTTCTGCGGCTTCCTTCTTGGCTCTGGCTTGCGCCATGGAATGCGCGCGCTGGTGGTGGTATCCAAGCGCAAAGCGGCCCTGATCTTCCAGGTTCAACATGGCAGGAAAACGATAAGCGGCTGCCTGCTCAAGAATTCCGTGTAGTTCCTGTAGCCGCCGCTCGATGGCGACGGCGGCACCCCTGTTGTCGCGCCTCAACTTGCGCAGGTGCTTCATCCCCAAGTCCTCGATCTTTGGAAATGCAATCTGCGGACAGGTCGATGCCAACGAGTAATAACGGTCGGCAACCGACTGGTTTACTTTCGACTCTCCGGCACCTCTACTAGCTTCGAACTGCAATCCTTCATACTCGGCAAGCAGGCGGCCGCACAGGTAAGCTCGATGGTTTTGGCCAGAATCCAGGCTTTCGGTCATCCGTCTTTCTCCTTTCCGTTGAAAATCGATCACATCGTTGAGGCACATTCGCACCAGCCCCAACTGAGCGGGAGTCCAATCTCCGGCGTGGCGCATCCGTCCCAACGCGGTCGCCAGCATTTGGTATCCGAGCGGCTGGGACGGTCCTTCGAGTGCTCGCCGCAGGAGCGCAATCACGCGATTGGCCGGCGGTTTTCCTTCGCGGTCAATCGCCTGCAGCAGTTGCCAGAATCGAACCGGCTCGATGGTGTCCTCAAAACAGCGGGCGACACGCAGCCCCTCGTGCCAATCGCACAGATTCTGCTTGATTCGCCCGAGCGAATCGGTCACCCAGCAACGCACACGAAGGCGTCCGCCATTGCCGGAAACTCCCGCGAGGTAGAACTTGTTTGGGTCAAGGTCCGGGTCCACGCCCGGATCAAGCGCAAGCATGGCAGCGACTTGCGGCTCGCTGGGCCGCTCCAGAGCCTCAAACGGATTGAACTCCACGGGTTCCTTAAGCCAGAAGATAAAACCCACTCCCGCCAGATCACGCCGGTGTCCCTTATCCACGCGAAGCAAATGATTGAGCGCTAATACATAAGCCATCGCTCTGCCGGGAGACACCGGGCTGTTCTCATTCTGATCCCACCCGTAGGAGCGAAAGGCATCTTTATCAAAGGACATCAGAGAGACCCCGGCGGGCTGCCCACCCAGACTTGCTGTCCCTTTGATCTTCTCGTGTGTCGGAGCAATCGGGCCGAACTCGCCGCAAATAAGGCACTCACCAACTCCGTTGCCAACGCGCTCCTCGAAGGCAGCGCTGTAGTGCGAGGTCCAATAGTGCCTGACCGCGGGGCGCGAAACCACAGGGCCCCCGACAGAAAGAGCTACCAAGATCGGCCTTGACCTCCTTCAGTTCCGCGCGAGCCCGGTCGACCTGATCGGGGTTGCCATAGAAGCGTTCACAGGCGTGGAGACCCTCATCGTGTGTTGCCTCAGCCGCCTTTTGGATGAGCGCCAGAAATGCTTCGTGGTGCCTCGCGTGTTTGTCCTCGTCCCTAGTCCCTGTCCACGATCCAATGCCCAGTACGTAAGCGATGTCGTCGGCTGCAAGCAGAGGATGATGGCCGCTATTACGATTGACAGGCGAGCGAGCCACGGTTAACGGTTGCGGCAGCGAGATTGTCTTTTTGCCGCGAATCACAGGCATCTTCCGCTCTACCGCGCCCAGGAAGCTCCCATCCTGCGCCAGCTCCAGCAGATATGGCACCGGCTTCTGCTCCCACGCCACGTTGTTGAGGGCATCTTGCAACTCCTCATTTGTGTCCGCAAATTGCGCTAACGCTTGTACGAACATTGCAGGACCTCCTGACGCCGGTCGTTGTCTTTCAATACAACTTCAGGCCTGGTGTCCATTACGCCGTTTTTCAATCTGGCATCAAAGAACGCGGCGCGATTGCCTTCGGGAAGAAACGCGATATCGTAGAGCATGCGCCCAAAGTCTTCGCTGATGGGCTCGGGGCGATCCTGTTCGGAAGGAGGCGAGAAGTTCGCCGCGAACTCGCGACATCCGAGCGCGGGACGGTGATAGCACTGTCCCTTCGCGACGCGACGCTGCAGCACCGCCACGTACTTGGCGGGCATGTTGTCGCCATTGGTATTGAATACAAGCGGGAATGCCTCCACGATGTAGGCCACATCGCGGAGAAGCACGGAATTGCGGGGGGTCCCTTCGGTGTTCGCTCCGGCGCCAGCGGCCAGAGGCTCGTACTTTTCGGGATCGGCCATCCACTTCTTGATCGAGGCGGGGGAGAGCTTGCTCTGCACTTCGTTTCGCAGCACGGAGATATAACGGATCGGGTTGAGAACGGAGATGCTGGTTACCACCCAGCGCATTTCGGGACGCCAGCAGATGGCATCCAGTATGTTGCGTGCCGCCGAGGGAGTCATCAGCGGATAAGATACCCTCTCGACTTTTGTTTCAGGCCGCGTAAAACACGCGAATTCGCCCGAAATCTTGACTCTGACGCTCGGAATGGACACAGACTGCCCTCCTTAGCATTGCAGTTAGTCAGAAACTTTGGGGCAACCACTTCCAGAGAGCCGTCTCGATGGTAACTCTCTGGAGTGGAATGTCGAGTTGTACTAAAATAAGGGAAGCGCACAGGGGAATCTTCCCACTGCGCTGCCAAAGCTGAGCACCAAGGCCCGATTCGATGTCCGCCAAGACTCGCGAATCGGGCTTCGTGTTGTGGCTCTCGCCCGCGGTGCTACGGGCAGGTAAGAGCTAGATACATAGTTTATTTGTTTCTAAAAACAACATGACGTGAGTCTTAACGCGTCGTGTATCATCTGTCAAGAAGATTTTGCTGATGAGTTCTTCTGGAAACAGAAGTGGATTGAAACATGTTGTTTTTCGGAACGGTAAATCTGCAAGGGGGTAGCGTCTACCTCCTTGTGGTATCGCCGTCATCTCCCTAGCTCAGTATTAAGTCTTCATCCTCCAACTGAAACTTCAAACCTTTTATGTGCGAGTACGAACCCTCTACGGCGATCCAGATTTCGCTGCCGGGACGCACTTCGGAGAGCACGCCGCGCGCCTTATCGAACTCATATGGCTGCAGTCCGACGGCGCTTCGCTGGAGTTTGCGGCGTAACTCTCCTGTGAGGCATCCGATGGTCCGCAACTCCTCCAGCCAGTTCAGCGTGTACTTGCCGTATGGCACAAAGACATCACGCGTGCGACTGCTGATCATCTCGAAGTTGTCAGCCAGCGTGGCAAACTTAGCATTTGTGCGCATCTCCTGAAGTGCTTCGCCAAGATCCGCGCCCTCGCCGTAGTAGCGCTCGAAAAAAGACTGAATTGCTTCGGCGGAATCCACTTGCAGGGCCGCTCCGCGCAATAGCGCTTCCCTGGCCATGGTTAAAGTGAGCTGAGTAGCCAGCTTGTAATCGTTAGGCGGAGTGCGGGAATCTTCGGGAAGAAACACTACGACTCGCCCGCCTGGCTGGCCAAGATTGGCCGTGAGACGTCCCTCGCGGTCGGCCCTTCCAGCCGCCTGAAACACTGCATCCAGCGGTCCTGCCGCACGCAGCACCAGCGGAAAATCCACGTCCACGCCAGCTTCCACTAATTGCGTTGATATCGCCCAGCAGGGGAGATGCCGCGAGAGCCTGTCTTTGATACGTGCCAACACATCAAGTCTATGCACCGCGCACATTCTCGTCGAAAGATGGAACAGGCCATCTGGATCGAGGCCGCGCTCGCGGGCCTGTTGGCTGGCTTCGTCAAACAACGCGCTGGCATGGTCGCGCAGATTCACGATGCACAGCGCCTGCGATTGAGAGAACAACTGCTGCGCCACCTCCGGCCACCCGGCAGGCTTCTTGATCTGCCAGTCGATGTGGACGCGTTTGAGCGAGGCTCGAAGTGCGGCGGGGTTTTGGACAATCTCTTTCACGCTGCCGGGGGCGAGGCGAACGTCTTTCGGGCTCTCAATGCCTCTCTGGAAAGCCGGCTGTGTGGCCGTTGAGAACACGAACGTGCAACCCCAGTCTTCCGATAACTCGCGGATGACGGCCAGCAGGGGCGCCAGCAATCTTTTGGGAAGTGTTTGTACCTCGTCGAGAATCACGATGGACCGGGCGATGTTGTGCACGCGCCGCAAATCCGACGGACGATTGGAGAAGAGGCTCTCGAAGAATCGCACGGAGGTGGTGACGATGAGCGGAGCGTCCCAATTCTCCGTCTCGCTGCGATAGGCTCCGGCCGCGGCGTCTTCCTCTTGTTCATCACTCACGGCTGGAGCGAAGTGCTCGCCATCTTTGGTCACCAGTCGGTCGCAGATTCCAGAGTGATGCTCAAGAATCGCATCCCGCCCGAACACCCGACCATAAACCTCGGCAGTTTGCTCGATGATCGAAAGATAAGGAATAACGACAATGATTCGCCGGTACGCGTCTGGGTTAAGCGCCGCCCTGTTAAGTGCAAATGCCAAACCAGCTAGCGTCTTTCCTCCGCCTGTTGGAACCGACAAGGAAAACAAAGACTCGCCAAGTGTTCCCGCGGCCAGACAGTCTCTCAGTACCTGCTGTCGTGCGGACTTGACCACCCCGTCCGGCATATTCGTAGCCAATTGATCAACTTGATGAAGAAGCAACTCCATCCTCTGCCCAGCATCGAGTGGCTCCTGCTGCAACGGGCGCCCTGCACTATCCAGCCTGTCGGCGTCGACCAGGCAACTGAACAGCATTCGCGTATAAAGATCGAATCGGAGAGCTGCGCTCTGGTCTGGCGGCGGAAGTGGCTGCTCCATGAACCTCCGCAACAATTCCGAATCATTCGCGGCCCGTGCCACTAGTTCGAGAGCTTCGGCCTGATGGCTCTTGATTCGCGCCTGGAGAGAAGCTTCTCCACCCAACAAGTCCGGAAGCCCAGCATGATGACCGGCCACCGCAAGCGCTACATGCACGGGCTGCGGACTCGCGGCTCCGGGAAACTTACCGGTACATGCCCAGGCAGCGCCATGGATTGCATGTTGGCAGCGCCCCTCACCGCTGCAGATCATCCTCTGAAAGCGGTCGCTGTACTTTCCGAAATCGTGCAGGAGCCCACAGCAAGCAGCCAGATTCTGAAACTGTGTATTGTTCGGGAGGGCAAACTCTGCGATTCTGCGCGATAAACGACTGACGTTTGCGAGGTGCTCGGCAAGCGGCTGCCACCTCGCTTCAGGGTGTGCCAAGGGCAACCCAGATCGATCAGAATGAGCCCAAAAAATCGTAGCTGGGGCGCTGGTTCTCCAATTAGGCAATTTGAAAAAGCCTCCTCTGAAAACTATTCGTGTCTTGTGCAATCGTCTAGAGGAATCTTGAGATCATCATCTTGGAAACCGCGGCTGCGACCCTCGTTAGGCATCTTCCATACAACAGGATTCTGTTCTGGTCGCTGCCGTTTGTATTGTCGTCTCGGATCTGAAAGTGAACCGAGAACAGAGGAAGACTGAATGGCGGGGAAACAATCATTCGAGGCAGTACGTTTCTCACTTACCCGAAACGGACTACCTAATTGGGAAACAGAGATTTCCTCGCAAAACTGGACGCATTTGCTGGAGAGACACTCGTCTCCCGTCCACTTTGGACGGCGCACATCACGAAAAACGCCCGGAATATGCGAGTTCCCGAGCGTTGTCTCTGTATTACCTAGATAATAACGACTTAATGGCGGCAAAGCAGAATGCGAACTCGCGGTAGGTTTCTCCAATCGCCGAAAGTAACTACTCTATTGGCCAACAGAGAATTTCCCGAGAAAGTCCCCGCAGTTACCAGAGAGACAGCCGTCTCTGGTTCATTTCGGAAGGCAAATATCGCGGAAAGCGCCCGGAATATGCGAGTTCTCGGGCGTTGTCTCTGTATCACTTGAATAATAACGACTTAATGGCGGGCAAAGCAGAATGCGAACTCGCGGTAGGTTTCTCCAATCGCCGAAAGTAACTACTCTATTGGCAACAGAGAATTTCCCGAGAAAGTCCCCGCAGTTACCAGAGAGACAGCCGTCTCTGGTTCATTTCGGAAGGCAAATATCGCGGAAAGCGCCCGGAATATGCGAGTTCTCGGGCGTTGTCTCTGTATCACTTGAATAATAACGACTTAATGGCGGAGGGAGAGGGATTCGAACCCTCGGTAGGGTTTCCCCTACAGCGGTTTTCAAGACCGCCTGTTTCAACCACTCACACATCCCTCCAACCCACTTGCAGTGTTTAGTTTATCCCCGATCCCACTGACTTGGTTAGTTTCCCGATAGTCTCCTCAAGCGCCGAGTCGAGGGCCAGGGCGGCAACCCTGGTCTCTTCGGGAAGTGGTTTGATGTAATGGGCGTCCGCTACGGCCTTGGTGTGCCCAAAGTGATGCGAGGTAATTTGCGAGTTGCCGTTGGTGTAGCGATTCATCTCTGTCTCTGCCCCGCGGCGCCCGCCATAGTAGCCCTTCCATGTTAGCTTGCACTTCTTGAACATCGGGCGGATCACGTCACGCGCAAGAGCATCCAGGTCCAGCGGCGAGCCCAGGCTGTTTTCCAGCACAAAGCCCCGCTGTGACTTTTGCGACTTCTGGCACTCTTCCAGTATCCCGATCAGCGTAGCACCGAGCGTAACATCTCGCACGCTGTTTTTGCCCTTGCCGCCCTCGTTGATGCTGTCTCGCCACGCCGAGCGGCGCACGCGGAGCACGCCGGTCTCGAGGTTAATGTCTTCCCGGCGGAGCCCGCGAATCTCAGAGGGGCGCAACCCGATAAACGCGAGAGCCATCGCGGTACGCGCTTGGCACTCGCCCTGTAGCGCAGAGAGTGCGGCAGCCATTTCCAGCACGGTATAGTGTGGCGTTTCCTTGGGCGCTGCGGGCGCGATGAGCACCTTGGCTAAGTGAACCGGGTTAGAACTGGTGTACCCGAGCGCCGCGGCGTGCTTGAAGATCCCCGACATGAGCGACCGGACATGGTTAACGGCATTCAACCCCATGCCCTTCTCGACCAACCGCGTCAGAAACCGCGTAGCATCGTGGGGTTGATACTCCCGCAGCAGTGTCCGCCCAAAATGCTCTTTTAGGTGTTTCTTCCAAATCTTCGTATAGCCGTTGATGGTAGCGGCCCGCTTGTTTTCGCGCACCCAGGGCAGGTAAACGGTATCAGCAAAATCGACGACCGAGACAATGTGTTCCGGCCTAACCGTGCTTGCGCTCGTGTTCACGGTTACCATGTAACGCTTGCGCTCATCCTCGATTTCGGCCGGCGGATACTTGCCGCGCGTGGTTTTCTCGCCTAGGTAATGCGTGACGCGCTTCCGCTCAACCGAGCCGTTGACGTTGCGGCGCTCCCAATAGCTCACATACCACTTGCCGCTCCTGAGAATGACGCTGCCGCTCTGCTCACGCTGCATTGCCTAGCTCCGTTCTTTCCGCTTCGCCTCGCGGGCCATTACCGCTATTCTTGCAATCTCTGAGCGGCGCTCCGGGCTTAGTTTCTTCGCCCGGGCCCTGCCGCCCTTCCGTCCGAGTTTAACCGCTGCTTGATCTTTAGCCATAACCGTATCTTGGCGCTAAGATTGATATTTGTCTGTGACGTGTGTCACGAATTACAGTGATAACCCCGTCTTGCGTACCGCTACGCATAGCAGTAGAATAGATGCACATAGGGGGTTACTCGGCGGTGAAAAAGAGCATGGCTTCTGAGATAGCTAAACAGTTAGGCGCCCGCGGCGGCAAGAAACGGGCCGCTCGGCTTACTCCTGAGCAGCGGTCCGAAAGCGCACGAAAGGCCGCCCGGGCCCGTTGGAAAAGAGCACGGAAAGTACAGCATATTTGAGGCGGCAGAACAATGAACGCGCCTGAGTTAATGAACACGCCCAAGTTCTGGCATGACATGGAAGCCCGCTTTAGGCAATTAGAGCCGGCTAGCCCTTACGGATTGCGAGTTGACTGGTACTCACCCGAGTGGGACGAAGGCGAACGTTGGTGGGTGCATGGCGACAAGCGCACGCAAAGAGCCTTTAAACACCTTGCAGAGCGCGCGGCGCTTGCGCTTGGACACCTAGAGAAGCAGTCGGCGGTTTCCTTTTGGCTAGACCTACTCAAAGAAGACGGCGCAACCATGAAGTTTTACGACCACTCTCGTGCGAGTAATGGCGAATGGCTGCGCTCCCAAACAGGAGAGCTGGCTGGCGCTTGCACAGTGTCCGCCGACTATTGCATGAAACTCCAGAACGAGGCGGCTAGGAAAGAACTAGTCAAAGCATCGGCGAGGTCAACCCATGCGATGCTCGACGCCAAGAGGGATCGCGACGAGGCCGATGAAAAGCGTGATGCAATTATCTTCGCGGCGATAAAGGAAGGGCTCAAGGGAAGGGATTATTGTAGCTTTCTCGATGAGCGCGACTGCAGCCCCTCTCCCGTTTGGCTGCGCCGATGGCCAGAAAATTATTGCACTGCCCACTACAAAAGCAAGGAATGGGCCCGTCGGATCGCCAAAGAGAAAAACCGATTCAAGGACAGAATGAAGCGGCTGAGCTCCGACGAACTGGAAAGAATACTCGGGCTGCTTCCGCCGATTCAAAAGTCCCTTTAGTCTCTGCGGGGGACCGAGGGACTAATAAACAGCACAAGCGGCCAATGGCTCTAACCCCCGCATAAACACTGCTTACAAAAGCACTCTCCTACTCGCCCAATACTCATCAGTTTGTGACAAACCGCAGCGATAGAGCCAATCTATATCTGCCACCCGCTAACAGTATTTAGTAGCGAAGCGGGGGCCGCACCTCTTCGGAGGCCGGGTCCGCGAATGGGCCAACAGGAAAGCTATGTCTAGGCGACCAGCAAACAGGGAGCACCCGGCGGCTAAGTTTGGGGCTGCCTATAACGCCATGTTGGCAGTTGGGCGGCGACACCTAGGGAAGCGCACTTCTCGCTTTCCCGATGGTCAGTATCAGCACCCGGTTGGCGGTGGGAACAAGACGCTATCCCCGATGTTGGCCGCGCAATTAGCAAACAGAGATGGCTTCGCATAAGTACAGAAACAACCGCAACGACACAACTCGCGCCAAGCGCGGTTTTGAGAAAACAAGAGGTAACGCGAATGCCGGAAACTACTGAGCAACAGTTAACGGTGAGGGAGTACGCACGCCAAGAAGACATCACGATCCAGACGGCATACCGCCGCATTTGGGATGGCAAGGTCAGTGCAACACAGTACCTCGGCCGCTGGCTTATCGGGGAAAGCCGTCAGCCCAAATCGGCGTGAACAAAATGGACAGTCACGAAATCATTGACGCTAGAGAACTCGCACGGCGCTGGAAGGTCCCGGAGTCGTGGGTTCGTAGCTATACCCGAGAGCGAACCCCCAAAGACGAGCGCATACCGTGCCTACGCCTTGGGCGATATGTCCGGTTCGAGTTCCTTTGTCCAGCCCTGGAATCATGGCTCGCCAAACACAGGCAAGGCGGGAACGTATGAGGCGCACACGGCTAGAGCGACGCCCAACGCAAGATGAGCAAATCCTCCGCCTGTTGACCGAGGCGTATCCGAATTGGGTGGCACTTCCGGAGATCCTGCGCTTGGGCATCAGCCAATACGGCGCGCGGATTTGGACGCTGAGACACCGGCGCGGCTATGACATTGAAAACGAGGTAGTCAGTCTGCCCGATGGTCGCAGGGGCGGCAGGTTCCGCCTAGTGTCGGAACCCCGTGAGAAGGGGCAACATGGATAACCCTGTACGCAGCGCCCTTCCGGCCAACGTCGACGCGGAGCGTGCGGTTCTCGGCGCGATCCTTTCGGATAATGCGTCCCTTGCCCAGGTCGGTCCACTGTGTGTCGATGATTTCTCCCTCGATTCCTATCGGAAGGCTTATCGCTGTATGGTCGAAATGGCAGAGGATCTGCGGCCGATCGACATTATCACCCTTGGAGACGAATTGGCTCGCCGGGGGCAGTTAGACGAGATTGGCGGCCATGCCTTCCTGTGTTCTCTCACCGAGGACGCCCGCCTTTGCCCGTCACCCGTATTGCCCATTACAGCCCAATCGTGCGGAGGGCGGCCGCCAAGCGGCACGTTGTCCGCTGGGCAGAATCGCTACAACTCCACGCGATGAACGGGGCCGGCATCGGGGAGCTGCGCACGCGACTGGCGGAAATCAGCGCGCAACTCGATGCATACGACTCCGGAGACGGCTGGCGCAGTATCTTCCACTCGTATGCCGAATTTCAGAACGCCCCGCCGCTCAGGTTCGCCATCAACAATTTTCTGCAGGAGTCTGGCGTTACGCTGATAGGCGGGCTGGCGGGACACGGCAAAACGCTGCTCATGTTGTCGATGGTGCGGGCCTTGTTGAACCGCAGCGCCCTATTCCAGTGGAGCCTGTTTGGAGTTCCTAGGCCGGCGCACCGCATTCTGTACTTGATTCCCGAATCGGCAATCGGGCCATTCTGGACGCGCCTTAGATTGTTTCGGCTAGAGGAACACGTTCGCACGGACCGGCTTCTGGTTAGAACCCTATCGTGCAAGGAAACTGTTCCACTGACAGACCCCCGGATACTGCAAGCGGTCGAGGGTGCCGACGTCTTCCTGGACACCGCGGTAAGGTTTATGGCGGGCGCCGAAAACGATGTCGAAAACGCCAAGACGTTCGCCGACACCCTTTTCAAGTTGCTAGCCGCCGGCGCCCGAACGGTCACGGGAGCCCACCACGCCCCAAAGGGCTTCGAGAGCCAGCGGGAGCGGATGACCCTTGAGAACATCCTGCGTGGCTCTGGCGATATCGGCGCCATGCTCTGCTGTGCCTGGGGTGTCCGCCAAATCGACCCCAAGAGTAACCGCATTTACGTCCAGAACGTGAAGCCCCGCGATTTCCAGCCCTGTGAGCCCTTCGTTTTGGAGGGCCGCCCCCACCTGGACCGGGACGGTGATTTCCGCATGATAGAGCCTCCCGGCATGGCGCTGGAGATGGCCGAGTATCTGGGGGGTAGGGGCGGAAGGCCGGCGGCACCCGACAGCGACGAAAAAAAGCGACAGGCTGCATCCATGCATGCCGAAGGCAAGAGCCTGAAGCAAATCGCTGACGCCCTGGGTGTCTCCAAGACTTCCGTCCATAAGTGGGTTACAGAGGCAAAAAATGCCGTTCACTAACCGTTCACTAACGGGGCGGACATCTCGAACGCGGAAACCGGGCCGGAAGAACACACACCCAAGGGTGTTCTTCCCGGACCGGGGGTTATCGTTCACTAATTCTCAGACTATAGGGTTTGTGAACGGTGAACGCCCCCAAGAAGCTAGGCAGCGGCAGCTATATGCCGTGCAGTTTGGCGGTCACAATGACCGCTAGAGCAATACTGGGCTAATGGAATCAGAGATTTGGGCCGCCAAGTCTCCCGTAGGTCTCCCGAAAGTCGAGTACGCGGGCAGGCTGGGCAGGCAGGAGAAGGTTGGTCAGAACACCGATCCACGTGGATGATTCGATGAGCACAACACCGCAGCCAACGCTAGGAACGCCCCAGGAAGCCACGGAAGCGCAGCCCAAGGCGTTACAGCCGGCCTTCCCGGTCGGCGCCGGGGTCCATTTGAAATTCAGCCCCGCAAGCGGGGAACCCGGGATTGTGACCGGCCACGCCGGGGGCAAGGTGATCGTTCGTTGGCCCGATTGGAACCGCGAAGGCAGGTACTTTGCGTGTTCACTACTTCCCGCGGCAACAGAACCGAGCCCGGAGTCAGAGCAATGAAACAAGAAGAACCAAAGCCAGAGAAACGGGGAAGAACCGGCTTTAGGGGCCCAAGCCCTGACGTTGGCAAGGCTACGCAGTTCAAACTGGGCAACTGCGCCAACCCTGGCGGACGGCCAAAGAAGAAGCCGATCACGGAGCTCTACCAGCAGATGTTGAACGATGGCGCCACCCTCGAGGTGATTCGGAAGGCCATCCTCAAAAACATTCGGGGCGGCACGGCCGGATTCGTGATGCAGCTTCGCGAGATGGCAGACCGAGTAGAGGGCAAAGTTACGCAGCCGGTTAGTGGGCCGGATGGCGGTCCTATCGAAATTCACCACCTGGAGAACTTGAGCGATGCAGAACTCGGACTGCTACAGCAGCTTGTCGAAAAGATTGCCGACGCCGGCAGCGATTCGACTGGAAATGAAGCGCCGGAAGGCCCCGGAGTCCGTAATGGTGATTGATTCGCTGGACGGCACAACAAGGGTTGTCTTTGAGATTGTAAAAGCCGGGGAGAAGAGGTCAACAAAATGAATAGCGAACGGTTGCCGTCATTGAAGCAGATTGAAGCGGAGAAAGAGAGGAGGCATCGAATGGCAACGTTTCGAGACTATCCCGAAGTGCTTAGAATGCTGGATCTCAGCGACGGCGCTAGGCGTTCGGGAGACCAGCAGGGTGCATACACAGCCGAGAGGATCGCCGGCGGGTGCCTGCGTGTGGCCCTGGCAGCCAAGGGTGGCAATTGGAGCGAGGCGCCAGTCTGGGCCGCGTGGCGCGAGAGGAAGCCGACGCCTCTCCCGAAGGTTGCTAATGGGCCGGATGACGCCACGGCTGTGGTGATATCCACGCTGATGGGTGCTAGTCGATAGTCCGACAAGTGGCGAGACTCAACGAGTCCCGGCCCCTCGAAATTTATTAACTAGGAGATCGGCATGGAACAGACGACCACACCGAAAACAACGACGGCGGCCCCAGGGGCGCCCGTTACAGCAGAACTGGGTGCAACGCCAGAGCAAGAGCTGCAGGAACTCCGCGAAGAACTAGAAGTGTGGGGTAAAGCACTCAGCAACGAAACAGAGCGCGCGGCCCAGCGGCGCGATGAACTGTACGGGAACTATCTCCGCGGCTGTGAGGTCTTGCGGGGCGCCCATCCCGACGTGGACGAAGTAATCAAGGCCTCAATGGACTGGCCCGAATACGTCACGGATGCGGTGCTAGATACCCCGAACAGTGCGGCCGTAGCTTATGCGATCGGTCGAGCTCCGGAACTATACAGGAGCATTTTGGCGGCTGGCGAGCGGGGCGCAGTCTATGAGATCCGCCGGCTTTCCGTTCGTCTAGAGCAGGCATAAGCCCCGGCAACGGGTGGCCGTTAATGACGTGGTGGGATAGCGTTCGCGGCGCGATAAGCGCGGCCTCCCGAGTCGCGCTTCCCACTCTAACCCATCGGAATCCGTTATCGGGTAGCGGAGGAAACCTTGGCGACATAGCGAATGTCACGCTTTTCGTTCGTCGGCGGATCATATTCCGGGCAAAACCCGTCCACCTCTGCTGATCGTGCAATTAACCTCTATCCCGAGGCGGTCGAGAGCGGCACGGGAACCTCCCTCTATCACTTCTGCCCCACTCCGGGCCTCAAGGTGTTCTCGATGCCGACGCTGGCCTCTGGCGCCAATATCCAGAGTATCCAAGTGTCGCGGCTGGGCGCAACATCGGCGGCCCTTGCTTCGGTGAAGGTTAGCAACGGAGGTTCACAGACCGGACCGGCCGGTTACGGGGTGATTGTTCCTAGACAATCGTCCGGTTGGACTATTCCCGGCGGCGGCACGATGCCCAATCCTTTGGGCAATTATTTTGCTGGAACGGTACTTGCCAATCCCGACATCCTGCTGGCCAAGAACTTTGGGCTGGCAATTCCGGCCGGGGTGACCCCCCAGGGAATAACGGCTACTTTCCAATCTTACAGTCAGTCATTGGACTATCACGGTAATCCGTCCCCCTGGTCTTTCATGGTGCAGTTGGGCTCGGGCGGTGCGTTTAGAGGATCACAGAAGCCCCTTTCGGTGCAGTACGGCAGTTCTCAGGTTTATACCTTGGGGACTGCGAGTGATCTATGGGACGCGGATTTTTCTGTACCCGAGCTAACCGATTCATCTTTCGGCGTGGGATTTTTCCCGGGCGCAGGATACGGCCAACCCAATGTCTTCGTTGGCGATGTTTCACTCGCTGTTTCTTACTCTTATCCCGGCACCGTTCTAATAACTCTCGGATCTGCCTGCCCCTTCACCGTCGGCCAGCAAGTTGTCTTTCAGAACGTGGCGACCGCGACGTTCCTGAACGGACAAATCTTAGTCGTTCAAGCGGTAGACGGGAACAATTTCACCGCAGCTTGGACCGGCGCCGACTACGGCCCCACGGCAGACACCGGCAGCGCCTACAACGTGGTAGACCCTTACGTTACCGCCACGCTCGATGCCATGCCGTTCTCAGTCAACCAGGAAGTGACCTACACCGGGCTGGGGCAGGCAACCTGGCTCAATGGCAAGAGCGTGGCAATAGCGAGCGTCAACGCAAACAGTTTCACCACTCCCACGACTCATGCCGACTACGGGCCAACCAACGACACGGGAATCGTTATTCCCGGTACTCTCCAAGCCCTGCCCACATCTCGCGGGCACTATGCGGTTAACAATAACCGGGAGTTCGCCATTGTCGATGTGACGCTGTTTGAAATCTTCTCCGATGGCGCCTATGCCAGCAGGGGAACGGTAGCGAATGACAGCAAGCCGGCCTCAATGGTTGCCAGTGCCACTCAGTTACTTATCGCCTCGGGTGGCCTGCTCTATGTCCTGACGCTGGCGACGAACGCCTTTGCGACCGTGCCCACTGATTCGCTAGGCTCGGCCCTGCCGGCGATGTCGCAAGTGGAATACTGCGACGGGTTCTTTTTGGCGCTTCAGTCCACTTCGCAGAAGTTCTGGGTATCGAAACCGCTGGACGGAACCTATTGGGACCCGACCATGACGGCCGTTGTTTCGGTCTTTCCCGACAACGTGCTGGCGATGCTTACCTCCTATCGACAAGTGTGGTTCTGGGGAACAAAGAAAGCAGTTGTCTATTACGACAGTGGCAACATCTTCCCGTTCGATGTGATTCCAGGTTCCTTTGTCGATCAAGGAACCTGCGCCTCTCGCTCTCCTGTCCGTCTTGATAACTCCGTCATGTGGATCGGGCAGGACGATCGCGGCGCTCGCATGGCCTGGAGGGCTTCTGGCTACACCCCGCAGCGAATCTCGAATCATGCGGTCGAGTGGCAGTGGCAGCAATACGCCACGGTATCAGATGTGATCAGCTACGGCTTCCAGTTGAACGGTCACTCGTTCTGGCACATCTACTTTCCCACGGCCAACAAGAGCTGGCGCTACGACTGTGCAACGGGCATGTGGCACGAAGTCACGTCGCTGTTCAATAACGTCTACGGTGCCCACCTGTCACAGAATCACGTCTACTGCTTCGACAAGCACCTCGTGGGAGATTGGTCGAGCGGCAACATCTACGAGATGTCAGACGCCTACCTGGACGATGCGGGGGTCAATATCCAGAAGGTTCGGCGGGCTCCACACATCTCGACGGAACAGACTTGGATATTCCATCAGGAAATGCAGGTACATCTGGAGACCGGAAATATCCCGGTCCCGCTTCTGGATGCTGACGGCAAGCCACGCGAGCCGCAGGTGATGCTCAGATGGTCGGACGATGGCGGGCACACCTGGAGCAATGAACACTGGGAAGGTGCTGGCTTCGGCGGTGAGTATCGCAAGCGCGTGTACTGGTACAGGCTGGGAAGGTCGAGGGACCGGATCTACGAACTCGTCGTTACGGACAGTTTCCCCTTGAGAATTACCGATGCTTACCTTAGAGCGGTGAACCCAGAAGGCAAAGAGGTGATGCAACCACAACAGAGGTTAGCTAAGAAGATGGCGGAGATGGCCTAATGGGGGAGCCTCAACGGCCGCAAGATTTGACCGGAAGTTTCTGGACAATGCGTTGCGCGACTTTCTCCGGTCCGTGCTTGGCTAGATTTCCCCACCAGATATTGCGATCACCAGCCGATCCACTCCAGATGAAATTTCCGGCCTTATCGGTAATCGTGATCGCTCCGGTGTTCTTGTCCCTCGCTCCCGTGTACCAGTGCTCGGCGAGTTGCTGGCTTGCTCCGGTCATGACTAGGTCGGCGCTATCCTTCGTTAAGACGATGATCAGTGGAAGGCGCTGCTCCACAATTCTGGATCGGATGTACGCGTCGAGGCCGTTTTCCATCGGCGCGATGTAAAGTTTGGCGCCGCACGGAAGAGATGGAGCGGCGGGTTGGTCGGCACAAAGCAGGTTCGATGAGGCGAAACAGGAAATAGCAATGACAATGAGCAACAGCGAGCGTTTCATCGCAGAGCCTCCGGTGGGGTCGGGGCCTAACTGCACG
Source organism: uncultured Acidobacteriota bacterium (assembly GCA_963791145.1). Classification (GTDB taxonomy): domain Bacteria; phylum Acidobacteriota; class Terriglobia; order Terriglobales; family Acidobacteriaceae; genus CAWBRT01. Next base: position 504,794 of record CAWBRT010000003.1, on the reverse strand, counting down.
GGGAAAGTATGTTGCTGGCCGAGCGCCCTGTCAACCCCGATGGGCCTGCAACTCAGCAACATTTGGCGAAGCCCGGGGTTCCTCGTTTTAGCGGTAAGTGGCTGAAGTTTTAGGGCTTTTCCCAATTTGGGCAAACTGTTGAATAAAAACAGCCCTTGTGCCGATGTATACATCTAAACACGCAAGGGTGTGATGGGTGTCACTTCGCATCCGGGCGTGTGGGGTAGAATGAAACACCATTCGAAAGGAAGCAACGCGATGGCTACAGTCGCACCAGCTCCAGTTCGCGTCTCCGCAGAAGAGAAGAAAAGAGCGGAGGAGAGGCTGGCTAAATATCGCTCCATGCGCGGTGCGCTTGATTGCTCTTCCCGTGGCGACACAGAAGCCCTGAAAGCGGAATCGCGCCTTGTGCGTGAATCCCTTCTAGAAGAGCGAGCTCGCGCTAATAGCCTTTTGCTTAAAAGGAAATGAGCTTCGCTAAAGCCTTCTCTAAGGCTGGCGTTTTTAGGGTAAAGATTCAGAACGGTGGAATCTATAGGATAAACGATTCCGCCATCGCATTCCCCGCCGAAGACGCAAATAAGACCCGCGCAAATCACCCGTTTAGGACTGTGGTTGTCTTATCCAATCAAGAACACTGCAACGATGCGAACGAGGAGGAGGTGCTGGTTGCCCCGATGTCGGGCGATCTGCAACTGAAGCACCCAACCGACATAGAGTTTGATCCCGATGGGGAAAATGGGTTGAATAAACCGGGAAGAATCCTGTTAGGCCACATACAGCCGATATTGAAAACCGATTTACAGAAGCAGTTTGGTTGTTTTTCCAGTGCGGACTGGGAGTTGATAGTCGCCCACGTGCTAGCTAACATTGAAAGATAGTCACAGCCCTGAGATCAATTCCTTCACCGTCCAACGCGATCTGTAATCCCCGCTTCCGTGGCGGGTCACTCTGGCGCTCTCGCCCTTGGGGGATGCGGGCGCACTGGTGTCAACCCGCGCGCCCCTCCCCTCAATCCGGAGGGGAGTGGTACGATTCCCCCCGGTTTTAGCTTCCTCGCCTAGCGACATCGTGAGGCCGCAAGATGGTAAGAGCCAATGACTAGAGGGGCTCCCGTGCTTGCCCAGCGGCCCCAGCGTCCATGTTTGAACAGCCACCAGTCGGCAACCACCACGGCTCCCGCTATGGCGCTATTCACGGCAAAGTAGCGACCCGTCAAAAACTTGGTGCCGCCATCAGATGCGAACATGGAATTTCCTTCTAGGCAAGCAGGATGGCCCGGACTGACCATATTGAAGCCACCATTGGGATCAGCTACCCACGCACCAAGATTGGCCGGTCCCGTATGCGTAGCGGAGCGAACGCCGTCATAAGTGATTCCGGCGATCATATAGGCATGAGTGCCGATGAACAATGGATCACGCCAAGCGCTTTTGTGTTTAGCCTCTGAAGGTGCGAGCGGAAGCGTTTGCGCTCCGGCGACGATGGACAGAGCAAGAATGCTGAGAATAACGGCTTTCATGACGGCGCCTTTCGTGGTCGCCCGCCGGCGACCTACCTTCACCCAACTTCTGCACCAATTGGTGCGAATGTTGTTTGTGTTTAGCGCCGCGCCAGTGCTGCGAACACTAGCGCGGCGTGCGTCGATTCACATTGCTGCCCGTAGCGACTGGTGATACTTTGCCAGCGCAACCTTCTGTTTCTTGCCGTTCTCCGCTGGTTCTGTATGAGGCAAATTCCCATAGACCAGAGCCTCGAGCGCATCGCGATATTCCGCCAGTACCTCCGGCCACTTCTCGACGGGAATGCCGCAATTCTTCACCCAGTTCAGGCCGTCCCCGTTCGACATCTGGGCCAGGTAGCGGGTAATCTGCTGCTCGGAACATCCCTCAATGAATTGTTTCTCCCCCGAGCACTCCATGATCACGGGCCAGATCCTATCCATCAGGAGCCCAGCGCCAATATCGCCAAGATCTAGCTCGTGGCAGAGAAACTCGTGCAAACGGCAGATTTTGTCGTATGTGTATCGGTGGGCTGCGGTTTTGGGGTTGACTTGAGTACTGGCGCGGCGGGTGGTACGTTTCCTAGTAGCCATCTTGCCTCCTACTTAGGCGATGTGGTTAGCGTCGGGCAGGGGTTGCCGCCTCTGCTCGGCGCGCGTTTTTGTTTTAGGATGGAGTGCGGCTTGCTTAGTCTCCCGGTCTCCCGAGTGGTCTCCCTAAGCTGTCGAATGACGTAACGTTGCGTTACATCGGATAAGTGAGGGCTAGGCTAATCTCTTGAGAATACATGCAGTCACTTGGGTTGAGACTGTTTCAAGACCGCCTGTTTCAACCACTCACACATCCCTCCGCGGTAAGAAGCGATCTGCTTTCATTAGTTTACAGCAACTGCTTTATCAATTGGTGCACAGTATGGTGCACGCCGGTGCACATTTGCCGCGAGCGCCTGTTGCGCAGCAGCGGCAGGCACCTTTCATCGATTCGACTGCATCGTCGTCTGCAGACTTGATACAGCAGTGTTCCCCTGCGAGCAGTAGTGAGTGGCAAATAAAAAAGCAAATAAATTGCAAGAGGGCCGTCGCGCTTGGGAGAGCGTGACGGATCTTCTCCCTGTACCGGGCATGGAAGTTTCTTGCCGACCAGACAACCGCCTGTAACGGGTCTGAATCTCTCTTCCAATTCCCTCACCGTAGTCAAGAATTGAAGAGCAAGAGCACGGAAAGCATAAGGAGATAAAAACATGCCCGTGAACAGTGAAACCAGAACCCTGATTGATAACCTGCTTAAAATCTTCAACGAAGGTAAGGCAGAAAATCTGGACCAGATATTCAGCCGCGACTTCGTCCGCCATGGGCCGCAGAATGAACAGGAAGTGCGCGGACCTGACGGGTACAAACGGATGGCGGAAAACTACCGTAAACTTTTTCCGGACATGCACACGGAGACAACAGACCTGTTCCAGGTGGATGACAGGGTTGTTCTCAGGTTTCGCACCAGCGGCACGCATAATGGCAGGCACATCACCGTTGATGGTGCAAATATCTACCGCATTTCAGGGGGTAAGATCGCCGAGGACTGGGCTTTCTATGATACGGCGGTTCTGTCGCAGGCAGTTGGCGGTCAAAAGATTGCGGCATAGTTCTCTGTGGCAGCGCAGGGCCGGGCTGAGCCGATCCATACTTGCGTGTCTGAGCCTGTCGCCGGACTCGATCGAAGTCGCGTGGTAAGACTTCAAGCGGGAGCTGTGAACGCTCGGGCGTCCGGCGTGCGCCAGGCCAAGATTTCACGCAACTTTAACTACGCCGTCACATCGGGTTCGCCTAACGGAGTTACTCTCGCATGCAATCCTTGAATTCCGTTATTCCCTGGTCCCGGGAAGCTTTCCCCCGGGGCTTTTTTTCGCCCGAAAGAAGCGGCGGCAATCGCTTGCGCACCCAGTTCGTCGCCTGTTCGTAGGCGTGGGCAAGTTGCAGCACGGCAAAGTCAGCGTGGGTGGGTCCAATGATCTGCAAACCCATGGGCAGTCCGTCTCTGCTGAAGCCGGCGGGCACGCTGATTGCAGGGGAGCCGGACAGGGATGCGGGAACGACGACTTCCATCCAGCGATGGTACGTGTCCATAATTGTGCCATTGATTTCCCTGGGCCAATGCGTAGCGGCATCGAAGGGGAAGACCTGGGCGCTGGGCAGCAGCAGGTAGTCATAGCTTTGGAACAGCTTGCGTACCGCCTGATAAAAGCTGGTGCGTCCCACGGAAGCCTTGTAGACATCCATCGCGCTCAGCTTCAGTCCGCCTTCTACCTCCCACTGCGCTTCCGGTTTCATCTGCTTGCGCTTAACCGGATCGCTGTACAGCGGCAGGAGGTTCGCGCCTCCCATCCAATGGCGCAGCGTCAGCCAGATTTCCCACATCTGTTCGGGAGGGAAAGCCAGCCGGGCCTCTTCGACGGAACACCCAATAGCCTTGAACGACTGGAACGAGCTCTCGCAGAGCTCCATTACTCCGGGCTCCATCGCCAGGTAGCCGCCTAGATTGCCCAGCCATCCCAGCCGGGTCCCTTTGAAGTCACGATCCAGCGGCGCGGCAAATAGAGCGGGGTCTTGCTGGATGGTATTGGGTTCCGATGGGTCGGACCCGGCCATGACGGAGAGCAACATCGCCAGATCCGCAACGGTTCGTGCCAGGGGGCCCACGGCATTCAGTCGCTGAATGAATACCTCAATGCTGGGGCCGACCGGTACTCGCCCATACGAGGGACGGAACGCGAGCACGTTGTTAAACGCGGCCGGATTGCGCAGGGAGCCCATGATGTCGCTGCCGTCGGCCAACGGCACCATGCGCAAGGCAAGGCCAGACGCAGCGCCGCCGCTGCTGCCCCCGGCGGTCTTCGACTGCGCATAGGCGTTCAACGTGGTCCCGAAGATCGGGTTATAGCTTTGCGAGCCCATGCAGAATTCCGGCGTGTTGGTCTTGCCGATAATGATTGCGCCGTTCTTCTTGAGCCGCTCGACAAAAGTCGCGTCCACCTGGGGCACCATGTCCAGCAGCGGCGAGCCCGAGGTCGTACGGATGCCCTTGGTGGCGGCGTTGTCCTTTACGGCGTGAGGGAAGCCGTGCATCCATCCGAGGTATTCACCGCGCGCCAGTTGCTCATCGCGAGCCGCGGCCTGCCGCATGAGGCCTTCGCGGTCCTGGAGCGAAATGATGGCATTAACCTTTATATTGATGCGCTCGATGTGGTCGAGGTATGCCGCCATCACCTCGCGGCAAGAGACTCGCTTGGACTTGATTGCGCGCGAGAGGTCGAGCGCATCCATCATCACCAGTGCGGGGGCCTGCAGTTGGCCCGCGACTCCCAATACCTGTGATTCGGTTCCCATGTTTTCCTCCGGCAGAGACTTAATGATGGCCGGCTTGCGTGCCGACGGGCGGCTGCGCGCCGCGGGGCCGCAGACTCCTACTCGCCCAGCACGGTGATCACAATCGTACGCTGGCGCCCGCGGACGTCGCATTCCAGGTGAAAGATCTGCTGCCATGCGCCCAGGGCCAGTTTGCCGTCGGCTATCGGCGCGGTCAGCGACGGTCCGAGCAGCGTTGCCTGCAGATGTGAATGGCCGTTGCCATCATGCCACGCCTGCTCATGGCCGTAAGCGCGGCTGGGTGGAATGAGCTTGTCAAGCATGCTGGGCAAATCCTGGCGCAGCCCCGGCTCGAACTCGATAGTGCCGACTGCGGCGGTGCTGCCGACGTTGAAAACGTTGACCGTGCCGCTCCGCACTCCCGAGGCAGCTACAACCGTGCTGACCTGGTCCGTCAGGTCGTGCATGTCGCCGTGCCCCGAGGTGCGGATGGCAATCTGCTGCTGATAGCTAGTCATCTGTCACTCCGTGCGAGGCCGCGCCGGCTGATCGGCACCCTGAGAGATGCAAAGACTATGCTGGGTGGGGCCCAGGCATAACAAATCAGTTTTCCATCCGCAGAGTGAGGTGCGCGCACCTACTTCGCGGCCAGAAGCGGCCGGCTTACGCCGTCGATTCCCACCAGGCCCAGCGTGGTCAGGAAGATCTTTTGCGGCGCAATGTACTCATTGGCCGGGTCGAACCATTCGCCAGGCGAGTGCGTGGCGCCATCGGCGCCGCCGACGCCCAGCGTGACTGCCGGCACGCCAAGGCTGAGCGGCCAGTTCGCGTTTGTACTGCTTGCCGACACCAGCATGGGTTCCTGACCGATGGCTCCGGTTGCCAGCCACGCTGCCTGAACGACCATGCTGTTCGGAGACTGGCTTCCCGCCGGACGGTCGCCAATCAGTTTAAGGTCAACCGTGATCTTTTTGTCAGCTCCCCAACGCGCGTTCTCCTCGTCCGCACCTTGCTGGATCAGCCGCAAAATCTGCTTCTCCAGCTGCAAGAGCTCCTGCTGGCCGTTGGAGCGCATGTCGAGCAACATCTCCGCCTTGGCCGCGATGGCATTCACCGACGTTCCGCCGCTGACCTCGCCCACGGTGAAAGTGGTCTTCGGGTGCAGAGGCGGCTTTACGTCGCCGATTTTGGCGATAGCGCGTCCCATGGCATGGATTGCGCTGGGGGTGCCGAAGGCCCCGAAGCTGTGCCCGCCCGGGCCATTGAAAGTTACCCGGTAACGGTGGCTGCCGGTGCCAAGGAAGGTTATCGCGCGCACATTGGAGGGAGTATCGATATGGATCGAGCCGGCGATATCCTTGTGATCCCTAAAAAAGATCTTCATGCCCCGCAAATCGCCCAGTCCCTCTTCGCCCACGGTGGCGCAAAAAATGATGTCGCCCACAGTCCTGATGCCGGTTGCCTGAAAGGTGCGTATGACGGAGAGCAGCAGAGCCAGCCCGCGCGAGTCGTCAGCAATGCCGGGAGCGTAAAGCCTGCCGTCTTTTTCGGTCAGCTCTATCTTCATGCTTTCGGGAAAGACGGTATCCAAGTGGGCCTCGACCAGCACCTTGGGACCGCTGCCGGTTCCGGGACGAATGCCACAGACGTTGCCTTCGCTGTCGGTCTTCAAGTCTTTCAAGCCGAATTCCTGCATGCGCTTCATGAAGTATTCGCCGCGCACCTTCTCCTTAAAAGGAGGAGCGGGAATGACGACAATCGCCTTCAGATCAGCCAGCGCCTTAGGGTCATCGTTCTTGATGAATTCCAAACCCTGGCGGACTTTGGCGTCGGCCATGATCTTCTTGAATGCAGCATCGGCTTCCGGCGAAATCGTAGAGCTCGCCGCCAGCGAGAATGAACTCAGTAGGACAACGACGACGATCGATGCGGCGACAGATCTGAGATATGTGCGGTATTGTTGCATCTGTGTGCCTTCCCAGGAATCCGAAGTTTTGAATTCTCTCAAGGGCGCTTCCGCCCCGGCGCTGCTTGGCGACCGGCATGGGAATCGTTCGGCAGGACGACAAGTCCAATCCCGACCGCGGCGGAATGCCGGCTGCCGAGGGCCGTTGCTCGCGCGGCCGAACTATTTCTCTCCTGTCACTGCCTGATGCATGGCGGCGAAAAACTCCGCGCCGTTCTGCAGGACTCGTTCGTCAACATCAAAGCAGTTGCTATGGTGCCCGCCTCCGATAGGCGTTCCCAGCAGTATTTCCATGGCCTGGCCGCCACGCTGCTGGACGGCCTGCATCAGCACACACATGTCCTCGGAGCCGTTGGTAGAGCACACGGTCGCCACCTTTTTCACCGAGGGCAGGGAACGGGCGACCCGAGTTCCAAGCTCGATCAGCTCGGGCGAGTTCACGGCGGCCACCGTGCTGGTTCCCGGCTTGATATCCAATCCCAGGTCATACATTTTGGCGGCGCCGTGGAGTACGTCCATGGCGCGGCCGACCATGTATTCGTTGATCTCGTTGGTGACGCCGCGCGTCTCCATGCGGAACCAGGCCTTTTCCGGAATGATGTTCCAGGTAGTTCCGGATTGCATCACTCCCACGTTCACTCGCGATGCGCCCGTGCCATGGCGGGAGATCGCATAGAGGTTCATGACGGCGGCGCAAGCGCCGAGCAGAGCGTTCCGGCCCAGGTCAGGGCGCACCGCCGCGTGCGCTGCCCGCCCGGTGTAGGTCACCTCGAAGCGGTTCATGGCCAGCCAATCGATGACGTTGAGGCCGATCTCGCCTGTCTCTTTTAGAGTCGAGGCCGACGTGGCATCCAAACAGGTAGTCCACATCTTCAACCACGCCCATGGGGAGCATGGCGACCGCTCCGCCCAAGTTTTCTTCGTTTGGCTGGAAGATGAATTTCACCGTGCCTCTGAGGTCGGCGCGGTTCTCGGCGAAATAGCGCGCCAGCAACAGGCCGAGCGCGGTGTGAGCGTCATGCCCGCACATGTGGGCATAGCCCTTGTTCTCGGAGGCGAATCCTTCCGCGGTGGGCCGGTGCGAGGTGTCGCTCGATTCCAGAATTTCCAACGAGTCGATGTCAAAGCGGAACGCTACAGTAGGACCAGGCTGGACGCCGTTGAGCACACCCACCGCGCCGGTAAAGCCGCCTCGGGCGGGGGCGATGAACTCTTCTTTAATTCCGGCCTTGAGGGCCCGCTGGTATTCGGCTTCGAGCGTATGCTCGGCGGGCAGCACCAGCCGCTTGTCGGCGGCGATGATTTCCTTGCCGAGCAGGACCTTGTAACCCCAGCCCGACAGCTTTTCCGCCACCAGCCCGGTTGAATAAAACTCCAGCCACGCCGGCTGCGGATTGCGGTGGAGTTGCCGCCGCCATTGAACCGCCTCGGCGAAATGAGCGGCGATGGCCTGCGAAAAATTGTTTGCAGACTGTTTCATGTTTCGCACTCCTTTAACGGAGTCAAACAGCTCGCTGTGCCGCGGTGATGTTATTTCAGCACGCCACGCTCAGAGGCCTCGATGAAGCGGACGAGCATCTCGACGTCTTCTCCCAAGTCGCCTTCGCCGCGTAACCGCTCGACGGCTTGCGAGGTGTTCAGCTTGGAGGCCAGCAGCACCCGGAAGGCGTGCTGGATTTTGCGTATACGCTCGGATGAGAAACCGCGGCGCTGGAGGCCGATGGAGTTGGCGCCGTAAGCAGTTGACGTCGCGCACCGCGCTGGTTTTGGAAAACGGCAGCACGTCCTGGGTGATGATGGTGCCCCCGCCTATGTAGGAGTACTCTCCGATCTTCACGAACTGGTGGACCGCGCACAGCGCGCCCACCACGGCATAGTTCTCGACGGTTACATGCCCGGCGAGGGTGGCGGCGTTAGCCATGATGACCCAGTCACCGATCAGACAATCGTGGGCGATGTGAGCGTAAGCCATGATCAGTGTGTGGCTGCCGATCTTGGTGAGTCCGCCTCCTTTGACGGTGCCGCGGTGAATGGTGACGAACTCACGTATCTGGTTGTTGTCGCCGATCTCCAGACGCGTCGGTTCACCCTTGTAGCTAAGGTCCTGCGGCCCCAGACCCACACTGGCGAAGGGGAATATGCGATTGTCATTCCCCATGCGCGTGGGTCCGCCGAGCACCACATGCGAGATCAGCTCGCAGCGCTCTCCCATTTCCACTTCGGGACCGACGTGGCAGAACGGGCCGATACAGCACGAGGCCGGAATCTTCGCCGAGGGATGGACGACCGCGCTGGGGTGAATGTTCATTCCGCCGGCCGCTCTCCGCCCGTTGAAGCCGGCGAATTGATCAGGAAGCAACTGAGCACCGCCTCGCAGACGAGCTTGCCGTCCACCAGCGCCCGGCCCTGCATCTTGCCGGCATTTCCCCGCCACACGATCACGCTGATCTCGATCCGCAACTGGTCGCCGGGGTACGTGGGGCGCCGGAACTTGGCGCGTTCGATGCCGCTGATAACCGCCAGCTTGCCTTCCCGGTCGGCGAGGTCCAGCCGCAGCAGCACAGTTCCCGCCTGGGCCATGGCCTCGATAATGAGCACGCCGGGCATGATCGGCTGGCCGGGGAAATGGCCTTGGAAGAACGGCTCGTTGGCGCTCACGTTCTTGATGGCGACCAGGCGCTTCTTGCGCTCGATCTCGAGCACGCGGTCGATCATCAGGAAGGGATAGCGATGCGGAATCAGTTCCCGGATCTGCATGATGTCGAGCTGCCCGCCCGGCAACGCGGCGGGGGTCTCGACGGTGGTGTCGGATTTGCTCATGAGTAATCTCTGGTCGCGGTGGCGTACTCAGGGCTTTTGCCGGGCTTCTTCACTCCGGTTTTCCGCGCAATGGGAACGGCGCGAAGGGGATAGAGTCAGCGTTTCCGCGCATTGCCCTGGGAAGCGACGATTATACACGCGGCAACTCTGGGTTTCCTCGGAAGTCCACCCCGGCAAGCGCAAATACGGCGTTTGCTGGGGACGCCCGGGAAACCCGTAATCCAGGCTAAGAGCGCATCGCCCTGCTTGGCCGAGAGAGCCGCTTTGCTACACGCGGTTGCAGCGCCAGGCGCGTGCTTTTCGCAAATGAGTTTTCCTTGGCGGCGCGCGCGGGCGCGTCTTTTCTTTGACTCTCGCAGCATGCTGGCTTAGACTTGCTCTATCGGCCCGCGCAGATGCCTGTTTTTGGACGGCGCCAGACGGGCCCGGTATTGGAGGCGGTTATGATTGGCAAGCTCGGCATGCCGGAGCTGCTCGTGATTCTTGGTATCGCTCTGCTCATCTTTGGGCCGAGCAAGCTCTCTGATTTGGGCAAGGGCTTGGGTGAGGGGATCCGCAACTTTAAGAGCGCCATGGGAGGCGGCCACAAAGAGCCCGAGAACACGCCTCCAGCAGAAAAGAAATCCTAACCGAGACCGCTCTGCACGCAACCCATCGAAGTCTGCGCCGGCTAACCGCCGGCGTAGATGTTTAGCGTTCCAATTGGGATATCAGATCACCAGCGCCCTTCCGGCGGAGGAATCGCAGTCTTTTGCCATTTCTGCGCAGATGGCTTAACACCCACCGTTGACCACATTTGGTCGGATACCAGTCCCAGGCTCTCCTTCGGAATCTACAAGGACAAAATCATCCAGGCATGGTTAGTGCCCCGTGCGCCATGCCGTGTAATATCTGGAGTTAATACTATAGTTTGAAATTCGCTGGCGCGGATTTGCACAAGCGTGCAAATTTTACGCGTCCGACCGCATGTGCCCTCCTGCCTTTCTGTGCATGCAAGTACAAACGGCAGAGTAGCTTCCCGGCCTATCCCTGACCCGGCTACTTACGTGCAAGCTGGTTGAACTCGCGGAGGAAGCTATGGATCGGATCTGGTGGACGTTAGGCATGCTCCTGCTGGCGGCTATTAGCTTAATTGCCAACAGAATACTCGCCTAGGAACGAGCCGGCAGGAACTGAAGCGGCCGTCAGCGTCAACGGCGGCAAGAGCGACCGGCGGGCGGACCCTGAGAAGGGGAGAGGCGAGGCGCTGCCGCTTGTGCCCAAAGGGAAACGCGATAGATAATCCAAAGATGCGCTTTGGCGTGCGGTTGAGCTCGGTCCTCGTCTTCCTGCTGGTGTTTGGCGGCCTGCTCGTGGCGGCCAAGCGTTTCGTTATGCCGCGCGTGTCCGACGCCAACTCCTATCCGGCACGCGACGAGCATCCCACGGAAAACCTTGCCATCGCCCTTGATCCCTACGACACCGAACAGAAAATTTCCATCTTCTCCACCCGTTATCTGGAAAACGACCTGATGCCGATACTCTTCGTGGTGAGCAACCATGGAGGGCAACCGGTGCTGCTGAACGGCATGCGAGTGCAGCTTGTGCTGCGCAACCGCATGAAGATTTCGCCAGCCGACGAGGAGGACGTTTACCGCCGCCTCACCCGTGGCCCGCGCGATGATTCCGGAGTTTCGCGAAACCCGCTGCCGTTTCCGCGCGGTCCCAAGGTTCGGGTGCCGAAGGAGGTCAGCGAAGAGTTGGAGACCTCGCAGTTCCGCGCCCGCGCGGTTGAGCCCGGCGCAACCCAGGCGGGATTCTTCTTTTTCGATGTCAGCGGTCCTCAGCGACCGCTGCAAGGAGCGCATCTCTACGTCACCGGCGTGCGCGACCAAGACGGCCAAGAGTTGATGTTCTTCGACATCGAATTGGACAAATACCTGGCTGCCTCGCCCGAGTCTACTTCCTCACCGACCAAGCCCTAGGTTTGGTAACCACAGAGGACACAGAGGAACACAGGAAAGGTAAACCGCAAATCATGAGCGCTCCCGTGAATCGCTTCAAGGAAAGTCTGAGATCAGGGCAGCCACAGATAGGGTTATGGCTGGGCTTAGGCAGTGCCTACGCGGCTGAAATATGCGCCACCATGGGCTTCGATTGGCTGGTTGTAGATGGCGAGCATGCCCCTAATGATATTCGCAGCACGCTCGAGCACCTGCAGGCGATCGCGCCCTATCCGGTTCATCCGGTCGTGCGGCCACCGGTGGGAGAGACACATATCCTCAAGCAATTGCTGGATATTGGCGCACAAACGGTGTTGGTGCCCATGGTTGACACCGCCGAGTACGCGAGAGAGCTGGTCGCCGCTACCCGATATCCGCCCGCAGGCGTCCGCGGCATTGCCAGCGCATTGGCGCGTGCCGCACGCTGGAACGCGGTTCCCAATTACGTGCGGACGGCCAACGAGCAGATCTGCCTGCTCGTGCAGGTGGAGAGCCGGCGCGGTCTCGAGAACCTGGACGCGATTGCCGCCGTACCCGGCGTCGATGGAGTTTTCATCGGCCCGTCGGATTTGGCCGCGGATCTCGGACATCCAGGCGATATTCACGCCCCGGAAGTTGTGTCCGCAATTGAGGACGCTATCAGGCGTATCCGCTCGGCAGGCAAAGCTGCGGGATTCCTCGAAACCGATCCGAAGCTGGCCCGCCGCTACTTGTCGCTCGGGTGCGCTTTCCTTGCCGTGGGGCTCGACGTAGACCTCCTGTGCCGGGCTGGGCGAGGCCTGGCAGAGCAGTTTAAGAATCCGTCGCAGTAGTTAACCAAATGCTCGAGTTGGACAGAACAGGACGTGGTGATTCAAGTCTTCCCCACGACCCGGAATATATAATCAACGATATGGCTACCCTGCCGGAAGAGAAGTCCTCCAGTGCGCTTGCCAGGTACGAACCCGTCATCGGCCTGGAGGTTCACGTCCAGCTGCTGACCAAGAGCAAGTGCTTCTGCGCCTGCTCGGCCGCCTTCGGCGCGCCGCCGAACACCAATGTCTGCCCGGTGTGCCTGGGAATGCCCGGCGCGCTGCCGGTGCTGAATCGGCAGGTGGTCGAATACGCCGTGCTCGCGGCCATGGCGCTCAACTGCCGCATCAACGAGAGCTCGATCTTCGCCCGCAAGAATTACTTCTATCCCGACCTGCCCAAGGGCTACCAGATTTCGCAGTACGACAAGCCGCTGGCCGAGCACGGCTGGATCGAGATCGCCGGCGCCGAACGGCGCGCCCAAGAAGATCGGCATTACCCGCGTGCACATCGAGGAAGACGCCGGCAAGAGCATGCACGAGGGTTGCCGACGACACCAGCTCGATCGACCTGAACCGCTCCGGCACGCCGCTGATCGAAATCGTCAGCGATCCCGAGATCGCCTCGCCGGACGAGGCTTTCGAGTACCTCACCAAGCTGAAGGAGATCATCCTTTACACCGGCGTGAGCGACTGCAACATGGAAGAGGGCTCGTTGCGCTGCGACGCCAACGTCAGCATACGGCCGCGCGGGCAGAAGGAGTTCGGCACCAAGGCCGAGGTGAAGAACGTCAACTCGTTCCGCTTCGTCCGCCAGGCGCTGGAGTATGAAATCGAGCGCCAGGCCGAAGTGCTCGACGCGGGCGAAAAGGTGGTGCAGGAGACGCGGCTGTTCAATCCCGCTGAGGGCAGGACATACGGCATGCGCAGCAAGGAGCGCGCTCACGACTATCGCTATTTCCCGGAGCCCGATCTGCTTCCGCTGGTGGTCGACAAGAAGTGGCAGGAAGAGATTCAACGGCGACTGCCCGAGCTTCCCGAAGCCCGCCGGAAACGTATGACCTCCGAGTACGGCATCACCGAGTACGATGCCGGAGTGCTCACCGCGTCGCAGGCGCTGGCCGAGCAGTTCGAGGAAGCGGCCGCGCGCGGCCAAGAATCCCAAGCGCGTAGCCAACCTGGTGCAGACGGAGATCATGGGCCGTCTCAAAGCCAAGGGACTCGAAATCGAGCAGTCACCGATCTCGATGAAGGGCGTAGCTATGTCGGCTGATCTGGCCGAAGCCGGCACCATCAGCAGCAAGATGCTGAAGGACCTCTACGACAGGTGCTTCGAGACAGGCGAAGACTTTCCCGCCGTCTACGAGCGCGAAAAGCCGCAGCAGATCAGCGATACCAGCGAACTGGAACGGTTGATTGACGAGGCGATCAAGGCTAATCCCAAGCAGGTGGAACAGTACCGCGGCGGCAAGAAGACGGTGATCGGATTTTTCGTCGGGGCCGTCATGAGGGCATCCAAGGGGAAAGCCAATCCCGCGCTGGTGAATGAGCTGCTGGCGAAGAAATTGGAAGGTTGAGCCGCTTTGCGGGCGTCTGAGCCCGCAGTCGAAATCCTTCGCGAAGCGAAGGATACTGCTGCGGTCGTAATATTTGAGCACCTAGTCTGCCTCGTCCTCGAAGAGGAACTCCAGTCCGTGACGGCGGTCGTGGCGGTTCCCGACGACGCACCACAGCTTGCGCAACTGCCCGGAAGAAGGCGAGACGAGTTCAACTTCTATCTGCCTACCGATCGGCAGGTCGACTCCGTAGTAATCAATTCCGTAGAGCGTCATCCCACCACAATTGAGTTCGAGACCCCAAGCGGCAAGCGTGACCGCGTTCACCAGGCGGGGAATCTTCACCCGAACGGGCACTGCAGGCCGGTAGCGTCCCCACCGGCGCGGTACGGGGTAGCCTGACTGCGGCGGAACGATGTCGAGGTCGTCCATCTTTGTGCCCGCAAGACCGGATCCGCGGAAGGTATACCCCGTGCGGTAGCCGGGCGATCAGCCCGGCGGTGCATAGCGAAGGGTACAGCTACTTTGAATCCGCTCAAGACGTCTGTAGGAGACTACGGGGTGGCAGAGCTTGCGGACAGATTACGAAGGTGAAGTGAGAAGCCCGCGCAGTTTCGCGGCTGGAACTCGCACTCAGGAGAGCTTGGAGATTTCGGCTGCCTCCCGGAACAGCCTGCTGGATGTCGTCGAGCTTGCCTTCGGAAAGAGCGGAGCGGAGGCTGTCGATCTGACACTGTAGCTCGTCGAGTGCCCGGCGGATGTTCTCGCCGTTGCTGGCCAGGATGTCGCGCCATATCAGTGGATCGCTTTTTGCCAGGCGGGTCATATCGCGCAGTCCGCCGCCGTGGGGAATACGACTGAAGCCGCCATCAACGGCATCGGGACGAAGCTCTCCCATCACGGTGTTGGCGAGGACAATGGACAGCAGTTGCGGCAAATGACTGGTGAAGGCCAGCACGAGATCATGTTCCTCTGGCTGCATGCAGACCGGCAGGGCGCCGATTCCGCGAATCAGTTCGATCCATTCGGCAGCTTGTAGAGGCGAGCTTTCGCTCGCCTGCCCAGCCGGGGGCGGCTGGGCCTACGTTTGTATCGAGCGAGCCAACAGAATCGTGTCCCGCGAGTTGCGCCACTGGTTCGATAGGCGTAAACACCCACTTGGCGCCGCGGAACAGATAGGGATCGGCTTGTTCAATGCCGGAGCGCTCTTTGCCGGCAATCGGGTGTCCCGCCAGGAATCGCTGCGCTGCGGAAGCTCCGAACAGCGCCTTGGCAGCGGCCACGATTTCGGCTTTGGTGCTGCCGGTATCAGTGATGAGTGCGTTCGCAGGGGAATGGCGTGCGACGACCGGAAGAAGCGCCAGGATCGAAGAGATGGGAGTCGCCAGCACTACCAGATCGGCGTAGTGAACGGCGTTCTCCAGCGCCGGCTCCGCCACATCGATTGCGCCCAGGCGCAATGCCTTGTCCAGAACCTCGGGCCGGTCGACGCCGGTAATCTTGCCGGCAAAACCTGCAGTGCGCAAGCCCGCGCCGAGCGAGCCGCCGATCAGCCCGCAGCCGGCAATCGTGATCTTACGGATTGGCATGCCATATCTCGCGCCGGCCGGGGCCTCCGGCAATTCGCACCTGCGCCGCCCGTCTGGGAACCACCATCTCGGCCGCAGGGCGAGCAATGCGCACCATCGGCCGCTGCACCCGGCGCACCGGCTCGGCGAGCCCCAGCATCAACCGCTCGAACTCGGGAATGGTGAGCGACTGCGCGCCGTCGGAGAGGGCAGCTTGCGGGTTGGGATGCACTTCCAGCAGCAGGCCATCGGCCCCGGCGGCCAAGGCGGCGCGAGACAGCGCCGGTACCAGGTCGCGCCGGCCGGCCGCATGCGAAGGATCGGCTATCACGGGCAAGTGTGTCAACTGCCTGGCCAGCACCACGGCGCTGATGTCGAAGGTGTTGCGCGTCTCCAGGCCCGCGCCCTTGATGCCGCGCTCGCACAGGATCACGTTGGGGTTTCCGCCTACCAGCAGATACTCAGCCGCCAGCAACCACTCCTCGACGGTGGCCGCCGGATTGCGCTTCAGCAATACGGGTTTATCGACCTTCGCCAGCCGCCGCAGCAAGGGATAGTTCTGCATGTTGCGGGCGCCCACCTGCAATACGTCGGCGTACTCGGATACGAGATCGACATCGTCGGTGCCGATCACCTCGGTCACGATCGGCAAGCCGGTGGCCTGGCGCGCTTCGGCCAGCAATTGCAGGCCCTTCAGGCCTAAGCCCTGGAATTCGTAAGGAGAAGTACGAGGCTTGTATGCGCCTCCGCGCAACAGGTTGGCGCCGGCGTCGCGCACACCGCGCGCCGCAGCCAGTACTTGCTCGCGCGACTCGACCGAGCACGGCCCGGCGATGACCGTCGCTGTTTCGCCGCCGATTTCGACATCGCCGATCCTGACGACAGTGCGCTCGCGGCGCGACTGGATGGAAGCCAGTTGGAAGCGATGATTGACCTCTATGACCGAATCGACCGCCGGCAGCAGACGCAGGCTGCTGATGTCCTCGGGGCGCCGCTTATGGAGAACCACGACCACCCGGTTTGCTTCGTGCACTACCTGCGCCGGAATGCCCCGGTCCTCAAGCGCACCCACGACCCGCACAATGTCCTCGCTGGTTGCCGTTTTACGCATACTGATCAACATGATGACTTGCTCCTATTTGTGCTGGTCCCGGCGGCTGTTGCACGACCCGAGGTACCGTATTTCCGCATCCATCGCCCGCAAAGGCCCGGCGACATGTTCTTCCAGGTGTTGTTTCGAGGCTGCCACGTCGAGGAAAAACCGGTACTGCCACGGTTTACCCTTGATGGGACGGCTGAGCAGGCTGAGCAGGTCGATGCGCGCCTCGGCAAAAGGAGCCAGCGCGTGATAAAGCGACCCGGGCTGATTGGGAATCGTCAGCGCAATTGTCGTGGTGGTGTTGTCCTTGCCGCCTGCCCGTGGAGACAGCAGAACGAAACGCGTGAAATTATTGGCGAAGTCTTCGATGTGCTCCTGCAGGATGGTCCCGCCGTAGAGAACGGTAGCCTCGCTGCCGGCGATGGCGGCGCGGGCGCGGTCTCCGGCGTTGACGATCGCCTGCACGCTTCCGGCGGTATCGTCGGCCACCTTGCGCTGGATACCCGGATGCCGGGCGAAGAAGCGCTCGCATTGCGCCAGCGCCACCGGGTGCGATTCAACTTCGCGAATATCTTCGAGAGTCGCTCCCGGAACGGCGATCAGACAATGCGAGATCGGCAGTACGATTTCATCGATGATGCTCAGGCCGGATTCGTACAGCAGGTCGTAGCACTGGTAGACGGCACCGGCCAACGTGTTTTCGAGCGGCGCAACGATGTACTCGGCACGACCCTCGCGGATGGCGCTGAACAGGTTCTCGAACTCCCTGCACTCGACGGGAACAACGCCGTCCGGAAACAGCCGGCGAACGGCGGTTTCGCTGAAAGCTCCGCGCCGGCCCTGGAAGGCGGCTCGCGGAGTCTCGGAGAGAAGCGGCTCTTGCGCCGGCAGTGGCGAAGGCAGGGATTGAGAGGAGCGGTTCACAGGCGGGGCTCCTGCAGACGGCGAGACTCGCGGATGATGCGGCGGAAGATGGTGGACACCCCGCGAGTATCCAGCGGGCCCTGGTTCTGGTGGCGCAGACGCTGCAGAACCTGAGCTTCGCGGTTGCCGTCGACCACCGGCATTTTGTGCACCCGCTTGAGTTGGCCGATTTCCTCGGCGACGCGTGCGCGGCGGTTGAGGAGCTCCAGAAGCTTTTCGTCGATTTGGTCGATTTCAGCGCGCCGTTGTCGAAGAGTTGCGGTCATCCGCTTGCCTCCGTATTTCTTTTTCTTGATCATTGCGTGCAAAAACAAAAAAGCCGCGATTTAGAATCGCGGCTTTCAGAAGCTTTTGTTTGCTAGCGGGTTCTTACTTTCCTTTTACCCCAGCGCACGCGAGCTTCGGTCGGCCGCCACTCTAAAGTAGTAGCGGTAAGCGTATCCGAAGCTAAATCGATAAGCGTGCATTAGCAAAATTATCCGTCCAGCGAAAATATATTAGAGGTACACGCAGGGTAATGTCAAGCCCCGGGAGAGCTGGAAGGCAAAATAAGTCCTTTACCGCCGGAAAGTGGGTCTATTTTTCAAAGGGAGATTCGCAGCGGAGCTGCGGGATGAGGGGCCGCTCACGTCGACGGCGCTGCAGCTGTTAATATCTTCACACCCACGTAGTGCCGGCATATGAGTATCGCAACGATCCAACGAGGCAAGGTATGGAAAAGAAAGACCTGAAGCATCGCAGCCGCAGCCTGACCGAGGGCGCGCATCGCGCTCCTGCCCGCGCCATGTTCAAGGCGGTGGGCTTTGGCGACGATGATCTGCGCAAGCCGTTAGTGGCCATCGCCAACACCTGGACCGAGATCGGGCCGTGCAACTTCCACCTGCGGGAGCTCTCTGCCAAGATCAAGGAAGGGGTTCGCGCCGCCGGCGGCACGCCCATGGAGTTCAACACCATCGCCGTAAACGACGGCATCACCATGGGAACCGAAGGCATGAAGGCTTCGCTCATCAGCCGCGAGGTGATCGCCGATTCCATCGAGTTAGTGGCCGGCGGGCACATGTTCGACGCCGTGGTGGCGCTCTCCAGTTGCGACAAGACCATTCCCGGCACGGTCATGGCGCTGGCCCGGCTCGATGTTCCCGCGCTGATGCTCTACGGAGGATCGATTGCGCCCGGGCAGTTCCACGGGCACTCGGTCTCCATTCAGGATGTCTTCGAGGCCGTCGGCGCCCACGCCAAGGGCATGATGAGCGATGCCGACTTGAAGGACATGGAAGACCACGCCTGCCCCGGTCCGGGCGCCTGCGGCGGGCAGTTTACGGCCAACACGATGGCAACAGCGTGCGAGTTCCTGGGGATTTCGCCACTCGGCAGCAACAGCGTGCCGGCCATGGCCAGCCTCAAACGGCAGGCGGCATATGATGCAGGCGTGCAGGTCATGAACCTGCTCCGGCAGGACATTCGTCCGTCGCATATTCTCACGCTCGAGGCTTTCAAGAATGCCGCCGCCAGTGTCTCCGCCTCCGGAGGATCCAGCAATGCAGTGCTGCACCTGCTGGCGCTGGCCAGCGAGGTCGGAGTTCCTTTCACGCTGGAAGACCTGGACCGCATCTTCGCCAAGATTCCGCTGATTTGCGACCTGAAGCCCGGCGGCCGCTACATGGCAGCCGACTACTTCGCTGCCGGTGGTTCGCGTCTACTGGCTAAGCGGCTGGCGGAGATGGGAGTGCTGAACCGTGCCTGTATGACGGCTAGCGGATCGACAATCGGCGAGGAAGCTGAGAAGGCGAAGGAAACGCCTGGTCAGGATGTGATCCGCCCAGCCAGCAAGCCGATCAAGACCTCCGGCGGGTTGGCCGTTCTGAAGGGCAACTTGGCTCCGGAGGGCTGTATCGTCAAGCTGGTGGGCCATGAACGGCTCACGCATCGCGGTCCAGCGCGAGTCTTCGAATCAGAGGAGCAGGCCTTTGCCGCCGTCCAGGGCGGAAAGATCAAGCCCGGAGACGTGCTGGTGATTCGCAACGAAGGGCCGAGAGGCGGTCCGGGGATGCGCGAGATGCTGGCCGTTACCGGAGCGATTGCGGGAACTCCACTTACCAAAGAGGTGGCGCTGATTACCGACGGACGCTTCTCCGGTGCCACCTACGGCTTCATGGTGGCACACGTCGCGCCGGAGGCCGCCGTTGGCGGGCCGATTGCGGTGGTCGAGGAGGGCGATCCGGTACTGATTGATGTCTCGGCGCGGAAACTCGAGCTTGAAATTGCGCAATCGGAGCTGCAACGCCGGCTGGACGCCTGGAAGCCGCGGCCGGCGCGCTATCGCTCGGGTGTCTATGCCAAGTATGCAGCCGTGGTCTCCTCGGCCTCGCGGGGAGCTATAACGCACCCCGGACGATGATGGTCAGCCAGGGTCTTCCATAGAGACGGGCGCGACAGGGCCGGGGTGGCAGCCGGGACGGGAACTTGAAACCGCATCCACGGTCAAATAGAGTTATATGAATACCCGAGGGTACCCCGGTGCCGCAGTGGTGCGTCTGCCGGCGACCCCAAAGCGGCCAGAGATGGTGCGAGGAGATTTCGTCTTCCGGGCGTCACGAGGAAGACGATCCCCTGCCGCTGGGGATGCGGTTGTGGCTGGCCAACATCACAGAAGATCCCATCGATCCATTGCCGCCTTTGATGTGGCTGGATCAAGCGAAAGGAAACGGTTCAATGGCACAGATTTTTTACGACGACGATGCCGACATTTCGTTGGTGAGAGCGGCCAAGATCGCAGTGGTCGGCTATGGCTCGCAGGGCCGGGCGCACGCACTGAATCTGCGTGACAGCGGTGTTGCGGTGCAGGTGGGGCTCCACGAAACCAGCCGTTCGCGCGAGCGCGTCAAGGCTGACGGGGTAACCGTAGACTCGGTCGCCAAGGTTGCCTCATGGGCGGACGCCATCATGATTCTGGCGCCGGATACCGACCAGGCGCGCATTTACGAGGAATCGATCCGGGCCAACCTGCGGCCGGGCAAGACGCTGATGTTCGCCCATGGATTCAATATTCGCTATGGCACCATCCATCCGCCCAAAGACATCGACGTCAGCATGGTGGCTCCCAAGGCTCCCGGCCACCGCGTGCGCGAGGTCTATGAGGAAGGCGGCGGCACGCCGGTTCTGGTGGCGGTCGAGCAGGACGCCAGCGGCAAGGCCTTTCAGTTCGCACTCTCCTACGCCAAGGCACTGGGCGGAACGCGCGCCGGAGCCCTGACTACAACTTTTAAGGAAGAGACCGAAACCGACCTGTTCGGCGAGCAGACGGTGCTCTGCGGCGGCATCGCCGCCCTGGTGACGGCCGGCTTCGAGATCCTGGTCGAGGCTGGATACCAGCCGGAATCGGCGTATTTCGAGTGCCTGCACGAGCTCAAGTTAATCGTCGATCTCATGTACCGCGGCGGCTTGAACTTCATGCGCTACTCCGTCAGCGACACGGCGGAATACGGCGATTACTACGCCGGGCGGCGGATCATCACCGACGAAACCAAGAAGGAGATGCGGAAGCTGCTGAAGGAAATCCAGAACGGCGAGTTCGCCAAGCGCTGGATCGACGAGAACAAGAACGGCCGTCCGTGGTTCACCGGCGAGCGCGAGCGGCAGCGCACGCAGTTGATCGAAACCGTGGGCGAGAAGCTGCGCGAGAAGATGGGCTTCCTGGAAGAGTGGAAGCCGACCACCTCGGAGCCCGCCAAGGCCAGCGGTAACAAGTAGAACGACAGGTCACGTCCGTCGACCCTGCTTTGTTCTCGGGAATCTTGAGCGCAACCAGGGTAGTGAAACGGAGGATCTGCTGTTGTTCTGAGACGAAGAACAGCGGATCCTTCGGCCGCGCAACCGGCGCGCGGCCTCAGGATGACACCCTCCATTCTTCGTTTTTGCTCGCCGTCTTTGCTTCGCTCGTTACAACTATCGTGGCCGCCGCCGAGGACGGCGGCGCTACCTCTTCTGACTCGCTACAACCGGGCGATTTACTCTTTCATCTCCTTACTTAACGCTCGCTAACGTTCCACCCATTTAGCGTCCGAAGTTCGCCGGTGATTGCCGGCCTCGATCTGACTCCGGGAGGCTTTTCATGGGCAGCCCCAGCCGTCTTGTCGGCAGTGCCCCGGCCGGGGACGTCAATCCATGGTTTATCGCCGGCGCGGTCATGCTGGCCACGTTCATGGAGGTGCTGGACACCTCCATTGCCGCTGTAGCTCTGCCCTACATCGCCGGAAGCGTTTCCGCCACCAACAGTGAGGCCACCTGGGTTCTTACCAGCTATCTGGTTTCCAATGCCATCGTCCTGCCGGCGAGCAGCTGGTTCTCGCTGCGCTTCGGCCGCAAGCGGTTCCTGCTTGCGTGCATCATGATCTTCACGGTCGCGTCCTTTGCCTGCGGCTCGGCGACCAGTCTGGGCATGCTCCTGCTGGCGCGGACCGTGCAGGGTGCAGGCGGCGGAGCACTGCAGCCGCTCTCACAGGCAATCCTGCTGGAAAGCTTTCCCCCGGAAAAGCGTGGCTTGGCGATGGCTGTCTTCGCGCTGGGGGTGGTGGTGGCCCCGGTGCTTGGCCCCACCCTGGGGGGCTATCTTACCTACACCTATTCCTGGCGCTGGGCATTCTATATCAATATTCCGATAGGGATTCTGGCGGTCTTGCTGATCTCGCGCCTGGTGCAGGACCCGCCGTACATCGCTAATGCGCGGCCGGGGAGGTTCGACGGCATCGGCTTCGGATTGCTGGCGGTGTGGCTGGGCGCGCTGCAGATCATTCTCGACAAGGGCCAGGAAGACGACTGGTTAGGCGCTACCTGGATTCGCTGGGCAACACTGATTCTGGTGATTGCACTGGTTGGATTCATCGTGCGGGAATTCCAACACAAACAGCCGCTGGTGAACCTGCGGGTCTTTCGCTATCGCAATTTTGCGCTGGGATGTCTGCTGATCGGCATTCTCGGGGCCGTGCTTTACGGCACGATCACGCTGCTTCCGCTCTTCTACCAGGAGCTGCTGGGATACACGTCACTGGCCGCCGGCTGGGCGGTTAGTCCCAGGGGCATCGGGGCGATTCTGGCCATGCCGATCATTGGCGTGCTGACCAGCAAGATCGATAACCGCTGGTTGATCGGATTCGGCTTTTTTGTCTTTGCCCTGTGCAGCCTGCGCTTCGGACGGGTGGACCTGGAGATGGGGCAGTGGTCGTTGCTTTGGGCGATTATCATCAGCGGCTTTGCCACCGGAACTGCCTTCGTGCCGCTGTCGACGACAGCCATGGCGAGACTCGCCAACGAAGAGATCGGCAACGCCAGCGGGCTGTTCAATCTGCTGCGCAATACCGGCGGCAGCATCGGGATTTCAATCGTAAATACGATCGTGGCCCGCCACGAGCAATTGCATCAGACGGAACTCATCCACCGCGCTACCCCGGAAAATTCGCTCTTCCAGCAGCAACTGGCGAACCTGCAGTCCCTGCTGCACCAGCACAGCGGGGCTTTCGCGCCGCTTTCCGACGCGCTGAGTCGGGCCTACGCCCTGCTGCAAAGCAATGTCGCCGAAAAGGCGCGCCTGTTGTCTTACGTGGACGATTTCCGCTACATGGCCCTGGTCTGTTTTCTTTGCGTTCCTCTTGTTTTTGCTCTCAAGCGAACCACGGCCCGCCCGGGACAAGCAGGGGCGGGACACTAAACGCAGAGCTCTGGTTTGCCGTCGCCCGTTTGGGATTCAAACTACCTCATTACCCGTTTGTCCAGTTGGAAATCGTGTACTGGCAGAGTAGACTAGCAGTAGGCTTGTCGCTCATCAGAGTGTGGGATTTCTCCAGGTATGCGGACTTGAATCGGTCAAAACGGCGCCGGCCCACGTCTGATGCTATAAGCCAGAGCTACCAGTTGGGTGCTTGTTTCCGCTCTTACCCATGAATCATGTTCACCCGGCCGGGATGCCTGCGGGAGTGAGGCAGGAGCTTCGGTAATGAAAAAGCGGCGTCGCTGATCTTGTCAGTAACGGGGTAAGCGCAAGATTGTACAACCTGACCGAAACCACGAAGGTCGTTATCCTGTTTGGCCTGATGATCTTGTTTTCCCTGGCGCAACGCTTTTGGCTGGTTCGCGCCAATCGCATTATCGATCACGTGGCTTCAGCCCGGTGGCGGCGCTGGTGGCGGATCCTGGTGATCGCGGCGTTGACCTTCGTTATCTTCACGTTTGCCGACCGGCTGATCTTCCGTATCGTATATTTTCGCTTGGGAATTTTGTCCTGGACGATGGGATTCGCCCAGCTCTGGCTGGTTTTCTCCTCCCTTGCCTTTCTGGCAGTGAAGGCCGTGCACGTGGTGGAGTGGATCTGGAGCTGGCTGCCGCGGACGGGTGTGCCCGTGCTGGCGGCCGCTGCCGCGGGTGAATCGGCCGCTACCAGCGCCGGGCTAAACAATGTGCCACTCGACCCCGGGCGCCGCAAGCTGTTTCGCTATATGGCCTCGCTGGCCGGATGCATGCCCTTCGCGGCCGGCATCTACGGATTCGCCAGCGAGCGGCTACGCTACACGGTGGAGCGCGTAGACTTCCCGGTGGCGAACCTTCCGCATGCCTTGGGCGGCCTGCGCATCGTCCAGATGAGCGACATCCATATCGGCAACTTCATGCCTGCATCAGAGGTGCGGCGGGCGGTCGACATGGCCAACCAACTGGGCGCGGATCTGGCGGTGCTGACCGGAGATTACGTAACCAACAGCCGCGATCCGCTGCGCGAGTGCCTGGCCGAACTGAGCCGGCTACGCGCTCCGCTGGGCGTTTGGGGTTGCAACGGAAACCACGAAATCTACGCCGGAGTGGAAGAAGAAGTGGAGATGCTTTTTCAGCGCCTGGGCATGAACCTGTTGCGCCAGGAAAGCGCGCGGCTCAGTTGGCGCGGAGCGAGCTTCAACCTGATAGGCGTGGACTACCAGTCAGACCACTTCGGCGGCAGGCACCTCGGCCTGGTGGACTCGGCGCACCTGGTGCGGAGCGACATTCCGAATATTCTGCTCTCGCACAATCCCAACGTCTTCCCGCGCGCGGCCGCGATGGGAATTGAAGCCATCCTCTCCGGCCATACCCACGGCGGGCAGATCCAGATCGAGATCGTGGACCGCCGCTGGAGTCCGGCGCGGTTTATCACCAACTTCATCGCGGGGCACTTCCAACTTCCCTTGGACGGCAAGAGCCGTCCCGAACTGCTGGGGAAGAATTCCTCGCTGTACGTGAACCGCGGCCTCGGCACGATTGGAATACCGGCACGCCTCGGCGCTAAACCGGAGATTACCCTGCTCACCCTGCGCCGGGCCTAGAAACTACGAACGAAAGCCAAAACTGAACCATGCGTCCTGATATGCTGTCCGTCTATGACGGATTCCAGTTGGGACACTTTTGCCCGGGTAAATGCCGGGGAGCGTTACCGTGCGCAATCGGCGGCCATCGGCTCGCAGGTGACCAAGGCCATCGTGGATGAGGCGCGAATTACGCCGGGGTTACGCGCCCTGGACGTGGCCTGCGGCTCAGGCGAGCCGGCTATATCCATCGCAGATCTGTTGCGGGACAGCGGGCAGGTGGTCGGGGCGGATATTTCCGCCCAGCCCTTGCAGGTGGCCCGCGAGCGCGCCCGCAATCGCAAGCTCAGCAATGTGGAATTCCTGCAGGCGGACGTGCATCAGCTTCCGTTCGCGGACGGCTCCTTTGATCGCGTGGTCAGCCGCTTCGGCGTGATGTTCTTCTCCGATCTGCCGCGCGCCTTGCGCGAAGTGCATCGCGTGCTCAAGCCGGAGGGACGGACCAGCCATCTGGCTTGGGCTTCGAGGCGCCAGCCCTACTTTGAAACCACAATCGGTGTCGTTCTCAAGCTGCTGCCCGAGGTCAAGCTTCCGGTGTCTTCCCAAGCCATGTTCCAGTTCGGGGAGCCAGGCACGCTCACCACGAGGTTGCAAGAAGCAGGATTTCAGGATATCGAAGAGAGGGTAGTGGAAGTTCCCTGGAATTGGCCGGGCACGCCGGAAGAGCTCTGGGCATATTTCCGCGAGGTGACGATTCCGCTGAAGCCCGTGCTGCAGGCGATTCCGGCGGAACGTCAGGACATTCACCACGCCGTGCTGGAAGCCTTGCGCGGCCGCTACGACGGCCAGCGGGTTAAGTTCGATGCTGCGGTGGTGCTGGCATCGGGATTCAGGCCGCGACTGTGCGGTCGCTGACGTTCTCACGGATGAAGCGGACAATGTCCTCCATCGGGGTTCCTGGCGGAAACATCGCGGCCACGCCTTGCTGCTTGAGCGGCTCTACGTCCTGCGCGGGAATGATTCCGCCGATCAGCACCAGCACGTCGCTCATCTGGTTCTCGCGTAGCAGCCCCATCACTCGCGGCACGATGGCATTGTGCGCGCCGCTCAGGATGGACAGGCCGATCACGTCGACGTCTTCCTGGAGCGAGGCGTTGACGATCATCTCCGGCGTCTGCCGCAGGCCGGTGTAGATGACCTCCATGCCGGCGTCGCGCAGAGCGCGGGCAATGACCTTGACTCCGCGGTCGTGCCCGTCCATGCCGGGCTTGGCGACCAGCACGCGTATTTTGCGATCAGTGAGCATTCGGTCGAACCTCATACAAAGGTTTCAAGGTTTCAGGGTTTCAAAGTTTCGGCTCTGTCTTGCCGGCCTTGCAACCGCTCAACCGGCTTTCTTAGGTGTTTGAAACCTTGAAACTCTTAAATTTTGGAACCTGCTTCTTAATTGCAATATCCCCTAGCCTGAGGAAACATCTCTCGCGAGCCATTCAGGCAAACGTGCTCTCCTGGTAGGTCCCGTACACCTCGCGCAAGGCATCGCAGATTTCCCCGACCGTCGCATAGGCGCGGACGGCGGCGATGATGTGCGGCATGGTATTGTCGGGCGAAACCTGGCCGCCTGTTTCCGGCTTGGGCTCGCGTGCCGCGGCACGCTTGAGATTTTCAAGCGAGTTACGAACCAGCTCGTGGTTGCGCTGCTGGCGCAAGCGGCGCAACTTGGCGGCTTGCCGCTCGGCCACCGACTCGTCGATGTAAAGGATCTCCGGCGGCTGCTTCCACGATGGTGAAATCGTTCGCGCCGACGATGATCTTTTCCCGCGCCTCGGCCGCGCGCTGGAACTGGTAGCTGGCTTCGGCGATCTCCTTCTGCGGATAGCCCTTCTCGATGGCGCGCACCATGCCGCCCATGCGCATCCAGCTTGTCGAAGTAGTCGAAAGCGTCCTTCTCCATATCCAGCGTCAGCCGCTCCAGGAAATAGGAGCCGCCCAGCGGATCGACCGTGTTGGCCACGCCGGATTCGTAGGCGATGATCTGCTGCGTGCGCAGGGCGATGCGCGCGGCCTCCGCGGTAGGCAAGGCCAGCGCCTCGTCGAAGGCATCGGTGTGCAGCGACTGCGTTCCGCCCAGCACCGCCGCCAGCGCCTGAATGGCCACCCGGGCGATATTGATATGCGGCTGCTGCGCGGTGAGCGAAACGCCCGCCGTCTGAGCATGGAAGCGCATCAGCCAGGTGCGCTGCCTGGCGCGCGCCGAAGCGCTCCTTCATCACCCGATACCAGATCTTGCGGGCGGCCCGATACTTGGCGATCTCTTCGAAGAAATCGTTATGGGCGTTGAAGAAAAAGCTCAGCCGCGGGCCGAACTCGATCGACGTCGAGCCCGCGCCGCCGCGCCCACTCCACGTACTCGATCCCGTCGTAGAGCGTGAAGGCCAGCTCCTGCAGCGCGGTCGAGCCGGCTTCGCGGATGTGGTAGCCGCTGATGGAGATGGTGTTGAAGCGGGGAGTGAGCTTGGAGCCGAACTCGAAGGTGTCCACCACCAGCCGCATGGAGGGCGCGGGCGGATAGATGTATTCCTTCTGCGCGATGTATTCCTTGAGGATGTCGTTCTGCATTGTGCCCGGAGAGCTTGCGTCCAGTCGGCGCCCTGCTTTTCGGCCACCACCAGGTACATGGCCCACAGGATCGAGGCCGGCGAGTTGATGGTCATCGACACCGTAGTCTTTTCCAGGTCGATGCCGCGGAAGAGGATCTCCATGTCCTCCAGCGAATCGATGGCCACGCCGCACTTGCCCACCTCGCCCTCGCTGAAAGGATGATCGCTGTCGTAGCCCATCAGTGTCGGCAGGTCGAAGGCGACCGAGAGTCCGCCGCCGCCGTGAGCCAGCAGGTACTTGTAGCGCTGGTTGGTCTCCTCCGGCGAGGCGAAGCCGGAGAACTGGCGCATGGTCCAGAGCTTGCCGCGGTAGCCGGTGGGATGAATGCCGCGCGTGTATGGCGGCTGGCCCGGATAGCCCAGGTCACGGTCGGGATTCCAGTCGGAGGGAAGGTCCGCGGGCGTGTAAAGCCGCCGCACAGGCTTGCCGGAGACGGTCGTGAAGCGGGCATTACCGTGCTGGTCGAGGTTGGTTCCACCGGCGGAGCCGATGGGTTTTTCCGGAGACTTTTCGAGCAGCGGAGCCAGAGTCTTCTCCACCCACTCCCGCTCATCCCGGGTTGGCGTACGTCCCTGGGAGAGGTCCGCCGCAAGCGGGTCGCAGGGCCCGGCTAACTCCACGGCCGGACCTGGCGGAGTTGAGGCAGCCGTCTCTTTGCTTCCCTTGTTCTCGGGCATGAAGGCTCCTGAGGTTCTCCACCTATTTAAAGCCAGGGCTCTCTGATAAAAACGCCCTAAGAAATAGAGATGCTGTTTAGGGGCAATAAGCTCCTTTCCGCAAAGCAAAAAGGCGGCCAGGGCGGCCGCCTTCGGGTTTCTGCGAACGTCTACCTCCGCGGAGGCGGAGCAGTTTGTGGCGGAGCCGGAGCGGGCGTCTGGCTAGGCGGTAGCTGTTCTCCCGGTCCGGGATAGTTTGGCTGGACATAAGTGGGTTGCTCGGAGTGTCCGAGGGGCGGAACTTCGGGCGAGACCGGCGCCGGCAGGTTGGTGTTCCGGGTGGTGTCGGGTGTTAGCGGAATATGGGTCACGGCGCCGCTTAGGGCATCGGAGAGCAGGATGCCGTTGTGCTCCAGGGTACGCGACATAACCTGGTCAAAGTTCACCCGCGACTTGGCATAGGAGATCCTGGCGGCAAGCAGGTTCTCTTCCGCGGTGGCGACATTCGTCTCCTGCTGGAACACTAAATAGCTAGTGGAGGCGCCGAGCTGGTACTTTTTCTGCTCCGCCTGCAGGTTCTCAGTGGCAAAACGCAGGGCCTCGACGGCGGCATCCACCCGGGCCTTGTTCTGCTGTAGGGCAAACTGCGCGTTGCGAACCAGGATGGCAACCTGATTCTCCAGTTGCTGCAAGCGCACCTGCGCCTGTCGTGTCTCCAGTTCGGAGCGCGCCTGAACGGATTGCGCCTGCCGATTGCGGATCGGGATGGTCAACTGCAAGGCGACACCTTTGTCCGGGGCGCTGCTATTGAAATCGTTTTGGAATGCCGTGCCATATCCGGTGTTCGGCGGAAACGGAGGCGTACACGCCGGAGTTCCATTGAGTTTGCCACCAGGTACACAGAGAGGGCTGGCGGCGTTGAGGATGTAGGTGCCTGCCACCGAAGACGACCCGTAGAAGCCGATCAAATCCAGGCCAGGCAGCAGACCGTTGGCGGCCGCTTTGGCATTGATCTGGCGGTTCTTCAGATCGAAGCGGGCCTGTGACAGCGTGGGATTCTTCTGTACGGCTTCCGTGACGAGGTCCTCGATGGGCAAAACCGGTTCGACGGCGGGGATCACCATGGTGTCGGTCGGCACCACTGGGGCAAAGCGCACGTCCGCCGCCCGCGCGTTGCGGGTCAAGGCATTGGTCATCAGCAGTTGCTGCAGTTGCAGGTTGGTTTCCGAAACGATCACGTTCTGGCGTGCAGTGGCCACCTGCGACTCCGCGTTAGTGACGTCGATGGGAGCCATGGTGCCGATCTGCAACTGCTTCTTGTTGTCGGAAAGGGTGCGCTCGGCGAAAGCCAGCGTCTCCCGTTTCACGCGCAGATCCTCATAGGCGCTGACCAGGTCCCAGTAGATGTTCTGAATCTGCGCTACCGTGGAGATGATCTGCGCGCGGAAGGACTCGTCGGTAATTTTGCGGTTGTTCTTGGAGATGGTGATGAAGCGCTTGTTGACGTCCCAACTGCGTCCCTGCAGCAGGTGCTGCGTGAGGGTGAGGCGAAAACTGGAGTTGAGAAGCGGGTTATAAAAGGCAAAGGTGCTATTGGTGGTAGTCCGCGAATTGTTGAACGCCACGCCCAGATTGGTACCGGTCGCAGAACCCCTGGTTATAGGCGAAGTTGGCGGTACTGGTGTTCTGGTCCAGGTTCAACTGCCCGGTCGTCGAGGCGCTCTGCGGTATATAGGCCCGTTCTATCTGCAAGGTGCTGGTCACCGACGGATCGAATTGCGGCGGAGCAGGTCCCGCGCCGAGAGAGGACAAAACGAGACCGGAGGTGCCTGCGCCGGCCCCGCCCGTGCCGGCCGTGGTGCCGCCGGCGCCGGTACTGGTGGAGGTCAGAGCGCCGCCGGTCACGCCGGTTCCGGTTCCTCCCGGAGTTCCTGAGACCACGCCGGTGTTCACGCCCAGCGGCTGCCCGCCACCTTTGGTGCGCAGAATATCCGTATCGGCGATCGGCAGGTTATAGCGGGCTATATCAACGTCGAGATTGTCCTGCAAGGCAATGGCGATGGCGTCACCCATGGAAAGCATGATGACGCCGTTTTGCATCAGGCTGTCGAGGCGGAGCGAGTTCTTCACATTCACCGGCGGGACCTCGCGCCGGGTGTAGGGTCCTATGACGCTTAGTATCGGCTTAGGCTTGGCGTAATTCTGCAGCACCACTTGGTTAGTCGGGGCGCTGGGAAGCGCATTGCCAGCCGCCGGAGCGGAGGCCTGCCCGGCAACGGCCGGGGGCGGCGCCTGCTGCTGGGCCGCCAGTACAGACGTAAAGAAGACAGGCAGAAATGCTAGCGCGATCAGAGTTGCCGCCGGGGCTAACGGGCGTGCGGAGCGTAACATTCGCTTTCTCCGGATATGTAAGTATCAACTTACTTGATTAGAAACTATTCATGGGCAGCTTGTCGATCAGACTGTGAAACACCCCGGCAGACGCAAAGTGCGTTTGCCGGGGGCTAGAGCCTGTTATTAACGTATAGGACGGACAGCGTTGCGAGCGAAAATTGGGCCAGACGAGGCGGAGTCCGAGGGGCATGGTGATTCCATGTTCGAGGACGACAACGAAGTCTGGGCCGATTTGCGCCGCAACCCTGCGGGACGGGGCGGATTTTCCCGATCGCAGTGTCGCTCGTCGCTAAAATACTTCAGTATTTGCCGCTCCTCGCTCCTCGCGCTCGGAAAAATCCGCTCCCGTCGCTGCCGCCCTATAAGTCAATAACAGGCTCTAAGGACTACGGGCTTGGGTTGTGCCGCAGCCTGCGTTATAAACAGTGCGACGCCAGATGGCCAGGATTCACTCCGGCGCATAGGCACAACCGGGGTCCTGAGCCGTTGTGCGAGCTTATTTAGTTGAACACCGAGGAAGCGGATTTGCCTCGCAATTTGAAGCTTACCCTCAGCTATGACGGCTACGGCTATTACGGATGGCAGATCCAGCCGGGCGTTCCCACCATCCAGGGGGTGCTCGCTGAGGTAATCGAGGGGCTTACGGGCGAGCGAGTGCTGCCGCAGGGGTCTGGGCGCACCGATGCCGGCGTGCATGCGCTGGCCCAGGTGGCAAGCTTCCGGACAGAGTCACGGATTCCGCTGGAGAATCTCAAGGTTGTTCTCAATGACCGTCTGCCGCCCTCCATACGGATTCTGAGCGTAGAGGAGGCGGCGCCGGAGTTTCATGCCCGGCACTTGGCGAAGACGAAGACCTACGAATACCGAATCTACCGGGGCGAGGTCTGTCCGCCGTTTCTCTTTCGCTACGTCTGGCATTACCCCTACCCGCTGGATGAGAGAGCTATGGCCGAAGCTGCAGCGCTGGTCGTCGGGCAGCACGATTTCACTTCCTTCGCCGCCGCCGATCCCGACCGCGCAGAGCGACTCGCCCGGGAAGAATCCACCGCAGCGAATGCGACGACGACATTTACCGGCCCCGCCGGAGAAGAGGAGACTCCCGCACTCCGGCGCCGCGGAAACGTGCGAACGATCATGGAATCGCAGCTCGATTTGCGCCAAGGCAAGCCGAACGCGAGCGCGGAGGGATCGGCGCGAGAACACGAGCTGGTGTACCGGGTACGTGGCAACGGCTTTCTCCACCACATGGTGCGCAACCTGGTTGGGACGTTCATGTTGGCCGGCAAAGGCACGCTGAAGCCGGAAGACGTTACGCGCATTCTGAAGGCCAGGGACCGCTCAGCCGCCGGTCCTACGGCACCCGCGTCGGGCCTTTGCATGGTAAAGGTGGAATACTGAACCATTTCAGATTGAAGATTTTCGATTTCAGATTGAACTGACGCACGGGGATCTCGAGGTGCGGGTGGTGCCCTATCCTTCGCCGTTTCTGGGGAAGGGAAGTGGTAAGTTCGCTGGGGAACAGCCCGCATTAGCTCGCCTGTGGCTTCCGCCTCCGTTTCGCAAATGTGGCCACCTACGTCGTGGAATGCTCTAAAATAGCCATATCTCAAATCTCCCAACCGAGGAAGTGCGTGGCCACAGACGTGATGCAACCGCAATCGGCAAGCCCCAACCCTCCCGAACCTCAGCAGTTGCCCAACCACAAGGTGAAAACCAAGCTACCTTTGCAGCGCTCCTGCAACCAGAAGGACGACAAAGGAAAGATCTGCGGCGGGCACCTTAAACGGTGGTTCTACGCAGTAGATACCGTCGAGCACGCCTGCGGTGACATCGAGCGGGCCTGGGGCAAGAGGGCCGAAGTTTACCGCTGCGCGAACTGCAAGACGCTATACCTGCCGAATCCTACCGAGCCGAAAAACAAGAACGTGGCCGGCATCGGGAAGGTCTCCAACACCAGCCTGCCCACCGGCAAGCCCGAAGTCGACGGCAAGGTGAAGGAAGGGAAGACGGAAGGCTAGGGCGGATTCAAAGTGGATGTACCCTTCGCTATCAACGCCGGGCTGACCGCCCGGCTACCGCACGGGGCATACCTTCCGCGAATCCGGTCTAAACCGTTTTCGATAGAGATTCTCAATCCGAAGCCGCAGCCGCGGAGACGCCGGCCACGGCGCTGTAAGCTTGCAGGATGCGGGCTACGGAGTTCTGCCAGGAGTAGCGGCGGATGCGCTCCCGCCCCGCCGTTTTCATGCGCTCGCGCAGCGGCCGATCGAGCAGCACGCGGTAGAGCGCGCGGCTGATCTCGAAGACATTCTCCGGATTCACCAGCACGGCGGCATTGCCTAGCACCTCCGGCACGGCGGTAACGTTGGAGGCCACGACGGGCGTGTCGTGCGCCATGGCTTCCAGGGGCGGCAGCCCGAAGCCTTCGTACAGAGAGGGGAAGATGAAGACCTTGGCCAGGTCATAGAAGATACGAAGCACCTCGATGGGAACGAAGCCCAGGAAGCGCACGTCGAACTGCACGGCGCTCCTGATGACTGCCCGACGCAGATCGGGATGCTTGGAAAGCTGGTCGCCGATGATTACCAGCTTGAGATCGGGAAACAGCTCGCCCTTGGCGAGCTCCGACTTCAGCGCCGAAAAAGCCTCGATAATACGCACGATGTTCTTGTGCGGGCTGATTCGTCCGGCATAGAGCAGGAAGGGATAATTCACCTGGTAGCGCTCGGCGATCATGTCGCGGTCGGCCTGGGTGGCGTGGCCGAGCAGGAAGCGTTCATCGGGCGCATTGTAGATGACCTCGACCTTGGCGGCTGGGACATCGAAGAGCCGGGTCAAATCGTGCTTGGTGAAGTTCGACACGGCAAAGATGCGCGCCGCTCCCAGCAACACCCGCCGCGTAAGGTGAAAGCGCACGCTGCGCGCCAGGCTGGAATGCGAATTGTTGCGGTACAGGTAATCGAGCAGGTCGTGGACGGTCACGATATACGGGCACCCCGCCAGCCGCGGGCGCCAGAACATCTGCGGAAAGTGAACCAGGTCGCAGTTGAAGCTGCGAACGGTGCGGCGAAATTCAAAGTAGCCGCCCGTAATTCCGTCGCCCGGCTCAAAGGGTACACAGTGAAAGTTGGGCGGCAGCTCGCCCACATCCTGCAAACGCTCGACTGCCCCGATCAGGAAGTAATCGTTGGCGCGATCGATCCTGCCCAGTTGACGGACGATATTGCGCGTGTAGGTGGCCACGCCATAGTCGGTCATCTGACGGATATCGATCGCAACTCTCACAACCGTAGTTTACATTGAGGCGCCAGCGGACGTGAGCGAAAGCCCCCGTGCGGGATTAGTTTTCTGGCTACATATCAAGGCGGTCGAATTGGCCCGGCGGGTCGCGGAAGCCTGATTTGGGCGGCTCCGGCTCAGACGGACGGCTGGGCTTCGCGGGCGGAGGCGTGAATGGAGAGGGTCAGTGAAGCGTTGGCGAGCTGCTCTTCTATCTTGCTGTTCAGCTTGGCCGTGGCAAATTCGGCGGCCACCCGGATGGCGTTCTTGATCGCCACCCCGTTGGAGGAGCCATGGCTGACGATGGCCACTCCCTTGATGCCCAGCAGAGGGGCGCCACCGTACTCGGAGTAGTCCAGCCGCTTCTTGAAATCCTGGAAGGCCCGGCGCGCCAGCATGTAGCCGACCTGGCGCGTGATGGTCGCCTGCAGCGACTCCTTCAGCATGGCGCGCACGGTGTCGACCAGTCCCTCGGAGATTTTCAGGGCCACGTTGCCGACAAAGCCGTCGCAGACGATCACGTCCACGTTGCCGTTATAAAGGTCGCGGCCTTCGACGTTGCCGACAAAATTCATCGGCAGGGCCTTGAGGAGCTTGAAGACCTCGCGCGTCAGCTCGTTGCCCTTGCTCTCTTCTTCGCCGATGGAAAGCAGCCCGACCCGAGGCTTGTCGGCGCTGGGGAAACGTCCGGCGAAGATATTGCGGAAATAGACCTCGCCCATGATGGCGAACTGCTGCAGGTTGTGCGGCTTGGTGTCGACGTTGGCGCCGACGTCGAGCATGATGGAGGCGGTTCCAGCGGCGGTGGGGAATACGGCGGCCAAACCCGGACGGTCCACGCCGGGCAGGACGCCGAGCACCAGTTTGGCCGTAACCATGGCCGCGCCGGTATTGCCCGCCGATACGAACCCGGCGGCCGTGCCTTCCCTGACCAGTCGCAAGCCGACGCGCATGGAGGAATCGCGCTTCTGCTTGACCGCGTGCGCCGCTTTTTCCTGCATGCCGATAACTTCGCTGGCGTGCACTACCTCGATGGGGAACTCTTCGGCGGCCGGATACTCCGCCAACACGGGGCGGATCAGCTCTTCCTTGCCGACCAGCAGCACGCGGACACCGTAATGGCGGGCAGCCAGGATCGCACCCTCGATCTCCGGCTTCGGGGCCCGGTCTGAACCCATGGCATCAACGGCGATTGTGGTCCGCTGGGAATCCATCCGCTCCACCCCATCAAACGCGCGTGGTCTCTTCTGATACTGACTCGAAGCCAACCCAAGCCGCGAAGCTTATACAAAGTGCTCGTCGGGCGGCGTTTGCTGGGGACCCCGTCTTATGTGTCAGCTTGCCTTTTCGACTTCCAAAACTTCGCGACCCTTATAGTACCCGCATTTGGGGCAGGCGCGATGCGGCATTTTGTGCTCATGACAATTGGGGCATTCGGAGAGCGCATGTCCCTGTAAATGGTCGTGGGAACGGCGGGTGGAGGTGCGCCGTCTTGAGTGTCGCCGTTTGGGGTTTGCCATTGTTCAAAAACCTCTCGTGCCGGATTCTTGCACGCCCAACAGGTACAGAGCTGCTGGCGTAGACCGGTAAAATTTGAGCAGCCGAATCGACTGCGAAAAAACATGCCCCCGGCATTTCCGCTGCCTGAGGCGTAAACTCGCCCCGGCGCGCCTACAGAGGCGCGCGGGACCGAAAAAGAACTACTGAAAACGGTGTTTCAGGTCGCGCAGGGCATGCCAGCGCGGGTCTTCCTGCTTCTCGTGGCAACTGCAACTGCCTTCGTTCAGGTTTTGCCCGCAGTGCGGGCAAAATCCCTTGCACTCCGCCCGGCAAACCGCCTTGAGCGGCACCGCCAGCAATACCTGCTCCCGGAGCACATCTTCCAGTTCCAGGCCGGCGCCTTCGTAATAGCCGATCTCGGTTTCGGCCTGAGAGATGGAAACTTCTTCTTTGCGCCGGTCCACCCCCAAGGGGCGGTAAAGCAAGTCAAAGGAGCGGCTTACCTCCTGCCCGACCGGCTCCAGGCAGCGCGCGCAGTTCGACTCGAACCGGCCTGCCAGTTCGCCCACCAGGCGAATGTCTGAGACGTATTCGCGTGCGCCGCGATGCTCCCGCACCAGCTCGGCCCGGCCGTCCACTTTCATGATCCCAAGCTGACGCAACTCCGGCCCAAAATCTATGGCCCCCGGCGATAACTGCTCATGGAAGTCCTGCCGTCGGACTTCCAGGTCTTGTACGCGGATCAGCATGTCCCAAACCCGGGCCCGCAAACGCAACATCGGCGTTTGGCGGAACCCCGCAAAACAAACGAGATATCAGAATTGCGGTCCTAGTTCAAGAATCGGGGAGAGGAGGGAGAAGCCAGAACCGCAAACATGGCTTCGCCGGCCCGCCAGGTCGGCCTCGTGCTGGAAGGCACCCTGGGGTAAGAATACCGACGCTGCTCTGGCACTGTCAACCACGCGGCTCCCACCCGGCAGGCGTAAAACGTGAGCCAGCGACTTTCCCCGGCGACTGCGAAACGGCATTCGCCGGGGACCCGGGGGCTGAGCGTCGCATCTGCGAGCTGCTCTGCCGCCGGGAGCAAGGTTCCTGTTGGGAATATTCAGGGTGAAGGCTGAGCTGGGGGTTAGAGCCTGTTATTGACTTATAGGGCGGCAGCGACAGGAGCGGATTTTTCCGAGCGCGAGGAGCGAGGAGCGGCAAATACTGAAGTATTTTTAGCGACGAGCGACACTGCGATCGGGAAAATCCGCCCCGTCCCGCAGGGTTGCGGCGCAAATCGGCCCAGACTTCGTTGTCGTCCTCGAACATGGAATCACCATGGCCTTCGGACTCCGTCTCGTCTGGCCCAATTTTCGCTCGCAACGCTGTCCGTCCTATAAGTCAATAACAGGCTCTAGATGTTTGTGCCGGTGGGTTCGCTTACGTGATTGCGGGCTTCGCTAACAGCCCGGCCCACGCCGCGAAGTGCTTCCACCCCGCGCTGCACCCGCTCGCGGCCCTGCGCGTAGGTATCGCGAACGTGTTCCCGACCCTGTTCGTAGCTCTCCCGCGCCGTGTTCTTCAGGTCGTTGGCGCGATCACTGAGGTTCTGACGGGTGTCTTCGCCGCTCATGGGAGCGAAGAGGATGCCCAAGCCGAGTCCCAAACCAAGGCCGAATAAAAAGCTCTTCATCAACCGCCTCCTTCATGGGTTCCCACACCACAAGCAGAGCTGCCTTTACCGGGTGAGATTGAACCGCAATCAACTGTGGATAACCACCAACTTACAGATGCGCCGTCTTTCGTCGGGTTGGCCTGTGGTGTAGCCGCTTCGTGGCCTGGTTTCTGCCGTTCGGTGTGCACCAGAAAGTGAGCACCCACAGCTCAGAATTGTGCTAAGTATAAGAAATGGCAGCGCAGAACCGGCGGAGTGGGGACGAATCAGTACACGGCCAAGCGCAAAAGAGACCCCGGCTGACCGAGCCATTGGCGTCGGGCAAGTGTTTACAATAGGTTGCTAACAAAAGCCCGCTTTCCTCGTCCAACCCAGGTAGTTGCTCGATGTGTGATCCAGGTGGCGAGTAGATGGCGGCCGAGGGTATGATGACGTCTTTCCCGTGGGGAGGGGTTAAGGGCGGACCGGCTACACCGGCGGACGCTTCTTCCGTCCCTTCTGATAGGCCGAATCCTGGAGTTTCAGCCGAGATGGCAGCCGAAGCCGGAAAAGCCGCGGCTTTGGTTTCCGACAGCACCCCCAACGCCGCGGGAAAGAACTCCCCTGGGGTGGCATCTCCCGGAACTGCCAGCGCAAACTCCGGAGCGTTTGCCGCCAGAGAAGCCATGGTCGAGCACACCCCTGGCCGGGTCAATGATGCCGAGTTGATTCGCGAGGCGCAGCGCGGCAACCGCGCCGCCTTTGAGGAATTGGTTCGCCTCTACGACCAGGCGGTGCTCAGGTTGGCTCTCCGTCTTACCGGCTCCGAGCAGGAAGCTCGGGATATCTACCAGGAGGCGTTCCTGAAGGCGTACCGCTACCTCGGTGGATTCCGCTTCGAATGCTCCTTTTACACCTGGATTTACCGCATTGTGAGCAATCTGTGCCTGGATCATCTGCGCCGCAAAGAGGTGCGCAAGGAAGATCCGCCGGTGGTTCTGGACCAGAAGGGGCAACAGATCAACCTGCTGGAGCAGGTGGCCGATGAACGCAGCGGGGCCAGTCCGGAGCGCGACCTGTTGCGCCGCGAACTGGGAACCCGCATCGCCGCGGCCCTCGAGAAGCTGACTCCCCGCGAGCGGTTGGTCTTCGAGATGAAGCATTACCAGGGCCTGCGGCTGCGCACCATCGGCGAGGCCCTGAACACGACAGAGGAAACGGCCAAGAACACGTTGTTTCGGGCGACCCGGAAGCTGCGCGCCGCCTTGGCGGACGCGCGCTAGAGCCCAGACCCGCGAGGGACATCGAGCGGGGCCGGATTGGCGGAAGAAGAGGGAAGGCTATGAATTGCCAGTGGGTGCAACAGAACGTACCGCTTTACCTCTACCACGAACTGGCGGACGACGAGCGGTTCGAGCTGGAGCAGCACCTTCGTCGCTGCGTGGCGTGCGCACGCGAGCTCGATGAACTGCAGAACATGCACCAGCAGCTTGACGCTCTGCCGCAGTTGGAGGTGACTCCGAACCTGTTGGCCTCCGCCCGGATGCAATTGCACGAGCGGCTGGAAACGGCAAAGCAGGGAGGCTGGTGGCGGAATCTGTTCTTCGACCCGGTGGCCTGGCTGCGCCAGATGCGTTTTTCACCCGCTCTGGCTTCCGTCATTTTCCTGGTCGGCTTCGGTTCAGGCGTGGGGGCAATGTATCGCATGGTGGGCGACGCGCAAAAGGGAATTGGCGTCAATCCCGCCGGCTTGCAGCAGAGCTCCGAGGCTTCCGTCCTGGGCGTCCGCAGCATTCAACAGGATCCGAAGAACGATCGCATCACCATCCAGTACCAGACCACCAAGCCCGAGCAGGTTCAGGGTTCGCTCAGCGACCCCGGCATCCAGCAGTTGTTGCTCTATGCCGCGCGCACCAACCAGAACTCCGGCGTGCGTATGAATTCACTCGATCTTTTGAAGCAGAAGCCGGACGACAGCCGTATTCGCGAAGGCCTGGTTTTCGCCCTGCGCTATGACAGCAACCCGGGCGCAAGGCTCATGGCGCTGGAGGCCGTCGCTCCGTACGTGCGCGGCGACATACGGGTGCGCAATGCCATCCTGGAAGCGCTGCTGAACGACAACAGCCCCGGCGTGCGCCTGGGCGCACTGAATGCCCTGAAGCCGAGCCGGGCTGATACGAGCGTCCGCCAGGCGTTGCAACAGTTGGCGAAGGACGAACCCAACCCGGCCGTCCGGAAAGAGTCGCGGGCCATATTGGTTTCGACCCCGGAGATTGATTAGGAAGCAGGCAATAGAAACGATGAAACGGGCACTACATCTCGTGATTGTTTTGTTCGCTTCACTGGCAACGGCGGTTGCCGTAGCGTTTCCCGGCCCGGACTCCGGACCAGGGCCTGGAAGCGGCTCGTACCTTGGCGTTAATGTGCGTGCTCTCAGCGCCGCCCGCGCCCAATCCCTGGGACTGAAAAACCCGACCGGGGTGGAGGTCACGCTGGTTGATCAGGATGCCCCGGCCGGCCGAGCCGGCGTAAACGAGGGCGATGTCATTTTCAGCGTCAGCGGAAACAGGATCGAAAACGAAGACCAGCTTCGCCGCCTGGTTCGGCAGATTCCGCCGGGCAGCACCGTGGTCTTGGGCGTATACCGTGCCGGCCAGCAGTTCAATCTGCAGGTGACGCTGGCCGACCGTTCCCAGGTTACCCGCCCGGCCGTCTCTTCCCCCTCCGTATTTCCACAGCAGCCGGACTTTAACTTTCCTGCCATGCCGGGTTTTCCGTTCTCGATCGAAATCGAGATGCCGAGCTTTACCACGGTTTATCCCAGCCGTAGCGGCATGCTCTTCGAGGAGCTCACTCCGCAGCTTTGCCAACACTTCGGTATGAAGCATGGGCGCGGCGGTTTGCTGGTGCGAGGCGTGGAGAAGGGTAGTCCAGCCGACGCGGCCGGGATCAAACCTGGAGACATCGTGATTCAGGTGGAGAAGGAGTTCGTCTCCGACGTTGATGACTGGTACCACGCGACCGTGCGGCGAACCGGACCTGCCAACATTACGGTACTGCGCGACCGTCACGAAGCCACCCTCTCGCTGAAGTTCGGGGGCCGACGCTCGGCCGCGAAGCCCTGAGAAGCATTTAAGATTTCCGATTTTTGGTTTCAGCAAGATCCTGATTGCCACCCGGACAATCCGCGGCATTGTCTAATCCGCCGGCCCCACCGCTCGATTCAGAAAGCTCGTTATTTTTCGAGAACGTCGAAGTATCAGCCCCTTCTTTTCAATCTGAAATCGAAAATCTGAAATATCTGAAATCTTAAATCCCGGAAATGCATCCTGCCGGAACCGTGGGCCGTCCAACCTGCGGGCGCCGGCGAATCCGTGTTTCTTCGCCACGTCTAAGCCTAAGTCTCGCTTAGGTCTCGCTTGGGATTCGCTCCACCCCAGCAGATGCGAAAGCGGCGTCTGCCGGGGACCCCGTGGAGGAGAGATGCCGACCGAGCTTTTGGCCCAGATGAACGGCGCAACCGTGTTCCGCAATGGCGGCGAGAGGCGCGTTGCGTTCCGCGTCTGGGCGCCCAAACCGCAGGCGATCACCTTGCGGCTGCTGTCGCGGAACAAGCCGGCGCAGGACATTCCCATGCGGCGCTTGCCTTCAGGCGAGTCCGGTTCCCCTGGGCTCATCGCCGGCCAAGAGATTGTCGAGCGTGATGTTTGGAGTGCCGTGATTGAAGCCGACGCCGGAGACCGCTACTACTACGTCGTAGACGGTCAGCAGGTGCCCGATCCGGCTTCCCGCCTGCTGCCGGAAGGCGTGCACGGGCCGGCCGAGATCGTCGACCCAACACAGTTTCGCTGGAGCGATTCGGAGTGGCGCGGATTGCCATTTTCCGAATATCTGATCTACGAGCTTCATCTGGGCACGTTTACCACCGAGGGCACCTTCGACGCCGCTCTCGGCAAGCTCGACTACCTCAGGCGGCTTGGCGTTACCGCGATCGAACTGATGCCGGTGAACGCCTTCCCAGGGAAGAGGAATTGGGGCTATGACGGCGTCGGATTATATGCCGTGCAGGCAAGCTACGGCGGTCCGGAAGGGCTGCACCGTCTGGTCGATGAGGCGCACCGGCGCGGATTGGCGGTCATTCTCGACGTGGTCTACAACCATCTTGGCAACGAGGGCAATTACCTGCGCCTTTTTGGGCCGTATTTTACCGCGCGCCACCACACCCCGTGGGGCGAGGCGGTGAACTACGACGACGAGGGCAGCGCCGGCGTGCGCCGCTTCGTGCTGGAGAATGCGCTCTACTGGCTGCGCGAATACCATCTCGACGGGTTGCGCCTGGATGCCGTGCAGACCATTCGCGACGAGTCTCCACAGCACATCGTCGCGGAAATCGCGGAAAAAGCTCACGCCCTTGGCCGGGAGCTCAAGCGCACGATCTGCATCATGGCCGAAACCGACGAGAACGACGCGCGCTATGTGCTGCCGGCCGACAGAGGTGGTTACGGGCTGGAGGCCGTGTGGAGCGACGACTTCCACCACTGCCTGCATGTCTTGTTCACCGGCGAGCGTGCCGGCTATTACCAGGATTTCGGTAAGCCGCGACAGTTGTGCAAAGCATTAAACGAGGGGTGGGCATTTCAGGGAGAGTTCTCCGCCTTCTGGAAGGACATTCGCGGCACCTCGGCCAGCGATGTGCCGCTGCCGGCCAATATCATTGCCATCCAGAATCACGACCAGGTGGGAAACCGCGCCAAGGGCGAGCGCCTGACGGTGCTGGTGCCGCGCAAGGTTCGCAAGGCGCTGGCCGCCATTCTCTTGCTAGCTCCGCATACGCCATTGATCTTCATGGGACAGGAATACGACGAGGCCGCGCCCTTCCAGTTCTTTACCGATTACGGCGATCCCACGCTCCAGCGAGCGGTCAGCGAAGGCCGGCGCAGGGAGTTCAAGGATTTCGATTTCAGTGAGGTTCCCGACCCGCAGGATTCGGCAACCTTCGAGCGCTCGCACCTGAACTGGGAGAACGCGAACGAAGCCAACGACATGCTCCACTGGTACCGCGCTCTGCTCGATCTGAGGCGCGAACTCGTGCTACCCGGCGAACGCACCTGCCACGCCGAACTCGAAAAAAGCGACGCCCTGCTGTGCATGCAGGTGCCGCGCGAAAAGCCGCGCCTGCTGCTGCAGTGTGTGCTACAAGCTGGAGTCGCTTTGCCAGCAGCGCCATTGGGATGGAAATTGCGGATTGAGACCGAGGAAGACGGCTACGCGGT
Source organism: uncultured Acidobacteriota bacterium (assembly GCA_963791145.1). GTDB lineage: Bacteria > Acidobacteriota > Terriglobia > Terriglobales > Acidobacteriaceae > CAWBRT01. Next base: position 462,503 of record CAWBRT010000003.1, on the reverse strand, counting down.
GCGCGTGTGGAGCAGGTAGGATACTCCAGTTCTCAGTTTCCGGTTCGCAGTTCCCAGCTTTTCGAGCGAATGTAGCGCCAGCGTCCTCGCTGGCGGGCCCCATCTAAGCCGCTTCTTGAAAACGAGCGCAGCGCAACAGATGAAATTGTTCTAGTCCAGGTAATCTCTGGGATCGGGGTTGTAATAGAAGTGAAAGCGCAGCGCCAGGTACGGTCCGTGGAACTCCGAAGGGAGTGGTGAAAACGGGTTGGAAGCGCTGATGCCGCCCCAGGCGGCACGGTCCAGCGCGATGTCGCCCGACTGGCCGGCTAAACGCATGCCGCCCACCTTGCCGTCGGGCAGAATAACGAATTCGATGGCAACTCTGCCCTTCTTCAAAAGCGGCGGCCGCGCCTCTTCGGGAATGATGGCATACCAGTTCAGGCGCACCACCGCCAGCACGCGCGAAAGATAGGGACCAAAGTCGACGCCCATGGTGTCGCTCAAGACATCGATGCCGTCACCGACCTTGCCTCCACTATTCAAGGAACGCCCGAACCTGCCTCCGCCACCGCCACCCGTGGTATAGCCAGTACGGGGGCTGTTGCGCGCTGCCTGAGCGATGCTCGAGCCCGGCGAAAGCGCACCTGCCAGGGCTCTGAGATCCGGTTTTGGCTCTGGCGGAGCGGTGAAGCGCGAGCTATTGTCCGCCTGCTGCTGCTGCCCCCTGGCCGTGCTGGTTGCGTCAGGTCCTGGACCAGGCTGCGATGCCGCTGCCGGGGGCGCCATTTCTCCTGGCGGACCCGGCCGGCGGAGCGAGTCCAACACCTTGCGGTCCGGCGTGGGCACCTTCGTCTTGGCAATGCGATTCCTGTCAGACATGAACTTCGTGTCGGGTGCTTTGGTCGACGGGCGCTGGCGGTCGGACGGCATCTCCAGATAGGTGTACTCCTTATCATGGATCATCTGCTCGGCCGTACGCAGTTGCGGGGTGTAGAAGACCGGCATCCACTTGGGGGAAAGCACCAGCAGGATAGCCGCAACCAGGTGCCCAACCAGGGAGATCCAGAAGGCCTCGCGCAAGCGCGAACGCGTCAGATCGTCCCGCAGTTGAGTCAACAGGACCGGGTTGAAATCGGAAGGTGGCGAATTCCTCCGGGAATCCGTTGGGATGAAGCCGGGAACCTCGGCAAAACTGGCTTGCGGCACAGGCGCATGGTCCTCGGCGCGCGCGCCGATCGCGCGCAGGCGAGCTTCCTCTTCCTCCGAAGGACGGAGGGGATTCAGAAACGAAAGTTCAGGTTTCGCCATGCGAGCCTGTAATTCTAAACTGATATCCGGCCTGGAGATGGGTGAGTTCCCGAAAGGGTAAACACGACATCTCCGGCGGGGTTTCGCGGCACCCCACAACAGTGGAACACTGCCTACCCATCGTTCGGCTAAGGGGCATCCCAGAGTATTTTCTCATTTTCCCCTGGCGATTGCTGCGGAGAAACCCCCGAGGAAAGCTGTTTTCTTGCTTAGCCGCACGGGAGAAGGGGTGGTCCAGGCGCCGGGCGCCGGGCCGCAGGGGTTATTGCGGCTGCCCCTGCTGGCCCTGCGAACGCTGGGAGCGGCGCTGTTCCCATCTGGCCCGGCGGCGCGCGGCCAGTTGCTGACGCTCGCTGATGATTTTCTGGACCTCCGCTCGCTGATCAGGCTTGAGCACCGAATTGATTTGCAGCCCGGCTTTAACGTACTGATCGATTACAGCCGAGAGTTGCTGCTTCAATTGCTCACCGGTCTTCTGGATTTCGGCCTGGTTGGGCTGGTTGGTGAAGATCTGTTTGGCCAGGGTTCCACGCAAGCTGCGCAACGAGTCGATTTCCGGCTTGGCGCCGCCACGGGCGTCCTTGAGCTGGCCCTTGATCTGCGATTCCTGTTCGGGCGTGAGTTTCAGCCGGACGGCCAGCTTTTCGAACCTCATTCCATCCGGCATTGCCACCGGCGTGACGCCATGGCGGAAGCCGCCGAGGGCGAAAGTTGCCGCCACCAGCGTCACGCCGCACACGGCCAGGACAATCCACGATGCTCTACTCATGACTAGTTTCTCCGGGGATAACTTTTCAGCACGATTACTACTCCTATTAACCGGTTTATGCCTTAACAGTTGCGTTTCTGAGTTCTTTTCCCCACAATAGTGTGAGTTTCCGCCTGCAGGCGAGTGTGGGGCTCGTCGGGGCGGTCAACCTATGCTGCCTTTCAAATTGGTTTACAGCGATGGCTATCGGCTGCCGATCGGCGCTCACGTATTTCCGGCCCATAAGTATTGGCTGGTACGTCAGCGTCTAATCGAAAGCGGCGCCGCCGAAGCGGATGACTTCGTGGAGCCGCAGGCCGCCTCGGACGAAGACGTTCTGCTCGTCCATACTCCCGCGTACGTGCACAAGTTACTGACCGGGACCCTGTCCACCCGCGAGGAACTCGAACTGGAGGTGCCCTACAGCAAAACGCTGGTGGAAGCCTTCTGGCTGATGGCCGGCGGCTCCATTCGGGCGGCGGAATTGGCACTGCGCGACGGCATCTCGATCAATATCGGCGGCGGATTCCATCACGCCTTTGCGGACCATGGCGAGGGCTTCTGCGTAGTCAACGATATCGCCATTGCGATTCGCAAGATGCAGGAACTGGGGAAGATCACGCGCGCCATGACGGTGGACTGCGACGTCCACCAGGGAAACGGGACGGCGGCCATCTTCGGCGGACACCAGGAACCCTTTCCGCCCGACGCCTGGTCGGCGGCAACTACCGCGCCGCAGCATCGCGCTCCCGCCATGCTGGAGAACCACTCCGGCGACGTCTTCACCATCTCCTCTGCATCAGTTGAACAACTATCCCACCTGGAAGCCGCCCTCTTCGCTCGACATTAACCTGGCCGACGGCACCAATGATAGCGAGTACCTGCACTGGCTGGAAAAGGCTCTCACCTCGGCGCGCAAATTGTTCGAGCCGGAGCTGATCTCCTACGTGGCCGGCGCCGATGCCTACGTTCACGACCAGCTTGGCGGTTTGAGCCTCAGCATCGAAGGGCTCCGGAAACGCGACGAAATGGTGCTGGGCTTCGCCCACGACTGGGGCATTCCCATCATGGTGACCTACGCCGGCGGCTATGCGGAACTGCTGCGCGATACGGTCACGATCCACACCAATACTGTCCTGGCGGCAAGCAAAATCTTCAACCACGCGCACTGCTCGCTCAGGAACGCCGCAGACTGAATTGTCTGCGCTTTTCCCAGCTACTCAGGTAAAGTGCAACTGAGGGAGAGCTTGTGTGTCATATATCCGCGACAAAGCTATTGCGGGACTGAAACGGGGCGATTCTTTTGCAGTCTCGCGCACATTTACGGAACAGGACACGGTGGCTTTCGCCGATCTCAGCAGAGACTATAACCCGGTGCATTTCGATGATCGCTTTGCCGGCGCACACAATTTTCGCGGCCGAATCTGTCATGGTCTGCTGGTCGCCAGCATACTTACCGAAATCGGTGGACAAATTGGCTGGCTGGCATCGGGAATGAATTTTCGCTTCAGGAAGCCGGTGCATTTTGGCGACACCATTAAATGTTGCTTTACCATCACCGAACTTGATGAGCGCAATCGGGCCAAAGCCGAGGTGGTCTTCACAAACCAGCAGGATGAGATCGTCATAGAGGCGCAGTTAACCGGTGTTATCCCCGGCTCTCCGCAAAGGCGTGTGATGGAGGCCATGGCGGCTGAAGGCGATCCGACTAATAAGTGCCGTTAAGATCGGCCGGTGTACTCTATTGCCTATGCGATCAGGATTCGTTTCCATCATCGGGCCACCGAATGCGGGCAAGTCCACCCTGCTGAACGCGCTGGTGGGCGAAAAGCTGGCCATCGTTACCCCCAAGCCGCAGACCACGCGCAACCGCATCTCCGGATTTGTGAACCTCAAACGCCGCGGACGCCGGCCTGCCGGGCAGATCATCTTCGTCGATACTCCGGGAATCCACAAGCCCGTCGACGCCCTCAACCAGCGCATGATGCAGGAGGTCCACAATGCGCTGGAGGGTTGCGATCTGCTGCTGTTAATGCTCGACGCCACCCGCAAGCCTGGCGCGTTACCCCGGAGCTCCACCAGCGGAGAGGCCGGGGATCGCGGCGAGTCGCCCCAGCTAGTCGTCGGCGGGCGTGCTGTCGATCCGGGCGAGCGATTCGCCGTCGAGCTGGCGCGGCGGAGCAAGGCGAAGACATTCCTGTTGTTGAACAAAGTCGACCTGGTGGAAAAAAACAAACTGCTGCCGCTGATCGATCATTATTCGCGGCTGCACGACTTCGCCGAGATCGTGCCGATATCGGCCGCCAAGCGGGATGGACTGGAACTGCTGCTCGACAAGGTGGTCGAGAGCCTGCCCGAGGGGCCGCGCTATTTCCCGCTGGAGCAGGTTACGGACCAGCCGGAGCGCTTCGTGGCCGCCGAGTTCATCCGCGAGCAGGTGCTGCTCCTCACCCGCCAGGAGATTCCGTATGCCAGCAGCGTCGTCATCGAGCGCTTTGAAGAGAGTCCTAAACTGGTCAAAATCAGCGCCCTGATCTATATAGAGCGCGAGAGTCAGAAAGCGATCGTCATCGGCAAACAGGGTTCCATGCTGAAGGAAATTGGGACGCGTGCCCGCCAGGAGATCGAACGGCTGCTGCATCGCAAGGTCTTCCTCGAACTCTTCGTCAAGGTGCGCAGCGGGTGGCGCGACTCGAGCCAGTTCGTGGATGAACTGGACTGGCGCAAACAGATGCAGTGAAGCAGTTCCCGGTTCTCAGTTCTTAGTTCTCAGTATTCGCCCGAGAACCAACGACAAAGCGGAGACTACGAACCGAGAACCGGGAACTGAGAACTAACCGGCTACCGCCTTTTCCGCTCCTAACCCGGTGTTCGACCTCACCAGCAGTTCGTTGTATTTAATCGCTGAGCTGGTGTCCCTGCTGAGAAGGGTGCCGAGAAAGGCTGCCAGGAATCCCAGCGGGATGCTCACTACAGCCGGGTTTTCCAGCGGGAACCAGGGCTTGGCCTGGATCATGTGGCGCGCGTTGGCGGCCACGGTGGGCGGATCGATGGTCATGATCGTCGGGCTGATCAGGATGAGCCCGACGGAAGCCACCAGACCCACGATAAGGCCGGCGAGCGCTCCGGAAGTATTGAATCGCCGCCAGAAGATCGAGAGCACGATCACGGGGAAATTGGCCGACCCTCCGACGGCCATGGCCAGCGTCGCCAGCACGGTTACGTTGGCGGTCGGTCCCAGCATGATCGCCACCACGATGGCGGCGGCTGCCACGAAGAAAGCGGCAACTCGGGCCACCAGAACGGTTTCTCCCGACTTGCGCTCCACTCCGCGGTGAATCACGTTGGTCCAGAAATCGTGCGCGAAAGAGGTCGAGGCGCTGATCGTCAGTCCGGCCACAACCGCCAGGATGGTGGCAAAGGCCACGGCCGAAACGAAGGCGAAGAAGATGTCTCCACCGATGAAGCGGGCCAGCAGCGGCGTGCTCATGTTGGTGCCACCGTGGCTGACGATGTAGTCAGGGCCGAGAATGGCGGTTGCGCCGAATCCGAGCACCGAGGTCATGAGGAAGAAAACACCGATCAGAACCATGGCCCAGACCACGCTGGCGCGCGCCGCCTTGGCGTCCGGCACGGTGTAGAAGCGCGACAGAATGTGCGGCAGCCCAGCGGTGCCGAACAGATACACCAGCGATAAAGACAGCAGATCGAAGGCTCCATAGGGCGGACGGAAGCGCAGCCCCGGAAGTTGGAAGTCACGCACCATCTCCTGGCCGCGCGCGTGGAACGTGACATGGGAGTTCGCCGCCAGCAGCTCGCCAAAGCTGAAATGGAAGTGCGCCAGGACGAGGATGGTCAGCACAACAGTGCAGCCCATTAGCAGAATGGCTTTGACGATCTGCACCCAGGTGGTCGCCAGCATTCCGCCGAAGACGACATAGACGGTCATCAGGATTCCTACGCAGATCACAGCTGTGCGGTAACTGATGCCGGCGTCCTTCAGCAAGAGCGACATCAGCGCACCCGCGCCCACCATCTGGGTGATCATGTAGAAAGTGCTGATGACGAGCGTGCTGACGGCGGCCATGGCAGTAACCGGACGGACACGGTGGCGATAGGCGAGCACGTCCGCCATGGTGTACTTGCCGGCGTTGCGCAGCGGTTCGGCGACCATCAGCAGAATGGCCATGAAAGCGACCAGGCCGCCGGTGGCAAAGACAAAGCCGTCGACTCCGAACAGTGAAATCAGTCCTACGACTCCGAGGAACGAGGCTGCGCTCATGAAATCACCGGCTATGGCCAGGCCGTTCTGCCATCCCATGATGCGGCGGCCGGCGGCGAAGTAAGCGGCCGAACCGGTGGAGCGCTTCGAGGCCCAGTAGGTGATCACCAGGGTGAGGGCGATGAAGATCAGAAAGAAAAAGACAGGACTCGACATCGCTGGCTCACTCTCCTTCCCGCCGGCTGGATTCGGCGACAATATCCTTTGCCTGGGCGTCGAAAGCAGCCGCCGCTTTGACGTAGAAGGCGACGATGATCCAGGTGAGGAAGATCAGCAATACGCCGAAGACATACGCCACGCTCATTCCGGCGACCTTCCAGGCCAGCACTTGCGGCGCATAGGCGGTGAGCAGCGGAAGGAGCAAATAGAAAGCAGCGAAGAACAGGAACAGCGGGATGATGCACCGCTTCTTGGCCTTGACCAGGCTTTCAAACCGGCTGCTGGCCGCTACCCGGTCCCATAGTGTCGGCGAGGTCTGCGATCTTGCCGTGGCGCTGCTTTCGGCGCCGGCTCCGGCAACAGATGGGCCCTCGAATGCTGCGGAATCCATGTCTTACCTTTCCGGTGGATACCTGAATCGGCTGCAATGTTTGGGAAAATTGGCCTATTCTCCCACAGGAGCAGAGTTTAGGGAACAGAAAATGGGCCGAAGAACGAGGGGATATTGAAGCGGGCCTGACCGAACCAGCCCTAGTTCCCGCCTTAACTCTTCACTTTCTGGAAGGCGCGCTTGAACGCCGGAATCGAGCGCTGAATCGCCTCCAGCGGAACCGTGAGCGATATGCGGATATACCCGGAGCGGCCGAAGCCGGTTCCCGGAACCGCCAGCACGCCTTCAGCAGCCAGCGTGCGCAGGAACTGTATGTCGTCGGGGATCGGGGTCTTCATAAAAACATAGAAGGCGCCTTCGGGTCGGCTTGACGTCGTAGCCTATGGCCGCCAGCGCATCGCAAAGCGTGTTGCGCTTTTGCGCGTAACCGGAGAGATCGATGACGGCGTCAGCCGTCTCCAGCATTACCCGTTGCCAGATGGCCGGGGCATTCACAAAGCCGAGGACTCGATTGGCGAAGGTGCAGGCATTGCGGAGCTGTTCGCGCTCCGGCAGGCGCGGAGAGAACGCCAGGTAACCGATGCGCTCGCCCGGAAGCCCCTGCGACTTCGACCAGGAGTTGCAGATCACGGTATGGCTGATGAACGAGGCCACCTCGGGCTGGCGCTTGCCGTCGTAGACGAGCGATTTGTAAGGCTCGTCGCTCATCACGGCGCCGGAGTATCCCACGCGCGTCAGCATCGCGTCGAGGTCGCGCAGAACCTGCTCGGGATAGACTCGGCCGGTGGGATTGTTCGGCGTATTGATCATGATCGCGCGCGTGCGCGGGGTGATGGCGGCGGCGATGCATTCCGGATCGGGCAGGAACGACTCGTCGGTTTCGACCGGCACCATGCGTCCGCCGTGGTTGGTGATATAGAACTCGTACTCGGGGAAGAAGGGCACCAGAACGATGACTTCATCGCCCGGGTCGAGAACCGACTTCAGGAAAACGTTGCAGGCGCCGGCGGCGCCGACGGTCATGAGGATGTCTTCGGGCACAAACGGCAGACCGGTCTCCCGGCTCAGCTTGGCGGCGATGGTCTGCCGGACAGCGGGATAGCCGGCGTTCGGCATGTACGCGTGCGACATGGGCTGAGGATCGGAAGCAACCCGCCGCAGGGCTTCCAGTACCTGCGGGGGAGGCTCGACGTCGGGGTTGCCCAGGGTGAAGTCGAAGACGTTTTCCTCGCCGCGCTCGCGCTTCAGCCTGGCGCCCTCCTCGAACATGCGGCGAATCCAGGAGGCGCGCCCCAGTGCATCGGCAACCGCTTTAGCGATAGGCATTTTGTTCACCTAGAGAGTACGCGGGAATCTCTCTGATGAGAGACTCGTATCAGGGCTAATCGCCATATATTTCCTGCAGCGCCTCGCTCGAGACCAGGTTGACGCCGGCTGCCTGCAAGCGCTCGACAGCGACATCGAGGTCGGCAAACTGAAACACCAGGATTCCCTTATCGGCGTGACCATAGGGAAAAGCGTACATGTACTCGATATTGAGCGCGGTCTTCTCGATGGCCAGCAGCAGTTCAGAGAGGCCGTGCGGACCCTCGGGCACTTCGATGGCCAGCACCTCGGTCGGCCTGACCATGAAGCCGGACTCCTCCAACAGCCGGGTGGCGGATTTCCAGTCGGAGACGATCATCCGCAACACGCCAAAGGCCTTGGTTTCGGCCAATGAAATCGCCCGAATACGTATGCCAGCGTCGGCCAGCCGGCGGCAGGGGGCGATAATGTAGCCCGGTTTGTTCTCGGCGAAAACGGAAAGTTGAGTGATCTTCATATCTTCCGCCTGTCGATGACTCGCTTGGCTTTGCCTTCACTGCGTGGAATGGTGCTGGGCGCCACGAGGGTTACCTGAACGCGGGTCTGCAGCACCTGCCGCATGGCGTCCGAAAGTTTCTTCTGCAAGACTTCCATGGCGGCCACTTTGTCGCTGAATATCTTCTGCGTCACTTCGACCTGGACTTCCATCTGGTCGAGGTCTTGCTCGCGGGTGAGGATGATCTGGTAATGAGGCTGCGTGCCGTCGAATTCCAGCAGCACCGCCTCGACCTGCGAGGGATAGACGTTGACGCCGCGGATGATCAGCATGTCGTCGCTGCGCCGCTCGACGCGCCGCATGCGCCGGATGGTGCGGCCGCAGGCGCAGGTCCCGGGCATCAGCGCCGTAATGTCGCGGGTGCGATAGCGGATCAGCGGCATGGCCTGTTTGCTGAGGGTAGTCAACACCAGCTCTCCCTCCTGGCCCTCGGGCAGCACCTGTCCGGTCTCGGGATCGATGATCTCGGCCAGGAAGTGGTCTTCGAAGATGTGTGAGCCGTCCTGATGAGGACACTCGACGGAGACTCCTGGGCCGATGATCTCGGAGAGCCCGTACAGATCGTAGGCCTTGATGCCGGCGGCCTGCTCGATGCGGCTGCGCATTGCGTCGGTCCACGGCTCGGCGCCGAAGAAGCCTATGCGCACCGGCAGCTCGCGGAGATCGACACCCAACTGCTCGGCGCGGTCCACGATGTGCAGGAAATACGTCGGCGTGCTGAAGACCACGGTCGGCCCGAAGTCGCGCATGATCATGATCTGGCGTTCGGTGTTGCCGCCGGAGGCCGGGATCACGGTCGCGCCCAGGCGCTCGGCTCCGTAGTGGTAGCCGAGCCCGCCGGTGAAAAGCCCATAGTTGAAGGCGTTCTGCACGATGTCGCCTTCCTGAACGCCGGGAGCGGCCAGGGCGCGGGCCATGACGGAGGTCCAGATTTCAAGGTCCTCCTGCGTGTAGGCGACAACGATCGGTTTGCCGGTCGTGCCGCTGGAGGCGTGCAGGCGCACTACCTCGCGCATGGGAGCGGCGAAGAGACCGAAGGGATAGGTATCGCGCAGATCGGCCTTGACCGTAAAAGGAAGCTTGGCAACGTCGTCGAGAGAACGAATCTGCTCGGGCAGCAGACCGCGTTCGTTCATGCGCGAGCGAAACAGTGGAACGCGGTCCCAGGCGCGTTGCACCACCGCGCGCAGGCGGTTGAGTTGCACCTGGCGCAGCTCCTCTACCGGCATGTAATCGAGCGCGCATTCCGGGCGAAAGCGGTGGGTCGTTGCCTGTGTTCCTGTCTTCATGCTTCTCGTCCCACTTGGAAGGCCTGCAGATTGGCATCGTGCAGGGTCTCGGGCAGGTTACGCCGAATCGCCTCCTGCCATTCTGTTTCGGAGAACTGCAGATGGCGGCTCAACACTCCCAGCAGCGCGACATTCAGGCTCCGCTTGTTGCGCAATTTGCTCTCATCAAGATGGCTGGGGTCAATGATGGTGGCGCCCTGGCGCAAGGCGGCAGCGTTGACCGGCACCTGGTCGGCGGCGATGGCCAGCAGGAAGTCAGCTTCGCCGGCCGGCACCATGGGACTGAAGACCTGCGGCCCGAAGCGGACGTCGCTGGAAACCGAGCCGCCGCGCTGGCTCATGCCGTGCAGCTCGCTCTTCTTAACGTCCAGTCCGGCATGGAAGGCCACGTCGGCCACAATGTCGGAGCAGGTAAGCACTCCCTGTCCGCCCAGTCCGGCGATCACGATGTTGGTTACTTTGGCGCTCATCACGCATTCTCCGGCTGCTCAGTGCATTTCTCGTATTCGCGGATGAATCGCGACGCCAGCAGGCAGTTGCGGCGGGCGATGATGACGGAAAGCTCGGGTTTGTCGAGCGTTTCCTTCACCAATCTTTCGAAGGCCGGGGTGTCGACCGTGGGATCGACCACGTGCACGTTACGCACGCCCACTGCGCGCGCCAGTTCCTCGAAGACCACTTTACCGGTCTTGGAATGATCCAGCTTGCGCCCGGTGCCAGGATGCTCCTGCAAGCCGGTCATGGCCGTAGTTCCATTGTCGAGAATCAGCAGCAGGTGGCCGGTCGGCGGCGGATTGTAGACCATCTCCACCAGGCCGGTGATGCCGCTGTGAACAAAGGTGCTGTCGCCGATGACGCTGACCACGCGCTTGGCCTGCTCGGGCGGCAGCGAGTGGCGCAACCCGAGTCCAACGCCTATGGAAGCGCCCATGCAAACACAGGAGTCCATGGCATCGAAGGGCGGCAACACGCCCAGGGTATAGCAGCCAATGTCGCCGGTGACGATGCAGTCCAGGTTCTTGAGGGTGGAGAAAACGCTGCGGTGCCCGCATCCCGGACACAATGCCGGCGGTTTGCCCGCAACGGGCTGCGGTTCGGGAGTGTGATCGCGGGCGATGATCCGACGCACGCGAGCAACATCGAGCTCGCCGAAGCGGAACATCTCGGCCCTGGGTTCGACAGGGATTCCTGCGGCCAGCGCCGCCTCGAGCAGGTAAGGATCGCCTTCCTCGATTACCAGACAGCGCTCGACGCCGGAGGCGAACCGGCGCATGTGCTCGATGGGCAGCGGGTAAGTCAGGCCCAGCTTCAGCACGCTGGCTTCGGGAGCCGCCTCGCGCACGTGCTGGTAGGAGATGCCCGAAGTGATGATGCCAAGCGAGGTGGAACCGGCGACGGCGAGGTTCGGCCCCTCACTTTCATTCCAGGCCAGCATCTCTGCCAGCTTCCCGCGCAGGCGGTGATGGGCCGGGCGGGCGAAGGCCGGAATCATCACCCGTGAGCGCACGTCGCGGGCGAACTCCGCGATGCGCGCCGCCGGGATCGCCCGGCCTCGCCGCACCACGGTTTTCGAGTGGCAGACACGCGTGGTGAGCCGCAACAACACGGGAATGCGCCAACGCTCGGAGATCTCGATGCCCAACAGGGTGAAGTCGTAGGCCTCCTGCGAGTCGGAGGGCTCCAGCATGGGCAGGCCGGCGGCCACGGCATAGCGGCGGTTGTCCTGCTCGTTCTGGCTGGAGGCCAGGCCCGGATCGTCCGCCGAGATGATCAACAGTGCGCCGCTGACGCCGGTGTATGCGACCGTAAACAGGGGATCGGCAGCCACGTTGAGGCCGACGTGCTTCATGGTCACAATGGCGCGCGCGCCGGCGAAGGCGACGCCGATACCGACTTCCAGCGCCACCTTCTCGTTGGGCGACCATTGGGCTTCTCCGCCCAGGCTTTCAAAATATTCAAGGATTTCGGTGGAGGGAGTGCCGGGATAACCGGTACCCAGTTTCACCGCGGAATCAAAAGCGGCTGTCGCAACCGCCTCGTCACCACTCAAGAACAACATCGCACACTCCGGACCGGCCGGTTGCAGACTGGAGTGGCCCGGCATCGGCCGCATTTGCTGGGGTGGGCCAATCGTGCATGGCTGGAATAGAGCTTAGTTTAGCCGATTTTGAAAACCCGCAGCAAACCGGGAAGACGGGGATTAGGGGTCAGGGGTTAGGGATCAGCTGGCGCACATCCGCGCCATGATCTCCGGCCCGCCATCACTCTGACTTCCAAGCTGTTGCTGACCAGTGCTCCACCAGCCCGCAAAAGCATTATTCGCCGCAATCCCATGCCAAACGCCTCGCATCCTAACAGCCTTCGGGAGGCAACCATGGCTACATCCGAACTGCGGCGTACGCCGGTATCGCAGATGCCGCCGTCGCATGATTTCATCAGCAAGCTGGCTCTGAAGGCCGAGTCGATTCTGGGTTACTCCGGGCTGCGGGAAAGGCTGGGCGTGGCACCGGCTTCGTTGACGCGGGTGCTGGAAGAGCTTGAGATCGAACCCTACTGTCCCGAGAGCGTGAAGCGCTACAAGGCGGACAAAGTTCGCGAGGTTGAAGCGCAGCTATGGGACGAGTTTCGCGAGCAAATCCAGAAAGACCTGGAAGAGCGCGGAGTGGTCCTGGAGGGCACTTTCGTCCGCGCCGGCTGGCATCTGGTTCCGTTGCGCAAATTCAAGGGCGAGGTACCGGAGTTTGCGCTCTCCAAGGCGGTCGAGATCAAGGAACGGCTGCCCAAGGCGGAGTTCTACGTCGACGAACTCAGGGCGGTCAAACGCTACGATCCCTTCCTGGTAGTTGTCTGCGGCCGGGAACGGTTCTACATCGACGTCTGGGACGAGCGGGATTTTGAAGTAAAGAATCTGTAAGGCAGGGTTTAGGGTTCAGGGTTTCAATTAGGGTTTAGGGTGGTTAGGGATTAGCCAGAAACCGACTCGCTAACCCCTAAACCCTGATCCCTAACCCCTATTCTTACGGCCGCAAGATAATCTTGATGGCGCTGTCGTCTTTGGCCGCCGTGTCGAACGCCTTGGCGATCTCTTCCAGTTTGAACTCGTGGGTGATGAGCGACTTAATGTCGACCAAGCCCTTGATCACTGGCTTGAGCGCCCAGGGAGTCCAGACCTCGCGTTGCTGGCGCGTGTGGTGAACCAGGCAGGTATTGCGGAACTCCAGGCCGTCGTCGTGCCAGCGGCTGATGTTCAGCCTGATCGGCGTCGTCACCCAGCTATAGAAGACGAACTTTCCGTTGTGTTTGATCAGCTCCGAGGCGGCGTTGAACGAGCTCTCGCTGCCGGCGGCTTCGACCACCACGTCGGCTCCCATTCCGTCCGTCATATCTTTGACTACCTTCACCGGGTCTTCGCGCTTGGTGTTGAGAACGATATCGGCGCCTAATCTTTTGGCCACGGCCAGCTTGCAGTCGTCCACGTCAACCACCACGACGGTCGAGGCGCCCTGCTTCTTGACGCACTGGGCTATGACCTGTCCGGCAAAGCCGCCACCCATGACGACCACCATGTCGCCTATGTTGGTGCCGGAGTTCAGTCCCGAGAACATGGCGCAGGAGATCGGTTCGCCGAGCGCCGTAAGATCCATGTCGAGACCCTCGGGACGTGATTGCAGCTCCCAGACTTTGGCTTTGAAGTAATCGGCGTAGTTGTTGTTCCAGCCGAAGCAGATGACCTGGTCGCCGGGTTTGAACTCGCGCACCTTGGCGCCGACCTCGACCACCGTGCCGCCGCTCTCATGCCCGAGATAAAACGGGAACTTCGGCGGTTGCCGGAACTCTGCCGTCTGCGGCGGCAACTGTCCCTTGAAGAAGCTCTTGTCCGAGCCGCAAATGCCAACCAGCTGATTCTGGACGATCACTTCGTCATCTTCCGCCACCAGCTCGCGCTCGATCAGTCCGATGTCATAGGGCGCTTTCAGCAGCGCTGCTCTTGTCTTTACACTCATGGATTTTCCCCCGGAAGGCCCCCAGCCGCTTTTTAACAATTACCAGGCAAGCCGGCTTGTAAGTTATTGTAGGGCGTGTCTTGAGTAGCAACTATATAGTAACAAAGGCCCACAACGGGACACATAGGGCTTTCGTCGTACTTCGCTCCACGAAAGGAGCATTGGCGAACCGTACGGTATTGGTGTAGCATCTAACTGCTAGTCGCGAAGTTTGACGCGCGATTTTGAGCTGGTCCGCCGATTCAATTCTGCGTCACCCATCTCCGAGTCACAGCAGCATCTTCCAGGCAAATCCAAGAAACGTAAAGGTACAACACAGTGGAACAAGGAACAGTAAAGTGGTTTAACGACGCCAAGGGTTTTGGTTTCATCAGCCGTGAGAATGGAGAGGATGTCTTCGTGCATTTCTCCGCCATTCAGTCCAGCGGCTTCCGCTCGCTTCAAGAGGGGCAGGCGGTGCAGTTTGAGGTCACCAAGGGCAAGAAGGGCTGGCAGGCCGAAAACGTGCAGGTGCTCTAAGGCATCGAAGGCATCGAATCAGAAAGGCTCGGGGCTGCGGCTCCGGGCCTTTTTGTTTTTGCGTGAAAGAACCCGCTTCCGAATATTCCCATCGCCTTGTCCGCAATGCTTCGGCTGTCCCGCCGCAGGGCCGGTTTCGCCTTGACCCGACGGAAGCGCCTGGACTAAGCTCGGGCAGTCTCTTCAAGTTCATCACAGTTACGCCTCTCAAGCGATGCCTGAGGTTTTGGGTAATGTTTGTACCCTCCGAAGTGAGCGAGACGCGACTGGAATTCAAAGCGGTAATTTGCTGGGGGTCATGATGAGCCAGTTGGTGAATTCCGCGGGAGAGCCCGCTCAAGGCGCTCCGGATATGGTTTCGAAACCTACCAAAACCCGTTGGTGGATCCTGATTCTGATCAGCCTGATGTACCTGATCTGCTACATGGATCGCGGGAATCTTTCCGTAGCGGCCCCGGAAGTTGCCCGGGAATTCCATCTCAGCAAGACAGCGATGGGGATCATTCTGGCTTCTTTCAGTTGGACGTATGCGCTGGGGCAGGTTCCGGTGGGCTGGCTGGGAGATCGCTTCGGCCCGCGCAAGGTGCTTACGTTCATCATGTACGGGGTAGGCCTGGCGCCGATTCTGAACGGAATATCCATGGGATTCAACTCGCTGCTAGGCGCGCGCCTGTTTCTGGGATTCGCCGAAGCCGGGGCTTTCCCGGTTGCCAGCCGCGGCATGCAGACGTGGTTCAACCGGTCGGAGCGCGGGCGCATTCAAGGTATTACCCATCTTTTCAGCCGCGCCGCCCTGGCCATCACTCCTCCGATAGCCGCCGCCATTCTGGCCGCTTTTAACTGGCGCTGGATCTTCTTCATCTTCGGATCCTTCGGCATCATCTGGGCGCTTGTCTTCAGCATCATCTACCGGAACAATCCGGAAGAACATAAGGCGGTGAACAAGGGGGAGCTGGCGGAAATTCGCGGTGTCAATCCCGATGGCAGCCTCAAAACGCTGGCGATTTCTGCTCGTCCCAAGGTGCCGTGGGGCCGCATCCTGCGCTCCCAGAACATGCTGTGGATCGCACTCGGGTACTGCTGCTTCTTCTTCGGAACCAATTTCTATCAGACCTGGTATCCGACATACCTGCGCGAATACAGGCACATGTCGCTGAAGGCGCTTGGCCTGTTCGGCGCGCTGCCACTGATCGCCGGCATGCTGGGAGACGTGGTGGGCGGCTGGCTCACCGACAGCATTCTCAAGAAGACCGGCAATGCCAAGCTGGCGCGCCGGGCCGTAGCCGCTCCCGGGTTCATCCTGGCGGGACTGTTCGTGATTCCGGCGGCGCTCACGACCAGCCCGGCGGTCTCCGTGCTTTGCCTGGCGGCATCGTTCTTCTCGCTCGAGCTGGTGATCGGCCCCGCCTGGGCGGTTCCCATGGATGTGGGAGGCCAATACAGCGGCACCATCACCGGCGTCATGAACATGGCCGGGGCGATGGCTGCTTCGCTGACAGCGGTGGTTTACGGCACCCTGTTCGACCGCGGCTACTGGATCGCTCCTTTCTTCGTCACTACTGGGGTGATGCTTACCGGCGCGCTCTTCTGGATATTCCTGATCAACCCGGAGAAATCCGTGGTAGAAGCGCCGGCGCAAAGCACGTAAACCGGTGAATGCTGCCGGCCGGGGGCTTGTTACGCGCCCCTTCAGCAGCACATCCATCGCCCCTGCTGCAATAACTTCCGAGTGGAGGACTTTTGTGGGTAACGCAGTGAAGCCGTCCGAGGGCGCTGAAGCTGTTCGTGTACCGGTATCCGAGCTGCGGGCATTCATCGCCCGAGTGCTGGAAACGGTGGGCTTGCCGGAGAAGGACGCGGACCGGGTGGGCGAACTCATGGCCGAGGCGGATGCGCGCGGCTCAGAAGGTCACGGAGTCTTCCGGTTGCCGATGTACGTGAAGCGTATCCAGAGCGGCGGGATGAATAAGCATCCGCAGATGCGCCTGCTGCGCGAGCAGGCGGCCAGTGCGCTGCTGGATGGCGACGACGGCATGGGACACCTGGTGATGAGCCGGGCAGCCGAAATCGCCATCGACAAGGCCCGCAAAGCGGGGGTCGCCTGGGTCGGCGCGCGCAACAGCAATCACGCCGGACCGGCGCATCTCTATGCCCGCATGCCGCTGGCGCATGACATGATCGGTCTCTATATAGCGGTCGGCAGCGCCAACCATCTGCCTCCGTGGGGCGGCATCGAGATGCTGCTCAGCACCAATCCGATCGCCATCGCCATCCCCGGCCTGCGGCGGCCGGCCATCGTTCTCGACATGGCGACTACCAACGCGGCTTATGGCAAAGTCAAGGTGAAGGCGCAGCGCGGCGAGACCATGCCCGAGGGCTGGATGATGACCCGCGAGGGCAAGCCGCTGACCGACCCGAAGCGCGCCGGCGAGGGCTTCCTGCTGCCGATCGGCGGCCCGAAAGGTTATGGTCTGGCCCTGATGTTCGGGCTTGCTGGCCGGGACCCTGAACGGAGCCGCCTTCGGCAAGAATGTCATTGATTTCAATGCCGACTCCAAGACCAAGACCAACACCGGGCACCTGATCGTGGCCGTCAACATCGCCGCCTTCGCCGACGTGCGCGAGTTCAAGCAATCCGTGGACGGTATTTGGGAGCGAGATGAAATCGTCTCCCAAGTTGCCGGGCGTG
Organism: uncultured Acidobacteriota bacterium; assembly: GCA_963791145.1. GTDB lineage: Bacteria > Acidobacteriota > Terriglobia > Terriglobales > Acidobacteriaceae > CAWBRT01. The sequence continues at coordinate 445,271 of CAWBRT010000003.1, read as the reverse complement.
GATGAGATCCGGCTTCCGGGCGAACGCTCGGAGGCGATCCATGTCGACCGCACGGCTAACGGAGTGCCTGTCAGCCGCGAGCTGCGTCAGGCTCTCGATCAACTCGCGGACCGGCTCGGCGTTCGGCGTCTCTGATGGCCGGCCCACCGCTAGTTCCAACACCGCGCCCGTTGTCACCGAGCCGGGACGCAGCAGCGCATCCCTCCGTCATCTATGTGCAGTTAGGCGCCATGGTGCTGATCTGGGGCATTGGTTGGACAATCACCAAGCCAGCCTTGCGCGTTTTGTTGCCGGTGGATTTTGCCGCCCTCCGTTTCGCCGGAGCCGTTCTCATCCTCGCCGTACTCATGCTGGCAATGCGAGACCGGTTGCTGCCCGCCGCGGGAGAGCGCCTTTCGCTAGGCGTGATCGGAGCCGTGCAGATTGGCGGCGGCCAGCTACTCTCCACGATCGCCCTCTATTACGTAGCAGCAGGCCGCAGCGTGGTGCTCCTCTACAGTCTGCAACTCTGGGCTATCCCGCTCTCCTGGCTGGTAAATCGCGAGCGTATCGGCTGGCGGGCCGTCGCGGGCGGTCTTATCGGCTTTGGCGGCATGTTCCTGTTCATTAATCCCATGTTGATCGACTGGCACGACCGGCACGTGCTGATGGGCAACTGCATAGGACTGATGGCGGGTTTCGTCTGGGCGCTTGGAGCTTGCCTGTACCGGCGGCGCAGTTGGAAGAGCTCATTCTGGACCCAGACCTGGTGGCAGGTGTTGTGGAGCGCGGCTCTCACCGTCTTCGTGGGACTTTTATTCGGCCGCCGTGGCCAAATCGAATGGAACTGGGTGGTGCTGTTTGCCCTGGCCTGGGCGTGGGTCGGCGCCACGGTGCTGTGCTGGTGGTTCTGGGGGAAAGCGCTGGCGGTGATGCCGGCCTGGCGCGCCAGCCAGATTGCAGCCCTCACCCCGATCGTAGGCGTCATTACCAGCGCCATCGTTACCGGCGAGCAAATCACTGCCGCCTCCGCCGTGAGCATAGTGCTGATCTGTTCGGGAACGTGGATCGCGCTAGGCGGCAAGTAGACTAGATGCTATGTCCCGAATCAAAGATAAACGTCATTCCGAGCGAGTGCCGATTTAAGGCACGAGTCGAGGAATCTTGTGTTTGTCCCGATTAAACACAAGATCTCAACACTCCGCTTCGCTTCGGTCGGGATGACTCATTCGGGTCAAAGGCGGAAATTCCGCTATTGAATTGCGTTAAGAGCGCGTAGGAGCATGTTGGCGGGGTTGTCAAATTCGGGATTGCCACCAGACTTACGCTTCACAAACTCACAGAGTTTAATTGCCTCTTCCCTATTACTTTTGCCGTTAGGCAAGTTTACGATTGCCTGTGCTTTTAATAGGTAAGGGGTTAGCCAACCGGGCGCGGCTATAATCTGGGATTCCGCAGCAGCTTTGAGTTCCTGCCATTTCCCCGCTCTTTCTAGTAAGGACATTTCCGTAAACTTGGTGTGTTGCTCCCCTACCTCTACGTGGTTCGAACCTGGAAGTGTAGTGCGCTTTGCACCATTGAAATCATAAGTGATGACCGGGGCATTGGGATTAACTTCAGGGTTGATTGTAGCTACGTTTCCCGTACCAATTTGCGAGATATTGTTCTTGCCTGTTTGAATCACGGTATGTGATTGGCTCTTGTTCACGGATGCCCCCCTGCTCGTTACGGGTTTTGCCATCTGGGCTTCCACAGTGGTTGGCACGCTGGCTGGAATGTTACCGGACTCTAGTTTGTGTTGGTATCCACGCTCTACTATCCAAGCAACAACCCCCATTCCGATGAATGCCAGCAATCCGAATAGTGTCGCAACCGTAAGAATAAAAGCCCACGGAGATTCGATGTGCAGAGCCTTGTGGAGATAATCCACAGCCTGAAACATTGTTCCCCCTTTCAGGCAGACGACAGCAGCGCATAATCGCCCCCTGAGTTTAGCTGGTCATTTCTTTGGGTAAGCGGCTACCAATTCCGCAAAGACTGCGCCAAGCTTCTTGAAATTCTGGTCTGTTATCTCTACCTCTTTAGCACCCCGCATAATATCGGAGCGGGTGACGGGGTGATATCTCTTACCACGCCCATCTTCGTATTCAGTGCCAAACGCTGCACTCTCAATTTGTTTTAAGTCTGTTTCTAACCGAGCATCATCTCTGATTCCTGTGCTTCTGATCTTCTGCCGCAAACGCTCTAATTCAACAGATACGAAAGGTTTCTTCTGGTCAATCGACGCTAACAGGCAACGCTGCATTTCACGTTGATACGCCGTGTAAGTTGACATTACTTCCAAGAACGCTTCGACTTCCTCTATTTCGGGTGGTCTTCCTGTTCGGCTACTATATGCAAGTATCGCCCGCTTGTACTCGTCCAGGTCAGATTGAGTCAAGAGGTGATCTATAGCTTTCTCAGCAATGCGATTGAGAATGCTGGTTTCTTCAGCATTCGGCGGCGGATAGCGTCTCTCTTGACTGTTGGGTGTAGATGGGGAACTTTGTGAGGACAACTTCTCTGGTGTCGGATCGTGATGGAAAAAAACTCCACACTTCGGTACCATGCCCAAGGCGGTACACAAATGGCGGCGAATCCATCTCCAACGCTATGCTTCGTGAAAGCGTGTACTATACCGCCAAATTCGCCCCAAGCGGTTACAGCCAAAAACGCAAATCCGAGTATGCTCGATACAGCGGACTTTATAATCGTGTTCATGGCACAATTGTCTGTTGAGCCGAAAGTATGCACCAAAGAGGCACAATTGGAAACAGGTACTTGGGCGGTTATTTCGTCAGGTTTTTGTCCGGTGTTAACCCGGTATCGTGCGTATGTTACGTATGATACGTATTGCGGAATCAATAACTTACGTGTTTCCAATGCCCCGATGGACTCCGGTCGGGATGACGTTCCTCCCACGGGGGATGCACCTACTGTAGTTCCGCTAGAAGCGAACTACTGAATCCGTAATCTCCATTAACAAAAATGCCGGCCGCGGACCAGCCTTGAAAAAGCACACACTACAATTCTGGTTCAGTTGTTGTGCTCGATGATGATCTTCATTCGTCCATCCACGTCCTGCTCCAGCATATCGATGGCGGGCCCCAGTTCCGAGAGCGGCATCACGTGGGTGATCAGAGCGTCCAGGTTGAGGGTTCCGCGTGAAACCATGTCGATGGTCGCCGGAAAGTCCTCGCTTTTGGCAGCTCTGGCATTGAGGATCGTGAGCTCCTTGAAGTAGAGCTGGTAGAAGGGCAGCGCGCCTTCCTTGGCAGTGATGATGCCAAAGCTGATGAGCGATCCGCCGCGGCGCGCCATGTTGATGGCGCTGGCGATGGCCGGGAGTTTGCCGGTAGTGTCGATGACCACGTCGGCGCCGCGTCCGCCGGTGGCTTCCAGCACGATGCGCTCGGCCTCGGGACCGCTGGCAACCGTCAGGTCGGCGCCGAGTTTATCCGCCATCTGCCGCTTCCAGGCGCTGCGGGTCACGCCGATTACCGGGGCCGCGCCGCGCGCCTTGGCCATCTGCACATGGATCTGCCCACTCACTCCCAATCCCATGATGACCACCGCCTGACCCGGAAAAATGTTGGCCGTGCGCTGGGCATGCAGGCAGGTGGTGGCCACCTGAATGGAAGGGGCCTGGCGGTTGTCGACCGAGTCGGGAAGAGGGAAGAGCTGGTTGCGCGAGACCGCCAGGTACTCGGCGAATCCGCCGTCGCGGTCGCGGCCCAGCAGCACGCCGTTGGGACAGATGCTGGTGCGTCCGGCATGGCAGCAGAAGCAGGTGCCGCAGTAGACGCTAGGATCGATCATGACCCGGCTGCCGCGCTTCAGTCCGCTCTCGCCGGGGTCGATTACCTCGCCGCACATCTCATGGCCCATGATGCGCGGGTAGACGACCGGAATGTCGCCCGTGTAAATCTTCAAGTCGGTGCCGCAGATGGCGCTTTGCGTGACCTGCACCAGGGCCTGGTCGCCGGTAATGGCGGGCCGCTGAACTTCCGCCAGCTTCAGCCCATGCTTCGTATCCAATACCATCGCTTTCATTGTTGTGTCCTCTGTTTTCGCTTCACGCGGCGCTCTGCTCCCCGAACCGGCGCAATGACGGCGCCGGCCGGGAGCCCCTTGGGGGAAGGGGCCCGCCAAAACCCCTCCGGACCCATTTGCCGTCCTTAGGGAAAATAAAAGGCGCCGGCCTCCGGTGGCCGGATGCCGACGCCTCATGTTGTACGGCCTACTGCCACGATGGGCACGATGACCGTTTTGGCCTACCTCATTGCCTCTTCCATGTGCTCCATCAAGGTGAATCTCTCCGGACCCTTGGCGGTCACCAGGACGTTCTCCTCCAGGCGGGTGGTCTGCTGGAGCTGGGGATGTCCGGCGAAGGTCTCAATGGCGAAGTACATGTTCTCCTTGATCTCGGCGGGATACTTCAGCGAGTACGCGCGCGAAATCCACATGCCTTCGTAGAGGGTGATGCCGATGGAGTGGGCGAACTGCTGCAGGGTGCAGGTGCCGTACTTGTCGTCGTCGTACTCGGGGAAGCAGGCGGCGACGTCGGCGGTGGTGTTGCCCGGACGCAGCTTGTCGAGGCCGGCGTACATCGAGTCGTAGACCTCGCGATACAGGTCGATTTCCTTCTGGTTCATCTTGGCGGCGCACTTGAAGCAGCGCACGAAGTCGTTGAAGTAACCGGAAGGACCGACGGCGTTGATGTCGACGATTACCAGGTCGCCCTGGCGGATCATCTTGTCGGTAGCCCAGCGGCGATAGGGACTGGTGTTGCCGCCGGAGGCGACGATGATGTCGTAAATGATCTCGAAACCGCGCTCGAGCATAAACTCGTGCACCTTGGCTTCGATCTCGCGCTCGCGCACGCCGGGCTTCAGCCACTCGTACTTGATCTTCCACATGGCGGCGTCGCCTGTCGCGGCGGCCTGCTTGAGGCACTCGATCTCGTCGGGGGTCTTCACGACGCGGGCGGCGGAGACCGGAGCCCAGCCATCGACGATATTCAGCCCGGACTTCTGGAAGGCGGCCAGGGACTTCATGTCGATGTTATCGATGCCGATCTTTTCCTTCTGCACATTGTGAGCCTTGAGAACATCCATGATGCTCTCGACCATGCGGTCGGCCATGAACGGAACGGCGCCTTCGGCCCACTGCCAGGTGATGGCGGGACGAATCTTCTCCTGCATCCAGGGCATGTCGAGTTCAGCGCAGTGCAAGTCGCTGCCGGCGGTCTCGAACAGCACCGGTTCGCCGCCCTGGGGCAGCACGCAGTAGCGGATATTGATGTTGTACTTCCAGTTGCCCTGATAGGAGCCGGTGGCATAGCGGATGTTGGCTCCGGCGAACAGGACCAGGGCGCCCAGATCGAACTTGTTCATCTGCTCGCGCAAGCGCGCCAGGCGATCGTTACGCATCCGCTCGAAATCGACGCGCTGCTGCCAGTCGCACGCCGTCTGGCTGTAGAGGCGGCGCGGATCCGTATGGTGCGGCCTGCCAATGAAGCTGGTATCCAACTTCCGCGGCTTGAACTCGCCGGGCTTAATGATCGTAGTTGTCATGTGAATAAACGTCCTCTCTGCTTTGGTAGTTGTTCCGAGTTCTCGGAGTAGCTGAAATCCTGTTGTGATCGCGTCTGAAGGCCAAGGTGCAGCGGTGAATACAGACGGCTCCGCCTCGTCCAGGCACCGTGGTGAGCGTACGAACATATTACTATACAAGATGGGCGCGGGAGAGCAAATCGAAGTCAGAGTATCGCCGGCTACGCACTAGCGGCCATGGAAAATCTGGATTTATCGTGCTAGGGCGTATGCCTTAAATTGAAGAAAATCACAACAAGCCCGACCTGAGAAGCAGAACTCCACGAGCGCCGGCTTGCGCGCCGAGGGAACTTCTTGATTCACCCCACGGAAGTGAGATGCAGCGGCAAACTCCGGCAAAAGCCGGCGCTGCGCGGCTATCCGCCGCCTGCAAAACGCTTGCTTCCACGGTAGGCGTGCGCTACAGTGAGCCGGACCGGTCGCATCCACATCCGTTTCGGCAGCGTTTCCATCTCCGCCACAGCCAAGACGACGAGCGAGGAATGGTATTCTGACTGCGCTGCGGTTGATCGGCCCAGCTAGTATCCCGCAGGACAAGCGGCATTCAAACCACTGGAACTCAGAAGGGGAGCAAGCATGGTAAAGCATGGCGATTATTACGGCGTGAAGGAACTGGCAGAGCTGGTAAAGCAGGAGCCCAGGACAGGCCACTGGTCGGACGTCGTTACTGACACCAAGTACGAGAAAGGCCTGAAGATCAACTTCGGCATCGACAAGAACGTGGTGGGCTCCCGGCGAATCTGCATGGGCAGGACGATCATTCCTCCCCATACCTGCAACGAGCGCCACGTGCACATGTACGCCGAGGCCTCCATGTACATCGTCCAGGGACCCATGGTGTTGCTGCTTGGGCCGGAAGCGAAGAAGATCGTCTGCCCTACCGGCACCTTCGTTTATTCTCCGGAAGGTGTCATTCACGGTGTGGCAAACCCGAGCCGGGACCATGATGTGGAACTGGTTTTCTCCTACGGCGGCGTCGGCACCAAGGAAGAGGCCGGCATCGTCTTCGTCAAAGACACCCCGGAGAGCTATCCGCCGAAGGATTGGGACGTGATCGACTGATTTTCGATTTTTCATTTTTCATTTTTGATTGGAAGAGAAAAACCTCTGGGAACGCGAGTCACTCCGCTCCCAGAGATTTTCCAATCTTCAATCTGAAATCGAAAATCAAAAATCTGAAATGTCTTTACCCGGCCTGTTTCTGCCGCAAAGCCCGCAGGACCTTCTCGGGTGTGGCCGGCAGCTCCCGGATGCGAACCCCGACCGCATTCTGAATAGCATTGACGATGGCCGGCGCAGTCGGCAGCAGCGAGGGCTCGCCGATGCCCTTGGCCCCGAAGGGGCCGGTCGGCTCCGGTTGTTCGACGATCTCAGTGGCAATCTCCGGCACGTCCAGCGCGGTAGGCAGCAGGTAGTCGGTGAACTGCGGATTCTTTACCCGTCCGTTCTCGACTACCATCTCCTCCATTGTGCCGTAGCCCACGCCCATGGCCACGCCGCCTTCCACCTGTCCCTGGGTGAGGAGAGGATTGATGGCCTTCCCGCAGTCGTGCACGGCTGAAATCTTGATGATCTCCACTTCCCCAGTTTCGGTATCGACCTCGACCTCGGCCATCTGCGCGGCGAAGACGTAGGCGCCGTACGGCTTGCCGTGGCCGGTCTCTTTGTCCAGCAGGGTGGTAACCGGATTGAAGGTGCCCGCGCCGATCGCCGGACGCCCTTTGACCCACAGCGCCTTCTGCGAGACGACGGAGACTTCGATGCGGCGCTCGGGGAAGCCGTCGACATAAATCCAGCCGTTGGCTGAGGCCAGGCCGGTGGGGCTGACGTTCAGCTCTTCGGCCGCAATCTCGTAGAGGATCTGCTTGGCCTGCGCCGCTGCCTTGCGCACGGCGTTGCCGACGATATAGGTAACGCGGCTGGCGACGGTGCCCATGTCGTAGGGCGTCAGCTTGGTATCGCCGGCCACTACCGTGACCTTCTCGTACTCGATGCCCAGCTCCTCGGCAGTCATCTGCGCCATGATGGTGGAGGAGCCCTGTCCGATTTCGGCCGTGCCAATGTACAGGTGCGCCGTGCCGTCCTGGTTCACCTTGACGAAGGCGGCACCCGGGTTGGGATACGAGGTGAAGCCGATCGGATAGAACATGGCCGCGATGCCTTTGCCGCGCTTTTTCACAGTACCTTCACCTCCTGCTCTACTTCCGCAGTCAGCGGCGCAGCCTGGCTGCTCCAACCGCCTAAAGCGGCGGCTCGCTGAAGGCACTCGCCCACGGTCACCACCTCGACTACCTGCCCGGTCGGCAGCGAAGAGTTATTGACAAACAGGTTCTTCATGCGGAACTCGTACGGGTCCAGCCCCATCTCCGCCGCGATGGTGTCCATGTGCACCTCGTAGGCGAAGCCGAGCTGGGTGACGCCGAAGCCGCGCATGGCGCCGCCGACGGGCTTATTGGTGTAAACCACGTAACCGTCGATGCGAACGTGCGGAATGCGATACGGGCCGGCGGCATGCACGCTGGCCTTGGTCAGGGTCGACTCGCCCCAGGAGACGTAGGCGCCGCTGTCGCTGATGATCTCCACCTGGCGCGCCACCAGCGTGCCGTCCTTCTTCAGGCCCGACTTGTAGTGGGTGATGTAGGGATGCCGCACGGTCGAGGAGACGAATTCGTCCTCGCGGGTGTAGGCCATCTTCACCGGCTTGCCGGATTTCATGGCCAGCATCACCAGAATCGGCTCCATCGAGATTTCGTTCTTGCCGCCGAAGCCGCCGCCGATGGCGGTGGCAACGACCCGGATCTTGTTCATCGGGACCTTCACGATTTTGCCCGATATCGGAGGCGACCAGGAAAGGCCGCTGCACGGCGGAGTACACCACGATTTCGCCGTCCGCCAGAACCTCGGCGAGAGCGGCGTGCGGCTCGATGTGCGCGTGCTCGACCATCTGGGTGGTGATCTTCTCCTCGAAGATCACGTCGGACTCCCGCCAGCCTTGCTCTACGTCGCCGTTGCGAATCTTCAGATGGGAGGCGATATTGCTTTCGCCGTGCACTTTCGGCGCTCCCGGCTGCATGGCGGCGACCGGGTCGAAGACAATGGGCAGCGGCTCGTAGTTGACCTTGATCAGTCCGAGCGCCTCGTGCGCCGCCTCCCAGGAGGTTGCGGCCACGGCCGCTACGGCATCGCCGAAATACCGCACCTTCTCATCGACCAGAATCGGCTGGTCCTGGTGGGTGAAGCCGAAGCGATTGTGGGGGACATCCTTGGAAGTGATGACCGCCTTCACCCCGGCCATCCGCTCCGCCGCCGAGGTGTCGATGCCGCAGGATCCTGGCGTGCGCGTGCTGGCTGCGCAGGATCGCCGCATACAGCATCCCGGGACGAGAGTAGTCTTCGCCGTATAAGCTCTTGCCTGTAACCTGCAGCAGTGCGTCGCTTCGGGGAAAGCTTTTCCCGATCACACTGTAACTCATCTGCTATTCCTCTCTATCAGCCCGTGCGCCGGCCAGTGTTTCCCGCGTCGCGCTCTGTTGTTCCTGTCGGCCATGACCGCCGCCGCCTGCCGGATCGCCTTCACGATTTTCACGTACCCCGTGCAGCGGCAGATATTGCCGGCAATGCCTTCGCGAATCTGGCGCTCGGTCGGCCGCGGATTGCGGTCCAGCAACGCTTTGGCCGAGAGCAGCATGCCCGGAGCACAGAAACCGCACTGTACCGCCGCCTGGTCGATGAAGGCCTGCTGCAGCGGATGCAGCTTGCCGTTCGCGGCCAAACCCTCGATGGTCACCATCGATTTACCGTCGGCCCGCACCGCCAGATAGAGGCAGGAGTTCACCGGCTCGCCCTCAACCAGCACCGTGCAGGCGCCGCACTCGCCCGTGCCGCAACCTTCCTTGGTTCCGGTGAGGCCCAGCTTTTCCCGCAAGATCTGCAGCAGCAAATCCTTGGCATCCACTTCCAAGGTGTGGCTCTCGCCGTTTACCTTCAGGCTTATAGTTTTTTTCATTACTCTGCCTCCCATGGCGGCAGCGCGAGCGTCACCGCGCTCGCCCCGCAGGCGCGCCAGCGCCGTCTCGAAGCGCCCGCCGCACCAGTACCGCCGTGATCTGCCGCCGATATTCCGCCGAAGCCCGCAGATCGCTGATCGGCGAGCTCTCGGTGACCGCTACGGCCGCCGCTTCCGCCAGCAGTTCCGGCGTAGGCTTCTTGCCCACCAGCACCGCCTCCGCCTTGCGCGCTCGGATTGGGGTGGGCGCGATTGCACCAAGGGCAATCCGGGCTTTCGCAATCTCTCCACCGGGACCGCCGGCCAGTCCGGCGGCGGTATTCACAATCGACAAGGTCAGCGCCTTGCGCCGCCCCTGGCGGACAAAAGCGGTGTGGAAGCCTTCCTCCAGCGGCACCAGAATCTCGGTCAGAATTTCGCCCGGTTCAAGCACGGTTTTGCGCGGTCCCAGGAAAAACTCCTCGGCCGGCACCAGGCGTTCCCGTCCCGCGGGCCTGCAAGCGAAACTTGGCGCCGAGCGCGATCAGCGAGGGCGCCGAATCCAGCGACGGGACCGCCGAGCACACGTTTCCGCCGATGGTCGCCAGGTTGCGGCATTGCACCGCTCCCACTTGGACCGCCGACTCGGCGACGGCCGGCAACTTTTCCCACACCTGGGTATCGCGGCAAAGGCGGGCAAAGGTCACCAGCGCTCCGATGCGCGCCTGGTGCGGCTCAAAGACCACTCCATCCAGTTGCGCCCCCGACAAATCGACCACGTACTCGGGCTGCTTGGAGCGGTCGCGCAAGGCGGGAATCAAGTCGGTTCCCCCGGCCATGACCTGCGTCTTCTTCTGCTTAAGTTCGTCGAGCACCCGCAAGACTTCGCCTAAACCGTCAGGCTTGAGATATTCAAAGGTGTTGAGCAGCATCGCGAATCCACTCCTTCGGTGCGAGAACCTGAGTTCCTGGCTAACGGCTGATTCGGGGAAATACGGAACGCGAAAAAGTAGCTTATCGCGCATGGCATGCAATGTTGGTGACCAATTGCCGGGGCCGATGTGACCGAGATCACAAGTGTTGTACGGCGAGCAGGGATAAAACGGGAAGAGCGGAGAATTGCGCTTCCGGCGGGAGTAACATTGCGCCATTCCCGCCGGAAGCTATCGAACAACAGGGTTACCGGCCAGCTGCCTGGGCCGCTTCTTTCTCCGGAACGCCAAGCATCTGCTCGATCTGGGCGACCGTCTTGTTGCGGGTCTCCTGGCAGAAGAAATAGGTGACGACCATGACCGCGCCGCACACAGCGAAGAATGTCCACGCCGGTCCGATGGCGCCCAGCGTTGCCTTCGGCGTAACCAGGTTGGCGCTGCCGGCGAAGATGGCCAGAATCATGGGGCCAAAGATGCGCCCGATTCCGCCGATGCCATAAGCCGAGCCCATGCCGGTCCCGCGCAGGCGCTGCGGCCAGATTTCGGTGGAGTAGGGACCGGTAATCGACCAGCCGCCGTTAATAAAGAAGTAGACGGCGACAAAAGACAGGAAAATAACCGGCCAGCCACCGAGCGTGGCGCTCCAGAAATTAGCTACGATCAGGCAAGTGACGATAGAGCCGAGCCCGATCAGCATCCCGGCAATCCTGCGGCCTACCACCTCACGCCAGGAAGGCCCAGAAGAACTTGCCCACGATGCTGGAAAAGGCCACTACGATCATCATCTTGGCTGCCTGGGTAGGGGGAATCTTCAGGACTAGCATCAACAGCGTCGGCGCCCACAACACGAAGCCGTAGTCCATGATCGACTGGATAAAACTGATCATCCACGTGACCGCCACGCTTCGCGGATACTTAAAGATCTCGCTGAATTTCGGCGCTGCCTTCGGAATGCCAGCACCTGGGCCGAGAACGACCTTTTGCGGATCGTAATTTTCCTGCAGTATCCAGTTGATGGACTTGACGGCATCCGCCTGGCGACCGCGCGAGATCAGGTAGCGAGGCGACTCGCGCATCCAGAAGCGGAACATCAGGGCTAAGGCAGCCGGGATCAGACCGATGAGGAACAGCCCGCGCCATGGTTCGGCGGCAAGCTGAGTCATTCCCCAGGAGGCCGCATTGTTGCGAAAGAACGGCGTCAAATATCCCGCGGACACGGCGGCCAGCAGGGTGCCCGCCGGGATCAAGGCGGTAACGATTCCGCCGATCACGCCACGATAGCGGGTGGGCACAAACTCCTGCACCAGGGGCAGGTCAACTGAATACAAGCCGCCGACGCCGAACCCGACCACGAAACGAAGCACGGTCAGGAAGATCCAGTTGCCGTTAGGCGTAAAGTACATGAGGCCGGCGGGCACCGAGAAGGCGAAGATGGTGATGATACACACCGTCAGCCTGCCCATGCGATCGGCCAGCCAGCCGAAGTAAAACGATCCCAGCAGACTGCCCACGCCCGCGCTCAACAGCACGATGGCCGTCTCTCCGAACGTCAATTTCCAGGGAACGACAATGAACTGGAGGATAAACCCGATAATGAAATAGTCAAAGAACTCGAGCATGTCGCCCAATACTGCCGCCGTGATGAGTTTGTAGTGATTGATGGTGAGCCGCGAATTCTCCAACTTCGCAAAAATCTCATCAAAGGTAATTGTCCCGGGATTACCGGTATTTGTGGCCATTTGTTTTGTTCCTCACGCTGGTTTTCTGCCCAGTAACGGCAAGCCGAAACTGGCTGCCTCGCGGCACAGTCGCACACGTAAGCCGCAATCATTCCATCAACTCCGGGTGCGGCTTGTTCAACTCAGGCTTTCTGTCATCTTACGCAAACTACCGTAGCGCACAATCAGAGAATCAGCTTAACCTGCTGCACCCGTCTTTGGCCCTGAGTTGTGTTAGAGGCACAAGTATACGTCAGAAGCGCGGACGGACAAGCCTTTTCCCAGCTGCCAATGGTGCAGCGATGATAGGACGTGTTTACTCATGTGTCAATGGTGCTTGCGAACAGGTGCGGACCCGGAAAACGGTGCCCGTTCCCGCCATCAACGAGGAGGCAACTGCGGCGGCAGGCCGGCGACAGAAGGGGTGTCAGCGAGGGCGGATCGGCAATTCGCGGTCGCGCCTAAGTGTTACACCTCGGGCAAGAGTCGTTTTTGGCGACGGTCAGCGTGCGGCCGAAGCTCTCCACGTCAAAGCAATACGCCTCGGTGCTGAGATTGGGACTTTCGCCCAGCAACTTGAGCGCCTCCATGGCCTGCACCTGGGAGAGGGTCCTGGCGATCAGGTCGGTCACTGTCGCCGCATATTTCAGCTGCCCGTCATCGGGCTTGATCTTTTCCTTTACGCAGTCGAGACAAGCGGTCCGCCCCGGTATGAGCACACAGTCATGCCGGATCCGCCGTGGGCTTCGGCATAGATCCAGGGCTTCTTCAGCCTGCGGGCAGTCTCCTCGACCAGGCGGCAGCGTTCGCTATCGCCGTTCTCATACAGGACCAAGTCCACGTCTCTCAGCACGTCCTCGAAGTTGGCGACATCCGCGGCGTTCACCACCTCGACTCCGGGACGGATTGGCCTCCGCCAGCTCCTGTACCGCGCCCATGCCCCTGGGCAGAAGCTCAGCGTCTCTGCGTCGCGGGTGAGCATCGGCTTCGCGGGACCTCGGCGGGCTCGCTTTCCCAGTGGACAAAGCGCAGCAGGCGGACGCCGGCTACGGTCAGAAGCCTGGTAGTCTCCAGGGCTATGCCTCCCAGGCCGATGACGGCCACCCTGGCGTTGAAGACCTTCTCGCGGTTGCTGACGCCAGCCTCATAAAACATGATGTGCTGGGAGTAGCGATGGCGGTAATCCAAGTAATCGAATGGATCGATCGGACATCTTCAATCCTGAATCCTGTTGTATTCGCGAAGTGAGTGCTGTCTGAAGATTCCGCAAAGAAAATCTCCGGCGTCTCATCGTGCGGCGGCCGCGCTCTGTCCTGCATGCCAGTCGAGGAGCTGCTCGCCGATCCAGAACAGCACATCCTTGTGCCCGCGCAGGTAGTCGAGTCCCTGCTCCAGATACTTGATCCGGTGAGGCACGCCGGAGAGATATGGGTGGATGGCAATACCCATGACGCGCGGCTGCTCCGCGCCTTCCTGGTAGAGACGGTCGAAGGTATCGCGCATGCGGCGCAGGAACTCCTCGGGACTCTGGTGCTGGACGGCGATGGTGACAACGTCGTTCACCTCGATTGGGTACGGCATGGCGACCATGGTGCCGTGCGCGGTCGAAAAATCGCACGGCTGATCGTCCACCGGCCAGTCGCAGATGTAGCGGATTCCGGCCTCTGCCAGGTAATCGACTGTGGCCATCGTCTGCCCGAAACCCGGGCTCATCCAGCCCTTGGGCTTGGAGCCGGTGAAACGCTCGAGGGTCTCGACCGTTTGCCGAATGGCGGCCTGCTGATCCCACACCTGGTGCAGCGGCATTTGGATGTAGTTGTGCCCCAGGAAGTCCCACTTGGCATCCAGGGCGGCTTTGGCCACGCGCGGATAGGTCTCACAGACGCGCCCGTTGATCGACAGCGACGCCCGTATCCCGCGGCTGTCGAGCGCCTGCTTCATGCGCCAGAAGCCGACCCGCATGCCGTACTCGTGCCAGCCCCAGTTGCCGATGTCCGGCAGCACGGCGACGCCGGTGGGCACGGGAAGAACCTGGCGGGGCATGGCGCGGCCGATGTCCCAATCTTCGACATTCACAATGACCCAGACCACCACCCGCGCTCCGCCGGGTAGCTTGCGCCTGGGACGATCCACAATGGCTGAATAGGGCAGACGATCGCGGGGGATCATGGGACTGGCGTTTCTGGAAGTCATAATGTGCGCTCCGCTCCGGGCAGATGAAACCGCCGGGAATTATGCCACGCCGCGGGGTTTATCCCAAACACCGGACGGCAGTTCGGTGCGCGGATTACTCTGTTTCTGAAAACTTAGGGGCGCTCCGATGCTTCCCGGAAGGCGGAATCGCGGGAAACGCGAAACACGAACAAGGGAACGTTAGTATCTGCTAAGCTAACATTTGTGGATCGACGCTGAGGTCCCGAGAGACGCCGCGCCTGGGGATGCCTGGCTTGCGGAAAGTCTCTGGCGCGCGTTGTGAGTTTCGCCTCACCGTCCTGCCGGCAATACGTTACAAAACCGAATCGAGAGATGAACCCATGAATTTCGACATGCATTCGCACTTCATCCCGCAGGAATTCGTTGATGCCATCGCCAAGCCCGGCTCGCCCTGGCAGGCCAAGCTGGTCAAGAAGGGCGACCAGCCCTGGATCCTGCACGATCAGGGCTACGGCTACCCCCTCTCGCCCGGTTTCCACGACACCAAGGCGCGACTGGCGGATATGGCGCGGACCAAGCTGGATATGGCCGCCGTTTCAGCGTCTCCGACCATTTTTTACTACTACGCCGAGCCCAAGCTGGCGCTCGATTTAGCCAAGATGACCAATGACGCTATCTGCGGGCTGACCAAGCAGCATCCGGACAAGTTCGTGGGCATGGGAACTCTGCCGATGCAAGACGTGGACCTGGCGATCAAAGAACTGCGCCGCTGCGCCCAGGACCTGGGCTTCCGCTCGATTCAGATCGGCTCCAATGTGCAGGGCGTGCAGTTCGACGATCCCAGCTACCTGCGCTTCTTCAAAGAGTGCGAGGCGCTCGGAATCTTCGTCTTCTTCCATCCGTACTACGTCGGAACCAAGGAGATGTTTACCAAGTACTACCTGACGAACCTGTACGGCAATCCGCTGGACACCGCCATGTGTGTCGCCAGCCTGATCTTCGGCGGCGTGCTGGAGAAGTGCCCGAAGTTGAAGGTGGGCTTCACCCACGGCGGTGGCTTCTTCCCCTACCAACTGGGGCGCCTGATGCATGGCTACGAGGTGCGCACCGAGCCCAAGGTGAACGGCGTAAAGTCGCCGGAAAAGTACATGCACCAGTTGTATTTCGACACCATCGTCTTCGTCGACAAGCAACTCCGTTTCCTGGTCGATATGGCAGGGCCGGACCACGTCATGCTGGGAACCGACTACGCCTTCGACATGGCGGAGTTTGCGCCGGTGGATTTCGTGCAGAAAGCGGGTTTGACGCCTGCGCAGTTGAAGACTGTACTGACCGACAATGCCTGCCAGATGTTCGGCGTCCCGAAGCCGAAGGCGCAGCCGGCAGGCCGGTAAACAACCTCTCTACACAGCCCCACCCCATCCGGGTGGGGCTCGTTTTTTGTCAGCAATCCGAATTCGGGTGGCCCACTCAACGCGCTGTTCGTTGAGTGGGGTAGTTGTGCCCTCCTTTTTGCGGGTGTGTTTGCTGGGGCGAAAACGGCGGCTATAAACTATTAGGAGGGTGAGGTGAGAGATGGCCAAAGAAGTCATATCCGAAGCGGTACAGCAGCAGGCTTCCGAAAAGGCGACTTCAATTCAGCGGTGCGAGCAGTTCATCGACGGCAAATTTGTTCCCAGCGTATCGGGAGAATATTTTCCATTGTTCAATCCTGAGAACGGGCAGGTGACCGCGCAGATTGCCAACAGCACGCCCCAGGATGTCGAGAACGCGGTGGCGGCGGCGCATCGGGCTTTTAAGGCGACGCCTTGGGGACGCAACCTCAGCTTGCGTGTCACCTGCCTGCGGACACTGGCGGCGAAGTTCCGCCAGAGGATGCCGGAGCTGGTGGAACTGGAGACGCTCATCACCGGCCGCCCGATCCGCGAGATGCGGGCGCAGTTGGGCCGCCTGCCGGAGTGGTACGACTACTTCGCCTCGGTGGCCGAGACCCTGGAAGGCTCGGTGGCGCCGTTCGGGCCCGGCTATCTGAACTACACGACGCGCGAGCCGCTGGGAGTGGTCGCGCTGCTGACGCCCTTCAATCATCCGCTGCTCATCCTCACCAAGAAGCTGGCGCCCGCCTTGGCGGCAGGCAATGCAGTAGTTATCAAGCCTTCCGAGCTGGCTCCGCTAACGGTCAACATTCTCGCCGAACTGATTCAGCAGAGCGGCGTCCCCGACGGCGTCGTGAACGTCATTCATGGGCTCGGATCGGTTGCCGGCAAGGCGCTGGCGGAAAACCCGACGCTCGGCAAAATCGATTTGACCGGCGGCACGCCCACCGGCCGCGCGGTAGCTTCGACGGCGGGCTACAACCTCATCAAGATTTCCGCCGAGCTGGGCGGCAAGGCTTCGCTGATCGTCTTTGACGACGCTGATTTTACCAACGCGTTGAACGGCGCCGTCTTTGCCGGCTATATCGCCACCGGGCAGACCTGCGTGCAGGGAGCACGGATCCTGGTGCCGGATGCGATCTACGATCGTTTCGCAGCGGCTTTCGTCGAGAAGGTCGGCAAGCTGCGCGTAGGCGCGCCGATGGACAATCGGACAGACATCGGCCCGCTGATCTCCGAGCGCCAACGCGATCGCGTGCTGCGCGCCATCGAGGCCGGCGTGAAAGAGGGCGCAACCCTGGCGATCGGCGGCAAGGCTTTGCCGCGGCCCGGGTGGTACGTCGCGCCTACGGTGTTCACCAACGTCACGCGCGGCATGTCCGTCGCGCGCGAGGAGATCTTTGGGCCGGTTGTTTGCCTGATGCGCTATGGCTCGGAAGAAGAGGCAATCGACATCGCCAACGACACCGAGTTCGGACTGGCCATGGGAATCTGGACCAACGATATCCGGCGGGCGCACCGGGTGGCCGGGCAACTCGCAGGCCGGAATCATCTGGATCAACGATCATCACCGCATCGGCCCGTCGTCTCCCTGGGGAGGCTACAAGCACAGCGGTGTCGGCCGCGAGAACGGCATCGATTGCTACAAGGACTACACGCAACTGAAGAACGTCATCGTGAAAACTACGCCGGACACATTCGACTGGTTCGACGGAAGTGCAACGGACAAGAGATACAGCTAGTGAATCTCAGTCGTCGGTTCCGATTCACGAGTACGTGTGAGTCCGCGCTTCTGGCGCGGCAAAGCGGACGTGCGGATTTCGCTTGTCAAAGCGGGCTCGACAAAGTAAAAATGCCTTTCCGCAATTCCTCGACGAGCGGTGTAGTGATTCCGGAAAACATGTAACTCAGCGCTGAGCAGTATCGATCGATGGGCATTCCAGGAAAATGTTGGTTGTTGCCGTCGCCACGGTAAGTCCGTCGACAGAGTTTCGAACGCATTCACAAAACAAGAAGAGGTTGAGGCGAATGAAAAAAGCAGGATATTCCGAGAGCGGACAGCTCAATGTTGCCGTGGTTGGGCTCGGCTGGTGGGGAAAGCAGATCGCAGGGGAGCTGAAGAACAGTTCCAAGGCGCGCGTAGCGAAGGCGGTCGACGCGGTTCCCGCCGCCGGCGAGTGGGCGAAGTCGCAGGGCTACGAGTTCACGACGGATTTCAACGCCGTACTGGCCGACCCCAATATCGGCGGGGTGGTTCTGTGCACGCCGCACACGCTGCACATGCAGCAGATTGTGGCCGCGGCCAAGGCGAAGAAGCACGTGTTTTGCGAAAAGCCGCTGACCATGAATCGCCGCGAGATGCTGACCGCGGTTGCCGCCGTCAAAGAGAACGGCGTTGCCCTGGCAGTCGGCCACGAGCACCGCTTCAAGCCGGCCATGCAAGATCTGTTGAAGATGGTTAGGTCCGGCGAACTGGGCACGGTCCAGATGGTCGAGGGGACGCTGACGTTCATGCTCAGGCAACTGCCGGCGGACAACTGGCGGTTGCAGAAAGCCGAATCGCCCGGCGGGCCGTCGATGGTGGCCTTGGGAATCCATGCACTGGACCTCTGCATCGGGGTCGGCGGCGCGGTCGACACCGTGCTGGCCAACATGCGCTCTCTCGTCAGCCCCATCCCGGAAACGCTCGGCATCCTGATGAAGTACAAGAGCGGAGCCAACGCGGTCATCACGTCCGTTCTGGGGCCGCCGTTCTCCATCCGCTTTGCCGCCTTCGGTAACAAGGGATGGGTGGAGATTTATGACAAGGCGCACCCGCAGGCGCCGGAAGGCTGGGTGATGAAGAAGGCCACCCACGAGGGTCCGGTGCAGACCGTCGAGTATCCGACGGTCTCGATGGTGCGCGCGAACCTGGAAGCGTTCGCGGATGCCGCCGCCGGACGCGCGCCCTATCCGGTGAGCCACGAGGAGATGATCGCCAACATCTCGGCTTTCGAAGCCATTGGCAAGTCGGCCGAGAGCGGCGCTATCGTGAAAGTGGAAGGGTAAGCAAGTCAGGTCATCCGTGAGCCGGGGATCCGTTTCCCAGCGAAGCGAGTCGGTGTCTCAGAAGCTGCCGGTTCCTGGTGGAAGCGGAACCGGCTTGTCCTGTTCCCCGGGGTAGTTGCGTTCTCCTGTTTTACGAGCAATCAAAATCGCCAGAAAATTCAGGAACGATCGCAAGGAGGAAAGTTATGAGTGCTACCCGCAATGAGGTTCGCGACGGGATGCAGATCGATTGGGATGTCTCGATCAAGATGGACGATGGATTGGTTCTGAAAGCCGACGTCTACCGTCCCCCGGCAAAAGGGAAATACCCGGTCATCATTACTTATGGGCCGTATGCCAAGGGCTTGTCGTTCCAGCAGGGTTACCCGGGAGCGTGGGACATCATGGCAGCCAAACATCCGGATGTTCCCTACGGCTCTACCAACAAGTACCAGAACTGGGAGACTCTGGACCCGGAGAAGTGGGTCCTGCCCGAAGGCTATGCCGTGGTGCGCGTTGACTCACGCGGCTGCGGCCGCTCGCCGGGCTTTGTCGATCACTTCTCACCACGCGAGACCAAAGACTTTTACAACTGCATCGAGTGGGCGGCAGCTCAGCCCTGGTCCAACGGCAAGGTCGGGATCAACGGCATTTCTTATTACGCGATGAACCAGTGGGAGGTTGCCTCGCTGCAGCCGCCGCACCTGGCGGCGATGTGCGCCTGGGAAGGCGCTGCTGACTGGTATCGCGATTCAACTCATCATGGCGGCATGGTTTCGACCTTCTGGGCCGCCTGGTATGACGTTCAGGTCAAGAGCGTGCAATACGGGTTGGGCGAGCGCGGCCCGCGCAGCGTGGTGACGGGCGAGTTGGTGTGCGGAGACGAGACGCTCTCCGACAAGGAACTGGCCAAGAACCGCTGCGACTTCGGTGATGAGATTCTGGCGCATCCGCTGGATGACCAGTACCACCGCGACCGCTCGCCGGATTGGGACAAGGTCAAGGTGCCGTTCCTCTCCGCCGGCAACTGGGGCGGAACGGGACTGCATCCGCGCGGCAACACGGAATCGTTCGTGCGCGCCGCCGCCAGGCAGAAGTGGCTGGAAATTCACGGCATCGAGCACTGGACCCACTTCTATACCGATTACGGAGTGAACATCCAGAAGCAGTTCTTCGCGCATTTCCTGAAGGGTGAGAAGAACGGCTGGGACAAGCGGCCAAGGGTGCAGTTGCAGGTCCGCTATCCCGGCGAGAAGTTTGTCGAGCGCTTCGAGAACGAGTGGCCGATCGCGCGCACCAAATGGACCAAGTTCTACTTGCATCCGAACGGGCACTGGCTCGGCACCGAGCCGCCGAAACAGCCGGCCAAAGTGGAATTCGAGGCCATGGGCAAAGGCGTGGAGTTCATCTCCGCACCCTTGGAGCAGGAGACGGAGATCACCGGCCCGCTGGCGGCGAAGCTGTTCCTCTCCTCCAACACGACGGACGCGGACATCTTCCTGGCCTTCAAGGTCTACACTCCGGACCTGCGGGAGGTGGTCTTCATCGGCGCCATCGACCCGCACACGCCGGTTGCCCAGGGTTGGCTGCGGGCCTCGCATCGCAAGCTCGACAAGAAGCTGACCGAGCCGTACCGGCCGTACCACACTCACGACGAAATTCGGCCGCTCAAGCCGGGAGTCCCGGTGGAGCTCGACGTGGAAATATGGCCGACCTCCATAGTGGTTCCGGCAGGCTACCGGATCGCGCTGTCGGTTCGCAGCAGGGACTACGAGTTCGCGGATAAGACCGGGATCAAGCTGCCGCACTTCAAGAACGAACTGAAGGGTTGTGGCCCGTTCCTGCACAACGATCCGCTCGACCGTCCGGCTAAGATTTTTGCCGGCAAGACCACCTTGCACATCGACCTGAAGAACGCTCCATACGTTCTGGTGCCGGTGATTCCGAAGAAGTGATCCATCGTTTGCCCCGGCCGGCGTGCGCACGAGCTCCGCGAGGGGTTCTCATGGCGGCGCCGGTCGCGGAATCTTCCGATTCTTTGGGAGGGGGGATTTCATCTCGGCCTCAGTTGCAACGAGCATCGCACCTTAAAGAAGAAGAGCACGCGGCCGCCTCGATCAGGGAGGCGGGAGACGAGATCTTTGGACTTACGCCGGAGCAGCATCGCGTTTTGTCGAGGCAATGGCACAAAGCGCTTCAGGAGTAACCAGCCCGCGGAGCGGGCGGACGATAGTAGCCCAGGGCGCAAGCCCTGGGTAAAGTGGGATAAGCAGACAAGCCCCGTAGGGGCGACAGAGTTCTCTCGCATGCTATGAAGCCCTCTGCTTATGACCGGATCATTTCTCCGGCTTGGAGACCGATGCTTCCATCGCATACAGCGACTGGGAAACTGTTGAGGAGTACAGCGAAAATGAAGAACTCTTACGTGGTTGTTTCCGTCGATATGCATCGCGGCCATCTGGACCCCGAGGTGGCTACCATGCCGCTCGGGCCGAAGGAACGCTGCCAGAAGGTGATCGACAGCACGGCCCGAATGTTCAGCAAATTGCGAGAGCTCGAGGTGCCGATCATCCATGTTACTGCCGGCTTCCGCAACGCGCAGGAGGCATTGTCCAACCCGCACTGGCGTGCTAACGACGAGGACTCGAACTCACCGCGCAAGGCGGCGCGTACGCATAATATGTTCGGGTCGGTCGGGACCGAGATCATCCCCGCCCTCTACCGCGAAGGCGATTACGTGGTGACGGGCAAGAAGCGCTACAGCGCTTTCTTTGCCACCGACCTGCCGTTCCTGCTGAAGACACTTGGCGTGGATACAGTGATCATCACCGGCATCAATACCTCCAGTTGCTGCCTGAGCACCAGCTTCGAGGCCACCAACCGGGATTTTTCGGTGATCATGGCGGAAGACTGCATGGACAGCATGGATGGCCGCGACTTCCACGAAGCGGCGCTGAAGATCATGCGGCGGATTATCGGGCAGGTGATGACCTCGGAGCAGTTGGTGGAGCGCATTGCGCAAGAACAGAAGGCCGCGAAGGAAATGGTGAAGACGGGCTGAAGCTCGGACGAGCGCGCCACTGTCACTGACACCGGGACGATATACCGCAATTTCTGCAAATCATACTGGGCTTGTTCTAACCAGGAGCAAAGCCGGAGGCAAACTATGAGCACGGGAAGCAAGGGAAAGGTCGGAGTTATCGGTCTAGGAATCATGGGGTCGTCGATGGCTGCCAACCTGGTGAAGGCGGGTTTCGAGGTAATCGGGACGGATATCCTGCCGGAGGCTTGCGCCGCGTTGAAAAAGGCGGGCGGAAAGCCGGTGGCGAGCGCCGGCGAAGTGGGCAAGGCTTGCCGTCACATCATCATCTCGGTTGCTTCGATCCCCGCGCTCCATCAAGTTTGCGGTGAGCTCGCTGCCAATTGCGCCAAGGGGACCATCGTCATGGAGACCGGAACGCTGCCGCTGGTCGACAAGCAGAAGGTGCGCGCCGTACTGGCCGAGCGAGGCGTCATTCTGCTCGATTGCACTTTATCCGGCACGGGCGCGCAGGCAAAGGTGAAAGACCTGGCGGTGTACGCCAGCGGAGAGACGGAGGCCATCAAGCAACTGGCGCCGGTCATCGACGGATTTGCCCGAATCTGCTACGACCTGGGCGAATTCGGCAACGGGACGAAGATGAAGTTCGTCGCCAACCTGCTGGTGGCGATCCACAACGTCGCCGCAGCGGAGGCGATTCTGCTGGGAGTTCGTTCCGGGCTCGATGCCGATACGATCGTCAAGGTCGTGGCGGATGGCGCCGGCGGCTCGCGCATGTTCCAGGTTCGCGGTCCGCTCATGGCCCACCGTACCTGGGACGAGCCGACCATGAAGAACTCAGTCTGGCAAAAAGACATGAAGCTGATCGGCGAAGCGCTGCAGGCCGCCGGTGTTCCGGCGCCGCTGTTCTCGGCCTGTATTCCGATCTACATCGCCGCAACCGCCTCCGGACACGCCGAGCACGACACGGCAGCCGTCTACGAGATTCTGGAACGCATGGCGCTAAAGCCGGCGGGAAAGAAGTAGAACGATCTGAGTTTGTCCGGTTGATTCCCACCCTAGCGCCCGAAAACTGGGCGCTGGGGGTGGGGTGCCATCATTTCTACACAAGCGGCCAATGCGGACGTCGCGTATTCACCACTAGATTTTGAGCAATTTCGCGGCGTTGCTGCCCAGGATCAGCGACCGCTGTTTGGCTGGGAGGTTCTTCAACACCTGTACCGGCATGTCGTAACCCATGTCATAGCAATAATCACTACCCAGAACCACCCGGTCCACACCGACATAGTCGATGAGATAGGAAAGAATCTTCGGGTTGTGGGTGATGGTGTCGTAATGGAAGCGCCGCAGGTAGGCGGTAGCCGGCTGCTTCATGTGCTTCAGTTCGGGGCGGCACGCGACGCCGCGGTCGAAGCGTCCGGAGAGCCATGGGAACGTTCCGCCGCCGTGAGGCAGCATGACGTCCAGCTTCGGGAAGGTATCCATGACGCCGCCGAAGATCAGGTAGGCGGCGGCGATTCCCGATTCATAGGGATTACCCAGCAGGTTGCGCAGGTAATACTTCGGCATGCGCTCCGGGCCGACGGCATCGACCGGGTGCAGGAAGATCGGCCAGCCCAGCTCTTCGCACTTGGCGTAGACGGGGAAGTACTCCTTGGCCTCCATCTCGCGTCCCGCCGGCACGGTGGACATATAGACGCCGCGCATTCCCGGCAACTTGGCTACGCGCTCCAGTTCCTTCAGCGCCAGCTTGGGATCCTGCATCGGCAGCATAGCCATGCCAACAAAACGCTTCGGATACTTGGCATGCGCCTCGACGCAGCTATCATTGAATGCCTGCGAGAGGGCGAGTCCCAGGTCGGGAGGCGCCCAGTAGACCATGGGACTGGTCAGCGACAGAGCGTGGATATCGACGCCCTGCTTATCCATCGCCTTGAGGCGCTCTCCCAGGTCGACAAAATCGGGAGAGAAGACTGCCGTGAATTTGGTGGTGCTGTAGGTGTAGTAGCCTTTGTTATTCTTTCCGATCTTGGAACCATGTTGGGGTCCCTCTTTGACGACCATGTCGATCCAGGCTTGCGGATACCAGTGCGCATGGGTGTCGATAATCGGGGTCTTGGTTTTGATCTTGTCTGCCGCTTCCGCCAGACCGCCGGCGAGAGTGACGCCGCCGGCAACCGCGCCGGCAACGAGGAAGTCGCGTCTGTTCATGGATTCTCCCACGAAACTTCGAAGATTGTTCCTGCTATGGAAGCTTTCGCGGATGACTGTATTACAGATTCCAGCAGATCGCAATCCCGGTGTGGGAAGAGTCATGGCACAACATGTATCATCGAACCAAAGAAGCAAAGCTGCAGGCAGGTGTGTTCGGAATTAAGCTGGAACGAAGCGTGTTCAAGTTGCCACGCTTGAAGTTGCAGGATTCGAGCCGATGGATTCGGCTGCGGTTTGATAGCGGAAAGTGAGGAGGTCCAGTTTGGGAACACTCGCGCAGGAAGTCGGCAGGGAGAAGCGTTCCGGGACGCCTGTGATCGTCGAGATGCAGGTGATTCCGGTAGCGGGATACGACAGCATGCTGCTCAACTTGAGCGGCGCGCACAGCCCGTTCTTCACGCGCAACGTCGTCATCCTGAAAGACAGTGCCGGGCGCACCGGCGTGGGAGAGGTTCCCGGAGGCGAGCGCATCCGCGAAACCCTGGAAGACGCGCGGTCGCTGGTGATCGGCCAATCGCTGGGCGCCTATAACAACGTGCTGAACGCCGTGCGCCGGAGCTTCGCCGAGCGCGACGCCGGCGGCCGTGGCCTGCAGACCTTCGACCTGCGCGTCGCCATTCACGCCGTCACCGCCCTGGAAGCCGCTCTGCTGGACCTGCTGGGGCAATTCCTGGAGGTTCCGGTGGCGGCTCTGCTCGGCTCAGGACAGCAGCGCCGGCAAGTGGAGTTCCTGGGTTACCTCTTCTATGTCGGCGACCGCAGGAAGACCAAACTGCCGTACCAGAGCGCCCCTCAAGAGAGGGATGACTGGTACCGGCTGCGTGATGAAGAGGCGCTGACGGTCGAGTCTATCGTGCGGCTGGCTGAGGCGGCGCGCGCGCATTACGGTTTCAACGACTTCAAGCTCAAGGGCGGAGTGCTGCGCGGAGCCGAGGAGATGGAAGCCGTGGCGGCCCTGGCGGAGCGTTTCCCGGAGGCGCGCATCACCCTCGATCCCAACGGGGCGTGGTCGCTGGAGGAAGCCATATCGCTTTGCGCGGACAAGCATGGAGTGCTGGCTTACTGCGAAGACCCCTGCGGCGCCGAGAAGGGCTATTCCGGGCGGGAGATCATGGCGGAGTTCCGGCGCGCCACCGGCTTGCCGACGGCCACTAACATGATCGCCACGGACTGGCGCCAGATGGGGCATTCCATTCAGCTGCATTCGGTGGATATTCCGCTTGCCGATCCCCATTTCTGGACCATGCAGGGAGCGGTTCGCGTCGCCCAGATGTGCCACGAATGGGGCCTGACCTGGGGCTCGCACTCCAACAATCACTTTGATATTTCCCTCGCCATGTATGCCCAGGTGGGAGCCGCGGCGCCGGGCAGGATAACGGCGCTCGATACGCACTGGGTCTGGCAGGAAGGACGAGAGCGCCTGACCAGAGACCCGTTCCAGATCGCCGGCGGGCTGATCACCATTCCGGAAAAGCCCGGGCTGGGCGTGGAGCCGGACATGGCGCAGATCGAGAAGGCGCATCGCTTGTACAACGAAAAAGGTTTGGGCGCGCGCGACGACGCCGCGGCCATGCAGTACTTGATTCCAGGCTGGAAGTTCGACAACAAGCGTCCCTGCCTGGTGCGGTGAGGGTGAAATCCTCATCCAAGGGAAGGGGCTCTTCTAGCGGAGGAACGTTTGCCCATCGAAATCACCGGCACTGATGTCGAGCCAGGCCGGGCGCGCCAGCCGATGTCGCGCTTCTTTCGCGCCTTTCTCCGCAACCTTCGCAAGTCGCGGGACAGGGACATTGCCGCACTCTGCCGCCAGTTGATCTCCGAACGAGGAGAAGCTTCGCAAACAGCTCTGGCGCAGGAGCTGATCGCCGGCTATGAAGAGCTGAATGACGCGCAGCGGCTGGAATTCTTCCAGATGCTGTGCCACGATTTTGCGCCGGATGAGGCGTCCATCTCGAAGGCGGCGGGAAACTACCACCACTCCCCGAGCTTCGGCAATTACAAGGCGCTGGCGATCGCCATGGTCTCACCCATGCAGAAACTGTTTCAGCGCATGAACACCGCCCCGCGCGGCACCGAGACGCTGGTCGGGATGCGGGGAAGAGTGGTTCGGCTGCTGGCCGATCATCCGGAGCTGACGCCGCTGGATGCGGAGCTGCGATACCTGTTCGGATTCTGGTTCAACCGGGGCTTTCTGCGACTGGAGCGCATCGGCTGGCATACCTCGGCGCTGGTTCTGGAGAAGCTGATCGAATACGAGTCGGTGCACGAAATCAACGGCTGGTCGGACTTGCGGCGCCGCCTCGCGCCGGACCGCCGCTGCTTCACCTTCTTTCATCCGGCGCTGGCCAATGAGCCGGTGATCTTCGTGGAGATCGCGCTCACCCAGGGGCTGGCCGGGGAACTCGATCCGCTGCTGGACGTCAACGCGCCGGTGCTGGAGCCGGAGCAGGCGGACACCGCCGTGTTTTATTCGATCAGCAACTGCCTGCACGGGCTGCGGGGGATTTCATTCGGCAGCTTTCTGATCAAGCAGGTGGTGGTGGAGCTCGGGGCCGAACTTCCGGGGATAAAGCTGTTCGGCACGTTGTCGCCGCTGGCGCGATTCGCGCGGGCCCTGCGCGACCAGCATAACCCGGAGGGATTCACTCGCCCACGGCTTTCCCGCTTGCTGGCCGATTACGAGGAACGGCTTCTCACCGAGTCGGGCAAAGGCGACCGGGTGGAAGCTCTGCTTCATCTGCTCGAGGATCCGCTGGCTCACCGCGAAGCCCTGGCCAAACCGCTGCACCGGCTGGCGCTGGCCTACGTGACCCAGGTGCGAGCGAACGGACGCGTTTACGACCCGGTTGCCTACTTCCACCTCTCCAATGGAGCCCGCCTGGAGCGCATCAATGCCTTCAGTAATCTGCGCCCTTACGGCTTGAGCCAGTCTTTCGGTCTGACGGCCAACTATCGCTATGTGCCGGATGAGCTGGAAGAGAACCACGAGCATTTTGTCCGCGAGGGACAGATTCGGGTTTCTTCCCGCCTGCTGCCGGAGCAACGCGAAGTGGCTGAACTCTGGCAATAGTCGAAGGCATCCTACAAGCCGCTGCAGAAGAAATAGGCCAGGGACCTCCTCCCTTCCCCTGGGGTATGTTTTTTGCAAAAATAACAAAACAAAAGATTTGGCCGGCACAGGTCCGGCTAAAAATAACATTCCAAAGCGCTTACGCGGAAAAATAACAAAAGAAAAGAGTTAGCTTTAGTTTCGAGTTTCAAGTTTCAAGTTTCGAGAACCAGGCCCCTACTTCCAGGATAGCGAATTCAGCGGGGGTAATGTGACATGGTTGGAGAAAGAATTTTTGTCATGGAATGAGCGGGTTAGCCTGGCGAAGAGCGCGGAAGGGGCTTGACAAGTTTCTCGGCGAAATTCAGAGGGGTCATCCCAGGTATGCGCTGCAGCATGCCGGCCAGACGAACCAACCCTAGTCAAGAACAACCCCACCCACCAAGCAGGCGATCTTGCCGGGTGGCAAAACCCTTTTATTGCAAACGACTCTCAAGGTAAGATTGCGCGAAATCAAGGCCAAGGAGATGTCTGCGGTGACCCATGTTCCCACTCATCGGCGTCATGTACATCCTCGCTGGCACAACAGATTATTCGGCTCCCGTAATGGCCGCCGTATTGCTGGGGATGTGATCTCGCTATACGATGAAGATGAGGGAGTGGTGTTGTGGACTCCTGAGGTGCTCGATGTTGGTTGTCGTTTCCAGCGCCTTATCCAGAACGGTCCTCCTAGTCAGAAAGAGTTGTTGGAACTCACTCCTCGTCAATTTGAAGAATTTATAGCCGAAATATGGAGTCGATTCGGATATAAAGTCGAACTTACAAAGCATACGAGAGATGGCGGGTTCGACATTTGTGCGATAAAGAAAGCGGAAGCGGATGTACGTTTTTTGATCGAATGCAAGCGTTATGAGCCAAGCCGTAAAGTGGACATTGCCATTGTCCGGGCACTGTACAGCGTCAGACTCACCGAACACGCCAGTAAAGCCATTCTTGCGACGACCTCTTCATTTACGAATATTGCCAGACGATACTTTGACGAACACATCTGGGAACTTGAACCACGCGACTACGATGGCATTGTTGAATGGGTGAAATTGGCAGGAGTGCTTCCGGCTACCGGCGCGTGATGCGATCTGTGCAGCAAGAGCATAACCCATGCCCACAAGACCACTCCGCTACCAAAGCCACGGACGACGCATGTCAAAATATCGTTGTGGCGCATACCTGGGCTGCCCACCTTCTCTCCACCTGCCCAACTGAAATGAAAACGAGAAACCCACCCTGCCAGCCCGCGTAGCGGGCATAAGACAATAGCCCCATGGCGCAAGCCTGGGGTAAGGTGCAGGTGTAGTTCTAGCCCGCGCAGCGGGCGTAAGAACTATCGCCAAATATATCGCTCGTCAAACTCCACGCCGTGTTTTCGGAGCATGGCGAGGAACTCGTCTTGGAATGAAATCTTGCGGTGATGCCGCGCCTGCTCCTGTATGTAGCGAATCACCTTTGACCGGCTGGACTCGCTCACGCTGAACGCGCCATAGCCGCCTTGCCAGCCGAAGGATCGGCGCTCCGGCCATTTCTTTTTCACCCAGCGGGATGAGTTTGTTTTGAGAATCCGGAGGCAATCCGCAACGGCAAGATCAGCGGGCAGCCGCGTCAACACGTGAACGTGATCCGTCGTGCCGCCAATAGCGATAGGCATCGCGCGCAGCTCACGCAGAATCCCGCCCAGGTAGGCTTGCAGATCGTCCCGGATGATATCGGCAATCAATGGTGCGCGGCCGCGAGTCGAGAAGACTAGGTGCGTGAGCAGGTTGGTGACGGTGTGCGCCATTCTTACGCCCCTTCGGGGCTCATCTTCAAATCTTAACTTACCCCAGGCTTGCGCCTAGGGCTACCGTCTTATGCCCGCTACGCGGGCTCGGGCCGAGAACTAACTCCTGGCGGATCACTGGCGATAACAACTTTATCGTAATCTACGGCTGTGGATCAGAATGCCCCGCTTCGGCGATGCTGATTCTTGTCAAGCCCTCGCGTGACCTATCTGCTAGATTCTGCAATGCAAATGGCATGTCACATTTCCTTGCGGAATCTGTCATCCTAAGAATAGGGGCACCAACTCGACCAAGGCGTAGGCCCCGACGCTCCTCAAATGGCCAAGGCAGTTTGATTTCAAGAGTCTACGCCTAAGTCTCACAGCACTAAGAATTTGGCCCAAATCGAAATAGGTAAGTGATACAGACGAAAGAATTTGCTCTTAAATACCAGGGGAGGGGTACCACCCATAGCTTCCTTCCAAGGAGTGTCACCCCTGAGGCCACGCGTCTTCGTGCGGTCGAAGGATCTTCATTTTCCCGTGCGCTGAGTTGACAGCAGATCCTTCGCTTGCGCTTAGGCTGGGGAAGCTGTCAGCCAACTGAGTGAGCACTGCTTTGGTCTCAAAGGAGTATGGCAGCCGCTCGCTCAGGATGACTCCTCAAGTGATTGCGGGGCGCCAACGGTCAAAGAAAGAGGCCAGGAAAAGCTTCTCGCTTTTGTCCTGGCCTGAACATCCTCTTATAGCGTGCTTGCGTTGTTACCTGGTCGGCGGCTTCCAGCCGACGGGAGCGCGCACGCCACGCAGATCAATTTTGTCGATGTTGTCCTTGGTGGCGATAAACAGCGGGGTGAAGAGCTGTTTGTCGACCGGCCGTTTTTCCAGATAGTTGATGGTGGCGCGGATGCACCAGCGGCCAATGACGACGGTCTGTTGCAACACCGTGGCGGTCATGGCCCCTTCGCGCAGGAACTTCTCGTTATCCGGCTGCAGATCGGTCGCGGTAATGACGACCTTGCCGGATTTGCCGGCTGCCCGCAGGGCCTGGGCCGCGCCCACGCCGGTCATGTCGGCGCCGTTATAGACGCCATCGATCTTGGGATAGGTCTGCATGAAGTCTTCCATCAGCCGCATGCCGTCCTGGGGTGTGGATTGCGAGAACTGCTCGCCCACGATCTTGATGCCCGGCGCAATCTCGGCTATGCGCTTTTTAAAAGCATCGCCGCGAATCTGCGCCCACGAGGTCCCGGCGGGACCGCGCAGCATGACCACGCTGCCCTTGCCCTTGAGGGCCTTCGCCATGAAGTCGGCCTGCATTTTTCCGATCTCGGTGTCGTCGGAGCGGATGCGCGTTATTACCTTGGGGCTGTCGGTCATGACGTTGCAGTTGATGACGGGAATGTGGGCCGCGACAGCGGCATCCACCATGGGAATGGTCGCCGACCCGTTGATGGCAACCAGATCGATGGCGTCCACCTTGCTGGCAATCAGGTCTTCCATCTGGGAGACTTGCTTCTCGATGTACTGATAGCCGCCGGCATCGTGCAGGATGACCTTGGCGCCCAATTTCTCGGCTTCGTCAACGTAGCCGTAGGCCTGCCCGATGAAGTGCGGGTTGGAAAGCTGCGGGATAAGCACGCCAATGGTGTACTGCTTGGCGGGTTTGGGGGGACGGGGATACTCGTCTCCGGGTGCCTTGGCGGCGGGTTTAGCCTGATCGGTTTTGGCCGCCGGCTTGGCGGCTGCTTTCGGTTTCTGACTCGTCTGCGCTTGCGCCCACCCGGCAAAAAGAACGAGCAGCAGGGCGGGCAGAAGAACCATCGACAGGAAACGCTTCATCATTTTCTCTCCCTCTTACGAAGAATCGCTAACAGGGTGCGTGTGCCCACGAAAGATGGGGCCTTACTCTGAGTCACAATCAACTCTTTTTGGCAGCCGGATCGGACGCCATGCGTTCCAGAATCTCGTACACGGCGCCGGTGTCATGGCCGGCATGTCCGCCGGAGAGGGCGGCAAGATAGATCGGAATGCATGCGGAAAACAGCGGGGCCGGAACACCGGCCGCCTGCACGGCGTCGCCGATCACATGCATGTCCTTTTGCCAGACCTTGTTACTCATGGTGATCTCTTTGTCCCAGGTGCGAGACGCCATCATGGGACCGCGAACCTGAAACATGCGGGAGGCGCCGGCGCCATCCCCAATCACCTTGACCAGCTCCACGGGATCGAGTCCCATGCGAACCCCCAGCAGGATCGCTTCCGCGGCGGCGACGTTATGGATCGCCACCAGCAGGTTGGCGACAAACTTCATCTTCGTGCCGTTGCCGAACTCGCCCACGTTGTAGTGGCCGCGCGCGAAACCGGCCATGATCGGCGCCATTTTTTCAATCGCGGCGGCCTCGCCGCTGGCATAGACCACCAAGTCTTTGGTCTTTGCCTGCGCGCCCGTGCCCGACAGAGGGCAATCCAGCAGGATGATATCCCGCTTGGCGAGTATGGCCCGCGCCTTCTGCTTATCGGCCAGGGGCAGAGTTCCGGTTTCCATCACAATCGTGCCCTTGACGCAGCTTTCTGCGAGCTCCTCGCAGATCGTCTGCAAGGCCGGTATGGAAGCAATCGAGATGATGATATGGCGACAGGCCTTGCCCACCTCAGCCGTGCTGCTCACGGCTTGCCCGCCGGCCTTTGTCAGGTTGGCGCGAGGCTCAGGCAGAATGTCCGTGCCAATCACTTCGAAGCCCGCCTGCACCAGGTTGGCCGACATCGCCGACCCCATGATGCCTAAACCTATGAGCCCGACCTTTCCTCTTTCCGTGTTCATCTTGTTCGCTCCAGCTTTGCTGATGGTTACAGCCCTGAAGTCTACCGCTCTTTATCCCTCAGGAGCGGCGGCGTTCGCGCGCCAGATCGACGTAAACCGCCAGCACGATGATCACGCCGATGACGATGTTCTGGATGTAGGACGAAACCTGAATCAGGTTCAATCCGTTAGCCAGAACGCCGAGCACGAGCACGCCCATCAGGGTCTGACCCATGCTGCCCACGCCGCCGGTGATCTTTCCGCCGCCGATGACGACCGCCGCAATCGCATACAGCTCCTGCATCTCGCCCAGCGTAGGCTGGCCGGAGATCACGCGCGAGGTAAGCACCACGCCGGCAATGCCCGCGAACAACCCGCTGAAGACGTAAACCAGGACCTTGTATTTGACGACATTGATGCCCGACAGAAGGGCCGCCTCCTCGTTGCTGCCGAGGGCGTAGACGTAGCGCCCAAAACGAGTCCGGCTGAGCATGACGTGGCCGATGATGAAAGCCACGGTGGCGATGACCGCGGGCATGGGAATCGGCCCGATCTTGCCGGCGCCGATGAACAGGAACGCACTCGGCAGGCCGACGACCGGCAGGCCGCCGCTCAGTGTCAGGGCCACGCCGCGAGCCGCTACCAACATTCCCAGGGTAGCGATGAAGGGAGGCAACTTGGCCTTGGCGATCAGAAATCCGGTCACCGCCCCGGAGGCGACACCGGCGAGAACGCCGAACAGGATGCCGCCCACCAGCCCGAAGGCGAGCATCTGCTGGGCGCAAACGATGCTGACCAGAGCCAGTAGGGAACCGACGGAGAGATCAATGCCGCCGCTGAGAATGGCAAACGTCTGCCCGATCGAAATCAACGCCAGGATAGAAATCTGGCGTGAAACGTTGCTCAGGTTGACCACGCTCCAGAAGTTCGGGTTGATGGCGCCGAAGACCACGCACAGGATCACCAGCACGGCCGGCATGCCGACCCGGCCCCAGGGAATGCGGCTCAAGATGCTCTTCGCCGGGCCGGCGCCGCCTCCGCCGGAAGCTCCTTGCTGTCCCGCTGAATTTCCGTTACGCCGACATCGCTCATGCTTGTGCTCCCTGTGCTCCGGGCTCTCCCGCAGGTCCCGCTTCCACGGTTGTTGGAATGGAAGTCTCCGGCAAAGACGCGCCCAGAGCATAGTTCAAAATCTTTTCCTCGGTGGCTTCCCGGCGGCTCAGCTCGCCGGCGATGCGGCCTTCGCGCATGACGACGATGCGGTCGCTCATGCCCAGAATTTCGGGCAGCTCGGAGGAGATCATTATGATCGCCGCTCCGCGCTTCACCAGTTCGCCCATCAACTGGTAGACCTCGACCTTGGCGCCCACGTCAATGCCGCGCGTCGGCTCATCGAACAGGAAGATATCCGCGTCCGTTCCCAGCCACTTGGCGATGACGACCTTCTGCTGATTGCCGCCGCTCAGATACATCACCCAGCGGTCAAGACCGGGAGTGGCGATGCGGAGGGAGGAAACGAATCCCTGCGCCGCTTTCTTCTCCTGCCCGAGGCGCAGCAGGCCGCCGCGCAGGAATCGCTTCACCGTGCTCAGGGTGATGTTGTGCCTCACCGACATGTAGCGCAAGATGCCCTCGCGCTTGCGGTCTTCGGGCAGCAGCGCCAGGCGGTTGCTGATGGCGTGGGCGGGAGACTTGATCTCGACGCGCTTGCCGCGAATGATTACCTGTCCGCTGTCCCGCTTATCGGCTCCGAACACGGTCCGCGCCATCTCCGTGCGCTTGGAGCCGACCAGCCCGGCGATGCCCAGGATTTCGCCCCTCCGTAGGCTCAGGTTGATGTCGTGAAGCACGCCCTTGCGATTCAGGTTCTCGACCCGTAAAACCTCTTCACCGGGTTCGATTGCGATCTTGGGGAACTTGTCCTTCAGGTCGCGGCCCACCATCATGCGAATGAGCTGGTCGACAGGCGTCTCGGCGACATTCACCGTTCCGACCTTGGCGCCGTCGCGCAGGATGGTGGCGCGGTCGCCGATCTTCTTCACCTCGTCCAGGCGGTGCGAGATGTAGATCATGGAAATGCCGCGCGCCTTGAAATCGTGAATCATCTTGAACAGGGTATGGATTTCGTGCGCCGTCAATACCGCCGTCGGCTCATCCATGATGATGACTCGCGAATTCAACGACAGGGCCTTGGCGATCTCCACCATCTGTTGCTGCGCTATTCCCAGCCGCCGGACGATGGTCTCCGGGCTGACCCGTATTTCGAAGGTAGACAGGATCTCGCGCGTCTGCCGGACCAACTTTTTGCGGTCGACGATGCCGAGCGCTTCGCTGATCATCGGCTCGCGGCCGAGAAAGATGTTCTCGGCGACAGTCATATCGGGCGCGAGATTGAACTCCTGGTAGATGGTGCTGACCCCCAGTTTTTGTGCGTCGTGGGGCTTGCGGATATGCGCCGGCTTGCCTTCAAAGAGGATTTCACCCGCGTCCGGGGCATAAACGCCGGAGAGAACTTTGATGAGGGTCGATTTACCCGCTCCGTTCTCACCCAACAGCACGTGCACCTCGCCAGGGCGCACGTCCAGGTCCACGCCCTTCAGGGCGAGCACGCCGGGAAAGTGCTTGACGATCCCGCGCATCTCGAGAAAAGGTCTGATTTCTTCGGCACTCATGGGATGTTATTCGGCAAAGATGCCTCTATGGGGCAAGTCTTTCTGGTCCTCCCGGAAGCCCGGAAGCCGGTTGCGGGCAACGGCTCTGCTTGGGCGCAAACAAGCCCTTCGCTTAATGAGGACGAGTAATGTTACTGCAGGGAATCTGGAATGCAAAACGGAAAGTTACAGGACTGCAGCCAGGGAAAAGGCTGGTGGAGGCAGCAGTGGCATGGCCTCAGCTGCGGCACGGTCCGGGTGGGAGCTGACTGCAAGGAGCAACTCTGAATTTGAAGGATCAAATTGGAAGGTCAAAAAGAATAAGAGACCAGAGAAGAGCAATTCCGATCCCTGGTCTCTGATCCCTGGTCTCTAAAACCGAATCCCGTCTCCTGCTCAGGGCCCTAAGCGGGCTTAGCCGATGCGACCAACTGGGCAGCGATGCGGATGGCATTCTCCAGGGCGCCGGTGCGGGCGACGCCTTTGCCCACGATGTCGAACGCCATGCCGTGGGCCGGCGTGGTAAACACGGTCTGTAGCCCGCCGCTACACGGTAACGCCGCGATGGAAGCCGTGCAGCTTGGTGGCGATCTGGCTCTGGTCGTGATACATCGAGACCACGCCGTCAAATTCGCCGGCGAAGGCGCGCAGGAAGATGGTGTCAGGAGGATAAGGTCCGCTGCAGTTGATGCCGCGCGCCTTCATCTCCTCCACGACGGGACGGATGAGGTCGATCTCTTCGCGGCCGAACAGGCCGTTGTCGCCGCCGTGCGGGTTGAGCGCATTGACGGCGATGCGCGGGTTCTCGATCCCGGCGCGGCGCATCATCGTGTGATTCAACAGAATAGCGTCGCGGATGCGCTGCGGCGTGAGCTGCTCCAGGGCCTCGCGCAAGCCGACGTGGCCGGTCACGCGTGACATCCACTGGCCGTCGAGCACGTTCATCTCGCTGAAATAGCCCTCGTGACTGAGCAGCGCGGCGAACATCTTGTGCTCGTCGGGATAGTGCCAGCCGCCATCGTGCAGGGCGCGCTTGTTCAGCGGGGCGAAGATGATTCCCTCAACCTCGTTCCTTTGCGCCATCTCGATGACGTAGGCCAGCGTATCGCCGGTGAGCTTGCCGGATTCGGCCGAGACTTTGCCACGCTCGAAGCTGCGCGGGATCGATGTTGCCCAAGTCGATCACGAAAACCTTGTCGTGCGACCAGTCAATAGCCGCGGTGTTCGGGACCTTTTCCCAACGCAGCTTCACGCCGGCATCGCGCATCCCGAGTTCCAGGACGCGGGCATCGCCCACGACGACCAGGCGGGCGACTTCATTCAGGCGTCTTGCCGGCGAGCACCTTGGCTACGATCTCCGGACCGATGCCGGTGCAATCGCCCATGGTCAAAGCAAGCCGGGGCCTGAGGTCTGCGGCGGTTGAAGGTTTCATTGTCGTCGTCTCCGTTATTGCGAAATGCTTCTCTATTTTAAGAGGAAATTCCCTGAGGGAGGCTGTAGAGCATGTGAGAACTCTGGCGCACCTACGGGGCTCAAATCTCTTATCCCATCTTTACCCAGGGCTTATGAGGCTGCAGAAAAACAGATTTCGGGTCGGATGAAACCACAAGATATTGATAGCGGTTCCTATGGTACCCACATCCATAGCGCCTCGCTTGTTGCTTCGGCGCGTTTTTCCGCAGCCTGTTACGCCCTGGGGTACCATCTTCCCGCCCACTTCGCGGGCTGATTTTTTGGGCTTTGTACCATCGGCATAAGCAAAAGCAATTTACCTAGAATTGGTTGCATAAATGTGTGTGGCAAGAACCGGCAATGCCC
Source organism: uncultured Acidobacteriota bacterium (assembly GCA_963791145.1). Classification (GTDB taxonomy): domain Bacteria; phylum Acidobacteriota; class Terriglobia; order Terriglobales; family Acidobacteriaceae; genus CAWBRT01. The sequence continues at coordinate 409,057 of CAWBRT010000003.1, read as the reverse complement.
TCAGGAGCTAAAGCCCGCATCATTGGTGGCTCTGGACGGCGGGGCTGAAGCCCCGCCCCTTCAAAACATATTATGTAACCAGCTCTTAGACTGAAGCCAGCATTCACTGACTAAAGCCCGCATTCAGTAAAGCCCGCATTGCTGCGGCTCTGAACAGCATGGCTCAAGGCACCCCGGCAAACCAAATACGGTCCCGCCTTAGCGGGATGGGGACTCCGCAAAGCCATGCCCTTTCAAAGAACCACAGGAAAGATTCTAGTCGCCCGAAGCCGTAGCTGTCGCCGTCCGTGCGGATTCCTGCTCGGCCAACAGTTTCCCGCCGGCCTTCCAGGCCTCGGGATCGAATTCGCCTTCCCATTTAGCGACCACGACGGCCGCCACCGCATTGCCGATCATGTTCGTGATTGAGCGGCCTTGCGACATGAAGCGGTCGATGCCGAGCAGCAGCGCCAGGCCCTCGGCCGGAAGTCCACTGGCAATGACCGTGGCCGCCAACGTGGCAAATGCGCCTCCGGTTACGCCGGCCGCGCCTTTGGAAGTGAACAGCATCAGCACGAACATGGTCAGTTGCTGGCCGAGGCTGAGCTGAACGCCATAAACCTGGGCGATGAAGAGGCAACTCATCGGCAGCGTGATCGCTACACCATCCATATTGAACGAGTATCCGGTGGGAATCACCAAGCCGAGAGCGGTGCGCGAGATGCCGCACACCTGTAGTTTTTCCATCATTCCTGGAATGCCTACCTCGGAGGACGAGGTGGCGGCCACCATCAGCAGCTCCCGCTTGAGGCGTCCCAGCAGATCGAAAAGCCTGATCCCAATCAACCGGCAGACGAATGCGAAAACGACTACACAGAGGAATGCCAGAGTGGCCCAGGCGGTCAAGACAAACATTCCCAACGCGTAAAGGGTAGCAACTCCGAACTTGCCGACGGTGAAGCCAAGCGCGCCGAAGGCGCCCAGAGGAGCGGCCAGCACGATAATATTGACAATTCCGAAAACCAGACTGGTGGCCCGTTCAAGCCCCTTGCGAATGATCGTGCCCGTCTCGCCGAGGCGGAGCATGGCGGACCCGACCAGCAAGGCGATGATCAGTACCTGCAGCACATTGTCGTGCACGAAGGCGCCGAACAGGTTGTCGGGTATGATCCCGAAGATAAAATCGGGCGCCGACTGCGCGTGCACCTTCATGAATTTGGCGGCGATAGCAGTCTGGGCCGCGTTGGGCCGCTGCACGCTGGCGCCGAAATGCACCAGATTGCCGACCGTCATGCCCAAAACCAAGGCGAGGGTGGTGATGATTTCGAAGTAGATCAGCGTCTTCAGCCCAAGGCGTCCTACCTTCTTGATATCGCCAACCTGGGCGACGCCGGTGGAGACAACCAGAAAAATGAGCGGGGTAATGCTCAGCTTGATGAGAGCAATAAAGCCGTCGGCCAGCGGCTTGACCGCGATTCCGGCATTGGGCCAGATGGCACCCACGAGGGCTCCCGCAGCGGCGGCAAAAATGACTTGCACCCAGGCTTGGCGCCAGAGAGGCTTCCGCGCAGGAGTATGGGGTGAAGGCGTGATGGATGTCATAGTTATCCCGGTGATAATTAGGTTGTTACTGGCTCTTATAGCGAAGATTGAGCTTCACTGCAATGCCTAATTGCTGCCCCGGTCAACTCGTCGCCGGTTTTGCCTGAGCCGCGGGAGGCAGCCCGAGATTCCGCAGTGCATCTCTAAATCCTAGAAAATCCACAGGCCGAGCTCCGGACCGGCTGACTAGGCGGCAATTAAGAAAAACTGAGTTGCCATCAGGGCACCTTATGGGAAATTGGTTTATCATAAGTTCAGTATATCTGCTGACAGAGTGACCCAATGGTAAAGAATCCCGCGAAGAAGTATCAGGCTCCTCCCGCAATTCCGTTGCATGACCGTCAATGGCCGTCCAAGGTGATCGACCGGCCGCCCATCTGGTGCGCGGTGGATTTACGCGACGGCAACCAGGCGCTGATTGAGCCCATGGACCCGGAGCGCAAGTTGCGCATGTTCGAGATGCTGGTGCGACTGGGCTTCAAGGAAATTGAGATCGGCTTTCCCGCGGCCTCCCAGACCGACTTCGATTTCTGCCGCGAACTGGTGGACAGGAAGCTGATCCCGCAGGACGTAACCGTGCAGGTGCTGGTGCAGGCGCGCGAGCACCTGATGCGGCAGACCTTCGAATCGGTCAAGGGCGTACATCGGGCGATCGTGCATGTCTATAACTCGACCTCCACGCTGCAGCGCGACGTGGTCTTCAAAATGGATAAGCAGGGCATCAAGGAGATCGCGATCAACGGGGCCCGCATGGTGAGCGAATATGCCGCGCAATACCCGGGGACCGAGTGGATGTTCGAGTACTCGCCGGAAAGCTTTACCGGGACCGAGGTGGACTATGCGGTCGAGGTCTGCGAGGCGGTGATGGACGTCTGGAAGCCGACCCCGCAGAAAAAGGCGGTCATGAACCTGCCCTCCACGGTGGAGCTGTCCACGCCCAACATCTACGCCGACCAGATCGAATGGTGGTGCCGCAACATCAAGAACCGCGAGTCGATCGTGCTGAGCGTGCATCCGCACAACGACCGCGGAACCGGCGTGGCGGCGGCCGAGCTGGCCATGATGGCCGGCGCCGACCGGGTGGAAGGCACTCTGTTCGGCAACGGAGAGCGCACCGGAAACGTCGACATCGTGACCCTGGCTCTCAATCTCTATGCCCAGGGCGTCGATCCGAAGTTGAACTTCTCCAACATCAGCGAAGCCATCGAGTGCGCCGAGCATTGCAATCAGTTGCCGGTACACGCGCGTCATCCTTATGCCGGAGAGCTGGTCTTTACCGCTTTCTCCGGATCGCACCAGGATGCGATCAAGAAGGGATTCGACCAGCAGAATGGCGATAAATGGGCGGTGCCTTACCTGCTCATCGATCCTCGCGATATCGGCCGCAACTACGAGGCGGTGATCCGCATCAACAGCCAGTCCGGCAAGGGTGGCGTAGCCTACCTGCTGGAGCGGGATTACGGCATTAAGCTGCCGCGCAAGCTGCAGATCGAGTTCAGCAAGCTGGTTCAGCAAATTACGGAGACGACGGGCGGGGAGATCAGCTCGCCGGACATCTGGGCGGCCTTCAAGAACGAGTACCTCGATCAGGAATCGCCGTTTGCCTACCATCGTCATTGGGAGGATTCCAGCACCGACACGACCAGCAGAATCACGGTGAAGATCCGCGAGGGCAGCTTCGAGCACACGATCCAGGGCGAGGGCAGCGGCCCCATCGATGCCTTTGTGGACGCCGTGCGGAAGGGGTTCGGAGTCAACTTCCGGGTGGTCGATTACCAGGAGCACGCGCTAGGGGACGGTGCCGATGCGACGGCGGTCTCGTTCGTCGAGATTCGCAATGGCGGGGATGTATCCGTCTTCGGCGTCGGCATGCACAAGAACATCGTTACCGCATCGCTGGACGCGATTCTGGGCGCGGTGAACCGGGCCATTCGCCACGGGGTATTGCACAGGGACCATTCTCTGCATCAGAGCGCCTAGGAGGCGTAAGGCTATGCTCAGGCCCGGGGCCTCTCGGCTTCGGGCCTTTTTCTTTGTCTTTGTTCTTTGTCCTGCAGCAGAAAGCCGGGAATCTCGCCGGTGGGAGCTTTTCGATTTTCTCACCCAACGCGTCGCGGGGGCAGCGGCGTCTCAATAAGAATGACAAATCCAAAATTCAAACAGGTTAAGGACGTAATCGAAAAGAGCAACGACATGCGCGAGCGCGAGCGCAAACTCATCAGCCGGCAGCACAGAGATGAGCAACTTGTGGCGGCCATGCGCAGCCGCCTTTCGCCAGCCTTGCCTGGAGGCTCCGGGCCTGCGCGGAGCGAGCGGGTGCGGCGACTGCGCGGCTTTGACCTAGATAGAGCCGCGTAGATCAAAAGACTTCAGGGCTTCTCAATCCGCGCAAACGCATCTCCAGGTCGGCCCGCAGGTCTGCCACATCCGCCAGGCCGGCATGCACACGCATTAGCTACGCGAGTTCCGGCAGACGCCGTTTGTGGTTGTATGGGTAAGAAGCAAGGCCCGACAGCGCATTATTGCATGGGCTGCCGGGCCTGGAAGGAACAATCGCGCGCAATGTTGATGTCGCCGGGTTCAGCGCAAGAGTTCAATCGCTGCCCTGGCGGCTTGGCGTTTCAGGGAAGGGAAGGCGGGACCTACCAACGGTCGCGTCCGCCGCCTGCCGCCGCCGCGTCCACCACGGCTGAAACCGCCGCCGCGCCCGCCCTCGCCACGGCCGCCGCCGCGACTCTCTCGCGGACGGGCCTCGTTCACTGTCAGGTTGCGGCCCCCGATGGGCTTGCCGTTTAAGGCTTCCATGGCTTTGGCGGCCGATTCGTCGTCCGGCATTTCGACAAAGGCGAATCCCCGGGGTTGTCCCGTGTCACGGTCGGTTACGATGCTGACTCTATCGACTTGGCCAAACGGCTCGAACATCGAGCGCACCTGTTCTTCAGTCGCATCGAATCTTAAATTGCCTACGTATATATTTTTCACTTTGCGGCCTCGCATTCCGTTCTGCCGTTTCGCTGAAAGACCGTGGCGAAGAGATTGGCAGATTTGCTGTTGAAAGGTGAACGACTAAGAACAGAAAACGGCCCTGCGATTGTAACAAACTGGCGCTGGCGATGGGAAAAAAGCTATTGGTCGCTCCGATGCGTCCGGGAAAACGGGGGTGCCAGCGCGGCGGCGGTGGCAACCACGGCTTTTAGCCGGGGCAACTAATCGATTACAGGCTAGTCAAAACGGCAGAAAGCGACATCCCAAGTTTATGTTGCTTTTTCGCCCCACCGGCGGCGAACGCGGCCGCTGCGAGGTCATATGCCAAATTCAAACAAACACGACTCCGATTCCAGCCGCGATGCCGATGAGCGAACGCCGGGCGCCACCGGGCGTCCCATGAAACGCCGGGGAACACCAGAAGACGAAATCGATACGAGCTACATTGCCGCGAGCCCGGACGATGGCGGAAACAGCGGAGGCACGCGCTCGCCCAAGATACTGCAAAAGAATCGCAAGATCAGGCGGGCGGCGTAGAGGGCTTCAGCTGCGAATGTTAATCATCAACTGTTCGATTTCGGCCTTGGTGGCGGCATCCAACGGCAGCCAGGGAAGCCGGCTGTTGCCGCCATAGTAGCCATTGAGATCCATGGCGTACTTCAGGGCGGGAATTCCCAATTCGTCCACAATGCGCGCCGCCGCCCTGGTGATTCGTTCCTGCTTCTCGGCCGCGAGCCGCAGGTCACCGCCTTTGAAAGCCGCATAAACCTCGTAGCAGGCGGTGGGCGCCGCCGTGGCGAAGGCGGCCATTGCTCCGGCAGCTCCGGCCTGCAAGGACGCAAGCAGATGCTGCGCCGCTCCCGCCAGCGCCTGAAAGCCGACCGCCTTCTGGCGGGTTCTCAACTTGCCAATCGACCGCACGGCGCTGGAGGAAGGCTTGGGAGCAGCGAGGCTCCCCGCGGAAGCCACTGTATCCGTTGGGACCGAGGCCAGCGCCTCGGCCGGAAGCAAATCCGGGCTTGTGGAATTTGATGCCGTAGCCAACATGCGTACGGTCACCACTTCGAAGCGTTCCGTGACGGTGACGGTGCGTTTCACCGAGCGCGATGCCTCGGTAATCGCGCGCAATTTTTCGGTGCCTCCGTTTTCCTCGGCGATTCCAATAATGTTTGCGTGCTGAGCGAGTTCGCGGACGAGCTCCACCGGAATATCGCAGCCGGTCATCGAAGGAGCATTGCCGATCAGCACGGGCAAGGGCGAGCGGTCGGCGACGAAACGATAGAAAGCCAGCGTGTTGGCAGGGCCCATCTGCCGGCGATAAAGATGAGGTACGCTCACGCAGGCAGCATCGTAGTTAAGAGCAGCGGCATACTCTGTCAGACGGAGAGTTTCAACCGCCGATTGCAGGCCCGTGCCGGCAATCATCACCTTCTCCGGCGCGGCGGCGGCGATGGCGACCCGCAAGACGTTGCGCCGTTCCTCCCCGCTCAGCAGCCACGGCTCGCCGGTTGAGCTGAGCATCGCGATTCCGGACGCCGGGGTACGCGAGTAGCGCTCGACATTGTGCTCCAGCTTCTGGTAGTAGACTTCGCCGTCGGGGTAGAAGGGAGTAGGAATCGGCAGCAGTATACTGGTCAGTAACATTGTGTTTAACAGTCCCCAGCGCACAACCTTCTCTGCCGGGGCGGAGCATCATTCGCACGGGGGCGATGCTTACATTGCGTAACAGCTCTCAATTCAGTATATCGCTCACCCTGTCCTGCCTTTCACCCAACACACGCAATATGCCTTTTTCTGACATTCCGATAACAGCCCCGGCTGCCGCTCTGCATTTTCCTTCGCGCCGCGGCGCGCGAGACTTCCCTGGTGACGGCAGGAATCGATACAATGCCGAGTGAGGAGTCAGTATGAATATAGGGATTCTGACGGGCGGCGGCGACTGCCCCGGCCTGAATGCGGTAATCCGTGCGATTGTCCGCAAGGGCATTTTCCATTATGACGACCGGTTCCTGGGATTTTTGGAGGGCTGGCGTGGAGTTCTGGAGAATCACTGGATACCGCTGGACCTGCAATCGGTGGCCGGAATTCTGCCCCGCGGGGGAACGATCCTGCGCACCTCACGCACCAATCCCGCCAAGCGTGAAGGCGGCCTGGACCTGTGCATGCGCAACCTGGAACAACACAAGGTGGACGCGCTGGTGGCTATCGGCGGCGATGACACGATGAGTGTCGCCTTGAAATTGTGCGAGCGCGGCGTCAAGATCGTGGGCTGCCCGAAGACCATCGACAACGACCTGACAGGCACCGACTTCTGTTTCGGATTCGATACGGCGGTGACGGTTGCTACCGAAGCCATCGACCGGGTGCACTCGACTGCCGAAGCGCACAATCGCGCCATCGTGGTGGAAGTGATGGGCCGCGATTCCGGCTGGATCGCCATTTACTCCGGAATCGCCGGGGGCGCCGACGTGATCCTTCTCCCCGAGCGACCCTTCGATATCGACGAAGTGGCCGAGAGGCTGAAACGGCGGCACAGCCGAGGACGCTACTTCAGCATCATTGTGGTTGCCGAAGGCGCCAAATTCGCTGAAACGGGACACCCCGGCGGGCCCGTGGTGCAGGACATGGGACGCGACGAGTTCGGCCACGCGCGGCTGGGCGGCATCGGGCAGGTACTGGCGCGGGAGATCGAGAAGCGCACCGGTTTTGAAACCCGCGCCGTCGTCCTGGGACACACGCAGCGGGGCGGTTCGCCCACGCCCTTCGACCGCGTGCTGGCCACCCGCTTTGGCACGGGCGCAATCGACCTGGTGCACAAGGGCGACTTCGGCATGATGGTCGCCCTGCACGGCACAGAGATCGTTTCCATTCCGCTGATCCAGGCGCTGGGTGAAACCAAAACCGTGGACGATCAACTCATAGCGGTGGCTGAGAGCCTGCAAGACCCGTCCCAAGATGGTACGCAGATGACGATCAGGAAGGCTGGATAGTTTTGGCGTGCTTCGCACGCCTGCCCAGCCGGGGGCGGCTGGGCCTACGCATGTGGGGCTGAGTCTCTGATCGGCCCTATCCCATCTCGCTCGTCATGATGAAGAGCGGTTTCATCTCGAAACTCTTGTAGTACGGCCGGAGACGTTCGGTGTTGTAGTGCTCCTTCACATTCACGATTTTCTTTGTAGCTGTCACTACGTCGATCGATATGTTGTCGTAACGGCCGTTCTTCAATACCACGAGCCTGCCGTGGATGCCACGGGTGATCAAGTCGAGAGCAAGATTGCCATACGCCATTGGCACGATGGAGTCAATCGCGTCGGGATCACCACAGCGGACGAGGTAGCCCAGTTTCTGATTGATGACATCTACGGTCTTGCCGTCGTTGTACTTGGGCGAAAGCTCCTTCAGTTGTTCAGAGACCACATCACCGATCCCGCCCAGCTTCTTGTGGCCGAAAGCATCCGCGACGTCACGTACGTACACCATTTCTCCGCCTTCGAACGTCGCTCCTTCGGAGACCAGTACCACCGAATACCGGCTGGGGGCGTTGCGGCGATCAGCCACCAGCAATTCCGTGAGCTGCTCAATGTTGAATTTATGCTCCGGGATGACGCAGCGGTTGGCTGCGCCCGCCATCGTGGGCAGCATGGCGGTGAACCCGGCATAGCGGCCGAAAACCTCGAGCACGAGAAAGCGTTCATGCGAACCGGCGGAGGTACGCAAGCTATTAGCCATTTGGATGGTGCGGGTAACACAAGTGCTAAACCCGATGCAGTAATCGGTTCCTGGAACATCGTTGTCCATGGTTTTGGGAATGGCGACTACGTTCACCCCCTCCTGATCCAGACGCACCGCGTAGCTGAGTGTGTCGTCGCCCCCGATAGGAATCAGGTAATCGATGCCGAGCCAATCGAGATTTTTCAGCACTTCGGGAGTCAGATCGTTTTTCTCGGCGTTATAGGTTTCCCGCAGGTGCGCCGGGACCGAAGAATCCTTTGACATCTTGCTGGGATTGGTACGCGAACTGTGCAAAAAGGTTCCACCTGTGCGGCCGGCCCGGTTAACCACCTCCTCCGTCAGGATTAGAAAGTTGTCGCTGTTGTCGTAATCCTTTTCGCGCACCATGTCGACGAGGCCCGCCCATCCGCGACGCAGGCCGATCACCTGGTATCCCTCTCGGATCGCCCTGATGGTCAACGCACGGATTGCGGGGTTTAGGCCAGGCACGTCCCCACCGCCTGTCAGAATTCCGATCACACCTTTTTTTGTGCTGAGATTCGCCATTGGGTTTGTCCTTTCTGAGCTAAGAGGTTCTCGGCAGGAATTTCATGTCGGCTCTGAATCATGCTCGAATTGTACTGCTGGTTGCCGATTTTGTAAGGCCATACCAGCATCTGTAGGAGGGGGGATAACCGGTAGCGAGCGAAGAATCGCCATTTATGTACGTTACGACGAATTGCACTCACCTTGGTGGGTAACAGCAATCTACGAGGCGAACTGGCTTACTGGCAGGATTGTTTTGCTCACTGTGGCGGACTATGCATCCCGTCCGTGAGCGCGGCACCTATTTCATTGCATTAGGTGGCAGCATAACGTTGCCGCCAAATTGATAGCCGATTCATTTCCTATCGTGGCAAAGAAGACCCATCCTAGCGCCCAAAAAAGTTGGGCGCTAGGATGGGGCACCTGCGATGCGCTCAGGAAAAGTTGGGAACTGCAGGTCCTTCGACTGACGCCCGCCGACCACTAGACGTGGTCGAAAAGAAAAGGCGGGCGCTGCGCTCAGGATGGCACATTCATTTCTTGAAGCATCCTTTTGGATATTGAAACACCCTTCGGCTATTCGTCGCTCTGCTTGAGCTTCGAAATCACGCTGAAGTCTTCCAGGGTGGTGGTGTCGCCCATGACCTCGCCATGCGTAGCCAGTTCGCGTAACAGGCGGCGCATGATCTTTCCCGAACGCGTCTTGGGAAGGAACTCGGTGAACTTGATGTCATCCGGCTTGGCCATAGAACCGATTTCTTTGGCCACCCACTGGCGGAGCTCCTCCTTCAACTGAGGCGAGGGCGTGTTGCCCGCTTCGAGGGTGACGAAGGCGGCGACGGCCTGTCCCTTCAGATCGTCGGGCCGTCCCACGACCGCGGCCTCGGCCACCTTGTCGTGCGCCACCAGCGCGGACTCGATCTCCATGGTGGAGAGCCGGTGCCCGCTGACGTTGAGCACGTCATCGACGCGGCCCATGATCCAGAAGTAACCGTCCTTGTCTTCGCGCGCGCCGTCGCCGGTGAAGTAGACGCCCGGAATGTCGCTCCAGTACTGCCTGACGTAGCGGTCGGAATCGCCCCAGATGGTGCGCAGCATCGCAGGCCAGGGCTTCCTGATGACCAGATAGCCGCCCGAGCCGAGCGGCACCTTCTCACCGCTGCGCGTCACTACCTCCGGCACCACTCCGGGGAAGGGGCGGGTGGCCGAGCCGGGCTTGGTGGCAACGGCTCCGGGAAGCGGCGTGATCATGATCATGCCGGTCTCGGTCTGCCACCAGGTATCGACGATCGGGCAACGGTTTTTGCCGATCACCTCGCGATACCACATCCAGGCTTCGGGATTAATGGGCTCGCCGACCGTTCCCAGCAGGCGCAGGCTGCTCATGTCATGGCGGTTTGGATATTGTTCGCCCCACTTGATGAACGTCCTGATCGCGGTGGGCGCCGTATAGAAGATGTTCACCTTGTATTTGGCGATGATGGCCCAGAAGCGATCCAGGTCGGGCCAGTTGGGCGCGCCCTCGTACATCAGCGAAGTGGCGCCATTCTGCAGCGGACCATAGAGGATGTAACTGTGTCCCGTCACCCAGCCGATGTCGGCGGTGCACCAGTAAACGTCTTCGTCGCGAATATCGAAAACCCACTTCGTTGTGATGTAGGTGCCGACCGAGTATCCACCAGTGGTGTGCACGATGCCCTTGGGCTTACCAGTGGTGCCGGAGGTGTAGAGGATGTAAAGCGGATGCTCGGCATCGAGCGGCTCGGCGGGACACTCAGAGCCGGCCTTGGCCATCAGCTCGTGCCACCAGTGGTCGCGGCCCTGCTTCATCTGGACATCGCTGCCGGTACGCTTGTAGACGACGACATTTTTCACCGAAGGGCACTTGTCGATGGCTTCATCCACCGTGGCCTTCAGCTTCACTTCGCTGCCGCGGCGGTGGGAGCCATCCTGGGTAATGATGGCCACCGCCTGCTGGTCGCAGACGCGGTCAACTACGGCGTTGGCGCTGAAGCCACCGAAGATCACCGAGTGCACAGCGCCAATACGGGCGCAGGCCAGCATGGCAATCGGCAGCTCAGGCACCATGCCCATGTAGATGGCAACCCGGTCGCCTTTCTGGATGCCGAGGCTCTTCAGCACATTGGCAAACTTCTGCACCTCGTGCAGCAGTTGCTGGTAGGTGAGCGTGCGGGTGTCGCCCGGCTCTCCCTCCCAGATGAGGGCCGCCTTGTTCCGACGCCAGCTCGAGACGTGGCGGTCCAGGCAGTTGTAGGAGAGATTGATTTGCCCGCCGACGAACCACTTGGCCCAAGGCGTATTCCACTCCAGCACCTTGTCCCATTTTTTGAACCAGTGCAGATCGTTGGCGATACCGGCCCAGAACTTTTCGGGATCCTTAACGGATTCGGCGTAGATGCGCTCGTAATCTTCCAGGCTCTGGATGTGGGCGCGCCGGCTGAACTCCGCCGGAGGCTCGAACAGACGCGTCTCCTGCAGAATGGAATCGATGTTGACCTGTGGTGTGATTTCAGTGTTTGCCATTGCGGCTGCTTTCCTCCGCCATAAAAGGCTTGAAATATTGGATGAAATCCTCACGGACCACGACTGACTGCCTGGCCGGCTCTGCCGTGCGGCTTCTCACTAGACCCCGGACTTCTTCATGTCGAGCCAGGCCTGGCGAGCCTCTTCGACCGAGCCTTCGTCCTCGATGGTGGTGATGTCCCCGGGGTTACGCTCCTGGATCACCGCCTTGAGCACGCGCCGCATGATCTTGCCGCTGCGCGTCTTGGGCACCATGTCGACAAAGTTCAGCTCGCCGATCACGGCGACCGGGCCCAGCTCGTGCCGCACCTGCTCGATCAATTCATGCTTGAGCGCTTCGGTGGGCATGAAGCCTTGCCTGACCACAACGAAAGCCGAGATCACCTCGCCGCGCAGTTCGTCGGGCCGGCCGATTACGGCCGATTCCGCGCAAGCGGGATGGCCAAGCAGCGCCGTCTCGACCTCGATGGTGCCGATGCGGTGCCCGGCAATCTTGATGATTTCGTCGGCGCGGCCGGAGAACCAGACGTAACCGTCTTCATCGACCTGCGCCGAATCCCCGGTGTAATAAACGCCGGGAATGATTCCCCAGTAGTCGCGGCCGTAGCGTTCGGTCTCGCCCCAAAGAGATGCAGTCAGGCCGGGAAAGGGGCGCTTGATCACCATGATGCCCTTCTCGTTCACTCCGCAGGGCTGGCCATCGAGCTGCACCACCGCGGCGTCGATGCCGGGCAGAGCAATGGTCGCCGAGCCGGGTTTGATGGGCAGCATTCCCAGGCCATAGGGATTGCCGAAGACCGGGCCGCTGGTCTCGGTCTGCCACATGTGATCGATGACCGGGATCTTGTCGCGGAATATCTTTTTCTGCAGCCACTCCCAGGCAGGGGCATTCAAGACCTCGCCGGCGCAGAAGACACGCTCCAGATAGCTGTAGTCGACCTTCGCCAGGGCGTCACCATAGCGCATCAGCATGCGTACGGCGGTGGGCGAGGTGAAGATGCCGGTGACGCGGAACTCCTCAATGGCCGCCTTCCAGTTACCCTCGGGAGTGGGATAGTCGAGCGCGCCTTCAAAAGCGACGGTGGTAGCACCGGCAAGCAGCGGCGCATAGACGATGTAGCTGTGGCCTACGATCCAGCCGATATCGGAGGTGGACCACCAGACGTCGGCCGGCCGCAGGGCGAACATCCACTTGGCCATGCTGTGAATGTGGACCTGATAGCCCGCGTGCGTGTGTACGGCCAGTTTGGGCTTAGCGGTTGTGCCGGAGGTGGCCAGGATGAACGCCGGATCGTTGGCGTCCATGATCTCGTAATCGCTGCTTTGTCCCTCGGCTTTGGACAGGAACTCGTTCCAGTTGAGATCGCGCCCGGAGCGGGTGGCGCCGCCAACCCTTTCCAAGACGATGACTCGCTCGACGGCGTCTCCGCCGCCGGCCAGCGCCTCGTCGACGATTTCCTTGAGGTGGGTCAGCTTGCCTTTGCGGAAGGTGACGTCGGCGGTGAAGACCAGCCGCGAGCCGCTGGCTTGAATGCGATCCGCCAGAGCCTTGGCGCCGAAGCCGGCGAAGACCACGGAGTGGATAGCGCCAATTCGCACGGTGGCCAGCATCAGGATGATGGCTTCCGGGCAAAGCGGCATGTATATCGTGAGACGATCGCCCTTGCGGATGCCAAGCCCGCGCAGGGCGGCAGCCGCCCGCTTGACCTCATGCAGCAGTTGCGCGTAAGTGAAAACCCGGCGCTCGCCGCGTTCGTTGAAATAGATCAGTGCCGTGTGCCCGCCCCAGCCGCGACCGACATGATGATCAAGGGCGTTGTAAGCCAGGTTGGTCTGCGCTCCGACAAACCATTTGAAGGTCGGCGGCGTCCATTCCAGCACCCGGTCCCACTTGCGGAGCCAGGGAAGCTGATTGGCGGCGCGTGCCCAGAAAGCTTCCGGATCCTGCTTCGCCTCGTCGACCCATTTTTCGACAACTGGAGTGATCAGCTTCACGTCGTGCTCCTTTTTCAAACGGGCCGCCGCATCGTCCGCCTCGCTCTATCCGGGCAATCACAATTGCCGGGCAACCGAAAGCGACGCGGTGGAATGCATAATCATCAGAACTTCGCTCACAGCAACCCTTGCGGCTGCCACAAGAAGACTTTCCAGAACCGATGTACCGTACGAATCAAACAACCAAAAGATTTGCGGGAACCGGGAGAAGAACGGAAGAAATAGCCAAACCTTCATTAGAAGCATCAGGAGGCATTCGGGATGCGTGGGTAGCAGGTCAGATCTTGCGGCCAGCCAAGGAGTGAGGCGCCCATAGCGGGCGACGGTGGCGGGGCAGTGAGTGCGGGATTTCGGAGCGGCAAAACTAAGTGGAAGACCGTCGATAAGTTATTGATTTAACGTTATTTGAGGTATTTTAGCCGGAAACCGAGCCCTTGCACCTTTACCACTAAAGGACTTTTTCTCCCATCTCATTACGCAACACTCGCTGTCACAGCAGTCTTGTGATATAAATCACTTGTGGCAGCTTGCGAGGATTGTTCCGGGTTTTGTCGGCCACCGGCGTCCGAGTGTGAGTAGTACGTGTAATTCCAGAGTTACGCCGGGAATAATCGGACAGTTGCCAGTTCCGCGGAGTGCAGGAAAGTTAGCAGAGGGCGACATCCCGCAGTGTCATGAGAATCGCCCGGGTTTGTCGTGGAGGGAAGCGTGGGTACACCGTACGGTCTTGAGCTGGTTGAGAATTGCGTAATCTGCAAATTGCGCAACGACAGTTTCTTCTGCGGTTTGCCCAAGACAGCGCTGGAGGCCTTCGAGAAGATCAAGTTCACGGCCGCTTATCCGGCGGGAGCCGTACTGTTTGTGGAAGGACAGGTACCCCGGGGCATCTACATGCTGTGCAAGGGAAGGGTGAAACTGTCGACAACCTCCAGCGACGGCAAGACCTTGATCCTGAAAATTACGCAGCCGGGCGAGGTTCTCGGGCTGCACGCCACCGTTTCCGGCACCCCTTACGAGATCACCGCCGAAACCGCACAGCCCTGCCAGTTGAATTTCATCAAGCGCGACGATTTCCTGCGCTTCCTGCAGCAGCACGGCGATGCCTGCCTGAAAGCTGCTCAGCACCTCAGCCGCGATTGCCAGTCCGCTTACCAGCAAATTCGATCCCTCGGGCTCTCGCACGGCGCTCCTGAACGGCTGGCCCGGTTGCTGTTGGAGTGGTCACATGGGGAAGGGGCTGATTCCGATGGTCTCCGCGTTAAGGTCGCCCTGACCCATGAGGAGATTGCCCAAATCATCGGTACCTCGCGCGAGACGGTGACTCGCACCTTGGCCGACTTCCGCAAGAAGCAAATCGCCATCCTCAAAGGCTCGACACTGCTGATCAAGAACAAGCCTGTTCTGGAGCGGTTAGTCGGCGCCTAATAGCCTAAAAAGGGACATGTGGTACAGGGGAAATTCCCTCGTCCCACTTTGAAGAATTCTTCCTATGCGTTCGATCCACAAGTTTCTCTTCTGCTAGATTTTGCAACGCAAAAATCCTCGTGAATTTTCAGTCTTTCCGCTAGAGCTGCTTTTCTTCGCTAAAGAGGAGACTGCCAAGCTATTTAGAAGAAAATTTAAACATTCTAATCTTCCCCTTTAGTGCTAGCTTAAAGCGTTTGTTCCTCACTTGATGTTGTGATTTTTATCACCGCTTAACTCTTTTGCCAGTTGCAGACTACAGATAGCGGACCAGCCGGGGAACTCAGTACCGCTCCTGAAAAAGGGGTGGTGTCTCTGTCGTAGCAGGGTCGTACCCGGCATTGCGCTGAAGTGGAGAATCCATGAGTAAGTCGCTGTTGTACGACGCCACGCTCTGCATCGGTTGCAAACAATGCGAGGCGGGCTGCGCGGAGCAGAATCACCTTCCTTATAACGAGCGAATAGCCGCCGAAGAGGTCACCTCCGACCACAAGTTCACCACGGTGGTGGCCAAGGATGACAAGTACATGCGGCGCCTGTGCATGCATTGCCAGGATCCCGCCTGCGCGTCAGTTTGTCCGGTAGGGGCGCTGCGCAAGACCGAAGCCGGCCCGGTGGTCTACGAGGAAGCGCGCTGCATGGGATGCCGCTACTGCATGGCTGCCTGTCCGTTCAGCGTGCCCAAGTACGAGTGGTCGAAAGTGCTTCCCAAGGTGCAGAAGTGCGTCATGTGCCCTGACCGGCTGGCCGCGGGCAAGCAGACGGCCTGCGCGGAAGCGTGTCCCACCGGGGCTACCAAGTTCGGCGACCGCGATGAGCTGATTCGCGAGGCGCAGGAACGGCTGCGCGCCAATCCCGGCAACTACGCGCCGCATGTTTTCGGAATTAACGAAGTGGGCGGGACATCAGTTCTGATGCTCTCCAGCCTGCCCTTCGAGCAGTGGGGGATTCGCATCGCGGAACTGCCGAAGGACCCGCTGCCGCTCTATACCTACCGCGTGTTATCGCGCATTCCGGACTTCGTTCCGTTGGGTGGAATGGTGCTGGGCGGCGTCTGGTGGATCACGCACCGGCGCGACGAGGTGGCGGAAGCCGAAGCGCGCGAACGGGCCGAGAAAGAAGCGAGGAAGAACGGAGGCGCGCGATGAAGTTCAAGTTCACCTTCTGGAAGCTGGTGTTCGCGGTCATTATGGTGCTGGGCGGTTATGCGACCGTCGTCCGTTTCACCCAGGGCCTGGGCGCCTCTACGAACATGAGCGATCAATACCCGTGGGGCTTGTGGATCGGCTTCGACGTGCTCTGCGGCGTGATGCTGGCTGCCGGAGGATTCACCCTCACGGGCGCGGTCCATATCTTCAACGTCAAGCGGCTGGAGCCCATTGTGCGTCCGACCGTGCTGACCGCCTTTTCCGGCTACCTGCTGGTGAGCACAGCGCTGCTCTTCGATCTGGGGCGGCCATACCGCATCTGGCATCCACTGGTCATGCGCAATCCACACTCGGTGATGTTCGAGGTGGCCATGTGCGTGATGCTGTACACCACGGTGCTTTCACTGGAGTTCTCCCCGATCGTGCTGGAGCGCTTTCACCTGCACAAGCCGCTGAAGTTCGTCAAGGCGGCATTGGTTCCGCTGGTCATCCTGGGGTGCATCCTCTCCACGCTGCACCAGTCGTCGCTGGGAACCATGTATTTGATCATGCCGGAGAAGCTGCATCCTTTCTGGTACAGCCCGCTGCTGCCGGTCTTCTTCTTTATATCCGCCATCGCCGTGGGCCTGGCGATGACCATTTACGAGTCGTCGCTCAGCTCAAGGATCTTCGGCCGCCAGTTGGAACTGCCGATCATCCGCGAACTGGGGCGGATTCTGCTGGTTGTGCTCTCGGTTTACGCTATTCTTCGTTTTGAAGACCTGCTCCACCGTGGCGTACTGTCGCGGGTGTTCGTTCCCCAGTACGAGACCTATTTCTTCTGGCTGGAGAACCTGCTGGCGGTGATCATTCCGCTGATTCTGCTCTCAATCCGCAAGGTGCGGACCTCGCCAGCGGGGCTGTACCTGACGGCGGTGATGGTGGTGCTTGGCTTCATTACCAACCGGCTCAACGTCAGCATTACCGGGATGGAAGGCTGGGTGGGTCGCCACTATGTGCCAAGCTGGATGGAGTTTTCAGTCACGGCGGCCATGGTGGCCGGCGGCTTCGCCCTGTTCGGACTGGCAGTGAAGCACCTGCCGATCTTCGAGGATGAGCACCATAACCAGCGGTCACAGCCGGCGGCGCAAAAGGGAGTGATAGCCTCGGTGGAAGTGGCTACGAATGCCGGAGACTGAGCGAAATTCGAACGGTCCGGGCTCGCCTTTAGCCCAACAAACGCAATCACGGCGTTTGCTGGAGACGCCGCTGTCGAGCGGCGAATTCCCGGACGCGGACGTTCAGCCAGGCCCGCGCGGGCTCGGGCGGCTGACGGTGCGCCACCTGAGCACCAAGCTGATTCTGCTGCTGATGCCCGCCCTGGTGCTTACCTTCGGTCTTCTTGGTTATCTCAATATCACCCTGCACCGGCATCACCTGGAGTTGGCTACCCTGGCCAACGCGGATCGCCTCAACGATGCCATCAAGCGCAGCACCGAGTTCTACATGATGAAGAATGACCGCGAGGCACTGCATCGCACCATCACCACTCTTGCGGAAGAGCAGGGCGTGGTTCGCATACGGGTGATCAACCCGGAAGGGATGATCAGTTTCTCGACCTCGCACGAGACGGGGCTGTCGGTCGACAAGCGCGCCGAGCAGTGTTACGCCTGCCATCGCGAGTCGCAGCCGCTCTCCAAGCTGAGCCGGACGGATCGCTACCGTTTCTACCGCGCCGGCGACCGGCGGGTGATGGCCATTATTACGCCCATCGAAAACCAGCCGTCCTGCAGCAACGCCAGTTGCCACGCTCACCCGGCGAGCCAGAAGGTGCTCGGGGTGCTGGATACGCATCTGTCGCTGGCCGAGGCCGACGCCAATCTGCGGGAGAGCACCATCAAGATGCTCTGGTACACCGCCGGGGCCGCCCTCATCATCATGGTGGTGAGCTGGATCTTTGTCTGGAGAATGGTGCGCTTCCCGCTGCGGCGCCTGCAGTCGGCGACGCAGAAGCTGATGGCGGGAGAGCTCGGCTACCAGACCGACGTGGCCTCCAATGATGAGGCCGGCAGCCTGGCGCTCTCCTTCAACCAGATGAGCCTGGAACTGCGGCAGGCGCGGGAAGAGGTCACCTCCTGGGCGCGCACGCTGGAAGAGCGCGTGGAAGACAAGACTCGCGAGTTGCGCCGCGCCCACGAGCAGATGATTCGGGTGGAGAAGATGGTCGCCATCGGCAAGATGGCCGCCGTGGTCGCGCATGAGGTCAACAATCCGCTGGCCGGGATATTGACCTACGCCAAGCTGATCAAGAAATGGGTGATGCGTGGCTTCGTGGATGAGGCCCAGAAGCAGGAAGCCGGCGAGTGCCTGGACCTGATCGCCAGTGAAAGCCGCCGTTGCGGCGACCTGGTGAAAAACCTGCTGACCTTCTCGCGCACCTCTCCCATGAACCTGGAAAAGAACCACGTGAACGAGATCATCTCGCGCTGCGTGCGACTGATCGAGCACAAAGCCGGGCTCAGCGGTATCCAGCTTCAGGTGGATGCGGATCCGTCTCTGCCGGTCATCTACTGTGACGCGGCGCAGATCGAGCAGGTACTGCTGGCGCTGACCATGAATGCGCTGGACGCCATGCCCAAGGGAGGCAATCTCTGGATCAGCAGCCGCTCGCTTTCCGGGGAGGAAATTGAGCTGCAGGTGCGCGACGATGGCGTGGGGATTCCTCCCGACCTGCTGCCGAAGCTTTTCGAGCCGTTCCTCACCACCAAAGAAGTGGGCAAAGGGGTGGGGCTGGGGCTGGCCATCAGCAAGGGAATTGTCGAGCGCCACGGCGGCCGCATCGAGCTGGAGTCCCACCTGGGAATCGGGACGACCTTCCGCGTGATTCTGCCGGTGGACGGGCGCGTTTCCCAGCAGAGCGAGGCTTTTACCAAGGCTGCGGCGGGCAACTAGATCGGGTTTCGAGATGGTGTACCTAGGAGGAGAACGGTCATTCCTAGGCGTTTAGGGAAAACACAAGATCCCTCCACTCCGCTCGGCCATCCCCATACGCCGGGTTGGCCTCGCTTCGGTCGGGATGACGTTTCTGGTAAGTACAACGGCCCGGAGATCGCTCTAAGAAGACGAATAACGGCGCTTTGCCGGATCGTTCCGCGGCGCCGCCGCACAAGAGAAGTACAGAGGACTGACGATGACGGAAATCAAAGGACGCATGCTGATCGTGGACGATGAACTGAGCGTCCGCGACTCGCTGGGCAAGTGGTTTCGCGAAGAAGGCTACGAGGTTGGAACGGCGGAAGACGCCAGCCAGGCGCTGCTGCTGCTGGCGCAGCAGAAGTGGGACGTCGCTCTGATCGACATTAAAATGCGCGGCACCGACGGCATCGAGCTGCAGCGGCGCATGCACGAAATCGAGCCCAGCCTGATAGCCATCATCATGACCGGCTACGCCTCGGTCGAGACTGCCGTGGCCGCCATGAAGAACGGCGCTCATGACTACGTAACCAAGCCGCTGGATCCGGACGAGATCACGCTCAAGGTCGGCAAAGCGCTGGCGCAGCGGCGCATGCTGCAGGAGAATACCCGCCTGGAGCAGGAGAACGTTCGCCTGCGCGAGCAGCACGACGAGGTGAGCCGGCCCAACGAGATCATCGGCAACAGCGCCGTCATGCGGCGGGTGTTCGAAGCCATCAAGACGGTCGGTCCTACCGAGGCAACGGTGCTCATTACCGGCGAGAGCGGAACGGGCAAGGAACTGGTGGCGCGCGCTATCCACTACGCCAGCCCACGGCGCTATCTTCCGCTGGTCGTCATCCATTGCGGCGCTTTGACGGAAACGCTGCTGGAGAGCGAGCTGTTCGGGCATGAAAAGGGCGCCTTTACCGGGGCGCAGTATCGCAAGAAGGGCAAGTTCGAGATCGCCGAGGGCGGGACGGTCTTCCTGGATGAGATCGGGGACATCAGCCTGAAGACGCAGACCGACCTGCTGCGCGTCCTGCAGGAGCGCGAGATCAACCGGGTGGGCGGAAACCAGCAGATCAAGGTCGACTTCCGCTGCGTGGCCGCCACCAACAAACCGCTGGAGCAACTGGTGGAAGAAGGAAAGTTCCGCCCAGACCTGTTCTATCGGCTGAACGTCTTCCGCATCGAGCTGCCACCGTTGCGCGAGCGCCGGGACGATATTCCCGCGCTGGCC
This sequence comes from uncultured Acidobacteriota bacterium, assembly GCA_963791145.1. Lineage (GTDB taxonomy): Bacteria > Acidobacteriota > Terriglobia > Terriglobales > Acidobacteriaceae > CAWBRT01. The sequence goes on along the minus strand of CAWBRT010000003.1, from coordinate 388,909 downwards.
GACCACTTCATGCGCAAGTTCTCCAAAGAGATGAACAAGCGCATCGTGCGCATCGCGCCCTCGGCCATGGGGCTTCTGCAGCAGCAGAGCTGGCCCGGCAACATACGCGAGCTGGAGAACGCCGTCGAGCGCGCCATGGTGGTGGCGCAGGAACCGGAGCTGCGCGAACAGGACTTTACCTTGGCCAAGGGAACGGGCACAGCCATGCCCGGGCTGGAGAGCCGTACCCTGGACGAGATGGAGAAGGCGCACATCCTGAAGGTGCTGGAAGATTGCGGCGGCAACCAGACCAGAGCGGCCGAGGTCCTCGACATCGACCGCGTTACCCTGCATCACAAGCTGAAGAAGTACGGCTGGTCCAAGAACAGCATGACAGCCGATCAAGCCAGATGAAGTACCTGCAACTGGTTCCCATCGGAACACCGGAATTCGAATTGCTCGACTGGCTACGCCGTGAATTGAGCGAAGGCTTCCAGATACCATGCGGCATCGAGCCGCTGCTGGATCCGGCCTTCGCTTACCACTCCGAGCGTGGCCAGTATCACTCCAGCGAACTGCTGGCAGTGCTGCACCAGAAGTTCATGAAGCGCACAACATGGCGACTACTGGGAGTCACCGACGTTGACCTCTATATTCCCATCCTGACGTTCGTCTTCGGCGAGGCCCAGATGGGAGGCCCTTGCTCGGTGGTTTCCTACCACCGCTTGCGCCAGGAATACTACGGGCTGCCCGCCAACCGCGATCTGCTGGCGCACCGCTTGCTCACCGAATGCATTCACGAACTGGGCCACACCCTGCAACTTACTCACTGCCAGGACTACGAGTGCGTTATGGCTTCCTCGCACGCCGTGGAATGGATCGACCTCAAGCGCTGGACCTTCTGTCATGACTGCGCCATCAAGGCGCAGGCGCGCACTTAGATCAGATTAGTTTTTGGTGTGGCCCCAGCAGGGGCTAAAGTGTGTGCGTGAGAACCCCATTTTTTACCGGTCCGACCCCATCATATTGGGGTCAGCGCGGCAATAAAGCTCACTATATGGCGTACGAAACTAGTTCTCACGCACACACTAAAGCCCGAACCAATAGGGGCTATTTTCGACACGGCTTCACCCGTGCCCTGATACAAACCATGCTCCAAGGGGTTACACCAATTCCTGATCAGCTCTAGGTGTTCCATGCGGCACGGCTCCCACCCCAGCACGCCAAAAGCGGGCATGCCGGGAGCCTGGATGCTGAAGCCGTGCCCTCGCAAAGATTCTTCTCCTACAAGCCACAGTCGTTTCCCCCCGTAGGAACGGTTTCCCATCGGGCGCCCTTGCCGGTGTAAAATTAACCCCGGTAATTTTTGTGAGAGCCAGAGCACAATTCGGCTGGTTATTGCTTACCTTGATGGCGCCAGCCGCTCTGCCGGCACAAGCTCCGCCGGTGACGCGTCCGGCGACGCCCGCAACCGCGCCTGCTGCCAGTGTGAAGCCTGCCCTGAAGGCGAAGCCGTCAGCAGCAGCTATGTCCACGCCGACGCCACCGGCGCCAGCACCACCCGTGCCGCCGCAGGTAACTCTGCGGGACGGGCTGCTCACGATCGTAGCGGATAACTCGACCCTGGGGAACGTGCTCAGGGCGGTGCAGCGAGTGACAGGCGCCAGCATTGAATATCCCGGAGGCTCTGGCGAGCGCATCTATTTCCGCGGCGGGCCGGGAGCGCCACGCGACGTACTGGCGTCCCTGCTGAATGGCTCGCGCTACGATTACATCCTGCTTGGTTCTCCGCAGCAACCGAAAGCCCTGACGCGCGTGATCCTCACTGTGCGGCAGAGAACCGCGGCGCAGCCGGTGGCCGTAGCCGCCACTCCCGCACGCAGCTTGCCTCCGCCGCCCGCCGATACGACCGAGTCCGAGGATACGTCCGAGCCACCGGCGATTCCCCCGCCCGCAACCGCCCCGCAACCTCAGCCGGCAAAGGCGCCGGCCGCCCTCCCGCCTCCAGGCATGCCGCAACCAGGCCAACCCCTTCCCGGACAACCCGCTCAGCCCGGGCTGGTCAGAACTCCCGAACAGATGCTCCAGGAACTGCAAAAACTGCAACAGCAGCAGAATCAGCAATTGCAGCTTCAGCAGCAGCTTAATCAGCAGAATGGGTTCTCCCGTTAGTGCTTAGAGCGAGCCCCTCCCGTTTCAACCCGGAGTGTTGGCAAACACGAAAAACAGAATGGTCCCTTTGGCACTTCTTGCCACGGGAAAATAGTGCGTGGGGAGTTTGTCACAGCCGACCTGCCCGTTGGTCACTGAACGCGCAATTGTGCAAGACATAGGCTGTTACGGGGCTGGCAAGGGTGTGCCCTTATCGAACCTTACAAGCCAAATTGATTATTCGGTTTGCTGGTTGCGCCTGCCTGCGGGCGCGACGAAAGGAAGGGCTGCGATGCCAATCGTAGATTCAAAAACGGGAAACACCTTGCGCGAGTATTCGGTTGAGGAACTGCAACAGACGGCTGCCCTGATGCGCGGCTACAACGTCACGGCTCTCTGCTGCGCCGGCTCGGGCCACAGCGGCGGTACGCTCTCGATCATGGACATTACCGCGGCTCTGTATCTCCGGGTTGCCAAACACGATCCCGGCAATCCATCGTGGGCCGGACGCGACCGCATCTTCTGGTCGGGCGGCCACAAAGCGCCGGCGCTTTATGCCGGGCTGGCTTTCTCCGGATACTTCGACAAGCTCGATCTGGCGCTGTTGCGGCGCCTGCGCTCTCCGCTGCAGGGGCATCCGCATTGGCTGAAGCTGCCGGGTACGGAGTGCTCATCGGGTTCGCTGGGCCAAGGTCTGAGCATGGCCGTAGGCAGCGCACTGGCCGCCCGCCTCGACGGCAATCCCTATCACGTCTTCTGCATCATGGGCGACGGCGAGCAGCAGGAAGGCCAAATCTGGGAAGCGGCCATGGAGGCTGCCCACTATAAGCTCGATAACCTGACCGGCATTCTGGACAGAAACCGGCTGCAGATCGACGGACAGACCGAGAAGGTGATGAACATAGAGCCGATCGCCGCCAAGTACGAATCCTTCGGCTGGGAGGTGGTGCCGGTCGACGGGCACGACATGTCACGGGTGGTGGGCGCGCTGGAACGCGCCAAGCGGAATCCTTCCGGCAAGCCGGTTCTGATCCTGGCTGACACCATAAAGGGCAAGGGCGTCAGCTTTATGGAAAACGTCGCCGGCTGGCACGGCAAGGCGCCCAATCGGCAGGAACTGGACAAGGCGCTGGAATCGCTCGGCGTAGCCGGCCAGGTTCCCGTCGAGGAGATGTTCATGCGGGCGCGGAAATACCAGCAGGGCATCGATGCGTCGCTGGAGGCCAAGATGCCGCACTTCAGCCGCAATTACTGGTGGAACTCGGGCGAGACGATGAAGGTCGACATGGAGCCCACGCGCAAGGGCTTTGGCAAGGCGCTGGCGAAGGAAGGCACCGATCCGCGCGTGGTCTGCCTGGGACTGGATATCTCCGGATCGATTACCATCAGCGAGTTTTACGAGGGCCATCCGGAGCGGGCCAATCGCTGGCTGAGCATGGGCATCGCCGAGCAGTCGGCCACCTGCGTGGCCGCCGGCCTGGCCAAGGAAGGCAAGCTGCCGGTGGTAGGAACCTACGCTACATTTTCCGCCGCCCGCAATCTGGACCAGCTGCGCGTCTCCGTGTGCTACGGCAACTTCAACGTGCTGGTGGTGGGAGCGCACGGCGGAGTTTCGGTCGGGCCGGACGGCGCCACGCATCAGGCGCTGGAGGATCTGTTTGCCATCTGCGGTCTGCCCAATATGAATGTAGTGGTTCCTTGCGACTCAGTGGAGACGATGAGAGCCACGCAGAAACTGCTGCTGGACGTCTACGGGCCGAAGTACATCCGCTTTGCCCGCGAAGCGACTCCCATCGTGAGTACCCCGCAGACACCGTTCGAGTTCGGCAAGGCCAACGTCATACGCTTCCGCGGGGAGCAGCCGCGGTTCATCGACGCCTTCGAGGCCTGCCTGGCCGGCGACTACCGCAACGAGGGCGAAGACCTGACCATCATTGCCTGCGGCCCCATGGTGCCGGAGGCGATGCGCGCCGCGTGGATCCTGGAGCGGGAGTTCGGCTACCAGAGCCGCATCCTCAATCTGCACACCCTGAAGCCGATCGACCGCGAAGCCGTCCTGCGCGCCGCCCGCGAGACGCGCATCATCGTGACCGCCGAAGAACACCAGATCGGCGCCCTGGGATGGCGCGTCGCCGGACTGATTATGGAAGACCCGGACATCCTGAAGACCCCGGTGGCTACCGGCTATGTCGGCGTCGACGACCGCTTCGGCGATTCGGGTGCACCGTGGGAGCTGGTGAAGGAGTTCGAAGTCGCGGCAGAACACATCGCGCGCAAGGCCGTTGAGCTGATGAAGGCGAAAAAAGCTACGGTTCTGGCGGCGACGGTGTAAAAAGCCGTTTCATGTTTCTCGTTTCACGTTTCACGTTCTTGAAACGTGAAACTCGAAACTGCTTTATCGTCTGCCCCGGCGCATGGGGACGGAAGGTACCGGCTTGCCCTTGTAATCCTTGGGGTAGACCACCAGATGGCGCTGCGGGCCTTCGCCCTGGCTCTCGGTGCGCAGGTCGTCGGCGTCGCGCAGGGCTAGGTGCACGATGCGGCGCTCGCGCGAAGACATAGGAGTAAACGAATAGGGAGCGCCAGTCCGGCGGACATTCTCCGCCGCCACGGTGGCCGACATGCGCAACTCCTGAAAGCGGGCGGCGCGGTAGCCGAGGGCGTCGAAGGCCACCTTCTCGTGGTCTTCCGAGCCTACCCGCAGTGATTCCAGAACCAGGTATTCGATGGCGCGCAGCAGCTCGGCGTTGCGCTCCATCAGCAAAGGCGTATCCTTGCCCGAGAACTCGACGAGAATGACCGGGTGCTCCCAGTCGCGCTCTTCGGGCAGCGGCGGATCGACCGTGATCTTGTACTTCAGGCGGATGTCGCCGAGCTTGATGATGGAGTTCAGCAGCTCGCTGATGCGCTTGGCGGTGGTGATCTTGTCGGCTATCGCCATCTTTTGTCTGCCCGTAAGTGGGATGAACGACTGTCAGATTTGTTTCGTATCAAGCGCGATTCATCTGTCGCCCCTGCGGGGCTCAACTCTCTTATTCCACTCTACCCAGGGCTTACGCCCTGGTCTATTATCTTCCGCCCGCTCCACGGGCCGGACGCCAGTTGTTACCTGGGGCACCCAGAGCAGAAAATCAAAGTCACAACTCTCAGCGCTTCACGGTCTTGTCCTTCTCCTTCTCGACTCCCGCGCCTGCCTGTTTGCGGGCGCGCTTGGCTGCCAGGTCGTGGATCTCCTGCCCCAGTTTGGTGCGGTTCATGACCCACTGCTGCAGGATGCCGACCACGGTGCCCACCACCCAGTAGAGGCCCAATCCGGAGGCCACCGACCAGCTGAAGAAGCCTAGCATGAGCGGCATCATGAGGTTCATCATGCGCTGCTGCTCCTTGCTGATACCGGCCTGCGGCGTCATCCTCTGCATGAGCAGGGTGCTGAGCACGATCAGAATCGGCAACACGAGTATGTGGTCGGGAGCTGACAGGTCGTGCAGCCAGTAGAACGTCGCCTGCCGCAAGTCGATGGCTTCCGACAACATGCGGTAAAAGGCCCACAGGAAGGGCATCTGGACGAGCAATGGCAGACATCCGCTGGCGGGGTTAACCTTGTGTTCCTTATAGAGCGCGGAGACCTCCTGATTCATCTCCTGCCGCCGCGGGTCGCGCATCGGGTACTTCTTGTACTTAGCCTGGATCGCCTGGATCTGCGGCTGGATGCGTTGCATCTCCAGCGCCGACTTCATCTGGTAGAGACGCAGCGGCAGCATGGCGGCGTTGATGATCAGGGTGAGAACAATGATGGACCAGCCCCAGCCGGACTGGAAGCTGAACCAGTGATCGTGGGTCCACTTGAGCCAGAGGAAAAGCGGCTTGGCGATGATGGAAAAGAAGCCCCAGTCGATCAAACCGGCGAGGTCGGTGCCGTTCGGCTGTCCGTTCAGCGTGTTGGCGTGCACCGATTTCAGTATGTCGTCCGCCTTGGGGCCGGCGAAGATGCGCACGTTGCTCACGGTGTTGTAGCCGCCCACGGCCGCGCCCAGCACTTCGTGCTTCTCGGTCTCGTTGGGCTTGTTCGGGTCCTTGGGGACGGCGATCCAGTTGCGCAGCGTTGCCATGTGGGCCTGCTGCGGGCGGTCGGGCAAGAAGATGGCGGCGAAGTACTGGTCAACGGGGCCGGCCCACTCGAAGGGTCCTTTCAGGACGTTGCCGCTGCTGATCTCCTTGCCTTTCTTGTCGGGCTTGAGGCGCTCGAGCTTCTCGCCGTTGAAGTAGTCGATGGTCTGCTGGGCATAGGACGCCGAAACCGTGGCATCGCCGAATCCGGCGGGCCAGGCGGGCAGCGCGGTCAGATAGTTGCCGCCTTGCGCTACGGAGGTCTCCACCCGCACTACATAGGTGGAATCGAAGCGGAACGTCTTGCGAACGGTAAGGCTGCCGTCAGCATACTCGAAGGTCAGCTCGCCCGGGGCGCTCAGCGTGCCCGTCGCGCTCGGCACGTAGAGCGCGGTGTTGAGCTTGTTGCGCAGGTCTTCATCCCAGTTCCACAGCGAAAGCGGATAACCCCATTCGTTGGCCGCCAGCTCGTTGACCAGGTTCAGTGGGTTGCCCTGGCTATCCTTGAATTGCTTCAGGATCCAGGATTTAGCCAAGCCGCCACGGTTGGAAAACGTGATGCGATAGAGACTGTTTTCCACTACGGTTGTGGATTCGCTGCCGGCCTGCTTGACGTTCACGGGCACGGGCTGCTTCGCGCCTGCCCGTCTTGCGGGCGCCGCCGGCGCCGGAGGCGGCGCGCTCGGCTGGGTGGCCGCCGGTGCCGGAGCTGCGGGCTTCTGCTCGGGCGCGGGCTGCTTCATTAAATATTGCTGCGAAAGCAGGAGGATGACAACGGCAGCGGCGATTACCAGAAGAAAGTTCTTCTGGCCTCCGCCGCCGGACTGCATCTGTGGATTGTGATACTCGGTCAAGTTCTGGCCATTTCAGCGCCCGCGGCTCTTACAAACCCGGCGCAGCTTGGTTGGAAGTAGAACAGCAAAAACATTTTTGATTTTCGATTTTAGATTTCAGATTGCGTGGTCCCCTGCTTCTTTAGGCAAAGATACCCGCGGCGATTCTTCCATCTGAAATCTAAAATCTTAAATCGTAAATTTATCGGAACCGGGTCGTAACCGCTGCCTCCCAGTGGATGGCAGCGCAGCAAGCGCCCCAGCGCGAGTATCGCGCCAAAGAAAAGTCCGTGCCGGTCGATTGCCTCCATGGCGTATTCCGAGCAGGTGGGCACGAAGCGGCACGAAACCGGCAGCGCGGGCGAAATCCAGCGCTGGTACAAGCCGATCAGTTGGATCGCCAGCCACCTCATGCCTTTCCCCTTGCTTTTGCCTTTACTCTGCTCTGCCTGCGCGCGCTCCCGGCAGGAGCCCCGGGCAACCGCCGATTCTGCGCTTGCTGGGACAAAGGCGCTTGTCCCGACTGCTGAGCAACCTGTCCGTTGCCGCGCTGCACGACGGCAAAGGCGGCAGCCACTTCCTGGGACAGCCTGGCGAATTCGACCTTCAGGACGGACTTCCTGGGATTGATCACCACGTCCATCGTTCCGTCCAGACCCGCCAGCAACGTGTAATTGTGGCGCACAGCTTCGCGTGTGCGGCGCCGAATACGATTGCGTTCTACCGCTCCGCCCAGCGCCCGGGAAACGGTAAAGCCGATGCGCACGGGCGCTGCCGGAGCTTTCACCTGACCGGACCGAGATGCGTCTAGCGGCCTTACTCCGTCATCACGCTGGCCGGGAGCATGGCACAAGTAAAAAAAGGTCATGTTCCCGGAAACGTGGCGCCGTCCCTGCTCATAAACGCGGCGAAAATCGGAGCGCTTGAGCAGATGAGCCGATTTCGGGAAAGTGCCCCCCGGCGCGCTACTCACGACCTCGATCTCCAAGAGAAGCGAGTGCCCGATCTGCACCGCAAAAGATGCAATAGCGGCCTTCGTACATCCCGGCACGCCAACCCTGGCTGGCCGGGACCCCACGGGTACCCCAATTCGTTCTTACTCCAGCAAGTGTGCCTCGCCAGTGCTACTGCCCTCTGGAAATTCCTATCAGTCACGATAGCCAGGCGCAACGGATACGCGCTTGCGGCCCTTGGCGCGACGACGCGAGAGTACGGCTTGTCCACCCTTGGTTTTCATTCGACTGCGGAAGCCGTGCGTTTTTGAGCGGCGGCGGCGGTTTGGCTGGAATGTGCGCTTCGGCATTGAGAACTGCGCTCCTGAACTGAAAAACAATCAACGAGAGTAAATCAAAGTATAAATGAACTTCCGAAGGCGCGGCAAACCGACGGCCCCGGAACGGCGTCCGGCGCTCGGCGCCTGCCGCGATAACGGGCAAGCGGGAGTTGGGATTACGAAAGGGAACTCGCGGGCATTACTCTGTCACTCGCATCGCCCATCAATTCAGAAATTCAGAGCCGGAAGTCCAATGATTCGAATGCAGCCGTTGCCGATACGCGGTTCTCTGGCGCCATTCTGCACAAGTTTCGCGACAGGAATAACACTTGCGGACTCGGCCAAAAAACCTTGCAAAAACTTTCCAAAGGAACACTGCTCAACTTTCATAAGACGTGCTAGTATGCCGAAGTCCCATGGAAATTTTTTAACGCAGCCGGTTTCGTTCCGCAGGGTGAAAGTTCTTGTCTCAGCGAAAACGGCTGCTAATTGTCTGGCGGGGCGGAATCTAAGAATCTAATAAAAATTATCTCCGGTCGTCAGTACTTCCGGCTGCTGGGTGCCATGTCCGCAACTGTAACGAGTTCTCCGAATCCCTGGTCGCGTATTCTGGACGCGCTGGAAAAGAAGGTCAATCGCCACTCCTACGATACCTGGCTTAAGCCGTTGCGTTACAGCCACAGCCAGGGAGTGACGTTGTACGTTCGCGTGCCGTCGCCCGAATTCCGGGAGATGGGCGAACGCTACGCCGACCTCATCCAGGAGGCGATCGAGAATCTGGGGCTCGAGTTCAAGGACGTGCAGTTCGTGATCCCCGAAGGCGCGCCGCCGCCCCCGGTCCCGCGCATTGCGCCACAACGGCGGGTTTACCGCACGCCGGCGGGCTCCGGCCCGCAGCAGTCGCGCTTCGACTTCGACGGCGCGGCGCAACTGAACCCCAAGTACACGTTCGATGCCTTCGTGATCGGCAACGGCAACCAGTTCGCGCATGCCGCCGCGCTGGCCGTGGCCGAGCGGCCCTCGAAGGCCTACAATCCGCTGTTCCTCTATGGCGGCGTGGGCATGGGCAAGACCCACCTGATGCAGGCCATCGGGCATGAGGTGAAGCGCCATCTGCCCGAATTCCGCGATCTGCTATCTCTCGACCGAGAAGTTCACCAACGAGATGATCAACTGCATCAAGCACGATCGCATGACCAGCTTCCGCGACCGCTTCCGCACGGTGGATGTGCTGCTGATCGACGACATCCAGTTTCTGGCGCAGAAGGAGCGCACGCAGGAAGAGTTCTTCCACACCTTCAACGCGCTGCACGAATCGATGAAGCAGATCGTCATCGCCAGCGACCGCCCGCCCAAGGAACTGGCCGAGATCGAGGACCGGTCTGCGCAGCCGCTTCGAGTGGGGGCTGATCGCCGACATCCAGCCGCCGGACCTGGAGACCAAGATCGCCATCCTGCAGAAAAAGGCGGAAACCGAGAAGGTGCACCTGACCGACGATGTGGCCTCCTACATCGCGCAGAACATCCGCAGCAACGTGCGCGAGCTGGAGGGAGCGCTGATCCGGCTGGTGGCTTACGCCTCGCTGACCGGCATCTCGATCAACCTGGTTACGGCGCAGCAGGTGCTGAAGAACTTCATCGACCAGCAGTCGCGCAAGATCACCATTGAAGCCATTCAGAAGGCGGTGGCCGAGCAGTTCGGCCTGCGCCTGCCGGAGATCAAGGCGAAGAACAACTCGCGCCAGATCGTCTTCCCGCGGCAGATCGCCATGTATCTGGCCAAGCACCTGACCGACGCCTCGCTGCCGGAAATCGGCCGCCAGTTCGGGGGTAAGCACCATACGACGGTGCTGCACTCGATCGATAAGATCAGCGAACAGCGCAAGACCGACAAGGACCTGAACCGGATGTTGAATAAGCTCACCGAGACCCTGAGCAGCTAGCCATCGCTGCGGGCCGGTGACGCGATAGCCAGAGGCGTTGTCTGAGGTACCACGTTTCTTTCATCTGGTCTCGGGCTTCCGGTTTCCGGAACATAGTTTTCTTCGCTATCGGCGGCTATATCTGATATAAGACAAAGCATCAGAGGGACTTCGTTCGCCCCGGCCGGCTACACCCGCTGACCGGGGACTCAGGGGTGCAGAGATGGCAGACGTAGGCATGGCGCAAGGAACGGCAATGGAGATCACCGTTAGCAAGCTGGACCTGCTGAAAGAGCTGACCGCCACCCAAGGCGTGGTCGAGCGGAAGACGACCATCCCGATCCTCTCCAATTTTTTGTTTGAAGCTTCCGGAGAGAAGCTGTCGATCACCGCCACCGACCTCGACCTCAGCCTGCGCACCTCCTGCGCGGCGCGCACCAAGAAAGAGGGCTCGTGCACCATACCGGCCCGCAAGCTGTACGACTACGTCAAGCTGTTGCCCGACGGCGATATCGCCATCAAGCTGCTGGAGAACCACTGGGTCAACATCCGCTCCGGCCGCTCCAATACCAAGATGGTCGGCATGGCCCGCTCCAACTTCCCCAGCCTGCCGGCGTTTCCGGCTGCTGGCGTGGTGAAGATTCCGGCGGAGACGTTGCGGCAGATGATCGCCAAGACGATCTTCGCCATCTCCAACGAGGAGTCGCGCTACACCCTGAACGGCGCGCTGATGGTGCTGAAACCGGAGTCGATCGCCATGGTGGCGACCGACGGACACCGGCTGGCCCATATCGAGCGCAGCAACACTCCGCTGGAGGTCTCGGGCGAATCCAAGACGCTGATCCCGAAGAAGGCCATGGGTGAACTGCTCTCGCTGCTCGGCGCCGGCGAGGACGAGGTGGTGGAGTTCGCCAAGGACGAGACTACGCTCTTCTTCCGCCTGGGCGGACGGCTGCTGACTTCGCGCCAGCTCACCGGACAGTTCCCCAATTATGAAGCGGTACTGCCCAAGGAGAATACCCGTTCGATTGTGTTGCGCACCGAGGAGTTTAGCGCCGCCATTCAGCGCGTGGCGCAGTTCGCCGACGAACGCTCCGGCGCCATCCGCTTGCGCCTGGAGAAGAACGAGATCAAGATATCGTCCTCTTCGACAGAAACCGGCGAGTCGGAGGACTCGATCGAGACCGCCTTTGCGGGCGAGCCCATAACGATCGGCTTCAATTCGCAGTACCTGCTGGAGTTCTGCAAGGCCGCCAACTCCGAGGAGATTCGCCTGGAGTTCAAGGACGCGCAGTCGGCCGGCCAGCTCCGCCCGGAAGCTCCGGACGCGCAGTTCAAGTACCGCTACGTAGTCATGCCGATGAGGATCTGATGCCACGCAAGCCGAATTGGACGAGAGACGAACTCGTCCTCGCACTGGACCTGTATTTCGAAGTCGTCGAACTCAGTGGAGTGCTAAATCGGCTGAAGACGGCCCCCGGTGATCGCTCCCGGAGCCGAAACATAAGCAGCATAGCCATGAAGCTGGGCAATTTCTCCCGGCTCGACAGCGGCAAAGCTGGAGGCGGACTGCCGCACGGCAGCAAGTTGGACAATGAAATCTGGCACGAATTTGCTCAGGACCGTACGAAATTGAAAAAGGAAGCAGCGGCGCTAAGGCGAAAAGTGGCTGCCAATTAATTCTCTTCTGGCTCCGAATTCTAGGCTCTGAAATTTAATAACAAAATAGGATCGTCACTCCCACATAGAGAGTCCTGGACCGGCTCGCAACCATGTAGACGTCGTCCATTGAACAGCAATGTTGAACCAGCTTTGCTGAAAGTCAACTGCAGGTCCCTCGACTCCCTTCCGTGTCCCTCGTGACGCTCGGGCCGCATCCGGTCGCTCGGGATGACGCGTCACTTAGGATTTGGACGTTCGAGAGCACCCGTGCGGCGCCTGCAAGTCAACGTTTAGAGAATTCGGTCTCATCATCGTCCGCAGCGAGTTGCGAACTCATATCATTGCTTTCGCCAGGAGAATACAAAGTCAAATAGTGGATGTGGTCTCCATCCTCTCTGACAGTCCTTGAGCGCTGTAATTGCCTGCTGAGGGGTTTCAAAATCGCTTTTGCTGGCGGTGAAGCCACCGTAAATGATCTCAGTTTTTGGGCCGGGGTTACGGATGATGAGGTATCCGTACTCTGCCATGAGTACCTCCATCATGAATCATCTTTCGCGCCAAAATAACACGGCTGACATTGGTTCGCGTTTGGTTCAATGATGCCAAAAAGAGAGAAGAAGACCACCCTGGGATCACAAATGACTGGGGTTCTTAGACGGGAAAAACCGAGCTCCGGACTGCGGGCGACAAAAGGGCGATAACCGAGGAGGCTCACCCAGATATAACGCATTCCATAACAATCACTTACGAGGGCCGAAAGGCGAGCCCTGGAGGCTTTCCGCGTGTTAAAATGTTCACAGGTCGGTTTAGCTCCAAGTGGCTGCATTCCAGGCTAGATTGCGGGAACCGACGGGACTTCGGAACCGCTGGCTGGGAGTGCGTTTTTTGGCTGGGTCCATCCCTCAGTAGTTACGCGAGGGCAGTTGTTGAGAACCCTCGGTTGTATCCAAAACGGGCGCCACAAAGCACATAGCGAGCGCCCGAGGTCGAACGGAGCAGGATGTCCTCCAAGGAAATTGCAACACTAATCGAGAAGAAGAAAACGAACCAGCAGGCGGAAGCCGGGCAGGTTTCACTCCACCAAGGCCAACGGCAACGGCGAGTACACGGCGGAGTCGATCAAGGTGTTGGGCGGCATGGAAGCGGTGCGCAAGCGTCCCGCCATGTACATCGGTTCGACGGGCGAGATGGGCCTCCATCACCTGGTGTACGAAGTGGTGGACAACTCGGTGGACGAGGCGCTGGCCGGATTCGCCGACAAGATCGACGTCACCATCCACATCGACAACTCCATTACGGTGATCGACAACGGCCGCGGAATTCCGGTCGATGAGATGGAAGTCGACGGCGAACGCCTGCCGGCGGCGCAGGTGGTGATGACCGTGCTGCATGCCGGCGGCAAGTTCGACAGCAACACCTACAAGGTTTCCGGCGGACTGCACGGCGTGGGCGTCAGCGTGGTGAACGCGCTCTCGCATGAGCTCAAGCTGGAGATCTGGCGCGACGGTTACACCTGGGAGCAGACCTACTCCAAGGGCGAGCCGCAAGGCAAGCTGAAGAGGACCGGCGCCACCAAGAAGCGCGGAACCTCAGTGACCTTCGTTCCCGACCGCGAAATCTTTACCGTTACCGAATACAACCAGGACACCCTGGCGCAGCGCCTGCGCGAGCTGGCCTTCCTCAACAAGGGCCTGCTGATCACGCTCACCGACGAGCGCACCACCGATCCCAAGACGGGCGAGCCCAAGCGCTCCGAGTTCAAGTACAACGGCGGCATCGCCGAGTTCATCAAGCACCTGAACCGCGGCAAGAACGTGCTGCACGACAAGCCCATCTACATGGAAGCCGAACGCGACGGCGTGGCCATGGAGATCGCGCTGCAGTACAACGACGGCTATTCGGAAACCGTCTTCAGCTTCGCCAATAACATCAACACCGTCGACGGCGGCAGCCATCTCTCCGGCTTCCGCACGGCGCTGACCCGCACCATCAACTACGCCGGCCAGCAGCTCGGGCTCTTCAAGGACAAGGAGAATCTCACCGGCGACGATGTGCGCGAAGGCCTGGTGGCGGTAATCTCCGTCAAGCTGTCGCAGCCGCAGTTCGAAGGGCAGACCAAGGGCAAGCTCAACTCCGACATCGCCGGCACCGTGCAGGCCTTCGTCAACGAGCGTCTGGGCGCATTTTTCGAGCAGAATCCGACGGTCGCCCGCAAGATCATCAACAAGGCGATCGAGGCCTCGCGGGCCCGCGAAGCCGCCCGCAAGGCGCGCGACTTGACGCGCCGCAAGGGCGCGCTGGACGGCGGCGGATTGCCGGGCAAACTGGCCGACTGCTCCGAGCGCCAGCCCGACCGCTGCGAGATTTATCTGGTAGAGGGCGAAAGCGCCGGCGGCACCGCCAAGCAGGGCCGCGACCGCCGATTCCAGGCGATCCTGCCGCTCAAGGGCAAGATCCTGAACGTGGAGAAGGCGCGCTACGACAAGATGCTGGGCCACGAAGAAATCCGCGCCATGATCACCGCGCTCGGCACCGGCATCGGCACGGACGACTTCGACATCTCCCGGCTGCGCTACAACAAGATCATCCTGATGACTGACGCCGATGTCGACGGTTCGCACATTCGTACCCTGCTGCTCACCTTCTTCTTCCGCCACATGAGGCAACTGGTCGAGAAAGAGAACGTTTTCATCGCCCAGCCGCCGCTGTATCGCATCAAGAAGGGTAAGTTCGAGCAGTACATCAAGAACGACGCCGAGTTCGTGCGCGTGATGGTGAAGCGCGCCGCCGACGGCATGGTGGTGCGCTACGGCGAAGGCGCCGATCGCCTCGACGGTGCGCAGCTGACGCGCTTCATGACCACCCTGAACGATTACCTGACGTACTTCGACAAGGTGGATAAGCGCATCCGCGACGAGCAGATCACCGAGTTGCTGCCCAAACTGCAGTTCTTTGCCAAGCGCGGCGACTTCGAAGGCAGCCCTCCGCAGGACAAGCTCAAGCAGTTGGAGAAACAGCTCCGCGGCATGATGAAGCAAAAGAATCTGAAGGACGTGAAGCTGGAGTTCGATATCGAGCACGAACTCTGGTATCTGAAGTTCGTCAATGCGCAAGGCGCCGAGCATTTGATCAACTGGGAGCTGGTGTCCACTCCCGAGTACCGGCAGATGATCTCCCGGTACAAGACCATTGCCGAATTCATGCAGCCGCCGTTCCTGGTCGAGTCGGTGGCCAGGAGCAACGGGCAGGCGGACGAGGAACTGAGCGACGCCGAAAAGGCAGACAAAGCCAAGGCCGAAGCCAAGAACGTCCGCGCCGCGGCAAAACGTAAACCTATCGAGACGGAGACGGTGGAGAAGCAGTCGGTCCGCGAGCTGTTCGAGTACATGCTCAACGAGGGCCGCAAGGAATACGTCATCCAGCGCTACAAGGGCCTGGGCGAAATGACCGCCGAGCAGCTCTGGCAGACGACCATGGACCCGGAACGCCGCACCCTGCTGCGGGTGAAGCTGGAGGACCTGGCCGAAACGGAAGCGATCTTCTCTACCTTGATGGGCGAAGATGTTGAGGCCCGCCGCAAGTTCATTGAAGACAATGCGCTGGACGTCAAGAACCTCGATATCTGAGCACGCCTGCTGACTGCTTGCTCGGCCACGCCGGTCTGGATTCCAAGTTCCCGTCTCCGGATTGTGCATTGCTTTTGGAGATCGGGAACCTGGAACGCGGGCTGCGCGCTCAACCGAGATACTTTTCGTACCAGGCGAAGATATTCTTCCATCCGTCCCGCGCAGCCAAGGGGCGGTAGTCGGCACGGTCTGTGGCAAAGATGGAGTGCCCGGCATTGTCATAGGAATGAAATTCGTGCGTCTTGCCGAGTTTTGTGAGTTCGGCCTCCATTTTGGCCATATGTTCCGGTGAGGGACGCTTGTCTTCCTTGCCGAAGATTCCCATCAGCGGACAGCTCATGTCCTTGGTGAGGTCGAACGGGTCCACCGGTTGGCTCGGCGTCACCGCCGCATTGCCCATGCCCACACCGCCGGGGTAGCAAGCCACCGCGGCATCGATTCCCTTCAGCGTGCAGGCGGCCAGATAGACCTGCCGGCCTCCGGAGCAGTAGCCGATGATCCCTACCTTGCCGTTGAGATTGCGCATGGCGCGGAGGTAGCGGATCGCGCCTTCGATATCGCCCATGGCGCTGGCATCCGTCGGTCCACCGGCCTCGCGCATGGCGGCGGAGTTGGCTTCAGGCGTCGCCTTGCCGGCACGGAAATGCAGGTTCGGGCAGATAGCGGTATAGCCGTGCTGGGCAAACCTGCGCGTGATCTCGATGGTCGGTTCGTCCCAGCCGGGCATGTGATGGACAACCACCACACCGGGGTGCTTGCCCTTTCCCGCCGGGCGCGCCAGATAGGCATCGATCGCGTCCTCGTGAAACCCGCGCATCTGCATGGTCTCGCCCGAAATGGCGCTATAAAAGACTCTGCCCGGCGGCGCCGCCGCCGCGGGCTGCGGCGGGGTCGGGGCTTGTTGCCCTTCTGAGTTTACGGCCGCTCCCATGGTCAATACCCCCAACACGCCTGAGCTGGTTCCGGCAATGAAATCTCTTCGGTTGATGGCCTTCTGCAAGGCCTCTTCGGGATGCATGATGATTTCTCCTTTCCAGGCACACACAGATTAACCCTCAAGACGTCAGGCAGCACTTCTTAAATTTGCGGCCGCTTCCACAGGGGCAGAGGTCGTTGCGCCCTGCCTTCGGTAGCGCCCTGGCTTTCTCAGCATGGAGTTGCTCCATCAGTAATTCCGGCGATTGCCCGTTCCACAGGAGCGCCGCCATTTTGAGCGTGTAGGGACGGCAGTGCGTGAAGAAGCGCCGATAGCCGGCGCAGAGGTAGTTCAGGCCCGGCTCGCCGGCGGACGTCCGGACGATGCGATCTTTCGGGCAGCCCCCGTTGCACATTGCCAGAACCTCGCAGGCCTGGCAAGTAGGCGGCAGTTTCTCCTGCTTGGCTCGCCCGAAGGCTTCTTGTGCCGGGTTCTCGAGAAGTTCCGCAAGCGGCGTTTCGCGAATGTTGCCCAGCCGGTGCTCGGGGGTAACGAAGTGATCGCATTGATAGAAATCGCCGTTGTGTTCGATCACCGGCACATCCCCGCAGGTGGGACGGAAGACACACAGCGAATGGTCCAACCCAAAGGCCGGACGCGCAGCCTCTTCGAAGCTCTGGACGATGATCCGCCCAATATCGTGCCGGACCCACTCGTCGAAGATAGCGCAGAGAAAATCGCCAAAGGCCTCGGCTGGCACGGTGCGCTCGCTCACACCGCGCGGAGACTCCGGCTGCGGTTCGACCAGAGGAATAAAGCTCAGGTACTGGGCTCCGATCTCCTTAAAGAAGCGATAGACGTCCAGAGGGTGCCGCACATTCTGCGCATGAACCACGCAGAGAAGATCGACGGGGATCTTATGCTGCCGCAACCTGCGATAGGCCCGCATCACCTGCCGGTGCGTGGCGCTCTGGTCTTTGGCGACGCGATAAGCGTCATGAAGCGCGCTCGGACCGTCGAGGCTGAGGCCGACGCCGAATTTCTCAGCGGCAAAAAAACTGCACCACTCGTCTGTCAGGAGAACGCCATTGGTCTGGATACTGTTAGCGATGTGCTTGCCGGCGGGACAGTGTTTGCGCTGGAGTTCGACAATCCGGCGAAAATAGTCCAGCCCGAGAATCGTCGGTTCCCCGCCGTGCCAGGAGAAAAGAACCTCGTTCCCCGGGACGATGGCAATCTGCTGAACGATGTACTCCTCCAGCAGATCGTCGGGCATCCGAAACGACCTGTTTCCGGGGTATAACAGTTCCTTTTTCAGGTAGTAACAGTAGTGGCAATCCAGGTTGCAGAGAGCTCCGGCAGGCTTGGCAAAAATCTGAAATTCACGGGAAAGCTTAACCATGCTCTCGTTTCCTCAATGCTCGATGTTACTTCCGGTTTCACTCTACGGCAAAACCATTCTGCCTCCGGAACTAAGCAACACAGTTCCTGTCTGCCGCGCCTCAGCTTGCCATTGCGACTCACGGGATTAGAATGCAGAGATCATGTCTGCAACGGGCTCCAGCGAGCGCCTGAGGGGCGGTGTCGTCTACCTGCGGCTTGCGGTGCTGGTTCTGATCTGGGCTGCCAACTGGTCGCTGACCAAGAGCGTCCTGAGCGATATTTCTCCCTCAAGTTTTGTTTTGTGGCGCTTTGTGGGCGCCGCCGTCATCATGACCGCGATCACGGCGGCAAGAAGGCAATCACTGCTGCCGGTTAGCGGCGAACGCGTTCCACTGGCTATCATCGGAATTCTGCAGATCGGACTCTGCCTGGGAATTTCCGTATTCGGCCTGGCGTACGTTGGCGCCGGACGAGCCGCCGTGCTCATGTACACCATGCAACTCTGGGCCCTGCCGCTGGGCTGGCTCGTCGCCGGCGAGGGTGTTACCCGCATGGCCATGGCTGGCGGGTTAGCTGTATTTGCAGGCCTGCTGATGTTTATGAATCCCACGCTGGTGAATTGGCATGACCCCAGTGTTCTGCTGGGAAACGGGCTGCTTCTGGTCTCCGCTATATGCTGGGCGCTGGGCGCATGTCTTTACCGGCGTTACAAATGGCAGACCTCCTTCTGGTCCCAGGCTTATTGGCAGATATTGTGGTCTGGCGCCGTAATCGCGGCAATCGTGCCGCTACTCGGTACGCGCCGCCCGGTGATCTGGAACGCCGCCGTAATTGGCGTGCTCGCGTACAACTGGCTGGGAGCGACGGTAGTCTGCTACTTATGGTGGGGCAAGGTGCTCGCGGTAATGCGGGCATCCCGCGCGGGACAGTTTCTGTCGCTCACTCCCGTCGTTGCCGTACTGATCAGCATCGCGTTTTCCGGGGAGACGATTACCCACACTTTTGTCATCAGCGTTGTTCTCATTGCCGTTGGAATCTGCCTGGCGGCTCGAGGCAGGTAGGTTGCCGATGGAATGGCGCTATCAAGAGGCAGGTTTTACGATCAGGCCATGGCTGCGCTGGCCGTCCATCATGATTAAGAGAGGGTTTTCCAGGGTGAGATGGCGGACGCAACCGCGTTCTTCGACTGCCGATTGTGATTCCAGCCAGGACCAGTCAAGAAAGGTATTATCCGAGTCCCCATTCACCGTGAAGTAGCCGACTTGGAAGGCCACGAGGTTCTGGAAGAAATGGCTTCCCTGCGACGGGGTCACCGCGAAATCGCGCAACCCTGTCTCCACGATCACGCGCGCGCCTGAGACCTGGTCCCATTTAAGCGGGATACCCAGCCACGGATCGCTGGATCCCCACCTGCCGGTTCCGATCAGAAGATAGGAGCGATCCGACTTCGACCAGCTTGGCGTTGAAATAAGCGACATCCTGGGCGGTCTCCTGGCTGAGACTGCGCTCGAACCGCTTGATGTCGACAACCACGATGTCGCGCAGGTTCTGTATCCGGCCATTGCCCATCACGGTCGAGCTCTTGCAAAGGAGGCGGGCGCGCTCCGGCTCCTCCATGCGAATCTCTTTAGCCTCGCGCGACAGCACCAGCGGCCGAATCTGGAGAAAACCGAAGTCAGCAATTTCGCCTGGGCTATGGGGAAGCCGGACCGCGAACTCGATTTCCACCGGACGCCCCATCGCGTCTTCCAGCCATCCGGTTAGCTGGTCGAGAATAGCCGGCAAGGGAAAAATCCCGTGCTTGAGTATTGAGGCGAAGGTGACAACACGAGGCCCGGGCCTGCTGACCCCGTCGTAGATGGCGTGATTGTCGATGGAATAGGTCGAGGCCAGCCGTTGCAACGTGCCGTCCGCGGCGGCTGCGTCGAGCCCGAATTTCACCTCCTGCAGATCGTCTGCCACGTTGCTCCGGCGCACAGCATGGTCGAGTTCCAGAGCCCAGAACTCCGTTTGCGAGTTCGCCAGCGTGTCTTCGACCGATGAGAACTGTATAAGGTTGCGCGGATACCGGGGACAGAACGTCAGCGATTTTCCGCCTTCGACGACCTCTCGGCCCAGCCCCAGGACCACAGACGCTATGCCGTCGGAAGATGTCATGGGCGCAACCGGATAGAAGTTGCGCGAGCGGGCGACTCCGGCCAAATCCGGATAGAAGCGGACACCATGCATCGCCCCCACGACCTGCTGGATGATGACCGCCATCTTTTCTTCTTCCAGCCGGTAAGGGGTAGCGCGCACGTATGCCTTCGCATGCTGGCTGAAGGTGGAGGCGTAAACGAGCCTGATGCACTCGCTCAAGCGGTTGAGCCGCTCGTAGACATCCGGATGCCGGTTGGCGATACATGTAGGTCTCGTACACCCCGGCGAACGGCTGATACTGGGAGTCCTCCAGCAGGCTGGAAGAGCGCACCGCCAGCGGATACTTTATTTTTCCAGGAACGCCAGCAGGGTTTCCTCGATCTCGTCGGGCAGCGAAGCGGCGAGAAATCGCTGCTCGATGACCTCGTCATCATTGGCTGCGAATGGCGAAGCTCAGCAGGTGGTTCTCGCGCAGGAACTGGTCGAAGACATCGGTGGCGAGAACCAGGGTGGCGGGGACCGCGATCCTGACGCCCTCAAAGCGCGGGGCGTGCGCGGCCAGCAGGTGCCGTGCGAAGGCGAGCCCCCGGGCCTTGCCTCCCAGCGATCCTCCTCCAATGCGGAGGAAGAATGCATCCTCGGACTGGAACGAGGCCGGCCTGAAATCGCCGATCACCAGTTGCCGCTGCTCCTGGCGATATTCGCCAATCGATTCGATGAGGTCCTTGCGCAGGTGCTCCAGCGTCGGAAAATCAGAGATTCTGCGCGGCCTGAGCTTCTGCGCCAGGGCAAACTCCGTTCTCGCCCGCAGCCAGCGTGAAAAATCATTTCGCTGCGCGTGGTAGGCGAGGCTCTCGGCGGGAACCTGCCGGAGCAGCTCTTCCAGCGAGTCCAGGTCCCTGGCGCGTCCGACTTCTCCAACTTCGGCGAGGTCCGGCAGGCGAAAGACGAAATCGCCGAAGGCGAACCGCTCCGTCATGATCTCCCGCAAATCGGCCAGCAGCGTGGGAGAGCGCTTGCGCAGGAAGGAGCAGCCTTCCGCCTCGGCGCGCGGCCAGAACTTTGTCCGGCTGGAGTGGAGCACGACGGGAACGTCGGGCACCAGATCACGGATGAGGCGCGCTAAATCGAAACCCGCATTCTCCGTCAGCTTGCCGGCGCGTGGAAACTCCACGTCGGAGATGACGCCGAACAGGTGCTCCTTGTATTTAAGAACCTGCTTTTCCGCTTCCTCGTAGTTCGAGCAAAGCAGAATCTTGGGGCGGGCACGGGTTCGCACCAGCTTGTGCGCCACATTCAGCCCTTCCTCGATCAGGCTTCGCGACTGCACGATCAGCTCCGTGTAAATGGCCGGCAGAAACGAGGAACAGTAGCGAATGTTGTCTTCCACCAGGAGGATGACGGGAACACCCATGGCCGCCGTGTCATGCTCTACGTTGAACTTGTCCTCGATGTATTTGACGATGGCGAGCAGGATGCGGTCATTGCCCTGCCACAGGAATATGCGGTCGATATCGGTGACCGGATTGCGCGCCACGAAATCCTTGATTTCGCGGTAATCATAGGCCAATACGACCACCGGAACCTCGAGCCCGGCCTCTTTGACCCGACGGGCCAACTCCGCGGCATTCATGTCTTCCACGGTCAGATTGGTGAGGATGAGATTGAAACGGGGCTGTGATCGCGCCAGTTCCAGCGCCTCCGCCCCGCTGGAGACATGCCTGACGCCGGGAATTTGCTGCATGTTTAACTCAATGGAATCGCCGATCAGCAGCTCATTCAGGCGGCCATCTTCCCGCAGAATGAAGGAATCGTAGAGGCTGGAAACGAGCAGGATGTCGCGAACCCTGAACGGCATCAGCTCGTCGAAGCCCTCGAACAGTCTCACGGCGTTAGTCATCGGAGTGGGTTACTGAGGTCTTCCACGGCGGTTTCAACTCCCCGGCTATTCCCGCCAGAATGCCTCCCAATATAGAAGACAAGTGCTCACCCCGATCATTATGGCACTGCCAGCTCGCAGGAAGCCACCGATGTTCCCGTTACGCTCTGAATACACAGGCCGCAAGCGAGTCGCCTTCGGGCTAGATCAGATTAGTTTTTGGTGAGGCCCCAGCAGGGGCTAAAGCCCGAACCAATAGGGCCATTTTCGGCACGGCTGAAGAGGCTGCGGAAAAACAGATTTTCGGTCGGTTGGGACTACAAGCTCTAGATAGCGGATCTTATGGTACCCACATCCATAGCGCCTCGCTTGTTGCTGCGGCGCGTTTTTCCGCAGCCTGTGAAGCCGTGCCCTGATACAAACCATGCTCCCAGGGGTTACACCAACTCCTAATCAGCTCCAAAATTATGTATCGGAGCGCTCGCCGGCGCATGAACTCAAAGGTCGTGAGTCGCTTCCGCTACAGGCCAGAGCGGAACACGAAAGACCCACCTGTCGGTAACCAGGAAGTTCACCACTGAGCAGCCGGCAATGCTTGCCAGGTTTGCGGCCAGGGGCGGTACATGCGCCTGCCCGACCAGCAATCGCATCAGCAGCAGATTGCCGGCGATGGAGACGGCACCGGTCGTCAGGTTAAAGCGCAGAAAGCGGAAGCAGCGATCGCGCCAGAGCCCGGAACTGCGGTCTGCCCAGGTGAAGCATTCGTGCCAGACGAAGTTGTGCACTACGGCGGATTCGACGGCCAGCGCGGTGGCAAGCAGGTATTCCAAGCCAAATTGCGCGCGCAGCAGCGCCAACATCCCGAGTTGCACCCCGATGCCGACGGCTCCCACCAGGTTGAACTTCATCCAGCGCGCAGCGGAGCCGTACCAGCGGTTGTTCGTCACGGCAGACGCTCCTCGCGGTAGAGCCTGACGGTATGCCGAACCGTAGCTGCGATTGCCATTACAAGCATGCCGGCGATCGCGATCGTTCCACCTACATCGAAGAGCAGGAATTCACGCCCAAGCAGATGGGCATACGGATGGGATATCAGCGCAACGTTGCCGATGACGAGTAATATGCGGATCTCGGTCGGGCCGAAGGGGCCGTGGGAGAGGCGGAAGTCGGAGAGCGTGTAGGTCGCCAGATAGGTCTCAACCGAGAGCACGAGAAACGCCACCAGCATGCCCAGGGCGATCTGCCAGTGCAGGTAATTCGAGACTGCCAGCCCCAGCATGAGGAAACTTGCGCCGAAGGTATCCACCATGTGATCCACGTAGAAACCGTAGCGGGGGCGCAGCCGGTTGCGGTGCCGCGCCAGCGAACCGTCCAGGCTATCCCCGAGCCAGTTCACGGCGATGAAGAACGATGCCAGCAGGAGGCCGTACTTGTGCCAGCGCGCCAGCGCATAGGAAGCTCCCGCCAGCAACTGCCCGGCAAAGCCAAGCGCTGTCAGGTGGTCGGGAGAGACGCACTCGGGGGTTCGCCTCGCCAGCCACAGCAGTAGCTTGCGCTCAATCGGGGCCGTCAGCGCCTGCTGGAAGCGAGTGGCGTTGCGGAATCCCGCTGACACCGGTTTGCGCGGATTTACGATGGAAGACATGTTCCAGGCTCCTCGGTTGCAACAGACGAACTTCGATGGCCCTCGCCAGAGTTCACCGCTTTACGGCGAGAGCGTTGCGCGTGGACGTCAAGGTGAACTCCAGCGATTCCCGTGGGATGTTCTGGATGAACGGTCCGATCAGCCATCCCAGGCCGGCGGGCACGTTGCGCGTCAGCGAGATGGCTTCGCATTCCACCACTACGCCGTCGGTGGCCTGCACGAATCGCCAGTAGGTGTTCAGCCGCCACATGAACCCGTGATCATTTCCGCCGGCCACCGGGTGCTCGTCACTCTGGCCCGGATTGGCAATCTCGGTGACCCGCGTGCTGCGCGAGAGGCTGTACTGATGCGCCGCATCGAGCCGTCCATAATGCACGTCGTATTCGGTATCTAGCACCACGGTGACGACCTTGTGCTTGCGCAGCCGCATGGATATCTGGAATTGGTCGCCGTTGCGCGAAATGAGCCGCGACGCCATCACTTCGGGGCGGTAATAGCGGACCAGATGGTCGTAATCCTGCAGCACCCCAAGCAATTGCCCGATGGTCGCATCGGGGATGAACACAACACCCAGCCAGTGGTGGATCAGTCCGCCGGGGATTTGCACCGGGGAGTTTCCACGCTTCGCGACCAGCACTTCACCGCGGCGCAGGCGATCCTCGAACTCCATGGGAGAGGCAGCAAGCAAATGGGTCGAAAGGAACGACTCCGGCGAGCTTTGCTCGCGCCGGATCTGGGTCTCCGCCTGAGCCACATAGTTTTCGAATGCCGCCAGAGTCTCCGCTCTGGGCTGGGCCGCCGCGAGATACGAACCCAGGGTGCCGATTAAAACTGCCAGCAATGTGATCCTTGCAATCAAAATCGTCTCCTCTGAGCACAGGATGCCATCCGGCCGGCCGGCGAACAATGCACCCCGTGTCAAACCGGCCTCAAAATCATCTCATCTCGTAAGCTTTGACATATTCGGCACTTAGTTGCGAATATCAGGCGGGAAAGAGCCGCCAGCAGGTAAACTGGTCCGGAAAATGGAGAGCAACGCCGCCAATCGACTCTTCCGTTTTGCTGTTTTTGAGGCAGATGAGCAAACCGGGGAGCTGCGCAAGCAGGGCCGCCGGTTACCGCTGCAGGGCCAACCTCTGCAGGTACTGCTGATGCTGCTGGACCATCCCGGTGAATTGGTTACGCGCAGCGAAATCCAGCAGCGGCTCTGGCCTGAAGGTACTTTCGTGGACTTCGACCATAGCCTCAACACCGCGGTCAACAAGATCCGCGAATCGCTTGGCGACGCTGCCGCCAGCCCGCGCTTTATCGAGACGCTGGCGAGGCGAGGATATCGGTTCATCGCGCCGGTGGAGACGGTCTACCCGTCGGATGGAACAACGGCAGTCACCGGGAGCCTGGAGAAGTCTCTCGCCGCACCGGCCGGAGTGTTGCTTCCGTCAACGCAGCCCGCAGCGGCTGTCCCGACGCAATCGATGCCGCCTGCGCAGATAACGGCACAGACGCAGGCAGAATCCGGGTTCCCGCAAAGCTTGCTCACCGGTCCGAACGAAATCCCGCAGACTTCGCCATTACTGGTGCGCGTACTGTTTGCTCTGCTTCAGGTTATGTATCTCTGCTTCTACATCATCTCGCTGGCGCGTCTAGGCGAAGTCGAGGGGATTATCCGGGGTATGTTGCCGAACACGTTTTGGGCAGTGGCGCTGCTTGTCGTTACCGCCGCGGTGGGCATCCCGACCCGGCTGTATCTTCTGTCCGCGGTGGCGTTCCATGCACCCGGCCTGCGCGAAAAGTTCCGCCGGCTCTTTCCCGTGATCTTTCCGCTCGATGAGCTATGGGCACTGGCGCCATTCCTGCTGGCGCAAGAGATAGGATACGGTTTGGCGATCGGCGCCGCCGCCGCTCTCCTGTATGTGCCATTCGCGCAGCGCTCCTTGATTCTGATGGGAGCCGGTGCACCTGCGCGCGTGGGGAAACCGGGTCCGTGAACGGCTAAAGGTTGCTGCAGTGCGGAAGCGGCGTCCCCGCAGACCGCAGGATTTTATTCAGTGATGCGGGCGATCTTCTTCGCCATCTTCATTTTCTCGTTCAGCTTTCCCAAACGCTGATACATGATGCGCTGGCTCTGCGGCGAACCGGCTCCGTGCATGCTCTCGATCAGGGCGGTTCCGGCGGTCATGTTTTCCAGCAGCCTGAGGGCCTTCATGCGGGCCTCGGTGGAGACTCCCTCCACGCCCTTCAGATATTTTTCTACCAGCTTGCCGATCTCGGGGTTCTGAAGGTCCTTGCCCGCCGGCAGGGTTGCCAGTAGACCGCCGCCGATATCCTGCGCCAGCCGCGAGATTTCGTAGATGGCGCGGGTGATGTTGTGCTTGCCGCAGTTGGCCAGCAACGGATCGGGATAGTAGGAACCGCTGCCGGTTTTCGAGCCCATCGCCGAGCAGGCGATCGAGCTGGCGTACACGGTTTCCGTGAGATGCAGCATCTCGACCAGTTTGTCCTTGATGTGAGAAGCCGCGAGCGTGCCCTGGTACTGGGCGGTAAGCGCGGCGGCTCCGATCATCACGTCGGCCACGCCTCCCTTGCAGCCGCCGTAATTCTGGCGATGGAAGGTGGCGAAGCGTTCGACCAGAATTCCGCTGAAGTCAATCTCGCCACACAGGAAGACCCGCTCCCAGGGAACGAAGACGTCTTCGAAGACGACCAGCACCTCGCCGCCCACCATGCCGAACTCCGGGTTGCCGGCATCGATGCCCTGATCTTTGCGCTCGTCGTTGCTCTGCCGGCCGAAGATCATGGTAATCCCCGGCGCATCCAGCGGAATGGCGGCCACGATGGCGTAGGCCTCGTCGCCTTCCTGCATTGCCTGGCAGGGCATGATCATGATCTCGTGACTGTTCATGGCGCCCGTCTGGTGGGCTTTGGCTCCGCGGATCACCACGCCGTCGGCGCGCTTCTCTACCACCCGCGTAAACAGATCGGGATCGGCCTGCTGGCTGGGCCGCTTGGAGCGGTCGCCTTTCACGTCGGTCATTCCCCCGGCCAGCATGAAGTTCTCTTCTTGGATGCGCCGCAAGTAGTTTTCCAGCCGCCGGAAGTACTCGGTTCCGTGCTTCTGGTCGATCTCATAGGTCGTCATGTAGAGCGCGTTGAGCGCGTCAAAACCCACGCAGCGCTGGAAGCAGCTTGCCGTTTCGTGGGCCACCGCCCGCAGCATCTGCACCTTCTTGATCAGGTCGTCGACCGACTGGTGGATATGGGTAAAACGGCTGATCCGGTTGCCGCTCAGATGGCTTTTGGCGGTCAGCAGGTCCTCGAACTCCGGCATCAGGGCCATCTCGTACGTCTTGGCGGCGCAATTGATATGCGGAACGAAGGCTGGAAGGGTGCTGCGGTCCTCCACCTTCTCGCCCATGAAGTAGACGTTGACCTTTTGCCTGCGCAAGCTCTCAACGTAATCCTGCTTGGTGCGGATCTTCATCTCGTTACCTCGTTTCCAACCATCCTGCTTCCGGATTTGATGGGCCGGGGTTTCGCCGGCAAAGCGCCGCCACGATCTCCAGAGGATCGCGGCGATCGTTAGTGACGGTGATCCTGCGATACGTGGTCAGTTCCGGGTATTCTCGCGGGCATGCCCTTTCGCAGCCGGCGATCAACAGAACCGTGTCGAAGCCCTCATCATCGACAGTAATCCACTCGATGCGTACTCCGGCCGCGGCTTGAAGGCGCCGGAAGAAATTGACCCGGTCGAATCCCGGGTCGCAACCGCCGCAGTATTTCAGGGCTATTCTTCTGCTCATGACAACCAAAGTGGATCGAAGTGGCATACCCTTCGCTATCACCGCCGGGCTCGCCCGGCTACTGCACGGGGTATACCTTCCGCGAATCCGCCCTAGACCACGGTATGGCCGCCATCGACGTAGAATTCGCCACCGGTCGCGAAGGGCGGGCAGGTGGCCAAGTACAGCGAAATCGACTGCAATTCGCAAAGTTTTCCGGCCCGATTGATGGGGATCATCTTCCTGATCATCTGCTGGCCCGCCTCCGATGCCAGGAACTCCTTGTTGATATCGGTAGAAAAATAGCCGGGGCAGAGCGCGTTCACCTGTACGTTATCACGCATCAGTTCCAGCGCCATCACTTTTGTCAGCTGGATGAGGGCGGCTTTGCTGGCGCAGTAGCCGAGCAGGTTGCGGGTAGCCACCTTTGCCAGCACGGAGCCGATATTGATGATCCGGCCGCTTTTGCGTCCGGCCATGAGGCGGCCCACGGCGCACGAGACCAAGAAGGCGCCACGGAAGTCCACGTTCATGACCTCGTCCAGCTCCTGGTCGCTCATCTCGAGCACGGGTTTGCTTTTGCCGGAAATGCCGGCGCAATTCACCAGGATGTCGATGGCGCCGAACTCGGCTGCGGTCTCGGCGACGACGCTATCGACCTGCCTGGAATCGCCAACATCGAGCCGCTTGCCGGCTGCCTTTACGCCAAAAGTCTTGGCGATTCGCGCAGCGGCTGCCTGGCAGCCCGCCAGATTGCGTGCCGCCAAAACGACATCGGCGCCGGCGGCGGCATAGGTCTCCGCTATGGTCAATCCGATGCCTCGATAACCTCCGGTGATGAATGCCACTTTGCCGTTCAGGGAAAACAGCTCTTCCAACAAGCCGTGAGTCATGCGATCCGCCTCCCCAAGGAGTCCCCCAGGCAAGCGCCGCAGTTGCGATAGCCGGGGTTGACATCAAGTTAGCACAACCGAGGAAGATCCTTTTTATATCGCTGCGACCCATTCTCAGGTTTCAAAGGCGACGTGGCACACCCGGCCAACGATGTAGTCGGCGAAGGATTTTCCGGGCCTGACCGTAATCGAAGCCAGCGGCGCCTGCTGGTTATGCGGGCGCAGCAGAAGCTGCGAATCCTGCAATTCCACGTAGCGCACCAGCAGGTGACCGGACTTATCGACGGCGTAGATATTCTGTTCGCGGCGCCGGTAAGGACGCAGCGAGTTGTAATGACGGTCGAGAAGCAGAACGGCGCTGGAGGTCATGCGAGGCTGCATGGCAAGTCCATTGCCGGAGTCCGCCTTGACCAGCACGAAGCGTGTCCAATCCTGGCGCGGGCCGGCCATATCGGGCCGCAGGCGGCGCAGGAAACTTTTCTTGAATTTGAGGACCTGCGCGACCGAGGAGCGGACGATCACCGGCTGGGAGATGGCGGCCAGCGGGGGCACCAGGAAGACGTCGTCGTATTCGCCCTCCGATGTCTGCGGCACGGCGGCGTGCAAGGTGTCGGGATCGACCAGGTCGATGACGCTGAGGCCGAGAACCTTCAGCAGGCGATCCATGGCCTCGAGGCTGAGTCCGCGGCGGCGGTTGAGGAAGTTGGAAATGTGCGCCTGGCGGAAGCCGGCAGAGGCGGCCAAAGCGACGCCGGTCAGCTCTCCGCGGGCGATCTTGTTGATAACGCACTCTCGCAGGGCGTCCTGCAGTTTTTGAAAGTCCATATTGGGAACTTATAGCTTCAAGCTATACAAATGGTTCAGAAAAATATCTTACAGATATTTTTCTTATTGACCATGAGCAGTTTCATCCCGTAACGTCGGCTCTTCCGGGCTCCCATCAGGCCGCCGCTTACGCGGCTCCAGCCTGGCAGGCATCATCTTGCCGGCCCTGCCGTAGTGTCGGCCATGGCGGGAGCGATTCCGGGACATGGCCGCAGGGAACGTATCGCCATCAACAGGGGATCGCGATTACGCGTCGTTTGCTTCTGGGCTCGATCCGTCATCGCGATCCGTTCCGAGCAAAAGGGCCGAGCGCCGGGAAAGACTCATCCGGACTAGGGGAACCCAGTTGGGACTGATTCAGGCGAAACGATTATCGAACGGGGAGGAGAAGTGAAAAGCGGCGAAACAATAAGCAAAAGAATGCACAGTGCGGAAACGGAACACTTCATCAGAGTGGAACTGAAGTACTGCGAACGCTGTGGCGAGCTATGGACAAGGCGCAGCGGCGAGGTGGAAAGCCGTTGCCAGCGGTGTGTTGCCGAGGAGGAGCAGCTTCCCCAGTTGTGGAGAGCGAGGAGCCGACCGGAGAATCGGGCGAATGGGGCGCAGGCGGCGCTCATACAACAGGCGGTGGAGTCCATGGAGGCTGCCGAGCTATGACGAACAAGCGGGAGAGTATGCCATTGCACCTGTCCTGCGGCGCCTGCGGAGGCCGCCAGTGCGAGTTTCTGGAAGGAGAAGACACGCTTCCGCTGTATCGCAGGGAAACCGAGCGCCTGCTGCAGCGCTATTTTCATCTTTCGCTGGACCTGGGGAGGCTGCCTTCATTGCTGGGCGGAGAAGCGTTCCGGGCCAGGGTCAGCTCAATCCGCCCGCACACCTTCGAGGACTTTGTGATCTTCGTGCACGACATAGAGAGGCGCCTGGAGGAGCTGCGTCCGGAGCTGCTGGAGACGATCGCCGCCATCGTCTTTCTCGATCAGTCGCACGAAGAGGCGGCAATCTCGCTAAGGGTGTCGCGGCGGCAGGTGGAGCGGAGGTACACGGCCGCGCTGGACGAGCTGTCGCGCCGGCTGCTGGTCACGGGCTTGCTGCGCGCCACGCACGCCGGTCTCGCGGAACCAGACTGCGAAGTTTGTCTACGCAACCCGGCGTTCATCGTTCCCGCGTGGTCAAACGCCACCGCGGAGTTTGACGGGGAACCCGCCGGCAACTTGTGGGTCGAACCCGCGCGGCGTGTCCAAGCGGAGCCGCCACAGGCAGAGCTGCCGCCGAAGAAGCCTGCTGCTTCGGTGAGACGGGTGGACTTGGAATACAGGCGCGAGGAAGCGCGGCGGGCGATCGTCGCTCGCTTGAGCAGCTACGTCCTGGGAAAAAGACAGCCGTAAACTGGGCATCCCACATCTGCGAAAAAGCGCCTTCGCCGGTGTGGAATTTCAAGGACCCACATCTGCCAGAATCAGGCAGATGTGGGGCACCAGCAATGCGGGAATCCCTGTCGTTGTCTTGGAGAAGAAGCGCGGATAAGCCGCGCTTTTCTTTTTGCTGTCCGCTCTGCATATCCGCAAGCAAGGCATTCACCGGCGCCTTTGCCGAGTGACAATTTTTGTTGTCAAGGGCCCGGAGAGGGTTGCGCGAAGTCAAGTAGTTGGAAACGCTCCGAATAAAGTTTCGGCGAGCATGTCACAATACCCCCACCGGAATTGTTATTCTAAATATATGAGGGGAAGTTGGGAGCCTCATTGAACTTCCGGGCGCGCGCCTTCGCTCGCCAGATGTTCTCCTCCGTTACATCATCCATGGGAACAATGGGAATCGCCTGGGAATCTGCCATCGCCAGGGAGCTGCCGCAGCGGCTTTCGCGGGCGAACCAGGCCACGGTGGCTGCCGATGAGAGACAGGCGACGGAAAGACATGCCAGGGCGGAATCGAAAACAAAACAGAACCAAAATTAAAGTCGAAAAGAAAAGCGGAAAAGCGGGCCGGCAAAATTCTTCGGGAAAGCGAAGTTCCGCAAGCAAAAGGAGCCGGAACGGCAAGCGGAAACCGGCTGATCACGGACGCCGGCCAAAGGAGAGAAAGCAAAAATCGCCGCAGCAAGTGCAGCAGGAATGCACCGCGAAGGTCATGCAAGAGATGAGAGAGATCATCGTTGCCGTGATCGGCAAGGCGAAAGCGGGAAGCTTCCAGCATGCCAAGTTTCTGCTTGATTTCGCCGGAGTGGAAGGAGCGGGGAGCGGTGAGGGAAGCTCGCCGGAACAGGGCGGCGAATCGCTGGCGGAACTGCTGTTGCGCCGGCTGGACGCCGCGGCAGCGGGTCTTTCCGCATTGCCGCCGGCGAGTGAGGCAGCCTGCAGGAGTCTCGAAGAAGGCGCGGCAAATGCAACATCGGGTTCCGCCGGAGGCGGCGCGAAGCCATAACTGGCGGGGGACCGGGCGAATCGGGGCTGGAGATTTCTGGCCGTGCCGGGCGATCCTCAGGCAAACGTGAGCAGGCCGTAATCATCTCTCTATAGTGGCAATTTATACTGGATTTGAGTGGCCGGCTTGGCCCCGCGCTGCTGCCGAAGGCTTCCGGCGAGCGTGCTTGCTCTTGCTCGGGCGCAGATCGAGCCTGGGCAGAGACTGGGATCGTTCTTATTTTTTAGCGGCGCTGTTGGCCGCCGGACGGGACTCCGCGATGGACATGACATGGGTCACTGAGCAGATTGCGGTCGGGGGAGGAATTTGGGTTGACGAAAAGATGGCCCAGGTTGCCGCTGCCGGTATCACACACATCATCGACATGCAGATCGAATTCGACGACACGCCGCTGGCGGAGCCGTACGGCATCGAGGTGTTGTGGAACCCGGTAGACGACGATTTTCAGCCGAAGCCGCCGGGCGTGTTTCATCGCGGCGTCGAGTTCGCCTTGCGCGCGCTGGAGAGCAGCGAGGCGCGACTGTACATCCATTGCGCGGCGGGCGTTCACCGCGCTCCCATGATGGCGCTGGCCGTCATGCGGGCTCTCGGGCACAAGCTGGAAGCCGCCCGGGAATTGATTCAGAACAAGCGCCACGTGGTGGACTTCGCCGACGTCTATGTGCACAGCGTGGAAGCCTTCATGAAGGAATTCTCCGGGCAAGCAGCAAGATAAGCCATTTAAGAGCTTTGATTTTTGATTTGAGATTGAGGAAAGGTTTCAAAGTTTCAAGGTTTCAATGTTTCGTGAAGCACATCGAAACCTTGAAACTCTGAAACCTTGAAACCTAGTTGCAAGCACCCGATACAGGAAGAAAATATGAGAATGAGCATGGGCCGCCCGGCGGGGCGGCTATTTTTTTGCTGGTTTGTGCTGGCGGTTGCCATTCTGGCGGGTGCCGCTCCGGCGCGGGCAGCCACCAGCAAGACCCTGATCCAGGACGTGCTGTATCACGCTGACGGTACTCCGGCGAAAGGCACGCTCCTGATATCATGGCCCGCTTTCACCACAGCCGACGGCCAGGCGGTCGCGGCGGGTTCGCTGAGCGCCAACGTCGGAGCGGATGGTTCGGTGGCGCTTTCGCTGTTCCCGAACACAGGCTCGACTCCGCAGGGAAGTTATTACACCGTGGTATTGGACCTCGACGATGGGCGGAGCACCGAATACTGGGTCGTGCCGCAGGTGCCGCAGGCCACTGTGGCAGCACTGCGGTCAAAGCTCGTGCCGCGCTCCCAGGCGATGCAGTTCGTGGGCCGCGATTATGTCGATTCGAGTATCGCGACGGCGCTGACAGGCGCGGTGGTGAAGTTGACGGGCGACCAGCAGATTTCCGGGGTCAAAGCCTTTCAGACCGCGCCTACGGTGCCCACGCCGCAGCAGGCGGCGGAGGCGGCCAACAAGAGTTACGTGGATGCGGGACTCAGCGCCAAGCTGACCGCCTCCGTGAAGAACCAGCCGGGCGGCTACGTAGGAGTGAATTCCGATGGCACCGTCGGAGTCTCTGATGCAACCAAGGAGCCGATTCCGCTGAACGCCAGCAGCGGCAATTTTGCATCTTTCGACGCCAACCGCTACCTGGTGGATTCGGGCAAGAAGCCGGCGGACTTCGCTGCTGCTGACGCTGCCACCACCGTGAACGGTGTGAGTTGTGCCTTGGGCGCCGGTTGCGCGGTTTACGATTCCAGCAAAGTTCCGATCTCATTGCTGCCGGCTGCCGCGCCCGCCGCCGGGCAGCTGCTGGTCGGCAATGCGGACGGCACGGCCTACGCTCCGCAGACGCTCAGCGGCGATTGCACGTTGTCGGCTGGAGGAGCCGTTACCTGCGCCAAGACGAATGGGAGCCCGTTCGGGCCCGCGGCCACCAAGGCCGCTCAGGGGACTTCCTGCAGTGCCGGTCAAGCAGCCAAAGGCGTAGACATAAACTTCAACGCCACCGGCTGTTTCACCCCGGCGGGTGGAGGCAACGTTACCGGCCCGGGCAGCTCGGCGGACGGAAATCTGGCGGCGTACAGCGGCTCCTCCGGCACGGTGATTCAGGACAGCGGGTTGTCGGCCGCGTCGTTGAATGGTTTTCGCAACCGGCTTATCAATGCCGGCGGGCAGGGAATCGATCAGCGCAATGCGGGGGCAGCGCAGACGATAACGGCCGGCGCGCCGCTGGCGTACACCATCGACCGGTGGTATGCCTATGCGACAGGGGCCAATGTCACCGGGCAGCGCGTCGCCGGCTCGGGAGGGATTCAATACCGTTACCGGTTCACGGGGGCGAGCGGTGTTACCGGCATCGGCTTTGCGCAGCGAATCGAAGCGGCCAACAGCTTTGACCTGGCGGCGCAGGCGACAACCTTCTGCGTCGAGCTGGCCAACTCGCTGCTGAATTCAGTGACGTGGACGGCCAACTACGCCAACAGCGTCGACAGCTTCGGAACCTTGGCTTCTCCCACCAAAACGCAGATCGCGACCGGCTCGTGGACGGTGAACGGCACCTTGGCAAAATACTGTGCCGCCATCAGTGTGCCGGCGGCCGCGACCACAGGCATCGAACTGGTGCTGTCGATAGGCGCGCAAACTTCGGGCACGTGGACGATCGGCGCGGCGCAGTTTGAGCTGGGAAGCCAAGGCACGCCGTTGGAACGCCGTCCTTATGGGCTGGAGCTGGCGCTGGCGCAGCGGTACTACGAGATTATCGATGGCATATACCAGAATGGATATCAGGCTGCTGGACAACCGCTTAGTCAATATCTTCCTTACAAGCAGACTAAACGTGCAACTCCGACGGTTACTACAGTAGTAGCACCGTCTTACGCGAACTGCTCGGGCTTCAGTGCCTACTCAACAGGTACAAATGGAACGGCTGTCTATGTTTCAGCGATAGCATCAGGACAACTCGTCTACACCAGTGCGACGATTTCGGTAGCCGCAGAATTCTAAATCTACTGACAAGTTCAAAGGGCCGCATAGGGCTATTTGGCGGACCGGTTGAGCGCATAGCGGATGGTCTGATGATTTGCTTGGATGCGGTGTTCTCGTTCGACCAGTGATCCGATAACTACTTGACCCAACCTTCAGCGGAGAGTCGCAGCGCGACCTGTTGGGCAATGAATTGATTGCCAGAACTATTGGGATGTTCACTGTCACGTCTGAGACTGGCAGGAATGACATCATTTTGGAAGGAAGCCGCATCGTCTAGCAGCGAAGGGTTGTAAGCGTTCACCAGCAATGTGCGGATATCGAGATAGTTATTGGGATACGTTGCTGCCAAAGAAGCGTTGGTGCTCACAATCAGGTTATACAAGGCCTTGCCCTTCCGGTGACCGGGAGAATCCTGGTTCATCACGGAGAGTATCAGGAAGCGTTGCGGCGGGTTTAAGGCGGCAACGATAGACGCGATATCCGTCAACGTTTGATCCGGGTTCGTAACGTTGTTCGTCCCGGCCCAGATGATGGTGATGTCGGAATGCTGGTCGGTCGCGGCCAGCATGCGGGTAGCGATTTGAGTGCTCGTCTCTCCGCTCACTCCGCCGTTGTAGACCGTCGCGCCAGTGAGTTGGGCGAGAGCGTCCGGATACGTGGGTGAAGCAAGGCCTGCGGTGAACGAATCGCCCCAACAGGAAATGCGGAAGTCGAACGGGTCTGATTGCTGGGTTGAAGTTGGGGAACCGCCACAGGAGGCAAGTAGAAGCGAAACCGCCAAAGCCGCGATGGAATAAATTCTAGCCGTGGCGCCCACTTTTCTCCGGAAGGTGCTTTGTCGTTAGGCTCAGCGAGAGCGGCAACTCTCGTTGAGCGGTTTTGATTTTGAGCGCCAATTTATCGAAAGTCAATAACGTTACGGCCGCCGGTTAGCCGATTTACTCCATGAACGACTTGGCAGAGTGCGGACCATGGTCGCGGGCCTGAGGGTTTCCTGTGTCCTCGAACAGGCAGGACTTAGACTTAGGACTGAGGACCTGAAAGGGATAGCGATGCAGCGAGGAGCGGCAGATGCAGCTGACCTCGATCTGCTGTTGGCGCTGGGGAAGCGTCTGGACAGTCCGGCCGCAGGGGCAGGGGAAACGGTTCGGCAGTGGCTGATGGAGGAGTTGTTGCGCATACGCACCCGGCAGGGCGATCTGCGGCCTCTGCGGTTGAATGCCGCGCAACGGGCGCTGGAGCGCCGCTCCGTTCAGCCAGCCGGGAGCTCGCGCAAGAGCATCGTGCTCAAGGCCAGGCAACTGGGCATCACGACGTATGTGGCGGCGCGCTTCCTGGTGCATACCATCACCCGGCCGGGGACACTGAGCGTGCAGGTGGCGCACGAGCAGCAGGCGGCCGAGGAGATCTTCCGCATCGTTCATCGCTTCGTCGAACATTTGCCGGAGCGGTTGCGGGCGGGAGCCTTGTGCACCTCGCGCGCCAACGTCCGCCAGATCGTGTTTCCGCGCCTCGACAGCGAGTACCGCGTGGAGACCGCGGCGGACCCCAACGCCGGGCGCGGGATGACCATCCAGAACCTACACTGTTCGGAGGTCGCCCGCTGGCCCGGCGTGGTGGCGGAGACCCTGGCCGGAGTGCGGGCGGCGGTGCCGGCGGGGGGAGAGATCGTGCTCGAGTCGACCGCCAACGGGGCCGCGGGTGTTTTTTACGACGAGTGGCACAGGGCCGGTGAAACCGGATACGCGCGCCACTTCTTCCCCTGGTGGTGGGAGCCGGAATACCGGAGAACCGCCGGCGAGCGAGCGGTGAACGAGGAGGAAGCGGCGCTGGCGGCGCGCTTCGGGCTGACGGCGGGGCAGATCGCCTTCCGCCGGGAGATGCAGGCGAACTTCGGAGCGCGCTTTGCCGAAGAGTTTCCGGAAGACCCCGAGACCTGCTTTCTGGCCGGCGGAGAGTGCGTCTTCGAGCTCGAAGCTATCGAGCAGCGGCTCGGCGAGCTGGCCGATCCCGCGGAGTGCTCGCTCAACGGCTGCCTGCAGCTCTGGCTGCCGGAGGTGCCGGGCAGGAGATACCTGATCGGCGTCGACCCGGCGGAGGGCAACGCCGACGGCGATTATTCCTGCGCCGAGGTGCTGGACCGGGAGACGGCGATGCAATGCGCCGAGCTGCACGGACATTTCGATGCGCGCGAGCTGGCGGGCCGGGTGGCGGCGCTGGCGCGCCGCTACAACAACGCACTGGTAGCGGTAGAGCGCAACAACCACGGGCACGCGGTGATCGCCCAGATGCTGACCGTACACGCCTATCCCAACCTGTTTCCGGCCGGCGACAAGCCGGGCTGGCTGACCACGCGGGTGAATCGCCCGCCGATGCTGGAAGAGCTGGCAGCCGTGCTCTCGCAGAGTCCACAGCTGTTTAACAGCCGCCGCCTGCTGGACGAGTGCCGGAGCTTCGTGCGCCGCCCGGACGGCCGGGCAGAGGCAGAGCCGGGCAGCCATGACGATGCCATTATGGCTATGGCTATCGCGCTGGCAGCGCGAAAAGGAACAGTTTCAAGTTTCTAGTTTCAAATTTGCGAAGGGTTTCTTGCTGGGCTCGAGACTCCTTCTACTCCAGAAGAGATCCTTCGGCTTCGCCGCAGGATTTCGCCTGCGGGCTGACGCCTGTGATACGGCTCAATCTGAAACTCGAAACTGGAAACTCGAAACCGCCTGGACGTGCCATAATGGGCACGCCGTAGACCGGAAAAGGGAATGGCGCCCGAAGGCGGAAGCAGGATCGGGGCCATGACGAAAAAGATTGGCAATTGCGGCCGTGCAACACGTAAGAAGGATGAGAGGAGGAGCGCAGGGCCATCTGCTGCGCTGCTCTGACGGCCATTTTTACGTGGTCAAGTTCCAGAACAACCCGCAGCACCCGCGGGTCCTGGCCAACGAGCTGCTGGCCACGCGCCTGGCGGAGAAGACAGGGTTGCCGGTGCCGGCGCCCGAGGTGGTAGAGGTTAGTGAGTGGCTGATCGCGCATACCCCGGAGCTGGTGATCGAAGGCGCGCACGGCAACGCAGCCTGCCGGGCCGGGCTGCAATTCGGATCGCGCTACGTGGTTGCCCCCGCCCAGGGCATGGTCTTCGATTATCTGCCGGAGCAGATGCTGGAGCGAGTGCGCAACCTGGAGGCTTTCGCCGGAATCCTGGCGCTTGATAAGTGGACCTGCAACGCCAATGGACGGCAGGCGGCCTTCTGGAGACGGTTGCGCGAGCGGCAAGTTCACGGTGACCTTCATCGACCAGGGATACTGCTTCAATGCCGGGGAGTGGACGTTCCCGGATTCTCCGCTGCGGGGCGTCTACGGGCGCAACGAGGTCTACCGGCAGGTCAGCGGCTGGGAGAGCTTCGAGCCGTGGCTGTCGCGCATCCGGGAGATGGAGGCAGCGCGCTCTGGAGCCTGCGCCGAGGATATTCCGGTGGAGTGGTACGGCGAGACCGCGCAGATGGAGGCCTTGGTCGAGGCTTGACGAAACGGCGGGAGCGGGTGCCGGAGCTGATCCTGGCATTTAAGAACTCGAGCCGCGCGCCGTTTCCGAACTGGAAAGAGCAGGGGTTAGGATTTAGGGCATAGGGAAGCAGTTTCGAGTTTCCAGTTTCGAGTTTCAAGAAGGGCAGTGCTAGTTTGCAGTTCAGTTTCGAGAAGGAATTTGAGACGGTATTGAAGTTTCGAGCTTCCAAGTTGGATCGCAGTTCTTGAAACTTGAAACTTTTTTATGTCTGAACGCCGTAAATGCGAATTCTTCCTGCTGCGCTATGTGCCGGACGCGGTCAGGGACGAGTTCGTCAACCTGGGGGTCGTGCTGCTGGAAAGCGCCGCCGGCGCCGCTGCGCCAGACGCCGGGATGACCTTTGCCGATGTGCGCTTCACCCGCGATTGGCGGCGGGTGCGCTGTCTCGACCCGGACGCGGACGTGGAGATGTTCGAGGCGCTGGAGCGGGAGATCCGCGAGCGGCTGACCGAGGACGCTGCCAGCCGCCAGTGGCTGCTGGAGAAGATGCGGGACTCGTTTTCGGGCAGCATACGCCTGACCCCGGCCAAGGCGGTTCTGGCCGAGTCCCCGCAGGCGGAGCTGGAGAGCCTGGCGGCGCTCTACCTGGAGCGCTCGCGCCGGGTGGCGCGGGCGGCAGGCGGGCGGCAGGTAGTCTTTGCCGCCATGCGCGAGCAGTTCGAGCAACAGGGCGTGTGGCGATTCATGCGCAAGAACATCGCCGCCGCCGAATACACCCACCGGGGAGATCCCTTGAAGATCGACTGCGCTTACGCCCCGCAGCGCAACGGCAACGGCGCGCGGGTCAAGCTCTTTCAGGCGGTTTCGCTGCAGGCGGAGGTCAATGCCGCCAAGCTGCTGGCCTTCAGCTTCCCCCAGATGCGCGCCGGGATTCGCCGAGTGGAGGATGCGGAGGCGCAGCTGACCGCCGTGGTGGAAGACGATCTCGATCGCCGCGATGACGGCATCGCCTTTGCGCTGGCTACCCTGGAGGAACAGGAGATTGCCGTGGCCACGGTAGCCCAGATGCCGCTGCTTGCAGAACGGGCAAGGATCGAGTTAAGGCTCTAGAATTTCAGATTTAAGATTGCAGATTGCAGATTGAAAGCGAACGTGTACTTGTGACCCGTTCAAGGTTTCAAAGGTTTCAAGGTTTCAGGGTTTCAGCTGGTGGTCTTACGAATCGGAAACCTTGAAACTTTGAAACCTTCTTTGTTAGTTGTTCAATCTTCAATCTGAAATCAACAAATCTTCAATGCTCTGGCTCCCCTGCGGGAGCCTTTTCTTTTTGCCAGACCCGAGATGAGGAGACGCATGAGCATACAGGAAAGTTTGCGCGCGCTGGCACGCCGGGCGGCGGGGCGAGGCCGGAGCCCTTCGCCCGGGCCGGCGGCGCTGGAGACCTCCGCCGGACGGCGCCGCACGGCGGCTCTGCCCTCGATCTTCACCAGCTACGGCCACACGCCGCGCGGCGATGCCCTGCCCAAACGAACCCCGGCCAATCTGCGGCGCTTTGCCGAGACGCCGGTGGCGCGCAAGGCCATCAACACGGTCAAGGACCGCGTGGCCGGCATGGGCTGGCGAATACAGCCGCGGCATGGGCGCGGGCTGGAGGGGCTTGCCCGGGGCGAGGAGCGCATCGCGCTGCTGACCCGCAATCTGGAGCAGCCCAATCCGGACGACTCTTTTCGTTCGCTGGCCGA
The DNA here is from genome assembly GCA_963791145.1 of uncultured Acidobacteriota bacterium. Taxonomy (GTDB): domain Bacteria; phylum Acidobacteriota; class Terriglobia; order Terriglobales; family Acidobacteriaceae; genus CAWBRT01. The sequence continues at coordinate 349,282 of CAWBRT010000003.1, read as the reverse complement.
GCAGGTGCTCGAGGACGTCATCGTCGGCGGCTATGGCGCCATTGAAATCGTGGCCACCGGCGAGGCCGCCAGGCCGCTTGCGCTTTGGCCGGTCGACGGCGCCACCATACGGGTGAGGGCCGATTGGGACGGGCGTCCGGATTCGCCGCGCTACGTGCAGGAGACCGGCCGCTTCGGCGTCGAAGGGCAGATCACGCTGCGCGACGACGAGCTGTCGTACGTGCGGCTGAACCCGCGCACCCACACTCCCTTCGGGCTGGGGCGGCTGGAGGTGGCGTTTGAGACCATCCATCATTTTCTCGGCGCGCACCGCTACGCCGCGCGCATGGCCAGCAACTCGGTGGTGCAGTACGCGCTCTGGCTGCAAGGGATGAACGCTCCGCAGCACGAACGGCTGATCCGCTGGTGGCAGGACGAAATTGAGGGAACGGGCAAGGTCCCCATTCTTTCCGCCGAGAACAAGCCCGAGGTGTTGCGCTTCGGCGCCGGCACCGACGCCGACTTGCGGCTGCAATGGCAGGAGTTTCTCATCCGCGTGATCGCCGATGCCTTCGATCTGCCGCCCATGCTGCTGGGGCTGGAGTCGGATGTGAACCGCGCCACTGCCCGGGAGATGAACCAGGTGGTCTTCCAGACCGCCATAGTGCCTACGGCACGGCTGCTGGCCGAGCATCTGACGCGCGACATTATCCTCAAGAAGCTCGGCTGGGACGATCTGGAATTCGTCTTCACCGACCTGGAGGCGCCTGACGAACTGGGCCTGGCGCAGCTGGAAGAGATACTGCTGCGCAATGGTGTGCTGACCATCGACGAAGCGCGCCGGCGCCGCGGACTGCCGCCTTTGACCGCCGCCCAGAAGGAGGAAGAAGGGCCGCTGGCCGGCAAGCCGCTTCCGTATCAGCAGGCGAGGAGCGAGACGGATACGGATAGCAGCGAGCGCCTCGTGCCGGCGCAGGCTGCCCAAACCAGGGCAGCGGAGGTTACGAGATGAGCGTGCTGGTTCGACAGGAGGTTTCCGCGCTCAGTCCCATGCCGGCGCTGGAATCGATGGCGCTGGAGATGCCGGCGGTGGAAGGGCATCCCAACCGGGTGCGCTTCCACGGAGTCCTGACCGTGGCGGATGCACCTTCGGACAAGCCGCCCAGCGGATCACGCGGGCATAGAGTGCTGCTGACCGCCAAGGCCGCCGAAGAGGCCATTCCGTCGCTGCTCGGCATGGCGGTGGACTACACGCCGAAGCTGGACGGGCACGACGCCCGGGCCAAGATCGGAGTCATTACCGCGGCGGAGTTGGAGCCGGTTACACAACAGAGCCCGGCGAACTCTCCCGTGCGGGCCGGCACGGGAGTCGTGCGGCGTATCTATCGCGGCGGACGCGCGCTTGTGCTGCACGCCCGCGTACAGCAGCTCAAGGTGAGCGGATACCTCTTCGCCAAGGATTTTCCCGAGGTCGTCCGGCAGATGCAGGCGAAGGGCAGAGATGAACTCGGCATGTCGTACGAGATCGCAGACGTGCACGTGGCCGACATCGGGCGCCCCGGTCTGGGAGGTGACCAAGTTTACCTTCACCGGAGCCGCAGTCCTTTTGAAGAGCAAGGCGGCCTATCAGAATACGTGGATAGAAATAGACAGTTCTCAGTTGCCGGTTCCCGGTTCCCAGTTTGTTGCGGTAGCGGCTGAGCGAGGGTTCCTAGGTCGTTTCATGTTGCCCGCTCCCACGTTGGCGCTGGGGGTGGCCTTGGCAATTGATTCGGGAAACGGGAATCGCGGACACTATATGAAAACGGGAACTGGGAGCCAGGAACGAGAACTAGCTCAGGAGACAGAGATGGAACAGAACCAGGCCGCCGGCACAACCCTGGCGGCAAGCACGGAACGAATGGCACAGCTGCCGAGCAGTTGCACGCGCTGCTGGAGAAGATGGGGCAGCAGATGGAGGCGCTCACCCGCAAGGTGGATCGCATTGTGGCAGCCATTGAGGAGGACGTCAACGCCTCCGGAGCTGCGGCAATTCCGGCCGCCGAGCCCGGGAACGGCACCGCCGCGAAGGCGGAGCCGGAATTGCAGGAGGCGGCAGAGGGACAGCGGCGGGTCGAGGAACTGGAGAAACAAAACGCCGAGCTGCGAGCGGCTGCCGGGCACGCTCGCCGCAAGACACTCTCCAGCGCCACCCTGGCGCTGCTGGCCAAGAGCGGCGCCGATGACGGGCAGACCATCGAGGGAGGAGCCCTGGAGCAGGCGCTGCGCTCGCTCAGCGTGGAGCAGCGAATCGCCGTCAAGGCGGAGATGGCGCGCGCCGGACTGCTGTAGACCACCCCAACAGACGCAAAGACGGCGTCTGTCGGGGACCCCGGGATCGAAGATCGGGTTTCCAACTTGAGCCCGCAGGCCGCAGGCCGCGGGCTTTCCTTTTGAAAGGAAGAGAATGAACGCACAATTCATAGACCTACACGCCGCGGCCGACTACATGGGGTCCGGCGCGGTGGAGGTAGACCGCTATCAGACCGAGATTCTGCGACATCGTCCGCCGCCGCGGGGTATTCGGGCAGCGGGTCAAGCAGGTCCCGGCAACCGGGCACCCTTCGCGCTATTTCGAGCAGACGGCGATCGCCGCGCCCTCGGCGGCCAACGGCTTCGTCGATCCGCGCAATATCGTGGCTGCGGTCGGCTCGCCCACGCGCGTGGAGCGCAGCGTGCCGCTGAAGGCGCTGGTTTCGCAGATCAACTACAACCTCTTCGACATCGAGGTCGGCTCACAGCAGAGCCAGTTCGCCTATCTGCAGGCCAAGGACCTGGCCGACGCCGTCGACGGCCTGATGCGCACCCACGACGTGGCGTTGTGGAACGGCAACGACACGTCGCTGAGCGCGCCGGCTTCACTGCAGTACTTCGGCGCCTGCGGCCAGATCCAGGCGGGCGGCAACGTCGCCACGGTGGCCAACAACAGCAGCATCGTCGACGGGCTGAAGTCGGTCATCGCGGAGATGGTGGCCAACTCCAACTTCGAGGCGCGCCCGACCGCCATCTACGCTAACCCCGTCCTGCTGGATCTGATCGACCGCGAGATGAAGGCCGAGTTCAACGTCGTGCTCTCCAGCAAGGAGATCACCAGCGGCCTGACGGTCAAGACCCTTTCCACCCAGGCGGGAGAGCTGCCGCTGATTCCCGAGTGGTGCCTGCCCTACACCGGCACGCCGGGAAGCGGTTCGGCGGTGCTGCCGGCTTACATCGTCAGCGAAGACATGATCGAGTACCACTGGCTGACCGACGCCAACCCGCGCGTCTTCCAGTTGGGCCTGACCGGCACGCTGGCGCACCAGTTGATGGTGGTGAAGTTCGGCGCCGTAGTGGTCAAAGGCGCCAACTACGCGCATTTCCTGGTGAACGTCAGCCGGTAGTTGGATCGTTTCTCGTTTCACGACTGGAAACGCCTGGACGCTGCACGCGTTCCCGGTTTTCCGGAGTGAAGCGAGAAACGCACAACGACGTTTTCACCGGCACGAACGCGAAACCTGAAAAGAGAAACGGGAACCGAGAACTGAGAGAGAATGCGATGGTTTATTTGAGCGCCTCGGAGTTCGAGAGCTATGGCGTGGATCTGGCGACGCCCCCGGCGCTGGTAGGGGCGGTATCAGCGCTGATCGATGCCCATTGCCGGCGGCCGACACTGGCGCCGGCCCAGTACACGGAACGGCTGCGCCTGATAGCGGAGTCGAGTGCGGTGCGGCTGAGTTATCTGCCGCTGGCGGCGATCGTGCCGGCAACTTCTCCCTTGGTCGCGGTTCGCGGACGTTATGCGCAGCCCCGGCGCGGGGACGACGCGGTGGTGCGCGATCCACGCCAGGAACTGGCAATCGAAATGGCAAGCGTCTTCGGCCTGCCGGGGCAATGGACGTCGGTGGAGACAGCCTCATTGGATTTCGACAGCTCGACCGGAGAAGTCAGTCTCACCGGCGGTTTGCTCTGGCAGCCATTCAACGAACTGGAGATCACCTATACGGCCGGGCTGGCCGAGATCACGGAAGCCGTGAAGCACGCCTGCGCCGTGCTGATCCGCAACGCGCAGGCCACGCCGGCGCTGAACGTTCGCCTCGCCAGGCTCGACCAGATGCAGCTCGAGTACTTTTCCAATTCGCTCATCGACGACAGCGTGCGGCGCCTGCTGGCGCCCTATGTGACGCAGAAGGTGGGTTGAGATGACGAGCTCTGGATGGACAGGCGTGTCTTCTCCGGCGCTGGCCGCGGCGCGCTGCGCGGAGTCGGTGCTGCGCGTGCTGGGCGCGGCGGCAGTGCAGTTCCGCTTTCCGCAGGCCGCAAGCGCGGCGGACGCAGCGCAACTGGGAATAGAGTCGCCCCAGGTGGAGGAGGTCACGGTTTCGCCCGTACTGGTGCGCAGGCCGCAATCGCCGGCGTCCCTCGCAAGCGGCTTCGAACTGGTGATTGCCGCCGCCACCCTCAACCCGTTGGTGGAGTCACGCGGGGCGAGCGATGTGAGCGGGTTGATGGCGCAGGTGGAGACGATCGTCTGGAATGACCACGCCTATCGCGTACGCAAGATCGCCTCCGAACTATTCGGCGGGAGCGAGTATCTGTATCGGCTGCAGGTGACGGAGTAAGCATGCAATTCGCCAAGGACAGCTTCTACATCGTATTGCGCGACCGGCTGGCGGCTCTGAATCCGGCGCGCACGGTGACCATCGACGGCAATTTGCGGCCCGGCATCCTGGTCACGGAAAACGAGCGTCCCGGAATGGACGCCATGCTGACCGACGTCTTTTGCCTGAGTTGGGGCAAGGAGTCGGCTGTTGCGGCGCCTGGCGCGCAGCCGGAGATGCGAGTGCTCGAATGCGCCATCGACTACCGCGTGCCGGGCACCGATGGCTACGGCAACGCCGATCGCGGGCGGCAGTTGACGGCCATGGATTCGGAGCTGCTTAGCATCGCGCTGCTGGCATCGGCTCCGAAGTGCGACTACACGCAGACTCCGGCGGTAGCACTGGGCACCATGATCTGCTGGACCCGGCCGAAACTTGGCCCGGCGAAGAGCGAGGGCAAGCTGCTGGCTCGCACGGCAGTTCTTGAAGTCTATTTCTTTCCGGAGGGCGTATGAGCGCGACGAGTCCGATCCGCGGATTGATGCAGCCGGTGAGCGAGGGCGTGCGAGTGTACTTTGCGCCGGTCGACCGCGGCACCCAGACGCCAAGCATCTTTGATCCCTCCGATGTGTCCGAGTTCGACCTGGACAATCCTCCCTCGCCCTGGATCGACGCGGGCTGGGCGGACAAGTTCGTGCGCACGCCGCAAACCAAGGTGGAGACAGTGCGCCTCGGACCGGCCTCGGCCGCCAGCCGGCAGCTTCGTCTGCATCAAGGGGCGACGGTGGAGTTGGAGTTCCGCGAGTGGGGAAAGCTACAGATGGCGATGGCCGGCGGCGCACAGCACATGAACGTGCTGGCCGCGGGCAGCGCTCCGGGCGGAACGAAATCCGGTTCCGGGGGAGCGGCACAGGCAGCGATCGCCTCACAGACAGGATCGACGGCGCAGGAGCTGATGCTCGGCACGGCGGCCGCAAACTTCCAGGCCGGAGATATTGTTGCCGTCGACATCGACTACGCGCAGCAGACTGGCTATATCGGCAGCGGCATTGCCGCCGCCTACGTTACCAGTGCGCAGGCGCCGAATCTGGCGGCTGACTATGTGCGCAGAGTCACCTGGAACGTGGCGCGCGTGGCGGCCGTTACAGATCATTCTTTACAGCTTGAACGCCCGCTGCCCGGCGGCGTACCGGCCGGATCGGCGCGAATGCAGAAGGTGGTGGCCTTCGTCGACCGCGAGGGCGGCAACTTCTTCCAGGAGTGGTCCGCGTTGTTCGTGCTGCCCGGGAGTTCGGGCGGCAGAATCTGCTTCTACTATCCCCGCCTGCAGGCCTCGGGCTCGCCGCGCGAGAGCGCCATCAAGTTGGGCGAGCCGCTGCGCGTCACCACTCTGCACGCGCTGTTTGCGGCCATGGCCGCGCCGGATGCGAACGACGGAGAGATGGTTTATTGCTACCGAACTTACTTCCCTCCGGTTAGAGCGGCGCTCTACTGAGGAGTGCGGTTGAGGAATTGGGTGAGCTCAATCAGGTCGGCTTCGACATCGGTGAGCGCGTCGCGCAACTCGTCTAAGTCACATTTCATGGCCATGGCCAGCCGGGCGATCGATTCGGTGTGCTCCGGGGACATCGACAGAAATAGCGGGAGAGTGTGCTGCGCGAATTGATCGCCTAAGACGGCGATCTCCGCCAGATGCCGCTGCAAGTTCCTGGTTGTCGGACTGTCGCTCAATCCCAGCTCGGCCAGTCGGATGCGTAGCCGGTTCTGCAACGCCAGAATCGCTTCGGTATTGGAGTCACTCATGCGATGGTCCCAGGCTTAGACTAAACACCTTTCTTACTGTTGGATGCAAATGGAGCGCCGCGGCTCTGTCGCTGCGGAGCACTCGGAAATGCCGCGCCCACTTGTGTGAAGCGCTAGCAGGAAGACAGAAAGCATGATCCTGACCATCGACAACTTTGACACGCGCGGCCCGCTCGATTACTCGGAGTTCCTAGACGCGGACAGGCTTCCCGCGGTGACCAGAAAGCTGAACCGTCCCGCCGAAATGCGGACATGGCTGGTGTCCGGCCGCGACGGGTTCACGGTTCCCAAGCTGGGTGCCAGGGTAGAACTGCGCAAGCAAGACGCCAGCGCGTTGTTCACCGGCTATCTATCGCGTGCTCCACGGCAGGAAGCGCTCGGTTGGGGAGAAGACGGACTGCTCAGCCGCTGGCTGCTCGAGGCAATGGGCGAGGAGTATGCGCTCGACCGCCGCGTGCTTCCGGCCAGGGCCCCGATCGTGGGCCGCAGTGGAGGCGATATCTTAAAGGCGCTCGCCGCCGAACTCGCGCCGGGAATGCTGAACGTCGATGCGGTGCAGGCGATTGAGACGGTAGCGCCGTTCCGCGTCGATCCCGCGCTCAGCTGGTCCGAGCACGCCGCTGAACTTGGCGTCTTGTGCCGCGCCGTGTATCGCATTCACGATGGCAAGCTGGTTTTTGAGCCAGCCGGATCGCACACAATCGAAATCGGCGAGCAGACCCCCGGCTTCGATGAATCCGTCCTCGCCCTGGACCAACCGCACGACATCGTAAACGACGTCACGGTGCTGGGAGAGCAAGGGCCTCAGCGTTACGTCAGAGACTATATTCAGGCAAACGGGGGCACTTACAGCTTCTACCTCTCGGAGAATCCCTTTTCGCACGCGGCAGAGACATTGCTGCTCGATGACTACACCGGCCCGCTTGCGCCTGCAGCATGGAGCGTAACCGATCCGGGCGGGGTCATCGCGCCGCAGGCCGGCGGCCTGACTGTGAACGGTGGCACCGGGAACGACGGCCAGACCTATCTCGCCATGGCGCAGAACCTGGAGCTGGGCGGCGCCGTGTTGCTCGAGCACGGCGAAGTCAGCCTCCAGGCGCCAAGCCGCGGTGTAATCGGCGGCCTTTACTCGGGAAACATCAGCGTAGCCGCTTGCCTGGCGGGATTCTCCATTTCGCCGAGTGGCGGCGCCAGCGTTATCCAGGCTCTAGTCAACGGCAACCTTGTCGGGCCGGCTATCACCACGGCAAGCGGCCATCGTTACGTTCTGGTGACGCGCTTTTATTGCGTTGAGCCCTTCCGCACCGGGCAGCGCTTTCACTCCGCGCAACACCCTGGCGGAAGCGGCGCGGGTGATTCTGCTATCCCGGCGGACCTGAACGTGGTGCTGGAGATGCGGGATGTCGATCCGGCCGCTGCCGCCAGCCTGCTGGAGATGCCGACGGTGCTCTTCGACGGCACGATTGCCAATGCTCCCGCCTTCGCCACCTATGCCGTCATCAACGCAGCCAGCCTCTTCTGCAAAGTCGGGTATACGCAGATACAGAAGAGCGTGTCGGCAGAGGTGCGCGTTTTCTCCGGCGGCTCGAGCGTGAGCAATTCGAAGGTCGTCGGCCAGAAGATCGACGGTGCGAGTTGTGAAATCCTCGCCGGGACCGACCCGCAGGTTGTGTTCTACAGCTACGCATTGCCGGCGGATAACGATCTGATCCGCGTCAGCTACAGGGATACCGGCGTGTCCGCGGAGCGGCTGCAGAACCAGGCGGCCATAGCGGCCCTAGCCAGGCCGGGCGACAGCGGCCTGCGCAGCGCGGCGGTGCGGCTGCTCTCGCCCCAGGCGCGAACCTCGGAGGAGTGCAGCAAGGCGGCGGCAACATTGCTGGAGGACTTGTGCGCGACGCCGTACTCAGGGCAGTACCAGTGCTGGAGCGACTGGCTGCCCGACGATGCATGGCCCGGCGAAAACCTCGCGATCTCGCTGCCGAGCCGGTCTTTAACCGTTCAGGCGACGATCCGCGAGGTCGACATCGAGCTGGTAACCCTGGAGAACGAGCTTTCACGCTACACCATCAAGTTCGCCAACGATGCCGTTCAGTCGCAGAGCTTCAGCCTTGAGACCGCTAAGAAGAAACCCGCTGTAAGCTACGCGGCCAGGATACCGGGCCCTTGGATCGCATGTCTGCCAAACGCCGACGTGGTCGCCCGCTCATCGAGCGCGGTAGTGATCGACACCGGCACTCCACCGCCGGCGGGAGGCGGATTCGAGGTGCGCCTCGAAGATGCGGGTTGGGGAGCGGATGTGGATCGCAATTTCCTCGGCCGCTTCACCTCGCAAACCTTCAGCGTGCCGAAGCTGGCCGCCTCGCAAAGCTACTTCTTGCGCATGTTCGATGGCGGCACGCCGCCAGGCTATTCGCGCTTCGCAACCTTGCTGCACGTGGAGTACTGACGATGACACAGTTCGAAGAACAGGTTCTGCGAGATCTGGCGGAATTGAAGGCGCATATGCGCTGGATCGTTGGAAACGGCAACCCAGGAAAGATTCAGCAGCTGGAAGGACGGATCGCCCGTCAAGAAGGATTCCTGCAAAAGGTCATGGGGCTGGGCATAGCACTGGGCGGCCTAGTCACGCTGGCTCACCTGGCATTCGATTACTTGCGGGTGAGCCAGCGATGACCCGAGACGACTTCTTGCAGCAAGCAGTCGCTGCTGCCGCCGCCAGCTCGGCGATCAGCGGATTTTCGCCCGGTATCACAGTGGCCCAGGCCGCGCTGGAAAGCGCGTGGGGGCAGTCGCGCCTCTCGAGAGTAGCGAACAATTATTTCGGGATCAAGGCCCTTGCCAGATACGACCGCATCGCGATGCCGACCTTCGAGGTCGAGGGCGGGGTGCGCAAGGCAGTAACCGCCTGGTTCGCGCGCTTTCCTTCCATGACGGAGTGCTTTCTGGCGCGCGACCGGCTGATCGCCACCGGCGTGCTGTTTGCCGAGGCGCGGGCCGCGAAGGCGGATGCCGAGCAGTTCACCCAGGCGCTGGCCCGGCACTGGGCAACCGACCCGGCCTACGCCGACAAGATCCTGGCGATCTACCGGCGCTTCCAGTTGCAATCCGTCGTTTCAGCAGGCCAGGCTGCGGCGGAGATTCCAATTTCACAAGGAGATTAAATGAGCTTTCTGAACGGTTTGACGAAAGGACTCGGTATCGTCGCGGGCGTCCTTCCCTTCGTTCACGACACGGTGACGTCCGTTGAATCGCTGCTGGGCGGCGCTCCCGGGCCGGCCAAGAAGGCGGCTGCCATGCAGATCATCGGCAGCGGCCTGAGTGTAGCCGGCGCCGCCACCGGTGCTTCCGCCGACTCGGTCGCGGCGGCGCTGAACGCGGTCAGTCCCCTGATCGACAGCGTGGTCGCGTTGAAAAACCTGTTCGGCGAATTCGGCAATTCTCGCGCCGCATCAGGCGCGACAACCACGTCTACCGACGGCAAAGCTGCGGGAGTCTCGGCGCAATAAAGGGCTGGGCCCGCCGCCGAGATCTGTGGGGCCCCCAACACGCGCGCTCTTTCGCGTGGTGGGGTGCAAGACGGCGGCGCTACTTGAGCAGAACAGGAGCTTCACGGTGTTCGAAAAGATCAATTCCATTCATTCCAATGTCTACGGCCTGATGCTGATCGTCATGGGATCGGTTCTGGTCTGCCTCAACCAGCACGACACCGGCAACTCGCTGATCGTGGGCGGCGGTGTGTTGATGAACATCAACCTCAACAAGCAGGTGTAAGTTCCGGCACCTGCTTACAGCAGCGGCTCCTTCCAGCTCTCCAGATATTTTTTGACTGCTGCCATGAACTGATCGGCCACGGCGCCGTCGATCACGCGGTGATCGTAGCCGATGGAGAGATGGCAGATGGAGCGGATGGCGATGCTGTCGTTGCCATCCGCTCAGTCACGACGGCGGGAGTTTTGTAGATCGCGCCGACTCCCATGATGGCGACCTGCGGCTGGTTGATGATGGGCATGCCGAACTTGGCGCCAAAGATGCCGGGATTGGTGATGGTGAAGGTGCCTCCCTGGACCTCTTCCGGCTTGAGCCGCTTAGCCCGGGCGCGCTCGCCGAGGTCGGTGATGGCTCGCTTTGCAGGCCGACGAAGCTGAGCTCATCGGCGTTCTTGACGACGGGCACGATCAATCCCCAGTCGAGCGCGACGGCGATGCCGAGGTTGATCTCGCGCTTGTAGTGGATGTTCTCGCCCTCAAGCGAGGCATTGACGATCGGCCACAGGCGCAGGCCATGCGCTACGGCGCGGGCAAAGAACGGCGTGTAGGTGAGCTTGAGCCCGGTCGCCTCCGGGAAGCGGTCCTTCATCTTCTCGCGCAGCTTCACGATGCGCGTGAAATCGACCTCGAAGACTCCGTGCACGTGCGCGCTGGTGCGCTTGGAGAGCACCATATGCTCGGCGATCCGCTTGCGCATCACCGACATCGGCGCGATGGTCCCGGGCACGCCGGCGAACTTGCTGGCCGGAGTCGCAACAACAGGGACGTACGGCTCCGCCTCGGCCGCGCTTGCCGGCGGCGCCGGAACAGCCGCCCCGGATTCCCAACCCTGCGCGCCAACAGCGGGCGCGCCGGCCCCGGTTTTCGCGCGCTCGACAAAGGCGAGGATGTCTTCCTTGCTGATGCGTCCTCCGCTGCCGGTTCCTCGCACCTGCCGCAGGTCGACTCCGTGCTCCTGCGCCAGGCGGCGCACCACCGGCGAGGAGCGAACGTCCTCAGCTTCTTGGGCTGCTGCAGCTGTTTGCTCGAGCGCTGTGCCGGCGGTTGCGGCGGGAGAGCCAATTTCGCGGGCCGCCGGCGGAGCCTGAGCCGCGACCGAACCGTCTCCGGCGATTACCGCAACCACCTGGTTTACCTGGACGGTCTTGCCCGCCTGCGCCTTGATCTCGCGCAGCACGCCACCGGCAGGAGAGGGAATTTCGGCGTCGACCTTGTCGGTTGAAATCTCAAACAGCGGTTCATCGGGTGCCACCCTGTCGCCCACGTTCTTCATCCAGCGGGTGATGGTGCCTTCAAAGATGGATTCGCCCATCTGCGGCATGACCACGTCGACTGCAAAGGACGCAACAGCGGCACTCGCCGGGGAAGCCGGTCCGGTAGAGGCGCCGCTTGCGGTGGCCTGCGGAGCAGATGCACGCGAGGGCAGCGGGACGGGAGCGGGCGCGGAGACTGGAGACTTAGGCGCACTTGCCGTGGGAGCGGGCGCAGCGGGCTTGGCCGGCGGAGCCGCGACTGCCGCGCCTGCGTCGTCGATCACCCCGACAACGGCGTTGACCTTAACGGTGGCGCCCACGGGCGCGGTGATCTCCTTGAGGACTCCGCTGGCGGGAGCTGGGACTTCCGCGTCGACCTTATCGGTCGAGATCTCCAGCAGCGGCTGGTCGCGCTCCACGCGCTCACCCGGCTGCTTGAGCCACTTGGTGACGGTGCCTTCGAAAACCGATTCTCCCATCTGGGGCATGACAACGTCGGTCGGCATGGTTTACCTTCCTCGATCCCGGCAAAGCTCGTTAGTGACTTTGCTGGGTGGAATCGGGATCCCCGGCAAACGCGGTTTTTGCGCTTGCGGGGTGCAATCGGGGTTCCCGGTAAAGGCCGTTGCTGCCTCTACCGAGAGGCCATCAGATGTGATGCGGACTCTCATCCACCACGGTTCATCCCCAGCCCGGGCCTCAGCTCACTGCCGGGGCGACGCGCTCGGAGCAGTGGCCCCGGCCGGAGCCGGTACCTGATTGGATGGCGCACTCGGGGGAGGAGTCGCGGCTTGTCGCCAAGCCTCCTGTACCGCGGAAGGAAGCTTGCCCGAGTTCTTGATGAACGCCACGATCTGCCATATCTGGGCGTCGTTCAGAATCCCATCCCAGGTTGGCATGCCGGTCATTCTGATGCCGTGCTTGATTACCCAGAACAGTTGTGCGTCCGGATCCCCCGGAATGTGATTGATGATCTGCGGCACCGGCGGGTTGAACTTAGTGCGCATCGGGCTGACGCGCTGCGCCGCCCCGCCATGGCAGAACGAGCAATTCTGTTCGTAAGCGCGAGCGCCGGCAATCAGGTTCTCCACTGTCGGTTGCATCGGGTTTGACTGCTTGGGGGCGTTGCGCTCGACGTGTTGATCCACAGCCATGTTGGCCAGGTAGCGCTCCACCAGGCCGGGTGGGTTATCCGCCCCGACCGGAAACTTGCCTTGGGATAGAAGAAGATAGATTCCGCCCAAAATGACCACGATGGTCAGCAGCACACCCGTGATGAATCCACGCATCGCAATCCTCACCCCAACCGCTTAATTTCGCAAAACCGGCCCCTGCATTCCCCGACGATGCAGACACCATGAACTCTCGATTGTAAACAGAAATCGCCGCCCCTGCACGGCGAGGGGCCCAGCACATACTCTGGGGTGTTCGGGCGCTAGCCTTACGCCAAGTGCGTGTCCTCTCCGCGCAGCCGGCGCAGGTTTTCCGGGACTTTGGCGGGCGTATCCTGAGGCCAGACCGGCTCCACTTTCTCACCTTCTTCGCCCAGGAGGTCGTCGAGTGATTCCAGCCAGAAGATCTCCGAATTGAAGACCGACCCCAACTGGTGCACTACAACCTGTGTCACCTCGTCAATGGATAGAGGTGCTCCCCGTCTCCAGCGCGATCGAGGTCACTGGCTTCGCTGAGCCCGCAGGGAACAATCAGCTTGAACTGTTCGAGATCGGTGGTCACATTCAGGGCAAAGCCGTGCGAGGTGACGCCGCGCGAGATGTGCACGCCGATGGCAGCGATCTTGCGCTCTCTCTTTGCCGTTCGCAGCCGCGGCAGCGGCTGGCGTCGGTCCAGACCCCGGTCATTCCTTTGATCCGCTGAGTTGGAATGCCGTAGTGCGCGCAGGTGCGGATCAGAACCTCTTCGAGCTTGCGCACATAATCGACCGCGCCCAGCCTGGGGCTGAAACCGCGCAGGTCGAAGATGGGATAGCCCACCAGTTGTCCCGGACCGTGGAAGGTGACATCGCCGCCGCGGTTGATCTCGAAGACTTCGACGCCTTTGGCCGCCAGGAATTCACGCGGAGCGACTACGTTCGCCTCCTTGGCATTTCGTCCCAGGGTGATGACCGGCGGATGCTCGAGCAGCAACAGCACGTCGGGAATGCGCCCTTGCTTGCGCAATTCCACCAGGCTCTCCTGCAGGCGGAGGGCGGTACCGTAACCGGTGAGCCCGAGATTGAGGGCGGCGATCATCACCCCAGCATGCGGGCCACATCCTTGGCGAAGTACGTCAGGATGATGGAGGCCCCGGCGCGCTGGATGGCCGTGAGGGTCTCCAGCATGATGCGGTCGTGCTCGATCCAGCCATTCCGCGCCGCGGCCTTGATCATGGCGTATTCGCCGCTGACCTGGTAAGCGGCGATCGGCACGTCGAAGCGGCGGCGCGCTTCGGCGATCATATCCAGGTAGGCCAGCGCCGGTTTCACCATGATCATGTCGGCGCCTTCGGCGAGGTCGAGCTCGATCTCGCGCATGGCCTCACGCGCATTGGCCGGGTCCATCTGGTAGGAGCGCCGGTCGCCGAACTGCGGCGCCGAATCGGCAGCCTCGCGGAATGGGCCGTAAAATCCAGAAGCGAATTTGGCGGCGTACGACAGAATTGGAGTATTCGAGAAACCGCTGGCGTCCAACGCCGCGCGGATCGCTGCCACCCGGCCATCCATCATGTCGGAGGGAGCGATGATGTCGACCCCGGCTCGCGCTTGCGAGACCGCGGTCTTGGCCAGCACCTCGAGGGTGGCGTCATTGACGATCTCGTACTCCGGCTCCGCCGCCTTAGCCGCAGCCAACCCGCTGCCGGAGGAAACGGAAGCCGGATGCGACTTCCGACTTTTTCACGATGCCGCAATGGCCGTGCGACATGTACTCGCAGAGGCAGACGTCGCCGTAGATGAGCAGATCGCGCACCTCGCGCTTGATGGCGCGGGCTGCCCGCTGCACGATGCCGTCGTTGGACCAGGCGCCGGTGGCGGCTTCATCCTTGGTCTCCGGCAGGCCGAAGAGCATGATCGCCGGGATCCCCAGGCTCTTGACCTCGGCGCACTCCTTCACCGCCTCGTCGACGGAAAGGTTGCAAACACCCGGCATCGAGCCGATCTCGTGGCGCACGCCTTCGCCCGGGCAGATAAACAGCGGATAGATAAAGCCTTGAGGAGAAAGGCGCGTCTCGCGCACCATCGAGCGCAGAGTCTCTGAACTGCGCAGGCGACGTAAGCGGTTTGCTGGAAATGCCATACGGAAAAAGTCTATCACTGGGCCAGCTTTGCTGCTCGTGACGGCACTTCCAGGCCACAGTTTCCCGGCCAGGCAAAGCCATCTAAATCTTCCATCTGCAATCCGGAACAGAGAGGGTAGGATAGGTGTGTCGATGCCTACACCGTTGCTCCACAGCAGTGCCCAAGTTCTGGAGTTTGACCGCCTGCGTGAGCTTCTGCGCGGCTATTGCCAGTCGGAGCTCGGGCAGGCACGCGTGCAGGAGCTTGCCGCCTACCGCCGACCGCGGCTGGATCGAGCGCCAGCAGCAGCTCACCTCGGAGGTCCGTCTCTATCTGCGCGGCGGCGGCCGCTTTGACTTCAGTGGGCTCACCGATCCCCGCAAGCTGCTGGAGAAGTCCCGCATCCAAGGCGCCATGCTGGAGGTCACCGAACTGCGCGACCTGCTCACCCTGGTGGATCGCGTGGCCGAGTGGCGCGAAATCGTTCTCCATCCCCCGGCGGCGCTCAAAGGAATGTGGCCGGGCATAGAAGAGCTCTCGTCGGCCATAGCCGACTTCACGCCGTTGCTGCGCTTCTTCCGCGGCAAGCTGCTGCCCGACGGCACGCTTGACGACCGCGCCTCGCCCGCCCTGGGCGGCATTCGCCGCGAAATCGAACGCCAGCGCCGCCTCATTCAGGAATCGCTGCGAGGATACCTGCGGCGGCTGGGCGAAGGCGGCCTGCTGCAGGAGGAGCTGATCACCATCCGCGGCGAGCGTTTCGTTATCCCCGTCAAATCCGAGCACAAGCGCAGGGTGCAAGGGGTGGTGCATGGCGCCAGCTCCAGCGGACAAACCGTTTTCGTCGAGCCGCTGGAGACCATCGAGCAGAACAACGAGCTGGTGCGGTTGCTGGAAGAGGAGCAGACGGAGATCCAGCGCATCCTGCGCGAGATGACCGCCCGCATCGGCGAGGAGAGCTACTCCATCGCGGCCGGAGTCGAGGCCATCGCCGAGCTCGAACTGCAGTTCGCCAAGGCTCGCTTCGCCGAGGACTACGAGTGTGAGCCGGTGCGCTTTCTGGATAGTTCAGCGGAGTCTGTTGCGGGTTCGGGTGGGAATGAGGCAGCCCCGGTTTCCGGCAACGACGTCTTCATCCTGCGGCGGGCGCGGCATCCGCTGCTTGAGCGCACCCTGCGCGCCCGGCAAGCGGCCAAGCCGGCTTCGCCGGATGAAAAGCCGCGCCAGATCGTGCCCATCTCGCTGGAACTGGATCGCGGCCACCGGCAACTGGTGATCAGCGGTCCCAACACGGGCGGCAAAACGGTGGCGCTCAAGACTATCGGCCTCTTGGCGCTTATGGCGCAATCCGGAATTCCGGTGCCGGCCGAGCGCGCCGAGTTTCCTGTTTTTGACGCTGTTCTGGCCGACATCGGCGATTACCAGTCGATCGAGCAGAACCTGTCTACGTTTTCCGCGCACGTTACCAACATCGATTTCATCTCGCACGCGGCGACGCCGGAATCGCTGGTCCTGCTCGACGAGCTCGGCTCGGCCACCGATCCCGAAGAGGGCGCCGCATTGGCCGTGGCCATCGCCGATTTCTTCCGCCGGCGCGAACCGGTATGCATCGTCTCCACGCATCACACCTCGCTCAAGGTCTATGCCGAGAACACCGAAGGCGTGCTCAACGGCGCCGTGGGATTTGACGAGCAGACGCTGGCGCCAACCTATGAGTTGCGCGTGGGCGTGCCTGGAGCTTCGGCGGGGCTCAACATCGCGCAGCGGCTGGGGCTCAATCCGCAAATTATCGCCGAGGCCCGCGAGCGTATCAGCAGCCAGACTCAGGATGTGTCGCGCTTCCTGGATCGCCTGCACCACGAACTGCGCCAGCTCGACGCCGAGCGCGTAGCCGTGGCTGGACGGGAGCAGGAGATGGCGGCCGAGCGCCGCCGCCTGGAGAGCGAAGGCCTGAAGGAGCAGCGCGAGAAGATTCGCGAGCTGGAGCGCAAGTTGGATAGCCTGCTGCGCGACTTCGAATACCACGCGCGCGAGGCGGTGAGCGCCGTGCAGGACCGGGCAGAGTCCATGAAGCTCAGCCGCGAGGCCGAGCGGCGCATCGCCAAGGCTCGCCGCGAGTTCCGCGAGCAGTTCAACCAGGCGGTGGTGGCGCACTCGACCGGCGCGGATCGCGGTGATCCCAACGCCGAGCCGCATCGCGTGCAGTACGTCAGCGAAGGTGATACCGTGCGGCTCAAGTCGCTGGGCCGCACCGGCAAGGTCACGCGCAAGTTCGCCGACGATGCCATCGAGGTGCAGGTCGGTCCCATGAAGATGCGCGTCGCGCTGGACGATGTAGCCGAGGTGCTGGCCCGCTCCTCTGCCAGCCCGGTCGCGGCCGCGCGGCAGAAGGGCATCAGCGTCCGCCTGCGCGACGAGGAAGTGGCCGCACCCACGGAGATCAACGTAATCGGACATAATGTCGACGACGCCACCCGCGAGCTGGAAAAGTTTCTCGACCGCGCCTTCCTCGCCGGGCTCTCGCGCGTGCGCGTGGTGCACGGTTCGGGCATGGGCGTGCTGCGCCGCGCCCTGCGGCAATACCTGCAGAGCCATCCTCAGGTGGCGTCGGTCAGCGAGCCGCCGCAGCATGAGGGCGGCGCGGGAGCAACGGTGGTGGAGCTGAAAGTATGAAGCCTGCCTTGCGGTGCCTGGTGCTGCTGGTCATCGCTTCCGCGCTATGGGGGCAGTCGCATGCTCCCGTGGTGAAGAGCGCTCCCGTACCACCCGTAACGAAGTTTCCCGGCCCCAGAGATCAATTGCTTTCCCCCGATGGCCGTTTCGCCGTCGTAAACCAGGATCCCGGAGACACCAGGGGCGGTGCAACCGCGGCGCGCTTCCTGCGGTTGCGCGACCTTCGTTCCGGAGAAAGCGGGCTGATCTTCCGTTATGGACGGACCGTGGAAGTGAGCTGGGCTCCCGATTCCCACGCCCTGTTCATCACTGACAACAAGGAATACAACGAGTCTCAGGCCTACATCATCTTTCCGGACAGCCGCAGGGTCTTGAACGTCGGCAAGAAAATTCTCGACCGCTACCCGGATGACATGAAGCTTGTCAAGTCGGATTACGCATACATCCGGGCCCTGCACTGGCTTTCGACCACCGAGCTGCTGGCCACTCTCACCGGACACGATCCCAACGGCGGAGCCTGGTCGGCATTCACCGTCTGTTATATCGTGGACGTGAACCGCAACATCCGGCGAATCGCCGAGTATCAAGAGGAAGGCCGCCACTGTCCTCACCAATGACCACTTCGCGCCTCTCCCGGCAGCTCTCTTTCGTGCTGGAGATTGACAAGCTCAAGACCGTGCTGCGATCGACGCTGCTCACCGATTCCTCGCGCCGCGAGAACTCCGCCGAGCACTCCTGGCACTTGGCGATCATGGCCTCGCTGCTCGCCGAGTATGCCGCCGCGCCGGTCGACGTTTGCCGGGTGATGAAGATGCTGCTGGTGCATGACCTGGTGGAAATCGACGCCGGCGACACCTTCGCCTATGACGCCGCCGCCAATGCCGGCCGAGCCGCGCGCGAACTGAAGTGTGCCGAGCGTATCTTCGGAATGCTTCCCGAGGAGCAGGGGCGGGAGTTACGCGGCTTGTGGGAGGAGTTCGAGGCGAACACGACTACCGAATCAAAATACGCCAACGCGCTCGACCGCCTGCAACCGCTCTTGCATAACACGCGCACCGAAGGCGGCACATGGCGAATTCACTCGGTCCATCGTGATCAGGTTTATCGCCGCATGGAACCAATCCGCACCGCCATGCCCGAACTCTGGCCGGTGGTCACCGGCATCATCGAAGACGCCTGCCAACGGGGATGGATTGTCACTTAGTTCTTAGTTCAGTTCTTCGTTCTTCGTTGTTAGTTCTTCGTTTGATCAGATAGGAACATTCTGCGGAACTCAGTGTCTTGTGGCGAGATGTGGAACCATCTTCGTCCGGAAAGAAAGGATGAACGCACCACGAACAACTAAGAACGAACAACGAATAACTAAGAACTGCCTTTCATCATCTCCGGTACAGTCACGAACTGGTAGCCTTCGCCCTGGCAGCGCCGAACGAGCTCTTCTGTGGCGGCGACTGTGCGCGAGCGGTCGGCTCCCAACGCCCTGTGCCCGCCATCGTGCAGCAGGATGACGTCTCCGCCTTTCATCCCTGAAACAATGCGCTGCACGATACTCTCGGGCGAGTCGGCATCCCAGTCGTGGCCGCTGACGCGCCACATGATGGGCGTCATGCCGCATTCGCGCGCGATGGCAAAGGTGCCCCGGACGGCGGCCGCCGAATGGCGGGCGGAACAGTGCCGGCCTGACACCGGTAGCGTCCTCTATTACTTGTGAGGTTTGCCTCAATTCCTGCCGGGTCTCTTCCCGTGAAAGAAAAATCAAGTTCCGGTGCGAGTAGCTGTGGTTGCCAACCGCATGTCCCGCCTCAGCCACCGCGCGGGCGAGCTTCGGAAGCGCCTCGACATAGCGGCCCAGCAGAAAGAACGTGGCCTTCACCTGGTATTTGGCTAGTACCTCCAGCAAGTCCGGCGTGCAAGCGTCGTTTGGGCCCTCATCGTACGTCAGTGCAAGCCGTCGCGAGCCCGCTGCCTCGCCGATGAAGTTGGCGCCGTACAGTTGCGAGCGCGGCAGCATGCTGTGCAGCCCGGCGAAGGTGCTGGCGGCAGCCAGTGCGGCAAACGATGCGAGGGCGTAAATCATTAGGTGTTCTGATTGTACTTGAGCAGGCAGGGCGACGATTGTGCGGGCGTGATTCTGAACTTCAGAGTTTCAAGGTTTCGCTGGTTGCTCTGGAAGCTTGGCGAAACCTTGAAACTTTGAAACCCTTGAAACTCGCTTGAAAAAAACCGGCGTGATTTCTCACGCCGGCTGCGGTGTTGCAAGTCTTGCTGGTCAGCCTGAAGGACCGACCGAAGCTATTCCGTCGGCACGATGCCGGGCACGACATACGCCTGCAGCAAGATCCACACGGCGATCATCGCCAGCAGGATCACCGAATACTTAGCGGTCCTGCGGAAGATGTCCGTCTCGCGGCCGACCAGGCCGGTGGCGGCGCAAGCCACGGCAATCGACTGCGGAGAGATCAGCTTGCCCATCACGCCGCCTGCCAGGTTAGCCGAGGTGGTCAAAACCGGGTTGAGTCCCAGCGCCCCGGCCGTAACCTGCTGCAGCTTGCCGAACAAAGCGGCCGAAGAAGTAACCGACCCGGTCAGGAAGACGCCCAGCCAGCCGATGACCGGCGAGAAGATCGGGAACGCCTTGCCCGTGTAGTAGGCAAAGGCCAGCCCCAGCGTGTACGACATGCCGGAGTAATTGGCCAGGAAGCCGATACCGATCACCGAAGACAGAGTGATTAAGGCATAGGCCAACTGCTTGAAGGTCTTGGCGAAGACCTTCGCTCCGCGCGCCGGGCTGATCTGGAGAATGATCATCGCCACGAACGAGGAGATCAGCATGGCGGTTCCCGGGGCCAGGAAGTATTCCCACTTGTAACTGGCGCCCAGGGGTGATGGTTTGGCCACCACCGGCGCAACCCTTTGGGCGACGTTGTGCAGCCCCGGCCACTGCGAGATCATCACGAACCAACCCTTGGCGTTGACCCACCCCTTGAACGCCGTAATGCCCCAGATGCCCATGATGGTCATCAGCAGCACCCATGGCAACCAGGCCTTGAAGATCTGGCCGGTGGTGAACTTGGACGCTGTCTCTTTGGCCTCGGAAATGTCGTTCGGGAATCGCCAGATTGCGGCCGGCTTCCAGAACTTATACAGCACGATCAGGCAGACTATGGAGACGAACGAAGACAGAACAGCCGGCAGCTCCGCCCCCATGTTGCGGGTAACGAAGTAGCAGGTAATGGCGTAGCTTACGCCGGCAACTAACCCGGGAAGCCATACCTCTCCGGTTTTCTTCCAGCCGCACATCACGATCAGCATGAAGAACGGGATGATCAGTGCCAGCAGGGACATGTTCAAGCCGATGGCCTGAACAATCGGATTTCCTTTCATTCCCGTGACCGTGATCATCATGTTAGTCGGTACGCCAACCGGGCCGAAGGGAACCGGAGGTGTGTTGGCGATGAGGCAGAGAACGGCAGCTGACATGGGGTTGAATCCCAAGCCGATCAGCATGGCAGCGGCCACGGCCACCGGCGCACCCTGCCCGGAGACACCTTCCATGAAGGCTGAGAAACTGAAGGCGATGAGCAATGCCTGCAGCCGGCGGTCGGTGGAAAGGGTCGAGATGGAGCTCTTGAGCACCTCGAACTGTCCCGCTTCTACCGTGAGGTTATAGAAGAAGACGGCCGTAAGGATGATCCATCCAATTGGCCACAGGCCGGTGGCCATACCTAGCAGCGCCGCTGATACCGCCAGCTTTACCGGCATGCCGTAGGCAAGAATGACAATGACCAGGGTTACCAGCAGGGTCAGCACGCCGGCCCAGTGCCCCTTCATTCGTTTGAAAGCCAATGCCCAGAACAGAAAAAGAATAGGAATAGCTACTATCAGCGCGGTCAGACCCAGGCTGTTGCCTACCGCCGAGTAGTTATGAAACCATTGCACGGGCGAACCCTCCGTTTCCTTTCGTTGCCAAAGACCCAGCCATCCCAGCTTCCCGCCTGTCTGACACGGTTGGCTGGGTTCTGGTTACTACCTCGGAAGTCGCCGTGGATGTTAACTCACCTGCTATCTCATCCACGGATACTTCCCAGCAATTCATCAATTACAGGGTTGGTCGGAAATTACTATTCACCGCTCTGCAAAGCAACAAAAATGTGAGCTTCTGAGCCCAAGAGGCCCTCTGTTGCTTCACTTCCGGCTCCCCGGCTGCCGCCCAGCGTGGCGTCCTTGTGGCGGCAGGACTACCATGCCTCGTCCTGCACCCCTGCGGAGGTGGAGGCTCAGTTGAATACCCGAGCCCCGCATGGCTTTTCAGAGCGAAGCCGGGCGCCCGCAGCGATTGCGCAATGGGCCTCAAATCCACAAGTCATTTGTCTGTTAACCAACTGGTTACTCTTTTTGGCGGGCATCGCAGGATATGCTTGCTCCAAGCATGGGAGTTTCGCTTACAGTACTGGCCAGCGGCAGCCACGGCAACTGCGCCGTGCTGGCTTCCTCGCGCACACGGCTGCTGATCGATGTCGGCCTCTCCCACAGGGAGACGGTGCGGCGATTGCGAGCCCACGGCATCGATCCGGCAAGCCTGGATGGCATCCTGATCACCCATGAGCATGCCGACCATGTCGGCGGACTGCACGTCACGGCCAAACGGCTCAAGATTCCGGTTTACATGGCGGAAGCGGCGCACGGCGCCTGGAAGGAATGTTTCCACGACAGCGCCGGCAACCGGGTTAGCGCCGAAAGAGTGGAGTTCTTCCAGCCTGGGAGGCACTTTCAGGTAGGCGATATTGAGGTGCTGCCCTTCACCATCCCTCATGACGCCGCCGATCCGGTAGGCTTTACTTTCACCACGGAAGGCACAAAAGTTGGATATGTGACCGATCTCGGTTATCTGCCGGCAAGCGTTCGCCAGCACCTGCGCGGCTGCGATGGCCTGATGATCGAGTCCAATCACGACCTGGAGATGCTGCGCGTCGGGCCTTATCCCTGGATGGTCAAGCAGCGGGTCATGAGCCGCGTCGGCCATCTGAGCAATGATGCTCTCGCGGAATTCCTGGCGACCGATTATGATGGAAGAGCAGCATTCCTGATCCTGGCGCATTTGTCGGAGCAGAACAATCACCCGGACCTTGCCAGGATGGCGGCAGAGCGCGCCCTCACTCAACGCCGCAATCTTTGGCAAAATCAAATACTGCTTGCCACCCAGAGCGAAGGGTTGCAGAGCGTATCGCTATGATTGGGGCTTCCGGCATGAATCGGTTCTTCTGGCTTGCGCCTGCTGGGCAAAACATGATGAAGGAATGTATTGATCCGGTAGTGGGAAAAATCCTGGCGGGCTGGCGCTACGACATCTCGGGGATCACGCCTGAGATGCGCGGCGACTATGAAGCGCATTTTGCCGCCTGCGAATTTTGCCGCTCGCGCCAGCGCCTGCACCGCACGATCGATCTTTCCCTGATCATTCTCGCCTCGTTGTCGGCTATGGTCTTTGTGCTCGCCTACGGCGTCATTCGCTACTTCGGCCCGCGCCACGCCTTCATCCTGGAACTGGCGGCTATCGCCGGCTTCCTGCTCTCCACGCTGTTGTGGCTGGTCGTCGCGGTGGCCACGCCGGCCCCGCGAGTGGTGGTGGGTGCGGCCCGTACCGGCGCCCGCCTGGTGCACGACAAGCTGCCGGAAAGCGTCCGCGAACGCATCGCGGAAGAGCTACGCCTGCGCATCGGGGGAGAGTAGAGAACCAGTTCCCAGTTCTTGGTTCTCAGTTGTTCCTTCTTCGTTTCGCGTTCCCATTTAGAAAGTTTCAACGTTTCAAGGTTTCAAAGTTTCGTGGCGTGTCCCATGATCCCTTGCAGCCTTTGAAACTCTGAAACTCTGAAACTCTGAAACCTCTTCAGAGCAAAAGGGGGATCGGATTCTCAATCTGTATTCTCAAAGACGGTATTTCCTCCCACGACCGTGCGCAGCACGCGCGTGCCCAGAATTTCGCGCGGCGGCACGCGTGTCAGGTCGCGGTCGAGCACCACGAAATCGGCCAGCATGCCCGGCTCCAGCGTACCCTTCTCCTCTTCGGCGAATTCTGCGTAGGCGGAGGCCCAGGTGCAGGCGGCCAGCGCTTCGTCGATGGTCAGCTTCTGCTCGGGGTAGTAGGTTTGGCTGCCCGTCTCGTTTTGCCGCGTCACCGCAGCGTAGATGCCGCGAAAGGGCGTGATCGGTTCGACCGGGTAATCGGTTCCAAAAGCGATCAGTACCCCGTTGGCCAGGAATTCGCGCCACGGATAAGAATGCCGGGCACGCTCCGGGCCGAGTCTCGTCTCGGCCCAATTCATGTCGGTCAGCAGGTGGTTGGGCTGAACCGAGGCGATTACGCCCAGCAGGCGAAAGCGCTCGATCTGCGCCGGTGTGACCACCTGGTCGTGCTCGATGCGGAAGCGCGAGTCGCGTTGAGCGCCCGCTGCCGTTCCCGACAACGGCCGCGGTTGGTGCTGCTGCGGTACGTCGTGCTCGCGCAGGTAACGCTCGACTTCCTCGAAGGCGTCCAGGGCGAGCTCGGCGGCGCGGTCGCCGATGGCGTGGAACCCGAGCTGGAAACCTGCGCCGGCGCGCTCGTCGGCCATCAGGTTCAGCTTGGCGGAGTCATATTGCAGCAACCCGGAGCTGCCCGGATCGTCCGCGTAAGGCGCCAGCAGAGCCGCGGTGCGCGAGCCCAGCGTGCCGTCCAGGTAGCCCTTCAGCATGCCGACGCGCAACAGCGGATCGGTTGCCGGGTGATGGGCACGGTGCTGCTGCAGGATTGGCAGAGGAGTATCGAAGGGCTGCCAGGCGTAGATGCGCGCCGTCAGCTTGCCGTCACGCTCCAACTCCTCGTAGACCAGGAAGTCTTCCCAAACGCCGCTATCTTGCACGCTGGTGACGCCGGCCCGTGCGGCCTCGGCCAGCGCCAACCCGATGGCGCGGCGGCGTAGCGACGGCGTCGGCGGAGGTATCTTGCCGTTCACCAGCTCCATCGCCGAGCCCTCGCGCAGAATGCCGGTCGGCTCGCCATTGGCATCGCGATCGATTTTCCCCCCAGGCGGATCGGGCGTGTTCCTGGAGATGCCCGCCGCCCGCAAGGCAGCGCTGTTGGCTACCGCAAGGTGACCGTCGATGCGCACCAGGAAAGCGGGATGATCGCCTGTGACCGCATCCAACTCCTGACGCGAAGGCAACTGTTGGTCGCGCCATTTGGTTTGATCCCAGCCGCGTCCTCGAATCCACTCTCCGGCAGGCGCGCTTCTGGCGGCGGCCGCGACGCGTTGGAGTAATTCGTTCCGCGAAGACGTTCCGGCGAGGTCGAGCTTGAAGTGGCTGAGCCCCCCGAGCGCCAGATGCAGATGCGCGTCGTTGAATCCGGGCATCACGTAATGCCCATGCAGGTCGATGACCCGCGTATGTTTGCCACGAAGCTTCTCGATCTCGCGCGTTGCCCCCACGGCCAGCACGCGGCCATCCTGAACGGCAATAGCCTGCGCGCGCGGCAGCACCTGCGCCGATAGCGCCCGCGAGTTCGCCCCGCCAGGGGCTCCTGAACCGGAGGCAGGAACGGCGACCAGCCTGGCGCCGACATAGATATTGCCGTTGAGGAAGACGGCATCCGCCTCGCGCGGTGGTTTATCTCTGCATTGCACTGACATGCTGGTGACAATGATCACGGCGAATAACGCTAGCTCAAGACGGCGAATTGCAACCGCTCTCATAACTAGTATGACGCTTAACTGCGCTTTTCATGTTGTCCGTTTTTTGTTCTATTTATTGAAGCGTCCCGTGAGAATCTCTGTTACTGTGAAGCGCGACTGCCGGCAAGCGGCATGTTCGTTAGCCCAGCGCTTTAGCGCTGAGAGTGTCAAAGGCCGTAAGTGGCTGAGCCTCATAGGAACGACGTCGAAACTTCTGAAGCAGATACCAGGCCACGTCTGCTTAACTAATTCGAGAAACGAGAAACGAGAAACGTGAAACGGAAACATCTACGGCCGGTTGTACGTCGAAGCAGAAATCCCATCCCCGTCCAGCAGGAACGTAGTTGCTCCCATCAGGTCGGTGCGGAAGACCAGCGCGCCAGCCTCACCGAGCCGTGCCAGCGGCTCCGGGCGCGGATGGCGGAAGCGGTTGCGGGTGCCGGCCGAGATCACGGCGTAGCGTGGTTTGACGGCCGCCAGAAATCCGGAGGTGCTCGAGGTGTTGCTGCCGTGGTGAGCCACCTTCAGCACGTCCGCCCGCAGTTCGCAATTCGCCCTCGTTTCGACCGCGGAATTGAGGCACGCCAGCAGCGTGCGCTCGATCTTCTGGCCGACGTCGGCAGCCAGAAGCAGGGAACGCCCGCCGCTCTCGATGCGCAAAACCATGCCGTCATCGTCGCGCACCTTCTCCTTCAGCACCCAATCCTTGGGCGGAGAGAGCACTGTTATCCGCGCGCTGCCGAAGAAGAACGTCTCACCCGCGCGGCGCTGTTTGACCTTTACTCCATGCTCCGCCGCAGTGCTCATCAGATTGCGAAATTCCCTGGTCGGTACCTGCGGGCCCATCCATAACTCAGCCGGATGAAAGTTGCGAATTACCGCCCGCATGCCGCCCATGTGGTCGGTATGCCCGTGGCTCAAAGCGACGGCGTCCAGACGCTCGAGCCCGCGCCACCAGAGATACGGCGAGACGACGTCTTCGCCGATCTCGAACTCGGAGTGTCCGTTGCCCAAGAGGCCGCCGGAATCCAGCAGCAGCGTTTTTCCCTCCGGCGTAACGATCAGCAGGGAATCGCCCTGGCCGACGTCGATGGCCGTCAGCTCCAGCTTCCCGCCGTTGAGATGCCGGGCGGCGGGATAGACGCCCACCCAGACGGCGGAAGTACAGAGCACTGCCATTCCCAGCATGGCAGCCAGCTTATGCCGCCGGATCAGCAGGATCGACAATGTAAGCGAAGCCGCGCAGCCGATGGCTACCACCGCATCGGGAGTAGGAATGCGATAGTCGGCGATCCGTCCGCTGCCCAGCAAGCTGACCGTTCCCAGGATGAACTTCAGCGCCCAGGAGGCGACCCAGGCCGCCGGCTGCGCCAGGAGCGGAGAGATGAATCCCACGGCCACGGCCAGCACGGCCGCCGGCATCAGCACGCCGGTAAGCGGCACGACCAGGCAGTTGGCCGCCAGTGCCGTGAGTGTCACACGATGGAAATACCAGGCCATGGGCAGCGCCAGTCCAAGCTGCATGAGCAGCGAGACCAGCACTACTTCGTAGGCAGCCAAAAAGAATCCCACCACGCCGCTCAGCAGCGCGAAGCCGGCGCGCTTACCCACAAGGTTCGAGAGGCGGCTGGCGATCATGCGCAGCTCGATGCGGAACTGCGCCAGTTTAGGTTCCAGCGCCTGGTCGCGGCCAGTCACCTGCAGGCCGGCTAGCGCCCTCCGGTAGGGGCCGAGCGTGCGGCCGATAATCGGAATAGCCAGCCCGCCGATGATGAGCACCGCCAGGAAGGTCAACTGGAAGCTCGGGTCAAACAACTGCCGCGGATTCCACACCAGCAGGATGAGGGCGGCCACGCCGACCGCGTTCAGCGCGGCCCGCTCGCGGTAGAGCAGACGCGTGGCCTGGTAGACGGCGAACATGAAGAGGGCGCGCAAGACCGGCGAGCCGGAATCGGTCAGGGCGGTGAATCCGCAACAGACCACGATGGTCACCGGAGTCGCGACCTCCGGCCTCGCTCCCACGCGCCGCATCACCCAGAAGAACGCGAAGGCGAGGATGGCGATGTTCATGCCGGAGACGACCAGCAGGTGGTAAGTCCCGCTGCGCTGGAATTCCAGTTGCACTTCGCGGCTGATGTAGTGGCGCTCGCCGATCAGGATGCCGTCGAACAGTCCCGACTCGGGCGCCTTCCAAACCTTATGTACGGTGCGCAGAAACGCCCGCCGCGCCGCCCATCGCCAGCGTCCCAGCCGTGACCCGCCGAGGCCGGTCAGCACGCGCACGCTCTCCGCATCGGAGGAGCCCAGTGCCGAAATGCCGATCGAGTACAGATAGCCTCGATAATCCCAGGCTCCCGGATTCTTGTAATTCAAAGGCGGGCGCAGCTTGGCCGCGAGCCTCACCCGCTGTCCATAAAATAACGCCGTCGTGCCGGCGCCGGCTTCTTCGCTCAGTTCCTCATCGCTCCTATCTGGCGGGAGCGGCAGGGCATGCTTGGTGTATAACGTCAGGCGAACACAGCCGCCGGCGATCACGATACGCCCCGGCACGGGCTCGATCTGTTCTACCTGTAAGTCGATAGTCTGCTGCATGCCTCCGAATGGCCCAGGCTTGAAGATGCCGTCGCGCGCGACATAACCGGTCAGCACGACTTCCTCGCCGGAGGCGAACTGGGTAATGGATGCGTCAGGTGCTTCGACAATGTTTGGGCACTGCGACATGAAGGCGCCCAGGCACAGGAAGGCCGAGCCTACGGTGAGCAGCGCGATGCGGGGAAGCCTTGTGGCAAGAAAGGCGCCGGCGGCGAGCAGAAACAAAATGGAGCCGATCCACACCACCGGCGGGTGCCATATCCAGCCGCCGGCAAGAATGCCTCCGCCGAATGCCAAAACGGCAAAAAACACAGGCTCGCTATAGAGGAGTCCCGGTGGACGCGGCTCTGGTGTCTGCCGAGGAGGAAGTGCGGACGCAAGCTGCTGGCGCGCCGCATCCGCCGGCGACAGCTCGAGTCGACGCACTTGCGGCGGCGGCTGGGGTACCGAAGGCGAGTTGGAATCTTCTTCGGTCAGCGGCGTTCGCTCTCTTCGGGTACCCAACAACGGCACCTTTGCCGTTGTTGGGTTGAACCGGCGCCGGAGCCCGCCAGGCGTTTGCTGGCGCGGACAATCCGGACGCGCCGGGAACTTTTGTCAGAGGCGGTTCAGCTCGTCCACTCCCAGCATGACGTTCCAGGGCAGCAGCTCGTATTGCGCCACGCGATTCTTATAGAACGGGTCGCCGTCGCGAACCCGGTCGAGCGTTCCCGCCACGTCGTTATCGGAAACGCGCAGCAGTATCGCCCCTCCGCTGCGCGGATCGAGCGGCCCGGAGGCAAGCAGGATTCCCTTCTTCTTCAATTCGCCCAGGTAGGCCCTGTGCTCGTCGACAAACTTTACAACCTCTTCCAGCGGACGGCGGTAACGGAGAATAGCCAATGCGTACATGAGGTCCCTTTCTAACTTGAAAACGGATTCAGTAAATACACTTCTTTGAACAGTTGGCGCAAGCATGGTAAATGCTTTTTCTCCCGGCAGGAAGGCCAATTCGCGGCGGCGCATCTGCAAAAATTCCTTAACGGGCCAGGTGCAAAACGGTTTCCAGGTGAAAAGTCTGTGGGAACAGGTCCAGCAGGTGGGCTTGCTCGATGCGGAAGCCCGCCTCCAGCAGCGGGCGCAGGTCCCTGGCCAGCGTGGCCGGATCGCAGGAGACGTAAGTGAGCCGTGGCATGGGCAGCGCCGCCAGCGCGCGCGCCGTCTTCTCGCCCAGGCCGCCGCGAGGCGGATCGAGCACGACCAGATCGAGATCGCCGAGTCTCTCAGCCTGGCGCAAGAACTGGTCCGCCGAGACCGCCACCACTTCGACCGCGCCTCTGATGTTGGCGCGCAGGGCGTCGACGGCTGGCGGCGCGATCTCCACCGCCGTCACTCGCTCGAAGCGTTTCGACAGGGGTAGCGAGAACAGTCCCACCCCGGCGTAGAGATCGAGAGCCCGCCGCCCCTGCGATCCGCCGAGAACGGTGCTGACCAGCTCGTCCACCAGGAATCGGTTCGTCTGAAAGAAGTTCTCCGTTCCAGCCAGGAAGGGGCCTTCGCCGGTAGCGTACTCGAGCCAGCGCTCACCCAGAATCTGCGCCGCCGGGCGGCGGGCACTCGCGGTGTCATCCTCGCCGGCGGTCCCGTGCATCAGGGCAATGCCGCGCAACTCAGGCACGGCCTCCTGGAGCGCCTGGAAGCAGGCACAAAACTTTGCCGCCTCGATCCGGGTACGTGTATAGAATCCGGCCACAAGCGCGGTGTCGTCATGGTTGGCGAAGAGTTCGACCTCGGCGACCTCTCCCGCCCAGGGACGGAATTCCGCAACCTCGAGCAGCGCGCGTAGGGCGCGATTGATGAGCGGAGAGCTGATCGGACATTGTTCTACCGGCACGAACTGGTGCGAAGCGTGAGCAAAATATCCGAGAGCGAATCCGTGCGGGCCGAGAGAAAGCTTTGATGAGTCGATGTGGTTTAACGTAGGCCCAGCCGCCCCCGGCTGGGCAGGCGAGCGAAGCTCGCATGATGAAGGAGCCCGCAGGCGAAATCCTGAGCGAAGCGAAGCACCTTCCTCGCTTGCCCCCGTCTCGCTCTGCACTTTCAAGCGCGTGCGGTTGCGGTAATGCCAGGGCGGGGAGACGTGCACCTGGGGCGGCGATGCCAGCTCGATCTTCGCCGTCCGGCGCAGCGTCTCGCACAGGACCTGCTGCTTGATCGCCAATTGATGCTCATAGCTGGCGTGCTGGTACTGGCAGCCGCCGCACCGCCCAAAGTAGGGACACTCCGGCTCAACCCGCTGCGGCGATGGCGAAAGCAGCGAGAGCGTCTGCCCGCGGGCAAATCCGGGACGGTTCTCGACGATTTCGATTTCGACGGATTCGCCCTGCAGCACGAATGGCACGAACACCGCCTTGCCGTGCGAGGGCGGCGCGCTTTCCCGGGCCGGGACTGCCAGCGACGATCTACCTTGTGTCCGGAGGGTTGCCGGCTGTCCACCAGACTCGGGCGCATCCGCTGGGGCCAGCCTTCCCAGGCCGTCGCCGCCGTAGATCATCTTTTCAATCGTGAGCTTCAAGCGAGTTCCAGTTCTTAGGGCGCAATCACAATCAGAAAGCCCCATCCCGCGAGAGATGGGGCTTTGCGAATCGCGTGGCCTGCAAGCGAAGTCAGCGCGAACTCACGCCCGAGGCCTTCGGTTTCTGCAAGGCATCGAGGATGGCCTTGCCGGTCTCCCGAGTCTTCGCCTTGCCGCCCAGGTCCGGCGTGCGCACCTTGCCGGCGGCCAGTACCTGCTCGATGGCCTTCAGCAGCGCGGCTCCGAGCGCCGGCTCTCCCAGGTGGTCCAGCATCATCGAAACCGACCACAGGGTGGCGATCGGATTCGAGATGCCCTTGCCGGCGATGTCGGGCGCCGAGCCGTGGATTGCCTGGAAGAGGCTCGGATATTTGCGTTCCGGGTTGAGGTTGGCGCTGGGTGCCAGTCCCATGCTGCCGGCGATGGCCGCTCCCAGGTCGGTAAGGATGTCGCCGAAGAGGTTGGAGGCGACCACCACGTCGAGGCTCTCCGGCTTCATGACAAAGCGGGCGCACATGGAGTCGATCAGTTGCTGCTCGTGCGTGATCTCCGGATACTTGGCCGCCACCTCACGGAAGATGTCATCCCAGAAGACCATGCTGTGGTTGATGGCGTTAGACTTGGTGGCGCTCGTGACCTTCTTGCGCTTGTTCTGGCGCGCGCACTCGAAGGCGTAGCGGATCACGCGCTCGGTTCCGCGGCGGGTGAAGACGCCCGTCTGGGTGGCGATCTCGTCGGGTGTGCCGCGGTACATGCGCCCGCCGCTGCCGCAGTATTCGCCCTCGACGTTTTCGCGCACGCAGATGAAGTCAATTTCCTTGGGGCCTTTGCCTGCCAGCGGTCCGGGGACGCCCTCGAGCAGACGCACGGGGCGCAGATTGATGTACTGGTCGAAGCCCTGGCGGAAGGGCAGCAACATGCCCCAGAGCGAGATGTGGTCGGGCACGCGCGGGTCGCCGACCGGGCCGAGCAGGATGGCGTTAAAGCCCTCGCTCTCCACCATCTTGAGGGTGTCGGCGGGCATCATCGAGCCCTGTTTCAGATAACGTTCGCAGCCCCAGTCGAACTCTTTGGTTTCGAACTTCAGGCCTCCGTCCAACTCGGCCAGCGCTTGCAGGGCTTTTTGGGCCTCAGCAAACACTTCCGCGCCGATGCCGTCTCCGGGTGCTACCGCGATCTTGTAATGCCGCATGCTCATCTCTCCTCGATTGCGATTCTCGCCTGCTGCTTTCCCTTGCCGGACAACCAGGACTCGACAGCGATAC
Organism: uncultured Acidobacteriota bacterium; assembly: GCA_963791145.1. Taxonomy (GTDB): domain Bacteria; phylum Acidobacteriota; class Terriglobia; order Terriglobales; family Acidobacteriaceae; genus CAWBRT01. The sequence continues at coordinate 317,797 of CAWBRT010000003.1, read as the reverse complement.
GGCCTGTCTCACCGTATTTCGCCGGATCCCACCGCCAATGTCACGAACTCCTGGTGTCACGAGAATACTAGCTGAGGGGAGCAAAGCAAAGCACCGATAGCGAGGACGCTCTACCCCCTCGTTACATCTCAAACAGGACGCAAAATCGCGCTATAATCAGCAGCAGATCTGGAACTCATATGGAACTCATAGTCTATTCCGCACCTTGGTGCCGTGATTGTCGTGTAGCAAAACAATTCCTGGAAACGCACAAGATTCCTTATCGAGAGATCGATATCGAGAGTACGCCGGGAGCGGCGGAAGAGCTTATCCGCCACGTCGGCAAGCGCGCCATCCCGCAATTCGTCATGGATGGCATTTGGGTGCAGCCATACCGCCCTGGGCAGGGCTTTCTTTACCAGGAGATGAGCGAACTTCTGGGGATCAGCGTCGACGATCCGGTCGGAACAGAGAAGTAGAAGCGTAGGCTTCCACGAATGGTAACGGCTGGCGCCTCATATCTGCTCACCGTTCGCAGATATGGGACCACCCGCATCAGGCATCAGCGGATATTCCGCCGCGCTGCCGGAGTCCCCACATGCGCTGTCCTCCGTGCCCGCGGCGTTCCCGTTGAGTGCCGATTTTGCGTTCGCGGGGACGAGGAAGTGCGGCTTGGTGGGCGCCGCCCGCCGCCGAGGACGCTGCGCAGCGCCGCAATCAGCTCCGGCGCCGTGGCCTGCAACTCCTGGCGATGGTGAATCGAGAGCTCGCGCAACATGCGCTCGCCCCGCGCGGTCAATGAGATGAGCACCTGCCGCCGGTCCTCGCCCGAGCGCTTGCGCTGTACCAGCCCCTGTTCCACCAGCCGGTTGATGAGCTCGACCGAGCTGTGATGCTGGATCTGCAGCCGCTCCGCCAGTTCGCCGACCGTGGCGCGGATCCCGTCGGGAAGTCCCTTTAGGGCCAGCATCAGTTGGTGATGCTGCGGTTCAATACCGGTCTCGCGGGCCGCCTCTTCACTGAAGCGCAGGAACTTGCGTATGCTGTAGCGAAACGCGGCCAGGGCGCGGTAATCGTGCGGTTGCAGCTCGGTCGGACTCGCCATCGAGAAGGCTCCGTTCTTGATCGTCATGCGATAGTTTTTGGCTTCCACGGCCTCGTAGGCCTCTGGGAGAGAAGACGGCTGCGTTAAAATAAAGAGTTCACCGCATTCAAAGAACTTAGATTTAGATGCAGCGCCCCCGGAAGTGGACAATGAAGTCTTTGACCATGAGACTCCGTCATGGGCCGGCTTGAGTTTTTCCCGAAGGAGTCCATGGCTGGGCTTGCCGGGGGCGGAAGGAGCCGCACTGTGATCGCACGCTATACACGCCCGGAGATGGGTCGCATCTGGAGCGAAGAAAACAAGTTCCGCACCTGGCTCGAGGTCGAGCTGGCGGCCACCGAAGTGCTGGCCGAAGCCGGGCTGGTGCCGCAATCGGCAGCTCGCGCCATTCGCCAGAAGGGCGACTTCGAGCTTTCCCGCATCCAGGCCATCGAAGCCGAGGTCAAGCACGACGTCATCGCCTTCACCACGGCGGTGGCCGAGAAGGTCGGCCCCGAGTCGCGCTGGCTGCACTTCGGGTTGACCTCCAACGACGTGGTCGATACGTCGCAGGCACTGCTGGTCAAGCAGGCCTCCGCGATCCTCCGCGCCGGGCTGGAGCGCATGATCGAAGTGCTGCGCCGCCGCGCCTTCGAGTTCAAGGACGCCCCCCAGATCGGCCGTACCCACGGCATACATGCCGAGCCCATCACCTTCGGCCTGAAGCTGGCCAACTGGTATTCGGAGATGCGCCGCAACCTCGATCGCTTCAACCTGGCGGCCGAGCAGATGCGGGTGGGCAAGCTCTCCGGCGCGGTCGGCAACGCGGCACATCTGGAGCCGGAGTACGAAGAGCGCATCTGCGAGCGGCTCGGGTTGAACGTGGCCGCCGTTTCTTCCCAGGTCATTCAGCGCGACCGGCATGCCTTCTATCTGGCCACTCTGGCGGTCATCGCCTCCACCTTGGACAAGATCGCCACCGAGATCCGCCACCTGCAGCGCACGGAGGTGCGCGAGGCCGAGGAATACTTCAGCGAGAAGCAGAAGGGCTCATCGGCCATGCCGCACAAACGCAACCCGGTGACGCTGGAGCAGATCAGCGGCCTGGCCCGGGTGGTGCGCGCCAATGCCCAGGCTGGCTTCGAGAACGTCCCGCTGTGGCACGAGCGCGACATCTCGCACTCCTCGGTAGAGCGCGTCATTATGCCGGATTCCACCATCCTGCTGGACTACTTGCTGCACAAGAGCGCCAACCTGGTGGAAACCATGCTCGTCTACCCGGAACGCATGCTGCGTAACCTCAACTCCACCGGCGGTCTGGTCTTCAGCGGCCAGCTTCTGCTCGACTTGGTCGAGGCCGGCGTGCTGCGCGAAGACGCCTACCGCATCGTGCAGCGCCAGGCCATGCGCGCCTGGAACGAGGACCTGAACTTCCGCGAGCTGATCCTGGCCGACCCGGAGATCACCGCCAAGGTCGACCGCAAGACACTGGAGCGCGCCTTCGACCTCAAGCGCCAACTGCGCAACGTGGACAAAATCTTCGCTCGCGTCTTCGGCGGCGGTACGCGGGTGCGGAGCGCGAAGCGGTAGAGATTTCAGATAATTGCAGATTGAAGATTGCAGGTGCCCCACCTTCGCGAAGCGCCGGGGTCCCCGCCGGATGCCGCCCAATAGAGCCTTTGGCTAGAGAGACTCCAGCTTGGGCATGATTTCCTTTCACCCCAAAAGAGCGATCGGTTGCATCCGGTGGGGTGGTCGAAGCGAGCTAAGGTGGGTAGTTGTATCTAAGGCTGCCCAGAGCCGGCTAACGTGGGCGCCAGCCTTGGGGTAACCATGGCTGGCGGGGTGCTTCCCACCGTCCTTCTTGAGCTTCCCCGCAAGTTCCGGCATAATATATGTTTGCCGTCTAAGTGCGCCGGGCCTCCGTGTTCCGGCGCGGGCGTAAAAGTTTGCCCATGGGTTGTTCCGTCCGGCATACCTAGCGAAAGGAATAGAGTTCAGTGTTAATGATTCGTCTGTCGCGCCGTGGCGCGCGCAAGCAGCCTGTTTACCGCGTCGTGGTGATTGAAAAGGAACGCGCCCGCAACGGCCGCTCCGTCGAGGTAGTTGGACTTTATAACCCGCGCACCACTCCGGCCACAATCGACCTGAAGCGCGACCGCATCCAGTACTGGGTCTCCAAGGGCGCCAAGATGTCGGAGCGGGTCAACAAGCTGTTTGAGAAGCAGCCCGCGGCCGGGACAGTGGCGTAGATTCCACCCGATCCGACGTAGTTTGTTGGCGCTGGATGGGCATGAGGAGCCAGGGATGAACGGCGGCTACGCTGGCGACGTCCAGAAACTGATCCTGGAAGTGACCAAAGCACTGGTCGATCACCCCGACGAAGTGGAGATCGAGGCCGTCCAGGAAGGCGAGACCCTGGTGCTCGAGTTGAGCGTCGCCGAGAGCGATATGGGCCGCGTCATCGGCCGCTCCGGGCGTACCGCCAAGGCATTGCGCACGCTGCTTTCGGCTTCGGCGGCCAGGGCCGGAAGGCGTTGCTCGCTGGAGATTCTCGAATAGAGCCACCCCCGCGCCGGAACCGGGCGTGCTGGGACCACGGAATTCAGCCCCATCGCGCCAACAGTGGGCGCAATGAGGACCCCGGAATTTGTGCCATGACCACCGGCGAGTTTCTGACCATCGCCCGCGTCGTCAAGCCCCAGGGCCGCGCCGGCGAAGTAGCAGCCGAGCTGTTCACGGATTTTCCCGAGCGGTTTGCCGAGCGCCGGCGGCTGTTTGCCCTGGGAACGGATGACCGCCGCCGCGAGCTTGAACTGGAGAACTTCTGGCCGCACAAGGGCCGCATGATTCTGAAGTTCGCCGGCATCGACAGCATCGATGCGGCAGGCGAGCTGACGGGAGCTGAAATCCAGATTCCCCGGGCCGAGCGGGCCGAGCTGGAAGAGGGCGCGTTTTACATCAGTGATCTGACCGGCTGCCAGGTTTTTGCCATCGATGGTGAAGCGTGGCGTGAATTGGGACGTATCAGCAACGTGGTATTTGGGGCCGGCGAAGCGCCGCTGCTGGAGATTCGTGAGGGAGCGAAGGAGTACTTGATTCCCTTCGTTGAAAGCTATACCCGCAAGGTAGACCTGGCGGCCAGGCGCATCGAGCTGGTTCTGCCGGAAGGCATGCTGGAGTTGGACGCTCCGCTGAAAAGGAGAGGGGTTAGGGATTAGGGTGTAGGGAATAGTCGAATGCTGAACATTAAGGAGTAAGTCGCCGGATTATCTCTATTCCCTAACCCCTAATCCCTGATCCCTAAAATGAAGTTCGAGATCATCACTATCTTTCCGGACTTCTTTCGTGGGCCTCTGGAGTACGGCATTGTGCGCCGCGCGCGCGAGGCCGCCATCGTGGACGTTGCGGTTCACGACCTGCGGGCCTTTGCGCATGACCGCCACAAGACGGTGGACGACCGGCCCTTCGGCGGCGGTGAGGGCATGGTGCTGAAACCCGAGCCGCTGTTTGAGTGCATCGAATCGCTCGGCGTGGCGCCGCGGGCGGAGCGGTTCAAGGGCGCCGTTCGCGAGAGCGTGATTGTGCTCTCGGCCCAAGGCAGGCTCTATGACCAGCCGATGGCTGCCGAGCTCGCCGCCCTCGAACGCATCGTGCTGATCTGCGGGCGCTATGAAGGCGTGGACGAGCGGGTGACGGAGCATCTGGCCGACCGCGAGATTTCGATCGGCAACTTCGTCATGAGCGGCGGCGAGCTGGGAGCGGCGCTGATCGTCGATACGGTGACGCGCCTGCTGGAAGGAGCGCTGGGCAACGAAGCCTCCTCGCGCCAGGAGAGCTTCAGCGCGCTGAAAGCGCCGGTACGCTTCGACGAGCGCGGGCGTCCCGAGCCGGACTCGACCGTCTCCGCCGGCGGGCTGCTCGATTACGCGCACTACACGCGCCCGGCGGAGTTTCGCGGCATGGCCGTCCCGGAAGTATTGTTGAACGGGAACCATGAGCAGATACGGCGCTGGCGCAAACGTTGCGCGCTGGAAAAGACGCTGAGGAACCGTCCCGACTTGTTGCGGCAGGTATCGCTCAGCCGGGAAGACCAGGCCTTGCTCGAAGAGATCGAGCATCCGGGCCGTTGATTTTTGAATTTTGCCGGGCGGTGCGCCACCAGAAGCTACGATCACCCCGGCAAACGCAATGACGGCGTTTGCCGGGAACCCCGACCGCCGGGAATGAGAGGAAATATATATGTCTACTTCACCGATCATCACACGGTTGCTGGCCAAAGCGCAGCGCACTGACCTTCCCCAGTTCGGTCCGGGCGATACGGTTCGCGTTCAGGTCAAGATCAAAGAGGGTGACAAGGAACGCCTGCAGGCTTTCGAGGGCGTGGTCATCAAGAAGAGCCGCGGCCCGCAGGCCAGCTTCACGGTGCGCAAGATGAGCTTCGGCCAGGGCGTCGAGCGCATCTTCCCGCTCAACTCCAAGGTGATCGACAAGGTCGAGGTCGTGCGCTCCGGCAAGGTCCGCCGCGCCAAGCTCTACTACCTCCGCGGACTGCGCGGCAAGGCCGCACGGCTCAAGGAAGTCGAGTAAGGCATTTAAGATTTTCGATTGCAGATTTCAGATTGACGGCTGCTCGGGCCCGAATGAGAGGTTGGCTCATGCGGGCTCACCGCTCAATCTGAGATCGAAACTGAAATCTAAAATGCTTTACATCTGCCCGTAGTTGGCAGATGTGGGTTTTGCGTTTGCCTCGAATTGCAGCTCCAGCAATTCGATCTTTCTCCGCAATCTGAAATCAAAAATCTGAAATCTGAAATGGATTTACTGCGGCAGCCGGAACAGCACGTTGTAGCCGCGCTGGAAAGCCCGCAGGTGGCTGCGCATGGTCTGGCGCGCCCGCGCCGGATTGCGCTGCTTGAGCACTTCCAGAATCTGCCTGTGCTGCCGGTAGGCCAGCGCCATGCCGGCGGGCAGCTGCAGGCTCTTGGTGATCAGTTCCTGCAGGGCCTTGCGGATGTGGTTCAACATCTCCGAGAGCACCTGGTTTTTGCTGCCGACGGCGATGGCCAGGTGGAAGCCGAGGTCCAGTTGGCGGAATCCCGCGCCGCCTTGAGCGATGGCGGTCTTCATCTGCTTGAGGAGCTTCTCCAGCGCCCGCAGATCCTGCTCGCTGGCCCGCAGCGCGCACAGGCCCGCCACCTCCACCTCCAGCAGGATGCGCGCCTCGGTAAGGTCGTGGATGTCTTTCTGGGTGTTTAGCACGCCCTTGCCGAGCAGCAGGCCGTTCAGATACTTGGAAGGTTGTTCTGCCACGTAACTGCCGCCGCCCGCCCGCATCATAATCAAACCGATGAATGCCAGAGACTTGAGGGCCTCACGCAAGGTCGAGCGGCCGACGCGGAAAACCTTGCAGAGCTCCGCCTCCGACGGCAGCTTCTCGCCGGGCTTCCAGCGTCCGGCGGTAAGCTCGGAGGCGAGCTGCAAGGCGACCTGCTCGCTGAGCGTAGTGCGCGATACGGGTTTTAACGCATTTACCGCGATACTATTCGCCACGTCCACTCCCGCTTACGGGCCGGTATCTTACCCACCAGATCTGTCGAAAGCTTCAACGCAGCAACAGGCGGTATTCCAGTGCATCTGGAGTAGTGCAACCGCCAGCCTGTACGAACGGACAAACTCTCTTGCCGGCAGTCTGGCGACGTTTTTCGGCGCAGAAAACTGTGCGCGCGGCGGAAGAATGCAACCTGTCAGACAAGATGATAATATGCTTGACTTCCGGAGATCAACAATGTAAATAGCAGAAGCCGCTCTATCGTTCCCCAAACAGGAGGTCTCATGGCAGAGGTTCCACCCAGGCGGGTCAGGCGCCGGTCGCCCCCGCCATTGGGGGAGATCTCTGAAAGCCGTCTCATGGGGTGAGCGCATCCTTGCAAGGAGGAGTGAAATGAGAAGGTTCTTGACCCTGCTGGGTCTGGTTCTCGCTGCCTGCCCGGTTTTCGGCGCCGACGCAGCACAGATGTACCATCAGAATTACAATCCTCTGGGCAATGTCGCTCTTTCCACGATCGTAGCGGCCATCCCGATTGTGACACTGCTCTATTTCATCGCCCTGCATCCGCACCGGGACAAGCAGGGTATGCGCCATCTGGGCATCAGCGCGCCATATGCCGCACTGTGCGGTGTCGTGGCCGCTTTCATCATCACCTGCCTGGTCTTCGGCATGCCCTTCAAGTCTGCCTTCTCGGCCTTTGCCTACGGCTCGCTCTCCGGCTTTCTGGGCATCATCTGGATCGTGGTGGCAGCCATGTACCTCTACAACATGACTCTCATCACCGGCAAGTTCGAGATCGTGAAGGAGTCGATCATTCACATCTCCTTTGACCGTCGCCTGCAGGTACTGCTGATTGCCTTCTCCTTCGGGGCGATCATCGAGGGCACCTCCGGCTTCGGGACTCCGGTAGCTATTGCCGGCGCGGTGATGGTGGGCCTGGGCTTCTCAGCCTTCGACTCCGCCGTGCTCAACCTGATAGCCAACACGGCCCCGGTGGCGTACGGAGCCATTGGCACGCCTATCGTGATGCTGTCCGCGGTGAGCGGCCTCGATCAGCTCACCCTGTCCTCCATGGCCGGCCGGCAGTTGCCCTTCGTCTCCATCCTTATCCCCTTCTGGCTGGTGGTCACCTTTGTACTCATGCAAGGAGGCAAATTCAAGGACGCCTGGGAAGTGTGGCCGGCGACGCTTTGCTCCGGCGCGTCATTCGCCATCATGCAGTTTCTTGCGTCACAGACGAATTCCTTTCACCTGATGACTGACGTGGTAGCAGGCGTCTTCTCTGTCATCTGCACCGCCCTCTTCCTGCGCTTTGTCTGGCACCCCAAGACGCGTTTTCTGTTGAAGTCAGAGCGTCAGCCCGGCAGTCCAGCCTGCGTACCAGTTGGGGAGGCAGTTGTGACCACTCAGTCAGGCGGGGGGGGCACCGCGGCCGCACAGCCGGTCGCCGAATGGAAATATAACTATACGGTCGCCCAGACTGCCTATGCGTGGGTGCCATGGGCGATTTTGATCCTCTGCTGTGCCATATGGGGGATTCCAGCTTGGAAGACCTACCTTAATGGTCTCTTCGCCGGCATCACGTTCAAGACGACGTTTCTCGGCTCCACCTTTGCCGGCACCCTGTCGCTGCCTGCCTGGCAGATGCCTGCACTGCATAATCTGGTGCAGCGCATGCCGCCCATAGCGCCATTGAATGCCAAGCCGGAAGGGGCAGTGTTTGCCATCAACTGGCTTTCGGCCGCCGGCACGGGCGTCTTTGTTTCCGCCCTCCTTACCGGTTTGTGCCTGAAGTTGAACGCCGCCCAGTGGAAGAATGCGACCATAAATACTCTGCGCCGCATGAAAACTCCCGTCCTGGTGATCGGCCAGGTGCTGGGCCTCGGCTATTTGACCCGCTACGGCGGTACCGATGCGGTCCTGGGACTGGCTTTCACCAGCGCCGGCCCGCTCTATCCTTTCTTCGCCGCTTACCTGGGCTGGTTGGGCGTCTTCCTTACTGGCTCCGACACCGCTTCCAACGCGCTGTTCGGCAGCCTGCAGCGGATCACGGCACAGCAGCTTCACTTAAATGAAATTTTGATCGTAGCCAGCAACTCGACCGGCGGCGTCATGGGCAAGATGATCGATGCCCAGTCAATCATGGTGGCCTGCGCCGCCTGTTACGACGACCCGCACGAGCGCGCTCACGCCCTGGGCCCGATCTTCCGCAAGGTCTTCTGGCACTCGCTAGCACTGGGAGCCATCATGGGCATCATCGTTCTCTTGCAGGCGTACGTCTTCCCCTGGATGATCCCGGTACCTCCGGTGAAGTAAGCCATCCTGCCCCGGGGCTGACCACTCTTCCCCGGGGCAGGAAACTTCGAGGTGTTCCCATGAGAATTGCCTTGAAGTGTGTGAAGTGCGCCTGAAATCCAGCAGGCTGCTGCGGAAATGCAAGGCGTACTTCGGCCAGTGATCCACAAGGTGGCGATGCGGAACGGGTGTAAACTCGTGTCACCTGAACCACGTTTGCCGCAGTCCTAGAGGAAGGCAGTCCGATGAGTTCCGCCGTTGTTCCCCCCTCGATTTTCGGCAGCTTCAAAGCCCGAGCCGAAGCTGTAAGCGCCGAAGTCCATCGTTTCTCCACCCGGGTCGAGGCCCTTGCCTTTATCGTGCAGTTTCTGCGCGCCGAAGGCGTCGCCGATGTTCCCGGCAGTTATGCCGTATGGGCTGGCGACGCTTTTCTCGATGCCGCGGAGAAGAGCGAGTTGGCCGCCGCTGTGCCCGGCCTGAGCTTCAGCGTTACGCGCGAGGCCTGCGCCGCCGCCAAGGTTGGCATCAGCCAGATGGACGCGGGCAAAGCCGACACGGGCACGCTCGTACAGGACTCGAGCGCGGTGGAGAAGCGCCTGGTATCCACTCTGCCTATCATTCACGTGGCGCTGATTTCAACCGATAGCATCGTCGCCGATTTACCCGCGCTGCTCGCCAGGATCGATCCCCGGCAGGCGAATTACATCTCCTTCATTACCGGCCCGAGCCGCACGGCCGATATCGAACGCGTACTGACAATCGGCGTGCACGGTCCGGAGCGGCTGATCATCGTAGCCGTCGACGAGCTGGCGGCACAGCATACTGGTGGCGAAAGTCCTTCGCAAAAGAAGCGGCAGCCTCCCAAGACGGACAGCCTGGCGGCCGGTGAATCCGCGCAGCGATCGCTTTTTGACGACCTGGGAGGCGCGCAATGAGCCAGCCCATCAAGGAATCGATTCAGAAAGCCCTGAAGAATCCCAATCTGGCCGGTGCGCTCACCCGCTTCTCCGAGGCCTATCGCGTCAGCCGGGCGAAAGTCTACGAAGGCATCGACTTCGAAGCCGTGCGCACCCAGATCGCGGAAGCCAAAGGCTATGCCGCCGCGCATCTGGACGAACTGGCCGAGCAGTTCACGCAGGAATGCCGAAGCGCGCGGCGCCAAGGTCTTCCGCACCAGCGATCCCGCAAGAGGTGAACGACTACATCCTCAATCTGGCGCAAGAGAACGGCGTCAAGAGGTGGTCAAGTCCAAGTCGATGGCCTCGGAGGAGATTCATCTCAACAAGTATCTGGAGCAGGCCGGCATCGAGGTGCGCGAGACCGACCTGGGCGAGTGGATCATTCAGCTGGCCGGCCAGACGCCCTCGCACATGGTCATGCCCGCCATCCACATGACCAAGGAAGAGGTCGCCGAGGTCTTCAGCGACCAGGTCGAAGCCGGGCCAGACGCCCGATATCCCCAAGCTGGTGAAGTTTGCGCGCGGCAAGCTGCGCACCAAATTTCTTCAGCGCCGACATGGGCATCACCGGCGCCAACATCGCCGTGGCCGAAACCGGCACGCTGGTCATCGTCACCAACGAAGGCAACGCGCGGCTGGTCACCACGCTGCCCAAGATCCACGTCGCCATCGTCGGCATGGAAAAGCTGGTGGCGAACTTCGAGGACGTCGTGCCGATCCTCACCGCGCTGCCGCGCAGCGCCACGGCGCAACTGCTTACCAGCTACGTCTCCATGATCAGCGGCCCGGCGCCGAATACCGACGGCACGCCGAAAGAATCTGCACATCATCCTGATGGACAACCGCCGCACCGAGATGGCGCGCGACCCGAAGTTCAAGCAGGCGTTGCAATGCATTCGCTGCGCCTCGTGCCTGAACGTCTGCCCGGTCTTCCGCCTGGTCGGCGGACACGTCTTCGGCAAGATCTACACCGGCGGCATCGGCACGATTCTCACCGCCTGGTTCGACGAGCTGAAGAAGTCGGATGACATCCAGAGCCTGTGCATCCAGTGCGGCAACTGCAACCAAGTCTGCCCCGGCAAGATCGATATCCCGGAGCTGATCCTGGAGCTCGGCGGCGGCTGGCGGTGGAGCAAGGACAGCCGTTGGTGCAGAAGGCGATCTTCTCGGTGGTCAACAACCGCCGCGCTCTTTCATTCCATGCTGCGGGCCGCATCGGTGGCGCAGAAGCCGTTCGCCAAAGATGGCTTCATCCGCCACCTGCCGTTGTTCCTGTCAGACATGACGGAGTTCCGCAGCCTGCCGGCCATCGCCGAGAGCCCGTTCCGCGACAAGTTCAAGCAGATCGAGCAGCCCAAGGGCACGGAAAAGGCCGCGTTCTATGCCGGCTGCCTGATCGACTTTGCTTACCCGGAGATGGGCGAGGCGGTGGTCAAGATCCTGAACAAGGCCGGCATCGAGGTCGTCTTCCCCGAAGACCAGACCTGCTGCGGCGCGCCCGCCCGCTACAGCGGCGCCTACGAAGTGGCCGCGCAGAATGCCAGCGACAACATACGCGCTGCTGGCGGAAGACGTGAAGTACGTCGTCTCCGCCTGCCCGACCTGCACCGTCGCGCTAAGCACGACTTCATCGGCACCTTCGAAAGCCTTGGGCATGACCGATGCGCATGCCGCGAGCGCAGCGACTGGCCGCCAAGGTGATCGACTTCTCCTCGCTGGTCAAGCAGCTGGTCGACGCAGGGCCGGCTGACGTTCAAAGAGGGCAGCAGATCAAGCAGAAGATTACCTATCACGACTCCTGCCACCTGAAGCGCACTCTGCACGCGGACCAGCCGCCGCGCGAACTGCTGGCCAAGGCGGGCTACGAGCTGGCGGAGATGTACGAAGCCGACATGTGCTGCGGCATGGGCGGCTCCTATTCGCTGAAGCTGCCGGAACTCTCGGCGCCCATCCTGGAACGCAAGCTGGACAACATCGGCCAGACCGGCGCGCCGCCGTGCTGATGGATTGCCCCGGCTGCGTGATGCAGATTCGCGGCGGCTTGGACAAGCAAGGCACACCGATCAAGGTCGAGCACACGGCGCAGCGGCTGGCGGAAGAGTTGGAGTGACGTTGTGGAATGGTGCCCCATATTTGCCTGCCGTTGGCAAATGTGGGGTAGTTCCTTCCCTTGCCCGCGCCCCTTCGGTAACCGTGAAGAGTCATCCTGAGGCGGAGCGCAGCGACGCCGAAGGATCTGCTTTTCGTGAGGACAACAGCAGATCCCTCGCTTCGTTCAGGATGACCCATTCTTGCATTCGTCGGTGGCCCATCTTTCGCGAAGCCTGGTTCGGATTTTCAATCACAAGTAGATCGACTTCGCCGCCATCACCGCCGCAACCTTGCCCCGAATCTCTTCCAGCACCGCATTCGGAACCGGGCTATCGGTTTGCACGATCGCCATGGCGTTGCACGCGTCTCGAAGCTAGCCCTGTCGCCCGCGCCTGACAGCGCCGTTCGGCCTCGCGCCCCAGCGAGAAGCGCGCGATGTTGATTCCGTGCTTGCCGAGGAGTGTGCCGATGCCGCCGATCGCTCCCGGAAGGTCTTTATTGGCAAAGATCACCAGGTGGCCTTCCAGCGGCGACTCGATCTCGATTCCGTTCAGCTCGATGATGCGCGGGAACCGCTGGTGAACCACGGTTCCGCGGGCGTGCAGGGTGGTGCCGTTGCCTTTGAGCGAGAGGCGCAGGGCGTTGATCGGGCCGCGTTCTTCTCCCGATGGGCTGTCTTCGCGGATGCTCACGCCGCGAGTGGCAGCCACCGCCGCCGCGTTCACGATGTTGACCACCTCCTGCGAGCCGGATTGCAGCACCCCGGCCACCGCCGAATCGCGCAGCAGGCGGTTTTCCACTCGCCGACCGCCGCCTTCATAGCCCACCCGGATCTCCTCCAGGTTGAGCTTGTCGTCCAGCAGCTGCGCCAGCAGCGACGCCATGCGGCGCGCGAGATCGATATAGGGTGACAACTGGCGGTACTCGACCTCGGTGAGCGAGGTCACGTTGACCGCGTTCTGCACCACGCCGTGGCTGAGATACTCGCGAATCTGCTCGGCCAACTGCACGCCCGACCGCATCCTGCGCCTCGGCGGTCGAGGCGCCGATGTGCGGCGTGGCGATCACGTTGGGCAGCTCCAGCAGCGGCGAGCTCTTGGGCGGCTCCTCGATGAAGACGTCGAGTGCCGCGGCCGCCACCTGGCCCGAGCAGAGGGCTTCGCACAGCGCCTTGTCGTCGATCAGCTCTCCGCGCGCGCAGTTCACGAGGCGCACGCCCTTCTTCATTTTCGCCAGCGACTCGGCGTTGATCATGCCCTGCGTCTGCGGCGTCAGCCCGAGATGCAGCGAGATGTAATCGGCCCTGGCATAGAGATCGTCGAGCGATGCCAGCTTGATGCCCAGGTCGCGAGCCAGGGCCGGAGAGACGTAGGGATCATGCGCGCTGATCGTCATGCCCAGCGCTTTGGCGCGCCTGGCGACCTCCACGCCGATTCGTCCGAGGCCGAGGATGCCCAACTCCTTGCCGCGCAGCTCGGTCCCCTGGAAAATCTTCTTCTCCCATTTACCCGCCCGCGTGGAGGCATCGGCGCGTGAGAGGTGGCGAGCCAGCGCAATCATCATTCCGATAGTCAACTCGGCTACAGCGACCGCATTCGCTCCCGGCGTGTTCATCACCACGATGCCGCGGCGGGTGGCGGCCTCGACGTCGATGTTGTCCACTCCCACTCCCGCCGCGGCCGATCACGCGCAGCTTGGGGGCCTTTTCCAGCAAGCGCGGCATCGACGTAGACGGCGGAGCGGACGATCAGCGCGTCGGCGTCGCCGAGGTGGGTCGTCGGGGGACTGTGCGTACTGCGCGGGATCGATCACCTCCCATCCCGGCTGCTGCGCCAGCAGGCGCAATCCGTTCTTGGAAATCTGTTCGGCGGCGACGATCTTCATTGCTCTGCTCCTCTTCCGCCCGCATGGGCGCTGCGGCCGGCGATGCACTCGGAAGTCGTGCGGCCGCAGGCGCAGCGAGACTCGCGTTTTCCGGCCCGCCAATCGAGGTCGACGCGTTGCGCCGCGGTCGAGCGCCGTGCCCAGCGGAAACTTGCCCGGACGCATGCGCTCCAGCACCTGCTCCAGCCCGCCGACAATGCCAATGGTGTCGATGTAGTCGAGGTAGCCGACGTGGGCCACGCGGAAGATCTTGCCCTTCATCTCGTCGCCCTGGCCGTCGGAGAGGATGCCGCCGAAATCCGCCTTGAACTTCTTGACGATATCGCTGCTGCTGATTCCTTCCGGCGCGAGCACGGCGGTGGCAGCCGCGCTGGGCGCCGCCGGGGCGAACAGTTTGAGCCCGAGGGCCTGCACGCCGGCGCGCGTCATGGCGGCGCAGCGTTCGGCGTTGTCGACCAGCAGGCGACGGCCCTTCGACCACGTCGCCGCCGCCGAGCGAAGCCAGGTAATCCAGCGCCGCTCCCAGGCCGGCAATCAGCGCCACCGAAGGCGTGTAGGCGGATTCGCCCTTGGCCTGCGACTTGCGCTCCTTGGGCAGATGGAAGTAATAGCGAGGCTGATTGGTGGTCTCCATGCGCTTCCAGGCGCGCTCGCTCACCGCCAGAAAGGAAAGTCCGGGCGGGATCATCAGCGCCTTCTGCGATCCGCCGATGATCACGTCCACCGCGCTCACGTCGAGATCGGTTGTACCCAGCCCGGTAATGCCGTCGACCACCAGCATGGCGTCGCTGCCGCGAACCAGCTCGCTGATCGCGGGAATGCAATGGCGTACGCCCGTCGAGGTCTCGGTGGCCTGCACGAAGACGGCGCGCACCTCGGGCGTGAACTGCGCCCGCACCGTCCTCCATCGGCACCGTCTGGCCGTAGGGAGCCGACGCCAGCCGCACCTTGCAGCCGTAGGTCTTGGCCAGGCTCACCCAGCGCTCGCCGAACTTGCCGGCGCTGATCACCAGCACGGTGTCGCCCGGGTTGGTGAGATTGCTGACCGCCGCCTCCATTGCCCCGGTTCCTGAACAGGTCAGCACGACGACATCATTCGAGGTCCCGATGAAGCCCTGCAGCTGCTTCAGCACCTTCAGAAACATGGCGCGGAACTCGGGAGTGCGGTGATGAATGTCGGCCGCGGCCATGGCAAACTGCGAAGCCGGCAGCAGCGGCGTCGGACCGGGAGTGAAAAGGCGGGTCTTGTTGATCATCTTTCTGTGCTCCATGATGGCGAATGCGTCAGCGCAAGCTTACTGCCTGTTCAAAAACATCTGGTCCAGGTTGTCGAGCGTGAGTCCGCTCAACAGCTTGGGATAAAAATCCGTCGATTTCTGGGGCATCACGCCGCCGGCATAACACAGGTCGCGCATGGTGGAAACAGAGACCGGATTGAGCAGAAACGTTGCATCGGCGCCGTTGGCGACTTCCTCGACGGCCTCCGCGGCGGAGCGGAAATAGCGGACGTTTCTCTGCTCCCGCACCGCTTCCGGCTGAAATGTTCAGAATGCCGCGCAAGCATCACCTCGTGCAGCACCACCACATCGAGACGCCTCTCCAGCGGACTGAAATCCTGCAGCAGGCAGATTCGATCTTCTCCGGCTTGGCCTGGGCCAGCAGAGAGCCTTCGCGGGTGACGACGGCGAAGGCGGTTCGCTCGCGGCCTAACTCCGGCCAACTCCGCCAGCAGCGCGTCGCCGCCGCGAGCGGTAGCCTTGACCTCGCAGAACTCCTCCAGCCCGTGCTGCAGCTTGCGCGGATCGAATCCCTCCACCCCGCGCACTACGCGGTGCGTCGGCAACACCACCAGGCCGGGCGATACCATGTTGACCAGGGTCATCATGACGAACTCGTGCGGCGCGTTTCGATCCGCCGCGTCTTGATCCTTGGACTGCGCGCGGCAGGCGTCGCGATACTCCTGCGCGGTCTCGTAGCGATGGTGGCCGTCGGCGATGATCAGCCGCTTGTCGGCCATGGCGCCGGCCACCTGCTTGATCAGCGAAGGGTCATCCAATCGCCACAGCAGATTTTCGACGCCGTATTCGTCTACCACGGATTCGTCGGAGGGCCGCGCGGTCGATGGCGCCGCACACCAGGTTCTCGATCTGCGTTTGCGGGATCTTCATAGAGCATGAAGAGCTGGCCCGAGTGGGTGCGGTGGCGCGCAGAAGACTGACGCGGTCGGCCCGCGGTTTGGCCAGGGTCTGCTCGTGGCGGAAGACGACCTTGTCTTCGTAGTCGTAAATCCTGCCGAGCGCGATCAGCCCGGTGCGGGCGATCGTTCTTTCCGGGTGCAGAGGATGGGCGAACTTCTGGATGTAAACGTAAAAAGACGCGGCGTTGGTCGCGGCGGAGAATGCCCTCGCGCTGCTGCTGCCGGAGAAACTCGGCGGCGCGCGTGTAAACGTTGGCGGAGTCGCTATCCGTCGGCTCGGGCCTGCCGAGTTCGAAACGGACCAGGTTGTGCGGGCTGCGCTGGTAGTAGGCTTCCTGCATCGCCGGAGTGATCTTGTCGTAGGGCTGCGTCAGCACATCGGCCAGCTTCACCCTAGAGGAATCGAAGCGCAGCGCATGGAAGGGTCGAATTTCCGCCATCGGAGTCTCTGCCTTAAAACAAATATCAAAGCCGCGCTTCCGGAGAAGGGGCCGAAAAACAGCTCTTGCCGACTACAAAGAATGTAAGGAAATGAACTAAAGCTTGTGCGGCTCGTTTAGTGCCGCGAGGCGCAGCTTCGGGCACTCCGGCATGATCGACATCGGCTGGCCGGAAAACAGGAGCCCGTTGCTGGGGAATTACGCATAAATAAGGTTAACATGTGCGCGCCTTTTCCGGCAGCCGCATTTCAGCGGCTGCCCCGCTCCACCCCGGCCTGGAGCATTGCGGCGGCCGGTGGACGGCATTTTTCTGGCAAGGCGCCGGAAAACACAAATCCCAACGAACGCCGAGGTGCTCGTTGGGACAGGTATGGAAAGGCGGACTACCCTACGTCTGTCTTCTTGTATGTCTCCTCGGCACAGATCACCGCGACGATCGTGATCAACACGAAGGAGATCATGTAGAGCGAAACGGGCCACGTCTTGTTGTCGGCCCAGGCCACCAGCGCCGTCGCCACCGGCAGCGCCATGCCGCCGGCGAAGATGGACGCGAACTGATATCCCAGTGAAGCGCCGCTATAGCGCACCTTGGCCGGGAAGAGCTCGGCAAAGAAGCTGGCCTGCGGGCCGTACATCGCCGCGTGGCCAAGCTGGCCGATCAGGATGATGGCCAGCCAGCCCCACACCACGTTGCCTGGGGCTTTGTTCAGCATCCAGAAGAACGGGAACGACAGTACTCCGCACACGCAGGCTCCCCACATGTAGACAGCCCGCCGCCCAACCTTATCGGAAATCCAGCCATAGAACGGTATCGAAGCCAAGCCGATGGCATAGCTGATCGTCAATCCCGGCAGCAGCGATGAACGGTTCATCTTCAGCACGGTAACAGCGTAGCTGAGCGAGAAAACGGTAATGATGTAATACAAGCCGTTTTCAGCAAAGCGCATGCCCATGGCTACCAGCAGGTTCTTGGGGTGTTGCTTGAGAGCCACCATGACCGGCATCTTCTCTTCGGCCTTCTGTGCCTTAATCTTCTCGAAGGCCGGCGATTCGGCGATCGCCATCCGCACCCAGATGCCGATCACTACCAGCACGATGCTGAACAGGAACGGCAGGCGCCAGCCCCAGGCAATAAACTGCGCATCAGGCAACCGAGCCACCATCCAGAAGGCGAACACCGACAGCAGGCCGCCCACCATGACGCCGGTTTGCGGGAACGAGCCAAAGAAGCCGCGGCGGTGGGCCGGCGCGTGCTCGACCGCCATCAGCACCGCTCCGCCCCATTCGCCGCCCAGCCCGATGCCCTGGCAGATGCGCATTAGCGTCAGCAGGATCGGCGCCCAGACGCCAACCTGGTTGTAGGTCGGCAGCAGGCCGATGAGAGTCGAGGAGACACCCATGAACAGCAGTGTGATATAGAGCATCTGCTTGCGGCCGATGCGGTCGCCGAAGTGGCCGAAGATCACGCCCGCGATCGGGCGCGCGACGAAGCCGATCGTGTATGTCGTGAACGCCAGCAGAGTGCCCACCAGCGGATCGAACTTGGGGAAGAACAGCCGGTTGAAAACCAATGCCGCGGCTGTACCGTACAGGAAGAAGTCATACCACTCGATGGAAGTACCGATGAGACTGGCAAATGCCACCTTGACGTACTGAGTTTTTTCTTGAACTCCGGCAGACATCCCCGGAGCAGCGTGCTGAGCCATGTCGCTGACCTCCTTCCGGGTGCCACTTGGCTAACCGTGGAACTCGGCGTTTTGTGGTTGCTAGTTGTCGCCACCCGGCAATCGAATTCGGATGGCAAAGTTACTAGCTTGCAGTTCCAATCGGGGCCTAGACTGCCTTGCCATTGCCGCACCGTGTTATTGCGCCGTCCATCCACCGTCGTTCGAGATGGGAACGCCGGTGATGTTTCTGGCCGCGTCGCTGCAAAGGAACACGGCTAACGCGCCAATTTCTTCGATGCTGGTGAATCTGTCCCGACGGCTCCTTCTCGATGAGCAGTTCGCGCTCGGCCTGTTGCAGCGGGATTCCCTGTTTTTCGGCTCTCATCTCGATCTGCTTCTGCACCAGCGGCGTCAGCACCCAGCCCGGACAGATGGCGTTGCAGGTAATGCCGGTGCCGGCGGTTTCCAGGCCCACTACCTTGGTCACGCCTACGATGCCGTGCTTGGCCGCGACATAAGCGACCTTGTTCACCGATGCAACCAAGCCATGGGAGGAGGCAATATTGATCAGTCGCCCCCAGCCGCGCGCCTTCATTCCGGGCAGGGCCGCGCGGATAGTGTGAAAGGCGGAGCACAGGTTGATGGCGATGATGGCGTCCCACCGCTCAACTGGAAATTGGTCGATCGGTGCAACGTGCTGGATTCCGGCGTTGTTGACCAGGATGTCGACTTTACCGAAGCGCTTCTCGGCATCGGCCACCAATTGGGCGCACTGCTCTCCCTTGGAGAGATCGGCGCCGTTGTAGGCGACTGATACGCAGAAATCCTTTTCCAACCCGACGCGCAATTTTTCGATCTCGCCCGCATCGCCGAAGCCGTTCATCATGACGTTGCAACCTTCCTTCGCCAGCGCGCGCGCAATGCCCAAACCGATGCCGCTGGTCGAGCCGGTGACGATTGCTACACGTCCCTTTAGCATCACAATCCTCCTCTCAATTCATGCGCCGGCGTGCCTCGCGGCAAACCGCGAAGCTTCCCGGCAGCCCAGTTCCTGGCAGATGTTGTCATCCGTGAAACCGCAACCGCGGCAAAGTCAGGCGCCCCTGCTGAACACATTACGGCGCCGGCCGCGGAAATTCCGCAGCCAGGCTCTCCAGCTGTCGCTAGCAGCGGTACCGGGTATGAAACCCACACAATTGGGAACAAGGGAAATGAACCGGGAATAAGGGGAGAAAGCGAATTCTGCAACTCCAAAGCCCTATTCCCGATTTCTAGGGGCCGGCTACTTTCCTGCTGCCTGCGCCAGAGGCGCATCTTCGCTGATTTTCATTACCGGCACATTTTCCGGAATGACCAGCGATGCCTCGGTTGCAGCCTTGACCTGCTCCATAGTGACACCAGGAGCAACTTCACGCAGGACCAGGCCTGCGTCGGTCGGCTCCATAACGGCCAACTCGGTGACTACCAGGTTCACCCGGCGCACGGAAGTAAGCGGCAGGGTGCACTTCTTGATGATCTTCGACTTGCCCTTGGCGGTGTGGGTCATGGCGACGATGACGCGCTTGGCTCCCGTCACCAGATCCATGGCGCCGCCCATGCCGGGCACCATCTTGCCGGGCACGATCCAGTTGGCCAACTGGCCCTGCTGGTCGACTTCCAGCCCGCCCAGCACGGTGATGTCAAGATGGCCGCCACGAATCAGGCCGAAGGAAAGAGCGCTGTCGATGCTGGCAGCACCCGGAATGGCGCCCACATAGCCGCCGCCGGCATCGGTCAGGGAAGGATCTTCCATGCCCTGGCGCGGAACCGCGGCCATGCCGATAATGCCGTTCTCCGACTGGAAGTAGACTTCCATCTCGGGAGGCAGGTACTTGGGGACCAGCGTAGGCAGGCCAATGCCGAGGTTGACCAGGTCTCCATCTTTCAGTTCCAGCGCTACTCGTTTGGCGATGACGACTTTATCTTCCATATGCTGCCTGCCCCCTTTCGATCAGGTAATCCACCACGGGAAACGGAGTGGCAACCGAGTCCGGAGGAATCATGCCGACCGGCACGATGTGTTCGGCTTCGACGATGACGGTCGTGGCCGCCGTCGCCATCACCATGTTGAAGTTGCGGGCGGTGAGCGAGTACTCCAGGTTGCCGCGGTAGTCGGCGCGGTGAGCGGCCAGAAGAGCGAAGTCGGCCTTCAGCGGCAGCTCCACCAGGAACGGCTTGCCCTCGATTTCAAGCGTCTTCTTGCCGTCGGCGACCAGCGTGCCCAGGCCCGTGGGCGTCAGCACGCCGCCGAGCCCGAAACCCGCGGCCCGGATGCGCTCCGCCAGCGTGCCCTGCGGAACCAGTTCCACTTCCGTTTCGCCGGCTATCATCTGCCGGCCGGTCTCGGGATTGGTCCCGATGTGGCTCACGATTGCCTTGCGAACCGCTTTGGCTACGATCAACTTGCCGATGCCTAATTCGGGCCTGCCTGTGTCATTGGCAATGACGGTCAGGTTCTTCTTTCCCTGCCGCACTAGTTCGTCGATGATGCGGTGGGGAGAGCCAACGCCCAAGAACCCGCCGATCATCAGTGAAGCGCCGTCGGGGATTAGCTCGACCGCGCGTGTACAACTGATCGCTTTCTGTTGCATCAGCAGCACCCCTTATCTACGTATGATTGAAACTTATAAATATCTCGTAGGAGCCCTTTGATTTTTGTTACCGTAGTAGTAAGCAACCGCCGGTAGAGCCTGGGACTTCCTGTGATAGTTCGCACGCTTTTATATCACAGAAAGGGCGAGTTGCACATTATGCTGTTGGGCAAAAATAACGCATACCAAGCGCCCCTTTTGGGGTTGTTGGGCGGATTGCGAGAGGCTCTTCCAGTTCGCATGTCGCCGGATGACGTTAATCTTGCCTCTGCAGTTCGCCCTCGGGCGGTCTTGAAATACTATGAGAGGTCCTGGGATCCTGCAAAAATCCTGTTTGTAAATTTATAACTAGTTAATGTGGCATCTCACGGGTATGGCCCTGGCAGTAGAAAGAGACTAAAGTGCCGTTGCGCAGGCCTTCTGGGCGCAGGTGGCGCAGATGTAGGGGCGCTTCCGGAGCAGTTCGACAGGAGTTCGACGTTCCCCTTGCAGTCGGGCTGACGAAGGGTTAGCCTCAGTGGGCGCGAAACGCAAAACCGGTAAAAGAGCAGAGAAGTTGGCCAGAGAACTATTCACTACAAAGAGCACACTTCATAACCAGCTACCAAGAGGAGGTGGCGCATGCAGCCTGTATACATAGCGGCTTATACCCAGTCCAAATTCGGCAAATTGATGGCCATGCAGGTTCCCGAGATCCTCGCGCGGGCAACCACGGAAGTCTGTTCCGAGATCAAAGTGCAGCCCTCGGTGCTCGACGTGGCTTCGGTGGGTTCGGCCTGCAATATCGGGCTGAGCAAACAGGGACTTCTTTCGGGGCTGGTGGCGACTGTGCCGGGCATGGAAAGCAAGCCCATAGAGTCCGGTGGAGAACGCCTGCGCCTCCGGCGGACAGGCGGTTCTGTCGGTCATCTATAAGCTTCTCGGCGGCCTTGGCGATGTGGGCATCGCCATCGGCTACGAGAAGATGCGCGACAACGAAGGCAAGATGGACGGCAAGCTGATCGGCGAAGTGCTCGGCTACTTCTCCCATCCCGACGAGCGGGTCGGCAAAGTCTTCGTCTTCCCGCACCTGTTTGCCGAAATCATGCAGTGCTACATCCAGGTGCACAAAGCGACCGAAGCCGACCTGGCCCAGATCGCCGTTAACGAATACGCCAACGCCAAGTACAACCCCTGGGCGCAGATGAACAAGGTGCAGATCACCCTCGAACAGGCGATGAAGATCGAGGGCATCAACCGCTACGTCGTCGACGGCCTGCCGCTGAAGACCTACGACTGCTCGCAGATCACCGACGGCTACGCCTCCCTCATCATCGCCACCGAAGCAGGACTGAAGAAGCTCGGCGTCGCCAAGGCGGACGCGGTCGAGATCGCGGGCTACGCCCAGGCAACCGACGCGGTTGCCAAGGGCGGACGCGATGTCCTGCGTCCGGCAGGTGCTTTCAAGGCGATGAACAAGGCCTATGAGATGGCCGGCCTCAAGCCCGCCGATGTTAATGTGGCGGAGATTCACGACTGCTTCACCGTGGCCGCGGCGCTGGGAACCGAGGTCATCGGCAAGGCCCAGCCCGGCAAGGGCGCCCGCTATTGGGTGGACGGCAAGGCCGCGATCGAAGGCGAGTGCGGTATCAACCTCTCCGGCGGACTGATCGCCAAAGGACACCCGATCGGCGCCACCGGCATCGCTATGCTTGGCAGTTGCTTCCTGCAGCTCAAAGGCAAAGCTCCCGAAGGGATGCAGAAGAAGAACGCCAGCGTGGCTGCGACCTTCAATATTGGCGGCGCACTGTGCGCTTCTGTCTGCACCGTCCTGCGTAACCCGAGCTGATCGGCTGGGGTCCCCGACCGACGCTGTTTGTCGCGTCGGTTGGGGCGGAATATTGGCGGCGCGCTGTGTGCGTCTGTTTGTACGGTACTGCGCAACCCCAGCTAATCGGGGTACAGATAAGTTCCTCTGGCTGCCCCACCCTCGCCGCCGCCGTTGGCGACTAGGGTGGGGTTGTTTGTAGGGCCAAGGCACTTGTTGGATCCCCGCTACACGCTGTTCCGCGGCAGGGCAAAACAGTGCGAGGTAGTATTCTCAGGCAGTTTGCCCGGTTGACTGGCACCGTTATTCACTATAATTTCATAAACTCGGGTGTAAAAACCCGGGCTGGAGCCTGTCCGTTGGCTTCGCGGGTGACAGGCTGCGGAAAAACGCGCCGAAGCGGGGTCCCCGACGAACGCCGATTTTGCGTTCGTTGGGGTGCAAGCAACAAGCGAGGCGCTATGGATGTGGGTACCATAGGATCCGCTATCAGGATCTTTCTAGTCCCATCCGATCCGGAATCTGTTTTTCCGCGGCCTCTTGAGGCGTCTCTGGTGGCGCGGAGCGCTTCTTCACCAGCGATTCGAGGGATATGAAGATTTTTCGTTTTTTTGCCCTTCCCTTATGGTGCCTGATTCTTGTCGGCGCCGCCTGTAAGACGGAGGAGGTCCGGCAGCCCGCCGCCCAGCCCCGCGCTGATGCCATGGCTCCCACCCTCACCGCGCCGGCCGCGCCGGCCACTCCGCCCAAGTCGCCGGAGCCGGCAGCGCCCAAGCCCGACGCCGTTTCAGAGCTGATCCAGCAAGTCGAGGAGCGAGTACGCCAAGGGCGAAGCCGGCGTTCGCGCCGGCCATCTGGAATCGGCCAAGGAAAACTTCGATCGCGCCTTTGATCTCCTTTTGAGCGGTCCCGTCGCCGTCCACTCCGACGAGCGCCTGGATCGCGAGTTCGACAAAGTGGTGGAAGGTGTCAGCCGGCTGGAGATGCTGGCTTTCAAGGAAGGCGACGGCTTCACCGGGCAGCGCAGCGAACCCGCCCCCATCGACGAGGCCAATGAGGTTACCTTCCCGGTCGACCCGGCAGTGAGGGCCAAGGCGGAAGCCGAGCTGCGCCAGACTCGTTCCGACCTTCCGCTGGTGATGAACGACCAGGTCGCCAGCTTCATCAACTATTTCTCGGCCGGCAGAGGCCGGGGAACGCTGGAGCACGCCCTGTCGCGCTCCGGACGTTACCGCGACATGATCTCGCGCATTCTGCGCGAAGAAGGCGTCCCGCAGGACCTGATCTATCTGGCGCAGGCCGAATCGGGCTTCCATCCGCTGGCGTTGTCGCGCGCCGGGGCACGCGGCATGTGGCAGTTCATGGCCAGCACGCGCTACCGGCTACGGACTGCAGCGCAACTGGTGGGTAGACGAGCGCCAGGACCCGGAAAAGTCCACCCGGGCGGCGGCCCAGCATCTGCGCGATCTCTACAACCAGTTCGGCGACTGGTACTCTGGCTATGGCCGCCTACAACTCCGGCCCGGGAACCGTACAGCGCGCCGTCGAGCGCACCGGCTACGCCGATTTCTGGGAGCTCTACCGCCGCAACGTGCTGCCGGGCGAGACCCGCAACTACGTTCCCATCATCCTGGCCGTTACCATCGTCGCCAAGAATCCCTCGCAGTACGGGCTGGACCGCATCGTTCCCGAGGCCGCGCCTGCCGGTCGACGTGGTCAAAGTCAACTACGCAGTGGACCTGCGCCTGGTGGCCGAATGCGTCGGCATGCTCGGTCGCCACCCTGCAGGACCTGAACCCCAGCCTGCTGCGCATGACCACTCCCAAGGACGCGGAGTTCGAACTCAAGCTGCCTGCCGGCAACGCCGAGCGCTTCCAGACGGCCATTGCCGCCATCCCGGTGGAGATGCGTACTCTTTGGCGCTATCACCGGGTCGAGCTGGGCGAGACCCTCTCGCAGTTGGCGCAACGTTACCGCACCAGCGCCCGCGCCATCGCCGAGGTCAACAACCTCCAGCCGGACGCCATACTGCAGCAGGATGCCAAACTGATAATTCCGGTCACCGCCACGCGCCGTGCCGCCGGCGAAGGACAGGGAGTTACATATTCCGCGCCGGGCCTCTCTGCACATGGCGCGCCAGGGCGAGACCGCGCTTTCCGTGGCTGACGATTACGGCGTCCCGGTGCAGAAGCTGCGCCAGTGGAATCATCTGCGTGGCAATCAGCTGCGCGTAGGCCAGACGTTGCGTATTTACAAGCCGCTGGCCGGCAGCGAAGCTCGCCAAACCGCCTCTTCCGCGTCGCGCGCCAAAACCAACGCCACGCACTCCGCCCTTGCCGGGGCAAAGAAATCCGGCTCCCGGAACGCACACGGTTAAGAAAGGCGACACACTGCACAGCATCGCCATCGAGTACAACACCACGGTGACCGCTCTTAAACGCAACAACGGCAACCTGGCCACCAATCTCCGCCCCGGCCAGGTGCTGGTGATCAAATAGCTGTTCTCTGTTTCCAGTTCTCGGTTCTCAGTGTGTGGTGGTTCGAAGTTCGTCGTGGTGCGGGCTGAGGCATTCCCAATGAGGGTCATGCTGAGCGAAGCGAAGCATCTGCCGTTGGCGAGTGGATTGGGAAACGATCCCGAGCTCTCAATCTGAAATCAAAAATCAAAAATCTTAAATGTCTTAGCCCTTGCGCAGCTTGCGCGACTTGGCTTCGACGCCCTCGGCCAGTTTGCGCTTGTGCTCTTCGAGTTTGCGAGCCACGGCCGGATCGGCGAGAGCAATCATCTGGGCGGCGAGGATGCCCGCGTTGGTAGCGCCCGCCTTGCCGATGGCGACCGTGGCGACGGGAATTCCCGCCGGCATCTGCACGATCGCCAGCAGCGAGTCCAGTCCATTCAACGGAGTCGAGGGAATAGGCACGCCGATGACCGGCAGCGTGGTTTCGGCGGCAATCACGCCCGCCAGGTGAGCGGCGCCGCCCGCGCCGGCGATAATGACCTTGATGCCGCGCCCGGCGGCTCCGCGGGCAAACTCGCTGGTGCGATGGGGGGAACGGTGGGCCGAAAGGATGTCGACTTCGTGAGCGATGCCAAACTGCCCCAGAGCCTTGACGGCTTCGTTCATCACTTCGAGGTCCGAATCGCTGCCCATGACGACCGAGACCAGCGGATTGCTCATTTTCGGCTTCCTTTTTTGAAGAGGCGCGGCTCAGCCGCGCCGTAGGGGATTCTTGATAACAATCCGAGCGGGCTTTAGCCCGCATGGGACCCTCACTGCTTCGGCAGGCGCAGGCCGCGATGCGCTATGTCCTTGCGGTAGTGCATCCCCTCGAATCGAATCTTGCCGGCTGCCTCATAGGCGCGCTGCACCGCTTCCTGCAGATCGGCTCCGCGGGCGGTTACGCCCAGCACGCGGCCGCCGGCGGTATAAATGCGTCCGTCCTGCAGGCTGGTACCCGCGTGGAAGACCTCTACTCCCGGCACTGCGCCCGCCTCCGTCAGGCCCGTCGATCGGCTTGCCGACTTCGTACGCTCCCGGGTAGCCGCCCGAAGCCACCACCACGCACACCGCCGGCATCGGGCGACCACTTGAAGTCGCCGTCGCTGACCCGGCCTTCGATGCTGGCCATGAAGGCGTCGATCAGGTCGCTCTCCAGCCGCATGAGCGTAGGTTGCGTCTCGGGATCGCCGAAGCGGCAGTTGAATTCCAGCACCATCGGCCCGCGGGCAGTCATCATCAGGCCGCAGTAGAGCACGCCGGTGTAAGGAGTACCTTCCTGGCGCATGCCGTCGATTACCGGACGCGCTATGTGGGCCACCAGCCAGTCGCGCATAGTGGGATCGAGCAGCCGCGAGCAGGAGTAGGCGCCCATGCCGCCGGTGTTGGGGCCGGTATCGCCGTCACCCACGCGCTTGTGGTCCTGCGCCGCCACCAGCGGAGCAATGCGCTCGCCATCGGTGACCACCAGGAAAGAGATTTCCTCGCCCTCCAGACACTCCTCCAGCACCAGCCGCCGTCCCGCCTCGCCCAGCATCTTGCCGCTGAGCATCTCGCCGGCGGTTGTGCAGAGCGTGCTCCTTGGAGTCGGAGATCACCACGCCTTTGCCGGCGGCCAGCCCGTCCGCCTTGACCACCACCGGAGTATGGAGGTGGCCGAGAGCGTCCTTGACTTCTTCCAGGGTGGTGCACACCGCATAGCGCGCGGTCGGAATCCGGTACCGCTGCATGAAGGCTTTGGCGAAGCTCTTGCTGCCTTCCAGTTGGGCGGCAGCCTGGCTGGGGCCGAAGATCGGCAAGCCGCGGCGGCGAAACTCATCCACCACTCCCAGCATCAGCGGCAGCTCGGGGCCGACCACGGTAAGCTCCGGGTGAATGCGGTTGGCCACCGCCAGATCGAATCCAGGCTCTTGAGGTCACAGGGTAGGCAAGTGGCGTCACGCGCCATGCCGCCGTTTCCGGGCGCGCAGTAAATCTCCGTGGCGCGCTTGGACTGCCGCAGCTTCCACACTAACGCGTGTTCCCGGCCACCGCTGCCCAATACGAGAATTTTCATCTCAGCAGGTCCCGCCGCAGAATATCGACATAGCGGTGATCAAAGGGTAGTGTTTCCCGGAATCCAGTGTCAAACCCCATTTTGTGGAATAAGCCCACACCCTGAAATGACCCGGCTCCCGCCGGAACCGGTCCGGGCTGGATAGTATAGTAAAGGCTTGGTGCCACTTGCAGGAGGTTTCTCATGCCCACTGTCCCCGCGTTCAGCTATTTTGAGTTGCTCGCCTATAGCGACGAGGAAACCCGTCGCTGGCGGGAGTACTTTGAAAAGAACCCCAAAGCCCTGGAGGCCCCGATCGGCGGCAAGCACGGCAACGTGCGCGGGTTGATCACGCATATCTTTGCCGCCGAATTTCGCTGGGGACAGCAACTGGTCGGCGAAAAGCCTACCCCCAATGAGGACTTCCAACCCAAAACGATGGCGGAAATGTGGGCCATCTACGGCACCGCCCGGAAGCGCGTCGAAAGCTGGCTGGCGGCCACCAGCGCGGAAGAGATGGACAAGATGCTGACGGTAAGGTCGGCCACCTACAACTGCGACGTCACGGTGAGCAAGCGGAAGATCCTGACGCACGCGCTGATGCACGGCGTCCGGCATTGGGCCCAGATCGCCACTGCCTTGCGCCAGGCCTGCTTTGTCACCGACTGGTCGCATGACATGCTGTTCAGCCCGGCCATGCGATAGTTGGCGATTGCAGATTGAGCAATCTTCAATCTGCAATCTTAAATCTGCAATCTCAAAACTTCTGTTCCCGCAGCCACCGCCGGAATTCCGGACCCAGGTCTTTCCGCTGCAGCGCAAATTCTATCGTGGCCTTCAGGAAGCCCAATTTGTCTCCCGTATCGTGGCGTTTGCCTTTGAACTGGTAGCCGTAAATCTTTTCGTACTTGAGCAAGGCTCGCAGGCCGTCGGTGAGTTGCAGTTCGCCGATGGCGCCCGGGGTTATAGTCTCCAGGCACTCGAAGATGCGAGGCGTGAGCAGGTAGCGGCCGATGATCGCCTGGTTCGAGGGAGCCTGCTCCGGACGTGGCTTCTCAACCAACCCTCGAACTTCAAAGAGCCGGCCATCGAAACCCGGCACCGGCTTGGCGTCGAGCACGCCGTAGGCGGAGATGGCCTTGCCCTCGACTACCTGGGCGGCGATGATCGAGCACTGCACCTCGTCAAAGACGTCTATCATCTGTTTCAGGCAAGGCGTCTCGGCATCGACCACGTCATCGGCCAGCAGCACGGCAAAGGGCTCGTGGCCCACCAGTTCTTTGGCGACCAGCACCGCATGGCCCAACCCGAGCGCCTCCTTCTGCCGCGTGTAGGAGACGTGGATCATATCGGAGATGTGGCGCACGATGGCCAGCAGGTCGTGCTTGTTCTTCTCTTCCAATTGCTTCTCGAGCTCGTAGCTCACGTCGAAGTGGTCTTCGATGGCGCTCTTGCCGCGGCCGGTGACGATGATGATCTGGTCGCACCCGGAGGCCAGCGCTTCTTCCACGCCGTACTGAATGATGGGCTTGTCGACCAGCGGCAGCATCTCTTTCGGCTGTGCTTTGGTGGCCGGGAGGAACCGCGTGCCCAGCCCGGCGGCGGGAAAGACGGCCTTCCTGATTCGCTGTTTCATCGTGCGTTCTCGCTTGCCGCGTTGGCTCGTTGCAACGCGAAGAGAAATTGTACAACTTAGCCAGTCTAGCGAAAGGTGTGACTGTTAAAGCAGCCGGGCGCTTGTTGCCCGGCGCTGATAACAAGCTAAGCTCAATCCCACACTGCCCTAGTCTGCCGCCACCGGTTCGCCGGCGATTTCTCCCAGTACCTGCCGCAGGCGATCCAACACCTCGTCCGGACGGTTGGCGCTCAGGCTGAATTTCAGCACTCCTTGCGGCGTGAACTGCGATCCGCGGTTGCGCGAGACGAACTGGGCCAGCTTGCCGGCATCGACCTCCGCCTTCTCCGTAGAAGCGAATGCTGACCAGGTCGCGTTTGCGCTCGATCTGCACCACGCCTATGCGCTGCGCCAGCAGCTTGAGCGAAGCGTAATCGAGCAGGTGGCGCACGCTGGCCGGCGGCTCGCCGTAGCGGTCCCGCAGCTCGGACGCTGACATCGCCGAGTTGGCGCTCGTCGTCCACGCCGGCGATGCGCTTGTACATACGCAGGCGATGGTTCTCCTGGGCGATGTAATCGGCCGGAATGCGAATGTTGAGACCCAGGTTGAGTTGCGTCTCCGGTAACCTCGGCCACGCCCTCGCCGCGCATCTCGCGAATCGTGTGCTCCAGCATGGTGGTGTACATCTCGAAGCCGACGGCCTCGATGTGCCCGCTCTGCTCGCCGCCCAGCAGGTTGCCCGCGCCGCGCAGTTCCAGGTCGAGCGCGGCGATCTTGAAGCCCGCGCCCAGGTCGCTGAACTCCTTCAGCGCCGCCAGCCGCCGCCGCGCCAGGTCGGTGAGCTCGCGCTCCGACGGGATCAGCAGGTAGGCGTAGGCGCGGCGGTTGGAGCGCCCTACGCGCCCGCGCAATTGGTAGAGTTCTGAGAGCCCATGCCGGTCGGCGCGGTTGACCACGATGGTGTTGCACAGCGGGATGTCGAGCCCATTCTCGATGATGGTGGTCGCCACCAGCACGTCGGCCTCATGGCGCATGAAGGCCAGCATGATCTTTTCCAGCTCGCCCTCGCTCATCTGTCCGTGGCCAACCAGAATGCGCGCCCGCGGCGCCAGTTCGCGGATCTTCGCCGAAATCTCGTAGATCGATCTCCACGCGATTGTGGACGAAATACACCTGCCCGCCGCGCTCCAGCTCCTGCTCGATGGCCGAGCGGATCAGCTTGTCATCCCAGCCGGCGACCACCGTCTGGATCGCCATGCGGTCCTTGGGCGGCGTCTCGATGACGCTCATGTCGCGCAGACCGACCAGCGACATGTGCAGCGTGCGCGGAATCGGCGTGGCCGACATGGTCAGCACGTCCACTTCTTTGCGAAGCTGCTTCAGGCGCTCCTTGTGGCGCACTCCGAAGCGCTGCTCCTCGTCCACGATCACCAGCCCGAGATCGGGAAACTTCACGTCCTTGGAGAGCAGGCGATGCGTGCCGATCAGGATGTCCACCTTGCCGTTCTCGACCCGCTCAACGATCTCCTTCTGCTGCCGGGCGGTGCGAAAGCGGCTGATCATCTCGATGTTGATGGGAAAGGCGGCGAAACGCTGCTTGAAGGTTTCGTAGTGCTGGAAGGCGAGCACCGTGGTCGGCGCCAGCACGGCCACCTGGCGGCTGTCGCTCACCGCCTTGAAGGCGGCGCGCATGGCGATTTCGGTCTTGCCGTAGCCGACGTCGCCGCACAACAGGCGGTCCATGGGTGTGGCCGACTCCATGTCGCGCTTCACGTCCGCGATGGCCGTCGCCTGGTCCTCGGTTTCGCTGTACTCGAAGGCGTCCTCGAATTCGCGCATCCACTCCGTATCGGGCGGGAAGGCATGTCCTTCAGCGGTCTTGCGCGCGGCGTAGAGCTTGAGCAACTCGTCGGCCATGTCCTGCATGGCCCGCTTGACGCGCGCCTTGGTCTTGGCCCACTGCTGCGTGCCCAGGCGGCTGAGCGCCGGCTTCCCGCCCTCGGCCGAGCGATACTTCTGCACCAGGTCGAGCCGCGTCAGAGGAACGTACAGGCGCGCTCCCTCGGCGTATTCCAGCACCATGAACTCGGCGTTGCCGCCCTCCGGTCTGCGGGATCTCCCGCAAGCCGTGGTACTGGCCGATGCCGTGCTCGACGTGGACTACGTAATCGCCGATCGCCAAATCGCGAAAGTCGGAGAGGAAGGCCGCCGTCTTCGACTTTTGTCGCGTCCCGCGGGTCACGGCGGTCTCCGACTCGTCAAACAGGTCGCGCGAGCCGAAGATTACCAGCCGGGATTCGGGCAGGGCTACGCCATCCGGAACGAAGGCGCGCACCAGCGTGGTGACCGAGAGCTCTTCGCCGAAGATATCCGGTCTCGTCCTCGTAGCCCGCGCCCGCGGGACGCTGCGCGCGGCTGCCCAGCCGGTAGGGAACACCGTACTCGTTGAAAATGTCGGCCAGCCGTTCCAGCTCGCCCTGGCTGCCGGCGGATAACAGCACTCGCTCTCCCTCCGCCGCGGATTTCTTCACCTCTTCCATCAGCGCCGGCATCGATCCGTGGAAGCGCGTCGTCGGCCGGGAGGAAAACAGGACCTGCTCCAACGCCCCGCCCTCCACTCCGAGCTGTTCGATGTCGGCCCCGCTGCGCGAGGCCACCAATGCTCGCCACGGCTCGGGAGCAGATGAACAGCTCTTCCGGCCGCACCAGGTTGCCCACTCCGCTGCGCTCGTGGGCCGAATTCAGCCGCTCCCACCAGGTGTCCTGATCGCGTTCGATCAGCATCGGCTCGTCAACCAGCACGCAGGCATTGGGCAGGTGATCGAAAATCGTTTGCGATGCGCCGGCCACCGGCGCGTAGAACTCCCAGCCCGGAAACACCGTGACTCCGGCGCTGCGGCGCCGCTTCCTCCAGCGCCTCCTCCGTCCCGCTGATTCGCCGCCCCGACAGTCGCGCGTGGATCGCCCCGAGCAACTGTTCGGAGACGGGAGTGTCGGTCAGCGGCAGCAGCACCACCTTCCTCGACACTGGCCGAAGAGCGCTGGGTGGCGGGATCGAACTTGCGGATCGTCTCGATCTCATCGCCGAACAGCTCGAGGCGCAGCGGCCTTTCGGCCTCGGGCGGAAAGACGTCGAGAATTCCTCCGCGCAAGGCGTAGTCGCCGGTCATCTCCACCACGTCGGTGCGCGAATAGCCGACCGTGTTGAGGTGCTCGACCAGCGGTTCCAGGTCAACACTCTCACCGCGCCGCAGCAACCGCCCGAGGTCCTGGTAGTATGCCGGCTCACGCAGCAGGATGGAGCTGGAGGCGAAGGGCGCCACCACGATCGATACCGCACCGCTGGCCACGCGCCACAACGCTTTGGCTCGCGCCTCCTGTATTTCGGGATGCGGCGAGAGGTTCTCGAAGGGAAGCACGTCGCGCGCTGGCAGATAGACGACCGATTCGGGATTGGCTGCGCCGGTCAGCTCGCAGAAACTCTGCAGGACGGGCAGCAACTCCTCGGCGGCACGATTGCTGGTCACAACCAGGATCAGTGGCCGGGCGATGGCATGATGCAACTGCGCATAGAGGAACGGCTTGGCCGTGTTGGTCAGCCCGGAGAGACGGATTCTGCCCTTCGCACCCTTCAGGTGCGCCGCGGCCCGCGAAAATGCGTTGGGTTTGGTGGCATCCGCAAGCATGTCGCGGACGAATGGCAGAATCATCGCACTTTGATTTTATCAGCCGCGCGCTGAGTTCGGTTCCGGTTTGAACCCGGAATGGAACCGTTGAAGCCAGAAAGAATTATGGAGCGGTGAAAAAAGCCCGGATCGGATGGTGGATTCCCACGCCTTCAGCGTGGAATCCCCGCGCCAAACTTGAAGCGGCTTTAGCCGCTGCGGCGAAGAGCGGAACCGGGAACTGAGAACCGGGAACTGAGAACTAAATACTCCACTTGGGCTTTCGCTTTTCCAGAAACGAGCTCAAGCCTTCGCGGAAGTCGGGCGTCGAGCGCATGGCCGCATTGGCCGCGATGGCCGCCTCGAGTTGCCAATCAAGTTCGCGTTGGAAGAATCCCAGCAACGCCCGCTTGGTGGACGCGAGCGCTCCCGGACTGTTCTTGAGCAACTCAGAGGCGATCTCATCCGCCCGTTCGCGCAAGCGGGCGGGTTCCACCACCTCGGTTACCAGGCCCATGGCGAGCGCCTCCTGGGCGGATATGAGGCGGCCGGTAAGCAGCAGTTTGCGAGCGGCTTTATCGCCCACCTGCTGCCGGAGCCAGACGGAGACCAGCGCTGGCACCAGCCCTATGCGCGCCTCCGGGTATCCGAACTTGGCTTCCGTCGAAGCGACAGTGAAGTCACAGAGCGTGGCGATTCCGCATCCGCCCGCCACCGCCGGGCCCTCGACGGCGGCGATGGTCGGCCGTGGAAATTCGTACACCGTGCGCAGCAGGCGGGCAATCAGACGCGAATCGGCCAGATTCTCCTCCGGCGTGCGTCCGCCCATGGTCTTTAACTCGTCCAAGTCCATGCCGCTGCAAAAGGCATTGCCTGTGCCGGTCAGCAGCAGGATGCGCGCGCCGCTGCTCTTAACTTCGTCCAAGGCGCTCAGCAATTCATGCATCAGCTCATGGCTCAGCGCATTGCGCTTCTCGGGGCGGTTCAGGGTCACCTGCGCCATTCCCTGCCGCTCGGTCACGATCAACGTTCTATAGGGCATTTCAGATTCCGATCAGATTCTGGCGGTGCACTCGTGACAACGATAAAACGATAAATGGGTTCGCGGGAAAAGAAAAACCAATTAGATGTCTCGGGCCGAGGCGCACCGGAAGCTGCTAGATGCAAGCCTGCGATGGTTGCCGGCGCACGGCCGGCGTCTGCAACTTGCCGGAGCGACGGCGCTGCATGGCGTAGCGGTAAACGGCGTCATACTGTTCGGCGATCCGCAGCGGGCTGCGCGTCTCCCGCATAAAGCGGGCCCCGCTGGCAGCCAGCAGGCGCGCGCCTGGGATCGGGGAAGCGCGCGAGTGCAGATTTCATGCGGACTGATCTCCAGCGTCTCTGAAAATGGGCTTGCGGGCGCCGGCAGCGGCGGCCGAAAGGCGCAGCTCACGAAACCTCCTTCTTGTTCTCCAGCTCCGAGCAGAGCACCACGCGATTGCGGCCCGCGCGTTTCGCCTCATACAAGGCGGCGTCGGAGGCCTCGATCAGGTCGCGCTTGAACTGCGCATCGTGAGGAAAGACAGCCACTCCCAGGCTGATGGTCAACTTGACCACCTCGGAAGGCGAACCGGCAAAGAAGCGGGCTGACTCCACGGCTTTGCGCAGGCGTTGCGCCACGCGGTAAGCGCCCACGTTGTTGGTTTCCGGGAGAACGACCACGAACTCCTCGCCGCCGTAGCGCGCCACCGTGTCGATCTGGCGCATGTCCTTCATCAGGATGGAGGAGACGTCGCGCAGCAGCACGTCGCCCACATGGTGCCCGTGCGTGTCGTTGAAAGCCTTGAAGTGGTCGATGTCGATCATGACCAGCGCCAGCGGTCCCTTGCTGCGCTCGGCGCGCTTGATCTCGCGCTCCAGCTGCGTCTCAAAATAGCCGCGCGTCTTCATTCCGGTCAGAAAATCGGTAAAAGCGAATTTGATGAGCGCCTCGTTGGCGTAATCGCGCGTCAGCAGGGTTTCCGCCACCAGGGAGAGAACCCATAGCAGTTGCGCGTCTTCCTCGCTGAAGGTGGAGGGTGTAGCCCCAAATAGCTGCAGTGAGCCGAGCACGCGGGTGCGCACGAAAAGCGGCACCATCATGACTGAATCGGCTCCTACGTCGTCCAGTAACGCGTCCACTTGGGGATGCGCGCCGCGCGGAGCGATCAGCGGGCGCTGGAACTTGGCGGTCCAGAAGTTCAGCAGGTTGCCGCGGGAGAAGGTCTCCTGGCTGGGATTATCCAGGTTGCGCGTTACCCGCAGGTGCATGTGCTGCTGGTCTTCGTCCCAGAAATAGACCAGGCCGCGCTCGTAGGGAATGATCTCGCCGGCCATGTCGCAGATCAGGTTCAGCGCCGGTTCCAGCTGCAGGTCGAGACCGGCCAGCATGCTCATGCGGACGATCACGTTAATGGCGTGCCAGCGCCGCTGCACTGTCTCGCGGCTGAACTCCGAGAACACCCGGACGACAAACTGTTCGGGAGAGAACGAAGTTGCGGGTTGGGGATCAGCGGGCATACGCGCGCCAGGGGGCCTGTTACGGCCTGCTTGCCTTATCGGGGAGGACAGGCGATTTGCGTCTGGTATCAACCCCAGCAAGCGCCCCCCTAGGCTCCCTTTTGAAGACAGAAGCCCTGCCCAGGCAGAGACTTACAACCAGAATTGCTAGCCGGGCAGTAGGACGCTTACCGGGGCCCCCGGGTCGGAAGGCCCACAGCCGCCTGGGAAACTTATACCGAAACTTAGATGCTGCCGGGTATGTTCCGTATGGTCAGCTCTGACCGATTTGTAGGTCAGGCAGGCAAATAGCCCTCCGGACCGCTGGCAAAAGACACCGGGAAGTCGATCTTGAGCAATTAATCTAGCATCTTACGGCCATTCCCACCCGCGAAACTTCTCCCCGTGCGCCGGCTCATCTGCCCGAAACTGCCCTACCCTGGCCTATTTTCACCAGCGACTCGGTTGCTATTACTGGCCAAGAAGAAGTACGATAAGGTTAAGGTCCAATGCCTTCATGCGCGGTTCTGATCATCTAGAAGCAGTCTCTCTTCCCTCCAATTCATACCGGGAAAGCCGAATATTGGTTTTATTACGGACTAATACCAACACCGCGGCGCCGTCTCCCAACGCCGGGGTTGTATGGAGACACCGAAATGACGTGGTACGCCTACTGCATTACCGAGCAAAGCTCGGTGCAACCAAGTCGAGTCCGGCGTCCGTTTCAGATCGAGCAGCTCAGAGGAATCAGTTCCGCGGCCGTGATGGGTTTTCCCAGCGGCGAATTCCTGGTCATTGTCAGCGGTTATGACCGCAACCATCCACTGAACCAGCAGTCGGTGGTGGAGCACGCGCGGGTGGTGAGCGAGTGTTTCCGGCAAGCCACCGTGCTGCCCTTCCGCTTCGGTACCGTCTTCGAATCTGACGACGCTTTGCGCCACGCCGTGCGCTGCAACCGCAAGACCTTCCACGAAAGCCTGGAGCGGCTCCGCGGCAAAGCCGAGATGCACATTAAGGTGATGATGCCGGAAGACGGTACGGTGCCGGAAGCGGTGCTGCATCAGCTTCCCGCGCGCGCAGGCGGCGAGTACCTGGAGCGCCTGCATGTAATTGCCACCCGCGAGCGTGAGCGTCAGACCAAGGCGCGGGCGGTTTCCGTGCAGGTCAACAAGCTGCTGGCCCCGCTGGAGCAGGAGATCACCTGCAAGCACATTGATGCTGGCCTGGTGATCGATATCGCGCACCTCATCGACGCTAACACCCTGCAGAAGTACCAGACCCGGTACAACACCGCCATGCGGCAGTTTAAGAACTACGAAGTCTCGCTCAGCGGGCCTTGGCCGCCTTATCACTTCATGCGCGGCAAGCTGCGCACGGTGAATGGCAGCAATTAGCCAGTCCGCCGGAAGCAAGGGCGAGTTCGCAACCTGTGAACAAAAAAAAGGCACGGATCCCGTGCCTTTTGTTCTGCCAGGCCCACGAAGCCCCCAAAGTCCTAGAGACTGTCACTTCATGGTGCCCGGCGGCGGCAGGTTCTCCGCCCTCCGGGCTGCCCGGAACTTTTGAAAGTGTCTACCTACTTAGATGTGCAGGTAGCAGAAAAGCTTCAACTTTCGAGTCCAGATTCTCCGTGCCCTGCCGAGCCAGTGGCTCTCCCGCAACGTGCTTCCACTCCCTGGCCAACCGTGCGAAAATAAACTGTGAACTCCCCGCACAAGTCAGCCATCACGCCAGAGGTCATACGCGACCACGGGATTACTCCTGACGAATACCAGAAAATTCTCAAGTGGCTGGGACGAGAGCCGACCATTACCGAACTCGGCATCTTCAGCGTGATGTGGAGCGAGCACTGCTCCTACAAGTCTTCGCGCGTGCACCTGAAGCGCCTGCCTACGCGCAGCAAGCTGGTGGTGCAGGGGCCGGGCGAGAACGCCGGCATCATCGACATCGGCGACGGCTGGGCCTGTGCCTTCAAGATCGAGTCGCACAATCATCCCTCCTTCATCGAGCCTTTCCAGGGTGCTGCCACCGGCGTGGGCGGGATTCTGCGCGACATCTTCACCATGGGCGCGCGCCCCGTGGCCGTCATGGATTCGCTGCGCTTCGGCCCGATCGTAGCGCGCCGCGGCCGACAAGCTACAATCGGCGCGCAACCACTCCATTCTCGACGGCGTGGTCAGCGGCATCGCCTCCTACGGAAACTGCTTCGGCGTGCCCAACCTGGGCGGCGAAACCAAGTTCGAGCCCTGCTACTCCGGCAATCCGCTGGTCAATGCCTTTGCCCTGGGGCTGATGCGGCGCGACAAGATTTTTTACGCCAAGGCAGCCGGCGCGGGGAACCCGGTCATTTACGTCGGCTCCAAGACGGGCCGCGACGGCATTCACGGCGCCACCATGGCCAGCGAGGAGTTCAGCGAAGGCAGCGAGCAGAAGCGCCCCAACGTGCAGGTGGGCGACCCCTTCCTGGAGAAGCTGCTGCTGGAGGCCTGCCTGGAAGCCATGGAGACAGGCGCGGTGGTCGGCATACAGGATATGGGCGCCGCCGGCCTGACCTGCTCCACCTGCGAGATGGGCGGACGCGGCGGCGTCGGCCTGGAGATCGAACTCGACCTGGTGCCGCAGCGCGAAACCGGCATGACGCCCTACGAGATCATGCTCAGCGAATCGCAGGAACGCATGCTGCTGGTCGCCGAGCGAGGCCGCGAGAGCGAGGTCTTCGCCGTCTTCCGCAAGTGGGGACTGGACGCCGTCGCCATCGGGCGCGTCATCCCGGAAAACAAGATGCGCGTGCTCGAGCACGGCCAGGTCGTCGCCGAGATTCCCAACCAGGCGCTGACCGACGACGCTCCGCTCTATCATCGCCCGCTGGAGCCGTGGCGGCCTCCAGTGCCGCGCCACTGCGCCGGCCGGCATGCGCTGGAGCGAGGATTACTTGGGTGATCTCAAGCGGCTGCTGGCCTCGCCCAACATCTGCTCCAAGCGCTGGGTACATGAGCAATACGACTCCATGGTGCAGACCAATACCGCCTCGGGCCCCGGCGGCCTGAGCGAGGCCGGGGTGATTCGCATCAAGGGAGCGAATCGCGGGCTGGCTATGGCGCTCGACGGCAATGGCCGCTGGTGCTATCTCGACCCGAAGCTCGGCGCCATGCACGCCGTCGCCGAGTCGGCGCGCAACGTCGCCTGCGCCGGCGGCGCGCCCGGTGGCGGCCACCAACTGCCTGAACTTCGGCAATCCCGAGAAGCCGCCCATCATGGGCCAGTTCTCGGCGGTCATCGACGGCATGAGCGAGGCCTGCCTCGGCCTTGGGAACTCCGATCACCGGGCGGCAACGTCAGCTTCTACAACGAAACCCTCGGCGAGGGCATTTACCCGACGCCGGTCATCGGCGTGGTCGGCATCATTGACGACGTCGGCAAAGTCGTGGGCAGCAGCTTCCAGCACGAAGGGCAGGCAGTGTTGCTGCTGGGCGCCGCGGACAGGAACCTGAGCCGGAAGCTCAGCTTTGGCTCTTCCGAGTACGCCTGGCAGCTGCTGGGCAAAATGTGGGGACGCCCGCCGGCGATTGACCTGGAACAGGAGCGGCGGCTGCAGTCAGTGCTCATTCAACTGGCGGCGGAAGGGCTGCTCGACTCCGCCAAGGATGTCTCCGAAGGCGGATTGGCCGTAACTCTGGCGGAGAATGCTTCCCGAGAGGAATCGGCGCCGAGGTCGACATCGCCTCTCGCGCGCCGAATCGCACGATTGCGCTGTTCGGAGAATCTGCGAGTCGGGTGCTGGTTTCCTGCGACCCGGCGACAGGTCGCGCGAATCAGAGAAGTAGCAGGACAGCACAAGATCGACGTTCAGCAGCTCGGCCGTACCGCCCGTGAAAGACTTACTATCAGTATTGGCGGAAAGCCGGTAATCTCATGTGCCGTGGCGGAGTCTGAAGCGGGTCTGGGCGGGGCGCTCGAATCGGCTCTGCACGCGGGGACGGAAACAGAGCTGGAAGCATTGAAGATTTAAGATTTTTGATTTCAGGTGGACAACTGAGGGTGAGCTTGGATGTCCTTCTCACGCTGAAATCTGGAAATCTTAAATCTGAAATCGAAAATCTGAAATGTTGGTGCCTGATGTTCAACAGCGAGTCTGACAAGTTTCGGGAAGAATGCGGCGTGGTCGCCATCTGGGGCCACCCCGAGGCCTCCACCTTGGCCTATCTGGGCCTGCACGCTCTGCAGCATCGCGGCCAGGAATCCGCCGGGATCGCCTCCTCGGATGGGGAGCGCATTCTGCTCTACAAAGCCATGGGGCTGGTGGCCGACATCTTCAATGATGAAACGCTGGCGCGTGTGCCCGGAAGCCTGGCCATCGGCCACACCCGCTATTCGACCACCGGCGACTCGGCGCTGCTGAACGCCCAGCCCATCCGCGTCGAGTGCAACAAGGGACGCATTGCCCTGGCGCATAACGGCAACCTGGTGAACGCGGCCGATATCCGCAAGCGCTTCGAGCGGCAGGGCTCCATCTTTCAGACCACCAGCGACAGCGAGATCATTCTGCACCTGATCGCTCATTCCCTGGAGCAGAGCGTGACGGAAGCCATCGCCGATGCTCTGCGCCGCGTTGAGGGAGCCTTTTCGGTGGTGCTGATCACCCCCGACTCGATCTATGCCGCCCGCGATCCGCGTGGCTTCCGCCCGCTGGCTATGGGCCGCATGCCGGGGCCTGATGGACGCGAGGTGATCGCCTTTGCCTCCGAAACCTGTGCCTTCGACCTGATCGGCATCAAGTACGTACGCGACGTGAATCCGGGCGAGCTGGTCGTGGTCAACGCCTCCGGCGTGCACTCGCATCAGTTACGCCCCGGCGCTGCCGCAGTCGAAGTGTATTTTCGAGCACGTGTACTTTTCCCGCCCCGACAGTCGCATCTTCGGCGGAGCTCCGGTGCAGAACGCGCGCGAGGCCATGGGCCGCCAGGTGGCGCGGGAGGCGCCGGTCGCGGCCGATATCGTAGTGCCCGTGCCCGACTCGGGCGTGACGGCCGCCATGGGCTACTCGTTGGAGAGCGGCATCCCTCTGCAGTTCGGCCTCATCCGCAATCACTACGTCGGGCGGACGTTTATCGAGCCGGAGCAGAGGGTGCGCGATTTCGGCGTGAAGCTCAAGCTGAACCCGGTGCGCAGCGTGCTGGAAGGCAAGCGCGTGGTGCTGTTCGACGACTCCATCGTGCGCGGCACCACCAGCAGGAAGATCGTGCGCATGATCCGCGATGCCGGCGCCCGGGAAGTGCACATGCGCATTTCCTGTCCGCCAACCATCTCGCCCTGCTACTACGGCGTGGACACGCCTACCCGCGGGCAGTTGATCGCGGCTACCAAGAGCGTGGAAGAGATTCGGGAGTTCATCGGGGCCGATTCGCTGGCCTACTTGTCGCTCAACGGTTTGCGCCTGGCTTGCGGAGAGAACCCGCAAGAGCCCAGCTCTTTCTGCACCTCGTGCTATACGGGCAAGTACCCGACCGATTGGGTCGAGGTGCACGACATTCTGCCCGCCGAGCCGGTGCAGGAGGCGAATACGGTGGTGTCGACGCGATAGGGATGAGGGAGCAGGGATTAGGAATTAGTCTTTCCTACCGAAGTAGCCGTTCACGGCGCGTAAGAGGAATCTGTAAGAGTAATTCGTATGATCAGCCGTGCCGCCCAAGGTCTCACCGGGCCTAATCCCTGAATCCTAATCCCTAACCCCTCTTCTACGCGGCATGAGCCGAATCAGGGTCGACTCTCGGGGATTTCCCGGCCTGCAGGGTTTGGGTGAACAGCAGCTCCACTTCGTGCTTGGCGTCGGGCAGGGGTAGCGGCGGAACGGCCGTAATGTTGCGCAGGATGCGCGCCAGCTCGAAATAAGCCCGGCGGCACTTGTGCATGAATTCGACCGGGTATTCCGGCTTGCGGGCGCGCGCCTCGTCCGGGTCGGCATCGAGCAGCAGCGCCAGGTTGGGCTGCGGCGCGAGCGGCTTCACCATCAGCAGGTAGAGACGCGTCAGCGGATTGTCCAGTGGGAGATTGGCCCACTCGTCGTAAATATAGCGGTCAAAGATGACGGCGTCGCATCCAGAACGCCTCAGCCGGCGAACGATCAGGCGCAGATGAATGGCGTCGAGCAGGTAAAGCAGGTGGCGCATGGCCGTCAGATACCAGGCGCGCACGTTCTTGTCGCGGCGCTTTACCGGCCGCTCCGGCGAGCCGATTCCGCGCTCGCTGCCGTACACCGCATGTACAAAACTCTCGCGATAGCGCGAAAGCACGACCACGTCGTCCCAGAACGTCACCAGCGTGTCGCTGAGTCCCAGGCGGGCGAGCAGCGCCCGCACGTTCTGGATCTGGGTTGTTTTGCCGCAACCATCCAGCCCGGAGAAGGAAACCAGTAACGGCCTCCTCGGGTGCTTCTCAGGCTTGGCGGAGGCGATATCCGCCAGCGCGTTTTCTTCCGCGGTCATGGTTCGTTCCCTGTGGCGAAGCTCTTGCAAAACTGTTTACCGGCGGATGGAGAAGGCGGCGGCAGCAGCCGTCCGCGTTCCGTTCGAGGGAGCGCTGGAGGTGCCCTTCGACAGCGCCGCGACGGTTCCGATTGCCACGCCGGCGGCGGCTACAGCTCCCAGCTTGAGAAACAGCGAGCGCATCTGGTGTTGCTTAGCCGGAGCTATCGCCGTACCGGCAGGGCGCGATGCCCCGCCGCCGCTGGTGGGCACCTCCTCGGCGGCTGCCGTGCCCAGTGGCTCCTGGCTGACGGATTCTCCCCGCTCCATTTGCGTCGAAGGAGCAGCTTGCGTCGAGGGGCTGGCTGTGGGCGAAGGTGCGGATGCTGGCTGCTGCGGCTCCGGCGCAGCCGGGAGCGGAGTCAGCGGGCCCTCCGACGGATTAACCGTAGTCCCGTTGATGACCGGCGCTGGTTCACTCTCCGGCGCTCCCGCCTGCTGCGCTTGCGCCAGTTCGGATGCACCGCCAAACGCCAGCGCCACGGTGAGAATCAGGGCCTTGCTGATGGCCATTTGCATGTTCATAAAGCACTCCTATGAGCGGCGCGGCCCCGCAGCGTCTATCCGCAGTTCTTCTGCTATCCGATAAAGGAATCCGGCGCCCGGCCGAAAGCTCAGTTAAGAGCCGGTTTCAACCCGTGCGCCTGCTGAGCCAAACGTCACTTCGATCCCGCCACTGGATTTTGCGCCGAGACGGTTTTCTCCAGTGTGCGGGCGGGCTCGACTTCACCGCGCAGCACGCGCTCCACGTCGGCTTCCTTGTCGTACACCAGGTGCTTCAGCCGGTTCTTGCCGTAGCGCCACAGGTTCCGCAGATTCGTCTGGTACCAGCACGATTCCGTCATGCGGGGTGAAAAGCCCGCCAGCACCCGGAAGCGGGTGCGCAGGACGTTTTCGTCCGCCAACAAAGCCGCCGTGAGGCGGTGATTGCCTTCCAGGATGGTCAGCGGCCTGCGCTCATCCACCCCGATCAGCAGCACGGAACTGCTAACTTCTTCGATGCGAAGCCGGTAGCTAAGGGCCTGCACTTTAGCGATAAAATCACGCGCGCCGTCGGAAAACCTCTTGCCCCGGATGCCATCCACGATGTCCCGCAACTGGAAGCTGTTGCTGGCCAACTGGCGCCATTGAGCGCGGGGGAAAACATGGATCAGGCCCAGGTCGCTGTTCTCGATCTCCACATCCCACCATTGAGTGTCGGGCGGGAGTTCGCGCCACATGTGGCCGCGGCGGCGGAACAGCAGCGCCCGGCGCAATGCGTTCTCGCTCTCGTTGGTGACGTCGGCGTGCAGCACAAGATGCTCAAACCGCTGCCGGTCGCGGTGAAACTCGTCCTGGTAAAACTCGTTACGCAGGAACTCGGCTATGACCTCCGGTTCACGGACCGGCCGTAGCTTCCTCATGCAGCCTCCGCAACAACGGCTTTGCGCCGGACAAAAAACGGAATAGAAACCGCCAGCAGCAGCGCCAGGCGCAGAATCTGCTGCACGAGGATGACTTGCAGCAAAGAGCTGTGGAACCCCGCGATGCCCGCCATCAGCAAAATGCTGACCGCCAGTTGCAGCCAGGCGGTGTTGGCGATCCGGCGCGACATTTCGTAGGTGATCAGCGCTACGCTCAAGGCGTAGGTCCCGGTCGCGACGGCATTCATCGTCAACAAAATTTGCAGTCCTTCGTGGTGGAATCCGCTGCCGAACAAAATGCGTATCACGACATGAGGGAAGCCGGCCACGATGGAGATAAACAAAGCGGAGAGGCCGACAATGAAGCACAGCGGCACGACGATGGTTTTGCGGCTTTCCTTCTCAACGCGCGCGCCTGCCGCTACCGGAAACATGGCGCTCGTTACCGACCAGGTGGCGAAATAGAGCAGCCGCCCTACCAGCGCCACGGCGGCATAAAGGCCGGCTTCCGGCGCCGTGAAATAGTGTTTCACCATCAGGATGTCGACGTTGTTGATAATGACCTGCCCGACAAAGAAGATGATGGCCTGCATGCCTTCGCTGAAAGACGCCATCCGCCCGGGGCCCGGTTCGTCGCGCAGGTCTGGGGCGCCTCCCGGCATGAAATAGGCCGCGCACACGGAAAGGGCGATGGCGCCGACCGCTCCCATGACTCCGGCATCCAGGTACACGATGAAGACGAACGCCGCGACCAGCTTGACCACGGCCTCCAGCGACAGGTTCGCGGCGAGAAGGAAGAACCGGCAGGTGCCTTGCATGCCTCCGCGGCGTACGCCCAAGGGGATGTAGAACAGCATCCCCAAAGCGAGCACCTGGATGATATGTGGGGTCGGCAGCCGCAGATAGGCCGTAATACTGCCGCTCAGGACTAGCAGTACCAGGCTGAGGGTCACCCCGACGCCCCAGGACTGCAATGTCAGCGCGCGATAGCCCACCGCCCGTCCGCCGTCCTGGTTGCGCGCGATCAGCTTGGCGGTGACCAGTTGAAAGGCCAGGTTGATGCAGGAGGCCAGCATGAGCAACGTTACGGCCGCTGCCGCATGGCCGAAATCCCCCGGCCCCAGAAGGTGGGCGACCCCGATGTTGTAGCCGAAATTGCTCAGGCTGACGAAACCGGAGCCGACCAGCATGATGACGCTGCCGGCCCACAGCGTCCGTTGCCGCGGGAAATTGAAAACCCTCGCGCCTATATTGAGGGTCCCTTGGTCCGGCCTGACCATGCCTGCTGCTTGGCGCTCATGCTGCATCCTTATCCTCTTTTGCCACCGTGGGCTTGGGAGCCTGACTGGGGAACACGATGGTGGAGTGGTCAGGAGCGGCGAACTGCCGCAGAACGTTGGGCAGGAAGCTGCTGTAGCTGCGCGCCGCGTCGGTGGCATTCTCGTAGATCTCGAACAGGCGGCCGGTCCGCGTCAGCTCCAGCACCACCAGGGCCTCCGGCGACGGGGCGGCGAGCTTGACGTCGCCATCGTGCTTCATGGCCTCGCTCATGCAGCGCAGCAGCATATCGACGCCCGCTGAATCCAGGCGCCGCACGTTGGACAAGTCAAAGACAAGCTGCGGGCGGTCCCGGCGCAGGATCGGTTCCACCGACTGCAGGAACCGGCGTGCTTCCGTCATATCCAGGCGTTCGGGAACACGCTTCACGACTACGGGTCTACTCGTTTCCATATCTCCTCGCTGCCATTAACTCGGGTGCAAAATGACGGTCTGCGCGATCCTGATGCTCGAGGGTCGCGCCCGAGAGGGCAGGCGAAGGGGCCTGAA
Source organism: uncultured Acidobacteriota bacterium (assembly GCA_963791145.1). Classification (GTDB taxonomy): domain Bacteria; phylum Acidobacteriota; class Terriglobia; order Terriglobales; family Acidobacteriaceae; genus CAWBRT01. Next base: position 273,128 of record CAWBRT010000003.1, on the reverse strand, counting down.
TCGCCTCGGGTAGGGTAACCGGAATTTCCTGATGCTTGGCGCGCAAGCTCGACAGTAGAGCCCTGGGTATGCCTGCCGCCAGGCTCAGCATCTCGTGCAACGCCCGAACCGGCGCGCTGGTGGAGGCCATGCCGATCAGCCGTTCGTCGCTGATTTCGACTTCAACCCGCTGCCGCAGGTGGGCAATCCGGCGAAAGCCGACAACGGAATAACTGACGTCGAGACCGGCGCCGATCTGGCTGAAAGGCAAAATCGTGGAGTCCTCGATCACCGTGCCGCAGTCGACATGGCAGTGGCGTTCGATGACGCTTCCGCGGGTAATCACCGCCATGTTGCGGACGCGGGCGTGCGCTCCGATGTAGGCCGGCGCCAGCACGCGCGCCCGGCTGTCGAGGCGGGCGTTCGGCCCGATCCATACACCCGGCTTGAGCTCCCGCCCCAGAGGCATCAATCCGCTCTTTTCGGCCAGGGTGTCCACGGCGAGAAGCCGCAGATCGGCCGGCGTCTCCAGCGGATTCTCGTAACCGGGAGCGTCGTAGATCTCCGGCGGCGTGCGAAAGCCGGTCAACATGTTGCGAAACATGAAAGCGGCGTCGTTGCGCCGCGAAGCGCTGACCGCCAGCAGGTCGAGCAGCTTACCGGAGCTGCCGCGCGCCTGCGTGACGCGGCTGTGGCGGTCGAGGTGGAACTCAAAAAGACGTTCGAAATCGAGATTGATATAGGGCCCCAGGCGCATCACCAGGATCAGCTCGGCCCCGCTCTGGGCAAAGTCGTTGAACAGGGCTTCGGCGTAACGCCAAAGCTGCTCCCGGTTCGCCTTGTACCAGCAGACCTCGCGGTTGAGAGCGCGCTCGTGAAACGGGTCGAATTCCGACAGCACGGCGGTTGCCCCCACGCCCTGCTGCCGCATGCGCTGAGTCACCCGGTTCAGCATGCTGGCCCCCAGCATGTCCAGCATCGCCAGCGGCACGCCGCCGAGTTGGGCCCGCGAGCTTTCCGGCCGACCCCCGATCAGAACGATAGCCCTTACATCCATGGTGCCCACCTCGGAGTAGCAGCGCGGAAGAGAGCCGAGCGTGATGGCACCCATCCAGGTATTCGGCGAAATCGTGCTATCGGCTGCAGGTCCCGCTGGCGCTTGCGAACATCGAAGGAGCGCAAGTATTGCCGAATTATCTGCGGCATGGTCATGCGTAGAGCTGCGGAAAAATTCTGCTCCGCCATCTCGCGAGCCAGCGGACTGTCGCAGATTAGATTGCAAAGACACTCGGTCAGGCTGTCCGTACTCCCGGTTTTGTAAAACTGGATGGCCAGACTTTCGTCGTCGGCCATCTCGCGGAAATCCGGGATGTCTGCGCACACGATGGGTAGGCCGTATTCGCAGGCCAGATGCGCCACTCCGCTGGAACCGGTGGCCGAGGAGTAGGGCATCACCATGACCGAGGCGGTACGAAACAGGTCGGGAATTTCCTCTTCCGCCGCGTAGCCGGTGAAGGTGATATAGGGGTTGTCGCTGAATCGCGCCGCCACCGACTCCACGTATCCCGGTGTCTTAGGGTGATTCCCGCCGGCAACAATCAGCCGCGCCTCTGGGATGCGCCGCTGCACCTCGGCGAAGGATTCGATGAGCATCTCCAGCCGCTTGTAGGTCCCCCATTTGCCGAAGGCCAGGATGCGGTGATGGGGATTGCCGCGCAGGCTGAAGTCGGGCGCCTCGGGCCTGGCTGAAAGAATGCCGTGCGCGCGAAAATGGACATTCTCTCCGCCGTACTTTTCGATCAGGGTGCGGCGGTAGGCGGGCAGCAGCACGGAAACCGAATTGGACATCAGCAGCGCCCGGGTCGCCAGGTTTCCTGCCGCGCGGTAGAGACGCGGATGGCTCACTCCCGCGTGCCCCAAGTCAACGTTGTCCATCAGGTGATGCAGCGTCACGTGGGTGAAGCAGCCGGAGAGCCGCATCATGGCCGGAGTAGTAAGGCCGGCAAAGGCCGCGACCGGATTGCCGCCGAAGGTGGAAAACAGCAGGTTGAACCACACCACGTCCGGCTTAAGTTCGCGAACCGTCTTGCATAGCTGAACTGGGTTGGAGAGGCTATCGAAGGACCAGCATCGCAAAACGTTGAATTCCCGGAGTTCCGTGGGCGGCGGGTCGAGCTTGTCCGCCAGCACCGTAAGGCTGATCAACGGGTCCTGCTGCAACTCCCTGGCGATGTGATACCCGTATTCATTGAGTCCTCGCCGGCTGGGCGGGAATGCACTCACCAAACAGATCTTCATCGGGGCCCCCTGGCTTCAAAACACGGTCAAACGCACCAATGGCCGAATGACGGTCTGACCGTTGCCAGTAAAATTGAAGTAATCCGCAGTTTCAATCCCGAAGGAGAATCGGATCGGATACTCCACGGGAACAGAGCCGCTCCCATCTTCCATCGAGCGGCGGAATGGTTTCGTATAAGAGATGAAGAAAGAGTTCTGCACGTTGTCATAGGAGTGAAAACCTTCGCCCCGCGAGAAGGTAAAACTGCCCTCGGCGCTCCAGCGGTTGTTGGCCTTGTACTGAATCTCGGTGGCCGGACGCAGCGCCTGGGCGATGAACGTGTTGGGACCGCCGGGATTCAGGCTGGCCGGCTCCGAGCGCCAGGAGCGGACATAGTCGGCCAGGACGGACACCTTGAGCTTCTTGCCGAACTGGTGCTGCAGTCCTCCCATCATGCTCGTGGAGAAGAACTCCTTGCCGATGGGATCGAACTGCAGGTCGCGAACCGAGTAGCCCGTAATCAGGTGCGTGCTTCCCCAGGGCCGACCAACCGTGAATTGGAGACGGGCGCCTTTTTCCGTCGAGCTGAGCTGCTGGAGCTGGAACGGACCGGCCTCGTGAAAGGCGCTTCCCTGAAGCGAAATCCAGTTCTTGACCGAGTTCGATGAGAAGTAAACGAACTCGCGAACCAGGTTCTGGTTCATCTGGGTCGGCGTTTCCTTATCGCGCCGCACGGTGAACTGCACTCCGGTGTTGAAGGCAATCGTATTCCGGCCCAGGTGCACGATCGGGTTCACCGCGCCGTTGAAGTTGTAGTCGTAGGTGTCGCGGTTGAATACCAGTGATTCGGTCGGGAAAGCGAATTGACCGCGCGCGTTGCGGATCTGGAAATGGCCGCTGATCAGCGGCAGGCCCGGCTGCTGATATTGGAAGGCGTTGGTCCAGATGGTTTCCAGCGAGTTGCGCGGCTGAGGAAGCTGACCCGGGCCCGCGCCCAGCGCCTGGCGATCGAGATTGAAGATGGTCTGATCGTCGATCAGCGCATGCATATCGAAATCGGTGCTGTAGCTGAGCTTGCGGGTGAGCGGAAGCCCGAGTTGCGCTGCCGATTCCTGCATGGCGCGTTGAGCAATCTCGTCTCCGCCGCCCAGCTCATTGGCGCGCGCAAAGGCCAGCATGGCCCGGCTGCTGTCGTGCTGCTGGCGATAGATATTGCCCAGAGCCAGCGCATAATCGTAGTTGTCCTTGAGCGCATCCAGGTTCCCCAGGCTGCTCAACGCCGCCTGTGCCTGGCGCGAGTCTCCCTGCGCCAGGAAGGTGTTGGCGATGCCCAGCGCAACCACCTCATCAGCCGCGCCGGCGGCCTTGGCGCGCTGGAAATACTTGGCCGCTAAATCAAAATCGTTCATCGCCAGCAAGGTGTTGGCGGCTTCGACTAGGTTGTCGGCCGAAACCGGCTCGGCGTCGCCGACGCGCGACTCGGCGAAGGCCAGAGCTATCTGCTGGCGGGCGTCGTTGAATTTGCGCTCGCGCTCAAACAGCTTGGCAATCGCCAGCCGGGCCTCCACGCGGTTGCCGTCCGGCGCCTGCAGGGCGTGGAAGAAGCGGTCCAGCGCGCCCTTGTGGTCCCCCAGGGTCAGCATCGCGTCGCCGGTGTTCAGCAGGATGGCCGACTGATCCGGGCTCAGTTTTTCGGCCGCTGCTATGTAGCGAAGTGTTTGCTCGCGGTCGTGCAGGTGCGCATAAGCGTGCGCCAGGGAGGCATAAATCAGCGGGTCGTCGGGCGAGACGCGCAGTGCATCGTTGAGGGTCTGAATGGACTCACTATAGTGACGCTGGCGGTCCTGGGTATCGGCCAGGGCCAGGTGCAGCTTCAGGTCATCAGGGGCGAACTTCATCGCCAGCCGGTATTCACCCTCGGCCTGCCGCATCAGGCGCTGCTGGCGGTACGAGGTGGCGCGCGCCAGATGCGTGGCTCCGGACTCGCCCAGTTGCTTCTCCGCCAGCTCCACCTGCTCCAGCGCAATCCGCCCGTGGTGCAACTGCAACTGCGAAAAGGCCAGGCCGAGATGCGCCACGCCGTTGTTGGGCGCCAGCTTCAGCGCCGCCTGGAAATCCTCGACCGCGTGCGTGGCGTCCTGCATGTCGTTACGCACGTAGCCGCGGTTGACGTAGGCGTCCACCATGCGCGGATCGCGCGCGATGGCGCGCGTGTAATCCTCGTTGGCTTCGGCCAGCAGTCCGCTCTGCTTGTGCACGTGGCCCATCATCAGGGGGAAGTTGGCTTCCTTCGGCAGAATGCTCTCGTAGCGTCCGACCAGGGTGAACACGTCATCGAAGCGGCCCAGGTTATAGAGAGCGTATGCCAGATAGACCGAGGCGTTCCGGTCCTTGGGCATCTTCTCCAGCACCTTGTATCCCACCTGTGCGGACTCCAGGTATTTGCCGGTGTGGAACAGGTAACGCTCCCGCTCGCGCATTACCCGCGGATCATCCAGCGCCTTGCCCCGGGCGCGTGCCAGCCACTCGCCGGCCAGCGGGAGCTGCCGCGACTCGATCGCGGCGTTGGCGCCATTGGCGATGATGATCGCGTTGCTCGGCGCCAGTTTGTGCGCCTTCAGGTAGTTCGCCTGCGCCAGTCCAAAGTCACGCGTCGCCGTATAGAGATCGCCGAGTTCAAGATAAGGAGCGAACTCATCCGGATACTCGCGGGCGTACATGGTGAAGAAGTGCTCGGCGGCCTTGCTGTCGCCTTCATCGCGGGCCAGGTATCCGAGGCCCTCCATGGCCAGCCGGTTTCTCGGATCTTTCTGGAGGATCCCCGTGTAGACCGCCCGGGACTCCTTCTTGCGGTCCATCTTCCACAGTAAGGCAGCGTATTGCAGGGTGGTATTGAGGTTGTCCGGGTCGATCTTGGCCGCTTCCTGAAGATCGGCCTCGGCGCCCTTGTAGTCCTGGTCGGCGGTCCGAATGGAGGCCCGCACCCGCAGGAATTCGGCGCGCCCGGTGCCTTCGATGTGAAGCTGCTCTACCATCTGCTCGGCGGCGGTGATCGTGCGATGGGCGTTGGCTGCGTCGCCCGACTCGCGATACAACTGGGCAAGGTTGAGCCGCAGCAGAACCGGGTAGAGCTGCCCTTCCGGTGATGTTCCGCTGCCCAGGGCGGCGATGGCGGCCTTGTATTCGCGGATGGCGTCGCCAGTGCGCTCTTCGCTGCGGGCCAGCTGCGCGCGCAAGGCGTGCAGGCGGTAATGATTGGCGTCAAGCTGCTCGGCGCGGCCAAGGTAATCTCGCGCCTTGACCAGATCGCCGAGCCGCATGTAAGCGGCGGCAGAGCTCAGTTGCAGCCCGATCTGCCGGGGGCTGAGCTTAGCCGCTTTGCTGTAGGACTCGGCGGCTTCCCGTTTGTCGCCGTTCAATTCATAACTGTAGGCGAGATCGGCCAGAACATCGGCATTGGCGACCGGCGCGCTCTTCAAGGTTGCAATGGCGGCCTGGTAATCGTGCTGCTCGCGATAATAGTTGGCCACGGCGCGAAACACAGCGGGATTACGTGGATCGCGCCGCTTGGCCATGTCGAGCAGCTCCCGCGCCCTGTCCGGCTGTTTCAGCTTCATGTAGGCGACAGCCATCATGACTTCGGCGTGCGAGGAGGGGCGAATGGCTTCGGCGCGCGCCAGCAGGTTGATTCCCTCCTGCGTCTGCTTGGCGCGAATCAGCATCTCGCCGCCTAGCAGCAGATCGTTCACCCGCCGCGGGTCGGCGTTGATCACCTGCATCAGCAACTTCTTCGCCTCGTCGATCCGTCCCATGCGGGCATAGGTCTGCGCCATGCCGGACAGCCCGTCGAGCGAACCGGGCTGCTTCTTCAGGCCCTCTTCGTAGGCCTGCAAAGACTGGTCGAATCGTCCCGCCAGGCGGGAGGTGTAGCCCAGCAGAAACCACAGCTTGTAATCTTGGGGGGCGGCCTTAACGGCCCGGGAGGCGAAATCGGCGGCAGCCGCCGGATTGCCGCGCTTCAGCGCGTCGCTGGCGGCCCTCGCCAGGCGTCCAACTTCGATGCTGCTGCCCCAGCCGATCTGGCCGCTCGCCGCTTGCTCGGGCTTGACGCTCTTCTTGCTTCCGCCTGCCGCCGGAGCCGTGGCCGGCTTGTCGTTGCCGCCGCCGAGCTCGAACGTTTGCGCGGAAGCAGAAATCACGGCGTTGCCTGCCAGCAGGCAAAAGAACGCCACAAGACTCAGACTTTTCTTCACGGAACCACTCTGCCTTTTGCGTTCGCGGAGAAGTCGCAAGCTACTCTCAACTCCGATGCATTTCAGGGAAGAACGGCTGTTCGGGAGCTCTGACTAGGGCAGAATTTCCGATCACCTCCCGGCTTCGCCGCGGGCCCGGCCGCCTCCGTTGCCGTCTCTGAGTCTGGATTCCGGCAACGCACGGAGGTGGGGGCCGGTTGGGCGCGGGAAGAATGTACCGCCGGGCGGGAGTGGGAATTCGAGTACTCACAAGCAAACCATCGTCTCCTTGCCCGAATCCAAACTGCTGAAGCAACGCAGGGAGGTTCCCCCCTTGATCCAGAAGTCCGCAACGGCCGCTGCGCGGCGTCCCATTCCGCTGATCGCAATTGTTCTGCTGGCCCTGGCAGTGCATGGACCATTACTGTTGCTGCAGTTGCCGGCGAATTCCTACGACGCCAATACCCACCTTTTCTTTGCGTCTCATTACGCCAAGAGCTGGTTCAATCCCTGGAACGAAAAGTGGTTCGCCGGCTTTTCCCAGACCACCTATCCGCCTTTGGCGCACCAGATGATTGCCCTGTTCTCTCACCTGATGGGCATGACCATGGCCTACATGATGGTGCAGTTGCTCTTCGTGCTGCTGCTGACGGTGGGAGTTTTTCGCTACGCCTGCCTGTGGGTGGACGAACGGCAGGCCAGTTACGCCGGGGTGGCCTCGGTCTTTCTGGGATCGCTGGCGCTGCTGGTCTACCAGTCCGGCCAGTTGCCCACCACCGCCGCGGCAGCGCTCACCCTCAATGCCCTCCCCTTCTTTTATAGTTGGAACCGGATAGCGCGCTTTGAGGATCTGGTGAAGGGCGTAATCCTGAGCCTGGCCGCGGCCGCTACGCACCACGTCACCTTCCTGTTCGGCGCCGTGCTGTTCGCCCTGCCCGTCTTCTGGCTGTCCTTGGCTCGACCGCAAGCAGGAGGCGAATGCCTCGGCCGGCGGCATTGCCTCGCGGGCGCTGATCTTTGCCGTTCTGAACGCCTTCGGCTCGCTCGTGGTGCTGCTGCCGTACTTCATAGGACTGCGTCACAACCCGATTCTGGAAATACCGATTCCGCACCCCAGCCGCGACAACTACCTCCTGGTCGCGCACAGCGGCGCCAACTTCTGGCTGATCCCGATGGGCGCGCTTCTGCTGGCGATCCCATACATTCTTATTAAGGGTTCGGCCGAACGCCGGTTGCGTCCCCTGCTTTTCGGTTGGTATCTCACCACCCTGCTTGGACTGGGCGGAACCACCCCCATTGGCAAATGGCTGCTGGGCCGCGCCTTCTACATCCTTACTTACGAGCGCTTTACCTTCTGGGCGGGGCTGATGGCGCTGCCTTTCGTCGGCCTGATGGCTGACTGGCTGCTCGAGCGTTACCAGCGCAAAGCCCTGATCGGCCTTTGGATCGCCGCCGTTGCCAGTTGCGGTGCTGCCGTCGGTTGGGTGAACTTCAGTCCCATCAACTCCGGCGTCTTCGATCTGAATCCGATAGTGAGCTTCCTCAATCGCGACGACCACTCCAAGTTCCGCTACATTACCTTAGGCTTCGGCAACCAGTTCGCCAGGTTGTCGAGGTTGACCAACGCCGATAGCGTCGACGGCGACTACAATGCCGCCCGCCTGCTGCCGGAGATGACCGCCAATGGCGCAGCGCAATTGCATGCCTCCAAGTATTTCGGCACTCCCGGAATGGAAGCCTTGCGGGCCGTGCTCAAGCACGCCAGCCAGTATGGATTGCGTTACATCTTTGTTCGCGACCGCTACTACGAACCGCTGCTGGCCTTCGCCGGCTGGCGGCAGGCGGAAACCTATGACGACGGCCTGGTGACGCTGTGGACCAAGGATGACGTTCCTCCGGCCCGCAAGCTCGACTTCGGCGGCTGGGTCCCACCGCGCTGGCAGTGCGTGCTTTGGGGCATTCTGCCCATCAGCATGGGGATTCTGTCCTTCGCTATTCTGCTGTTGCCGGACCGGCGGCGCGTCCAGCCGGCCTTGCGATTCCCGGCCGTAGCAACGGCGGAAGTCGCTTTGCGGGAGGCCAAGTAGATGAAACGCATTCTGCCAATTCTGCTGGTCCTGGTGGCCGCTGCGCTGGTTGCGGCCGGTACTATCCATACCTCCACCCTGGCTCCCGCCACTACGCCGGTGGGAGCGGTGGAATCGCTGCTCGGCCATGTCAAGGTGCGCGACATGCGCGGTGCTTACTCTTACGTTGCCAGGCAGAGCGACGTCGACTACGACTCCTTTGCCCGCAACCAGCGGGGCAGCAACGGCTCGCTGCGCACCTACTCAACGCTGCAGAAAATTGAAGCCAAAGTTCTGCGCGAGAACGATCAGCAGGCCACGGTCCGCGCCACCCTGCAGTGGGCCTCAGCCGTGGGCGCCATTTACGAGACGCGCGACCTGCAGGTGTTGCGCGAAGACAACAGCTGGAAGGTCCTCTGGCCGGTGGCCAAGCAGCCCAAGGTTCCGCCGCAGGTCATTCCCGTGAACTATCTTCGCTGGGACATCCTTACCCGCGGTGTAGACGACGATTGGGGCGCGCAGAACGTCGATCCGCCGCGCGTGCGGATCGTCTCCATGAATGCCATCGAGCAGAACGGCGCGACCATAATCCTCGGCGAGATCGTCAACGAGGATACGGTACCCGGCTTCGTTACGGTCAGCGCCACACTGCTCGACAAGAACGGCAAAGTCCTGGGGCAGGAAGAAAGCTTCGACAAGATGTCGCATACGCTCTTGCCCAAGGAAGTTTCGCCCTTCCGTATCGATTTTCCCGGGATCAAGCGCGCCAGCGTCAAGTCCGTCCGCATGCAGCCGACCTCGCTGCTGGTGCCGGCCGCCGCCGACCCGGTTATCGGAGTGCTCCACCAGCGCCTGGAGAAGGACGCGCGCGGACACCCGGTCCTGAAAGGTGAGCTCATCAACCAGAGCGGCCAGACCGTCAATATCCCGCACGTGCTCGCCACCTATTACGACAACGCCGGGCGCGTAATCTGGGTATCGGATGCCTATGTAAATGACGCCCTGGTCCCGCTGACTCCTGTCCCGTTCACGGTTGAGTTGAGCGGCGGCCTGGTGGATGCGGTCCACAGCTACCGCGTAACCGTGAACCAGTACAGCCTGAACGCCAGCAACGCCAGGAGGCAGTAAATGCGAAGAATAGTATCGCTGCTCGCGCTTCTCTTCGCGTCCTCGTGCTGGCTGGCGGCAGCCACGTTGCAGCTTCCGGAGCACGTCGTGGCGGGGCAGGAGTTTTCCGTCCAGAGCAGCGGCAGCGGTTCTGCGACTTTCTATCTTTTCGGACCGGCGACGGCCGTGAAACGCTCCGTCAAGCTGGGAGCTCCCATCAAGATCGAGGCCGGCGAAGTGCCCGCCGCGGGGCGCTACGTGCTGGTGCTCGGTCATGACTCGGCGACCTTCTTTGCCGCTCCGGGAGCGGTGTCCAATATGGCCTTCCTTGCCCGGCCCTCTCGTGTGCCGGCGGCCAAAGCGGACGTGGTCAGCGGTACCGTCTTCGTGCTCGACCGCAACCAGAACCTCGTGTTCTCCCCGCAACCAGTAACCTTTAGCCTCGCGGTCGCGGGCGCGCCCGATGTGCGGCGCTCCGCCACCTCGCGCGACGGCGTTGCCTGGACCCGCCTGGACTCCAGCAAGCGGGCAGGAGCGGCGCAGTTCGTAGTCAGCTCCGGAGACGCCTCGGTGCGGCGCGTGGTGCAGGAGGTAGCCAGCGAACCCTGCAACATCCGTATGCATGCGCAGCGTGGCCAGCGCGGCACGATTCTGGTACAGACCGATCCCATCCATGATTGCGCCGGCAACCCGGTTCCCGACGGCACGATCGTTACCTTCACCTCCGTCGACAGCAGCGGGCGCAACACCGTCGATGCCCGCATCAAGCGCGGCACAGCCCAGGCTGAACTGCCCGCCTCCGACCAGGCGAACATTTCCGTCGCGGCCGGCGTTGTCGTGGGCAACGAGATCCGCTGGGGAGGACGTTAATGCGGCTAAGCTGGAAGTTCTGGATGGTGGCACTACTGCTGATGCTGCTCGACGCCCCGCTTTGGCTGTCGCTCCAGGCCGCTGAAACCGGTTTTTCCGTGACTATCGACGCCGCCCACGCGCAGCCACGAGAGGTGGAAGAGACCACCACGGCGGCCTTGCAGCGGGATTATGGGCTAGCCTGGCGGACGCTGGCCCAGGCCATGGAAGAGAACCGTCCGGGACTGCTCAACGCGGCCTTCGTAGGAATCGCCAAAGATAAGTTGACGCAAGCCATCAACAACCAGGCCAGCAACGGGCTCAAGCGGCGCTATATAGACCGCGGGCACAAGGTGCAGGTAGCCTTCTACTCGATCGATGGCTCGGCTATCGAGATGCACGACACCGTCAGGCTTGAAATCCAGTTGCTGGACGGCTCCAAGGTCGTGCACAGCGAGCAGGCGACCCTCTATTACATCGCCCTGATGTCGCCCGGCGAAAACAGTTGGAAGGTGCGCATTCTGCAATCCGTCCCGGGATTCTGAACCGTTGCCGCGCGCGGTGTGTTTCTTCTCTTTGATAAGAGGCCATCGCTAGAGCAAAACCAGGGATGGTGTATACCGAAGCGGAACGTTCCAGTCGCCGCGACCACCAGGGAGCGGCGACGGTAAGCAGAACTTGAAGGTCTATAACATCCCTGGTTTTGCCGTAAGCGGGCGATTACCCGTTGTACTGCTCCTCGCTGACGTGTTCCATCCAGTCGGCGGTCTTGCCGTCGAGCTGTTCCTGAATGGCGATGTGCGTCATGGCCGTTGTTGGCGTGGCGCCATGCCAATGCTTCTCGCCCGGCGGAATCCAGACCACGTCTCCGGGCCGAATTTCCTCGATCGGGCCGCCCCAGCGCTGCACGCGGCCGCAGCCAAAAGTCACGATCAGGTGCTGGCCCAGCGGGTGGGTGTGCCATGCTGTCCGAGCGCCAGGCTCGAACGTAACACTGCCACCGACCACGCGGGCCGGGTCTTTTGCCTGGAAAAGAGGGTCGAGGCGCACGGTGCCGGTAAAATACTCGGCCGATCTCTTGCTGGAAGGCTGTGATCCGCATCTTTGGATATCCATATCTTGCATTCCTCCATTGAGTGCCTTTTTATTCAGCGGCCTGTTGCAGGGTGACGGCACGCGCAAAGATTATCCCGAGTTCGCCGACCATCAGCCCACAAACCAGAATTCCAGCTCGCACGCTGCTCTCCGTCGTGTTACAGCTCCTGGCGCGTGGGCCGGAAGAGGATTTCGTTCACGTCTACATCCTCCGGCTGGCTCATGGCGAAGGCGACGGCCTGCGCGAACGATTCGGCAGGAATTGCCATCTCGTAGACTTTGCGCATCTTCTCGGCGATGTCCGGCTCGGTCACGCTATCCGCCAGTTCGCTGGCCACCGCGCCCGGCGAAATCACCGTCGTGCGAATGTTGTAAGGCTTCACTTCCAGGCGCAGCCCTTCGGAGAGAGCCAGCACGGCATGCTTGGTCGCCGCATAGACTGCGCCGCCGGCCCGGACCTTGTGGCCTGCCACCGACGAGACATTGATGATGTGACCCGCTTTCCGCTGCTTCATATACGGCAGCGCCGCGGCAATGCCGTACAGCACGCCTTTAATGTTGACATCGATCATCCGATCCCAGTCGTCGATCTTGAGGCGTTCGAGCGGCGAACTACGGCATCAGCCCGGCGTTGTTGATGATGACATCGATGCACCCGAACGCCTGCACGGCTGCATCGACCAATTTCTTCACCTGATCACAGCGGGTGACGTCTGTAGTTACGGCAAGTGCCTTGCCGCCTCGGCCGGTCAACTCGTCTGCTAATGACTTGAGGCGATCGGCGCGCCGTGCCCCCAGCACAACGCTTGCGCCTTGTGCGGAGAGAAGCCGCGCGGTTGCCTCGCCCAACCCGCTGCTCGCGCCCGTAATGACGACGACTTTTCCTGCGATGTTCTTGCTCATGGAACGTGTCCTTTATCAGTAATGGATTCGAGCCTTTTTGTCGCTCAGAGGCCCGTCATTTGCTCCAGCTTCTCCGGGTACCGGGCCCCCTCCACCTTGATCTTTGAAGAAGCGCTTTCGATCTCACGAAGATCGGCAGAAGTAAGTTCGACTGCGGCCGCACCGATGTTCTCTTCCAGACGATTTAGCTTCGTCGTGCCGGGAATTGGAACAATCCACGGCTTTTGCGCGAGCAGCCAGGCAAGGGCTATCTGAGCAGGGGTTGCCTTCTTTCGCTCCGCGATCTTGCCCAGCAGATCAATCAAGGCCTGATTCGCCTTGCGAGCCTCCGGCGTAAAGCGAGGGAGGATGTTGCGGAAGTCGGAACTGTCGAAGGCGGTGCTTTCGTTGATCTTTCCAGTCAGGAAGCCCTTGCCCAGGGGACTGTATGGAACGAAGCCGATCCCCAGTTCCGCGAGCGTCGGCAGCACTTCCTTCTCGGGGCCTCTGGTCCAAAGTGAGTATTCACTTTGCACGCGCGGTGACCGGCTGGACTGCGTGCGCACGGCGGATCGTCTTTGCGCCTGCCTCGGAAAGGCCGAAGTGCTTGACCTTGCCTTGCCCAATCAGGTCCTTAACCGCTCCCGCTACGTCTTCGATCGGTACATCCGGATCAACGCGGTGTTGATAAAACAGATCGATGGCATCGACCTTGAGCCGCGTGAGCGAGCCTTCGGCGACCTCCTTGATGCGCTCTGGCCGGCTGTTCAGGCCAACCCACCGCGGTCCCCCGTTGGGGTCGAGTTCGAATCCGAACTTGGTGGCTATGACCACCTTGCCACGGAACGGAGCGAGAGCTTCGCCCACGAGTTCTTCGTTCGTTAACGGCCCATAGACTTCGGCGGTATCGAAGAACGTGACGCCGCGTTCGACCGCCGACCGAATTACTGAGATCATCTCCTTCTTGTCCCCTGCCGGGCCGTAGCCAAAACTCATTCCCATGCAGCCGAGCCCGATGGCCGAGACTTCCAGAGTGCTTTTTCCAAGTTTGCGCTTCTGCATTGTTTCTCCTTGCACACTCAACTGTCGTGGTCCAAACCGGAAGTAATATCGTAACTTACGGGTAATCGAGAGCGATGGCCCAAGAATCGGGAGTGGATTCTCTGATCGCCCGCTTTGCGGCTGAGCCGCTCTAGACCCCAGCGCCCTTTGCGCTTCAGGAAGGTCTCAACTAATCGGAAACAAAGAACTAAAATCAATTTCCCGCAGTGGGTAACCCAGCATAGCAATGGCCGGGACCGGCTTCAAGACAGTCGGCGCGGAAACTCTATAGAATAGAAGCCAGAATGAGGAATACCGGGTCTTCCGGAGGTTGGGGTGCATCCAACCTACACGGCTGGTTTTGTGATGATTACCTTTAAAAAAATAGCCTCTCTTGCTCTGATTCTCGGCAGCTCGGCATGGATGCTGGCGCAGAAACAGGACTCCCCGCCCGGGGTGATGAACCCTCCGCCAGTTGCCATTCCCCAAGGCCCGCAGGAGAGTGCGGGTGTCCCGCAGGCCAATCCGGAGAACCCGGATGCCGGCAAAGTCGACCGCGCGCAGTCTTACTATCACTACGCCCTCGCCCACATGTACGAGGAGATGATGGCGATCACCGGCCGGGCCGATTACGCCAATCGCGCCGTCGAGGAGTTCCGGCTGGCTCTGCAAAACGACCCCTCCTCCGCATATCTCAATGCCGGGCTGGCTGAGTTGTATCTGAAGACCGGCAGGATTCGCGATGCGGTCACCGAAGCGCAGGAAATTCTCAAGCGCGATCCCAACAACCTGGAAGCTCGCCGTCTGCTCGGCCGCATCTACCTGCGGTCGCTGGGCGATACGCGCAGCGGCGCGCAGTCACAGAGCATGCTGGCGCTCGCCATCGAGCAGTATCAGGAAATCGTCAAGCGCGATCCCAAGAGCCTGGAAGACCGTTTGCTCCTGGGCCGCCTCTACCGCTTGAACAACGATTTGCCCAAGGCGGAAGAAGAGTTCCGCACCGCCGTTAAACTGCAGCCGGACTCTGAAGAAGCCATCTCCACCCTGGCTTACCTCTACAACGAAGAGAGCGACTTCACGCACGCGCTGACTATTCTGGAGAGCGTTCCGGAAAAGCGCCGCAGCTCCAAGCTCTGGGCTGCCCTGGGCTATACCTACGAGCAGAAGAAGGATTACAAGAAGGCCGTCCAGTCTTATACGCAGCGCGTTATCGGCGGACCACGACAACCTGGATGCCATGCGCGGGCTGGCCCAGAACCTGCTCAATGACAATCAGACCGACGCCGCGCTCGACCAGTACAAGCAGATCGTCGAGGCCGATCCGCAGGATGCGCAAAGCTATCTGCGCATAGCCGAAATCTACCGCCGCGACGGCAAGTACGATGAAGCCCTGGCGGTGCTGAAGAAGGCCCGCTCGATCGTCGAGGATTCCTTTGAAGTCCCCTACAACATGGCCGTGGTTTACGAGAGCATGGGGCGCTTCGACGATGCGGTTCAGATCCTGCAGGACCTGCTGCGGCGCACGGAGAAGGCCGACGGCACCTACTCCTCGGGAGAGCGGAACAATCGTTCCATCTTCCTGGAAAGGCTGGGGACCGTCTATCGCGAGCAGAGCAAGACGCAATCGGCGGTGGATACGTATCGCCGCATGGTGGCCCTGGGCGACGAAAGCGCCTCGCGCGGCTACCAGCAACTGATCGAGACCTATCGCGACGCCCGCCAGTGGTCGCAAGCCTCAGCCGTGGCTGAAGAGGCCACCAAGAAGTTTCCCAAAGACCGCTCGCTGAAGCTGGTCTACTTCGGCCAGCAGGCGGACATGGGGCATCCAGACATGGCCATCACCGGCATCAAGGCTATGCTTACCGGCGCCCCCGAGGACCGCGAGGTGTGGACCGCCCTGGCGCAGATGTACAGCCGCCTCAAGCGCTGGAAGGACGCCCAGGAGGCCATCGGGCGAGCGGCGCAGCTCTCTACCAAGCCGGAAGACAAGTCGTACACCCTGTTTGTCACCGGCTCCATTTACGAGCGCCAGAAGAAATACGATCAGGCGGAAGAGGCCTTTCGCAAGGTCGTGGCCGAGGATCCGCGCAACGCCGTGGCGCTCAACTATCTCGGCTACATGCTCGCCGACCGCGGCACCCGCCTGGAGGAGGCGCTCGGCTACATTCGCCGCGCGCTCGCCATCGACCCGCAAAACGGGGCCTACCTCGACTCGCTCGGCTGGGTCTACTACAAGATGGGCAAATTCGAGCTGGCGGAAGAGAACCTGCGCAAAGCCAGCGATCGCATCAACAACGATCCCACCATTCACGACCACCTCGCCGACGTCTACCAGAAGACCGGCCGGCTGAAGATGGCCGTGGCCCACTGGGAGCGCTCGCTGGCGGAATGGAACCGGGCAATCCCGGCGGAAGTCGATGCCTCCGAGGTCGCCAAGGTGCAGAAGAAGCTGGAGAACGCCAAGATCCGGCTGGCCCAGCAGAAGGAATGACTCCGATTGCGCTATTCGGGAGAGCGCCGCTGCGGCGGCGCTTTTCTTATTGGAAATCCACGCGGGTGCCCCATTCAAGCCCGTCTGTCGGGCTTGAGTGGGGTAGTTCTTCGCTGGTCTCCACATCTGCGCGTCTTTCGCAAATATGGAATCCTGCCTCTCAGCCGCTTGCAACCGGCTGCGTCGGACACTAGACTCTAGCCATGCTCGCCGAATATGCCGTCCAGTGCTCGCGTGGGCGGCGCCATCCCGAGCCGGAACATCCTTATCGATCCGCCTTCCAGCGCGACCGCGACCGCATTATTCATGCGCGCGCCTTCCGCCGCCTGGAAAACAAGACGCAGGTTTTCACCCGCCGCGTCTCCGATCACTTCCGCACCCGCCTGACCCATACCATCGAAGTGGCGCAGATTTCGCGCACCATAGCCTTGCGCCTGCGTCTTAATCCCGATCTGGCTGAAGCTCTGGCGTTGTCCCATGACATCGGGCATCCCCCCTTCGGCCACGCCGGCGAGGCCGCCCTCGACGCCGCCATGCAACGGCACGGCGCACGCTTCGAACACAACCTGCAGGCGCTGCGTATTGTCGAGAGCTTCGAGTCGCGTTACCTGAATTTCCCGGGACTCAACCTGACCTTCGAGGTCCGCGAAGGCATCATCAAGCACTCGCGCGATTACGAGCCGGCGCTCTATCCCGAGCTGGCGGACTACCTGCTCGACCAGCGGCCGCCGCTCGAGGCGCAGTTGATCGACCTGACCGACGAGATCGCCTACAACACGGCCGACCTCGACGATGGCCTCGAAGCCGAGCTGCTGACCGTCGATGAGATTCGCCGGCGTGTACGTCTTTTTGACGGCTTCTACCGCGAGCTGGAGCGCCGCTATCCGCAGTCTCCCGCTAAGCTCAAGTTCAACGAGGCGCTCAAGCGCATGCTGGACCGCCTGGTTACCGACCTCATCGGAACTACAAGCGAGCGGCTCCGCAGTGCCGGCATTCGCACCCTGGAAGACATTCGCCGCTGGCCGGAGCGGTTGGCCGCTTTCAACCCGGAAGCGGACGCGGAGCGGCGGGAAGTGAAGGAGTTCCTTTACGAGAAGCTCTATAACAGCGCATTCTTGCGACCGGAGAAGACGGAAGCGCAGCAGATCGTGACGCAATTGTTCGACTACTGGGTCGAGCATCCGGCCGAGCTTCCCCAGAGCCACCGTGAAAGAGCCACGGGCTCCTCGCTCCCGCGCGCGGTCTGCGACTACATCGCCGGCATGACCGATAACTTCATCCTGGAACAATACCGGCGGTGCTTCGGTTCCTAGACCGGATCCGCGGAAGGTATACCCCGTGCAGTAGCCGGGCGATCAGCCCGGCGGTGCTAGCGAAGGGTACACCTACTTTGAATCCGCTCTAGTTCTCGCCTCGACCAAATGGCCGTTTCTATGGGCGCCTGAGAAAAAAAGAACTGGCAAAGGGAAGAATCTCTATAGACGAAAAAAGCGACTTCCGTAAGGAAGTCGCTCCAAAGAGGCAAGGGAGGGAGGGAAACTTAGGGAAGGCTATGCAAGGTGCCGTTCCACTTGGAACGTCCAAAGAAAAGTCGACACTTCAGGAAGAGCATCAAGCTCATTGGTTCTGCGGCCTCTTTAATTGCCAACGTAAGCTGCACTTCCAGGTCCAAACGAATACAATCTAAGATTTCCCCTGAAAAAGTTGATAAGTACCTTAATTTTAAGATACTTAACTTTAATGCCCCGGCGTTTCAGCCTGAGACAGGGTACCTGGAAGAGTTCTACGATGCCTACGTGTGGTATTTTAATTCCACTACTAAGAAACTCTGTTCCGGTTCTCGGACTGGTCCTGCTCCTCGATGGCTTTCAGCTTGTTCAGCAGAGCCTTGTAACTGACCTTCAGGATCTTCGCCGCCTGCCGCCGGTTCCAGCGAGTTTGTGCCAGGACGCGCTTGATGGCGTCGCGCTCGGCCAGCATAGCTGCTCGCTTGCCGATCTCCAGCAGCGAGGGCGATTCCTGCTCAGTCTTGGAATTGAGCGGCGGGGCAGCCACTGCCGTCGCCGGAAGCGCACTGCCATTGCCGGGTGCTCCAGCGTGGGCCGCGCCACCGTTCTCCTTGTCTCCCCAAAGCGGACCACTGCTGGCCCCCATCGAGGAGACGATTGGCTTATGGGTGGAGAGCTCGCGGATGATCTGTGCCTCGTTGCCCACGATGACGTAGCGCTTGACCAGGTTCTCCAGCTCGCGGATGTTGCCCGGCCAGGTGTACTCCATCATGCGGCTCAAAGCGTATTCGCTGAAAGCGGGAGGCTGCTTGCCGTAATACTCGCTGTACTTGCGCAGGAACAGATCGAGGAACAGCGGAATCTCCTGCCGGCGCTCGCGCAGCGGCGGAATATGGATGGTGACCACGTTCAGACGGTAGAACAGGTCTTCCCGGAACAACCCATCTTCCACCGCCCGTTCCAGGGCCTTGTTGGTGGCGGCAAGCACGCGTACGTCCACCGCGATGTCGCGCTTGCCGCCCAGGCGCGAAAACCCCCCGTCCTGCAGCACGTGCAGAAGCTTGGCCTGCAGCGCCGGATGCATCTCGCTGATTTCGTCGAGGAACATCGTGCCGTAGTTGGCCTGGTCGAATTTGCCGAGCTTCTGCCGGTTGGCGCCGGTAAAGGCGCCCGGCTCGTAGCCGAACAGTTCGCTCTCCAGCAATTCATGCGGAATGGCCGCGCAGTTTACCTTGACGAAGGGCTTCTCGCGGCGCGCGGACTGCGCGTAGACCATGCGCGCCACTACTTCCTTGCCGGTGCCGCTCTCGCCTCGGATCAGCACCGTGGCATTGGTGTCGGCGACCTGCTCGATGGTGTTCTTGACGTCTTCCATCTTCGGGCTGGTGCCGAACAGCATGGTGAAATCGTTCTGCTTGCGCACCTGGTCGCGCAGCTGCGTGACCTCGCTGCTGACGCCGCTGCCGGTCCATCACCCGGCTGATACGCTGATCGAGTTCCCGCGGTTCGAAGGGCTTGCCCAGGTAGTCGTCGGCCCCCAGCTTGGAGGCGCGGAAAATAAGCTCCGGGTCGTTCTGGCCCGAGAGCATGATGACCAGAACCTCGGGTTTGATCTGCTTGATCCGCTCCAGGGTCTCTATGCCGTCCATGCCTGTGGCCGATAGATCAAGTAGTACCAGGGCGGGATCGTAGACGCGAAAGACGCGAATGGCTTCTTCCCCGGTGCTCGCCGTCGAAACCTCAAATTCCCGGCGCGCCAGATACGAGCTCAGGAACTTGGCCATCGCGCTGTCTTCTGCGACGACGAGCACTCTTGTCTTAGGGGTAGGCAACATCCCAGGGGCCTCCAAAGAACACGCAACGGTGACTCAGCTTGCCAAGAAACCGGAACTTTAGCTACTGGCAACGCCATACAAGACGTGCCGCAGGGTGTTACGGAGCTGCCGGATGCACATTTACCACTATGTAAATCAAAAATAGCAATTACTTGCTGCTTTGGTCGCGCTTGGCAGTACAAATAACCTCAGAATGGCCGCTCCGCCTTTCGGTATTTGGATGCCAAAAGCAACTCTGCGTATTGTATCCCAGTTCCTAAAAATGGCATAAAAATATCCATCTATGAGAGTATCCGCGCCCGTATGATATGTTCAAGAGAGAAGACATAGCTTTTTGTACTGATAATCTTCCACTAACGTTCCACAATAACCGGCTAAGGCAAATTCCTGGCCTAGCCAGCGGCACATGTTTTAGTCAGTAACGCTAAAGTAGGGCTGCGGCTTCCGGCTAGTCCGAGCTGTAGGGAACTTGCGAGTACCTTCGCGAAGTTCTTGTCGGAGATTTTTATCCAGCACCTCGGCATGGCACGGCCTGCCGGCATGCTTCCCAAACACCTCCGCAAGGTGAGAGCCCAAGTACGAACCAGCTTCACGCTCCAGCATAATCAGCCGACGGTTGCATCAGAGTTTCCTTTTCGGTAAACTAACTAACCAGTTAGTTAATTAATCTATGCAGCCTCGCCCCGCCAAAAACGCAGAGCAAAGCCGCCGCGCCATCCTGGAGGCCGCCAAGAAAGAATTCGGCGAACTTGGCGTTGACGGCGCGCGCACCGAGGCCATCGCCCGCGCCGCCGGCGTCAACAAGGCGCTGCTGTACTACTACTTCACCGATAAGGAAGCGCTCTACGGCGCGGTGCTCGACGACGTCTTTGCCATGCGATTTCAGGTTCTGGGCTCAATTCTGGAAAGCGAGCTGCCGGCGGGAGAAAAGATTCTGCGCTTTGCCCGGCAGCATTTCGACTACGTTTCCGGCGAGGACCATTATCCCCGCCTGGTGCAATACGAGATGATGCGCGCCGCCGGCGGAAACTCCCCGCATCTGCCGCGGCTCATCCACTCGTTCTTCCGCCCGATGCTGGCACGCGTGACGGAGGTCGTCCGCCAGGGTATTGCCGAACACCAGTTGCGTCTGGTTGATCCCATGCACCTGGTGCTTTCGATTATCGGGGTCAACGTTTTTCATGTGCTCAGCGCCCCCGTGCTGAAGGGCCTGCCGTTATCGCCGCAAACGCAGCATCGGCTTTTTCCCGGAACCTCAGCGAAACCGCTGATCTGATTGCCGAGCGTCGCGCCGCTACGCTGGACTTCATTGCCGCCTCCATCTTTAGTGACCGCGAAGAAGGCATCCGCCTGGCCGCGCGCATCGTCGCCGAGCCGACAGGCGTGCCGCGGCAGCCATCCGGCGCGTTCGTCCCAGCCCAGGCAAGAGCAGTGGTCGCCGGGAGACTGGCGATGCAGCGCAGCCCAAGTTATCCATTCGAGGCAAGCGATCGTGAACCCGAAAAAACAATTCGCCATCGTTCTCGGCGCGCTGCTCGCCATTGCGCTGACCTATTACCTGCTTTCCACCGACCGCAACCCGGACATGGTTCTGATCGGTACGGTTGACGCCAACCAGGTGATCGTCAGCTCCAAGGTTGTCGGGCGGCTGGAGACCCTGAATGTCGACGAAGGCCAGGACGTGAAGGCAGGCGAGCTGGTAGCCACCATTGATAGCGCCGAATTCGAGGCGCAGCGTCGCGCTGCACAGGCCACCCTGGCTAGTTTGCGGACCAGGGTTGCGGCCACCAGCGCCACGGCGGCCAGCACGCAGGGAGACACCGCCAACCAGGTAGGCCAACGCGCGGGCCACGCTGCGCGCCGCGCAGGCCACGCAGAAAGCCGCCATTGCCAACCGCGATCTGCAGGAAGCCGACACACAGCAGGACCGTGGCCCTGGCCGATCAGGGAGTCATGTCGCAGCAGGACCGCGATCGCGCGGTCAACGCCTTGCGCGCGCAGCAGGCGCAAGTGCAAGCTGCTACCGATCAGGTCGGCGCCGCCGAAGCGGCTTTGCAAGCGGCCATCGCCCGCACGAATCAGGGAACCGCGGCGGTGCAGCACCGTATCCGATACGCGTGAGCAGGCCGCCAACGCGCAGGCGCAGCTGGCGCAGGCTGAGGTGCAACTCGGATACACGAAGATATTCGCTCCGATCAGCGGCAAGGTGAACGTTCGCGCCGCCCGCCAGGGCGAGGTGGTCAACGTCGGCACGCCGATCGTGACCATCGTCGATCTGACCCAGACCTGGGTTTACGCCGCCGTGCCGGAGACCTATGCCGACGCCATCAAGTTGGGCGATACGCTGACCGTGCGCATGCCCAGCGGCGCGCGCCTGCCGGGCAAAGTGATCGCCAAGGCCGCCGAGGGCGACTTCGCCACCCAGCGCGACGTCAGCCGGCGCAAGCGCGACATCAAGACCGTGCAGATCAAGCTGCTGATCGATAACCCGGGCATGCAGTACGTTCCCGGCATGACCGCCGAGGTGCTGCTGCCCAAGAGCAAGATTAAAGATTAGGGAATAGGAATGAGGGATTAGCAAAGTGCGGATCAGGTCGGGGGTTGGAGATTTGGTGCACGGAATCCTGACCCCTACTCCCTATTCCCTAAATCCTGACCGGAGTTTCCAATGACCTCGATGTTCAAGCGGGCGGAAGATACCGGGCGCCAGCGCCAGGACGCCATTGTGGTGGAGAACATCACCAAGAAGTATGGCGACTTCACCGCGGTGGACGACGTTTCGTTCAGTGTCAAGGACGGCGAGATTTTCGGCCTGCTGGGTCCCAACGGCGCCGGCAAGAGCACGCTGATCCGCATGATGACCACGCTGATCCCGATCACCTCCGGCAAGGCGTTTATCAACGGCTTCGACGTTCAGACCGACCCGGACGCGGCTCGCCGCTCGATGGGCGTGATCCCACAGGCTATGACCAGCGACATCGACCTGACGGTGGAGGAGAACCTGAACATCTACGCCAAGCTCTACGGCGTTCCCGCCGCCAGGCGCAAGCGCAGCGTCGACGAGCTGCTGGAGGCGGTGGATCTGACGAAATGGCGCGGGGCGCAGACCAAGACCCTTTCCGGCGGCATGCGCCGGCGGCTGGAGATCGCGCGCGGCCTGGTGCACAGCCCGAAGATTTTTTTCCTCGACGAGCCCACCACCGGGCTGGACCCGGTTTCGCGCGTCGCCGTCTGGGAGATGCTCAACAAGCTCAAAGGCGAGCGGCAGCTCACCATGCTGATCACCACGCACTACATGGACGAGGCCGACCGTCTCTGCGACCGCATCGCCATCGTCGATCACGGCAAGCTGGTGGCGCTGGATACGCCGCTGGCGCTCAAGGAGAGCGTTCCCGGAGCGCACGTCATCGAAGCGCACTTCGCCAAGGCCCCCGAGGACTGGGAGGAGCGGCTGCGCGGCCTGCCGCACGTCACCAGCGTGCAGTCGTTGAGCGCGAGGCATGTACCGCGATACTCTCCAACAACGGCTCCAACACCACCACCCATCTGGTGGCGATGGCCGCTGAGGCTGGCGTCGCAGGTGAGGTCGCTCACCGTGCAGAACACCACCCTGGACGACGTTTTCGTCCACTACACCGGGCGGCAACTGCGGGATGAGCAGGTTAAGGCCTTCGGCTTCGTCATGCCGGACAGGCCGGGGGTGCGGCCATGAATCGAACTTTTGCCATCGTCGAGCGCGAACTGCGCAAGTTCTTTCGCTCGCCGGCGCTGATGCTGGCTTCGATGGTGTTTCCGCTGGTGCAGCTGATTGTGCTGGGCAACGCCTTTGGCGGCAAGATCCGCGATGCCCGCATGGGCGTGGTCGATCAGGACCACGGCACGCAGGCGCTGCGCATCCGCGAAGCCTTCGACTCCATCGCCGCCAACGTCGCCACCTTCAAGCCCATCTACTACGACGACGATAAGCAGGCGCAGGAAGACGTGCGCACCGGCAAGCTGGATGGTGCGGTCATCATCTCCGCCGCAGTTCTCCAGCAAGTTCTATCAGCAGAACCATCCCCGGCTGGGGCTGGTGGTGGACAACTCCGACCAGTTCATGAGCAGCAGCCTGGAGCAGAAGATGCAGGAGCTTACCGATGCGCTCAACCAGCCCACGGTGCCCCCGCGCATTCCCCAGCAGATCGCGCTGGAGATCGTCGAGCTCTATCCCTACATCGAGTACATGAAGTTCCTGCTGCCGGGCTCGATCTACCCTGGCCATGTTCGTCTCGGTGATGATCGGCGGCGGCATGCTCTACATCGACGACAAGGCGCGCGGGGTGCACGAGGGCTTTCTGGTCACGCCGATCACCAAGCTGGAGCTGGTTCTGGGACTGAATATCGCCGGCTCGATCAAGGCGATCCTCTCCGGGGTAGTGATCACCGTCCTGGGATCGCTGCTGGCCGGAGTGGGCTCCATCTTCGATCCCTGGAGCATGGCTGCAACTGCTGCTGCTGATCGTCGCCACCTCGGTCGCCTTCAACTCCATGATGTTCCTGCTGATGGTGCGGGTGGAAGACCCGCTGGTGCCGCGCGCCATGTTCGGCATCCTGAATACGCTGCTGTTCTTCCCCAGCGGCGCCATTTACCCGATCCAGGCCTTCCCCGCGTGGCTAAGGGGGATCGCCTACGTTGACCCCTTCACCTACGCCGTGCGTGGCTTCAAGGGCGTGCTGCTGAAGGAAGCGGGAATGCTGGCTATTCTGCCTGATGCGACCTATCTGCTGGTGTTCGGCATACTGATGCTGCTCGTTGCCACGCCGCTGTTCAAGCGCACGCTGTGAGGGCGATGCCGCTTCACATTGGGCGAACGTCAGTGAGTGCCGCTTTGTTCGGTACGAGGGCGAAAAGGTTTTGAAGGGGCACGGCTTTAGAACCGGTTGCACAAAATACTTCTTTGAAGGGGCGGGGCTTTGCGGGGTCCCCAGCAAACCCGCATCTGGTTTGCTGGGGTGCCTTGAGCCCCGCCGTTCGTACCGGGAAAAACGCGGGCTTTAGCCCCTGAGGGAAATAGATCTTTTCCTCAGAATAGCAAGGCGGGTCGAGAAATCCTGCGCCTCCTATTCCCGGAGATCAAAGCTCCCCTGAGGTGCCCCACCCTCGCGCCCGTTGTTGGCGCTAGGGTGGGTAAAGGCAGGCCAGCAAAACAGCGGTCCTACAAGAGCGGGGCGTCAGGTATATTGAAATTGCAGGTGCCCCACGTTAGCCTTCATTTGGCTAACGTGGGGTAGTTTGTCGGACGGAGCTACTAGCTAACGCGATGCCGACCACCCTTTTCGACTACCAGCCCTACGATCCGGCCCGTGAGCGCCGCAAGCGTCTGCGTCTCATCGGCGGCGTGCTTCTATTGCTGCTTATCGTCGTGCTGGCGTGGGTGTTCCGCTATTGGCCCGAGGAGCGCCGGGTCGACCGTTTCTTCACCGCCCTCGAGGCGAAGAACTACGAGCAGGCCTACGCAGTGTGGATGAACGATTCCGACTGGAAGCAGCACGCGCAACAATACGAACGCTATCCCTTCGCCGCCTTTTACCAGGATTGGGGCCCCAAGAGTGAATACGGTGTCGTTCAGAGTTATCACATCGAGGGGACGGCCGAGCCTCCCGGTAAGCGTGCGGGCTCTGGCGTGGTGGTTGTGGTAACGGTCAACCAGCACCCCGAGAAAGCACACATCTGGGTGGAGAAGGAAAGCAAGACGCTGAGCTTCTCGCCTTATTAGCTGCGCCTGCGTAGGCCCAGCCGCCCCCGGCTGGGCTGGCGTGCGAAGCGCACCTATTCCGCCTCGTGTCTAAATTTCAAACGCCGCGCCGGGTGCCCCACCCTTGTCGCTTCTTTTGCGACAGGCTGGGGTTGTTTCTAGATCTCAAACGCCGCTCCCGTGTCGGCGCTGGTGACGTGTTGCGCGTAGCGCGCCAGCCATCCGCGCTTGACCTTGGGCTCGAACGGCGGCAGCGTGGCCAGTCGCTTCTGGATTTCCGCGTCGCTTACCTTCAACTCCAAACGGCGGGTGCGGGCGTTGATGTAGATGCGGTCGCCGGGGCGAATGGCCGCGATTGGCCCGCCGGCCGCCGCTTCCGGCGAGATGTGGCCGACGCACAGGCCGCGCGATCCGCCGGAAAAGCGTCCGTCGGTAATCAGCGCGCAGCGAATGCCGGCGCCGACGATGGCCGCCGTCGGCGAGAGCATCTCCTGCATGCCCGGGCCGCCGCGCGGGCCCTCGTAGCGGACCACCACCACGTCGCCGTCCTTCACCTTGCCGTGCAGGATGCCATCGCAGTGCCTCTTCCTGCGATTCGAAGATGCGCGCTGTGCCCTCGTACTCCATCATGTCGGCGTCGACGCCGGCCACCTTGACCACCGCGCCTTTGGGTGCAAGATTGCCGAACAGGATCGCCAGCCCGCCGCTCTGGCTGAAGGCCTTGGAGACCGGCCGGATGACGTCGCCATCCGGGTCGGGCGCGCAGGCCACGGCCTCGGAAAGCTTGCCGGCGACGGTGGGAACGTCGAGATTCAGGCCGCGCACGCCGTGGCGATTGACTTCCTTGAGGATGGCGGGAATTCCGCCGTGCCGGTGCACGTGCTCGACGTGCACCTCGGGGCGACTGGGCGAAATCTTGCAGATGTGCGGCGTGCTGGCTGAAATTTCGTTCAGCCGGTTGAGGTCGAAGGGAATGCCGGCCGCGTGCGCCAGGGCGAGGGTGTGCAGAATGGTGTTGGTTGATCCGCCCATCGCCACGTCGAGGATGAAGGCAGTTGACGATCGCCTGTTCGGTGATGATGTCGAGCGGGCGGATGTTCTGATCCAGGCAGCGCTTCAGCGCGTGCGCCGCATTGCGAGTCAGCGCCAGGCGCTCGGGGTTGGGCTCGGTCTTGCGGCAGGTATTCGTCGGTCCAGCGCTCGGCGGGAATGGTTCCGTTGCCGGGCAGCGCCAGCCCCAGCACCTCGCCCAGGCAGTTCATGGAGTTGGCGGTGAACATGCCGGCGCAACTTCCGCAGCCGGGGCAGGCGGTCTCGGCCAGCGCCCGCAACTCGCGCGTCGTTCATCTTGCCGACGCTGTGCTTGCCGACCGCTTCAAAAACGGTGATCAGGTCGGTGTTGCCCGGCCCGGCCAGCATCGGTCCACCGCTCAGATACACGGCGGGAATATTGATGCGGGCCATGGCGTTGTACATGGCGGGAACGATCTTGTCGCAGTTGGCGATGCCGATCCAGGCGTCGCAGGGATGGGCGCCGATGATGGTCTCGATCTGGTCGGCGATCAGCTCGCGCGAGGCCAGCGAGTACTTCATGCCGAAGTGCCCCATGGCGATGCCGTCGCAGACGGCGGCGCCGACGTTCACATACCAGACGTTGAATCCCAGCGCTTTAAGTTCGTCGCGAACGATGGCCCCGATCTTGTCCAGATGCGCGTGCCCGGGAATCTGGTTCGAGTAGGAGTTGATGACGGTGACGAACGGCTTCTTCAGATCGTCGAGCGAGCTGATAACGCCCTCGGCGATCATCAGCGAAGCCGCCGGCAGCATGTGTGCTCCCTCGGCAATAATACGGCTGCCACGTTTGCGGATGTTCTCGATGCCTGGATTCATGCAGAGATTCTACCCGGTCCGGCAGTGTCAATGGAAGGTTTCAAGGTTTCAGAGTTTCAGGGTCCGTACCCTTATCGCAAGCTTGCTTCCGCAGATCGGCACGAGACGTCATCCCCTTCGCGCAGCAAGTAGACCACTGCGAGTGCCGCGATCAGCAGGACGCCGACCGCGCCCACTACTCCGGGCCATCCGTAGCGGCTCCAGAAGGTCCCGGAATAGGTTCCAACGATGCCGGAGCCCAGGTAGTAGGAGAACAGGTAGAACGACGAGGCGACCGCCTTGGCGCGCCGGGCGCGAAAGCCGACCCAGGCGCTCACCACCGCGTGCGCGCCAAAAAAGCCGAGGGTCATCGCCGTCACCCCGGCCAGTACGGCCCATGAGGGGCGCGCCAGTGTGATCGCCACTCCGGCCGCCATCAGCAGAACCATCGCCATCAGCACCGGGCGGCGTCCACGACGCGCAGCCAGGTTGCCTGCCCATGCCGAGCTGAACATGCCTACCGCGTAGATCGTGAACAGCAGGCCTACTGTAGTCTGCGAGAAATTGTACGGAGGAGCCGTCAACCGGAAGCCGAGGTAATTGTAGATGGAGACAAAAGTCCCCATCAGCAGGAATCCCATCGAGAACAGCAGCGGCAATTCGCGGTCTTGGAAGTGGCTTGATAGAGATAGTTTCAGCTCAGCCAGGTCAGGAGAACGCGGCTGGAAGTGGCGCGAGGGCGGCAGCAGCCAGAGGAACAGAAGGCCGCCGATCAGGCCCAGTCCTCCGATGATGCCCACGGCCCAGCGCCAGTTGAGCAAATCGGCGAGGACGCCGCTCAGCAGTCGGCCGCTCATGCCGCCGAAGGCGTTGCCCGAGATGTACAGGCCCATGGCCAGCCCGCCGGAGCGCGGATCGATTTCCTCGCCGACGTAGGCCATGGCCACGGCCGGCACGCCGCAGATCGCGAGTCCTGTGAGCAAGCGGGCCGCCAGCAGCAGATGCCAGTCGGGGGCGAAGGCGGTAGCGACTGTCAAGCTGGCCGAAAGCAGCAGCGAGGTTGCCATCAGAGCCTTGCGGCGAAGCATCTCCGAGGCCGCGCCGGAGAACAGCATGCCCACGGCCAGCAGGCCCGTGGTCACGGACAAGGAAAGACTGCTCTGCGCGGGACTGACTTGAAATGTGGAGGAAAGCAGCGGCATCAGCGGCTGTACGCAATAAATGAGAGCGAAGGTGCAGAAGGCGGCCGCCACCAGCGCGACGTTGACCCGCCAGAACTGCCGCGTGCCTGCCTCGATATAGTCGGCGCCACTGGCCGCTTCCGCTCGTCTGCCTGCCACAGGCATGAACTCCGAAGCTGGAGAGCGCGCAGCCAGCTGAAAGCTGTCGGGGGTTTCGAGAGCCCGCAAGTGAGACTGAGGCTTGTCCATCCCTCTGTTTGATGCTACCGAAGTTTGAAAGTAGCCGTCCTAGTGGTGAAAAGCAAACCCGGCGGGGTACAATGCAAACCCGCATGGTTGTCTCGTGTTATGCGCCATGGCCGATTCATACTTTGCCGCGGTTCTATTGGCGGTCGAGTTATTGGTGGGGCCGAACGGCCACGCTTGGTGCGCGCAGCCGGGACACTTTGCGCCAGTACT
The DNA here is from genome assembly GCA_963791145.1 of uncultured Acidobacteriota bacterium. GTDB lineage: Bacteria > Acidobacteriota > Terriglobia > Terriglobales > Acidobacteriaceae > CAWBRT01. Next base: position 244,521 of record CAWBRT010000003.1, on the reverse strand, counting down.
CATGCATCTTCACTGGACTATGTTGCATGAGTCCACCTCTTCGCTCGGAGGTCTTCACGATGAAAGACGTGTTCAGACGTTTCTTCTTTTCCTCTGCAAGGTGCCTGATTGCGGTTTTGGTCTTAGGTCTGGCCATCCTGCACGCGCAAACCCGAGTGCCCACGTACCGGGTCGATCCATCCTGGCCCAAGGAGTTGCCCAGCAACTGGATCATCGGTCAGGTAGGCGGGCTCACCGTCGACAGCCACAACAATATCTGGGTGTATCACCGTCCGCGCAGTTGCACGCCGGATGAGTTGGGAGCGGTGCAGATCCCTCAGCGCTCGATGTGCTGTGCTCCCGCGCCCTCGGTGTTGGAGTTCGATCAGAGCGGCAAGCTGCTGCAATCCTGGGGAGGCCCGGGTCACATCAAGGATTGGTTCGACAACGAGCATGGCATTCGCGTCGACAAAGCCGGCAATGTCTGGCTGGGCGGCAATGGCGACAGCGACCGCCAGATCATGAAGTTCACCAATGACGGCAAGCTGCTGTTGCAGATCGGACATCATTCGAAGGAGCCGGAAAACAACCAGGACACCAGTATTCTGGGCCGCCCCGCCGGCATCGATCTGGATGAAGCGGCGCACGAGGTTTACATCGCCGATGGCTACATGAACAAGCGCATTGTCGTCTACGACTCGGAAACCGGCAAGTTCAAGCGTGGATGGGGAGCTTACGGCATTCCCTTGAGCCAGATCGACAACACCTTCCCCGTGCCGGCCTACAAGCCCTCGGACCCGAAGGACAAGCAGTTCCGCAATCCCACCCATTGCGTGCACATCAGCAACGACGTCTTGGTCTACGTCTGCGACCGGCAGAATGACCGCGTGCAGATATTCCACAAGGACGGGAAGTTCGTGAAGGAGTTTTTCCTTCGCCCCGAGACTCTGGGCAGCGGCTCGGATTGGGACATGGTCTTCTCGACCGACAAAGAGCAAACCTACCTGCTGATCGCCGATGGCACCAACAACGTGATCTGGACCGTCAAGCGCAGCGACGGAACCGTCGTGGGCAGCACCGGCCACGCCGGACGCAACGCCGGCCAGTTCCATTGGGTGCACCAGATCGGCACCGACTCGCAGGGCAATCTCTACACCGGCGAGGTCGATACCGGCAAGCGGGTGCAGAAATTCAAGCCGATCGCAAAGCGGGATTAGAGAAACACAGGTTTCAAACGTTTCAAGGTTTCAAAGTTTCGCCACTGTCGCTCCCGCGCGCTTTGAAACTTTGAAACCTTGAAACTCTGAAACTGCGGTGTGCGATCTGCTAAGCTGCTGGCAGTGCACTCTTCCATCACAGTTCTAGCCATTCTGTTCGCTGCCCTGGCGTTATGCGGCTTCGGCTACCAGTTTCTGGTGATCGCCGGCATCGCCAGGTTCCGTCGGCTGCTTAAGCGGCAGCCTGCGGCCATGGTGATGCCGCCCATTTCCATTCTGAAGCCGCTGCGGGGAAGCGACCCGCACATGTATGAAGCTTTCCGCAGCCATTGTCTGCAGGACTATCCCGAGTTCGAGCTGATCTTCGGCGTGATCGATGAAAACGATCCGGCGGCAGCGGAGGTGCGCCGCCTGCAGCGGGAGTTTCCGGCGCAACCCATCAAGCTGATCCTGTGTCCCGAGGCATTGGGAAGCAATCGCAAGGTAAGCACGCTGGCGCAACTACTGCCGGAGTCCCGCCATGAGCTGATTCTGGTCAACGACAGCGACATCCTGGTCCCTCCCAACTATCTGCGCCGGGTTGCCGCCGGGTTTGCCGACAGGCGGCCGGGAACGAATCCCATCGGCCTGGTCACGGCCCTCTATCGGGCCCTGCCGGGTTCAACCCTGGCCTCGCGGCTGGAGGCATTGAGCATCGCCACCGAGTTCATCGGTAATGTGCTGGGTGCACTGGTCTATGAGCGCAAGCTGACCTTCGGACTGGGCTCGACCCTGGCGGTACCGCGGCAGGCTTTGCAGGCAATCGGTGGATGGACTCCGATTCTGGATTACCTCGCCGACGACTATGAACTGGGAAACCGCCTGGCACGCGCCGGTTTCGAAGTGGTGCTGTCCACCGTAGTGGTTCAGACGGCGCTGCCCAGTGCGCGTTTTAAAGAAATGTTTCAGCACCAGTTGCGCTGGGCGAGAACCATTCGCGACCGCCGCCTGCGCGGCTACATCGGCCTCGGCGTGAGCCATGCTGTCCCTTGGGCGCTGTTGGCTTGCCTCTGCGCTGGATTCGCTCCCTGGAGCTTGTGGCTGCTGCTGGCAGTGGCGGGGCTTCGCTTCGCCGTTGCGGGAGCTCTTTGCCGAAGCGTGCTCGAGGACAAGGAATCGAGCCTGAACCTGTGGCTCTTACTGCTGCGGGACGTGGTTGGTTGGCTGGTGTGGATGGCAAGCTTTACCGGCGAGACAGTCCAATGGCGCGGCGAAACCTTCCGCCTGCACGATGGAAAATTGACGAAAGTTTAGGGGCGGGACGGTTCAGGGCGCAACCAGAGATACTGTATCCCAAAAAGAAAAAACGTCATTCCGTCTATAACGACGTTGGGATTGTCAAGGCACACGACTCCCATTGCGGGGCGGTGCCTTTTTCCTTTCCCCAGCGTTGTTGCTTTTGTTGTTGCTTTTCTGCGAAGCATAACCAGGCTCGTTGGTAGAATCTGCGGTGGAACTGGTTCCACCAACCATCTATTCGGTCCCGCAGTGCGGGACCAAGATTCTCTTCTTCGAACTCCCCTGCTCTCAAGGGAGGCGGGCTGCCCACACAAGCGACCGGCTCAGTTACTGCTTGCCACGGAATGACTCGGGCTCACCCACATGACGAACCAGCTCCGCGTACGTCCACTGGTTGCGGAGCATCCAGTACAACCTCACGGCCAAGCGGCGGGCCACCATCACTTTGGCCACCGCGCGATTGCCCTTACGCACCCACAGGCGTTGGTAGGCGCGCTTTAACTCCTCATCGAAGCGCACTGCCGTTTGCCCGGCCTCGACCAACAGAAACCGCATCAACGCCGATCCCTGTTTGCTGATGTGTCCCAGCCGCTGCTTGCCGCCCGAGCTGTACTCGCTCGGTACCAGGCCGAGATAGCTGGGGCCTTGCGGGCATGGGCAAAGCGGGTTACATCACCCAAGGTAAGCACCGCCGCCAGCGCCGTCTGTACCCCAATGCCAGGATGAGTCATCAGCAGCAGGCTGGCAGGACGCCTTTTCGCCTCCGCCGCAATCAAAACATCCAGCTCTGCGATCTGCTGATCCAGTAATCCTACCCACTGCAACAACTGATCGCGACGACGGGCTGCGTGCGGCATCATCTCCAGATCGGCCAACAACTGGCGTCCCGCCATCGTCCACAGCCGCTTGCCCTTCTGAACCCCCTGGTTCATAGCCAGAGACTGCAACTGGTTCTTGGCCGCCGTCCGCGCCTTCAGACGGTGATGCCGGTCCATCAGCAACTGCCGCACATCCCGCTCTTCTTCGCTCGGCACCCAGATCCGCGGAAACCGCTCCTCCACCATCAGCCGCATCAACAGCTCGGCATCCCGCCGATCCGTCTTCTGCTTGCGCGTCTCCGCCGCACGTATCTTGGCCGCATCGCCCACCCACAGATCGTGCCCGCTCTCGGCCAGCAACCGCCGAAACCACTGGCAGGGCGCCCCAGCTTCAATCCCGACCCGGGCAGGATCGGTTAAGCCTCGGTAAAACTCTATGGCTTCGGCTGGATGCGCCAACCTCTTCTCGCTTACTTCGTCACTTCGGTTGTCAAAGATCGACAAAACCTGAAACCCAGCATGGAAATCACAGCCTATAATCAACATCGTTGGCTCCGTCCCCGAGTCCAGGTTTGCTTCGCCGCTAACCATCGTACTCTGGCCAGCGGAGCCAACGTCGTTATGAGATCAAGCGAGGCGGCCGTCCGGCCCGAGCGAATGCTGCGTTTGCATTCGCTGGGCGGACATTGCGGCCGAGCCGAGGGATCTTGCGTTCTCGCCGCCAACACAAGATTCCTCGACTCGCGATAAAGCATCGCTCGCTCGGAATGACGTTTCTTCTTCGAGTGAAGCCCGTTCGAGTTCCACAGCGTGTGGCGGATTTGCCAACCGTGGCATGAACTCGCCGCAGTTTCTCTTGCGCAGAAATTTAAGCAGCAGCAAGCGAAGATATGTGATCTGGCGCAGCTTTGTTGCTCGCTGGCTGCGAATTCGGGCGCAACTCCTGGCGCGTTGCCGGGCGTCTCACTCGGCAGGAGGCTAAACCTATGGCAGCAAACACTCGCAGAGCGACGTCGCGATCACGTTCAGCGCGCAGGTCGGCCACCGGCAGGAGCCGCGCAACCGCCAGCCGCGGCCGTCGCCGCTCAACCGCTTCCGGTTCCCGCACAGCAGCCAGGCGGCGCTCGTCACGCACCGCCGTTTCCAGCCCAACTCGCAGCCGCGGGCGTTCCAGACGCGCAGCAGCCGGCACACGGCGGCGTGCCACAGCCAGGCGTCGCTCGGCGTCCACTACTTCCAGGAGGGCCACAACGTCCTCGCGGCGCTCAACTCGTCGGGGTCGCACCCGCGCGACAACCGCTTCTCGCTCGCGCCGTTCTGCTTCCGGCAGGTCGCGCAAGTACGGACCGAAGGCCCAGCAGATGGTGGGCAAAGAGATGCGGCACATGAAAGAGGAGAAACACAGCGTGGACAATCCGAAACAGGCGATTGCCATCGGCTTGTCCAAGGCGCGACGCGCCGGCGCCAAGGTTCCCCCGCGAAGAAAAGCCGCCTGATTGATCGGAAAGAAGATTGCCCTGGTGGACCGTGCGGACGCCGGGGCAGTTCTATTTTGTCCGTTTGATCACCGCTGCGCGAGGAGCGATTGCGAATCCGGCTGACGACAGGTGCCGCCTTGCCGGATCACCATGCGGAGAGCCCTCTGAGTGAACGAAAGGCGGCCTAGGAACTAGCTTCCTTGGCTGGGGAGGCAGGCTTGCTGTCGGCCGAAGCGGCAGGCTTGCTCTCGGATGCGGAAGACGAAATCGATGAGCTTCCGTTTCCTTTGCCGTCCGCGGACTCGGACGGGCCGCTTTTGCGACCGTAATCGGTCACATACCAGCCGGAGCCCTTGAATTGCACGGCCGGAGCCGAAAGCATCTGCTCGACCGCCTGCTGCCCGCACTCGGGGCAGAGGCGAACGGGATCGTCGGAGAATTTCTGAATTCTTTCGAATTTATGTTGGCAGTTCTTACAACGGTATTCGTAGAGAGGCACGGGAAGCGGTACTCCAAACCGAGTCGACTTGCGCAATGAGCCGCAACCAAAGCGGCTGCCTTACCGGCTGGCAAGGCAAATAAGCGCCTGCTTTCATTCTAAGTTGCGGCAGGTGAGGCGTCAATTCGCGCCCGGAGCTGATTGGCGCGACTTTATGCGCCTGCTGCCGCCGTGCGCAGCTTGGGCACGGCATACTGCTCCGCCAGTTTGTTGAGGCCCTCAACCACGTTGGCGGCCAGCGGAATACCCTCGGCCCGGCGCTTCTCCTCCAGGTTGAGTTCGATCTCTCCCGGCAGGAAAATTTCCGATCCGCTGACGGAGGGCAGCGACTTCACCCGCTCGATCACCTTGTCGATATTGTCCTTGAACAATTGCACGTCGATGAAGCGAGCGACGTTGATGGCCATCAGCAGATGGGCGGTATGCGACGGAGCGGTGAGATCGGCGATGAGCCGCACATCGCCCGAAAGGCCGGTGCCGGTCATCACGCCGCATAGGATGTCGATGACCAGCGAGAGGCCGGCGCCCTTGGCGCCGCCGATGGCTTCCAGGCTTCCAGCCTGCCCGGCGATGGGATCCTCGGTCGGACGGCCTTCCTGATCGAGCGCCCAGCCCAGGGGAATCTTTTTGCCCGCCAGCCCGGCGAGCCAGATTTTGCCGCGGGCGACGACCGAGGTCGCCATATCCAGCAGAATCGGCCGGCGATTAGCGGCGGGAATGGCCGCGCACAGCGGATTGGTTCCCACCAGCGCGACCTTAGCGCCGTAGGGCGCAATGGAAGGCGCGGCGTTGGTGGTCACCAGCCCGATCATGTCCGCCTCGCAAGCCATGCGGGCGAAGTAAGCGGCGGCGCCGAAATGGTTGGAGTTCTTGACGGCGACCAGCGCGACACCATTGGTCTTGGCCTTCTCGATCGCCATGGCCATGGCCTTGGCGCCGGCGACCTGGCCGAGGCCGTTATTGGCGTCCAGCAGAGCCGAGCCGGGCGTCTCCCGCTCGATGGGCATGGGCGGGTCGAGGTTCATGACGCCGGCGTTCACCCTGGCGAGATACTCGGGCAGACGCGCCACGCCATGAGCGGCGAGTCCGCGCAGATCGCCAAAAAGCAGCGACTCGGTCAGGGTGAAGGCGTTCCGCTCGGCAAGGCCGGCCTTTTTCAATACCGCATTGCAGAAGCTTTCCAGACAACCGGCCGACACCAGAATGGTTGCGCTCATGGCGACTCTCTCATCTCCGCCGGCGCTAAGCGTCCGGCTGGTTATCCCAAAGCAGAGTTGTATAACAGCGGATTCTTTGCTTCAACATATCAGAGCCGCGGCAGCGGCGCTGTTGAAAGTCTGGTTGCTCAGGATTGACGTGTCTCTGTCGCGGTTACGGCAAAGTCTAGGCAAGCTCTCCGGCGACTGCAAGCTCGGCGGGAGGCGGGCTGGAATAACTCTCCGGCAGAGTCGCCAGCTCCCACAGCGAGTGGTCGCGCAGCAGGCGGGAAACCAGTGCCGTATGCATCGCATGTCCCGCCCGGTCGGCTTCCACGCGTCCCAGCAGCGGATGCCCGAGCAGGGCGAGGTCGCCGATCAGGTCCAGAACCTTGTGGCGGACGAATTCATCGGGGAAGCGCAGCGGCGGATTGCGGATGCCGTCATCGGTTAGCACGATGGCATTTTCTTCGGAGGCTCCGCGGATCAGTCCCATGTTGCGCAACGCCGCCTCGTCACGCAAAAAGCCGAAGGTTCTGGCGGGAGCAATTTGCTTGATGTAGCTGCCGTTGGTGAGCTCGACCGTGAACTCTTTGTCGCCGATGAGAGGATGCGGGAAGTCGATTCGATAATGAATCCGGTAAGAGTCCGCCGGATAGACGGTGATCGACTTGCTGCCCTCGCGCAGCTCCACCGCCTGCTTGACCCGCATGTAGAGGCGTTTACGCCGCTGCTGCCGCAGACCTGCCCGCAGGGCGGCATCGACGATCGGCAGGGCGCTGCCGTCCAGGATCGGCAGCTCCAGGCCGTCGAGCTCGACGATGGCGTTGTCGATTCCCAATCCCAGAAAGGCCGAAAGCAGGTGCTCGGTGGTCGAAATCAGCACGCCTTTTTTCATCACGCTGGTGGCGTAGCTGACCTTGGCCACGTTGCGCCCCACGGCCTCGACGATGAAGCCGTCGAGATCGACCCGGCGAAAGAGAATTCCCGAGCCCGCCGTCGCCGGCAGGATGCGCATGCGCACCGGTGCGCCGCTGTGCAGCCCCACGCCGCTGAACTCAATGGGCGAACGGATTGTCTGTTCGAAACTCACCGTCTGCTTACTTTATCCGTTGTAACTGGTGTCCACCGAATACATTACCGGTAAATGAAGGTTTTGTGACTGTGGTAAATTTGCGACACACGTGGAACTTCGGCCACGCATGTTGGCACCCAGCCCTGTGTCAAAAACGCATCACAGAGGGGAATTTCTGTCCCGGACGGCTCGCAATTATCTGTGCCGGTTGGGTTTCTATCTCATCGAGCGCAAACACGAAAGCGGAGGGAGTGTTTCGGTGGCCGCTCCAGGCAAACCTTTGTGTCTGGGCGATATTCCAAAGTGCAAACAGGAGTATGAATTCACCTGGGCAAAAACTGCATCAGGAGACTCAACGGGGAACATGGGCATGAGGAATTTCTTTTTCGGTGCGGCAGCGCTGCTGCTGGCCAGTTGTTTTTGCCTGGGGCAACGGACCACGATCAACAGCATGAGTCCCAGCCCCAATCAGAACCAGATCCTGACAGGGGAAACCGGGCACAGCTCTCCGCCGTCTCCTGGCTTTGCCGGTGGCGTTCCGGACGCCTCTGATCGCGTTTCGGGAACGCCGGGCAATGCCAATGTCATGCGCGCCGTCAATGCGCTGCCGGCGGCTGGGGAACCGAACACTCCGGGTATGGCCGTGTTCTTGCCGGCAGCGGGGCAGAACTCTCCCGCGGCAGCTCCCAAGACAAACAGAAGGACCAGGAGAAGCAAACCGCAGCGGTGAATGCTAAAGGCAAGTCTTGGCGCTTGCAGGCGCAAAAAGGCCCGCGGCAGGCGCGGGCCTTCGCATACATAATGCCGGCTTTTTGCCTATTCCTTCTCGATCTGCTCGCTCAAGTAAAGCTCGTAGCCAAGATCTTTGATCTGGGTCAGCTGCGCTTCCTGCCAGTCGGCGTGCTCTTCTTCGTCCTTCAGAATCGACATCAACAGGTCGGCGCTTCCATTGTCACCCTCGGCCCGCGCCAGCTTCACCGCATCGTTGTATAACTTCACTGCACCCAGCTCGAGCTTCAGGTCGTTTTCCAACTGCTGCTTCACCGTTTTTCCGACCCGCAATTGCAATGGTGCCGCCATGTTCGGGGAGCCATCCAGGAAGAGGATGCGCTCGATCAACTCTTCCGCATGCTTCATTTCCACGATCGACAGCTTCTTCACGTATTTGGAAATCCTCGTGTATTTCCAGTTCTCGCACATCTCGGAGTGAAGAAAATACTGGTTGATAGCAGTCAACTCCTCCTGCAAGGCCCCGTTCAGCGCGGCAATTACCTTCTCGCTTCCTTTCATGCTCACGAACCTCCAGACTTTCAACATTTCGGCAGGCCAATACTGACCGCTCACAGGGCAAGTATACCTAAGCTGCGGGAAGGAAAGTTTGGTCCTAGCTGAGCGCAATCCGTTTCATCAGCCGGCCGACGCGGATGATGAGCTGAGCAGGCAGGGCGGTATGCAGAAAGAGCTCGCGAGTCTGCTGGCCGTCGACACGCACCGAACCCGCCTTGATCTTGCGCTGGGCATCGGAAGCCGATCCGGCCAGCCCTGCCCGCACCAGGAGCTTGTCCAGCTTGATCGACGAGCGGCCGTTGCCGTCGGGAGCGCCGAACTCGCTGGCCTGCAGGCTCACGTCTTCGATGTTCTCCGGAACCTCGTCGCGCTGAAACTGGCGCGCCCAGTTCTCGGCCGCCTCTTTAGCCTGAGCGGCGGAGTGGAAGTCGGCAACGATTCGTCCGGCCAGGGTCTTTTTGGCCTCCATCGGGTGCAGCTGTCCGGCTTGCGCCTGGCGCTGCAGGGCGGCGATCTCGGGCATGGTGAGATCGGTCAGCAGCTCGTAGTAGCGCCACATCAGCTCGTCGGAGATCGACATCAGCTTGCCGAACATCTCGGTGGGCGGCTCGGTGATGCCCACGTAATTGCCGTATGACTTCGACATTTTCTGCACGCCGTCGAGCCCTTCGAGCAGCGGCGTGGTGAGCACGATCTGCGGGGGCTGGCCGTAGTGGCGCTGCAGCTCGCGGCCGACCAGCAGGTTGAATTTCTGGTCGGTGCCGCCGAGCTCGACGTCGGCCTGAAGTGCCACCGAGTCGTATCCCTGGGCCAGCGGATAGAGCAGCTCGTGCATCGGAGATCGGCTTCTCTTCCATGAAGCGCTTGTGGAAGTCCTCGCGCTCGAGCATCTGCGAGACGGTGAACTTGGCGGCCAGCCGGATGAATCCCTCGAAGCCGAGCTGGAAGAGCCACTCGCTGTTGAAGCGGATCTCGGTCTTGGCCGGGTCGAGAAGCTTGAAGACCTGCGCCTTGTAGGTTTCGGCGTTGGCGTTGATCTGCTCGCGCGAGAGCGGCGGGCGGGTGGCGTTGCGCCCGGTGGGATCGCCGATCAGCCCGGTGAAGTCGCCGATGAGGAAGATGACGGTGTGGCCCATGTCCTGAAAGTGCTTCAGCTTGCGCATGAGGACGGTGTGGCCGAGATGAAGGTCGGGCGCGGTCGGATCCATGCCCAGCTTGACGCGCATGGGCCGGCCGGACTTCAGAGACTGCTCGAGACGCTCGCGCAGGTCGGACTCGCGAATGATCTCCACCGCGCCCTTGCGCAAGTATTGCAGTTGCTCTTCTACCGGACGGAAAGCCATATGGCTCGATTATACGAGAGAGCTTCGGAAGTCGGATTCGCCGGATGGCTGGTGCCCCATATCTGCGCGCCTTTCGCAGGTGTGGGATTCTAACTTGTCCTCATCTGTGGCTGCCCCAGGTTCCGCGCTGACCAGAAACTCAGTTGAGACGAACCATGCGTCTTCTGCAGGCCTCGCTGTTTGTAGCAAATCAGCGTCGTGGTGCCCGCAACTGTTCTATCGTTCGGCCCCAGAGTCTCTAGTGTGTAATAGCGATAGAGTAAGGTGTAATCATGTTGTTAAATGGAAATGTGCCGCCCATGGAAGTGAGAGCCCCGGTGTTCTGATCGATCCTGTAGCCGCTAATGTCGTTTGAGTCGTAGTTTACGACGTACAGGAACTTAGCCGAGGGATCCACCGCCAGAGTCTGAGAGTTAGAGCCAGCCGCGAAAGGCGAACCGTTGACCTTGGCCAGCGCGCCGGTAGTCGAGTCGAACGAGTATGCCCAGGCCCCTGCGTTGGAGTCGGCTAGATACACGAATTTGTTCCGTGGCTCAAAGACCATCTGGTAAAAGTCGCTTTGGCTCCCGCCGAAAACAGGTGGGCCAGTGAGCGCGGTAAGGGAGCCGTTAGAGTTTACCTTATAGCCATAAATGTCCTGGATGGTGCCGCCAATGTTAACGGTGCCTGCATATAGAAAGCTACCGTTCCAATCGGCGGTCAGAAAGCCGGCCATCACACCGGGTATCACCCATGGGAAACCGGAGATGCTGACGGGATTGCCGCTTGCATTTACGGTAAAGCCGTAGATGTAGGGTTCGGCAATCGACCAACCTGAGGCCAGACTGCCAGCATAGAGGTAATTGCCGGCAACGGTAATCGTGAAGAGAACAGGGACGGACGAGCTGCCAGGGGTCGCGGCGCTAACAGCGCCAAGATTGGTCAACACTCCCGTGGCGCCGTCGATTTGGAAGGCGCTGATAAAGGCATCGAAATCAGCCGTGAACATGTACTTTCCGTCGGTGCTGAAGGCCGCAGAATTAGCAGCCCCCGAGTCGGATACGACACCGAGCAGAGACAGGTTGCCGCTGCCGTCGATTGCGTATGCCTCCACCGAGCCGCCAGAGCTGTCGGTAACATAGACCCATTTGCCGCTGGGATGAACCGACACACGAGGGCACTGTGCGTTCACTGCAAAGGGTGAGTTTGGAACTTCTTGCAGTGCGCCAGTAGCGGCATTAACCGAGAACACGCTCACCTTGGGGCTACAGTTGTCATTCCCTACGATGGCAAACTTCGGCGCAGCCGAACTAAAGCTATAGCTGGTGCTGTTGATGGGGTTGACAGGGTTACTACCGCCGCCGCAAGCGGAAAGCAGGGCGGCGGCCACAAACGGTACCGCCACTGCGAGCCATGCCATTGCACGATTAATGTTCATTATTCTCTCCACTCTGGAATGGCCGTTTCAAAACGCGGCGCTTGAGGGGCCGATTTGAGACTGGAGCCGACTGGGCTTTCCGGTGTCCCACCGGAGAGGTTGGTCCTTAATACTGATCACCACCCAGAGGACAGACGTCGGATAGCGATCACCTCGCCGCCGCCCGCAGCACTACGGGGCACGGACTTTTACCAGCATCCTATGAACGTGAGTAGCTGATGGAGTGGCACTCTATCACATTCGCATTACCGGGGAAAGCACCTTTGGGAGGAGGTTAGGGTAAAACAACAATCGATCGTTGTTCATAACAGGGATTAGCATAACTTTGGCCCAAAACGAGAATCCTGCCCGGCGTAACTGGCGGCAAGGCGATTTATCAACACTTGGAATGTAACCGGGCGCGGATGCTTGGTCGTTCCTCTTCGTGTGCCGGCGCGGAATTCAATTCCTGGCGGATTGGAATGCACTTTCGAGCGAGGTGATGGAAGTCATCAACCCGGCTACGGTAGTCCCGATGGTTTGCATTGTTTCCAGATTCTCCGCCGAGATGACGGAAAACTGCTGGTTCGCCGCATTCACATGGCCGGTAGCGCGGCGAATATCGGTAATGGTATTCTGCACGCTTTCCATGGCCTCTTTTGTGCTTTGTGCAAGCCGCCCCATTTCTTCCGCGACACAGGCAAAGGCTCGTCCTTGTTCGCCCAGGCGGCCGGCTTCAATTCCGGCGTTGATACTCAGCAGATAAGTCTCCAGCACGACTTTTTGCACCGCATTCAGGATCTTGTCGCTGGTGGCCACGCTCTCGGACGCTTGCGTCGCAGCCCCCGCCATGGTACGGGCGACCGTCTCGAATTTGCCGGCGGCGTTCTTGGCTTTTTCGGTGAGCACGGAAATGTCATTGGAAACCGTCTGCGCCGTATCCCGCAGCAGATCTCGCTGCTGCATTTGCTTGACCCAAAGCGATATGAGCATGGCAGCGATCCGCACCAGCGGCTGCACAATGCGCAGTTCGCCGCCGATTCCACAGGTTGCCACTTTCTCGCCGTCGATCACAATCGCACAATTGAAGCCCTCTTTGATGAGCGGATCTCGCAGCTCATCTTCCCGGGTGATCGCGATCTCAGTGATTGGGGTGGTGAGAATCTTCTGCGCTCCCGCATGCAGATTTCCGATTCGCGTTTTGTCGAAAGCTCTGGTAATAATTGCGCGTTCGTCACAGACAATGGTCTTATAGCCCGTTTCGCGGTGCACGTAATCGACCAGGCATTCAGCCAGTTCCCAAAAACCATCCGATAGCTTCATTCGGTCTTGCCCCTCATAAACAATTCCGGTTGGTTGGGGCCGCGCTCGCCACATCGCCGTGTGTCCTTTGTAGACGTGTTCATTCCCGTAGGTTTACGGTGATCATCGCCGGGAAGGTTACACGCCTCTAAGGTGAATCCATGGCTGTACTATTTGCACTATCGACACTAACCGGCAAAACTTTAGCGAAAACTTAGGCTACAACGGGAATGTCGTTTTCCCGGCGGGCGGGTGGGGCAATTTCTCACAACAACTACCCTTACTCAAGCAAAGAAGCTGAGTGAGCACCCTGCGATATGGCGATTCATTAACCAGTTAGCAGCCTCCGCCAGGCCGTGGGCGTTACCATACAACAACCAGAACTGCTCCTCCGGCATCCAACTGTTTCTGAGATAGTGAAGCTCGTTTAAGTCTTCAGGTTCAATTTTCCAGCGTTCCAGTCAGCAGGGCGCCCCCGGAGAGGGTGTGATGGAAATTCCGGATTATTACGAATTTCTGCAAATTAGCCCGAGCGCAGAGGCCGACACAATCCACCGCGTTTATAAGTTTCTGGCGGCCCGCCTTCACCCGGATAACCCGGACACCGGCAATGCTGAAAAATTCTTCCTGTTGAAACAAGCCTATGAAGTGCTGTCCAAACCAGAGAGCCGCGCCGCATACGATGCGACTCGCCAACGATGCCAGCCGGTTCCCCTCTCGACGACCATCGATTTCATGGACAACATGAAGGGTGAACTGAACCGGCGGTTGGCGCTGCTGGCGGTCTTGTATTTTCAGCGCCGCTCGAACCCGGGCAAACCGGAAGTTTCATTTCGCGAGATCGAAAGGCGCCTGGGCTTTCCGCGTGACTATCTGGAGTTCACGGCCTGGTATCTTCGGACCAAGGGGTACATCACCCGAGCGGACAATCAGGATTTCACGATCACGGCTGAGGGAGTGGACTTCGTGGAAACGCAGCGCATGAATATCCCGGTTCTGGACAGATTGCTGACCAGTGGCGAGGAAACCCCCACCGCCACAGGCGGAGCGGCGGCAAACAAGGGAGAGTTGCCCGTTTAGGCGAAGCCGCGCCGAGTTGCAGCGCCGGGCAATTGACGATAACGGGGCTTCTCACTACTTACCCTGAAGCTGGCCCTTCACTTCCTCCCAGACGATCCAAATCCTCCGGCATTGCGGCTCGACTCGCTTAGCTCTTCTACCACCTCGACCGGTGTGGTCAGCACCGGATAGGGAATGAGGTTAGCCAGTTTGTCGCCGGCGTGGATTTCCGCCGCGGCGTCGCCGAGGTTCTCCATCAGCACCTTGATCTCGCCGCGGTAGCCGGCATCGATGACGCCTCCGGTGAGCGTCAGGCGGCGAGCCCCCATCGACGATTTATCGCGCAGCAGGGCTCCGAGCGGTTCTCCGCCGGGGCCGGTCAATTCAATGGCGATGGCCGTTGGCACGACGGCATGTCCGCGGGCTGGGATGGTTATGTTCTCGGCGGCGTAGATGTCGTAGCCGAGGTCTTCGCCGGGATGGGCGATGGTGGGGGCCTTGGCGCCAGACCGCAGCAGCTTTACTTTGAGCATAGGAAGAACATTGAAGATTTCAGATTTAAGATTGCAGATTTAAGATTGAGCATAGAGAATTGAAACACGGTTATTCTTTTTTTCGCCTTTCAATCTGAAATCTTAAATCTTCAATCTTCAATTCTGGATTACCCGTCGCCCCACGACCCGGTATTTCCCCTCGATGATCATGCGAATGGCCTCGCTATAAGCCTGGTGCTCCTGCTCCAGGATGCGGGCGGCCAGCGTGTGGTCGTCGTCCCCGGGCAGCACCGGGACCACCCGCTGCACCAGGATGGGGCCGTGGTCGAGGTCCTCATCGACGAAGTGCACGGTGCAGCCGCTCACTTTGACGCCGTAGTCGAAGGCCTGCTTCTGCGCCTCCAACCCGGGAAAGGCCGGCAACAGCGACGGGTGGATGTTGAGGATGCGCTGCGGAAACTGCTGGATAAACCAGGGCGACAGCAAGCGCATGTATCCGGCCAGCACCACCAGCTCGACGCCGGCTTCACGCAGAGCAGCGACCACGAGGCGGTCGTGCTCCTCGCGCGGGCAGCCTTTGCTGGGGATGACCAGCGCCTTCAGGCCGCGGCGGCGGGCGTTTTCGATGCCGGGGGCATCGGCGCGGTTGGAGATGACGACGGCGATGCGGGCAGCCAGCCGCCCGGCCTCGATGTTGTTGGCTATGGCTTCGAAGTTCGAGCCCCGCCCGGAGAGCAGAATGCCGAGATTCATAAAGGCAGTTCTTCGTTCTTCGTTATTAGTTCTTCGTTTTTGTCAGTAGTTGGGATCAGTTCCACGCTTGCCCCGCCTACGATCTAATGCTATTAAGACCAAGAACAACAGGCCTCTCGAAGCCCTCGGATAGCTCGCGACCTTCGGAGTAGCGGAAGCTCCAGTGATTCTAGACCGGATTCGCGGAAGGTATACCCCGTGCGGTAGCCGGGCGGTCAGCCCGGCGGTGATAGCGAAGGGTACGCCCACTTTGAATCCGCCCTAATGCCTTGTGACTGAAACGCAAGCTGCCTGCGCGCGCAACGAAAAACGAATAACGAAAAACGAGGAACGGGTTTCTACGAGTACTGCACCTTGCGTTCGCCCTTGACGATGCGGCCGATGACGTAGCCTTTCTCCCCGACGCGTTCCAGCACGCTCTGGACCTTCTTGAACTTCTTCGGCGAGATGATCAGGATCATGCCGATGCCCATGTTGAAGGTGCGCATCATCTCGGCCTGCTTCGATGTTGCCGAGCTTCTGCAGGTGCTCGAAGATGGGCAGCACCGGCCAGGTCCCCAGTTCGACCATGGCGCCGGTGCCCTTGGGCAGCACGCGCGGCAGGTTCTCCGTGATGCCTCCGCCGGTGATGTGGGCCATGGCGCTGATGATTGTCGCCTTCCAGCAGGCGGCGCAGCAGCGGCCAGTAGCTGCGGTGCTGCTTCATCAGCTCGTTGCCGACTTTGCCCTTGATTTCGTTGACGTAGGTCTCGGGCGAGTAGCCGGCGCGGGAGAACAGCAGCTTGCGGGCCAGCGAGTAGCCATTGGTGTGCAGCCCGGTGGATGGCAGTCCCAGCAGGATGTCGCCGACCTCCACTGCCTTGCCGGTCAGCACCCGGTCGCGCTCGACGACGCCCACGATGAAGCCCGCCAGGTCGTATTCGTTCGGGCGGATAGAAGCCGGGCATCTCCGCCGTCTCGCCGCCGATCAGGGCGCAGCCGTTGTGCTTGCAGGCCTCGGCCACCCCGCTGACGACCTTTTCGGCCACCTCGGGATCGAGCTTGCCGACGGCCAGGTAGTCCATGAAGAACAGCGGCGTGGCGCCCTGCACCACGATGTCGTTGACGCAGTGGTTCACCAGGTCGCCGCCGACGGTGTGGTGCAGGTTCATCTCGAAGGCGAGCTTCAGCTTGGTGCCCACGCCGTCTACGCTGGAGACCAGCACCGGGTCCTTGAACTTCTTCTTGTCCACCTGGAACAGCCCGCCGTAGCCGCCGATCTCGCTCAGCACGTTCTTGTTGAAGGTGCGGTGGGCGAGATACTTGATGCGCTGCTTGGTACGATTAGCCCGCTCGATGTCAACGCCGGCGTCGGCGTAGGTGATGCTCTTGAGTTCCTCTTCCATCTCTCAGCCAGGCTTCAGATTGTTGCGCAGTGGGGTTGCGAACGAAGATTGTACCATTGTCTCGAGGCACAGACGGCCGCCTTCGACAGCGCCGGGTGAATCTCTTGCTTGCATGAACCGCGGACCGGAGCCCGACAGCAGGGAGAGCTGAAACGCCGCGCCCCGAGCCCCACGGGGACAGCGGAAGCTATCTCCCGGAGCCGGAGCGCCTTCAGATGCCGAACCAGGAACTTCGTCTCAGGCCCCGACCGGCTGCTTCACCTTCACGGGCGTAAACCAGTTATAGCGGTCGGGCAGCTTGCCTTCGACGATACCGAAGAACTCGTCCTTGATCCGCCGCGTAACCGGACCGATCTTGCCATCGCCCACGCGAACCTTGTCGACCGAGCGGATGGGCGTAACCTCGGCCGCCGTGCCGGTGAAGAAGATCTCATCGGCGATGTAGAGCATCTCCCGCGGGATCATCTGCTCGACGACCTCGATGCCCAGGTCGCCGGCGATCTGCAGAACCGAAGCGCGGGTGATTCCCGGCAGCACGGAGTTGCCCGTCGGCGGCGTCCAAAGCTTGCCCTGGCGCACCAGAAAAATATTCTCGCCCGAGCCTTCGCTGATGTAGCCGCTGACGTCCAAGGCGATCCCCTCGACATATCCGTTGAGCACTGCCTCCATCTTCATCAACTGCGAGTTCATGTAATTGGCGGCTGCCTTGGCCATCGCCGGCAGGGTATTGGGCGCCATCCTCGTCCAGGAGGAAACGCACACGTCTACCCCTTCGTCGGAGGTCGCCAGATACTTGCCCCAGGGGAAATTGGCGATGTAGACCTCTATAGGGGCATTGAGCGGGTTGACGCCCATCTCGCCGTAGCCGCGGAAAGCTATCGGCCGAATGTAGCAAGGCCAGGCTCCATTGACCTGGATCACCTCGGCCATGGCGTCGACGAGCTGTTGCCGCGAGTAGGGCAGCTCCATGCGATAGACCTTGCCTGAGTCGATCAGCCGCTGCATGTGTTCCTGGGCGCGGAAAATCGCCGGCCCACTCGGCAGGTTGTAGCAGCGGATGCCCTCGAACACCGCGCTTCCGTAATGCACGACGTGCGACATGACGTGAATCTTCGCGTCATCCCAGTCGATCAACGTGCCGTTACGCCAGATCTTGGCCACTTTTTGAATAGGCATTCCAGGGCTCCTAGTCCGAACTCCACGCAGCCGGTACTAATCCTAACCACCCCCTGTACCAACGGCCGCGCGGGAAGCAAATCAGGTGGATATCGCAGCATTATAAACGAGAAAGGCTGCCGCGAGGATAGAGCCCTGTCCCGGCCGACTGGTTTGCCCTGTTCGTGCCCGGTTCGCGCAAACGGCTTTACCGCAGCCGTTCTCCAGCGTCCGCGTGCTTTCGCAGACAAAACCATGCCACGACGCCGGTAATACCCGTGATTCCTGAAGATGTAGTTTCGGCCAGGCAAATGTCATAGCGAGTTCTGTTGCCGCCCCGCCTTGCGTGCCGGCGGACGTTAACGTGAAAGATACGGTCTGCGAAAAAGCGCAGCTCGCCCAATCGCACATCTCGGCATTTTCTGAATTGGCCGGCGAGGCGCGGAAGCGGCCCGTAAGTGTCAATGATCAGGACGGATGCGCGAGCTGGTTTCGATTCAGCCAAGGCTTTGCGGGAAAGAAGCATGCACAGACTGATAACTAAAATCGAACGACAGTGGATGAGCGGAAAAGCACTGCCGATAAGACATTCTCAAACCGGGTAAACTGATTGATTGCTGGGTCCAGAATCGACCGTCCGTGGACCGAATGCCATCTCTGGACTTCGCGCGTGGGGAAATAATTGACAGGCGTGGTCTTTTCTCCGGGCAATGCGCATCTAAGCTTTCAATAGTGGGGTGGTGACGCCTTCGCCCGCGAAGAGGGCCGTTTCGGTTTCCACAGAAACTTCCGGCCCGCTCCTGCGGTAGTATTATTTTTCGTCGAAGATTTACTGCTTTGCCTTTGTACTAGTTTGTTGCCGTATGAACCCGGAGATACGGGGCAGGGCCCCAGCAGAGGTGATTAGGGCCGCCAACATGAAAACTGGACTGAATGCCACGCTAGATCCTTCGCGCCGTAGCGGTGACGCCACGGAGTTTGAGACCGCTCTTCGCCGGCGGATTGTAGGGCAAGACCCCGCCATCGAGAAGGTCACTGAGATTTACCAGATGTTCCTGGCGGGCCTGAACGCGCCTGGCCGTCCCGTGGGCAATCTGCTGTTTCTCGGGCCGACCGGCTCGGGCAAGACGCGGGTCGTCGAGGCAGTCGCGGAATCGCTGTTCGGCGACGCTCGCGCGGTCATCAAGATCGACTGCGCCGAGTTCCAGCACTCGCACGAGATCGCCAAGCTGATCGGCTCGCCCCCGGGCTACCTCGGGCATCGCGAAACTCACCCTCTGCTCACGCAGGAGGCCCTGAACCAGTGGCACACCGAGAAGCTGAAGCTCTCGATCCTGCTCTTCGACGAGATCGAAAAGGCTTCCGACGCGCTCTGGCAGTTGCTGCTCGGCATCCTCGACAAAGCCACCCTTACTCTGGGTGACAACCGGCGCGTGGACCTCTCGCAGTGCCTCATCGTGATGACCTCGAACCTGGGCGCGGGCGAGATGAACGAGCTGATCGGCGGCGCCATGGGGTTCTCCTCCGGTCCCGCCAAGCTGGACGGCAAGCTCGACGAGAAGATGACGCGCACCGCCGTGGAAGCGGCCCGGCGCAAGTTCTCGCCCGAGTTCATGAACCGCATCGACAAGATCGTGGTCTTCAAGACGCTCCGGCATTGAGCATCTGGAGAAGATCCTGGAGATCGAGCTCGGCATGGTGCAACAGCGCATTCTGCAGGCGACGGGAAACAACCAGTTCGTCTTCAGTTGCACGCCCAACGTCAAGAAGTACCTGCTGCAGGAGGGGACCGATCCCAAGTACGGCGCTCGCCACCTGAAGCGCGCCATCGAGCGCTGCATCGTCTTTCCACTGGCCAACCTGGTGGCCACCGGCCAGGTCAAGCTGGGCGACTTCATTCGCATTGACATGGACGCCAGCGGCAGCATGACTTTCGTGAAGGAAGCCGAGGGCGCGCTGGTTCCCGTACTGCTGGAGAAATACGGGCCGGAGTTCGCCGCCGGCGCAGCCGCCACCCGCTCCGGGCGCACCGTGACCAACAACAGCCGCAAGGAATTAGGCGCCACTTCGCTTCTCGACCACAAGTAAGAAGAAAGTTTTTCAGCTCAAGAGCGCCCCAACGGGCGCTCTTTTTTTGCCCTGAGGGACAGGCTCGACCAAGCTGCAGGCAACGATCCGGGTGTCTGCGGCATTCTTACCGCTAGGAAAGAGGTCCCATGGGCAAAGTAGTGATCATTCCGGCTCGGCCCAGCACCGAGCACCTGCACCGCAAGCGCACCTCCGATCCCCGCTACGTGGAGGGCCAGCGCGTGCTCGTCGATGCCATGAAGTACCTCATCAAGAGCGACCCGGAAGGAAATCGCCCGGCCGTGGAGTTGATCTCCGAGCATGTGCGCACGCGCTTTCGCATGAGCGACTCGCCCCTGCAGCCCGCACATCCACTCCAAACTCCCTAGAGCGGAATCCACACCTCCCCAAATGGGTAGAGCGGTCTTCGCCGCGGGGGTGTAGCTCCGCCTTTGAGCAACTCCCGCATCGCTTCTCCGCTCTGGCCACGCAGCGCTTAGCGGGAATGTTGCGGCTCCCGGCCGGCGCACGCATCACCGTGGCAGGAGCAGACGCCGCGGCGGCAAATGCCGCCCCCCTGATTTTCTCCGAGGAGCTACAATTGCCGAGTAAGGGCGTACACCACCAGGAGCGCGCAATGACTTCTACCCAAGTGCAGCGCGGCCCGGCCCTCGAGCCCGGGCCGTTCCGGAACGAGCCATTCACCGACTTTCGCCTGCCGGAAAATGCGGAGAAGATGCGGCGGGCTCTGGAGAGAGTGCGCACTCAACTCGGGCGCGAGTATGACCTGATCGTCGGCGGCCGGAGCGTCAAGACGAAGGAGAAGATCACCTCCATCAATCCATCCAAGCCTTCGCAAGTAGTCGGCGTCTTTCAGAAGGCCGGCGCGGCCGAAGTGGGCTGCGTCATGGACGCTGCTTTGCAGGCCTTCGAGCCGTGGAAGCGGGTAGCGGTCGAAGAGCGCGCGCAGCTTGCTGCTGCGCGCGGCCAAACGCATGCGCGAGCGCAAGTTTGAACTGTGTGCCTGGATGGTGCTGGAGGTCGGCAAGAACTGGGCCGAAGCCGATGCCGATATTGGCGAGGCCATCGACTTTTGCGAATTCTATGCCCGCGAGGCGCTGCGCCTGGCACCGCTCCGAGCCGCCCATTCAGTATCCCGGCGAGCGCGACTACCTGTGGTACATCCCGCTTGGAGTGGGAGCGGTAATTCCGCCGTGGAACTTCCCGCTGGCGATCACCACCGGCATGACCGCGGCCGCGATTGTCTGCGGCAACACCGTGGTCCTGAAGCCCTCCAGCGACGCCCCGGCTATCGCCGCCAAGCTGGTGGAAGTGCTCACCGAATGCGGCATGCCTGACGGCGTGGTGAACTACTGCACCGGCAGCGGCGGCGCCTTCGGCAACGGCCTGGTAGCGCATCCCAAGACCCGCTTCATCGCCTTCACCGGCTCGAAAGAGGTCGGGCTGCAGATCAATCGACTGGCGGCGAAAACGCAGCCGGGGCAGATATGGATCAAGCGCGCCATTCTGGAGATGGGCGGCAAGGATTCCATCCTGGTCGATGCCGATGCCGATCTGGATGCAGCGGTAGAAGGAGTAACCGCTTCGGCCTTCGGCTTCCAGGGACAGAAATGCTCCGCCTGTTCGCGGGCCATCATCGATGAGCGCATCTACGAAAAGTTCATCGAACGGCTGAGAGAGCGCGTGGAGCGGATCACGGTGGGCGATGCCCAGGAGAATCCCGGCATGGGGCCGGTGGTCAACCGCGCTTCGAGGGACAAGATTCTTTCCATGATCGACACGGGGCTCAAGCAAGGCGGCAGATTGATCACCGGAGGTGGCGCGGCCGAGGAAGCCGGTGACGGTTACTTCGTCCAGCCTACGGTGATTGCCGATGTCGATCCTGACGCCACCATTGCCCAGGAGGAAATTTTCGGGCCGGTGCTGGCGGTGATGCCATGCCGCGATTTCGACCACGGGCTGGCCATCGCCAACAATACCGTCTTCGGGCTTACCGGCTCCTACTACGGTTCTGCGGAGGAAAAGATGGCGCGAGCCATGCGCGACTTCCACGTGGGCAATTTCTATATCAACCGCAAATCCACCGGCGCCATGGTGGGCGCGCATCCCTTCGGCGGCTTTAACATGTCCGGAACCGATTCCAAAGCCGGCGGGCCGGATTACCTGTCGCTGTTTACACAGGCCAAATCACTCGGGCGCAAATTGTAGAAGGGCGTACAGCCTGTTCCAGGGGCCCTAAGAGGCGCAGCGCTCTTCTGTCCCGGGAACCTGGCGCGAAACGCATTTGACAAGTATCGCCAACGTGCTGAGAATAAAGGCAGCAGGCATGAATGAATTACCCGGCGGGCCCGCGCTCAATAGACGGTTAATCCTAGGTGTTTCAACCGATGCCCTGTTACACTGTTTAGGGATTTGCCTTCTTTAGGAAACACAGGCACGACTTCTAGTTTCCGTTAGGACTTTATTCCGCTATGGCGAAAATCCTGTGCATCGATGACGAGCCTCATGTGGTGACATTGAAGTGCGCCATCCTGGAGGCGGCGGGGCATGCGGTAACCGCGGCTACCTCCGCCCATGAAGCCATCGAACTGCTGAAGAGCAACAGTTACGATGCCGTGGTGACCGACTGGCGACTGGGTGATGCCAACGGAAGAGCGGTGGTGCAGGCCGCCAAGTCGCACTCAACCATGCCCGTCGTGGTGGTCTCCGGCTACGTCGCCGAGGCCTTTCAGGCCGCCGAACCGCTGGCCGACCTCTATCTGGAAAAACCGGTCAACCCGGAAGAGCTGGTCACCATCGTCAACGAGCTGCTGAAGACCAGCGACAAAAATATCTAGCCGGCATTACCCATTACAAACGTTATTCAGCACCAGGATCCACATCCGCACTGCCGACGCGGGTCATTTTTCACGCGACTCACCCGCATATGCTTCGCATGGTTCCGCAGAAGACCCGGCACTACCCGGGCGCTTGACCAGAGTGCTGCCGTGCAATAGCTTAGCTGGAAGAAGATGACCACCCTGCTCCCATTGCATGTTGCGTCACGCCGGCAGCCCAAGCCGCATTTGTTGGGAGCCGTGCTGCTACCGTTGTTGCTTGTCCTGGGGGCGCTTCCCGCGCTGGCGGAGAAGATCGCCGACATACGTCCGGCCGGTTATGTCACCGACCTGGCCGGGGTGGTGGCCGCGCCCACGCGGGCGCGCCTGGAAGCGTTGTGCACCGAGGTCGAGCGCAAGACCGGAGCGCAGATCGCGGTGGTCACGGTTCGCTCGCTGGAGGGACAGCCGGTCGAGGACTATGCCGTCGACCTGTTCAAGCATCTCGGGGTCGGGCCACAAAGACAATCGCGGCGTGCTGCTGTTGCTGGCGCCGAACGACCACCGCTACCGCGTCGAGGTGGGATATGGTTTGGAGCCGGTGATCAACGATGCCCGCGCTGGCGACGTCGGCCGGGCCATGCTGCCGGCGCTCAAGCGCGGCGATTACAGCGGCGCCATCGATCTAGGGGTCAACCAACTGGCCTCGATCATCTCCGCCGCCAGCAACGTCAAGCTGCAAACCGGAACCGTACCCGTCGGGCCGGTGCGACGGACGCAACCCCAGTCGAGTTTTCCCTGGTGGATTCTGCTGCTGGGCATTCCTGCCGTGCCCTTCGTGTTGCGGGCAATGCGCAGCAGCACAGTTGCCGATCCCAAAGCGCGCGGGCGCGGACCCGGAATCTTTTGGGTCGGGCCGGGCGGAGGCTGGGGCGGCGGAGGCTTCGGCGGAGGCGGATTCGGCGGCAGCTCCGGCGGCTTCGGCGGATTTGGCGGCGGCGAGAGCGGAGGCGGAGGCGCCAGCGGCTCCTGGTAGAAGTCGAAAGAAGTTTCGAGTTTCAAGTTTCGAGCTCGATCCGAAGCATACATGCCTCAGCTTCTTTGTCTCGGTGTTAACCGGGGAACATCCCGAGTCAGCCCAGCACCGGGCTTTAGCTATCGGGCGAAGCGATGAGGCAGCGGGAAGATACAATGAAAAAGCAACTGGCGGAACTGGTGGAGCGGTTGAAGGCGGCAGCCGGGTCGAACCTGGATTCCCTGGTGCTCTACGGCTCGGCGGCCGGCGACGACTTCCATGAAAACTATTCGGACGTAAATCTGTTGTGCCTGCTGCACGACACCAGCGGAGCGGCGCTGAAGCAACTGTCTCCCGTTATCGAGTGGTGGTCCAAGAAACTTCACCACCGGCTTCCGTTGTGCATGACTACCGAGGAGTTGCAGACCTCGGCAGACGTCTTCGCCATCGAGACCCTCGACCTGAAACATAAGCACCGCGTTCTGGCCGGCCGCGACTTCCTGGCTGAAATTGAAGTTCCTCTCAACCTGCACCGGGTGCAACTGGAGCACGAGTTGCGGACCTTGCTGCTGAAGCTGCGGCAGCATTACCTGATGGCGCCGGGAGAGGAAGAGCTGAAGAAGGCGCTGGCCAAATCGATCTCTACCGTAGTGACGCTGCTGCGGCACACGCTGATCGCGGCGAACCGTCATGTCCCCGCGCAGAAGCGCGAGGTGATCGCCGAGGCCGGCGCGGCTTTCGGCATCGAGGTCGGCGCCTTCCAGCAGGCCCTGGATTTGCGCGAGGGCCATGCCGGCTTGGAGATCGAGTCGCTTTACCAACGCTACATGGAAGCCCTCGCTGCCGTTACGCATTACGTCGATCAGATTCCGCCCAAGGTGTAAATAGCGGGAAACGGACCGCAAGTTTCTTAGACCGGATTCGCGGAAGGTATACCCCGTGCAGTAGCCGGGCGATTAGAACTGGCTGCACAAATGTACTTCGACAGAACCTGCAATACCCTCAGGGGCTAAAGCCCGCGTTTTGGGTGGTTCTGGACGGCATGGCTAAAGCCATGCCCTTTCAAAGATCATTCATGCAACCGGTTCTAGCCCGGCGGTGATAGCGAAGGGTACGCCCACTTTGAATCCGCTCCAGTCAGGACCGGAAGGGAGTAGCGAACGCTCATGAACAAGACTTTTATCATCGTGCTGATTGTGCTGGCGCTGGTGGTGCTGTGGTTCGGCAGTACTTACGTGGGCCACAGGAACGAGATGGTGCGCAAGAAAGAGGCGGTGAACGCCCTCTGGTCGCAGGTGGACGTGGTACTGCAACGCCGCGCCGACCTGATTCCCAACCTGGTGGAGACCGTCAAGGGATACGCCAGCCAGGAGCAGACCGTATACCGCGACATCGCCAATGCCCGGGCCGCCCTGCTCGGAGCGCGCGATCCGCAGCAGAAGATCGCGGCCAACAATCAGCTGGACGGCGCCATCGGACGGCTGCTGCTGATCGTGGAAAACTATCCGCAGTTGAAGTCCAACCAGAACTTCCTGCGCCTGCAGGACGAGCTGGCGGGAACGGAGAACCGGATCGCCGTCGAAAGACGCCGCTACAACCAGGCAGTGCAGGACTACAACACCTACATTGCCCTCTTCCCGAACAACCTGGTGGCCAGCATGTCCGGCTTCAGCCGCAACGACGCCTACTTCAAGGCCGAGGAGGGATCGCGTACCGCTCCCCGCGTGCAGTTCCCCGGCGCCGCGCCGGCTACACCCGCGCCCGCGCCGGCGCGGTGAAGCCTTAACGCAGAACCATTGAGCAGCCCACTCAAGTCTCTTCTCTTTCTCTTGAGTGGGCTGTATGAATGAACAGGCGGGTACCCCCTTGTATCTAGATATCAGCGACAGTTTGTAGCGGAAAATGTCGTTGTGAGGGAGCCGAGGCATCGACTCCCTCACGCGGCGGATGGCGCCCGTCACCCCTCAGGCTACAAACGTGGGGGAGCTTTGGGACCGCCGCCGCAGTCACGCACGACCGAACAGTCGCTAGATTCTCCAGTCGCACGTTACAAGGCAGGTTACCGTGGCAACGATCATCTGTGGAATAGATGTTTCCTCTCTTTCTTTAGAAGCTCGCATTGGCTCAGAAGGGACAGTCCGCAAGTTCTCCAATAACACCGAAGGGATTGCTGAGTTGGCGGCGTTTTGCCGTAGCCATCAGGTGGAAATGGCCGCCATGGAAGCCACTGGCGGGTATGAACAGCAAGCTTTCGCCCTGCTGTGGACGCACCAGGTTCCGGTGGCCCTGCTCAATCCCCGCGCCGTCCGTCGGTTTGCCGAAAGCATGGGCTTTCTGGAGAAGACCGACAGCATAGACACAGGGGTGATTGCTCATTTTGCGGCGGTGAAAAAGATTCAGCCTTGCCTTCCGGATTCCAGCCAGCAGCAACAACTCAAGGCCCTAGTGGCGCGTCTGCGCCAGCTCACGCAGCTGCAGACAGCACAACGCAATCAGCGCCGTCTGGTGACTGAGCCTACGGTACTGGCTCTGTTTACTGAGTTACTGGCCGTGGTCGCCGCCCAGATCCGGACCCTGGAAACTGCCATCGCCGAGTTAATCGCGGCCGACCCGCTCTGGCAGAAACTGGATCAAGCCTTCCGTTCCATCAAAGGCGTTGCCGACCGCACCGTCGCCCGCCTGATGGCCGACATGCCCGAGATCGGCACGTTGTCCAACAAAGCGGTTTCTAAACTCGCCGGCCTAGCTCCGATGGCTCGCGACAGCGGCAAGAGGCAGGGTAAGCGGGCAGTTCGGGGCGGACGTCGCGATGTCCGGGATATCCTGTTCGTGGTGGCCAGTGTAGTTCGTCGCTACCACCCTGACTTCGTTGCCTTCGACAAACGCCTACGTGATGCGGGCAAGCCCAAGAAAGTGATACGTGTCGCCCTGGCTCATAAGCTGCTGGTCAGGCTCAACGCCAAAGCATGCGAGGTTCGTAACCAGTTCGCAGCCGATGCCTAACGCTGTCGCTTAATCAACTCCCGCAGTCGCCGGGGTTGTGGGAAAGCGGGAAACGCATGTGCGTTTCCCGAGGCGGCGCCACCGCCGTCTTTTCCATAACCCTGCCACTCGGTACTTGACAAAACAGACAGTCGCTCCCCCCGGGTGTTTTGAGCAAATTCTTTGTTTGCATGGTCTTGGCTATAGCAATCTGGCGCAAATTCTTGAGCCGATGGAGCTTGCAGGTAAATTCTTGAATTGCAAGGGGGATAGCCGCAAAGCAATTTTCTCGTTTCTGTTTCGGGGTGGACAAAGACGGAGGCAGCGGATGAACTCCAGAATGTCACCCCCTAATTCCAGTATGGCATTTTGGCCAGGGAAATGTGACATCACTGGGAACAATATCGTTCGTTGATTTTCAGAGGCTTACAAAGAGAATGGTACTTTATGGGGATTGACAGGATTTTTCTTTGACTCAGCTATCGACAAGAATCAGGCCCAAAGAAGTGAGATGGCCTGTTTACGCCAACTAACTGGGCGGGTGGCTAAACATGCCAACCGCCGCGAGCGGTCGTTGGTGACCCCAGTTCTAAGCTGTTCCCTAATACATTTCAGTTTTTCCGGATCAACGACACAGCCACTCAGAGTACATCCAAGCGCCAACTCCAAGCATCGAATCAGTTCTGCTGGACTTTTGTTCTACGAATCATTGTCTTTCAGGAGCTTATGCCATCTTTCATTCAGCGGTCTTGGCTGCGGGTGTGCCTCTTGATTTTGATGTTGTGCGCTATCTTACCGGCACAGACTGCACAAGGAAAGCCGGTGTCGCGGGAGTTGGTTGAAGCGAGATTGCAGAAGTACATTGGCGACGATGCACAACGCGAATCAACGCTCAAACAAATGCTGACAGAAGCGGGTTGCGACGATGGGCACCTTTCCGAGCAGGCAGTGAAAGGCTCGCAACTGCCGAATGTGGTCTGTGTGTTACCGGGCCGCACTAATGCCACTATCATCGTAGGTGCGCACTTTGACCACATTTTAAAAGGTGATGGAGTAATTGATAACTGGAGCAGCGCATCATTGCTGCCCTCACTTTACGAAGCGATCAAGCTTCAGGCTCATAAACACACGTACATCTTCGTCGGCTTCACCGGAGAAGAAAGCGGGTTAGTCGGTTCACGGTTCTATACGCGACGAATGACGAGAGAGGAAGCCGCTGCGATCGACGCAATGGTGAACATGGACGCCCTTGGGCTTGGCCCAGCGGAAATATGGGCGGGTCACGCGGATCATCAGTTGAGTGGTGCGATGGCCTACGTTGCCAGCCAGTTGAATATGCCAGTTTCGGAGGTGAAGGTTGACGACGCCATAGCCGATTCGGAACCGTTTGCTTCGCGGAAAATTCCAAGCATCACTATCCATTCGGTGACACCAGGGACACGGAATATCCTGCACACGCCGAAAGATAAAATCTCCGCTGTTCGCTTCGACCATTACTATCAGACATACCGGTTGCTCCTTGCTTACATCGCTTTCCTCGATGACATGCCGCGAATGGCTGCGAAATCAAGATAGCTGATAACATCGGGAAATTAACTCGAAGCTGTAATTGACGAGAAATCGTCTTCACGTACGTTACGACAGTTTGCATCCGGTAAGCTTGTTCCAGGCAGAAGATAACCCAAGTTGCTGGCCTAGCGTCCCCTTTTGTAAGAAAATGTGCTTGCATCCAGCTTCTCTCCTTTACTAACATGGCTGCCGTTCCCCTGAATCCAAACTGCAACCGCGTCCGAGCAGAATCCGGGGGTTCGCGAGGCGATGGTGACCGCCCCTTTTGACACTTCGTTCCCCGTGACAATCACGACGCTAGAGGAATTTCGTTTACTGGAACAACAGCACCTGGACGCGTTGTCAAGAAGGAGCGGATTTGCCATTGCATCTGACCAGATCCGAAGACGCGGTCCCGCGCCGGCTAGGTGGTCGCGATCTTTGTCCCGTACCGTTGGATTTGTTTCGGTAGCTTTCTCTTTGCTTGGTATTGGAATTCTGGTCGTGAGACGCAAAAGGCTTCGTTAGAACATCTGCCAGGTTTTACTTTCCGGCACTTGCGGGTATTTCATCACTGGAACGGTTTTAAAACTGCAGATCCTTCGACTCCCTTCGGCCAACATCGGGCCCCGCCTTGCGGGGTCGCTCCGGATGACAGCAGGAAATGATAATTGGCCATCGCGAATATGCTTCTCGGGAACCGCTCTGGAATCGGTTGCACAAATGAACTTCGACAAAACCAGCACTACCTCAGGGGCTAAAGCCCGCATTTTGAGCGGCTCTGGGCGGCATGGCTAAAGAGGCTGCGGAAAAACAGATTTCGGATCGAAGGAACTACAAGATCTTGATATCGGTTCCTATGGTACCCACATCCATAGCGCCTCGCTTGTTGCTTCGGCGCGTTTTTCCGCAGCCTGTAAAGCCATGCCCTTTCAAAGATCATTTGTGCAACCGGTTCTAGTCTGATTAGCCGCCGCAAATGCGCAAAGAAAAAGTGGGCCCGTTTCCGGACCCACTTGTATTTGTCCTTCGACCGCGGCTGAGACCTCAAACCGAGGTCGTTATGGCTTTCAGGCCTTAGCGCCCTTGGCCTTCACTGCCGGTGCCGGCGCCGTCAGGCCGCGGATGTGCTCCAGTCGCGCCTTGAGCATGTTCTTGTAGGTCTTCATCTCGATCGGCTGCTGGGCCACGCCCGTGTCCATGGCGGCCTTGGCGACTGCCGAGGCTTCCCACTCCAGCACGCGCATGTCGAACTGCTTCGGCACGATGTAGTCGCGGCCGAACTTCATGCTCTTCACGCCGTATGCTTTCAGCACCTCGTCAGGAACAGGCTGCTTGGTCAGGTTGGCCAGGGCCATGGTAGCCGCCTGCTTCATCTCCTCGTTGATCTTGGTGGCGCGGACGTCGAGGGCGCCGCGGAAGATGAACGGGAAGCCGAGCGAGTTGTTGATCTGGTTCGGGTAGTCGGAGCGGCCGGTGCACATGATGATGTCCTTGCGCGCCGCGCTTGCCGCTTCGAAGGTAATCTCCGGATCAGGGTTGGCCATGGCGACCACCAGCGGGGAGGCGGCCATCGACTGCACCATCGCCGGAGTCACGCAGTTGCCCTGCGAGAGGCCGATGAACACGTCGGCGCCCTTCAGCGCGTCGGCCAGCGTTCTGGCCGCGGTCTCGCGCGCGAACGGCTCCTTGTACTTGTTCATGCCTTCCTTGCGTCCCTTGTAAATCACGCCCTTGGAGTCGCACAGGATGATGTTCTCGGCCTTCACGCCGAGATTGATGTAGTGCTTGGAGGTGGCGATGGCGGAAGCGCCGGCGCCGTTGAAGACGACCTTGATCTTATCCAGCGGCTTGCCCACGATTTCCATCGCGTTCAGCAGGCCGGCGCCGGAGATGATCGCCGTTCCATGCTGGTCGTCATGGAACACCGGGATCTTCATCGTTTCCTTCAAGCGGGTTTCAATCTCGAAGCATTCCGGAGCCTTGATGTCTTCCAGGTTGATGCCGCCGAAGGTCGGTTCGAGCAACTGCACGACCTTGATGACATCTTCCACGTTCTCCGAGCCGACTTCGATGTCGAACACGTCGACGTCGGCGAAGCGCTTGAACAGAACCGCCTTGCCTTCCATGACGGGCTTGCCGGCCATGGCGCCGATGTTGCCCAGTCCGAGCACCGCCGTGCCGTTGGTGACCACGGCCACCAGGTTGCCCTTGCCGGTGTACTTGAAGGCGTCCAGCGGGTTCTTCTGAATATCGAGGCAGGGTGTCGCCACCCCAGGTGTGTAGGCCAAGCTGAGGTCGTGCTGCGTGGCGCACGACTTAGTCGGGAGAATTTCGATTTTTCCCGGCCGCCCGGTCGAGTGATATGTGCGTGCTTCAATTCCGAAATTTGCCATAAATGCCGTCCAGTGATTGACAGGAATTTTGTTGTTACAACAACTCAGTTATCGATAACGCGGCCCGCTGAATCCCAACTCCAGACGTGAACCCAGAGGGACACTCATCACTTGGAACCAAACTAATGAATCGTCCCAGTCACCCCACACTAGATCTTGCGAGAACCGAGAACGGAGGGACTTTATCCCAAAAAACGATCCCCCCCAGTGATGTACATCACAATTCGAACGCATCTGGGGCTAGATCATATTGCTCGGTGATCGAGATCACAGAGAATAGCGGAAAAACGCATCGCTGCTGGGGTTCACGCAAGCAGGGCCGAGCCAGAGGTGCTCGCGAAGAACCTTCTACGTCACCCAAGCGAATCTCTCTACCCCTTTAGTCCCATGTGGGGAACAGGCACGGAGCCCGATGACTTGGCGGCTCCCCAAGCTTACGAACGCAGCAAGCTAGCGAAGCGCAGCAAAGCCAGTGAGATTTGCTTCAAGGCTGGAGGTCGCTGGACGGTGGCGGCCAGGCATCGCCCCAGGAAGCTTTGCGCGCCGGTCGATAGAGTTGCTTGCGCGAGCGGCCGATCGTCTGGCTGCGCGGTCCCTGGGCGGAGCACAGTTGCAACTCCACAAAGCCGCTGTGGTACGCGGGATGGCGAACGATCCGCGAGTCGGCGGGAGCGCAGTCCATGCGGGCCGCGGCTACATAAGAAAATTTCTCGTCTTCGTATCCGAGTTCGCCGTCCTTGAGCTGACGGTGGGCGGCGGTGCGTTCCACCCGGGCGGCAAAGTGGCACCAGTCGCCGGCACCGGCCATGGGACAGGGAGCGTGGTGCGGGCACGGCGCAGCCAGTTGGGCACCCCAGGCGATCAACTGCTGGCGCGCACGATGAATATGGCCGAATCCGGCGCGAGTGCCGGCTTCGATGACAAGCAGCAGTTTGCCCGTTCGCGACCATGCCCGGCGGAGGCATTCCATCTGGCTTGCGGCAGAGAGTTCTCCGAGCGAGTAGGACGCCACCACCAGGTCGAAATTGCCCGCGGGGAGTTCCGAGCGAAGATCCGAGCAAATCCACTCCGCCCCGGCCAGTGCCGCCGAGGGGCTGGCCTCCGCCAGTTGCCGCCCCAGCCGGATCATCGCCGGATCGCATTCCAGCAGGCGAATTTGCCGTATTCCGGGCAATGCATCTACGGCCGCCCAGGCCGCTGTGCCGGGACCGCAGCCGAGGTCGAGCATGGTTTCGATCCCTGCCTCCGCTGCCGAAGCACCGCCGTCGGCCTGGCCGGGCTGAAGAAGATGCGGACATGCCAACGCCAGGGTCCGGCTGACCGCCGCAAAGGTTGCCGGAAGCCGCGTCAGCAGGTACGCAAGTCTTTCTTCGTCCGTTCGGATGGCCGGCAGCTCCGGGGTTTCCGCCTGGTAACGCCGGCTGAGCCGGACGGCTGCCGCGCGCAAGGTTTTTGTCCCGCCCGCCTGCGTCAGTCTGTCGATGGCCTGAAGCAACTGTGAGGGCAATTGCATGCCAACCCCTACGCAGCCCGAAAGCTTGTGTAAAAAATCAAGAAACCGGAAGGGTCAAAGGCGATCCAATCAACCCTCTAAGTTGTACTCCCGGAAAAGCTTTGTCTGTGACAAAAAGAGGTTTACATTAGATGGGTCAGTCGAACACCTGACGTAATGCTTAAGTGAATTCCCTGATGTAGTTGGCTTCTCCTATAAACTCTACAGAGAGTCGTCCCGATGAGCGAAGAGCAGAAAACGTTGACGCTAAAAAATGAGTTCCCGGCGGTAAGCACAGCCGAGTGGGAACAGGCTGTGCGCAACGATCTCAAGGGCGGCGATCCTTCCAAGCTCAACTGGAAGACGGACGAAGGAGTCACGGTCAAGCCGTTTTATCGCGCCGAGGATATCGAAGATCTCGCAGGCCCGGGCGTGGAATCCGCGGCCGCCACCATGCGAGAGCAGCTTGAGATGGCCGCCGGTCACGCGCGCAGCAGCAACGACTGGCTGCTGCGGCAGGCGATCGATGTGGCCGACCCGCAACAAGCCAACGCGGCCGCGCGCGAGGCCCTCGCCGCCGGCGCCGAATCCATCTGCTTTGAGTGCGTGCCCGAGAATTCTGCTTGGCGCGGAGTGGCGGTCGAGAGCAGTGAAGAGATGCGCGCACTGATCGCCGGATTGCCGCGCTCGGCGCCGCTGTCGTTTCGCGGCCGGCCGGCGGCGCGGCCTCTGTTGCTGTTGTATCTTTCCGAGCTGAAACAGCCGGCGGAGGCGCGCGGCTCGGTTGATTTCGACCCGCTGGGAGACCTGCTGCTGGAAGGCTCGAGCCCGCGGCCGGCGGAAGAGTTATTCGCCGATACCGCCGCGGTTATGAAGTTCGCGGCCGCCGCCGCTCCCCGTATGCGAATTCTGGCGGTGCGCGGCTGGCAGATTCGCGAGGCGGGCGGAACGGTTGTGCAGGAACTGGCCTTTGCCCTGGCCGAAGGGGTCGAGTATCTGTCCAAGCTCGCCGAGTTCGGCCTCTCGCCGGACGAAATCTGCGCCAGGCTCTTCTTCGTCTTCTCGATCGGCACCAACTACTTTTTCGAAATCGCCAAACTGCGCGCCTTCCGCTTGCTATGGTCGCAGGCGGTGGAGCAGTTCCAGCCGAAGCTGCCGGAATCGCTCGTTCCGGTCGTGGAGAGCGTCACTTCGCGCTGGAACATGACTGCGTACGACGCCTATAACAACCTGCTGCGCGGCGCCACCGGCGCCATGTCAACCGCGATCGGCGGTTCAGACGCCATAGAAATCGCGCCCTTCGACGCCGCGTACAAGCCCTCCGACGGCTTCTCGCGCCGTCTCTCGCGCAACACGCAGATGCTTCTCAAGAACGAGGCGTACCTGGACCGCGTGGCCGATCCGGGTGCGGGTTCCTACTATATCGAGACGCTCACGGCTTCGCTCGGCCGCGAGGCCTGGAAGCTGTTTCAGCAGGTGGAAGCGCAGGGCGGATTCCTGCAGGGCATTCAGTCCGGCTTCGTGCAGCGCGAGGTCAACGGTTCGCGCCGGCGCAAGGATGAGGCCGTAGCCGCGCGTCGCCGCGTCCTGTTGGGAACCAATCAGTACTCCAACCCGAACGAGCAGGCGACCGATAAGCTCGATCCCGATAGCAACCTGACTCCTCTGCGTCTCTCGGGCCAAAGGCCCGCTTCGACGCCCGCTGAGCTGGCGGAGCAGTTCGCCAAGGGACTGACGCTGGGCGATTGCCTCGCCCGGACGGAATCTCCCGCATTCCGCGTCGAGAAACTGATTCCTTACCGCGCCGCTGAGTGCTT
The DNA here is from genome assembly GCA_963791145.1 of uncultured Acidobacteriota bacterium. Lineage (GTDB taxonomy): Bacteria > Acidobacteriota > Terriglobia > Terriglobales > Acidobacteriaceae > CAWBRT01. Next base: position 210,653 of record CAWBRT010000003.1, on the reverse strand, counting down.
CGAGGCGCTGCGGCTGCGCACGGAACGTCACACACAGAGAACCGGACGCCGCCCGCAGGTACTATTGCTCGAATTTGGCGATGCCAAGATGCGCCAGGCCCGATCGAACTTCAGCCAGAGTTTCTTTGCCACCGCCGGTTTCGAAATCGTGACTGGGCTTGCCGAAGCGGACCCTGAGCAGGCCGCCAAGATCATCGCCGAGCGCGATCCCGACCTGGTGGTGCTCTGCAGCGCCGACCAGCAATACCCGGCCATGGCCCGGCCATTGATCGCAAGGCTGCGCCAGGCAAAACCGATTCCCGTCATCGTCGCCGGATACCCCGAAGAGTCCGTCGAGCAACTAAGACAGGATGGGGTCGCCGATTTCATTCATCTTCGCAGCAATGCTCTGCAGGTGCTGGCGCACTGGCAGCAGCAGCTGGGAATGAGAGACTGATTCTATGCGGCCGGATTTCAGCGATATCGAGTTTGCTTCCAAGGCGCGAAAGCGCCGCCCAGGCGACTCTACCACCCCAGCAAACGCAAATGCGTTTGCCGGGGGCCCCGGCGCCTCGCGGCGTGCGGGGCATGTGTGGCTTACGCCGGAGCAGATCGAGGTGCCGGACTCGTTCAGCCGCGAGGTGCTGGAGGGAATGGAGCACCTGGAGTATGCCGCCGGGCTGCCGCCATATCTGCGCGGTCCGTACTCCACCATGTACCTGACGCGGCCCTGGACCATCCGCCAGTATTCCGGATTCTCCACCGCGGAGGACTCCAACGCCTTTTACCGGCGCAACCTGGCCGCCGGACAGAAGGGCCTTTCTGTCGCCTTCGACCTGCCCACTCATCGCGGCTACGACTCCGATCACGAGCGCGTTCCCGGCGACGTGGGCAATACCGGCGTGGCCATCGATTCCATCCTCGACATGAAGATCCTGTTCGACCAGATTCCGCTGGATCAGATGTCGGTGTCGATGACCATGAACGGCGCGGTGCTGCCGGTGATGGCCTTTTTCATCCTGGCGGGCGAAGAGCAGGGCGTTCCTGCGGAGAAGCTGACCGGCACCATCCAGAACGACATTCTCAAAGAGTTCATGGTGCGCAACACCTACATCTATCCGCCGGCGGCTTCCATGCGGATTGTCGGCGACATCTTCCGCTTCTGCGCGGAGAAGATGCCAAAGTTCAACTGCATCAGCGTCAGCGGATATCACATGCAGGAAGCAGGCGCCACCGCCGACCTGGAGCTGGCTTACACGCTGGCCGACGGCCTGGAGTACCTGCGCACCGGCATCAAGGCCGGGCTCAGCGTCGACGACTTCGCCCCCCGGATTTCGTTCTTCTGGGCGATTGCCATGAACCAGTTCATGGAGATCGCCAAGATGCGCGCCGCCCGCGTGCTCTGGGCCAAATTGGTCAAGCAGTTCAACCCAAGGGATCCGAAGTCGATGGCGCTGCGCACGCATTGCCAGACGTCGGGCTGGAGCCTGACGGCGCAGGATCCGTTCAACAACATCACTCGCACCTGCGTGGAGGCGATGGCTGCCGTCCTCGGACATACCCAGTCGCTGCATACCAATGCGCTGGACGAAGCCATCGCGCTGCCTTCGGATTTTTCCGCCCGCATCGCCCGCAACACGCAGCTCTACCTGCAGCAGGAGACGGAAATCACCCGCACGGTCGATCCCTGGGCCGGCTCATACTACGTCGAGAAGCTCACCCACGAGCTGATGCATCGGGCCTGGGCTCTGATCGAAGAAGTGGAAGAGCTGGGCGGCATGGCGAAGGCCATCGAGACCGGCATTCCCAAGATGCGCATCGAAGAAGCAGCGGCCCGCAAGCAGGCGCGGGTCGACTCCGGCGCAGACGTGATCGTCGGCGTCAACGCCTACCGTCTGCCGAAGGAAGCGCCGCTGGAAATCCTGGAGGTCGATAACACCGCCGTTCGCCAGGCGCAGATTCGCCGCCTCGAGCAGCTCAAGGCCAATCGCAATCCCCGCGACGTGCAGCAGGCGCTCGAAGCGCTGACGGACTGTGCGCGCACGGGCAGCGGCAACCTGCTGGCACTGTCGCTGGAGGCCGCCCGCAAACGAGCCACTCTGGGCGAAATCTCATACGCGCTGGAGAAGGTGTTCGGCCGCTACCAGGCGGTCGTACGCTCCATTTCCGGCGTATACTCGGCGGAGAGCCGCATGGACAAGCAATTCCTCAAAACGCGCGAGATGGCTGACGAGTTCGCCCGCGAAGAAGGACGGCGGCCGCGCATCCTGGTGGCTAAGATCGGACAGGACGGACACGACCGCGGGGCCAAGGTGATCTCCACCGCCTTCGCCGACATGGGCTTCGACGTCGATATCGGTCCGCTCTTCCAGACTCCGCGCGAGGTGGCGCGCCACGCGGTGGAGAATGACGTGCACGTGCTCGGCATCTCCAGCCTGGCCGGCGGACACAAGACGCTGGTCCCGGAGGTCATTGCCGAGCTGAAGACCCTGGGCCGCGACGATATCCTGCTGGTGGTCGGCGGCATCATTCCCCCGCAGGATTTCGAGTTCCTGTACTCCGCCGGGGCGGCCGGCGTCTTCGGCCCCGGAACCGTCATTCCGGTGGCGGCGCAGAAGATTCTGCAGGTGCTGATGAATGCCGCCGTGGAAGAAGAAGTGCGCGAGCGCGGAGCAGATTGATTCAGGGGTTAGGGATCAGGGGTTAGGGATTAAGGATTAGGGATTAAGGGATTAGGGATTAGGGATTAGGGATTAGGGATTAGTCCCTTCTCACAAGAGAGTCGTCATCCCGAGCGGCCGCCTTTCCGCGGACCCGGCGGCGGTCGCTGCTTGATGAGCGGCCGAGCCGAGGGACCTGCAGTTGATGCCGCGAAAGATGGCGAAATGCAGATCCTTCGACTCGCGCCCGGCGCCCCGCAAAGGATGCGGGTCGGGAACAACCAAACCGGATGCTTCGCTCAGGATGACGCTTTCTTCTTCGGGAGAACATTCTGCTAAAAGGACAAACTCCTAGCCCTAACCCCTAATCCCTAACCCCTAAACCCTGGGATAACACTTGTCCTCCGAAGATCAAACGGGAGATCAAACGCTGTTTCTGCGGCCGGGAGTGGAATCCGCGGCCGACATACGCGCCGGCGGGGCGCGCCGTCGCCGCCGCCTGTCGCTGGCCGAATACGTGGAAGGCATTCTGGCCGGCGACCGTATCGTGCTGGCCCGCGCCATCACCCTGGTGGAAAGCTCGCGCCCGCAAGACGCCGAGCTGGCGCAGCAGATCATCGACGCCTGCCTGCCCAAGGCGGCCGAGTCCGAATCCATCCGCGTCGGCATTACCGGTGTTCCCGGCGCCGGCAAAAGCACCTTCATCGAAGCCCTCGGCAGTTACCTCATCGACAAAGGGAGCCGCGTCGCCGTGCTGGCGGTCGATCCCAGCAGCGAGCGCTCCGGCGGCAGCATTCTGGGCGACAAGACCCGCATGGAGCGGCTGGCCAACAGCGAAATGGCCTTCATCCGTCCCTCTCCCACCGGCGGCTCGCTGGGCGGCGTGGCGCGGCGCACGCGCGAAACCATGGTGCTGTGCGAGGCGGCGGGATTCCGCACCATCCTGATTGAAACCGTCGGCGTGGGCCAGTCGGAAACCCTGGTCCACGGCATGGTGGACTTCTTTCTGCTGCTGATGATCGCCGGGGCCGGCGACGAGCTGCAGGGCATCAAGCGCGGCATCGTCGAAATGGCCGACCTGATCGCCGTCAATAAGGCCGACGACGAGAACTTGAAGGCCGCCGAATCCGCCCGGCGTGAATACGCGCGCGCGCTTCACATGTTTCCGGCGCGCGAGAACGGCTGGACTCCCAAGGTCGTCACCTGTTCGGCCAAGAGCGGCAAAGGCATTGCCGAACTGTGGCAGGTGGTGCTCGCGCATCGCGAGCAAATGCAAGCCGGAGGATGGCTCGAGCAGAACCGCCGCCAGCAGCGTCACACTTGGCTGCGCGAGGCGATGCGCCACGAACTGTTGGAACAGTTCCGCCATGACGAGCCGGTGAAGGCCGAATTGCCGGCCATGGAAGAGGCGGTCCAGAAGGGCGAGTTATCGCCGGCCAGGGCGGCACAGGCGCTGATTGAACGATTCAGGGGCGGGTCGTAGTTCTCCGTTTCACGTTTCACGAATTTTGGGCAGGTGGCCCACATTTGCCCGCGATTGGCAAATGTGGGGTGAAAGACAATGTTCAATTCCCAAAATCTCCCAGAGTTGGAACAGCGCCAACTCTGGGCCACCCGTCCAGGTCAGTAATAATCTTCAGAAGAATGGCCGCCATGAAGAAATTCGCCTTAATTGTTTTGCTGCTGGCCTGCTTCGGAACAACTTCTCAGGCTCAACAACATGTCCCACGGCTTCTTTTTCGTGCGGCTCACTGTCTAGCCATCAAGCACTTCCTGCCGCAATCAAGTACCGGGAAGCTCCCTTTTGGATACCTTCTCGATGAGAAATCTTATCCCGGCGACAAGATAATTTATGTTGTAGTGTTCGCAGCCCCCACTCGATCAAACGGAACGGTTTTTGCTGTTTTCTTGTCAACCAAAGACGGCCGCGAAAGCTTTAACATTCAGAACAACGCTGGCTTTGTCCTGTCCAAACGGGAACCCATTGGCGTGTCCTTTGTCACTCCTCCTCTTGGCGGGGGTTGGACTCAGGAGCATCTCGCGTCGGCTATCAAAGAGATTGAAAAGCAACCGAGATTTACGATTTCAATTAAGGGTTTGTCTGCTGCCAGTTCCTACAGTTGCGAGTCATATACTGACCCCCAGCCCCAGCCGACAGGCAACGGGAAGTAGAATCCCTGGGCAGGTGGTCCACATTTTGCGTAGTTGGCAAATGTGGGATGGAGAACAATGTTTAACCCAGAGTTGGAACTCCGCCCGCCCCGCCGAGGGCTGGGCCTACGCACAACAACGTGAAACGTGAAACGTGAAACGTGAAACGGAGGTTCTCACCGCTCCGCCGGGGCGGTCTCGAAGGTCTTGATGAGATCGTACGGTGTGGCGTGGTAGAGCGCGTAGCTGAAGGAATTCATATCCACCTGCTGTTGGAAGAGCAGTTGGGCGCGTCCGCTGCCGTCGGCGTCCACCGCGCCGAGGAAGCGCAGCAGACGGGCGTACATCCAGCGCCAGCGGGTCGGAGATCATGGAGAAGATCTGGTTCAGCTTGCCTTCGCTGTTCTTGCGCGCCACCAGCATCAGACGGACCTGGGGCGGGGCTTTCATGACCGAACCGGGCGGCAGCCAGGTCTTGCTGGCGGCGCCGGCAACTGTAGCGGCGAGGATCTCTATTGGCCGGTTGGTAGAGTCCGGATCGAGCGCATAGGTTTCGACCTCGGTCAGCTTGGTGGGGTCGATGCCGCGCAGGCTCGCGCGGTCCTTAGCGGCGCGGCGAATGGCGTCGGCAGCCAGGCTTTGCAAGGCGGCCAGGTCGCGCTCGCGCTCCTCCGGCTTCCAGGCGTAAACGTACGGATGCGCTTCGATCTTGTCGGAGTCGGCGACCGCCAGCAGCACCTTGTCGCTGGCCAAAGCAGCCGGAGCTGCAGAAACCGCGTTGGCGCGGGCCTTGCCCGGACCAGCCATGGTCGGCAGGTCGGGCTGCATCTCCCGCTCAGGCCTGCCGCGGCGCAGGGTGGGACGGTTCGGGTCCCGCTCTTCGGCGCGCTCAGCCGCGTCTACGGGCCTCTGGCTGCCGGCGGTGTTGGGCTTCCCGGGAGTCGCTGGCGGCGAGGATGACCGGTGCAGCACGGGACGGTCGGGGTCCGCGTCCGCTGCTCTCCGATGACGAGGAAGCAGAGCGCCGGTGCAGCACGGGACGATCCGAATCCGCGGCTTGGCGGGCGGGCCTGGCTACCTTAGCATCGTCGGCTCTGCCCGGTTTCCATAACCCCTCGGCCCACCACTGGGTAGAGGTGTGCATGGCGGCATGGACGGTGAAGCTGCCTTCCGGATGGCCGTCCTTCTGCGCCTGATAGAAAATGTCGCCCGATATGGCCGACGGCACCGGATTGGCCTGGTAGAGGCGTGCATCATAGTACTTGCCGTCGGCGTAGAAAACCACCGGGAAGAGGCGCGCAACGCCTTTGCCGTCGATGCGGAGCACTCCCACGGCCCGCAGGCGCGAGCTCTTCGCCTGTCCCGTGTATTGCGCCCAGGCCGGCCAAGCCAGTAAGGCCAGCGCCGCCACTGCGGCGACCCAGCAGACGCTCTCGCGTGTGCCCGCGCGGATCAGCTTCGGATGTAAACTATTGCCCATGGAAGAAAAACACGCCGCTCCCAATTTTAGTCTGCGCGACGAAAACGGCAATACAGTTACTTTGAAACAGTTTCGCGGGAAAGATGTTGTGCTCTTTTTTTATCCCAAGGCCGATACCCCCGGTTGAACGATAGAAGCGTGCGGGTTCCGCGACGCCTATACAAAACTGCAGAAAGCCGGCCTGGTGGTGCTGGGCATCTCCGGCGACAGCCCCGCCGACCAGAAGAAGTTCAAGGAGAAGTTTGACCTGCCCTACAGCCTGCTCTCCGATCCCGACAAGAAGCTGGCCGCCGAGATGGGAGTGCTCAAGGAAAAGAACATGTACGGCAAGATGGTGATGGGAATCGCCCGCACCACCTTCCTGATCGGGCCGGATGGCACCATCACTCACATTTTCGAGAACGTGAAGCCCGACGGCCACGCCGAAGAGGTGCTCTCGTACGCCAAGAGCAGCCGCTGACGCATTGCAGATTTAAGATTGCAGATTGCAGATTTGAAAAAACAAGAACCTCCGGGAGCAATGCGGCCAAGCCTCCCGGAGGTTCTTCAATCTTCAATCTGAAATCATAAATCGAAAATACTAAAGGCTGATCATCGCCGCAAAGAAGCCGTCGCACGGATGCACTCCGGGCAGGGTTTGCAGATAGGGTCCGGCGCACAGGTTTTCTACGTCGGGCCAGGTCAGCTCGCCTGCCGCCTTTAGCGCGCCTAGCTGGGCGGCGCAGTCGAGCAGCCTGGCCGAAGGATTTCCGCGCAGCACCTCTTCTATCACCGAGGCGTTTTCCTCGGGCTCCAGCGAACAAGTCGAGTAGACAAGAACGCCTCCCGCCGCCAGATGGCCCAGGGCGGCCGAAAGGATCGCGGTCTGCGTCTGGCGCAGGTCCGGCAAATCCTCGGGCCGCAGCTTCCACTTGATTTCGGGATGGCGGGCCAGCGTGCCGGTGCCGGAGCAGGGAACGTCGGCCAGAATGCGATCGAAGTCGCGCCCATGCGGCAGGCGTGTGGCATCGGCCGCGAGCACCTCGATCCGCCCGCCGGAGCTGCCCGCGAGTCGCCGGCGCAGCAGGTCAGCGCGATGTGGATGCAACTCCACGGCGAGGATCGTGGCCTGAGGGTTGGCCTCAGCGATGGCTGCCGTTTTGCCGCCTGGCGCGGCGCAGCAGTCCAGAATGCGCAACCCGGGCTCGCGCATCAGCGCCTACGAGGGCGGCGACCAGTTGCGAGCCTTCATCTTGTATCGCGACACGGCCTTCCTGGCAGACGCGAGTATGCGTCACATCGCCCGCAGCGTACCACGCGCGCCGAGCGCAAAAGCCTTCCCGGCCCGAGCGTCACGTCCTTCAGCCTGCAGCTCGCGCTCCAGCGCCTCCGCCTGTTCCGGGTTGGAAGGGAAGCGAAGCGTAGTAGTCGGCGTCTGCTGATCGAACTGGCAGATGAGGCTTGTGCGTTCGGCGCCGTATTGCTCGACCCAGCGCTCCACCAGCCATTCGGGATGGGACCAACTTTGGGCCAGAGCCTGTGCGGAATCCTTGGCGGCCGGTGCTTCGCTGCAAGCCGGCTCGCCGGCTTGGCGCGCGAGCTTGCGCAGTACGGCGTTTACGAAAGAGGCGGCGGACCTCTTGCGTGCGCGCTTCACCAGCTCGACGCTCTCGTTGACGGCGGCATTGGGCGGAACGCGCGTCAGGAAGCGAAGCTGATATGCGCCCAACCGTAGCGCCGTCAAGACCTCGGGATCGAGTTTGTCGAGCGGCTGCGAGGCGGCGTCGCCGATCACGTGATCCAGCGTCTGCCGCCAGCGCAGGCAGCCCATCACCAGCTCCATGCACAGGCCGCGGTCGGCGGGCGAGAGTGGCGCCAGGCGCTCGGAGTGCAGCAGCTCCGAGGCGTAAGCGTTCTGCTGGTCGACCCGCAGCAGTATCTGGAATGCGGCTTGGCGGGCGGGCGAGACGGGCATGGTTGCTGGCCACTACCCGGCGGAGCGACATCTCTGCCGGGAACTCCACGATGAATATACCCTACCCGGACGTGCCACCCACAGCCGCTAACCCCTTGTCTGCCGGCGCCGTTCCCGGAACCCACGTTGTGCACAAGAGGGCTCTTGCTGTAACCTCCAAACGAGAGGTATGGTGCATTTTTTCCGGGTCGTTCTCCGGGTTCAGGAGAAGAGCTGCCGGAGATTATTTCGAGGAGAACTCATGCGTGGAAATGAAACTGTGATCAAGCAGCTCAATGTCGCCCTCAGCTCGGAGCTGACGGCCATTGTGCAGTACATGGTTCAAGCGGAGATGTGCGACAACTGGGGCTACAAGCGATTGGCTGGATTTCACAAGAAACGCGCCTTCGAAGAGATGCATCATGCCGAGCACCTGATCGAGCGCATCCTTTTCCTGGATGGCATGCCGGCGGTCGGCGTCGCGCTTAAGCCGCAGCCTGGGAAGGACGTGAAGTCGCAACTGGAAATCAACCTGAAGGACGAGCTCGTGGCCATCAAGGATTACAATGCCGCGTCCAAGATCTGCCGCGAGGCGGCGGACAATGGCACCCGCGAGCTGTTCGAAGAACTGCTGAAGGACGAAGAGCGACATACCGACGACCTGGAGGCGCAGCTGCACGCCATCGGGGAAATCGGCATCGCCACCTACCTTACCGAGCAATTGAAAGGGGAGTAGCCACCCCTTCGCTCTGCCACGATCGCGCTGCGCGGCGAGACGAGGTGTGGCTGTGGCACAGTAACTCCGCCGCATAGAAAACAGAAATGAGACGGCTGCCGGCAGCGACCGAGCGCCGTCTTTTTTTGTCTTTCGGGAAAAAACCCTGGTGGAAAGCCGCGCCGGAACGGAGTTACTATTTGGTTACTTGCACGGCCAGGATAGGCAGGTTATGCTCCAGCCCACTTTCGAGCGAGCCGGTTGCCAGCAGCAATTCATGGCCTGAGTACCAGCTTGCTTAACTGAAACGGCTTAGGGAAGGGAACAGTTATGGAGAGCCAGAAACCAGCGGTTGCCAGCAAGCAGCTCAATCTCAGGGTCATCGGCCATGCCATCGATGCGATGCCGACCACCCGCAACTTGCTTACTGTGGTGATCATTGCCGCCCTGGCATCGCTGTTCGACAACATGGACAGCAAGCTGGTGGGAAACGCCCTGCCGGGCCTGGCCAAGGAATTCGCCATGAGCGGGGCGACCAAGGGCTGGGTCACCTCCTCCACCATGTGGGGGATGACGGTGGGATCGTTTATCTGGGGCTGGATCGCCGACAAGTGGGGCCGCCGTATCGCCTTTACCTTGACGGTCCTGATGTTCTCCGTATTTTCAGGGCTGACGGCAGCATCCTTCTCGGTCAGCATGCTGTTGGTGATCCGTTTCCTCACCGGCGTGGGACTCGGCGGCGCCATTCCGGTCGATGCCTCCATATTGGCCGAGTTTGCTCCCGCCCGCATTCGCGGCTTCTGCGGAGCCTCGCTGCCCATCGCCTTTCCGGTGGGGACCTTCCTCGCCTCTTTCCTGGGATTGCTGATCGTTCCCAACTATGGCTGGCGGGCCCTGTTTCTAGTAGGCGTAATCCCGGCGCTTTTGGTGGCCTGGGTGCGCCGCGGAGTTCCGGAATCTCCCCGCTGGCTGGCCAATCGCGGGCGTCTTGACGAGTGCCGCAAGGCTCTCAACCACATCGGCATCAGCGATGAGGCGCTGGAAAAATCTCAGCAAGCTTTGGCCAATGAGCCGCCGCCGGCCAAACTTCCCAAACCCCTTTACCGGGATCTGTTTACTCCGGAGCTGCGCCGCCGCACCGCCCACACCTGGATCATTTGGGGACTGCCCCTGATGAGCTCCTGGGGAATGACCTTTTTCATGCCGACCTTCTTCATGGAGCTGCATGGATCAACCCTGAAGGCGGCACTGACCTACAACGTCTATATCTCCCTGGTCGCCATTGCCGGTCGCGCCACGGTCTTTTTCCTGCTGGATCGGGTCGGGCGCAAGCCCTTCACCATTTTGGGATATGCCGGTGCGGCAACGTTTCTGTTCTCCATGCTTCTGTTGCACAGAAACGAGCTTCATTTCTTTTACGTGGCGGCCGCCTACATGTACTTCATAGAGATGGGAATGTGCGCCATCACGCCCTACACGCCTGAAGTTTTCCCGGTCCACATTCGCGTATTGGGCACCTCCACCGCGATGGGCATCGGCCGCATCGGCGGCGCTATCGGCCCCTTGATGATCGGCATTTTTCTGGGTTCCGGCCATGTGCCCTGGATATGGATGTTCCTGGGCGCCGGTTGCCTGACCGCTTCACTGGCGACCATCTGGCTGGGAATCGAAACGCGTGGCCGCAACCTGGAACAACTCAACCAAGCTGCCACCGACGCCGCCGCCACCAAGTTCAGGCAAAGGGAGGAATTGGCGGAAAAGGCCCGGACCACGACGGCGAAGTAGCCGTTTCGGCGGCAAGGCGAGCGCTGCCGGGTATATTCTCTATCGGTATTACAAAAGTTGTTTACTTCACCTCTCCCCGGAGCCTGGGGAGAGGGTTATTCTTTACTCTGAACGTCAGCATCAATCCAAACCACGATTTCACAGGACAAGAATCTCGCTCAAGGAGCGTAGCAGCATGAGCCAAGCCAGCCAAGTTCCCGACGTCAAAATGCGAAGCGAAGTGCGGGACGGAATGCGTATCGATTGGAACGCGCCTATCCCCGTGGACGACGGCATCGTTCTCCGGGCGGACATTTACCGTCCCATCGCCGACGGGAAGTATCCCGCCATCCTGACCTACGGGATTTATGCCAAGGGCCTCTCTTACCAGGAAGGCTATCCGATGCAGTGGGAGAAGATGGTCACCGACCATCCGGAGATCCTGGTGGGCTCGACCAACAAGTATCAGAACTGGGAGACCACCGATCCTGAGCGCTGGGTGCCGCACGGCTATGCCGTGGTGCGCGTCGATTCGCGCGGCGCCGGCTGGTCGCCGGGCTTCATGGACCCCAACTCCCCGAGGGAGATCGACGACCTCTATCAGTGCATCGAGTGGGCGGGCACGCAGCCCTGGAGCAACGGCAAGGTCGGCATGCTGGGCATCTCCTACTACTCCACCAACCAGTGGCGTGTGGCAACCATGCATCCGCCGCATCTCGCCGCGATCATTCCCTGGGAGGGGCGCAACGACGGCTATCGCGACAATACCTATCACGGCGGCATTCTCTCGGAGTTCCAGAAGCGCTGGGCCAAGCACCAGGTGGTGAACATCCAGTACGGGCGTGGCGAGAAGGCCAAGAAGAATCCGAACACTGGTGAATCCATCGCCGGCCCGGTAACGCTCAGCGAAGAGGAACTGGCCGCCAATCGCGTCGATGCCTTCGAGGAGTCGAAGAAGCATCCGTTCTGCGATGAGTGGCACCGCTCGCGCACGGTCGACCTTGCGAAGGTGACGGTGCCGCTGTTGACGTGCGCCAACTGGGGCGGCCAGGGAATCCACCCGCGCGGCAATTTCAACGGCTTCGTGCATTCGGCCTCGAGCAAGAAATGGCTGGAGGCGCACGGCGACTCGCATTGGTCGCTGTTCTCCAGCGCCTACGGGCTGGCGCTGCAGAAACGCTTCTTCGACTATTTCCTTAAAAGCATCGACAACGGCTGGGAGCGCGAGCAGCCGCGGGTGCAGCTCAACGTCCGCCATCCCGGAGAAAAGTTCGTCCTGCGCGCCGAGAACGAGTGGCCGCTGGCGCGCACCCAGTGGACGAAGCTATATCTGGATCCCACCCCGGTCGACCCCAAACCGGCCTCCATCAGCGGCGCCCACTACTTGCTTTCGCCGAATCCGGTGGCTAAAGGCGCGGGGATCGAATATGAGGGCATGGGCAACGGCCTGACCTTCTGGCTGCCGCCGATGCCGAAGCCTACCGAAATCACCGGCCATCTGGCGGCCAAGCTGTTCATCTCGTCGTCGACCACGGATGCCGACCTCTTCCTCATCGTGCGCGTCTTCGATCCGCAGGGGAAGGAGCTGACGTTCATGGGCTCGACCGATCCGAACACGCCCATCGCCAATGGCTGGCTTCGCGTTTCGCACCGCCGCCTGGACCCGGCGCGCAGCAAGCCCTATCAGCCCTTTCATCCGCACGACAAGGCGGAGCCGCTTACCCCGGGCGAGATCTACGAGTGCGATGTGGAGATCCTGCCGACCTGTATCGTCGTCCCCGCGGGCTGGCGCGTGGCGCTGACAGTGCGCGGCAAGGATTACGAGTACGAGGGAGAACTGAGCGAGTTCGGCAAGAAGTTCCACTACGGCACCAAGGGCACGGGCGGAATGACGCACAACGATGCGGACAGCCGGCCGGCCAATATCTTCGGCGGCAAGGTAAAACTCTATGCCGGCGGCCAGTGGGGCTCCTATCTGCTGGTCCCGTTCATTCCGTAACGGCAGGGGATGAGGGGTTAGGGGATTAGGGATTAGGGATTAGGGTCTGGATATTGGTTTGAGCACAAGCACAATTGCATTTGGAGCTTCGAGCCCCTCTGTATCTAGACCCTAGTCCCTATCCCCTAACCCCTGTTTTCCCTAACCCCCTAATCCCTACATTCCGCAATGCGGTTGGCCGTTCGCAAGCGATGAGTATTATCATTTAGGTTTGGAGCTATTCGGGAACGCTTTATAGAAGGGCGGCTCAGGCGTGCCGCCGGAGCCGCCAGGCGCGAATCTGGAACCTTGGCGCGAGTCGTCATATTTTTATTAGTGGTTCGTGTGATAGCTTCTAGCAACTGTCCGAGAAGAGAGAGGTTGATAGGCAGTCATGAAAGAAAGCTCTTCCCATCGTCTCTACATGGACAATGCCGCCACCAGTTTTCCCAAGCCGGCGGCGGTGCTGGATGCCATGTCGCGTTATGCCTTGCAGTTGGGGGCCAGCGCCGGACGCGGAGTCTACCGCGAGGCCATCGAAACAGGCGCGCTCATCAGCGAGTGCCGGCGGCAGCTCTGCAGCCTCTTCCACGGCGAGAAGCCCGAGCATTTCATCTTTACCCTGAATTGCTCGCAGGGCCTCAACCTGGCGATCAAGGGTTTGATCAACGCCGCTAGCCCGGGGCATGCCATCTGCTCGGACATCGACCACAACTCCATTCTGCGTCCGTTTAACAAGCTGGCCGAGAACGGCTGGCTCACCCAGACCCGCGTGCCGATCGATCCGGTGAGCGGCCTGCTCGATCCGAACGATGTTCGCAAGGCCATCCGGCCCGACACGCGCCTGATCGCCGCTACCCACGCCAGCAACGTCAGCGGCACTGTGCAGCCGATCCGCGAAATCGGCGCCATCGCCCGCGAGCATGGCATCCCCTTCCTGGTGGATGCGGCGCAAGCCGTCGGACACATTCCCATCGACGTGCAGGCCGACAACATCGATCTGCTCGCCGCCCCTGGTCACAAGGGTTTGCTGGGACCGCTCGGCACCGGCTTCCTGTACATAAGGCCTGGGCTGGAAAAGGTTCTCTCCACTCTCGAGGAAGGCGGCACAGGCTCGGTCAGCGAACAGGACCGCCAGCCGGAGTTCCTGCCGGACCGCTACGAAGCCGGCAGTCATAACGCCATCGGCATCGTCGGCCTGCTGGAGGGAGTCAAGTGGGTCGCCGGCCAGACGGTAGAGAAGCTGCAGGAACACGACCGCGTGCTCTCCAAGTTCTTCCTGGAGAAGATCAGCAACGTGGAAGGACTCACCTACTACGGGCCGCGTGGGCTGGAGCAGCGCACCAGCGTGTTTTCCATCCGCATCAAGGGATTCGACGACCCCTACGAACTCTCACGGCTGCTGGAGCGGGAGGGCGGCGTGCTAACCCGCCCAGGCCTGCATTGCGCCCCCATGGCGCACCGCTCGTTCGGAACCCTGAAGCTGGGTGGAACCACCCGCTTCAGCTTTGGAGCCTTCCTGATGCCCGCCGACGTGGAGTTCGCCGGCGACCTGGTGGCGCAGGTGAGCCAGGGAGTGGTGAAGGCCTAGAAGAAATTGAAGATTTCAGATTTAAGATTGCAGATTGAACGGCAAGGAATCCGGTCCAATCTGCAATCTTCAGTCTTAAATCTGCAATCCACTACACATTCTGGTATTCAGCTTATATCCCGAGCGGCTTGCCCGGCGGTAATAGCGAAGGGTACGCCCACTTTGAATCCGCTCTCGTACGTGTGTGATTGGACACAGCCATGCAAAGCACATTCAATCCCCTGGCAATACTGACAGAATTACTGGCCGCCGATGCCGCCTCGTGCTTCGACGATGCGCCCGGCACCCGGATGTACGAGACGCCCATGGTGGCCGTGGCCGCCGCCGATGATGCCATGTTCTCGCGCCTGAAGCAGGTCATCGGCCCCTTCTACTGGACGCCGCAGGAGGCTATGTCACTGGCAGCTCCCACGGCCACGGCCGTGAGCGTGATTTCCTGGTGCTTGCCCATCAGCGCGGCTGCCCGGTCGGCGAATCAGCGCGAGAAGCTGCTGCCGGCGCGCGCGTGGTCTTACGTTCGTACCTTCGGCGAGGAACTCAACAACCGGCTGCGCAGCGGCATGGAGCAGCGCCTGCGGGCGCTGGGATTCGCCGCCGTCGCTCCGGCGGTGCTGTCGCAGAACACTATCGCTGAGCGTCCGCCGGCCGGGCTCTGCAGTTGCTGGTCGGAACGGCACACGGCCTTTGTGGCGGGACTGGGGACCTTCGGCCTTTCCGGCGGGCTGATCACAGTGCGCGGCATAGCCCACCGCCTGGGAAGCGTCATCACCGACGCCAAGCTGGCACCCACCGCGCGTCCCTACGGCGACGATCCGTTTGCCTGGTGCCTGCGCCTCAAGCACGGTACCTGCGGCGCCTGCATTCGCCGCTGCCCGGTGAACTCCATCGGCGAAGACCTGGCGGCGCGCGACAAGCTGGTCTGCCAACGCTATTACGCGGAGACCATCAAGGCGCAGCGCGCAGACCTGTTCCGCTGGAGCGGGCACTACGGCTGCGGCCTCTGCCAGACCGGCGTTCCTTGCGAAGACCGGATCCCGGCGGCGCCGAACAACTGACATTTTCGATTTGTGATTTTCGATTTTTGATTTCAGATTGGAAGGCAAAGATTCTTTTGCAGTTCATTCTGAAATCGAAAATCTGAAATCAAAAATCAAAAATTATTTCAACACCTCGGCTCCGGCGGCACAGCAGCGGCCATCGTTCTCGCTGGCATCGCCGGACATGCCGATGGCGCCGATGATCTTGCCCTC
The DNA here is from genome assembly GCA_963791145.1 of uncultured Acidobacteriota bacterium. Taxonomy (GTDB): domain Bacteria; phylum Acidobacteriota; class Terriglobia; order Terriglobales; family Acidobacteriaceae; genus CAWBRT01. The sequence goes on along the minus strand of CAWBRT010000003.1, from coordinate 195,152 downwards.
GGAGAAGAGCGGCAGGCCGCCGTCGACCGGGATGGCGCCGCGCAGCCGCAGCACGCGAACGCCGGCGCCGCCGGCAGCCAGCATCTCCTGCATCACCTTGGTGGGTCGCTTGAACAGCGCCGCCGAGCGAGCCTTGTCCTGGGCGATCGTGGAGCCGGCAAGCTGGGTGTTGTCCATCTTTTCGAAATAGACCAGATATCCGCCGGGATCGACAATCGCGACTGCCATCGTCCAGTTGTTCTTGCGCGCCTCGGCCAGGGCCGCGGCGGCGACTTTCTTGGCAACTTCCAGGCTGATCGGTGGGCCATACGCGATTGACATGGCAGACATGGTAGGCATCTCCTGTGCTCTCAGCTGAGAGACAATCATGATAAAAGAAAGCCCTGCTTTCGTGAACCGGGAATCGCGATTCGCGCCCGGTCATCAGGATTACCCCGACCGCAATCGCATAATAAAGCCGGCAAGCACCTTCGTTCCTGTGCCAGCCCCTTGTGCCGATACATCATCGCTGGAACCAAGCAGAGAGAGTAGAATCCGATAGCAAGCAACACATTCAGGAGCTCCCATGGCCACTGCCACCGCCGGTTCTTCGGCCGTCTCGCCGGGCGCAAACGTTGCCCAGATGCTGAGCCGCATCATCGAACCAAGCAGGGTTCTGGGCCGCCCCATCGACCTGATCGCCTTCGCCTCCGACGCCAGTTTTTACCGCCTGATTCCCAAGGCGGTGGTGCTGGCGCGCGGCGTCGCCGAGATACAGGCGCTGTTCTGCTTCAGCCACGAACACCGCATTCCGCTCACCTTCCGGGCGGCCGGCACCAGCCTCTCCGGGCAGGCGATCACGGACGGAATCCTGGTCGAAGTGGCGCGCCACTGGCGTTTGCTGAAGATCGAGGAGAGCGGCCGGAAGGTGCGCGTGCAGCCGGGCATCATTGGCGGGCAGGTTAACGTGGCGCTGCGGGCGTATGCGGCCAAGATCGGGCCCGACCCGGCTTCCATCAACGCCTGCATGATGGGCGGAATCCTGGCCAATAATTCCAGCGGCATGTGCTGCGGCGTGGAACAGAACGCCTACCATACGCTCGACTCGCTGACCTTCGCCCTTCCCTCCGGAACCGTCATCGATACGGCCGACCCCAAGGCGGACGAGGTTTTCCGCGCGCGCGAGCCGCGGCTGGCGGAAGGGATCCTCGAGCTCAAGCGTGAAATCGAAGCCAATCCCGCCCTGCGCGAGCGCATCCGCAACAAGTACCGGCAGAAGAACACCACCGGCTACTCGCTGAACGCATTCATCGATTTCGAGCGGCCGGTCGATATCTTCCGCCACGTGCTGATCGGCTCGGAAGGCACGCTGGCGTTCGTCGCCGAGGCCGTACTCAACACCGTCCCCGACCTGCCGGTAAAATACACCGGGCTGCTGCTGTTCCCGGATTTGTACGCCGCCTGCGCCGCCATCGTGCCTTTGCGCGATGCCGGAGCCAAGGCGCTGGAGCTGATGGATCGTGCCTCGATGCGCTCGGTCGAGGGCCAGGCGGGAATCCCGTCCTCCCTTGAAGGTTTGCCCGAGAGCGCCGCCAGCCTGCTGGTGGAGTTTCAGGCCTCCGACGAGTCGGAGCGCACGCTGCTGGAAGAGCGGGCGCGCGCGGCCGTGTCCGGTTTGACCCTGCTGCTGCCGGCGGAGTTCACGCACCAGCCGGCTGAGCAGGCAGCCCTGTGGAAGATTCGCGCCGGGCTGTTTCCCTCCATCGGAGCGGCGCGCCACAGCGGCACCACGGTCATCATCGAAGACGTGGCGTTCCCCGTCGAGCGGCTGGCCGACGCCAGCGTCGATTTAATCAAACTCTTCGCCAAGCATGGCTATCAGCAACGGCATCATCTTCGGCCACGCCAAGGATGGCAACCTGCACTTCGTCATCACGCAGTCGTTCAACGATCAGGCGGCGACCGATCAGTATGCACGCTTCCTGGAGGACATGGTCGAGCTGGTAGTGAAACGCTACGACGGCGCGCTGAAGGCGGAACACGGTACCGGACGCAACATGGCTCCGTTCGTCGAAGCCGAGTGGGGACCGGAAGCATACCGGATCATGAAGCGCCTCAAGGAGCTGACCGATCCGGAGAACCTGCTCAACCCGGGCGTGATCATCAATCCCGACCCTAACTCTCACCTGCGCGATCTCAAGCCCATGCCGACGGTGGAGGAAGAGGTCGACAAGTGCACCGAGTGCGGCTTCTGCGAATCGAAGTGCCCGAGCCGCGAGCTGACGACCACGCCGCGCCAGCGGGTGGTGGTCCGCCGCGAGATGGCGCGTCTGCTCACCGAAGCCGACATGGCCGGGCGACAGCTTTACGCGGCTCTCGACAGAGAATTTCCCTACAGCGTGCTCGATACCTGCGCTACCGACGGCCTGTGCGCTACGGCCTGCCCCGTCTCCATCGACACCGGGCAGCTCACCAAGCGATTCCGCAAGGTGCGGCACACGCCGCGCGCGCACCGCATCGCCGTCTCCCTGGCTCGCAACTTCGCCCTGGTAGAGCGCGGAGTGCGCATTGCGATGCGGGCCGGCCATGCCGTGCAGTCGATCTTCGGGGCGGGCGCGATGATGGCCCTCACCAGGTTGATGCGCGCCATCGCCGGCGACCAGGTTCCGCTGTGGACGCCGGATATGCCGCACGTGGCCCCTCGTCCTCCGCTCACCGGGCGCGCCGACGCGCAGGCGATCTATTTCCCGAGTTGCATTTCGCGCACCATGGGACCAGCATCCGCACCTCGTCAGGCGCAGGAGCGTCAATTCGGGATCGTGCACGACGGGCGCGAGCAATCCCTCATGCAGGCGCTGGTGGTGCTGAGCTCGCGTGCCGGAGCGCCGGTCTACATTCCCGACGACGTTACCGGCCACTGCTGCGGCGTCCCGTTCTCCTCCAAGGGCTTCGCCGAGGCGCACAAGGTCATGGTGAACCGTACCATCGAAAAGTTCTGGGAATGGTCCGACAAAGGCCGCCTGCCGATTGTGGTGGACACCAGTCCTTGCACCTATGGGCTCACCACCTCGCGCCCCTCGCTGACCCCGGAGAACCAGAAGAAGTTCGACCAGCTCCGCATCGTGGACAGCATTGTCTTCGTGCATGACGTGCTGCTGCCCAAGCTGGCGGTGCGGCGCAAGACGCGGGCAGTGGCGCTGCATCCGGTCTGCTCGGTGGTGAAGATGAACCTTACGCCCAAGCTGGAGGCGGTTGCCCGGGCCTGCAGCGAGACCGTCACCCTGCCGGTCACCGCCGGATGCTGCGGCTTTGCCGGTGACCGCGGCTTCCTTGTTCCGGAGCTGACCGAGTCGGCCACCCGCCACGAGGCCAACGAAGTCCGCAGCCGTCCGCACGATGGATATTTCTCCAGCAGCCGCACCTGCGAAATCGGCATGACCCGCGCTACCGGGGAGGTCTATCGCTCCTTCATCTACCTGCTGGAGGAAGCGACCAGATAACTTAGATAGAAAGTAACGCCCCCCACATCTGCCCGGCGGATGTGGGGTTTTTGTCTGAGGACTTCTGTACGCTCACTTCGCGAATGCCGCGTGGCCGTTCCCAAGCACCAAGACGTGGTCTCGGGTTACGGTACACGCCGTGGTTTTGTCGCTCATAAAACGAATCATCGAAGAGCATGGCAGATGCATCGAACTAAAGAGCTCTCCCGGGCCGGGGGCAGCCGCTTCACGGGATTTTTGTCCAAGCCGGCCCACTTATTCCTGATATTAGTAAACTAGATAACAATGCCCGTCGAAAAAGTCCTCATCGTCGACGACGAACGCATGATCCGCTGGGCTCTGCGGCAGAAGTGTGAAGAGTGGGGATACTACGCGCTGGAGGCTGAGACCGGGGCCGCGGCGCTGAAGATCGCCCACAACGAGGCTCCCGACCTGGTGCTGCTCGACGTTCGTCTGCCCGACATCAGCGGCATCGAGGTGCTGGAGCAACTGCGGCAATCGGGCGACGCACGGGCGGTCATCATCATCACAGCCGATCCGCAGCTGGACAATGTCAAGGCGGCGCTCAAGCTGGGAGCCTACGATGTCATCGGCAAGCCGCTGGATCTCGACGAATTCGCGGTAACCGTAAGAAATGCGCTGGAGGCCACCCGGCTGCGCAGCGAGGTCGAATCGCTGCGCGGGGAGGTTCGCCAGAGCGGCTATCACGAGATCATTGGCGTCTCCGCGCGCATGACCGAGTTGCTGGGCTTCGTGCGCAAGGTGGCGGCGAGCGAAGCTACCACCATCCTTATCCAGGGGGAGAGCGGCACAGGCAAGGACCTGATCGCCAAAGCCATCCACTACCAGAGCCGGCGCGAAGAGAAGCCGTTTGTCGCCATCAACTGCTCGGCCATTCCGGAAACTCTCATGGAGGCCGAGCTTTTCGGCCACGAGCGCGGCGCCTTTACCGACGCCAAGGCGCTGAAGAAGGGGCTCTTCGAAGTGGCCGACGGCGGCACGCTGTTTCTCGACGAGATCGGCGAACTCTCGCCGGTTGCTGCAGGCCAAGCTCCTGCGCGTGCTGGAAGACCAGGTGATCCGCCGGGTTGGCGGCATTCGCGATTGGCAGGTCGATGTGCGCGTCATCGCCGCCAGTCAATCGCGACCTGGAGCGCGCGGTGGCTGAAGGCAAATTTCGCCAGGACCTCTTTTATCGCCTGGCCATCATCTCGGTCTATCTGCCGCCGCTGCGCGAGCGCAGGGAAGACATTCTTCCGCTGGTCGAGTTTTTCATCGGCCGCTACAACCGCAGGTTCAAGAAGGCGGTGCGCGGCATCAGCGAGGAGACGCGCAAGCTGCTGCTGCGGCATGACTGGCCGGGCAACGTACGCGAGTTGAAGAACGCCATCGAGCGGGCCATGATCCTGGAAGAGGAAGAGTGGCTGCGCCCGGATTACCTGCCCTTTGCCGTCGGCGAGCACCCCGCCGGGGTCACCGCCTTCGAAGCCAGCTCCGGGGCAGACGGCCAACGCCGCGCTGCCGAACGGACGCAGCCTGCCGCGCCTCTCAATTCCGGAGGGTGGAACCTCGCTGGAAGAGGTCGAGCGCACGCTGGTGGAGATGGCGCTGCAACAGGCAGGCGGCAACCAGACCCAGGCGGCGCGCCTGCTCGACATCAGCCGCGATGCCCTGCGCTACAAGCTGAAAAAATTCGGCCTCATCCACGTTGACGAAGAAGAAGCCGCGCAGATCTGATCTCAAGTAAATTCCTGATACTCCTTCCATCTACGATTGTGCTGCAAATTCAGGCAGATTGAGGTACTCTCAAGCGGAATCCCCAATCCAGCCATCTTCAGCAGCAGGCAACAAGGAGGCAGTATGAGCGCTATGGATCGCCGTGATTTTGTAAAAACTGTTTCGGCGGCGGTAGGCACGGCAGCCCTCGCGGGTATTGGCCCGGTAACAGCCGCGGCTGACGAGAAAACAACGAAAGCACAGGCGTCTGGTAGGGCAATGTATGAGGTCTTTGCGCTTAAATATGCCGGGCCTTTTGAGCGCAAGTTGGCTGCTACAGTTTATTTCACGGGCTGGACTGAGGACATTCAGATCAACTATTACATCTGGGCGATTCGTGCGAAGGATGGCGAAACCACGCTGGTCGATACCGGCTTGGGATCGAAGCTGGGAGCGAAGTTCAAAAGCTTCGTGCCGGCGCACCTGGTGGCTGCCCGGCTTGGCATCAAGCCCGAGCAAGTCACCAGGGTGGTTCTCACCCACATGCACTTCGACCACGTTGGCGGTATGGAAGACTTCCCCGAGGTCTATCCGCATGCCAAGTTCTATGTGCAGAAAAAGGAATTTGATTTCTGGGTGAACAACCCACTTTCCAAGCGAGCACCCTTCCAGCGGAGTCGCTATGACGCGGGAGTACAAGCGGTAGCAGAATTAGCGAAAACGAAGCGTCTGGCGATCATCGATGGCGATCACGTCATTGGGCCAAAAATGGAATTGCTGCTCCTCCCCGGGCATAGTCCCGGGCTACAAGGGGTGCTGATTCCCACGGCCAAAGGTCAAACGGTGGTGGGCTCAGATTGCGCTCATCTATTCAGGAGCTACAAGGAAGACAATCCCAGCCCAATAATTGTAGACCTGCCGGGCTGGATGCTTAGCTATGACAAGCTACGCGCCAAAGTGCCGCTGGAAAACATGTTCCCCGGCCATGATGTGCTAATGCTCACCAATTTTCCCAAGGTGGCCGAAGATATAACGCGGCTGGCTTGAGACCATCGCAGCTCCAGCAGCGGATCTTCAGCAGCTCTTGCCACAGTTGCAGAAAAAAACCGGACAGAGTTGGCAGCTCTGTCCGGTGGTCAAGGTTGCCGGCCACCTTACCGGGGTGAGTGTGGCCGGTACCTAGTCGCAGAGATCGAGAGCGGTTTCAAAGCGGGCGTACCCACGCTGTTACCGCCGGGCTGACCGCCCGGCTGCCGCGGGGGATACCTTCCGCGAATCCGGCCTATTTATCCGTGCCCGCCGCGGCGCGTCGATTCCGGCGCCACGGTGCCGAGCGGCTCGAAAAGCTCCCGCACAATCTTGGCCAGGCTTTCCTCTTCCAGTGCCCCACCCGCGCACGCCAGCCGCCGCTGCAGCGGAGTTGCGATACGCCCCATGAGATTCGCGGCCAACGTCTCCAAAGCGCCTTGCTGCTCCCTGGTGAATGGTCCAAGCTCTTCGCCGAGCCGCTGCAGCTCCTCACGGGAGAGCCGCTCCAGCCGCGATCGCAGTTCGCTTGCGACAGGATTTGACCGTATGGCGTCGAGCTGGGCGCGAAGTTCGGCGACCTCGGCGTACAGCATCGCTTCCGGACGCGGAGTTCCGGCGGGTGGTGTGCCGGAGACAAGCTGCGTCATTGCCAACGCCTTCGCTAAAACCGTTTGTAGATAGCGGCCCAGAGAACCGGCACGCAAGGCCTCTCGATAGGCAAGCTCGATCCCGGCGATTAACCCGGCTTCACCTGGGCGCCGGTGTGACATGTCGGCGGAGCCGGCGTCCTGGGAGCCCGAGGCCGTACGCAGCAGGTGCAGCAGGGCCGCTTCGTCGGTGTGGCGGTGAAAGTGCGCCCATTCGGCCCGAGTCAGATTGAACTCGCGGCTCAGGTAGCGCAGGACCGAATCGGCGGCCACGGCGGGATCAGATGTCCAGACGATGAACTCCGTCCGATCCGACGTGGAGATCATGACAACTTCATCGATTGCCTGGCAGCGGACGAGCTTGGCGAGAAGCTCGACATAACGCGCCTCGGCGATCCGGAAACGCTTGCGAGCCGCTTCCGGCGCGCTGCCAAAGCTGATGCCGATGATGATCAGCGTCGATTGCAAGGCGCCTCCCTGGCCAGCTTGGGGCACGCCGGATGCCAAAGCAGGCAGCACCTCGCATGCTCTTTCGCCCTTTGATTTTCAGGTATATAGCTCCGGCCAGCTCCCACGAATCCTTGCACGGCAGCGGCAAAACTCGCGCGCATCGCGCCAATTCCCGCTCTTTGCGAAAGCCGCTTGGCACAGCCGGCCACTGATATTGCGAACGGGCCTCAGCAAACAGGGTCCGCGCGATCACTTCTTCCTCGCTTTCCTCTGGTAGTAAGCTGATAGCGTGGAGAGCCACTTCCAGTACTTCGCGGAGATTGAAGAGCATTTCCAGCAGCGGCGGGGAACCCTGCTGCTGCTCTCCACCCTCGATTGGGCGCTGGTCGAGTCCTGGAAGGACGCAGGCCTGCCGCTGGAGGCCGTGCTGCGCGGCATCGATGCCGCCTTTGACAAGTACGATCGCAGGCCCTCGAAAACGCGCAAGGTCAACTCGCTCGCCTACTGCTCGCAGGAGGTGCTGGCCGCGGCCGAGCAGATGAAGGAAGCAGCCACCGGAAGCGCGCGCCAGGAGGCTCGCGACGTGGGCGCCGGCCTGGAGCAGGAGCGGGTGATCGCATACCTCGAGCGAAACGCAAAGATCTTCGCCTCTGCCGCGGTTCCCGCCGCCGCCGCCGGACTGGTTGCCGACTACTCCGGCAAGCTTCTGGAGCTGGCGCGCGAGCTTGCGGCGCGGCCTGGGAGCCTCGAAGACCTGGAACGCCGTTTGACCGTAATGGAAGAGAAGCTGTTTGCCTCCCTGCTGGCGTGCTCGCCCGACGATCTGCTGGTGGAGATTCGAGCCCGGGCGGAGCGCGAACTGGCTCCCTACCGCAGCAAGATGGCGGCCGCGCAGATCGAGCAATTGCTCAAGCAATGCACCAACCGCCGCTTGCTCGATCACTACGGGCTGGCGCGCCTCAGCCTGTTCTTCATGTGAGTTCTCAGTTCCCGGTTCGCAGTTCCCAGTTGTGTTTCTTGCTGAGGGTCAGCCAGATGCTACCAGGCACCCGTTCACTGTAGGGCATTTTTCCGCGCTCATGCGGCGCGGGTTGTGAGGTAGGATAGTGCAAGTTGCTGGCGCGCAATACTCATACACATCCGGCACTCATACACAGCGATGAAAGAAATCTACATCAGGGACGCGGCGAAGCAGGAGAACAAGGTCATCAGCTCCTGCTTTTTGGTTACCTCCAAGCAGCTGAAGCCGAAGAAGAGCGGCGAGCCGTATCTCGACCTCATGCTGGCCGATTGCAGCGGCCAGATTTCGGCCAAGATGTGGGACAACGTTCCCCCTGCCGCCGAGCGCTTCGACGTCGACGATGTGATCCGCGTCAAGGGCGTCTTCAACCGCTACAACGGGCGCTTTCAATTCACCATCCGCGTGCTCGAAGGCAAGCTGGCGGAGCAGGAGATCGACTTCGGCGACTTTCTGCCGAAGACGGCGCGCGACATCGACGAACTCTGGAGCGAGCTGTGCGGCTTCCTGGAGACCATCCGCGAGCCGCATCTGAAGGCGTTGCTCCAGGCCTTCACCTCCGACCCGGTGATCGTCCGCGCCTTCCAGCAGGCTCCGGCGGCCAAGACCCTGCACCATGCCTGCATCGGCGGACTGCTCGAACACGTGGTTTCGCTCTTCCGCACCTGCGACCTGGTGGTGCGCAACTATCCGCTGGTGAACCGCGACCTGCTGCTGACGGGAGCCTTCCTGCACGACATCGGCAAAATCCACGAGCTCTCCTACGCGCGTTCTTTCGGCTACACCACCGAAGGCCAGTTGCTCGGCCACATGGTCCTGGAGCTGGAGATGTTGCACGCGCAAGCTGGCGCAACTGCGGCGATTTTCCGGAGGAGCTCAGGGTAGTGCTCGAGCACCTCATCATCAGCCATCATGGCGCACTACGAATTCGGCTCGCCCAAGCTGCCCATGTTTCCCGAGGCCCTGATGCTGCACTATCTGGACGATCTGGATTCCAAGATGGAGAGCATGCGGGCGCAACTGGAAAGAGACGTGGAACTGGATTCGCCCTGGACGAACTATAACCACTCCCTGGCGCGCCCGCTGCTGAATACGCGCAAGTATCTGCGCGAGCTGGAAACCAAAAAGCAGGCGGCCGCAGCCGGCAGCGACGAAAAGCAAACAGTGGAATAAAGGGCAGAGACTTCCAGCTTCAGAGGAATCCGCCCCATGTTTGCAGGGACGCAAACATGGGCGTGCCACAGGAATGCCCGGAGAACGCTTACTGGTTCACCGGGATCTTGATGATCTTCTTCTGGATGGCGTAGGTGACCAGCTGCGCCTTGTTGTGGATGTCGAGCTTGCGCATGAGGTTGAACTTGTGCGCCTCGACGGTCTTCACGCTCAATCCCAGCAACACGGCGATTTCCTTCACCGAGTTGCCTTCGGCCAGCAGCTTCAGGATCTCGCGTTCGCGCGGCGTCAGGGTGGAGATGCGCGGGCGCATCTTGGCGTCGCGCACGCGCGCGCGGAAGTCTTCCACCAGCTTGCCGAGCACCTGCGAGCTCAGGTACTTGCCGCCCTTGTAGACGTCGCGCACGGCGGTAACCAGCTGGGTTGCCGGGGTGTCCTTCAGCACGTAGCCGGCGGCGCCCACTTCCAGGCACTGCACCAGGTAGTCCTCGTCCTCGTACATGGTGAGAAACAGGACCTTGGTCTCAGGCCGGTTCTTGCGAATGTGCCGTGCCGCTTCGAAGGAAGACAAACCGGGCATGCCGATGTCCATCAGCACGATGTCGGGGCGAAGCTCGCGCGCCTTTTCCACCGCATCGCCGGCGTCGGGCGCTTCTCCCACCACCTCGAAGTCGCTTTCACTCTCGAGAAGCCGCCGAACCCCCTGGCGGAACAGCGTGTGGTCGTCGACCAGGAGACATCTGATTTTGGGCATTTTCCTGAACTCCTAATTATGTGTGCCTGTGTTGGTAACAAGTTGTCGAGCCGTATCGTCCGTGCTGTCGTCGCGGGCCGATGCCGCAATCCGCAGATTGGGCACTGCCTGCGCCGGCGAACCGTTGGGAACAGGAACCGTAACCAGGATTCTTGTTCCTTTGTCCTTGCGTGAATCCACTCGCATGCTTCCACCCAGCGTGCTGATGCGCTCGCGCATGCCGGCCATGCCGAAGCTGGGCCGCTGGCTGTTGCTGGGATACTTGGTGATGCCTACGCCGTCGTCCTCGATCAGCAGCCGCAGCATGCTGTCGTTGCGGGTCATTTCCACCGTCACGCTGTGCGCGGCGGCGTGCTTGGCGACATTGTGCAGCGATTCCTGCACCACGCGGTAGATGGCCGTTTCCACCTCCGGCGCCATCCGGCCGACATCGTCGGAGACCACGACCCGCGCCCGTATCCCGGAGCTCTTGGCCAGGTCCTTGGCTTCCTTGCGGATGGCGGCGATCAGTCCCAGCTCCTGCAGGACCAGCGGTGTGAGGCGGCCAATGATGCGCCGGATGCCCTCGATGGTGCGGTCCACCACCTCCAGTAGCTCCTGGATCTTGGCTTTGCCGGCTCGCGTCGCGACCGTCTTGTCGAGCATTCCGAGGTAGAGCCGGATCACCATCAGCGCCTGCCCGGTTTCATCGTGCAGCTCGCGGCTGATGCGCTTGCGCTCCTCTTCCTGCGCCTTCATGAGATGGCCGGAAAGTTCGGCGATGCGGATTTCGCGCTCGCGCAAGGCATCGGTCATGCCGGCGCGCTCGATGGCCAGCGCCGAGCGGTCGGCGATGGCGCGCAGCAGGTCGCGTTCCGTGGGCAGCCAGATATAAGCCTTCTCGAAGCCGATTACCAGCACCCCGATTACCCGCTCGCCGTTCTTCAGCGGCACGCCCCATAGCGATTCGGCGTTTCGGCGCAACGGTTCAAGCACGTCTTTTGCCTGTGAAACCTCGGGGACGATGTCGGATTCGCCGCTGGCGGCAATCTTTCCGGAAAAGCTCTGGCCCATATCAAACGTGTAATTGCTCAGATCGCCTTCGAGCCCAACCGCCGACTGCACACGCAGGCATTGCGTCTCCGGGTCGAGCAGCAGAATAAGCCCTGTCGAGGCGCCAAAGATCCGCGTCGTGATTCCCAGCACGCGCTCCAGCAGTACCGAGAGATTGCGCGCCGACAGCTCCGCCTCCAGCACCTCCAGCAGGACGCTGGCGGCGTTGCCCTGGGTGTCGAAGTAGGCCCCGGAAACGCCGACGAAATTGGCGTTCGACATCGTATCCAGAGCGGCAAGAATCTCGTACTGCCGCAGGCCAAAGGATTGTCGTATATAGGGCGCTGCCAGCTCCTGGTACAACTCCAGGGCGCGGGCGACCGCCCGGGTATCGATTTGCAGCTTAGCCAGCCGGGTGCCGAAGTAGTGCAGGTTCTCGAAGAAGGCGGCAAAATCGGAATGCGAGAAAAGAACGAAGCCGGTGCCGAGGTTGAGCCGTTCCAGGGCGGCCATGGCGCGCCCCTCAAATTCGAACTCGGCGAACATCTGCTTGCGCCATGCCGCCGTTATCTCCGGAAAGTGCGGCTGCAAGGCGGCGACCGCCTCCAGGATTTGAGCCCGCACGCTCTCCTTGATTGGCAGCAGAGCTGTCAAACTTCACTCCTAGAAAGAGAAAGTGTTCTTTCTACGCTGGTTAGAGAAGCAGTAATGCCTTACTGAACACCCTGCAAACTACCTAGTGCTTGATTCTACAGTTTTTCACCTGAGTTTCCTAGGTGTGACGTTGAAATCTTTGCTGGCCTGAACCTTGGATCGCCCTAGTAACCATTTCAGAAATCCAGCAACTCTCCTACACAGGTAAGTGCCTGTCCTAACCTGCTCTTCGCGGGAGGGTTAGCGGAGTGGTTTCGACCCGGTGTTTTTCCTCTTCCCGCCCGGTGCACGCCAACGCTCGCCAGTCGCGACAGCGTTTACTAGAGAATTCCCTGGAGAGGCCATCGTATGGGCTGCCCAGGGGAATCGTCTACAATCCTTACTATGCTTAGGTTCTCCACTGCGGGCGAATCGCACGGTGAGGCGCTGGTGGCCCTGCTTTCCGGCATGCCTGCCGGCCTGGCGGTCGAGCAGGCTAAGGTGGATCGCGAGCTCTGGCGGCGGCAGCAGGGTTACGGCCGCGGCGGCCGCATGAAGATCGAGCGCGACGCGGCGCGTTTTCTCTCCGGGGTGCGCCACGGCAAGACCATCGGCTCTCCGATCGCCATATTGATCGACAACCGCGACTGGAGCAATTGGCAGGATGCGTTGCCGGTAGAACCGGGAGACCCGGGCAAGCATCGGCGGGTGGCTTCGCCGAGGCCGGGACACGCCGATCTGGCGGGTGCCCTGAAATACAATTTTCCGGAGGCGCGCTACGTGCTGGAGCGGGCCTCGGCGCGGGAATCGGCGGCCCGGGTGGCGGCCGGCGGAGTGGCCAAGATGCTGTTGCGCGAACTCGGCATGGACGTCCTGAGCCACGTCATACAGATCGGCCCGGAGAAGCTGGGCAGAGCAGCGGCGTGGGAAGAAATCGTCGCCACCTGCGCCAAAGATGAGATTCTGCTGAACTGCGTCGATGGCGAGGCCGAGCAGCGCATGAAGCAGCAGGTGGATCAGGTGCTGCGCACCGGCGACACCGTGGGCGGGGTTTTCGAAATTGTGGCCCACGGGGTTCCTCCGGGGCTGGGAACGGTCGCCAACTGGGATGAGCGGCTGGACACGCGTTTGGCGGCGGCGGTGATGTCGTTGCAGGCGGTCAAGGCGGTGGAGATCGGCGACGGCGTGCTGGCGGCAGGCGTGACCGGCTCAACCATCCACGACGAAATCCACTACGATCAAGCGGCGGGCGGATTCACCGGTTTTACCCGGCCGTCGAATCACGCGGGGGGACTGGAAGGCGGCATCACCAACGGAAAAGACGTCGTGGTGCGCGGCTACATCAAACCGATTTCGACGCTGCGGCGTCCGCTCAGCTCGGTCGACTTTGAAACGCGGCAGACAGTCAAGGCTGCCTACGAGCGCTCCGATGTCTGCGTGGTGCCCGCGGGTGGTGTAGCCGGCGAGGCAATGGTAGCCATTACACTGGCCTCTGCCGCGCTGGAGAAATTTGGCGGCGACTCGATGGCCGAGACCCGGCGCAACTTCGAAGCCTACTGCCGGCAATTGCGGAACTATCTGAACGAGATTGATCGGTATCCGATCTCGTGTAAATATGGCAACTCCGTGCTGGAGACACCGGCGCAGCCGGTCACCGAATTCGACGGCGATCTGCATAAGCTCATAGCGGACATGTTCGAGTCGATGTACGCGGCGCACGGTGTTGGGCTGGCCGCCCCGCAGATCGGCATTTCCCTGCGCCTGGCGGTGGTCGACATCAGCTTCAAGGAAAACCCCGCGGCCAAACTCGTGCTGGCCAATCCCGAGGTCATACGCACCGAGGGAACCCAGGTCCTGGAAGAAGGGTGCCTGAGCATCCCCGAGTTCAGGGAGAAGGTGACACGGCCCAGAATCGTTACCGTGCGGGCACAGGACGAAAACGGCCAATGGCGCGAGCATACCGGAGAAGACCTGCTGGCCCGCGCCCTGCTGCACGAAACCGATCACCTGAACGGCCGGCTCTACATCCACCACATCAGCGCCCTCAAGCGCGACCTGATTCGCCGCAAGATCCGCAAACTGCACAAGGCGGGAGAGTGGTAGGGACTAAAAGGTTTCAAAGTTTCAAGTTTCGTCGAGTTCTCTCCTGAATCTCGAAACCTTGAAACTCTGAAACCTTGAAACTTGAGAATTCGAAAACTGAAGCCTGCCCTATGGATCTCATTTTCTGCGGCACGCCCGAATTCGCCGTTCCGACGCTCGGAGAAGCTGGTCTCCGCTGGGCACGAGGTGCAGCTCGTCGTCACGCAACCGGACCGTCCTCGGGGCCGCGGCATGGAAGTTGCCTCCTCGCCAGTCAAGCGCAAGGCATTGGAACTCGGACTGCCCATCGTCCAGCCGGACAAGATCAAGGAAAACCCGGAGTTTCGCGCACAGCTCGAGGCGATCACGCCGGGGGCCATCGTGGTGGTCGGTTACGGGCGCATTATTCCCGGCTGGATGCTCGAACTTCCCAAGCACGGCAATATCAACCTGCACGCTTCTCTGCTGCCCAAGTATCGCGGCGCGGCGCCCATTCAATGGGCCATCGCCCACGGCGAAACCGTCACCGGCGTAACCACCATGCTGTTGAATGCCGGGCTCGATACGGGCGACATACTGCTGCAGGAAGAGCTGGCGATCGCGCCCGACGATACTGCGCCCATGCTGGCGCCGCGGCTGGCCGAGATCGGCGCCAACCTGATGCTGGAGACACTGCGCGGCCTGGCGTCCGCTAACATCGTCCCGCGCCCGCAGAAGCACGATGAGGCAACGCTTGCGCCGATCCTGCGCAAAGAGGACGGCCGCGTCAATTTCGGGCGCAGCGCCCAGGAGATCTTCAACCGGCTGCGCGGATTCCAGCCGTGGCCGGGAGCTTACACCAGCTTTCGCGGAAAGAATCTGGCGCTGTATTCAGGAGCGCCGCGTTCCGAGTCTACGGGTACGGCGCGTGCGGGCATGCTCGCGCCGGGCGTGCTCGCCCTCGCAGGCGATGCGTTGCTGGTCGGCTGCGGCAACGGGACCGCTTTTCAGATTCTGGAGCTGCAGTTGGAAGGCAAGCGCCGCATGAGCGCGCGCGAGTTCATCAACGGCTACCGGCCGCAACCGGGCGAAAAGTTGGGAGAACCGGCTTAAGTAAGTGTCACGAAATCGAGCCTGATAGTGCTTCAGGTAGTCTTCTTCCGCATCAGCAGCCCGACGATCAGTCCTACCAGGCCGACTGCGGCGACCGCCGGCAGAGAGGTGCTTGCTTCCGGCAGGTCGTCCAATGAGGCAAACGCCTTGGTCTGCCGCGCGGCTGCCTTGTTGGCGGCAAGCGCCGTCGCTGCGGTATCCGCAGCGCGACTCGCGGCTGCTGCGCTCGACTCCTCGGCGGATGCCGCCGGCGGATTTGCCATGGCGGAAGGGGGCTCTCCTCCCGGCGGCAGCTTTGTGTCTGCTGTAGCAGCGGATTCCTCGGTGGACTCTTTTGCCGCTGTAGCGCTCGAGTGTGCGAGAGTCTCCGGCTTCCGCTTGAAGGTGGTCAGATGCTGGTCTTCGGTCACGTAGTCGCGCTTGACCGCGAAGCCTTCGGTCACCTGCATCGGAGAGACGACTGATTCCCGCGCACTATTGCTCGGTCGTGAGGATTCCTTTTCCAGAGTAGCCGTAAACTCCCGCAGGCTGCGCCGCTCGCCTTCATATTCGTCAGCAACGACCTTGGTGTGCGCCACGCCGAATTGCAAAGCGGCCGGCGCCGAGCCTTGCGGGGTCCCCGGCAACGCCGGGTATGCGTTGCTGGGGTGGGACGACACCATCCTGGGGCCATTCATCGGCAATGCATCCTCGCGCCCCGTGGGCGAAACTCCGGCGCGCGGCGCTTGAGCCGCCACCGTGGCGCTGAGGAAAGTTGCGAAAGTCACGGCCAGCAGGCGCATCCAGGCAAGCTCCTTACTGCAAAAAGAGGGGCTGCTCTGTTGGAAGGCCGGAGGTCACCCTGGAGATGCCTTGATGACATAAAAGTGTGGGAATCCCACATCTCTGAAAAGCCGTTCTTCGTTCTTCGTTTTTCGTTTGGGAACTGCCGGCAAAAAGTTTGGGGGTGCGAGTAAGAAGAAGAGGTGAAGAACTGGGACAAAGAGTTACTAGATATCCGTTTTCCAAGTTGTTTGTTGTCAGTTCGATACTCTCCCTGTTGCGCGAAGGAACACCGGCTTCCTTGAAAGCGAATGGGCACAACAAACAGAGAATGGATACAACAAGGAACGAAGAACGAAAAACGAAGAACTGTTTTTACGTTCTCTGTTTGAAGCGGTCGAGGAACATGAACATTACGATGGCCAGCAGTGCGCTGAAGAGCCCGCCCAGCAATTGATGCGTCCAGGACCAGCTCAGCGGGGCGTTGGCCAGCCCGCGCATGATCGCGAAATAGATGGACTGGTGGAAGAGGTAAAAGATGTAGGTCAGCAGGAAACGGGACCCCGGTTGCTCGACGTCGATCTTCACCCCCAGTGAAGAAGCCAGAAACCCGACTATGGTCTTGGCGATTCCGTTCACGCCGATGGGGTGCTGGGTGAGCGCGTCCTGGGCCAATCCGATCAGGCAGCCGGTCAACATGCCGCTGATCGGGTTACGCCGCGATACCGAAAAGTAGACAGTTACCAGCAGCGGCAGATCCAAGGCACGGACGAACTGCAGCCGGGTGGGAATAAATCCCTGCAGAAAAAGTACAAAT
Organism: uncultured Acidobacteriota bacterium; assembly: GCA_963791145.1. GTDB lineage: Bacteria > Acidobacteriota > Terriglobia > Terriglobales > Acidobacteriaceae > CAWBRT01. The sequence goes on along the minus strand of CAWBRT010000003.1, from coordinate 178,468 downwards.
AGCGGCACGCCTATGGTTACCGGCCAGGAAAACCGGTAGACCTCGACCTGCTCCCGTGCTGTGTGACTGGTGCTCACGCGGGCCGCACCTACGGAGTGTCCTTGGCGGTGGCGCGAGGCTCGCCGCCGGCATCGGTGGTTGAGTTAGAGACGCTCTTCGAGGGACCCGGAGTGGTCGTCTTGGGAGTGCTTGGCGGCGATCCCGCCGGAGGATTGTCCGCGGCCGGCCTCGGTCTTGGTACCGGATTGCCATTGGCTGACGGGCTCGGCTTGGGAGTCACATTGCCGCCTGCGGCTGCCGGAGTCGGCTTCGAGGGCGTACTGCCGCTGGACGCACTCGTGGTAGCGCCAGTGGTCGACGGAGATGCCGGCTTCGGCGCAACCGGCTTGGCGGTTGCGCCCGCTGCGCTTGGCTTCGCCCCGGTGTTCGCTCCCGCAGGTTTCACGGAAGCGGTCGACACCCCAGCATCCGAATGCGTGGGACGTGGCACTGCCGGCGTTGTCGGCCCGGGTTTGGCTGCGGCCGACGGGATGGGTTTGGCGGCAGGCTGCGTATTCGCCGCGCTGGGAGTGGCTGGCGCGGCTGCTGCGGGTCTCACGGTTCCGGCGGGTACACTCGTCGCGGATGCGACCGGCTTGGCAGGCTGTGCGGCGGTTGCAGTCCGCGGAGTGGCTGGCCCGGCGCCTGCAGGTTTGGCGGGCTCGTTAGCAGGCGCCGTACCGGGAGCCGGGGGAGGATTAGGCACCGAAGGCAAGCGTTGGGCGAGGATGTCGGCCGCGCGGATGGGGCCAAGACCGGCGGTATTCGGCTCTCGCTCGTCGATCTTGGTGATCACCAGCACCTCTTCCAGGCGCCCCAGGTTGGCGGAAGGGGTGACGCGCACATTCAAGAACAGGTCCTTGCCGGGAGAGACGGAAGCGACTTTGCCGACCGGCAGTCCTTTGGGAAATATGCGGTCGCCGCCGCTGGTAATGACCTCTTCACCCGGTTCGATGGCCTCATCCGACATGATGTAGGCCAGGCGCGGATCACCGCTGGGCTGGCCCTTCAGAATGCCTTGCAGTCTTGACTTCACCAGCGTCGCGCCCACGCCGCTGCTCTGGTCGGTGATCTCCAGAACCTGCGAGGTTGTCGAATAGGCGCGCAAGATCTTGCCGACAATGCCGGTGGGCGTAATGACCGCCATGTTGGCCTCGATGCCGTCGCGCGCTCCGCGGTCGATGTAGATGAGGCGCGAGGTCTCAGAGCCGCTGGAGCCGACCACCTGCGCGGCTACAGTTTTAGAGATGTACTGTTCCTTGAACTGCAGCAGGGCCTGCAGGCGCCGCGCCTGGGCGGCATCCTGCTCCAGGCGAACCTGCTCCAGCCGCATCTGTTCGATCTGCTGGCGCAGCTCTGAATTTTCCTTGCGCACGCCGCGCAGGTAGAAGTAATCGCGCCAGCCGCCGCGAATCCACGCCTCGGAGTGCACGTACCCGCGCTCGAAGGGAGTGATCAGATTGACGGCCCAGAAGCGGATCAGCCGCACCGGGCCGCTTTCCGTCGGCCGCCTGATCTGGGTGGCCAGGCCGAGCACCTGCAAGGCAAGTATTACGGCGAGGACCGTGGCGTTCTTGTGGCGGCCGAAAAAGGATTCCATAAGAGCAGTTTCAAAGTTTCAAGGTTTCAAAGTTTCCGAGCAGCTCCGGAATTGTGCCGCCTGAGTTCAAGGCTCCACCGTTGTTACGGCGGGCTGCAATTCCTGACCCCTCCGGCTGCGCCGCCGTGCTCAACGACTATCTTTGAAACCTTGAAACTAAGAAACATTGAAACCTTGTTTGCTATTCGATCGATATCTTCCGCAGCAGCTTGAAGTCGCTGAGCATCTTGCCGGTGCCAAGGACGACGCTGGCCAGGGGATCGTCGGCGATCGAGACCGGCAGGCCGGTCTCCTCGCGGATGCGCTTGTCGAGATTCTTCAGCAGCGCGCCGCCTCCGGTCAGCACGATGCCGCGGTCGCTGATGTCGGCGGAGAGCTCCGGCGGAGTGCGCTCCAGCGCCACGCGGATGGCGTTGACGATGGTGGAAACGGATTCTCCGAGCGCTTCGCGCACTTCGCTGTCGTCCACGGTGATGGTCTTGGGAACGCCCTCGATCAGGTTGCGCCCCTTCACCTCCATGGTGAGCGGCTTCTCCAGCGGGAAGGCCGAACCGATCTCGATCTTGATCTGCTCGGCCGTGCGCTCGCCGATCAGCAGGTTGTACTTGCGCTTGAGGAAATTCATGATGGCCTCGTCCATCTGGTTGCCGGCCATGCGCACCGAGCGCGAGTAAACGATGCCGCTGAGCGAGATCACGGCGATATCCGTCGTGCCGCCGCCGATATCGACCACCATGTTGCCGCTGGGTTCGGTGATAGGCAGACCGGCGCCGATGGCGGCCACCATCGCCTGTTCCACCAGGTGCACTTCGCTGGCCTTGGCGCGATAAGCCGAGTCCATCACGGCGCGCTTTTCCACCTGCGTGATTTCCGAAGGCACGCCGATCACGATGCGCGGATGCACCAGCATCTTGCGGTTGTGCGCCTTCTGGATGAAGTAGTTCAGCATCTTCTCGGTGTGCCGGAAGTCGGCGATGACGCCGTCCTTCATCGGCTTGATGGCGACGATGTTGCCGGGCGTGCGTCCCAGCATCTCCTTGGCTTCCTTGCCCACCGCTTCCACCTCGTTGGTGAGGCGATTGACGGCGATGATGGAAGGCTCGTTGACGACGATGCCTTTCCCCTTGGCATAGACCAGCGTGTTGGCGGTCCCCAGGTCGATGGCAAGGTCGCTGGAGAACATGCTGAACAGCGAGCGCAGGTTGGCGAAACGGGAGGCGGAATGATAACCGTTGGATGACATTACTGAACTATCTCTCTGAACTGGCGATATTGTACGTCCCCGCAAGCCGCGGGCACGCCTACACTTTTATCCCATGGAACCCCGTCCCGCCGGGATACTGCAAAAGCCTTACTGGCAGGATGGAATCTTCCGAGGTACTCCGGGCGGGACAGGGGTGCTCCTAAACATCTTAAACGGAAACAGGATGCGTTCGCTTGTTTTTCTTGAACAAATCATCCGGAGAGGCGGGCGGCGGGCCCTTAGTCCAGGGTCCTGCCCGGTCCCGGCCAAAGGCGGTACTCGCCCCCCCAGCAAAGTACTCGCCGTCACCGCCGCTCGAAACAGTTGGGAGTCACCTAATCCCGCAGCTCACACCTGACCAGGCTGCATCTAACTAACTGGGTGCCTCCGGAAATTCCTGGGTTGTCCCTTCAGGAAGCGTGCCATACGATTGATTTCATTACCGCTGGGGAATCCTACATGCCAGTCATTGAACAGCCGCTCAGCGGCGGGACTGCCCGCTCCAAACCGAAGCTTTACCGCAACTTCATCCATGGTGAATGGGTCGAAGCCGGTACCGGCGCATGCTTCGAAAACCTTAACCCGGCTGATACCCGGGAGGTGGTAGGCATCTTTCAGCGTTCGGGTCCCGCCGACGTGAATTCCGCCGTGGCCGCCGCCAAGGCCGCCTTTGACAAATGGCGCCTGGTACCGGCGCCGCGCCGCGCCGAAATCGTCTTTCGCGCCGCCGCTATCCTCGAACAGCGCAAGGAAGCCTTTGCCCGCGACATGACCCGCGAGATGGGCAAGGTGCTCAAGGAAACCCGTGGCGATGTGCAGGAGGCTATCGATACCGGCTATTACATGGCCGGCGAAGGCCGCCGCCTGTTTGGCTACACCACCCCGAGCGAGCTGCCGAACAAGTTTGCCATGTGCGTGCGCCAGCCGATTGGCGTCTGCGCCCTGATTACGCCGTGGAACTTCCCCATGGCGATCCCGTCGTGGAAGCTGTTTCCGGCGCTGGTGGCGGGCAACACCTGCGTGATCAAGCCGGCGCAGGATACGCCGCTCTCGGTCTTCAATTTCGTGGAGGCCCTGACCGAAGCCGGCATTCCCGGTGGTGTGGTGAATATCGTGACCGGCTTCGGCGATGAGGTCGGCCGGCCCTTGACCGAGCATCCGGATGTGCGCGCCGTCTCCCTCACCGGTTCCTCCGCCGTCGGCCGGGTGGTGGGCGCCAGTTGCGCCCAGCATCTCAAGCGTTGCTCGCTGGAGCTGGGCGGCAAGAATCCCATGATCGTGCTCGACGACGCCAACCTGGAGCTGGCGCTGGACGGCGCCGTCTGGGGCGCTTTCGGCACCACCGGCCAGCGTTGCACCGCCACCAGCCGCATCGTCATTCAGAAGGGCGTCTATGCGAAGTTTGCCGAAGCGCTGGTCACCCGCGCCAGGCAGCTCAAGATCGGCAACGGATTGGATGAGTCGGTCGAGATGGGGCCGGCGATCAACGCCCGCCAGCTGCAGAGCGACCTCGAGTACATAGAAATCGGCAAGAAGGAAGGCGCGCGCCTGCTCTGCGGCGGCCACCGTCTGGACAGTGGCGACTACCGCCATGGGTTCTTCCTCGAGGCTACCGTGTTCGGCGATGTCGATCCCCGGATGCGCATCGCCCAGGAAGAGATTTTCGGCCCGGTGGTTGTGCTGATTCCCTGCGACAACCTGCAGAATGCGCTGGAAATTGCCAATGCAGTGGAGTATGGTCTTTCATCCGCTATTTACACCCGTGATGTCAACCGCGCCTTCGCCGCCATCCAGGAGTTAAACGCGGGCATTACTTATGTGAATGCACCCACGATCGGGGCCGAGGTGCACCTGCCCTTCGGCGGGGTCAAGGCCACTGGTAACGGGCATCGCGAGGGCGGAATCGGTGCTTTTGACTTTTTCACGGAGTGGAAATCGGTGTACGTTGATTACTCCGACCGGCTGCAGAAAGCGCAGATCGACCGGCCCGACTGAGGACCAGTCCAAAACTAGTTTCGCAAATAGGGTTGCGATGTCGGGAAGCCCACGCCTTCAGGCGTGGGACACAACGCTCAATAGCACGAACGCCTTTAGGCGCTGTGGCTGTATGAGCCGGCGGCTAAAGCCGGCTTCGAACGCTGGAGCTGCGGCCCCACGGCGATGCCGTGGGCTTCCACAATGATCGGTTCTTGGACAGGTTCTAAGACGGCTTGCGCACAAGGTTAAGAACGCCGATAGAAGTTGATTAGCGGGGTGACATTGAGCCGCGGTGTAGCGAGGCGTGCGCCCGAGTCGGTTCTCAAGGCACGATGATCCGATAGCTCAAGCTCAGTACATTTATTTGAAAGGCAGTAGATGGTAGCCAATCCCGTTGTGAATAATTCCTCGTTTGAAATCCTCGCGGCCTCGCGCATGGACAAGGTCAACTATGCCATTCGCGACCTGGTGGTCATCGCCGAGCAGATCGCGCGCGAGGGCAAGGAAATTCTTTATCTCAATATCGGAGATCCTCCGCTTTACGGCTTCAACACCCCGCCGCACCTGATCGATGCGGTCCACAAGGCCATGCGGGACGGCGTCAACGGTTACGGCAACTCCTTAGGTCTGGACGTGGCCGTCGAGAGCATTCGCAGCCAGGCCGAAGCGAAGGGCTTTGAAAACATTCAGGGCATCTTCGTCACCATGGGTTCGGGCGAGGCGGTCGACTGCTGCCTGACGGCACTGGTCAATCCGGGCGATAACGTGCTTACCCCGTGCCCCGACTATCCTCTGTACTCGGCTACCCTGACCAAGAACTGCTGCGTGCTGAACGCCTACCGGCTCAAAGAAGAAGAAGGCTGGGAGCCCGACCTCGATGACATTGCCGCCCGCGTCAACTCGCGCACCCGCGGCATCGTCCTCATCAACCCCAACAATCCGACCGGCGCCGTCTATTCCCGGCGCACCCTGGAAGGAATCGCGGAACTGGCCCGGCGTAACAACCTGATCATCTTTTCCGACGAGATCTACGACAAGCTGGTGCTGGATTCCGGCCAATCCCACGTGCCCATTGCGGCGCTGGCCCCGGATGTTCCGGTGGTGACCTTCAACGGTCTCTCCAAGGCTTACTGCTGCCCCGGGTGGCGCATCGGCTGGGGACTGGCCACCGGTCCGCAGGCTGCCCTAAAGCCTTATCTGGAAGCGGTTTACAAGCTGCTTCGGGCGCGCCTTTCGGCCCCGCACCCGTTGCAGTACGCCATCAAACCCGCCCTGGAGGGTCCACAGGATCACCTGCTGGAGATGAACCGCAAGCTGCGCCGCCGCCGCGACCTGCTGCAGCGCTGGTGCGACGAAACGCCGCGAGCTCAGTTGCGTGCCGCCCAAGGGCGCTTTCTACGCCTATCCCAAGCTCGACATCCCGGAAGACGATACTACCTTCGTCCGCGAGCTGTTGGAGGAGACGCAGGTTCTGCTGGTGCATGGCGCCGGCTTTGGCGAGAAAGGCTCCGCCCACTGCCGCATCGTCTTTCTTCCCGAGGATGCCGTGCTGACCCAGGCGTTTGACAGGATCTCGGAGTTCATACGAGTACGTTATTGCTAAGCGGAGAGGCTGTGGAAACCAGGGCTGGCAGTGGACAAGGGAGGGGTAAGCCAAATTCGACAAAAAAGGCCATCAACCTCGCCTTTAACCCCGGGCTTCACTGAAGGCTGGCGTCAGAAAGCGGCAAGCCCGGCCCATTGAAGGAAGAATCTGGTTCAAACCTGGGCGATTCAGGGATTGAGGCCTTAGTTCCCGCTGACAGTTTTTCCTGGCGAATTTCACATCTTTTCTTGCCAACTGATTGTAAAATCTGAGATTGTAATCCTGGGTTGCGGAATTCTCTGGCCTATCGGCCAATGCCGAGGGCCCCACTGGCTGCAACCCGCCGCGGAGAAAATGGTCCATGACCAAAGCTGACCTAATCGAAGAAGTGTCCCGTCTCGCGGAGCTTACGCGGAAAGACAGCGAGGTGATCGTTGAGACCATCTTCGACAGTGTGGTTCGTGCCCTGCGGTCGGGGGACAAGATAGAGATTCGCGGGTTTGGCAGTTTCCGGACGCGCCAGCGTAAACCCCGCGTCGGCCGTAACCCGAAGACCGGCGATCGCGTCGAGGTCCCGGCTAAAAAGATTCCCTTCTTCAAGCCCAGTAAGGAGTTGAAGGATATGGTCAACAGCACGCGGCAAGGTTCGGCCGCCGCGGCATCGCTTGATCCACTCCCCAAAGGTGCTCCCGGAGAAGGTCAGGCTTAACCTCCCCGAAAAGGGCCGGAACGGCGTCTGCTCAGGAATCCTTGTCCACCTATACCAACCGGCAGCAGGCTCCGGCAACGCCGCTTGCGGGCCTTAAGTTTGAACAGTTTGGTGTGGTCCGTTGTCTTCCACTGAATTGCAATCCGCTTCCCCTGCTCGCCCCAACTGGGCGGAAGTCTCTCTCCCCACTCTGCGACAGAACTACAGGATCATTGCGCGTCACGTAGCCCCGTCAGCGGTTTGCGCGGTGGTTAAATGCGACGCCTACGGACACGGCGTGGTCGAGTGCGCGCACGCCCTGGAGGCAGAGGGAGCAGAGTGGCTGGGAATTACCTCAACCGAGGAGGGGCTGCGGCTGAGGCAGGCGGGGATCGCCTGCCGCATTCTGGTCATGACCGGCTTCTGGCGTGGCGAAGAGGAAGCCCTCGTCGCCGTCGGCCTTACCCCCACCGTCTGGACAGTGGAGCATCTGGAACTGCTGGAACGCGCCGCCCGGACGCGGCAAAACCCGGGCAAGCTGCCGGTCCACCTCAAAATCGATACCGGCATGGGCCGCTTGGGTCTGCCCTTCACGGAGGTGCAGAAGATGGCGGGCCGCATCACCGCTTCGTCTCTGCTGGAACTGGAAGGCGTTTGCAGCCACCTGGCCTCTTCCGAGGTTCTCGGAGCGCAAGACGCTGCGGCGCAAATTGCGCGTTTTGCGCAGATACGCGAGCAGCTGCGCTCAGCGGGCATGGAGCCGCGCTATCGCCATCTGGCCAATACCGCCGCCATCGTCGGCCGTCCCGAAACCTGGGACAACATGGTGCGTCCCGGCCTGGTGCTCTACGGCTACGCCTTGCCCTATGAGACTCCCAGATGACTTCGACGAACAACGAATCCCCAAGCCTCTCCCGGTCACGCCGGTCCTGAGCTGGAAGACGCGTATCATTTCGCTGCGCGACTTTCCCGCAGGGCAGGCCATCGGCTACAACGGAACCTTCGTCACCAAGGCTCCCTCGCGCATCGCCGTGATTGCCGCCGGCTATGGCGACGGCTTTCGCCGCGGCATGAGCAACAAGGGACGAGTCATCGTGCGCAGCCGCTACGCTCCGATGGTCGGCAACATCTCCATGGACCTGAGCACCATCGACGTGACCGCGATTCCGGAGGTTGCGCTGGGAGATGAAGTGCTGCTGATAGGCGCCTCGGGCCAGTGCAGCGTCACTGCCCAGGACCAGGCGCAGTGGGCAGGTACAATTCCTTACGAGATCACCTGCGGACTTTCCCCGCGCGTCCCAAGAATTTATCTGAACGGGATAGGGGATAGGGAATAGGGGTTAGGGACAAAAACGAATATCCGTCTGGCCCCTAACCCCTAATCCCTAAACCCTCATTTCAGCGGGGGCGCCGACTGCGGCGGCTTGCGCGCATGCGTGGCCTGCTCGAAGCTGTAAGCGATCTTCAGCAACTGCGGTTCGCTGAATGGCTGGCCAAGAAATTCAATGCCGACTGGCACGCCGATAGGCGCGCTCGCCGTCGGAGTCGAGAAGCCGGCCGGAAGCGTAATCGCCGGAAATCCCGTCAGAGAGCCCAGGATGCCGTTGCGCTCCGCCTGGTTCATGTCGCCGATCAACACCGGCAGCCGCTTTTGATGCGGGTACACCAACGCGACCACGTTGTTCTTCGCCATCACGTTCGCTAGCCGCACCCGCAGATCATCGATCTTGACCCGCCGGTCTTTGTAGTCGGCTTCGTTCAGCCCGTTTTGATAGCTTTCGGCCGAAGCCAGGAACTTCTCCAGCGAAGGCTTATGGTACTTGCCGCTGGCGATCAGCTCGGCCAGCGAATGCACCGGAGGATTGGGCAGAGCTTTGAGGTAGTTGTTGAGATCGATTTTGTATTCGTACTTCTGCACATCGAGGTCGGAGTTCAGCTTGCCGGTATCGAGGGCGGCGTCTTCGATCTCCACCAGGATGGCGCCATTCTTCTTCAGCACCTCGAGCGCGTCGGCCATTACGCGGTTGACCTCCTGGTGATCCGGACCGGTTCCGAAGAGCGTGCGCAACACCCCGATGCGCGCTTTCCTCAGGCCAGTGCGGTCGAGAAAGGCGGTGTAGGTGCTGGGAACCTTGCCGACTCCCAGCGCGGTCACCGCATCATCGGGATCGTAGCCGGCCATTACGTCAAGCATGACGGCGGCGTCGGCTACGCTTCGCGTGATCGGTCCCACGGCATCCTGCGTGAACGAGACGGGGATCACGCCCGCCCGGCTGATCAATCCGCGGGTGGGACGAATGCCGACCAGGCTGTTAGCGGAGGAAGGCGAGCGAATCGAGTTGACCGTGTCGGAGCCGGTGCCCACGGTAGCGAAGTTCGCGGCCAGGGCAACGCCGGTGCCGCCGGAAGATCCGCCCGGGGTGCGCGTCAGCTCGTAGGGATTCTTCGTCTGCCCGCCCAGCGAACTCACCGTCACTCCGGCCAGCGCCAGCTCGTGCATGTTGGTCTTGCCCAGGATCACGGCTCCAGCTTGCCGGAATCGCGTCACCGTGAAGGCGTCCTGCGCCGGCTGCATGCCCTTCAGCGCCAGCGAGCCGCCGGTGGTCGGCATGTCGGCGGTGTCGAAGACGTCCTTCAGCACCAGCGGAACACAGTACAGCGGCTTGAGCTTGGCGCCGGGCCTGAACTGCTTGTCCAGGGCCTCGGCCTGCTGCAGAGCGTTGGGGTTGACGTACAGCATGGCGTTCAGCGCCGGTCCCTGCTGGTCATAGGCCTGAATGCGGTCCAGGTACTGCTGCACCAGGCTGCGGCAAGTCAGCTTGCCGCTCTGCAGGCCCCGGTGAATATCGCTGATGGAAGCTTCCATGAGCTGAAATTGTTGCGCCGCGACGTTGGCCGTCATAAGAAGTACCGCCAGCGCCAGAAGCAGAATCTTCGCCTGTTCACGCACGCCTTCCTCCTGGCAACTACAGATTCAACCATATCTCTAGACCGGATTCGCGGAAGGTAACCCCGTGCAGTAGCCGGGCGATCAGCCCGGCGGTGATAGCGAAGGGTACGCCCACTTGAATCCGCTCTACAGGCGAGCAACGATAAGGCGCATCCCGAGCCTCTGTCAAGCAGCCGGCGTGACCCGCCGCATTGCCGCGGTTCACATCGCACGGGGTGCCATCCATCTTGATTCCACTCAGAGAGAGCCTATGGTTGCGCGTATGATCTGTGTATCAGGGTCGCGTATGCAGATAGGCCGGCGCAACACGATCATTGCTTTTGTCCTGCTCGGCGCTTTCAGTGTCGGCCTGGCGGTGGCGCTGAATATCACCTGGGCGTTTCACTGGCGCTCGGTGGCAGCCATTGTGCTTGGCATGATCCTGTTCGGCTTCATCATCTTGGCGGTGTCCCTGAATACCATCTTCCTGGTGCGCGAGATACGGCGCAGCGAACAGCACGACAGCTTTATTAACGCCGTCACGCACGAGCTGAAGACCCCGATCGCTTCCGTGCGCCTCTACCTGGAAACCCTGCAATCACGGCCGGTGGAGGAGGAGCAGCGGCGGGAGTTTTACCGCATCATGCTGGAGGACACGGACCGCCTGCTGGCGACGGTCGAGCAGGTACTGCACGCCGGGCGCAGTGGTGCAATCGCGCCGCCTGCGCCGTCAGCGGCGCGTGGATTTGGATTCGCTGCTTTCCGAGTGCGTGGAACTGGCGCGCAAGCGGCATCACCTGGTGGACGGGCAGATGCGCATCGATAGCCTACCTGCCAACGGTGGCGGCGGGCGGGTACAGGGTGATGCGGAAGAGTTGCGCATTGCCATCTCCAACGTGCTCGACAATGCCGTCAAGTACTCGATCCGCGAAATCGACATCCGCGCAGAGCTGCTGGCACAGGACGCCAACGTGCTGCTGCGCAGTCTCGACCGCGGTGTCGGCATCCCGGCTTCGGAGCTGAAGCGCATCTTCCGCCGCTTCTATCGCGTGCCCCTGCGCACCGCCATGAACATCAAGGGAACCGGCCTCGGCCTTTTCCTGGTTAAAAGCATTGCGCGGCGGCATGGCGGAGATGCTTTCGCCGAAAGCGAGGGCTTGGGCAAAGGCGCAACGATCATCATCCGCCTTCCGAGGATTGACCGCATGAGTCGAATTCTGATCGTGGAAGACGAGGCAAATCTGGCGCGCGGCTTGTGCTTCAATTTCGAAGCCGAGGGCCACCAGGTGACCATGGTCGAAAACGGCGAAGACGCGCTCGACCCTTATCGTGCGCCAGCCGCAGGCCTTCGACGTGGTGGTGCTCGACGTGATGCTTCCCGGCCGCGACGGATTCTCCGTGGCAGCCGAGCTTACGCCAGCGCCGCATCTTCGTCCCCATTCTTATGCTCACCGCCCGCGGACGCCCGGAAGACGTGCTCAAGGGATTCGAGGCCGGCGCCGATGACTATCTGCCCAAGCCCTTCGAGCTTACCATTCTGCTGGCCCGCCTGCGCAGCCTGCTGCGCCGCACCGAGTGGATGAAGGCAGCCGGAGCAGCCGCCGCAACCGGCGCAGCCGGCGCCGGAGGTGCCGCGCAAGCCTCCGCTCCCGTGAAATTACCATTGCCGGCAAGAAGGTCGATTTCACCCGCCTGGAGCTGCACGCCGGCGAGGAAGTCATCCGCCTCACGCGTCATGGAGGCGGAGCTGCTGTCCTATCCTGGTGCGCAATGCCGGCCGTCCGGTCTCGCGCAAGGAGATCCTCGATCAGGTCTGGGGATTGCGCGAAGACACTGATACGCGCGCTATCGATAACTTCGTGGTGCGCCTGCGCCGCTACCTGGAAGACGATCCCAGCGCCCCGCGGCATCTGCTCACCGTGCGCGGAGTCGGCTATCGCTTTGTGCCGGATGGAGAGTAAGGCGAGCAGCGCCGCGGTAGACGCCGACGCGCGTAGCTGGCAGCTCTGTCGGCGTGCATCCGAGCTAGCGATGCTTCGTGAGCAACTCGCAAAATTCCTTTGCAATCCTGCCTCCCTGTGTGTAGACTAAAATCCTTCTATGAGTAGCACCGCTGCAATCCGCGCGCGTCGATGGTCCAGCCGATGGTGGTCCTGCACCGTCGTGTGCCTCTAGTCCAGGCACTTTCCTTAAGCAATTCCAGCCAACTTAATTAGCAGCAGCGCCGCATTTTTATTGCTATTGCCGGCGCTCACGCGGGAAAAAGCCATGAACGCAAGCGTTTCCTACTCCGGAACCCACGTTGCTTCCCAAGCTCTCGAACCCATTCAAGCCCCTGAAGCCGCCGTCCGGCTGAAGGCTATGCTGCGGAGCATTTCTTCCGGGCAGCGACCTGACGCGCACGGAGGCCGCCGAGCTGCTCGGCTACGTGCTCGACGGCCAGGCCACCGACGCGCAGATCGCCGCCGTGCTGGTGGCGCTCGCGCAGAAGGGCGAGTGCGTCGACGAACTGGTCGGTCTGGCCGAGGCCATGCGCAAGCCGCATGGTGGCCCTGCGCACCCGCCACCGATGTTTCGTCGATACCTGCGGCACCGGCGCCAGTCCACGCCAAGACCTTCAACATCTCGACTGCCGCCGCCTTCGTCGCCGCCGCCGCCGGCATTCCCGTCGCCAAGCACGGAGCGCGCGCTTCCACCAGCAAAAGCGGCAGCGCCGATGTGCTGGCCGCCATGGGCGCACCCGTTCCCGTTCCTCCCGCCGTCTCCGAACAGCTCTTCGATTCCCTTGGCTTTTGCTTCCTGTTTGCTCCCGCTCATCATCCGGCATCGGCGCGCGTGGCCGGCATTCGCCGCGAGCTCGGGGTGCGCACCTGCTTCAACCTGATTGGTCCGCTGTGCAACCCGGCGGGATCGCGGCGGCAACTGATGGGCATCTCCGATGCCAAGCTGATGCCCAAGATCGCCAGCTCGCTGCTGGCGCTCGGCGCCGAACAGGCCTGGGTGGTGCGCGGCCACGACGGCCTCGACGAGGTAACGCTCTCCGGCCCAACCCGCGTCATCGAGTTGCGGGATGGGCAGCAGCGCGAACGCAGCGTCACGCCGGAAGACTTCGGCTACCACGCCGAGCCGCTGGACGCCGCCCGCGCCCAGGATGCGGCCGCCAGCGCGCGCATCATCCGAGAGGTGCTGCAAGAGGGACGGCGTGACGTGGCCCACCGTCTTATTGCTGCCAACGCCGCCGCCGCACTGTATGTCGGTGGCGCATCCGAGTCGTTGCGGGAGTGTGCCGCGCGCGCCGAGGCGGCCATCGACTCCGGCGCCGCCGCCGAAAAGTTGCATGCGTTTCTGCGCGGTGCCCAGGCCGCCACTCTGGGAGAAAAAGCGTGAGCACCGTCACCAGCTTCCTGGCTTCCATCTGCGAAGCCAAACGCGCCGAGATGGCCCGCGTCAGCGCCGGCGAGCGCGCCGGCGTGCGCGAAGCGGCCTTGCGCACTCGCGCCGCCCGCCCGCCGTACGTCTTTCACCAGGCGCTGTGCGATCCGGCGCGGGTCAACATCATTGCCGAGGTAAAGCGCAGCTCGCCCAGCGCGGGAGCCATCCGCCCTGCGGCCGACCCGGTCGAGACCGCCGCCATCTACGCTGCCGGCGGGGCCGCCGCCATTTCCGTGCTCACCGAGCCGCAGTACTTCTCCGGATCGCTTGCTGACCTGCGCGCCGTCTGCGCGCGGGTTTCCCCCACCCCAGCCAACGTAAGAACGGCGTTGGCTGGGGCCCCCGCCTCCACCTCATCCAACGCAAAGACGGCGTTGGTCGGTGGCCCCGGGTGCCCGGTGCTGCGCAAGGACTTTATCGTCGATGCGCACCAAGTCTGCGAAGCTGCAGCCGCCGGAGCCGATGCCGTGTTGCTGATCGTCGCCGCCCTGACACCGGCCGAACTCGTGGCCTTGCGCATGCTCGCCGAAGACGGGCTTGGGCTCGATGCTCTGGTCGAAGTGCATGCCGAACCGGAGATACAAATCGCGATCGATTGCGGCGCCACAGTCCTGGGCGTGAACAATCGCAATCTGGCGACCCTCGAGGTCACGCTCGATACCTCGCGCGCGCTGGCCCGCTACGCCGCGCCCGGCCGCGTGCTGGTCAGCGAGAGCGGACTGCGCACTCCCGAACACGTGCGCGAATTGCGCGCGCTGGGCTACGGCGCGTTCCTGATCGGCGAGACGCTTATGCGCTCGGCCGACCCGGCGCGCGAACTGGCAGCCTTCATCCACGCTGCGGCAAGCGCATCCATGGGAGGCCGCCCGTGATTGATGTGAAGGTCTGCGGAATCACCAATGCTGAGGACGCGCGGCTGGCTGTCGAGCTGGGAGCGGCCATGCTGGGCTTCAACTTCTATCCGCGCAGCCCGCGCTACATCGAGCCGCAGGCCGCCGCCCCGATCATCGCGAGCTCTTCCGGCGAGGGTCCATGCCGTCGGTGTTTTCGTCAACGCCGGCGCGGATGAAATTGTTTCCGCGGTTGCAAGCAGTGGCATCGGTATCGCTCAACTGCATGGAGACGAACCTGCCGGCTTTTGCCGGGAGCTGCAAAGGTGCATGCCGGGAGTGAAGGTGATCAAGGCGTTCCGCACCGGACGCGGCTTCACGCCGGAGACCGCGGCGCGCTATCCGGCGAACGCGCTGCTGGTCGATGCAGCCTGCGAGAGCTTCGGCGGCTCGGGATTACGCGCCAATTGGGAGGAAGCGCACAAGCTGGCGCAGCTTGTCTCCTCCGACAACCTTGATTTTCCGAGATTGATTCTGGCCGGCGGATTGACCACGGCAAATGTCGCCGAGGCGATTCGTCAGGTGCAGCCGCATGCGGTCGATGTTTGCAGCGGCGTGGAATCCGCCAAAGGCCGCAAGGACGCCGTCAAGTTGCGCGAGTTCTTTGCCGCCGTGCATTCCGTTCCGCGTCAGACCGATAACGAGGCGGGGCGTGGGACGCCGGCGTCGGAAACAACTTTGAGATGTGATCTATGAATGAACTGGAACTTATCACACCGCAGTCAGCGCCGGGCTACTACGGTCCGTTTGGCGGACGCTACGTACCCGAGACGCTGGTTTCTCCGCTGCAAGAGCTGACCGCCGCTTACGAGCAGGCACTCGGCGATCCTGGTTTTCAGCTTGAGCTCGAGTCCATGCTGCGCGACTACTCGGGTCGTCCCACACCGCTTACTTTGGCTGAACGCCTCAGCGAGCACGCCGGCGGAGCGCGCATTTACCTCAAGCGCGAAGATCTGGGCCACACCGGCTCGCACAAGATCAACAATGCGCTCGGGCAGGCGCTGCTGGCGCGGCGCATGGGCAAGCGGCGCATTATTGCCGAGACCGGCGCCGGGCAGCATGGCGTGGCGACGGCGACCGTATGCGCGCGCTTCGGGTTGGAGTGCGTGGTTTACATGGGCACGGAAGACATGCAGCGGCAGGCGCTGAACGTCTACCGCATGCAGCTGTTAGGCGCCGAAGTGCGCGGCGTGGATTCGGGTTCGCGCACCTTGAAGGACGCCATCAACGAAGCCCTGCGCGACTGGGTCACCAACGTCCGCGACACCTATTACCTGCTGGGCAGCGCGCTTGGTCCCGATCCTTATCCGCGCATGGTGCGGCACTTCCAGTCCGTGATCGGCGTCGAGGCGCGTGAGCAGGTGCTGCTGCAGGCCGGACGGCTGCCGGCGGCGATCGTCGCCTGCGTCGGCGGAGGCTCGAACGCCATCGGCATCTTCAGTGCATTTCAGCAGGACGAGGCGGTGCGGTTGATCGGCGTGGAGGCCGGGGGCAGCGGTCCGCACGTGGGGCAGCATGCCGCACGCTTCGCCGAGGAAGGCGGACGACCGGGAGTTTTTCAGGGGACATTGAGCTACGTGCTGCAGGATGCCGACGGCCAGATCGCGGCTACGCAATCGGTTTCCGCCGGCCTCGATTACGCCGCCGTCGGTCCGGAACACGCGTACCTGCGGCAGATTGGGCGCGCCGAGTACACCTCGGTCTCCGATGCCGAGGCGCTCGACGGCTTCCATAAGCTTTCGGAGCTGGAGGGCATCATTCCCGCGCTCGAGTCGGCTCACGCTGTTGCCTACGCCATACGCCTGGCGGCGACGCTGGGCCGCGACGAGGTTGTAGTTATCAATCTTTCCGGACGCGGCGACAAAGACGTTGAAACCGTTCAGAAAATCTCACCCCTGCAGACGCAACCGCGGCGTCTGCCGGGGACCCCGACGGAGGCCGCACGATGAGCGCCATTGCCGAAAGCATTCGCGGACATTCGTCAGCAGGGGAGAGGCGGGTTTATTCCCTACATCACCGCCGGCGATCCCGACCTGGCCGCCACCTACGAGATTCTGCTGGCGCTGGGCCGCGCCGGGGCGACGGTGATCGAGTTGGGATTTCCATTCAGCGATCCCATGGCGGACGGGCCGGTGATCCAACGCGCCTGCGCCCGCGCCCTTAAAAACCGGGTGACCTTGGCCGAAGTGCTGGACGTGGCGAAGCAGGCGAAGAGCAAGATCGACGCGCCGGTGGTGCTGTTCAGCTATGTGAATCCGGTGTTGCAGTACGGCTTCGAGCGGCTGATCACCTCGGCCGAGGAGAACGGAATCGCCGGGCTGCTGCTCACCGATTTGCCGGCCGATAACGCGCGCACGGCTGGCGGCCTTTGCCCGGCCTTACGGCGTCGATCTGATTACGCTGGCCGCGCCCACCTGCAGCGACGAGCGGCTGAAAACAATTTGCGCGCACGCCAGCGGCTTTATCTATGCGGTGTCGCGTACCGGCGTAACCGGCACGCGCCAGCAGCTCAGCGCCGATGCCCGCGCGCTGGTCGAACGCATTCGCCGCTGCACCTCGCTGCCGGTTGCCCTGGGCTTCGGCGTCAGCAACCGGGAGCAGGCGAAGGAAGTTCTGACCTTTGCCGATGCGGTTGTCGTCGGCAGCGCTATCGTGCAGTTGATTGAAACCAATTCCGGCCGGCCAGACCTGGCCGCGAGCGTTGAAGCATTGGCCCGCGAGTTTGTCGGCAACAGCCATGCTGAGTGCACCCCAACAAACGCAAAATCAGCCCCGCTTAGCGGGGCTGGGGACCCCGCGGCGGATGCGGCAGCCATTTCCCTGGCAGTGAAGGAGACCCACTGATGTTAGTCGTAATGCAAGCGCACGCAACCAACGAGCAAGTCGAAGCCGTTTGCGAAGCCATTACCAACCTCGGCTTGCGCCCGCACTCGCTGCCGGGGGCGCAGCGAACCGCCATCGGTATTACCGGTAACGCCGGCGCGATCGAGCCGGCGACGTTGGAGGATCTGCCCGGTGTAGCCGAGGTCATCCAGGTATCCAAGCCTTACAAGCTGGTCAGCCGGGAGATGAAGCCGGATAACACCGTGATCACCTTTAACGGGCACCCGGCCACCATCGGCGGCAACACGCTGGCCATGATCGCCGGACCATGTGCCATCGAAAGCCGCGACCAGGCATTCCGCATCGCCGAAAACGTGGCCCGCAGCGGAGCGCAGTTCTTCCGCGGCGGCGCCTTCAAGCCGCGCACCTCGCCCTATGCCTTCCAGGGGCTAGGGGAGGAGGCACTGCAGATCATGGCCGAGGTTCGCGAGCGCTTCGACCTGCTGATTGTGACCGAGGCGCTCGATGCCGAGTCGCTGGCGCTGGTCGATCAGTATGCCGACATCATTCAGATCGGCGCGCGCAACATGCAGAACTTCTCCCTGCTGCGCCACGCCGGGCGCGCCCGCAAACCGATCCTGCTGAAGCGCGGAATCGCCGCCACCCTCGACGAATTTCTGATGGCCGCCGAATACGTCATGAGCGAAGGCAACTACCAGGTGGCGCTCTGCGAGCGCGGCATCCGCACCTTTACCGATCACACCCGCAACACGCTCGACTTCAGCGTTGTGCCCGCGGTGCAGCGGCTCAGCCATCTGCCGATCATCGTCGATCCCAGCCACGGCACCGGCAAGCGCGACAAGGTTATCCCCCTGGCCCGCGCCGCCGTGGCCGTCGGCGCCGACGGGCTCATCCTGGAAGTGCATCACCAGCCGGAGAAGGCGCTCTCCGACGGCATGCAATCGATCTATCCGGAGCAGCTGCTGAAAGGCTTCGCTCAAATCCGCGCCATTGCCGGCGTGCTCGGCCGCGCCATGCCCGCGCCCGGACGCAAGGCGCCCCTGCGCGAGGTGGCTTCGTTATGAGCGCCATCTGGCCCGCCAGCTTCGAGCAGTTTCGCGCCGCCGCTGCCAGCGGCAACACCGTGCCGGTGGTGCGCACCGTGCCGGCCGACCTGATCACGCCGCTGGCCGCCTACTTGCGCCTGGCGCGCACCAGCAGCCACTCCTTCCTGCTGGAGAGCGTCGAAGGCGGCGAGCAACTGGCGCGCTACTCGTTCCTCGGAGCCGACCCGGAAGAGGTAATTCGCTCCCGCGGCAACCTGACGCATGTCACCACGGCGCAAGGCAGAGCAGGCATTGACGATGAACGCCATCGACTACCTGCGCGAGCGCTTCCGCACGCGCGTGCTCACTCGCGATTACTCCGGCGCCCCATTTGCCGGCGGCGCAGTCGGCTTCCTCAGTTATGGCGCCGCCAAATGGTTCGAGCCGGTGCTGGGAGAGCTGCCGTCGGACGCTGACGATGCGGCGTTTCTGCTCTTCCGCACCATGCTGGCCTTCGATCATGCCAAGCAGGTGGTCGAGATTCGCACGCTGGCCTTCACCGGCGGAGCGAACGATAGCGAGCTGCGAAAAGCTTATGAAGCCGCGCTCGCCGAACTGGAGCGCGTGGCGCAGTTGCTGGCCGCGCCGCTCGCGCTCGATGCTCCCCTCGGGTCACCGGCAGACGCCGCGCGCAAGAGCCGGTGCCAGGTTCGATTCCAATTTCGAGCGCGCCGAGTTTGAGCAGGCGGTGCGCGACGTCAAGGAATTGATTGCCGCCGGCGAGTGCTACCAGACTGTGCTTTCGCAGCGTTTCTCGCGCCCGGTTTCGACTGATGCGGTCTCGCTCTACCGCGCCCTGCGGCGCACCAATCCTTCGCCTTACATGTACCTGCTGCAGTTCGGAGACGAGGCGCTGATCGGCGCTTCGCCCGAGATGCTGGTGCGCTGCACCGGCCGCCGGCTGGAGTACCGTCCCATCGCCGGCACGCGCCAGCGCGGCCGCTCCGACGCCGAAGACCAGTTGCTGGCCGAGGAGATGCTGGCCGACGAGAAGGAACGCGCCGAGCACCTGATGCTGGTCGATCTGGGACGCAACGACCTGGGCCGCGTCGCCGAGTACGGCTCGGTGCAGGTCGACAAGCTGATGCGGGTGGAGAAGTACTCGCACGTGCAGCACATCGTTACCGAGCTCTCAGCGCAGTCTGCGCCCGGAGCTGGACCGCTTTGACGCGCTCGCCGCCTGCTTTCCGGCGGGAACCGTTACCGGCGCTCCCAAGATCCGCTCCATGCAGGCCATCGCCGCAGCTGGAGCGCGGCTCGCGCAACGCTCTACTCGGGCTCGGTGCTCTACGCCGACTACGCCGGCAATCTCGACTCCTGCATCGCCATTCGCACCATCGAGCTGCGCCATGGCATCGCCAGCGTGCAGGCCGGCGCCGGCATCGTCGCCGACTCGGTTCCGGAGTCGGAATACGAAGAAACCGTCAACAAGGCTCGCGCATTGCATCAGGCCATCGAGTTGGCCGAAGCGGGAGATTGAGTATGCTGCTGGTCATCGACAACTACGATTCGTTCACTTACAACCTGGTGCAATACCTGGGCGAGCTGGGGGCCGACCCGGTGGTGCGGCGCAACGACGCCATCACCGCGCCGGAGGTTCTCGAGGGAGGCTATGCGGGCATCGTCATCTCGCCCGGCCCGGGCACGCCGCGCGATGCCGGCGTGACCCTGGAGATCATCCGCGAGTTGAGCGGTTCGGTGCCCATTCTCGGCGTCTGCCTGGGCCACCAGGCGATCGGCGAAGCCTTCGGCGGGCGCGTCATCCGCGCGCCCAAGCCGATTCACGGCAAGGCCAGCGAGGTGACACACGATGAGACGGGGCGCCTTCGAGGGTCTGCCGCAACCGCTCGCCGTGGGCCGCTATCACTCGCTCATGGTGGAGCGGGAAACCTTGCCGCGCGAGCTGGAGATTACGGCGCAAACCCGCGATGGCCTCATCATGGGCCTGCGCCATAGAGAGCTGCCGGTTGAAGGCGTACAGTTTCATCCTGAGTCGGTGCTGACCCCGCACGGCAAGAAGATACTGGCGAACTTCCTCCGCCAGTGCGGCGCCGCGCGCCCGGTCTCCGCTGTTCGTGCCACCCTGTCGCAAACGCGCGGGGCGTGAAACAAGTTCCCGGTTCCCAGCTCTTGGTTCCCAGTTGATTTGCGTGGTGCGCTTTATAAGGGAGAAGATTATCGGCAAAAACGTTATTTTTCAGCAACTTCCAACGTGCTACACTGCACGCATAATGCCGACCAAAACTCATCCACTCGTCGAAATCTTTGGTTTTCCGCTAGATAATTTTTCTGCAGAGGCAGTCCGTTATCGAGATAAAAAACTCTGCCCATTCAACAATAAAGTGCCCAATTGCACGAAGGACAAGGCAAATGATCCGCTTGGAACCTGCTGTGTTTTGGCGGGCAAGGGAGTCGCGATTACATGTCCAATTCGATTCCGTGAAAATTGGATAATCGCCGATGATGGGGCGGATTTCTTTTTCCCAGCGAACACCCAATGGACTTCCCTTACCGAAGTCCGCCTGAAAGACAAAAATGGGAAATCCGCTGGCAATATCGATCTTGTCCTCGTTTCCTACGACGATCAGGGCAAGGTCACTGATTTTGGCGCCCTTGAAGTGCAGGCAGTATACATCTCCGGCAACATCCGCAAGCCGTTCGAGTATTACATGAAGGACCAGAAGAAGAGGGCGAATATGAACTGGAAGGGAGAGCAATGGTGGCCAGCGCCGGATTATCTATCTTCCTCTCGAAAACGGCTCGCCCCACAGCTCATTTACAAGGGCGGTATTCTGAACGCGTGGAGAAGAAAGACGGCCGTTGCGCTCGACCAGGGTTTTTTTGATACGCTGCCGGAACTCGCCGAGGTTCCGAAAGAACAGGCGGAAATCGCGTGGCTCGTGTACGATCTGGAGGAAACGCGCGGTACTGATGCTAGGTTCCGGCTCGTGCGGCGGCAGGTGGTCTATACTCTGCGTCCAGATGCGCCTTTTGAGATGGAGTTGCCTCCAACGGTAACGGAAGACGAATTTCTGTGTCACCTCGAGGCCGAGCTCGAGAGGCTGGCAGTTTAGAGGCAAGAAATGGAACTCGAGCCGGACATCTGCAAGAGGGAGATTGAGCGCATGCTCAAGAACTCCCAAACTAAGATAATTGCCCCCATTGTCGCATTGGGTCTCGTTAGTGAGTACCGCGCCACAAAAAATCCAGATTTTACTGACTCTGATGTCCGGAAAGTATACGAAACGGCCGTCAGGCAGATGAAGACTTTTCTCGGCCACGATATGCACATCGGCGCAAAATACTATGATGCATACGGCTCCCGGATGTCCCGATATGCCGTTTTGGAGCAGGTGGGACATCTTAAGTATCGTTTATTACCACCTTATACAGAGCAGGCAGATTTCCTTTGCGATTGGATACCCGAGCGAATAAAGCAGCACATCGACGAGCGTTTGGGGATTGTCCCGATCTTGCGAGATGCTGCTACACGTGCGAAATTAGCCGAATCGCAGGAAGATTTTCAGAAAGTAATCCGGGAGCATATCGGCAAGACTCCAGCCAACTTCGAGATTCTTAGCTTTGCGGTCATCAAGGTCCATTTAGAAAAATTCGCTTGCAGGATTTATCGGGATACGCGCACCTCAGCACACGACAAGGGCGTAGATCTCTCTACCAACTTTGGAGTCGTTTATCAAGTCAAGAAGCTCAGAGTCCATTCGGAAGCAGAAGCCGCTCAGGTCTATGCTGAGCTGAAGCTGAACTTCGACAGAGAGCGGTTGCAGGATGGCAACGTGATTCTTGTCATTGACGACATCTCGAAAGAGGTAAGGCAATACCTCATCAACATGAAAGTCCAGTCGATAAGCAAGGATGACATACTGAAGATCGTCGCGAATTTTGATGAGCCGGAAGATCGGCAGAAGGTTCTGCGCATCGTCTACGAAGAATTCCGCCGAGAGTACTCCAGTCGTATTGTTTGAGGGGGGGCTACCATCTCAGTTCGACTGCAGCGGCGAAGTTTCGCGATGCAAATAGAGGCGCTCCTCGGAGCAAAGGTGGTATTGAGATTGTCAAAACGTCTCCCCAAAGACTGCCGTTTTCTTTCTCGATCCCCCTTATACCGCCGGCAAAAACGGTAAACGAGCGGGCACGCGCCTCTACACGCATAATGAGCTCGACCACGAAGAACTCTTCACGCAAGTCGAAAACATCAGAGGCGATTTCCTGACGATCTACGATAATGCCGAGGAAGTGATCCAGTTGGCGAGACGCCACCGTTTAACCCACGGGCTCATTTCGATGATGAACACACATCATGCCACTATGCAGGAACTCATCATCGGCCGCGATTTGTCGTGGGTTTCTTCCTAATCACCACGTCGCCTTAACCGATTAAAGAGATACAGTATCTCTGGTTCCGGTCCTAGCTTCTGCTCAGCACCACCAGCGCGATGCCGCCGCAGACCAGCAGCACTCCCGCGTAGCGTTTCCAGGAGATGTGCTCGGAGAGGAAGAACTTGCCGCCCACGCAACCCACCACGTAACTGAGCGCCGTCAGGGGTATGACCAGGCTTACATTCTCCAGGGTAAGCATGCCCAGCAGGGCCAGAAACGAGATGGTCATCATCATCAGGCCGAGCACCATCCACGGGGACTTGATAGCGCGAAACCCGACCCTGAGCAGGGCCGCTGGACGGAAGCTCTTGACTTCGCCCAGCTCCTTCATCGCCTTGGCGGCACAAATCTCACCCGCCGTGCCGACCACGATGATCAAAGCGAAGAGAACGATTCGTTGCAGCATCAGCCCTGTCCCATGGAGTCGCTGACGGGATCTGCGGTGAATGCGGTTTGCGCATTCCCCGAGGTGAAGGCCAGTGTTGCAGCCGGGCTCGCGCCGGCCAGGCTGGTGCGCGGTGAAGTCTGCGCCACGATGAAGACGCCAAGGCAGATCATGGCAACACCGGCCCACGCCATCGGCTCTACAACTTCATTCAGCAGCAGATGGCCGAGCAGCGCCACAACTCCATAGGAGATGGCGGAAGCAGGTTGCACGTAGGTGTAGTCAGCCCAGGACAACACCAGCATGTAGGAGACAAAGGAGACAACAAGACAGGCAAACCCGAGCCACAGAGCGCTTGATGTGGCCAGCAGGGAGGCGGCATGCAGCAAGTTTGCCGGCGCCCAATCTCCCACAGCTCCCACCGATTTCATGCCCTTGCTCAGCAGCACGTTGCCCACCGGTCCGAAGACCGCAACGAAAAGGATCAGCAAGCAGGTCTTGAATCTGAGGCCGGAAATTCGCATGTATGTTTGAAGTTCACCGTTGGGTTTTCGTTCAGGGTAGCCCGACTCACCCCAGTAACGCCATTGTACTAGTTGGATGCCAAACCAGCTTGCGGCGGAGATCCCCAGGAACAATCCCCGGAATGACGAAGATCAGCAACTTGGACGAGAGTTTTCGCGGGCAAGCCCGCCCGGCAGACG
Source organism: uncultured Acidobacteriota bacterium (assembly GCA_963791145.1). Lineage (GTDB taxonomy): Bacteria > Acidobacteriota > Terriglobia > Terriglobales > Acidobacteriaceae > CAWBRT01. The sequence goes on along the minus strand of CAWBRT010000003.1, from coordinate 154,669 downwards.
TGGCTATTTCGGCGCGTGCAAAACCGCTACCCACGCAGGATTTGCCGGTGGGCCGTGCGTGGGTGAGAGATTGGAGCGCTCGGCAAACGCCTGCTTGCGTTTGCTGGGAGCGGATCGGTAATCAGCTCTTCATGCCTTCAGCCGGGGGCTTGGACAGATATGGAATGCGAGTCTTCGGCCGGGAAGGACGGTTCTCCATTTTAGCTTCCCCAGCCTTCTCAGACTGCTGTTCCGGTTTGTTCTTTTCTTGTGCCGGAGTCTTTCGAGGTTCCATCACGCAGCTCCTTGGGGTCCCCAACGAGCTTGCTCGTTGGGGCGGACGTTCCGCTTGCCTGCGATGAGCTGAACCCAAAACATGAAGCAGGCGGAAGCTTGCTTTTTTCTCCTCTCCCCACTTCAATTCCCAATCCTGGTTTTTGTTGCCAACAGAGTAGCTGATTCCGGGCGGCGGTGGAATACCAAAAGAAGAACGGCAGCCCCAAACTTTGGACTTACAACGAAATGGTGAGCAGGCAAGCTCGCTTCAGGTGGACAGCTGAGACTTTACTGTTTCTCATGCGCGATGGCGGCGACGGTAGCGTCGGTGGCGCGCACATAGTCGTCCGGGGCGAGCAGGATTTGCAGCCCGCGCTGTCCGGCGGAAACCGAGATCACATCCCAGAGGATGACGGTCTCATCGACGAAGACCGGATACGGTTTCTTGGCTCCCAAAGCCGTAACGCCGCCCCGCACATAGCCGGTCAGCGGTTGAACTTCTTTGAGGGAGACCATCTCCGTCTTGCGGTCTCCCGTCGCCTTGGCCAGCGCCTTGAAATCCAGTTCGTAGTTGCCGGGTATGACGGCAAAACAAATCCCCTGGCGATCGCCGCGCACGCACAGGGTCTTGAATACCTGGTCGGGCGGAAAACCGACCTTGGCGGCGACACTCTCGGCGGCCAAGTCGTCCGGATCGACCTCATACTCGCGCAATTCGTACTTCACGCCCAGGGTGTCAAGAATGCGGCAGGCGTTGGTCTTGCTCATGGGGTCTTGCTCATGGATGGCAATGTATCACGCGAGAGCTGAACGCAGCGCGGCGGCTAAGTCCGGATTCCGCCAGTGGAAGCCGGAGGCCGCCAGCTTTGCCGGATGCACCCGCTGGCTGCTGAGCAGCGCCTCATCGGCCATCTCCCCCATCGCCAAACGCAAAGCAAAGGCTGGCGCGGGCAGCAACGCCGGACGCCGCAAGACGCGGGCCAGCGTTTGAGTGAACTCCTCATTCGTGACTGGATTGGGTGTGGTCAGGTTTACCGGCCCGGCAAGCTGCTGGTTGGCGATCATGAACTCGATGGCTGCTGCTGCATCCTCCAGGGTGATCCAGCTCCAGAACTGCTCTCCGGAACCTAGCCGTCCGCCGAGCCCCAGGCGGAAGGCAGGCAGCATCTTCGCCAGCGCTCCACCGTCTCGACTGAGCACCACGCCCAAGCGCGGCAACAGCACGCGAACCTCGGCGGAAGCGGTCGCCAGGGCCGTGTCTTCCCAGTCGCGGCAGAGTTCGGCCAGAAAGCCGCTGCCGGCTGGGCTAGCCTCAGTCAGCAGCTCGTCGCCGCGATTACCGTAATAACCTACGGCGGAGGCGCTGACCAGCACCGCCGGCTTGCCCTCGGCTGCAAATGCCTCAGCTACCGCCTCGGCAATGGTGCGCGTTCCCGCCAGCCGGCTGTCGCGGATTTCGCGCATCGTTCGCGCGCTCCAGCGTCCAGCGAGGTTTCGCCCGGCGAGGTGAATCACCACATCGAAGCCGGAGACCAGCGCGGGATCGAGCCGCTCGCCCGGGCGCCAGGCAAGCTCGGAGGGCCCCAAGCCCGAACTTCTGCGCACCAGCCGCACAACCGACTTGCCGGAGCGCTCTAGCCTACGGCTGAGCGCGCTGCCAATCAGGCCAGAGGCGCCGCTGATGAGAACCTTCATGCGTCGGTCCAATGGTAAGCAGGGTCCAGCCTAGTCGCAAGAGTCCAGCCGATCCATAACTGGAAGCCGTTCTAGAGCATTTCCCGAGATGGTGTATCCATGAATAGGACCGTCATCCCGAGCGAGCGACTGCTTTTGTCGCGAGTCGAGGGATCTTGTGTTTAGCCGCGAAACACAAGATCCCTCCACTGCGCTCGTCCATCCCAGCAGATGCAACCGCGGCCCCGCTTGGCGGGGCTGGGACCCGGCCTCGCTCCGGTCGGGATGACGTTCCGGTAAGGGATACACCAACCCAGGAACTGCTCTGGCTGCACTGTTTTACCCATAACGTTAAGACAGGCCTAATTGCTGTCCAGTGGCCTTGTTGCCGCGGATTTGCTTGCGCCAGCTATAATCAGACATGGGGACGTTGCGGCACCAGATCGCTACGAACGTACTGACGGTTACCCGCTTTCGCGATCTGCTTAAGATCGTGCGGGATAACCGGCCGAACGACGATCTGGGGATCGTGCAGCGAGCCTACGATTTCTCCCTCGAAAACCACAGCGGGCAGAGCCGGGCTACTGGCGAACCCTACCTCGTTCATCCCCTGGAAGTAGCGATCATCCTGGCCGAGATGAGGCTGGACAACGTCTCTGTTGCCGCCGGCCTGCTGCACGATTCCGTCGAAGACACCGCGGTTACCATCGAGCAGATCCAGCAGAAGTTCGGCGAGCAGGTGGCGCACATCGTCGACGGCGTCACCAAGATCAGCCGCATCGACTTTGCCTCGCGCGAGGAGGCGCAGGCGGAGAACGTGCGCAAGATGATGCTGGCCATGGTGGACGACATCCGCGTGGTGCTCATCAAGCTGGCCGACCGGCTGCATAACATGCGCACGCTGCAGGCGCTCTCGCCCGACCGCCAGGTCAAGATCGCCAAGGAAACGCTGGAGATCTACGCTCCCCTGGCGCACCGTCTCGGCATGGGCAAGGTGCGCGGCGAGTTGGAGGACCTGGCTTTCCCCTACGTCGATCCGGTTGGCTACAAGCAGGTATACGAGACGGTCGAGGCCAAGCGCCTGGAAGGCGAGAGCCTGCTGGCCAAAATGGAAAATTCGATCCGGACCAAGCTGAAGGAAAGCAACATCCAGGCCCGGGTCGACTGGCGCATCAAGCGGCTCTACTCGATCTATCAGAAGCTGCAACGCCAGAAGATCACGGTCGAGCAGATCTACGATCTGCTGGCGCTGCGCATCGTCACCAACTCGGTCAACGACTGTTACGCCGCTCTCGGCATCATCCACAATGCCTGGCGTCCGGTTCCCGGCCGCATCAAGGACTTCATCGCCATGCCCCGGCCGAACCTGTACCAGTCGCTGCACACCACGGTCATTGCCGAAGACGGGCATCCCTTCGAGGTGCAGATTCGCACCGAGGAGATGCACAAGATGGCCGAGGAAGGCATCGCGGCGCACTGGAAATACAAGGACGGGCCTATCACCGCGCGCGACGAGCAGCGGCTCTCGTGGCTGCGCCAGGTGGTGGAGTGGCAGCGCGAGATGTCGGACCCGAGCGAGTTCCTCTCGACGCTGAAGATCGATCTTTACCCCGAAGAGGTGTACACCTTCACTCCCAAGGGCAAGGTGGTGATCCTGCCGCGCGACGCTACGCCTATCGATTTTGCCTACAGCCATTCACACCGAGGTAGGCGAGCGCTGCGTGGGCGCCAAGGTCAACGGCCGCATCGTGCCGCTGCGCTACAAGCTGCGCTCGGGCGACATCGTGGAGATTCTGACGCAGGCGGGCCATGCTCCCAGCCGCGACTGGCTGAGCATAGTCAAGAGCTCGCGCGCGCGGCAGAAGATCAAGCACTGGCTCAACATCCACCAGCGCGAGCGCGCCATCGAGATCGGCCGCAAAGTGATGGAGAAAGAGGCGCGCAAGTACCGCATCGCCATCAAGGACATCAAGGACGCCGATCTGCGAGAAGATCGCGACCGAGTACGGCCTGGGCCGGACCGACGACCTGATGGCCGCCATCGGCTACGGAAAATACTCCGCCAAGACCATGCTGGGCAAGGTGATTCCCGCCGGGACACCCTCCGACGGGGACGGTGACGGCGAATCCAGGGGCGCGCTGGCCAACGTGGTCAAGCGCGTCTTCGGGGGCAGCGACAGTTCGGTGCTCAAGGTGCGCGGCCACGATGAGCTGCTGGTCTACCGCGCCCGCTGTTGCAACCCGATCCGCGGCGAAGAGATCGTCGGCTACGTGACCCGCGGCAAGGGCGTCGCCGTGCACTCCAAGCATTGTCCCAACGTGGAGAATCTGATGTACGAGCCGGAGCGGCGCATCACCGTCGAGTGGTCGGCCAAAGAGCCGCGCATCGCCGGCAGCCTGCCCTCCTACCCGGTGAAGCTGACAGTCACCAGCGACGACCGTGCCGGCATCCTCAAGCAGGTCACGGCCGTGATCGGCGATGCCGACACCAACATTCGCCACATCGAAGCCGGCTCCCACGACGGCGGCCAGGCCGCTCTCATCGACCTGGTGCTCGACATCACCGACGTCGCCCACCTGAACCGCATCATCACCGGCCTGCGAAAAATTCCGGGCGTGCACGAAGTGCAGCGCGTGCAAAAACTTTAGGGGCAGGGACTAGGGAGTAGGGGTTAGTGAAATCCCCTGCCCGATTGCTAAAACAATTCCTCAGTTGCTGTATCCCGATTGGGAAGCGCCATCCCGACCGAAGCGAAGCGAGTGGAGGGACCTTGTGTTTCCAATACACGAGCAACACAAGTTTCCTCGACTCGCGACCAAAACAGTCGCTTGCTCGGAATGACGTCCATCTTTTTCGGATACGGCATCTGTGGAAGCGCTCTAATCCCTAAACCCTGACCCCTAATCCCTGTCTTTATCCCTGTCTTAATCCCTGTCTTCCAAGCAACTCGATGCCTTCGCCCGGCAACTTACCCGAACGACATCACTCGGCGGGTGCGGATTTGCTGGTGAAATTCGGCTTTCGACTCTGCTGCTTGTGCGCGCTGCTGCTTGCCCTGAGCGCCGCCAGCTCGGCCTACTCGGTTCTTACCCACGAGGAGGTCATCGACCTGCTCTGGGGCCGGGAGATTCGCCCGCTGCTGCTGGAGCGCTTTCCTGATGCCACGGAAGAGCAGTTGAAGCAGGCCCATGCCTATGCCTACGGCGGCGCCGTGATCCAGGATCTCGGCTATTACCCGTTCGGCAACGACTTCTTCAGCGATCTGGTGCATTACGTCCGCAGCGGCGCGTTCGTCGAAAACCTGGTGGCCGAAGCCAGCAACCTCAATGAATTCGCCTTCGCTCTCGGCGCTCTGGCTCACTATGCTTCCGACATCACCGGCCATCCAGTGGCGGTGAACCGTGCGGTGCCTATCGAATACCCGGAGTTACGCAAAAAATATGGGCCGGTGGTCACCTATGCCGAGGGCAAGCCGGAGCACCTGAAAACAGAGTTCGGCTTCGATGTGCTCCAGGTCGCGCGTCACCGTTATGCGCCGCAAAGCTATCACGATTTCATCGGCTTTGAGGTTGCCAAGCCGGTGCTGGAGCGCGCCTTTTTCGACACCTACCGGATTCCGCTCGACAGCGTGCTGAAGCATGAGAACCTGACTATCGGAACCTATCGCCGTTCTGTTAGCAAGCTCATCCCCTCGATGACCCGGGTGGCTCTGGCTTGGCGCAAGCACCAGATCGTTCAGGAATACCACGACTTCTCGCGGCGTAAGTTTCTCTATAACCTCTCCCGCGCCGAATATCGCAAAGAGTGGGGAACGGACTACCAGGACGATAACCCTGGCACAGGCGCGCGCGTGGTGGCCTTTCTGCTGCGATTCGTTCCCAAGGTCGGCCCCCTGCGCGGGCTTGCTTACAAGGACCCGACTCCCAAAACCGAAGACCTGTACTTCAAGAGCGTGAACGCCACCGTCGAGTACTACGGCAAGCTGCTGCGCGAGCTGCGCGCGCGAACCCTTGATCTGCCGGACATGGATCTCGATACGGGCAATTCCACCGCTCCGGGAGAGTATTCGCTGGCGGATGAAAGCTATGCCCGCTTGCTGGACAGCCTGAGCCGGGAAAACTACGCGAGCGTTGATCAACCTTTGCGCCGCGCTCTGCTGACCTTCTTCGACCAGCAATGGGCTCAGCAGAAGAGCGAACAGTCGCTGGCTACACAGATGCAGTTGATTCCGCTCAGGCTCGGTGAGCCGGCACCCAGCTCCCTCTTCGAAAGCCAACGGATAGCCTTGGCGCAACCGATACAAGCGAACGTCTCTTACTAATTAGCGAACGTCTCTTACTAATTAAAGAGACCGCTCCAGCCGCGCCGCACGTTGAAAGGTCCAGCCTGGGCAGGACTTCGGGAATGAAGAACCACCGTCGTGTGGCCGCGAAACACTCCGCTTCGTATACTATTCACACAGGAAACCGCGGCATGGGGGTTTCCGGGTAAGCGCATCTGGTTTTGTTTTCCGGTATGAGTCGTCTCATGAATCGTGAACCGAACCTGCTCTCCTCCTCGGCGCCTCCGCCGACACGCAAGGAGCTAACGCGGCTGGCAGGGTTGAAGTGTGTCCAGGAGGCTTTCGAGTGGTTCGCCGCGCACGAGCCTGAACTGACCGACCTGCAAATGAAGGTGACGGCGATCCCCGCACCGCCCTTTCACGAGCAGCAGCGCTCGGCGTGGATGCTGGAGAGGTTCTCCGAGTTCGGCCTGCTGGAGAGCCACCTGGACGGCATAGGGAATGTCATCGGGCAGCTTCCAGGCTCGGAGGCGGGACCGTTCGTGGCCGTTTCGGCTCACATCGACACCGTTTTTACGGAGACTCAGATCGAAGTCCGCCGCGATGGCAACCGCCTGATCGGTCCGGGGGTGGCCGACAACGGCGCGGGATTGGTGGCGCTGCTCGCCCTGGCCGGAGCCATGCGTGCCGCCAAACTGCGCACGCGTCTGCCGCTGCTGCTGCTGGCCAACGTAGGCGAGGAGGGCGAGGGCGACCTGCGCGGCATGCGCCACTTCTTCGACGACGCCCGCTGGCAAGGCCGGATTGCGTCGCTGCTGGCGCTGGATGGCGCCGGGACCGATACCATCGTGACCGAGGCGCTGGGCAGCCGCCGCTTTGAAGTCTCGATCAGCGGTCCGGGAGGGCACTCCTGGAGCGACTTCGGGCTTCCCAATCCCATCGTGCTGTTGGCCCGGGTCATTGACGCTCTCAGCCGGGTTGACCTCCCGCGTAATCCCCGCACCACCCTGAACGTGGGCACCATCCAGGGCGGAACCTCGGTGAATGCGATTCCGCAAGCGGCCGCCATGCGCGTCGATGTGCGCTCCACCGATCCGCAGAACATCGCCGCCGTCGAGCGGCAGTTGCACGCCGCCGTCGAACGGGTGAAGGGCGAGCTTGAAGCTTCTTCCGGCGTGGAGACCCGGATTCGCATCATCGGCAACCGCCCGGCGGCGGAGTTGCCGCGAGGCTCGACCATCCTGGAAGCCCTGCGCACGGTGGATGCTCACTTGGGAATCAAAGCCCAGGCGCACTGCGCCTCGACCGACGCCAATATCCCGCTGTCGCTTGGCATTCCAGCCGTCGCCTTGGGAGCGGGAGGCCTGGGCGCCCGGGCCCACACGCTGCACGAATGGTTCATTCCGCGTGAGCGCGACCTGGCCTTGAAACGCATCCTGCTGGCCGTGCTGACGCTGGCAGGAATGGCGGAATAGCGCTTCTCGCCGGAGCTTTCTTAGCTTCGTGAAACGTGCAACGTGAAACGGGTTTTCAGGCCGATGAACCTTCGGTGAGCTCCGAGTCCTCGGCGGGATGGGCGCGGTACTCGGCAATGATCGCCTGCGCCTCGGCGGCCTGTTCCCGGGTAACCTGCACCACAACGCCGCCCACTCCCGGAAAAACGTCCTGCGGGGAATCCAGCGAGATGATAAGCGCCTCGATGCCCGCCGATTCGAGCAGACCTTTCACCACCAGCGCCTCGGTTTCCCGCTCCGTATCGAAGACGGTCACCAGTGCCGAATCATTTGCTTCAAGAGCCATGGCGCCCCTCCTGGGGTGACGCGAGTATATCGCAGCCTGTGGGCCCGTGTCGTAGTACTCTCCCTCCAAGGCTCGCCCTTGTCTCTGGCCGGAGCTGCGGTTTTAGCGCAACGTCGAAACTACCCGCGGTCATCCAATGGACAGGTCGAGACCAGCCTTTTTACATCCGAGCAAACGCGAGTGCGGCGTTCGCGGGACGGAGGTAGCAGTCATGGGGTTGTCGCAGCGCGGGGCGGAGGATCACGAGCAGGCCAAACAGGCGGAGCTGGCCGAGGAGGCGAGACGGATCAGGCGGCTGCAGTTCCTGATCGATATGACGCTTTCCGTGATCAGCCAGGATCCCAATATGAGCCTGGAAGAGGCTACCGAAATGGCGGCCGGTGCGCGCCGCGCCGCGCTGGCCATGTTCCCCGGCAAGGAACTCGCCTTCGATCTTATCTATCGTCCCAGGTTTCAGCGGATCATCAACGAGCGCTACCGGCTCCAGTAGCTGGGCGGCCGCCTGCGGGCGGCGGCGTCGCTTCGGCGGCAGTGGGGCTGCCGGGGTAGTCGATCCTGACCAGCTGAATGGCCAGCGTTCCCCAGAACAAACGGGTTTTCATCTGCACCAGCGTGTGATTAGCGTCATCGGTGTACCACAGCCAGAGCTTGCCCCGGTTGCGCAGCACGCTCAAGTCCGGTGAAGGCTGCACCCGCACGGTGCGGAAGGTTCCCGCCGTCGTCTTGATCTCCTCCCGCTCCTCCACCACCGCGCGCACGTTCACCGTCTGGCCGCCGTCGTTGATGGGGAAGACGTAGGTGCTGCCGGGCAGCAGCGGCAGCGAGCCCAGGTAGAACATGCCTGAGAGCACGTCGGTGACGCACCCGGGAATGTCCTGCTCGGTATGCTTCTTCTGGCCGGTGCGCAGGTTGGTTTCGTCCAGCACTGATTTTCGGCGCGCCTGGTCGAAGTGGATGATGGTGTCCCGCTTATGCGTCCCTTCCTCGGAGTGTTTGCTGATGCTGCGGGAGCAGAAGGTGCGGCGGTCGAAGAACGTTTCAAAGCGGTCCTGCACGCGGTACAGCAGCGCCACCACGCCGATCGAATCGCCGGTGGCGGTGATCCGCTCCTCGGCGCCGGCGGCATCCATCCGTACGCTCGCACTGCCGGCCTTCAACAGCCGCCACTCGGCATCGTAGTGGAACACCGTGCCGTTGGGAAAACGGTACCCTTGCGGAACCGGCTGGATGGCCGGAGCCGGCGTGCCGCCCGGCTGCTGCGGGAAGAGCGGCAGCGTCAAGGCGAGGATCAGAATCAGAGCCTGCAGAATTCGTCGCATTACTTTTCTGTTCCCGGTTGTCAGTTCCCGCTTCTCAGTTCTCGTCGTTGGTTCTTCGTTGCTGGTTTTTCGTTGGCGTAGGCCCGGCGACGACAACGAAGAACTATGAACTAAGAACTGAGAACTAACTTGGCTACCAGAGCGGCGATCACCAGCAGCGCTCCTAGTATCGCATTGTACTCGCGGTGCTTGAGATAGAGTTCCAGGGAAAACCCTGAACCCGCCTTCCCGACGCCGCTGAGGCGGGGCAGCAGCCGGGGCACGCGGGCGGCATAGCTTGCGTATTCCGGGAAATTCGCGCTCAGAAACGCCTCCTCGGCGCGGATCACCGGAAGGTAGACGGCAAAAAACAGCGCCAGCAACAGCACCACGATCCAGCCATTGCGGGCGGCTACGGCAAAGCCGGCGGCAATGATCATCGACCCCAGGTAGAGAGGATTGCGCGTGCAGGCATAAAGCCCGGAGGTGGTCAGCTCTTCGTTCTTGCGCAGGTGTCCCGAAGCCAGGGCGCGAATGACAATTCCCACGCTGGCCAGCGCCGCGCCCGCGGCTATCGACAGCCGGTCCGGCCGCGCCAGCCAGAGATACACGACGGCGGCAACGAATCCCAGCGGCACGCGAACTCTGCCCGCAATCCTGCTCCAGCTTGGTGTTCCGCTCTTCAATCGCTTTCCTGAATGGGCGCCAGCCCGGCGGCCGCTCCGCTCCCGGCTTGGCTCGTCTCCAAGAGCCTGCGCACCGCCTGCATGACCTCCGCCGGCGGAATAGCACACAAAGCTGCGTCGGGCCGTGCTCTGTGGCTGTAGCTCGTCGCGCTGCGTTCATTGCGCAATACCACGCTGCGCGTGGCGAAAGGGCCGTTCCGCGCCGGATTCGTAGGTCCGAACAGGGCCACGACCGGCACCCCCAGGGCGGCCGCCAGATGCATGGGGCCGCTGTCGCCGCCGATGAACAGCTCCGCCCGGCGAGTGAGCTCAATCAACTGCGAAACTGAGCAGGGAAGAGCCGTCGCGGCGCCCTGGCTGGCTTCCGCCACCTCGCGTGCCAAGTCTTCTTCGCCGGGCCCATAGTTGACCACCGGAACCATGCCCGCTTCGGCCAGCTCTCGCGCCATGCAAGCAAACGAGGCCGCGGGCCAACACTTGGCTCCCCAGCCCGCGCCAGGACTGAGAATACAGATTCGGACCTTTTCCGCCAACGGGCCCGAATCGCTTGCAGTGGGCGCGCTGGGGCGAGCTAAGCGCGAGAGCAACTCTTCACACCAGGTAACGGAGGCGGCATCGCGCGGCAGCAGCGGGCTGTTATAGCCGAGCGGAATGCCGGCGACAGCCGACAGCAGGGACAGATTCTGCTCGATGATGTGCCGGCCGGAGACTGCCACCCGGCGGCGATGGAAGATCGAGGCCAATCTTTCGCGCGGGCTGGCTTCGCCCCATACCTCCGGCGCTCCGCTCAGCCGCGCCACAATGGCCGAGCGGATGGAGCCCTGCAGATCGACGGCGGTTTCATATCCAGCCCGCTTCAGCGCGCCCACGGCGTCGCGCACCTCGCACCAGGTCTCGGGACTGACGATGCGCGAGCGCCAGGAACGAGTGTCGAACAAGAAGACTTCGTCAGCCAGGGGCCGCTCCGGCCCGCGCGCACCGCCAGGCAGGAAGCCGGGCGCGCACAGCAGCGGCGCCCAGCGCCGCTCGATCACCCAGCCGATGCGGCACTCGGGCCATACCGCGCGCAATGCGCTGGCGGCAGCAACAGCTTGAATGACGTCGCCCATCGCGCTCAAGCGGACAATAAGCACGCCTCCGGCAGGGCGGTCGAGAGAACCTGAGTTATTTTGCATGCGCCGTCACGTCCGCCAGAGCGTTGAGCAATTCGGCCTGCGAAACGGTAGCGGTGCCTTGCTTCATCAATACGATGCCGCAGGCGAAGCCGGCCAGCCGCGCCGCCGATTCGGTATCGGCGCCGGCCGCCAGCGCGGCAGTGAAGGCCGCGATGAGCGTATCCCCAACTCCGATAGCGTCTGCGACCTGACCGGGTGCGTGCATGGGAATCTCCAGCGGCTTCTTGCTTCTGTCGAAGGCCAGCATGCCCTCGCTGCCGCGAGTAATGACCAGCGACGAGAGCTTCATTCGCTCGATTAGCTCCCGGCCGGCGGAGTACAGCCGCTCGTCGCCGCCGGAAGGAAGCTTCAGCGCCGCCGCTGCCTCGTCTTCGCTCAGCGTGACGGCCGTCACGCCGGTGTATTCGAGCATGCGGGAGCGCGAGTCCAGCGTCACCGGAACGTGATCGAGCGCGCCCTTGGAGCGGATGAAGGTCACGAGGCGCGGAGTAGCGGCGCCGTAGCCGTAATCGGAGACCAGCAACGCATCGGCGGCCTTGGCGTATTCGCGCGCCGAGGAGACCAGGTTAAGCAGCGCCGGATGGGTTTCGCTCAGCGGCTGCGAATCTCGGTCCACGCGCACGACCTGCTGCCGGGCAGCGCGCGTGGCGGCCATGATCCGCGTCCTGACCGGGGTGCTGTGGCCCTTGAGGCGTGCGATGCCGCTCACGGAAATCTTACTGGCGCGAAAGGCCTGCAGAATCAGGCGGCCGGTTTCGTCGTCACCCACGATTCCCACCGGAAGCACATTCACCCGCAGGTCGGCCAGATTCATCACCGCGTTAGCGCCTCCACCCGGCAGCACCAGGCGCTCGCGATGCTCCAGGATCAGCACCGGAGCTTCACTTGAAACCTGGGAGATATCACCGCAGACGAACTCGTCCGCCACCAGGTCCGCCAGCACGGCGACGGTGATGTTGGGGAACGACCGCACGATCGCCCGCAGCCGTTCGTTGTGAGAGCTGTTTCTATTCATCAAGAGGTCTCGAATGCAAGATTGTCTCACACCGCGAGGGGGAACGTTGCTCCCCGTTCTGCGTTCCTCGCGTTAGTTGTTCACGGTAACGTGAAACGTGAAACGCGAAACGTGAAATGAAGCTATGGACGAGGAACGGAGAACCCGATCTTTGCTAGAAGCATATTCATGGCCTCACGCGGCTCCTCCAGCTCGACCACCAATCTGGCCACCGAAGTCTCACCCAGTTGTTCGCTGAAATTACCAAGCTTAACTGCGTCCTTTTCCGTCGTGATGAATCCATTGGCGCCGGCCTTGCCGGCGGCCTCGCGGAGGGCGGCGATGTCGCTGGGGCGATAGGCGTGATGATCGCGGAAGCAGCGGAAGCCGGCGATCTCGACGCCGGCGTTCTCCAGGTCGCGCCGGAAGCGCTCCGGTTCGGCTATGGCACAGAAGACGAAGGGTCTGGAGGGCGACCCTGCCGCCAACTCAACCCGCCTGCGCACGCGCCAGATTGGCTTTCCGGCCGTGATCTCGGCGGGAGGCGCATCCCCGTCCGCCGGCCAGACAATGGCGTCGGCACGCCCGAGCGAGCTTAGCGGTTCGCGCAGGCGGCCCATAGGCAGCAGACGCTCTTCCAGATCGCGAGGCGACAGCAGAACGACGTCGAAGTCGCGCGCCAGGTCGCGATGCTGAAAGCCGTCGTCGAGCAGGTGCAGCTCTGTCTCAAATCGCCGTTCGGCTTCTACTCCAGCCTGGTAGCGGCTCTCGCCGACGATCACCGGCACATCCCCGAGCCGCCGTCGGATCATCACGGGCTCATCCCCGAAGCGCGCGGGATCGTCGCCTTCCACTACCAGCACTCCCGAGCTGCGGCGTCCGTACCCGCGCGATAGCACGTCCACCCGCACTCCGCGCTTTCGCAGAAGCTCAGCCAGCAGGATCACGAAGGGCGTTTTACCGGCCCCGCCAACCGAGAGATTGCCCACGCTCACCACTGGGCGCCGCAGCTTCGACTGCTTTAGCACGCCACGGTCGTAAAGCGCATTGCGGGCGGCCACGACTGCGCCAAACAGGTTCATGGCCGTGGGCCTCCTTGCGATCGAGCAGCGAGCAGCTTTTCCAGCTCCGCCAGGGTGCGCTCGGTTGCTCCCTGGTTTTCGTGAAGGATGGCGTAAGCGCGCTCGCCGAGCTGCTTGCGCTCCGCCGGAGCGGAAAGCAGGCGGAGCATGCGGGAGAGCAGCTCGTTCTCGTCGCCCACCACGAGACTCCGCCGCCCGCTTCAAATTTCTGCACGATGTCGCGAAAGTTTTCCGTGTGCGGCCCGACCAGGATGGGAACGGCGAAGCCGGCCGGCTCCAGAATGTTGTGCCCGCCGCGCGGCGCCAGGCTGCCGCCCACGAAGGCGACGTAAGCCAACGAATAGACGGCCGCCAGCTCGCCGATGCGTATCGAGCAGCAGCACCTGGCCGGTTTCGAGGTTGCGCGGCCAGCTCGGATCGGAGCGCCGCGTAAACCGTATGCCGGCGGCCGAGAGCAGGCCGGCGACAGCGGCGAATCGTTCCTTGTGCCGCGGCGCCAGCACAATGATTCCGCGCGGATGGTTTTCGATGAGCCGGCGGAAGCCCTCGATCAGCAATGCCTCTTCGCCTTCCACCGTGCTGCCAAAGACCACGATGGGTCCGGCAGCAAGCTCATGGATGCGGTCCCGCAATTGCTCCACGCCATTGCGCGTAACAGCGGGCGGCGTCGAACTTGAGGTTGCCGGCAACCTGCACGCGGCCGCCTTCGGCCCCGATGGCGGTCAGCCGCTCCGCATCTGTCTTCACTCTGCGCCAGGAAACGAATCCACGTTCCGCAACACCCGGCGCAGCAGGGAAGAGAAGCGGCGGTAGCGCGGATAACGAGCGGTCCGAGATGCGCGCGTTCACCACTGCCACGCTGGCGCCGCAGCGGCGGGCGGCCCGCAGGAAATTCGGCCAGAACTCGGTCTCGGCCACACCACCAGCCGCGGGACGCAGCAGGCGCACGTAAGCGCCCGAGGCAAAGCGGAGATCGAGCGGGAAATAGAAGACGTTCTCCGCGCCGAAGCGCGCGCTTGCCAGCGCATGGCCGGTGCTGGTGGTGCTGGAGATGGCAATCGTGTAATCGGCGAAACGGGCGCGCATCTGCTGCACCAGGCCGGCGATGGCCAGAACTTCTCCCGACCGAGACCGCGTGCACCCAGATGACCGGCTTGCCCCCGGCGGCCAGCGCTCGCAACTGCGGCGGCACCTTCCCGAGCCGCTGGCAGATTCCCTCGCGGTATTTCCCCTGGCCGCAGCAGCCGCGATGAGCCAATAGGGAGCGCTGATCACAGCGCCAGCGCCAGCAGCAGATCGTAGAGTAAGTACACTGCTTCCATTGTACTTGGTAGTTCCATGTGAATAGGGATTAGGGATTAGGAGCCAGGGATTAGCCCCGAGGATTCTGCTAGTCCCTAATCCCTAGCCCCTGGCAATCGGTCCTGCGGTGATTCAGTGGCTGAGAATCTTCGACAGGAACAGCTGCGCGCGCTCCGAGCGCGGCGTGCCGAAGAACTCTTCCTTGGCAGCGTCCTCGACGATGGCTCCATGGTCCATGAAGATGACGCGATGGGCGACCTTGCGGGCGAAGCCCATCTCGTGGGTCACGACGATCATGGTCATGCCTTCGGTGGCGAGCTCGACCATCACGTCCAGCACCTCGTTGATCATTTCCGGGATCGAGCGCCGAGGTGGGCTCGTCGAACAGCATGCAGATGGGGTCCATGGCCAGCGCGCGGGCGATGGCGACGCGCTGCTGCTGGCCGCCGGAGAGCTCGCCCGGATACTTGAGCGCGTGTTCCCTCAGTCCGACGCGGTCCAGCAGCTTGTAAGCCCGTTCGATCGCCTCCTGTCTGTCGCGCTTCAGCACCTTGATCTGCGCGATGGTGAGGTTCTTCATCACCGTCATGTGCGGAAACAGCTCGAAGTGCTGGAACACCATGCCGACGTGCGCGCGCAGCTGCGGAAGGTTGGTCTTGGGTCGCCGACGGAGATGCCGTTGACGATGATTTCGCCCTTCTGGAACGGCTCCAGGGCGTTGACGCACTTGATCAGCGTGCTCTTGCCGGAGCCGGAAGGGCCGCAGACGACCACCACCTCGCCCTTGTCGACGTGCGTGGAGCAGTCCTTCAGCACCTGGAAAGCTGCCGTACCACTTGGAAACCTCGCGAATGGAAATCATGCCGCCACCCTCTGCTCCTGCAGCCGCTTGACCATGTAGGACATCGCCGAGCAGATGACAAAATAGACGCACCCGCGAACAACAGCAATTCCACGATGCGGCCGTCGCGCTCGCCCACCTTTTGCGCGCTGCCGAAGAAATCGGCCAGCCCGATCACGTACACCAGCGAGGTGTCCTGGAACAGAATGATGGTCTGCGTCAGCAGCAGCGGAACCATGTTGCGGAAGGCCTGCGGCAGCACCACCAGGCGCCAGAACCCGCATGTTGGTCATGCCCAGCGCCAGCCCGGCCTGCGCCTGGCCCTTGGGAACGCTCTGGATGCCGGCGCGAATGATCTCGGAATAGTAGGCCGCCTGGAACAGCGAGAAGGCGACCAGCGACGAGGTCAGCCGGATATCCCGCGGTGACCCCGCCGAACAGCGCGCTGATCGCCTGCGGCACGATCAGGAAGAACCACAGGATGACCATGACGAACGGGATGGAACGGAACAGGTTCACGTAAGCCGCGGCCGGCTTGGCCAGATCATCGCCACCGGCGACAGCCGGGCAACGGCCAGCACCGTGCCCCAGATGAATGCCGAAGACCACCGCCATGAGGGTGATCTCCAGGGTGATGGCCGCGCCCCGCCAGAGCAGGGGAATCGCGCCGGGAATGGAGCTCCATTCGAATTCGTACACGAAGATTGCATACATCTCTTAACCTACTTTGCCACCATGAATCCGGGAACCCGCGTGCGCCGCTCGATCCAGCGCATGAACATCATGATGATGAAGTTCACCACCAGGTAAATCATCGTTACCGTAATGAATGCCTCGTAGGGCTGCGCCGTGAAGTCCACCAGCTGCTGCGCCTGGCGCGACAGCTCGACCAACCCGATCGTGGTTGCCACCGCCGAGTTCTTGATGCAGTTGAGAAACTCGGAAGTCAGCGGCGGCAGAATGATGCGGTAGGCCATGGGCAACAGGACGCTGTTATAGGTTTGCGGCAGGGAGAGCCCCATGGCGAGTCCCGCGCCCCGCTGGCCGCGGCCGAGGGAGTTGATGCCGGCCCGAACCTGCTCGGTGATACGCGCGGCGGTGAACAGCCCGAGGCACAGCCAGGCGGCCACGAACTCCTGCAGCAGCGGGTTCAACTGCTTGAACCAGTCGCCCCATTTCTCCGGCAGCAGTTCGGGGATTACGAAGTACCAGAGGAAGAGCTGCACCAGCAGCGGAATGTTGCGGAAGATAGCGACGTACAAGGTGCCGATTGCCCGCAGCCAGCGGTGCGGGGTCGTCCGCAGCACTCCCAGAGGAGTGCCCACCAGCAAGGCCGTAACCCAGGAGCAGAGTGACAGAATCATGGTCCACTGCAATCCAATCAGCACCCAGGCGAGATAAGTTGTCTCTCCGGACGGAACGCGGTCAAAGAATACCGTCCAATGCCAGTGGTAATGCATTCCTGCAGGTCTCCCTGATCAACACGATGACAAGCGAAGCCCGGCAGACGCGCTCGTCGCGCCTGCCGGATACCTCCGTAGCTCTCTGCTGAAACTATGTCTCACTGAAAGGCCTTGTCGTTCGGATGCTTGTAGATTTCCTTCACCTGGTCGCTCATCGGGAACTTCATGTTGAGGTTCTTCGGCGGGATTGGTGACTGGAACCACTTGTTGTAAATCTTGTTGGCCTGTCCCGAAGTCATTGCCTTGGCAAACGTGTCATCGACGAACTTCTTGAACTGTGGATCGTCCTTGCGGAACATGCAGCCGTACGCCTCGTACGACTGGGGTTTGCCGGTAATCACCCAATCTTCCGGATGCTTGGCCTTCATCCTTTCGCCGGCCAGCAGAATGTCATCCATCATGAACGCCACCGCCCGCCCGGTTTCCAGGATCAGGAAGGCCTCGCTGTGCTCCCTCGCGCTGATGATGTTCATGTTCATCTGCTGTTCCGTGTTCATTTTGCGGATCAGGGCTTCGGAGGTAGTGCCGGCCGTGGTGACCACGGTCTTGCCTTTGAGATCCGGGAAATCCTTGATCCCCGAGTTCTTTTTGGTCAGGAGCCGCGTGCCGATGACGAAATAGGTATTCGAGAACGATACCTGCTTCTGGCGTTCGGTATTGTTCGTGGTCGAGCCGCACTCGAGGTCGATCGTGCCGTTCTGGATCAGCGTGATGCGGTTCTGCGGGGTGATGGGAATCAGCTTCACTTGCAGGTTGGGCACATTGAGCTGCTTCTTGAGAGCGTCAACCAATAGCTCGGCAAAATCCTGGCCGAAGCCCACCACCTTCTGATTTTGATCGTAATACGAGAAGGGAATGGAAGACTCGCGGTGGCCCAGGGTGATGGAATTGCTGTCCTTGATCTTCTTCAGTGTGCCGGTAAGTTGCTGGGCAGCAGCGGGAGCGACAAAAATCGCGGCCAGCACGACCGCGGCAATCGCTCGTCTGATGGACATAAGCCCTCCTTAGATGGGTTACGCGGGGTCAAATGGACCAACTCAGTTGCCCCAGCCGTGATTCTGGATTCAACGGATTATAGCTGACCGAGCCCCATCCGTATATTATTGCTGCCCGCGAGCTTATGTCCTGGAGTTTTCAGGCGCCGGCCCTTGTAAACACCTGCTTGACAAACTATTAACATGGCTGCCATGCTCGGCGTCATCAATCTGGCTCGCGGAGATTTTTCATGCTTTGCCCTAAGTGTGCTGTTAAGCTGTCTGAAGCCTCCAAAACGTGCCCCAAGTGCGGCTACGTATTGACCGCGACAGCCTCCGGTGTCGGCAGCGGCGCGGCCGCCGCCCCGGCCCCGGCGCGCGCTTCAATCCCCCAGCCATCGAAGTGGCGGATGGCGGTTTGGGTGGTGGTGCCGGTGCTTGTGCTGCTGATCTGGTATGCCCGCTCGGCGGCCAAAGGCTACGCCCCGGGAGCCAGCCCGCAGATGTTCTGGGTGGAGTTCTGCTGCGTGCTCAGTGCCATTCTCATCGGCATTCGCCGCGGCGGCGTGGCGCTTGGCCTGATCGGAGGATTAGGGGTATCGCTGCTCGTGCTGGGGTTCCGGACCCAGCCCTCCAGTCCGCCCATCGACGTGATGCTGATCATCCTGGCGGTGGTAACCGCCGCCGCCACTCTCCAGGTGGCCGGCGGCCTCGATTACATGGTCCAGTTGGCCGAGCGGCTGCTGCGCGCCCATCCCAAACACGTGACCCTGCTGGCGCCGTTCTGCTGCTTCTTTCTCACCATCTGCGTCGGTACGGGGCACGCCGTCTATGCGCTGCTGCCGGTTATAGCCGATGTGGCTTTGCATACCCGCATACGACCGGAGCGGCCCATGGCGGTCTCCAGTGTCGCCGCCCAGATGGGCATCACCGCCAGCCCGGTATCCGCCGCCGTCGGCTTCTTTCTCGCCTTTGCCGCCAAGACCGCTCATCCGGTCAGCTTGATCGACATCTTGAAGATAACCATGCCCGCCGGCATCGTCGGGCTGCTGGCCGCCGCGCTCTGGAGCATGAATCGCGGTAAGGACCTGGACAAAGACCCGGCCTTCCAGAAGCGCCTCCAGGAGCCGGACTTCGCCAAAGGACTCGACGTCTCGGTTACCACCCTGGACAAAAAGTTGCCCCGGCACGCTAAGTCCTCCGTGCTGCTGTTCTTTACCGGGGTGGCGGTAATTGTGTTGCTTGCCCTGGACAAGGACTTTTTCCATCTGGGACTGCTCAGCATGGGCAAGTCGACCATATCCGTCATCCTCGTGGTGCAGATGGTCATGCTGGCCTTTGGCGCTTTCATCCTTTTCCTGACCAACGTGAAGGCCGCCGATATCGCCCGTTCCAGCGTATTCATAGCTGGCATGATCGCTGTGGTTTCCATCTTCGGTATCGCCTGGATGAGCGATACCTTCGTCACCGGAAACAAGCCTTACCTGGTGGCGCAGATGCGATCGATGGTAACCGCCTGGCCCTGGACGTTCGGCATCGCCATGTTCTGCGTTTCCGCCTTCGTCAAGAGCCAGGCCGCAACCCTGGCGGTCATGATCCCCTTCGGCGTGGCCCTGAACCTGCCGAACACGGTGATGCTGGGACTGATGCCCGCCAGTTACGCGTACTTCTTCTTCTGCTTCTATCCCAGCGATCTGGCGGCTATCAACATGGACCGGACCGGCACCACCGGTATCGGCAAGTACTTGTTGAACCACAGTTTCATGATCCCGGGACTGATCGGCGTCGGCGTTTCGACCGTAACCGCGTACCTGCTTTCACGCGTGCTGCTGTAAGCGGGCCCTTGAGTTGAGACATTGAGAGGAACGGACTGCATGCCTGAGCCTACCTACGAAGAACTGAAGGCACGATTGGCTGAACTGGAGAGCAAACAGCGAACCGGCAGCTTGCAATTCAAGGTGAGTGAAAAGGGCGGGGTGAGTGTCTACGGCCTTGGCCGGTTCCCCGTCACCCTCTATTACGAGCAATGGAATCGCCTGCTGGGCGCCAGCGAACAGCTCCGTGAATTCCTTGAGGCCAACCGGTCTAAACTGAAACTGAAGCAGTGAGCTGTGTCCCCGGCGCGCGCCGCTTTTGCGCGGGTTGGGGCAGCGAGCCGCGCCGCTGCATCTTCTACGGTTCGAACTGGCCGCCACGGGCGAACTTTCCGGGTTGGCGCGTGGTGGTCTGCCTTGGATACAATAAAGTCAAACAGATACCGCTTGCAGCCGTTGTTCTGGCCGGGCGCACGATGCGGCCCGCGAGTATTCGCCACCAGGAGTTTATGAGAAAAGCTTTCTCCTTAGCATTGACCGTAATTCTTTCTCCCGTTCTGCTATCCGCGCAGCAAAGCACGGTAGTCGAGGAAATTGCCGCGCGCGTCAACAACGCCATCATCACGCGCACTGATTACCAGCAAGCACGTGCGCAGATGATCGCCGAAGTTCGCCAGCAGGCGGGCGCCAGTGCCGGTAGCGTGATCGCCGAGCGGGATAAGGATGTGCTCCGCGACTTGATCGACCAGCAATTGCTGCTGCAAAAAGGGCAGGACCTGGGGATCACCGCCGATGTCGAGCTGGTCAAGAGACTGGACGACATCCGCAAGCAGATGAACGCCGGCTCCATGGACGATTTGGAGAAGTTGGCCAAGGAGCAAGGTATCTCCTTCGAGGATTTCAAGCAAAAAATCCGCAACGGCCTCATCACCCAGCAGGTGATCGGCCGTGAGGTGGGCAGCCGCATCCAGATTTCCAATGCCGAAATGGAGAAGTATTACAAGGAGCACCAGGCGCAGCTGGAACGCCCCGAGCAGGTGCGTCTCAGCGAAGTTCTGGTGGCGCCTCTTCCCGGCCAGAACAAGGAGCCGGATGAGATACAGGTAGGCGCCGCCGAAACCATGGCCAGTGAACTGCTCAAGAAACTCCGCGCCGGCGAGTCCTTTGAAGACGTGGCGCGAAAGTATTCCAACGGTCCTACCGCCCAGCAAGGCGGTGATCTCGGTTATTTCCGCCGCGGCATGCTGGCCAAGGAGTTGGAGGATAAAACCTTCACCCTTAAGCGCGGCGAGCTTAGCGATGTCATCCGTACCAAGCAGGGCTTCGTCATTCTCAAGGTCACTGATCACCAGGCCGCCGGCGTTCAGCCGATGAACAGCATACTTCCGCAGTTGCAGGACATGATCTACATGCAACGCGTGCAGCCGGCGCTGCGCACCTACCTGACCAAGCTGCGCGAAGACTCCTTCGTCGATGTTCGCCAGGGATATACCGATTCGGGCGCCAGCCCTAACGCCAGCAAGCCGATTTACACCACCGCCGCCAGTGCACCCCAGGTGGTCGACAAGTCCAAGAAGAAGAAGAAAAGGATGCTGCTGTTTTAACTACGACAGGGTTTAGGGATTAGGGCTTAGGGGTGAAGTAGGCAGTTGTGTCGTTTCCCGGGCTCCTGATCCGTGGCCCTGAGCCCTAATCCCTAATCCCTAAATCCTAATCCCTGCTTTTAACGTTGCGTGAGGCTGAGCTGGTTCTGGCCGACGACGGCGGTATTAATGTGGGCCGGTAGTCGGAAGCTGCTATCGAGCCCGACGGCCGATCCGTATTTCGGTTTCAGGTAGTGGTCGACAAGAAATTGCAGGGCCGCCCGCGGGACCTTCATGCCATCGATACTCACCGATTCCACCCGCACCGAGCCCGTGCCGTTGCTGCCGGATGCCTGAGCCTCGACCGCGACATCGTGCACGCCGGTAAAGAAGACAGCCATGAAAGGATTCATCGGGCGCCCGGCGGTCAGTTTGTCGAAGTCGACCCGCGCCGCGGCGGTCACCACGGCGGGCACACTGCTGAAGCGAACCCGCTGCACTCCCACCGGCAAGTCGACACCGCCCTCGGCAAGATAGGCGTTGATTTCCGCGGCGGTGAGCGACGTGGTGGCAGGCTCGGGCGGCTGCCGCTCGCCGTTGTCTTCCAGAAAATGGATTTTGCGCTCGGCGCTCTGGTAAGCGGGACTATGCGAGACCGCTGCCGAGGCAGCGATCAGCAGGCTTAAAACCGCGGCCACCAACATGATCCGGCGAAGCGTCATGATGCAATCCTGGCAGGCCCTCCGTTGCAGCTTCCACCAGATGGCATCCTTTGCCTCTGGCCGGCTGAGCTGTACAAACCCGAAAAACACCTTGCTGTTGCTCGGACTGAGAGGTCATTCCGGCATCAAACCATGAACCGCCAGGGGCTCTTACGGTTTCCGCAACGCTCCGGTGGCGGCGGGCGGCGCTTCCACAACCGGCTTCTGCATCGTGCCCCGCAAACGGTAAGCGAGGCCGGCGCCGCGATCCAGTTCGAGCGCCAGTTGCCCGTTGCTGATGGAGCCGTTTACAACAAAGGCCCCGGAAGCCGTCTGCATCTTGCCGGGGCTGATCTCGAACTTGCCGTCGCCGAGTGAAAGCTGCCCGTTGAAGCTGGAGAACTGAGCAGGTGCGCGGCCAAGCTGAATGTTGCGCCAGGCGCCGTTGCGCCAGTTGAAGTCGGCCGTGCCGCTTGCTGAATTCCAGAGATCGCCGGCGCCCCAGCCCTTCAGCGTGACCTGGTAGTTGGCGCTTACCGTGCCCGATCCCAGTGGAGTGCGCAGCAGTCCCGCCAGTTGCGCCACCGAGAGATTGGCGACCGTCCCGCCACCGGAGTAGACCGGATCCTGGCCTGTGAAGTCGGCCAGCCACTGCCCGGTCTGGCTTCCGCCGAGCAAGTCAGCGCGGGAATCGTTCAACGCCAGACGTCCATTCTCCAGGCGGAAGCCGCTAACCAGCCGGGAGAGTGTCAATTGCCGCAGCACCAGCCGCCGCACCGCAATTCGTCCGCTTGCCCGCGCCGAGCCCAGCTTGCTGCCGCCGCCCGGGCCGAAGACTTTGTACCAGGGAACATTGCTGAATGGATTGAATTGGGCATTCAGGTCGTCCAGCGTGACGGTGTCCGCCTGCAGATCGAATTCCGAAGAGCAACCGCCGCCGCTGGCGACGGCAACCTCCGGCATGGCCGCGGAGCGCATTTGCGGATCGTCACAGCTTCTCGGCACTCGTGCTTCGCCGGAAAAGCCGATCTTGCCGATCTGCCCGGCTATGGCGTGGAAGATGAGCTGGCTGTCGGCGATCTCCACCTGCGCCGACTGAAGCTGCACCGGGTTGGCAATGCCTGGAATCTCGACTGTGCCGTTGCGCAGTTGCGCCCTGCCAGAGGGATGCACTATGGCGAAGCCGGCCCAATCACCTCGCAGCGTAAGATCGAGCCTGCTGATCGTGCCGGAGAACTTCAAGCCAGGCACGGCGATGCCTACCGTACGCCCTGCCTGCAGCAGTCGCGCCAGCTCCGCGTCCCCTTGCAATCGAAGGCTGTTTCCCGTAAGGGAAATCCACCCGGAGGCCAGAACCGGCGCGCTGCCGCCCAGGGGAATCGTAAATGTATCGAAGACGAGCCGGTTTCTTGCCTTGCGGCGCCGCGGCGTAGCGCCCACTGAAGCAGCGGAAGAGTTCGAGCCGGCAAAAAAACGCAGCGTGCCAAGCTCAAGCTCCTTGCCGAGGGTTGCGGAGCGCAACACCACGGCCCTCGCGGTGCCGTTCCGCTCCATTTTCCCTGCGCGCCATTGCTTCCGCGACGTCCGCTGAAGCTCCCGTTGATCGCTCCGCCGGCGGTGAGATCGTCGGGCAGAGCCCGCTTGGCGTGCCGCAACAAGGCGGTCACCGCGTTGGCGGGAATGTCTTTCAGCCCGATTCGCAAGTTGTAGGGGCGCAGTTGCGGGCCCGTTACTTCGCCTTCGACAGTGAGGAAGCCCTGCTGGAATGGCATCTGGCAGTTCAAGTCGCGAAAAGTGCGATCGTTGGAACTGAACTTGGCGGAGCACTTGGCGTCCAGCCCCAAGGCCTCGCCGCGCGAGATGTCATAGCGCCGGAAATCGTGCACCGAGCCGGACGCGCTGATCCGCAAGTCAGCGGGCGTGCCTTCCAGCAAGGCATTGAACTGCGCGCCGCCGCGCCAGCCCCGGTCGCGGCCGTAAATCAGCTTGGTGATCTGTCCCAGCTGGCCGTTGGACCAGTTGATACGCATCTGCATGGGAATGTCGCGCAGCAACTCCGCCCGGCGGAACGAGCCCTCGGCGCGCACCCATCCGGTATCGCTGATGTTGGTGTCGGTGCGAAATGGCTTGGCCTGCAGGCGCATGCGCCATTCATTCTCCGACGGACTCCACAGGGCGAAGTCCGCTTCGGTGAAGGCGAAGAAGCTTTTTTCCAGCCCGAACTTGAAGTTGATCCTCCCCGCTTCCGCTTCGATATAGGGGAAGCGCGGGCGCCGCTCCGGAGACGAGGTGGTAGGAGCTGTTTCGACGCGCGACGCCTGCCAAAGCAGCGACTCCAGGTTCCACTCGCCGTTCGGGCTGCGCGCCAGGTTGAGGCTGGGATATTTCAGGTGCAGCCGCGCTATCTCGAACTGTCCGCGCCAGAGCGAACTCAAGCGCAGCGAAGCGTTCACCTCGGCGGCCAGCAGGATTGGTTCGTAACTGATGGCGGGATCGTCTCCGATGGCCAGGTTGCTGAGGTCGAATCCCGGCTGCGGCAGCAAGCGCAAGCTGATGCTGCCGATCGTCACCGGCCTGCCCAGAGAGCGGCTGATGGATTCGGCGATGCGCGTCCGATAGCGGCTGACATTGATCCAGGGCGGCACGACCAGCCCTGCCAGGATCAGGCCGACAACCATCACCAGGATGCTGCGGGCTCCAAGCCGGCCCTTCGCCGGCCGGAGCTCCGGGGACGGCATTGCCATCAGCGCACCACTTTCAGCATGCGCGACCAGCGCGTCTCGTCGAAGAAGTGAAACACGATGTGCAACAGAAATCCAACGCGGTCCGCCACGCTGTTCTTGCGGTACTGGTCCGCGGGGGTGCGGAAAGACCAGTAAATGAACATGGGGCGGCCAATCACGTTTTCGCCGGGAATGAATCCCCAGTAACGGCTGTCGTAACTCACGTCGCGATTGTCCCCCATGGCGAAGTAAGAGTCGGGAGGCACCACCAGGTCGCCGTTTTGCAGGTGCTGGCGCAGGGTGAGCTGCCATTCGGGGGTCACCGTGCCGCCCTCGCTGGGCGGAAGCGCGGGAAAGTTGTCGCGATAAGGATCGACCGTGCCGTTGTGGATGACGTAGGGTTCCTCGAGGCGCTGGCCGTTGCGGTAGACGACGCCGTCGCGCAGGTGAATGCGGTCGCCCGGCAGCCCGATGATCGCGCTTGACCACGTACAGGCCGGGCTCGGCCGGCGACAGAAACACCACGATGTCGTTGTGCCGGACGTCGCGGTAGGGAATCAGCGGCATCCACTTGTTGCCGGCGCCAGCCGCACGCGATCGACGAAGACGTGATCGCCGATCAGCAGCGTGTTCTCCATCGAACTGGAGGGAATCTCGAAGGCCTGCAGGCAGAAGGTGATGATGAACAACCCGACCACCAGCACGGAGGCCAGCGAGGCGATGAATTCAGGAGTAGTTTCCTTCGGCTTCTCCGGCTTGGCGGCTTTGCCGGCGGCCGGCGCGCGCTTCGCGACTTTCAGTTTTTCGTCAGCCAACTCGTCTTCCCGTCCGGGTCCCGGGGCGTCGTGGCCGGCCGGGGCAGAATTATTCCACTACGCGCAACATTCGCCTCCAGCGGATGCCGGAGAGCAGGCGCGTGAGGGCGAAGTCCGAGGAGGCAAGTTTACCATCCTGGGGCGCCGCCTCGGCGGACCTGGCGCCGGTGGCCGTCTGCATCGACCAGTAAATCACCAGCGGCCGCCCGACAATGTTCTCGGCCGGCACCAATCCCCAGAAGCGGCTGTCGAGGCTGTTGTCGCGGTTGTCACCCAGCACGAAATAGCTGTTGGGCGGAACGATTAGTTCACCGTTGTGCGCCAGTTTGCGCAACTGCAGGAACCAGCTCGTAGTGACATCGCTGTGCGGGCCGGAGCCGCCGGGGAAGTCGTCGCGGAAAGCTTCGTAGGAGCTGCGCGCGATAGACCGCGTAGGGTTCCGTTAAGGGCTGCCCGTCGATATAGACCCGCTTGTGCAGAAGATGCACGCGGTCGCCCGGCAGGCCGATCACGCGCTTGACGAAGTGGTCGGAGGGCTTCACCGGGTAGCGAAAGACGATCGTGTCGCCACGGCGTACCGGCTGGTACGGCATCAGGAAGCCCCAGATTCCGGCTGGGCCATAGTGCGCCTTGTCGACCAGCAGGTAGTCGCCAATGAGCAGCGTCTTTTCCATCGACTCGGAAGGAATCTGGAATGCCTGCACGGTGAAGGTGATCACGAAGATGGCGATCACGGCCGTCATCAGTACTGATTGCACGGAGGCCGTCCAGCCGCCTGCTTTTCGCTTTTCGTGCCGTCCTCCGGCTGAGTCCCGGCTGCAGCTGATTCGCCTGAGGGTACCGGTAAAGTTTCCGGCCCGAGTTGATTCACTTCTTCCGTCACTGCGACTCCGATTCGGTTGCTTCTGTCCTGCCGTTGCCGGCTTGCGCCCAGTGCCGCCGAATCCATGTGGATCAGCGCCTCACGCGCCGCCGCCTGTCCCGCCCGCTTCTTCGTCGTGCCCTGCCCGCGCGCAACAAACTCCCGCCCCGCGGGATCAACGAGCCGTATTTCCATGGTGAAGATCTTCCTGTGCTCCGGCCCCTCTTCGGCGATCACCAGGTATCGCGGTTCGGGACGCCCCGAAGCATGCAGCCGCTCCTGCAACTCCGATTTGTAATCCTCCGAATCGGCCGGCTCCAGTCCGTCCTCAATGCGGTCGAGCTCGGCGCCGATCAGGTGTTCCAGCACGAAGGCGCGAGCCCGCTCCAGTCCCGCCTCCAGGAACAGCGCTGCCACCAGCGCCTCCAGGGCATCGACCAGCAGAGCGGACTTCGCCCGCCCGCCGCTCTTCTCCTCGCCGCGTCCCAGGCGCAGATAAGCGCCGAGGTCGAGGTCTTTAGCGATGCGAACGAGGTGGCGTGCGCTTACCAGCCGGGCCCTCAATTTCGAGAGTTCGCCCTCGGTGAAGTCCGGAAAACGCTGGAACAGCTCCTGGCTGGTTACGAAGCCGAGCACCGAATCGCCCAGGAATTCCAGTTGTTCGTTGTCCTTGACCGCTGTCTGTTCACGGGCATGAGAGCTGTGGGTCAGAGCCTGGTCGAGTAACCCGCGGTTACTGAAAGTGTAACCGATCTTCTCTTCCAGAACAGCCGTGTCTGCCTGCTTCATAAGCTGATATCCGCTGCCGGCAGCGGTCTGCTCCCCCTGCGAGCTGTGCTGAAGGTGGGCACTGCGTTGTACTCGCGGCCAGCATTCATCCCGGCAGAAACAAACACGATGTTGCTGGGGAACCCTGATGAAATCGCAAGGAATAGCTTTCACCCCATCGGCCAAGACCAGCCCCGGGGGTCCCGAGGAGCTGGGTCTCCGCCTCAGTTTACGGGCAGCAGAGCCGGTAAGCAACCGCCGGGATGGGTGTGAAGACAAGTCCTCTGGGCTTAGGATGCCGATCGGTAGTGCGTGTGTTCAGCTTCGTTGTGCCATCGGCCGGGGTTCGTCAAGGGCAATTCTCTCCGGCGGGTGCGGGCTATGAGCGCATCGATGGAAACACCACCCGGGCCGAAGACCAGGACCAGCAAAGACGCGAATAGGAAAGTGAAGGGAGCAGCGTCGTAGAACTTGCCCGGATCGGAGAAGATTGCCGCCAGCGCCGCCCTGTCTGCGACCAGGTACGCCACCAACATGTCGCCGGCCAGCAGGAGGGCGGTGAGTCGCGAACCCAGTCCAACGATCAGCAGAATCCCGCCGGCGAATTCGAGCAGCGCGATAAAGATCGCGTTGGCGTGCGGCAAAGGAATTCCCAGGCTGGCGAAGTATCCCGTGACCCGCGCAATGTTGTGCAGCTTCCCCCAGCCGGTGAGCATGAACTGAAATCCCCAGTAGAGGCGGATAACAAGCAGCAGCGGGGAGCGCAGAGCCGCAACGATCCCGGCGAATGTTTCATAAACAGAGGCCAGTAGGTTCATGGCTGTTTCCTTTTTTTGGACAGGGCGCGTGCTTGCGGGACGAAAGGACACAACCAGCCCAGCCGCGCCCAGGTGGCGAACCATTCTCTTGTTTGCTCTGCGTATTGCGCGGCGGATTTTCCATTGCCGGTATATGCCGCCTCAATCGCTTTGCCTATGGAAAGTCCGCGCTGAAGCGCGCCGAGCAGGCGGAATTCGCCCGCCTCCAGCCGCTTGTAGTGGACGCTGCAATCCGCGCGGTGAACCGCCAGGAAAATCCGCTGCGGCTGCTGGAATTGGCGAATCCAGTTGGCGCGCCGCTTGGTGTCTTGTCCGGCGATATTCGCCTCGCAGCGTTTAAGCGCCAGCAGCATGTCATCCACGGGAAAGCGAAGCGGCAGCAAACGAATATAGGGCTGCAGACGAAGCTTCGACTCGCCGTTCAGTCCGGCAGCCTGCTCCGGAGTAAGCGGCTTGAGCCCGGCGGCATCGAAAGCCTCGATGTGAGCCCACTCGAGTTGAGCCACATCGAACGCCAACTTGAGGAAGCGCGAGCCCGCGCCGCGAACGCCGGGTTGGCGTTCGCCTGCGCCTTTGCCCGGCTCTAAGTAGGCTGGATTCCGCTCCAGCCACCACCCCAGCCGCGAGCCCAGGTCGCGCAGCGTGAACGACTGCGAGGGACACTCGGCCAGGTAGGCTCTAGCCAGGCGATCGAAACTCTTCACGCCGATCACGGCGCGGAGTCCGGGGAAGTCTTCGGCAAGATTATCCAGTATGCGGAACCAGTACTGGCGGTTGTAGATCTCCAGCCGCTCGAAGCTGCTGAGCTGGCGATTGGGCTTGATGAACTCAGCCGCCACCTTTCGCATCTGGCGCCCGTCGCCGGTCCTTCGCCGCATGCCGTCGCTGTGAGTCAGCGGTTGCATGACGGCAGCGGCCATCTTGCGCTGCAACTCAAGCAGGGAGCTCATGCGCCACCTCCGCCGGCCATTGCGTACGGCCGGATTCATCCGGCCGGATATTGACATCTTCGGCGTTGGGCCGTCGCCTCCCGCAGGAAGCGGTTGGCCTTCAGCGCTTCGCCGTGCACCTCCTCGAAGCTCGGGATTTTGTCGTCCCATTCCAGCAGGGTGGCGGTCGGGCCGCAACGGCGAATGGCGCGCGCGTAGAGCTCCCATACGGGATCGATCACCGGATGATCGTGGGTATCGAGGATGTACTTGCGATAGCGGGAATGGCCGGCGATATGAATCTGGGCGACGCGCTCGGCCGGAATGTGGTCGAGGTAGACGCGCGGATCGAACTCGTGATTGAAGGCGGAGACATAAATATTGTTGACGTCCAGCAGAATGCCGCAATCGGCGCGTTCGACCACTTCCACCAGGAATTCCCACTCCGTCATCTCGGAATCGTGGAACTCGGCATAGCTGCTGACGTTCTCGACGGCCACCGGAATCTCCAGGTAATCCTGCACCTGCCGCACCTTCTCAGCGGTAGCGTGAACCGCCTCCCAGGTGTAAGGGATCGGCAGCAGGTCATGGGTGTAACGGCCGTCGACGCTGCCCCAGCAGAGGTGATCGCTGAGCCAGGGGGTGCCGGTCCGGCGCACCAGCGTCTTGAGACGCTTGAGATGCTCCCGGTTCAGCGGCTGGGCCGAGCCGAAGTACATGGAAACGCCGTGCTGCACCACGCGGTACTGTTCCAGAATGGAGTCGAGCACCGCCAGGGGGCGTCCCCCGTCGACCATGTAGTTTTCCGAGATGATCTCGAACCAGTCGACTACCGGCTTGCGAGTCAGGATGTGCTCGTAGTGCGGTATGCGCAGACCGATGCCGATACCGTAATCCGTGTGGCCGTTAAAGCGATTCGCCGGCATTCAATTCCTCCACAATTCCCCGACCGCCATGCCGTTTTCAGAGAAGCGAATGGATGAGGGACCAGCGCGACCGGCTCCGCGAAAAGACCGCCAGACATCCGCGCTCCAGTCGGAACGCGAGCACGGCGCCCGAAAAAGGTTGGCAGCCGGTCCCCCGAAGCGCTACACCAGCTTCTTTCCCTCGGTGTTGCAGCCGCCCTTGCCCTTGCACGAGTTCTTGCCGTTGCAGCCGTTGTCGCCGGTGCTGCAGCCGCCCTGGCCTTTGCAGGAATTCTTGCCTTTACAACTGTGCTTGCCCTTGTCAGCCAGCCAGGCGCTGGTCCCCAGTTTTTCGGCGCCGATGCGGGTCTGAGGGTTGGGCGTGCTCGTGCTTTGCGTGACGCTGGCACTCGCGCCGCCCAGAAGCCCGGAAATGGCGGCGGTGAGGACAAGTGTCTTCATTGACTTGGTCATCGTGAATCCTCCTTTGAACTTCGTCAGGTGGCTTTCGGTCTGAATCGACCGACGCTACAGGGATGCACAATCAATGCGGCGGGAGGGCTACAAACGATGCTCGAGAGCTGGAAACGCGGAGAGCTGGAATCCGCCAAGAATCGTGAACGAATGCGACAGGTCAGCACTGGAAGTTCAGGCTCGTTTTCCCTAAGCTCAGCCGGCCTGCGCCGCGCGATACGCCTCCGGTTGCCGGAAGCTGGGATGGCCGCTCACCGCGGTGCTGAACATGAACAGCGCTATGTCGCTGCCCTGCACAATGCCGTGAAAACGAATGGCCGCCCGGAACGGGACGCCGCTCCTGGTGCGGCAGAGCCAGCTGCCGCCATCTCCCCAGTGGTGGCGAGCGTGGCTGCTGAAGCGGCGAAAACGCTCATGCTCGGCGGCGTCGAGCAGGTCGACGATCTCGAGGCCTCGCAGCTCTTCGCTGCTGTAACCAAACAATTGGGCGGCCGCATCGTTGGCGGCTATGAATCTCTGCGTCGAAGAATCCAAAATCCAGATCGGGATCGGATGCATGGCCCGGGCACCTTCTCGCCTCTTGACAACGGCGGCTGTGAAAACCGATTACCAGTGGGAAGGTACTGCCAAAGAAAACACTCCAGTTATCTGGAGCAATTACACGAGATATCTTAGAGCTGAGTAGCTGCCGCCACAAGTGAAAAATTGCGATTTCAACAAACAATTTCCCCATAACCTCCGCTGAGCGGGGAGCGCCTTGGCCGGGCGGTCCCCGGCGAGTGGGGCGTGGGCCGTTCAGTACGGCCTGAAAATCAGGGCGATCCCAACAACTTATTTGGGTTCAGGCACTTAGAACGCTCAAGCCGTGGCGCGGCTGCGCATGTGATAATCTGCGCGGTTGCATCCTGAGGTCGCCACCTATTCAAAATGCCTGAGACGACAGAAGCAGCCGCGGCGAGGCGGAGATCATTGGCCGAGCTGGCCTGGGTTTTCCTGAAGCTCGGGACCGTTGCCTTCGGCGGTCCGGCGGCGCACATCGCGCTTTACCGGCAGGAGATCGTGCAGCGGCGGCGCTGGCTCAGCGAGTCTGAATTTCTCGACCGCCTCGGCGCCGCCAGTCTCATTCCGGGGCCCACTTCCACTGAATTGGTGATTCACGTCGGTCATCTGCGGGCGGGCTGGCCGGGACTGATCGTTGCCGGCGCCTGCTTCATTCTGCCGGCCGCCATCAGTACCGGAGTGCTGGCCTGGATCTACGTTCACTACGGTCACCTGCCGGCCGCCGAGGGACTGCTCTACGCCGTCAAGCCGGTGGTGATCGCCATCATCCTGCAGGCCCTGTGGAGTTTCTCTCGTACCGCCGTTCGCAACCGCTGGCTCGCTGTCGTTGGATTGATCACGGCGGCGCTGGCCGCGGTGCAGCTCCATCCCCTGGTGGTGCTGCTGGCGGGTGGGGCGATCACGGGAGTGAAGCATGCGCTCAGCCGTCCCGGAAGTGAGAGCAAAAATGCACGCGCACTGCTGTGGTGGCTGCCGCAGGCCGTCACTGGCGCAGCCGCGGCCGTCGTGCCGGTGACGTTGGGCGGCATCTTCATTACCTTCGTCAAGATTGGTTCCGTGCTTTTCGGCAGCGGCTATGTCTTGCTGGCTTTCCTGCGTGCCGAATTCGTCGAGCGCCGCGGCTGGCTTACCGCGCAACAGTTGCTGGACTCGGTTGCCGTGGGCCAGATCACTCCCGGACCGGTCTTTACCACGGCGACCTTCATCGGCTACATCCTGCACGGGCCCGCCGGAGCCGCTGTAGCCACGGCTGGAATCTTTTTGCCTGCATTTTTCTTTGTGGCCATCAGCGCTCCACTGATTCCCCGGCTGCGCAGTTCGCCCATGGCCAGCGCAGTGCTGGACGGCATTAACGTCGGCTCGCTGGCGCTGATGGCGGTGGTGACCGTGCAGCTTGGGCAGGCCGCGCTGGTCGATTGGTTCACGATTGCGATCGCCGCCCTCAGCGCCCTGCTGCTGTTCCGCTGGCGGATCAACTCCGTGTGGCTGATCGCCGGCTCGGCGCTGCTGGGAATCCTGGTTTATCCCCACTTGCATTGAAACGCGGCGAATGTGCCCGACTCAATCTGTCAGGGATGTGCCCGGTCTGTACCAATAGCCGGGTACCCCCTTGTATCTAGATATCAGCGACAGTTTGTAGCGGAAAATGTCGTTGTGAGGGAGCCGAGGCATCGACTCCCTCACGTGGCGGATGGCGCCCGTCACCCCTCAGGCTACAACCGTGGGGGAGCTTTGGGACCGCCGCCGCAGTCACGCACGACCGAACAGTCGCTAGATTCTCCAGTCGCACGTTACAAGGCAGGTTACCGTGGCAACGATCATCTGTGGAATAGATGTTTCCTCTCTTTCTTTAGAAGCTCGCATTGGCTCAGAAGGGACAGTCCGCAAGTTCTCCAATAACACCGAAGGGATTGCTGAGTTGGCGGCGTTTTGCCGTAGCCATCAGGTGGAAATGGCCGCCATGGAAGCCACTGGCGGGTATGAACAGCAAGCTTTCGCCCTGCTGTGGACGCACCAGGTTCCGGTGGCCCTGCTCAATCCCGCGCCGTCCGTCGGTTTGCCGAAAGCATGGGCTTTCTGGAGAAGACCGACAGCATAGACACAGGGGTGATTGCTCATTTTGCGGCGGTGAAAAAGATTCAGCCTTGCCTTCCGGATTCCAGCCAGCAGCAACAACTCAAGGCCCTAGTGGCGCGTCTGCGCCAGCTCACGCAGTGCGACACACAACGCAATCAGCGCCGTCTGGTGACTGAGCCTACGGTACTCGCTCTGTTTACTGAGTTACTGGCCGTGGTCGCCGCCCAGATCCGGACCCTGGAAACTGCCATCGCCGAGTTAATCGCGGCCGACCCGCTCTGGCAGAAACTGGATCAAGCCTTCCGTTCCATCAAAGGCGTTGCCGACCGCACCGTCGCCCGCCTGATGGCCGACATGCCCGAGATCGGCACGTTGTCCAACAAAGCGGTTTCTAAACTCGCCGGCCTAGCTCCGATGGCTCGCGACAGCGGCAAGAGGCAGGGTAAGCGGGCAGTTCGGGGCGGACGTCGCGATGTCCGATAATTCCAATCTCAATGGGCGCTTTTTGGGCGGCGCTGGCGGGAACATGCAAATCGTTTCCGGTGACACGCTCAACCAGCCCGCTTCGCCCGTTCCTGAGCCTGGCTCGTTGGCACTACTGGGAACCGGACTGGCGGCCGTCGGCGGCTACGTACGTCGGAGTCGGTCAAAAACGCAAAAGCAGTCCTGAGGCACACTTTTCTTCTCAGTCCATCTTGTTTCAACCCTTGAGCGCCACTTCTCGCTGATGGTCGTGATCCGTGCTTACATTTGACGGAAGCGTCTAGCTTCGGTTCATGTCGCGGCATAAGCTAACTGTCGTGAAATCGTCTTACCGTAAGTTTCACGCAGTTCGACGCCAGGTGGCTTGAACTAGATAAGTGTGCTTCCTCTTGAAAGATCACAGCCACCCTGCCGCCGCCGTTGTCTAGCGAGAACTCAGCAAAAAATCCGCGCACTACGGGAATGAAATATGCCCTTCGCAGTTCTTTCCGCAGGTGCGACCGGAAGGGTGAAAGCCAACCGTTGTGCTGTCGCCTTCCTCTCAGAGGGCAGCGGGTGAAATAACTGGTACAAACCCTTTCGTGCGACGTGGGTACTCTGCTGGCGGAGTCTCTCGCTATTTGTGTCGGGTGCCGGGTATCTGTGTTGCAGGGAAGCATTTTTGCCGGAGGACAACACCCTTTTGCCGCGCCAATGTGCTCTAAGTCACAGGCTAAGGTGATAGGAGGAGTTGACCCGGTGCGGCTCAGGAACGACAATAGATATGGACTTTGAAAATGATTTTCAGATTCATAAGTCAGGCCGGTTCCACCCGCGCTGCCGCCGCGTTGGACCGTCTGCATCGCCAACTGGTCCGCGCTCCGGCAAGCCCCGCAAACGGGGACCACGCCGGAAGGGGTCGGGCTGATGCAGCTTAGCGACCTGTCTCGCGGCCAGCACGCCATCATTGACGAAATCATGCTGTACCGGCCCCGCCCTGGATCAGGTCATGCTGTTCGGTTTCATCCCCGGCGTCGAGGTCGTTGTCGGCTACGCCGGCCCGGGTGGCGATCCCCGTGTTTACCGCATTGACGGCACAGAGGTCGCCGTGCGCCGCGAGACCGCCAGCCACATTCTGGTGCGGCCCGTAACTGCCGGGGAGCAGGCCTGATGTCCTCGCAGGAGTGTTGCGGCCCTTCTTTCGGAAGCACCGTAGCGGCGGTTGCGTCGAAGTCGCTGCGCACCATTGCTGTCGTCGGACCTCCCAATTGCGGCAAGACCACCCTCTTCAACCAGCTCACCGGCCTGAATCGCAAGGTAGCGAATTTTCCCGGCGTAACGGTCGAGCACTTTACCGGCTATCTCACGCTGGAGAACGGCGAGCGGGTGGCGCTGATCGATCTGCCGGGCATCTACAGCCTGAACGCCAAATCGGAAGACGAGCGCGTAACCGTCGATGTGCTGCGCGGCCAGATGACGGGCATCGACACTCCGGACGCCATTCTTCTGGTGCTCGATTCGACCAATCTCGGCCGTCACCTGGCGCTGGCTGCTCCGGTCATCAGCCTGGGCCTGCCGACGCTGGTTCTGCTCAACATGGCCGACTCGCTGCGCTCCCGCCAGGGCGAGATCGACGTGCTTGCGCTGGCGCGGCAGTTGGGAACGCCGGTGGCCCTGGTCAGCGCCGTCAGCGGCGAAGGGCTGGAAGCAGTCCATCGCTTCATCAACTCGGCGACGGAGCAGCCGCAGCCGGTCGAATTGCCGCTTCTGCAGGACGTCCGCAACTGCCGCGAGTGGGCTGAACGACTCAATGAGCAGTCTAATTACCGCCGGCCGCTGCCGGCGCTGTGGACGCGCCGTCTGGATTCTGTGTTCCTGGATCGGCTGTGGGGACCGTTGACCTTCGTGCTGGTGGTGATAGCGGTCTTTCAAACGATTTTTGCCGCCGGCCAGCCGCTCTCGAAGCTGATGCAGGATGGGCTCGATGCCCTGGGCACCGCGGCTTCGCATCATGTGTCCAACGCGCTGGTGCGTTCATTGCTGCTGGACGGCGCGTGGAAGGGCGTGGCTTCGGTGCTGGTCTTTCTGCCGCAGATCCTGCTGCTGTTCCTGCTGGTGGGCGTGCTGGAGGATTCCGGATACCTGGCGCGCGCGGCGGTGATTGCCGACCGCACCATGTCGCGCTTCGGACTGAACGGCAAGGCCTTCATTCCGCTGCTCTCCGCTTACGCCTGCGCCGTTCCGGCGATCATGGCTACGCGCACCATCGAGAACAAGCGCGACCGCATGGCCACCATCTTTATCGCGCCCTTCATGACCTGCTCGGCGCGCCTGCCGGTCTACACCATGGTGATCGCCGCCTTCATCCCCGACCGGCCGGTGCTGGGAGTGTTCTTCAGTTCGCGGGCGCTGTCCATGCTGGGGCTTTATGTCATCGGCTTTCTGGCGGCGCTGTTCACGGCGCGGGTTTTGAAATCGTCGGTGCTCAAGAGCAAGGGCGTGCCGTTCCTGCTGGAGCTGCCGTCGTATCGCTGGCCGACCCTGCGCTCGCTGGGGCTGCGTCTCTACGACCGCACCAAGGCCTTCGTCTGGCGCGCCGGGACGGTCATCCTGGCGGTATCGCTGCTGCTCGCCATTCTCACGAACCTGCCCATGAATCAGGGACAGCCGCCGGCCATGGCGGAGAGCGTCGCCGGACGCCTCGGTCACACGCTGGAGCCCGTGATTGCTCCACTCGGCTTCAACTGGAAGATCGGCGTCGGCCTGCTGACGTCGGTGGCCGCCCGCGAAGTTATCGTCGGCACACTGGGAACGCTTTACGGCATCGACCCGGAGCAGCACGCGCAGAGCCTGCAGGACGCCTTGCGCGGCGATCTCACCCTGGGCGGCGCGGCCGCTTTGCTGATCTTCTTTGCCTTTGCCATGCAGTGCACCTCCACCCTGGCTATTGTGCGTCGCGAGACTAATAGCTGGAAATGGCCGGCGCTGCAGCTCGCCTACATGACCACGCTCGCTTACTTCGGCGCCCTGATCGCCAAGTCAGTCGTCGATGTACTGTCGCGCTGACGATCCAAAGCATTTCCGCCATTTGGCTAGCAAGCTTGATTCCTCAATCGGGAAACCGTCCACAAATCGTTCCCCCGCCGCTAAATGCTATTGACCCACTTAGCAATTCAGCCTTAACTTTGTGATACTCAGCTGGCCCACAACTTCGTTTTTTCGAATCAATCTTTGCCGTTCTGCCGGCTGAAAGTGCACCACTTACATGGGTCCGCAACTGCTGGTGTGTTTGTGTGTTCCGGTGCTTAGCAGCAGTTACCCGGGAATCGGGCCCATTTACATAGCGCCTTGTTGAGGATGGCCATCATGGGTCAGCGACGTGCGGCCATCCTCGTTCACACCGAATACTGTTTACGTGGGGCCGTAGTCAGCCCACAGGGAGGCTGTTGTGGAAAGTAAGACCTGCTCAAGAATGCGGCGGAAGTGGATCGCACTTCTGATCGTCGTGCTAATTTCGGCATTTGCATGGGGCGAAGACAAGGACAAGGATAAGGGCAAGCACACTCCCCCACCGGCAAAGCCCGCGCCGGCAGCGAAGCCGACTCCGCCGAAGCCCGCTCCGAAGCCTACGGTTACGGCGCCCAAGCCAACTACGCCTACGCCAAGGCCTACAGTGACCACGCCGAGGCCGACGACTACGCCGTCCAGGCCGGCTACGACAACCACCACCACGCGTCCTGGCGCGACAACCACCACCACGCGTCCCGGTCAGACTACGACCACCACCGGCCCCAAGCCCAGCGTCACTCCACCGTCTCCTGGCAAAACTACGACAACCACTACGGGACCGTCGAAGCCTAGTGTCACTCCGCCATCGACGATGGGACCGGCGAAGCATGGTCCAACTACAACAACCACCACTGGACCGGGCGGGCGTCCTGCCACGACGACGACTAGACCGGGCGGGCGTCCTGGCACGACGACTACAACGACGACCGGACCGGGTGGACGTCCCGGCGTGGGGCCTTCCCGTCCCACCGGCACGGCTATGGGCTTGAATACCGATCCGAAGCATCTGCCGCCGCAGCGCGAGCCAATGAAAGTAGTTCAGGGCCCCGGCGGAACGCGGAGGGAAGTCGACAATGCTGGCAAGACCAGAGGCTTTGAAGGCCACGGCAAGGTCGCGAGATTCGATCCGCAGGGAAAGCCCCAGTACGTTCACGACGATCGCCGCGGCGTGACCATTACTCACGCCCCTGGCGGCGGACGGCAAGTGGTCCGGGCCTTCCCGGACGGCAGGAGAGTCGTGACCACGGGAGCGCACGTCGGATACGTCGAACACCGCTATATGCCGGTGGCGCGTCCGGGACACATGCTACCCCCTGGCCGCACCTACGTGCAGCGGACCTATGTGGTCAACAATGTTCACTACACGCGCGTGTATGCCTCGTATAACTACCACGGAGCGCCGTATTACCGCTACGCGCCGGTCGCCTACTATCGTCCGGCGTTTTACGGCTGGGCGCACAGACCGTGGGGAGCGCCGGTTCCCTATCGTTGGGGCTGGGTTGGCAGGCCTTGGCACGGCTACTACGGAGCGTATTTCACTCCCTATCCTGTGTATCCGCGGCCATCGCTGTGGCTGACCGACTTCCTGTTGGCGGCGAATTTAGCGGCCGCTTATGACGCCCGTGCCGATGCCAGAGCCGCCGCGCAGGCGCAGGCAGTGGCGGAAGCCCCGCCACCGGCGAGTGCCCAGATGACAATGAGTCCGGAAGTGAAGGAGCTTATCGCTCAGGAGGTGCAGCGGACACTGGCGGAACGGGAAGCCTTAGCGCAACAGGCCGCCGCCCCGCAGGCCATGGCTGCGGCTGGACCGGCTGCAGCACCGCCACCGGCGACGGCTTCGTATACTCCTCCGCCAAGTGCGGGTGCGCCGGCCCCCTCCGTGGAAGACATGCCCCCGGCGTTAACCCACAACCCGTTCATTGTCTCCACGTCCCTGCCGGTAGTGGCCGATGGCCAGGAGTGCAATCTGACGCCAGGAGACCTGATCTTCCGGACTGCGAATGCTCCGGACCAGAACAACATGGTGACCGTCAGCATTCTCGCCAGCAAACCTGGCGATTGTGCCACCGGCCAGCAGGTAGCAGTTGGCGTGCAGGGCCTGCAGGAGATGTACAACAGCTTCCTCGAGCGGCTGGACAGCGGTCTCGGGGAACTGGCAAACAATTCCGGCAAGGCCGGAATGCCCGCGGCCCCGGATACCTCGACCATACCCGGAGAAGTCTCGGCTCCGCCGCCCGACAAGGATGCGGACAATATGCTGGCCGAGCAGCAACGGGTAGCCGACCAGTCCGAAGCTGAACTGCAGAAAGAAGCCTTCGTCGGAAGCTCCGGAGGATAGTCAACCGGTTGTTGCTTGATACCCCCATCTCCGCGCAGCGGGGATGGGGGTTTTGTTTGGGGCGTAGGTAAGAAGAGCGACCTTGCAGCAGCAAAAGTCGTGCTTGCATGGAGCGAGCGCGGCGGACAGCTCTTGCGGAAGCGCTAACTGCCGGAGGAACCGCCGGCGGTGGTAGCCAGGGCGGCAGGAGAAGTTTTTTCGGCGGGGCGGGTGCGGGTCATGGCGTGCAGAATTCCGACGATGCCGAGATAACCCAAGCCGATACCAAAAGCCAACGAGCCAATGATCGTAAACCCAAGCGCAGCGGAGCTCACTAAAGTATTCAAGTCTCCTACCTCTACCAGGCGCCGCATCTGCTGAAGTCTCGCTTCGCAGCAACAGCCGCATTCGCCGTCGTTGAGAACTCCACAGGAGTGCGCGAAAACTTACAAGCCCAACAACCCCACCTGTCCTTTTGATGCAATCGGATGATGGCAAGAACTTAAACTGCTATACTCTCAAGGACAAGAAAATACGGAACCGTCTGTCCAGAATTCACTGATTCGCAATAATTCCGTCGCCAATCCGACCCTGCTCCGGCGCGTTTTTCCGCAAGCTGTATTGTCGCCGGGTTTGACGTCCGCCTGTGTTGCCTTCTAAGATACCTGGTTCGAAATGTCTTTCTTAATCTGCGGTCTCGCCGGTGCAATGTCCACGTCTCCGTGGGTCTTGTCCTTGGTCCTGCCGCAATCGTACTTTTGGAATGCCGATCACGAAGATATCGGTGCGCGGGGCGCGCCAGCATAATCTGAAAAATATCTACGTCGAGATTCCCCGCAATTCACTGACGGTGATTACCGGGCTCAGCGGCTCGGGCAAGTCGTCGCTCGCCTTCGACACCATCTATGCCGAGGGCCAGCGCCGCTACGTCGAGACGCTGTCGGCCTACGCGCGCCAATTCCTCGACCAACTGGAGCGGCCGGACGTGGATGCCATTGACGGCCTCAGCCCCTCCATCTCCATTGAACAGAAGACTACCAGCCGCAGCCCCCGCTCCACAGTAGGGACAATCACCGAGATTTACGACTATTTGCGCCTGCTCTACTCCTCCATAGGGCTTCCCCACTGCCCCAATTGCGGCCGGGAGATCTCTCCGCAGTCGGCGGAGCAGATCGTCGACCGTCTGCTGAGTATGGCTACCTCCACCCCAGCCAACGCAAAAACGGCCCCGCTGAGCGGGGCCGGGGGCCCGAGAGCGAGCAGGTGCGCATCATGCTGCTGGCCCCGCTGGTGCGCGGGCGCAAGGGCGAGTTCAAGAAGGAGCTGGAGAAGCTGGCCCAGCACGGATTCACCCGCGCCCGCATCGACGGCGAGCTGGTCAACCTGGAAGACGACATACGGGCTCGACAAGCGCCGCAACCACACCATCGAAGTGGTGGTCGACCGGCTGCTGCTGAAGCCCGGTATCGAGCGCCGCCTGGCCAATTCCGTCGAAGTCGCCATGAAGCTGGGGCAGGGACTGGTGCAGGTAGCGTGGTGGGCCAGGCGGAAGAGCGGCTCTACTCCTCGCGCATGGCTTGCCCGGACGTGCGGCATCAATGTCCCGCAGATGGAGCCGCGCTCGTTTTCCTTCAACAGCGTGTATGGCGCCTGCCCGGAATGCAACGGCCTGGGCTCGAAGTATGACTTCGATCCCGCCAAGGTCGTGGTCGACTGGTCGAAGCCGCTGCTCGATGGCGGCCTGGGACCGGGCAGCGGCTCCACCTACTTGCAGTCCATGCTGAAACGCGCGGCCGAGCACCAGGGCTTCGATCTCGCCACCCCATTCGAGCAGCTTCCGCCGGCGGTGCAGAACCTGGTCTTTATGGCTTTCTACCCCGGCAAATGCAAAGGCGGCCCCGCTTACGGGCCGGGGCCCGCCGAGCGCAATGGTCAAGAACGTCTTCGGCGACAGGCGGCATTCCGCGGAGTCTTCACTTTCCTGCGGCAGATGATGGAAGAGTCGAACTCCGACAGCTATCGCGAGTGGCTGCTGAACTACATGTCGGCCACTCCGTGCCCGCGCTGCCAGGGCCGGCGGCTGCGTCCGGAGAGCCTGGCCGTGAACGTCAACGGCATGTCCATCGCCGATTTCACCGCGCTGCCGGTGACGCGCGCCATGGAGGCGGTCGCGGCCGTCCGATTGAACGAGCGGGAAGAGAAGATCGCCGGCCGCGTGCTGCGCGAGATCGGCGAGCGGCTGGGCTTTCTGCATCACGTCGGGCTGGGCTACATCTCGCTGGACCGTTCGGCGGCCACGCTCTCCGGCGGCGAAGGCCAGCGCATCCGCCTGGCCACCCAGATCGGCTCCAAGCTGCGCGGCGTGCTCTACGTGCTCGACGAGCCTTCGATCGGGCTGCACCATCGCGACAATGCGCGGCTGCTGCAGTCGCTGGAATCGCTGCGCGACCTGGGCAATACCGTGCTGGTCGTCGAGCACGATGAAGAGACCATCCGCCGCGCCGATTACGTCATCGATCTGGGCCCGGGCGCAGGCCGCCACGGCGGAGCCGTGGTCGCCGCCGGAACTCCCAGCCAGATCGCCGACGAGCCGGAGTCGCTGACCGGGCAGTACATCAGCGGACGCAAGCAGATCCCGGTCCGCGACCAGCGGCGCCAGCCGAACGGCCAGGCCATCGCGATGCTGGGCGCGCAGCGACAACAACCTGAAGAACCTGGACGTAAGCTTTCCGCTGGGGGTGATGACGGTGGTGACCGGCGTCTCCGGCTCGGGAAAATCGACCCTGGTGAATGACATTCTCTATCGCGCGCTGGCGCGCCAGCTCTACCGCTCGCGCGAAGAGCCGGGCAAGCACCGCGCCATCACAGGGAGCGGAGCAGATCGACAAGGTGATCCGCATCGACCAGTCGCCCATCGGACGCACGCCGCGCTCCAATCCGGCGACCTACACCGGCGTGTTCACCAACATCCGCGAGCTCTACGCCATGCTGCCGGAGTCGCGCGAGCGCGGCTACAAGGCCGGACGCTTTTCCTTCAACGTTGCCGGCGGACGCTGCGAAGCCTGCCAGGGCGAGGGCGAGCGCCGCATCGAAATGAATTTCCTGCCCGACGTCTATGTGCTGTGCGAGGTCTGCGGCGGCAAGCGCTACAACCACGAGACGCTGGCGGTGAAGTACAAGGGATACTCCATCGCCGACCTGCTGGACACGCCCATCGCCGACGCGCTCACGGTGCTGGAGAACATTCCCCAGGCGCGGCAGAAGCTGCAGACGCTGGTCGACGTCGGCCTCGGCTACATACACCTGGGACAATCGTCGGTTACGCTCTCCGGCGGCGAAGCGCAGCGCATCAAGCTGGCGCGCGAGCTCAGCAAGCGCCAGACCGGGCGCACGCTCTACCTGCTCGACGAGCCCACCACCGGTCTGCACTTCGAGGATGTCACCAAACTTCTGGACGTGCTGCACCGGCTCACTGACCTGGGCAACACGGTCGTCATCATCGAGCACCATCTCGACGTGATCCGCAACGCGGACTGGATCATTGACCTTGGTCCGGAGGGCGGCGAGGAGGGCGGACGGCTGGTGGCGCAGGGCACGCCCGAGCAGGTGGCGCGCATTCGCAAGTCCTATACCGGCCAGGCGCTCGCGGGAGTGCTGAAGTAGGGATCGGGGAATAGGGGATAGGGGATAGAGAAGAGGGGTTAGTGATTACAGCCTGATTGAAAACCGGTGCATGTCTTCGGCACAGTCCTGTATCAGCCGCGGGACTGAGGCATAAGAGTCTTGTATCTGGGCAGGGCTTCAGCTGTGCCGTTTCGCGCCGTCAGAACAGGGCTTTAGCCATTGCGGGAAGCGGGCAAGCGACCGATTCAGGGAGGAGAGAACACGATGTCGGGACTGAAGGGCAAAGTGGCGCTGATTACCGGCGCCGGGGGAATGAAAAGCGTGGGGCGTTCGATCGCCCTGAAGTTGGCGAGTCTGGGCGCGAACCTGGTGCTGACGGACGTGCCGCGAAAGCCTGCGGACCTTCCGCCGGCGGAGGTGGAAAGCGGATGGCGAGGCATCGAAAGTGTCGCTCGAGGAACTCCGCGCCACCGGCGTCCAGTGCCTGATGATTCCCTGCGACCTGAAATCGCCGAGCAGATACGCGGCATGGTCAAGCATGCGATCGAGCATTATGGCCGCATCGACATCCTGGTCAACAACGCCCGCGCCATCATGGGCCGCGACAGGGTTCCGGTCACCGAGCTCGACGAAGAAGTCTGGAACCACTTCCTGGCGATCAACACCACCGCCGTGTTCCTGCTGACCAAGCTGGTGAGCCGCGAAATGATTCGGCTAGGCAAAGGCGGACGCATCATTAATATTGGCTCGAACGTCTCCAAGACGGCCGGCCTGCACCAGGCCGCCTACA
Source organism: uncultured Acidobacteriota bacterium (assembly GCA_963791145.1). Classification (GTDB taxonomy): domain Bacteria; phylum Acidobacteriota; class Terriglobia; order Terriglobales; family Acidobacteriaceae; genus CAWBRT01. The sequence continues at coordinate 111,551 of CAWBRT010000003.1, read as the reverse complement.
CCGCCTCGAAGTTCGCCGTGGTCGGGCTGACACAGGGCTCCGCCCTTGACCTCGCGCCCTACGGCATTACCGTGAATGTCGTCTGCCCGGGAATGATCAACACCGGCCGGCTGAGTTATTGGGAGCGCGCCGAGGCGGAAAAGAAGGGCATTCCTTACGAAGAGTTTCGTGCCGGGCTGCTCAAGAAGCAGGCGGAGGCCACTCCGCTGGGCAGGATCGCGGAACCGGAAGACGTAGCTAACCTGGTCGCCTTCCTGGCATCTGATGAGGCCAACTTCATTACCGGCCAAGCCTATAACGTCAACGGAGGAAGGCTGTTTCACTAGGGATTAGGGGTAGGGCTCAGGGATTAGGAAGAAGCGATCAAGCGCTGGGTGCCTGCATTAAGCGAACCCACATTTGCCAAAAGCAGGCAAATGTGGGCCACTCGACATCTGCTAAGGAAATAGCGATGGTAGAGTAGTGGGCTGCTTTGGAATTTACAGTCTTTGGAACCGTCCGAGAATCCCGGATTTCTTAATGATCTTGTCGCGCAGGGCATCGTGAACGGCCCAACGGGCGTCATTTTTGTAGCGCGGCTCCCTGTCGGCATCACCTCGCTCGCTGCACTCCTTTGCGAAATTCGTCTCAAGAAATCCATAGGTGTCAGCGTGATTAAAGTAACTACCAGAAGATAGGCTTTTCATCCAGCCGTAAGCGGCTTCTCGCAATTCTGTATTCTTAAGCATCGCTGCCACGCTCTTCCCGCCGCTTCATTATTTGGTGAATTTGACTCTCTCTCACGCGGAGTCCCCGTTCAAATATTTCCCTCGCTGTTTCTGACCATTTTGTTCGGTCAGGCTCGATTTCAAGCAAACGCGCCTCTGGGATCATCACCGTGCACTGACGCGGCCAGTTTATTCCGCGTGCCGCAGCCATGCGCACGTCTTCTTCTGAAAACATTATTCTCACTTCGACCATTCGTCGGTCAGCAGCCGTTTCGAGGGCATCGATTTCCTGAAAGATCAGATTTTGAAAATATTCATATCCATCCTTCTTCACCATTCCGCCCTCCCGCTTCGATCACGAACAATCGGGGGATTTCCGTTTTCGTACCAAAGCCCATCCGCCGCGCTCGGCTTGCGTCAATCGCAAGGCTAGGAACGCCCCAGTTCTCTTAAACAGTATTCACAGTCGCAATCTTTCAGGTTCGTCGGGTCATCCCGCTCAACGTTATCGTGCAACATAATATCCTGCCTAAAATGCCCGCACTTTTCGCAGGTGTACGTATCCCAACGGAGCCGCATCATTCCGCCACATGCGGGGCATCTTTCAAGTTTGTGAGCCTTCTTGTGTAAGCGTAGGTCAACCATGATTTTCCCCAAACTTGAGACCGAAAAGTCGGGTGTTTGCTATACGTCGCTGAGGCCGATGACTCCGGAGTGACACTCCGTGTTTTTGATCGGGTACATCAATTCTTAAACTGTTCTAATCCCTAATCCCTATTCCCTAACCCCTATCCGGCAGCACCTTGCCTGGGATTCATGATTCCCAAGGGATCCAGTGCCGCCTTGATGCGCTGCATGGTTTCCAGCTCGGCGCCGCCGCGCCACTCCTTCACCAGGTAAGGCTTGAGCTTTCCCACGCCGTGCTCGGCGGAAAAGCTGCCGTCGAACTTGCGCACGACTTCGTTGATGGTGTCCATGATGTCGTGGCTCTGGCGCAGGAACTCGGGCCCGCTGCTGCCTTCGGGTTGCACCAAGTTGAAGTGGATGTTGCCGTCGCCCATGTGGCCGAAGGGAACGCAGCGGATGCCAGGGAAGCGGCGCTGGCATGCCTCTGTGGCCAGCACCAGGAACTGCGCCAGCTTCGATACCGGCACGGTGACGTCATTCTTCACGTTGATGCCTTCGCGCTTGTGCGCCTTCGGTATGTTCCTCGCGCAGCTTCCACAGCGCCAGGCGCTCGGCCGCGCTTCCGGCCAGAACGGCGTCCAGCACCAGGCCGGCATCCATCGCCTTGCCCAGCGTTTCTTCCAGCTTCTCGCGCAGGTTCGTGTCCGCCGCCACGTCCGCCAGCTCCAGCAGCACGTAGTGGTCGGCCGGCTGCTCCAGGGGAAGATGCGTGTCGGCAACATTCTTGAGCACCATTCTCAATCCCGCGCCGGACATGTATTCGAAGGCCTGAATGGCCTCGTGATGGTGCTGGCGGGCGAGCACAAACAAGTCGAGCGCGGCCTGTTCGGAGGGCACGGCGCAGAGCGCCACGGCCAGCTCGCGCGGGCGGGGAACCAGCTTGAGGACGGCCGCCGGTAATGATGCCGAGCGTCCCTTCGGAGCCGACAAAGAGCTGGCGCAGGCAGTAGCCGGTATTGTCCTTGCGCAGCCGCCGCAAACCGTTCCAGATGTCGCCGTTGGGCAGCACCACCTCCAGCCCGAGCACCAGGTCGCGCGCGTTGCCGTAGCGCACGGTGTTGTTGCCGCCGGCATTGACTGCCAGCACGCCGCCAATCTGCGCCGAGCCCTCCGATGACATCGACATCGGCAGCATGCAGTTCTCGGCCAGCACCGCCTCCTGCGCGGTCTTCAGCACCACGCCGGCCTCGATGGTCATGGTCAGATCGACCGGATCGATCTCGCGAATCTTGTTCATGCGGCCCATGGCGAGCACGATCTGGCTGCCGTCTTCGCTGGGCACTGCGCCGGCCACGAGACTGGTGTTGCCTCCCTGCGGCACGATCCCGATGCGTCTCTCCGCGCACAGGCGCACTACCGCTGCCACCTCTTCGGCGCTGGCGGGACGCACCACCGCCTGCACCCGCCCCTTGTACAGCTGGCGATAATCTTCACAGTAAGCAGCCGTATCGGCCGGCTCAAAGAGACAGCCCTTTTCTCCAACGACCTTGATGAGTGCCGCACGAAGTTCCAGTCCTGACGATGTCCCAGCCATTCCGGCTCCTTTATAAACTCAGGCGATTTTGGCGGACAGCATCCGCGAGTCCACGGTTCTCAGAGCGAAAGTACAGCAAGTGTATCCCGTGAAGGACCGTCATCCCGACCGGAGCGAGACCGGGGTCCCCAACAACGGCCGTCTTTGCAGTTGTTGGGGTGGAGGAGCGGAGTGGAGGGATCTTGTGTTTAATTGGGAAAAACACAAGATTCCTCGACTCGCGACGCAGAGAAGCGCGTCGCTCGCTCGGAATGACGTTCATCTTTTGGGGATACATCATCTCTGGTTCCGCTTTATTTAACGCAAACTTGATCAGAAGCATGGTAGCAAAATCGAACTCCGGATTATACGGGGCTTCCGCCCCCGGCAAGCCAAAACCGCGCTTGCTGGGGCCCCCGGCAGGATCACAGCGAGGTGGTTTGCTGGCGGCTCATAAGTGCCAGCGGGCCAGTGCGTCCAGTAGCACCCGCCGACACTCGCCGGCCGAGGCTGGTTCGCTGTGCGGGCTGTGCCCGGCACCCTCTACGATGTGCATGGCCGCGGACGGGAGTTGCCGGCGCACTTCGTCGAGCTCTCCGGGGCCTGTGCGCGGGTCGCTGGCTCCGTGCAGGAATGCCACAGGCACGGTGAGTTGCGAAAGCCTGCCCTGGTAAAGATCCTTTACGCCATTTTCTGCGCCGGCTGCCAGCTCCAGCCAAGTCTCGCCTTCATTGTGCAGCAGCTCGCGCCAGTAGGGATCTCCGTGCTCGTGCCGCAGCACGTCGGTGACGCGCCGGCCGAAGGTTTCCGGAGCGGCCGCCATGGCCTGGAAGAACCCGCGCGAGACGCGCTTCTCGGGATAGTAATGAAAGGCCTCCAGAACCAGCCCCAGGCATCGTTCCGGCCAGTCCAGCCCGAGCCGAGCAGCGATCACTGCCCCGTCGCTGTGTCCCCAAAAGACCACCTTGCCGATGTGGAGCGAGTCGAGCACCTGAAGCGTTTCCTCGGCGGCGCGGCGGTGGAAGTCGATGCCAAAGACGGCAGGCTTGGTGGAGCGGCCGTAGCCTGCGCGGTCCGGGATCAGCACGCGAGCGTTGCCAATGATATCGAGTTGCGCATCGATGGGATAGATTTCGTAGCCCCATCCACCGTGCAGAAACACCAGCGCCACGCCGGAGTCACCGGAGCCGAATTCGCGGTAGTAAATTTCGGCGGGACCGCCCGCCAGGGGCGAATGCGCGAGCTTAACGAATGGCAAAACGAAACCCTTCTGGGATTTTCGATTTTTGATTGAAATTTGATTTTTGATTGAAAGACGACATTTCTCGGATCCAATCAGAAATCAAAACTCGAAAATCAAAAATGATTTCAGCTTCGGCCCGAGCCGCCGCCGTCTGAATCCATTTGTTTTGGCGAAGGGCTCCGGCGCACGATCTTGAAGGTGGCCGTGGCTTTGGCCACCATCACGCCCTGCTCATTGCGAACCTCTCCCTCGGCGAAGGCCACGCTGTTTCCCGCCTTCAGCAAGCGTCCTTCGGCCACCAGGCGTCCTTGGCCGGGCAGCATGAAATGGACGTTCAGGGTGACGGTTCCCTCCGGAGTCCACTCCCCCGCCGGGCTGCGCACGGCGATTCCCATGGCCATGTCCAGCAGGGTCGCCGTCAGGCCACCGTGAGCCACGCCGCGCAGATTCTTCAGGCGGTCGATCATGGTTACGGCAACGACTGCTTTTCCGGCCTCGAATTCCAGCAGCTCGAAGCCGAGGTCCTTGGCAAAGGGCGATCGCGCAATCGGGTCAGGTTTCAATCGTTCATCCCTGAGGTCCAGGCGCATGTGTGGTTGTGCTGCACGCCGGACGGTCAACCGCAAGATATCAATTCAGCATGGTGTCGGTAAAGCTCCAAGCCCGGCATCCCTTTGCCTCCAGCCGTTTCCATCGTCTCCCGAGCTAGTGGATTCGGTCCGCCTTCCGAGCTGCGGGCGGATCCAGTTCCGAGCTGCTGGTCCCCGCGTTCGCCGGGGCAGCCTGAGTTCCTGAACTTGCATCTCGCTTTATGGCGTTTGTCATCACAGAAGTCAGACCGCACGCAGCAGCGGTGGGGGGGCTCGATGAAAAAAATATATGTAGTGGCAGTCGCGTTTCTGGCATTGGTGCTGGTGGCCTCCGGAAGCGCGCAGACAATAACCATCGGCTTCACGGTGTCGCGAACCGGCGCCTTGAACGTCGACTCCATGGAACAACTGCATGGCTTTGAGCTGTGGCGCGACCAAGTCAACGCCGCCGGAGGCATTAAGGCGGGCGGCAAGAGCTACAAAGTCAACTTCGTCAATTACGACGACGAGTCGAATGCGCAACGCGTGCAGCAGTTCTACACCCGCATGATCCTGCAGGACAAGGCGAACTTCCTGTTCAGCCCTTTCTCGTCGCAGCTGACCGCGACCGCCACCATCGTGAGCGAGCAGAACGGGCGCATCATGATCACCACCGGCGCAGCTGAAGGCAAAACCTATACCCTCGGCAACAAGTACCTGTTTCAGATGTTCACTCCGGCCGACCAGTATCTGACCAGCGCTCTGGATCTTATGAAAGCTAAAGACCCGAACAGCCGCATCGCGCTTGTTTATGCCGATGAAAGCTTTGCCTCAGCCGTGGCCACGGCTACCCGCACCTATGCGCAGAAGATTGGCTTGAAAATCGTCTTCGACGAAGCTTACGACCCCAAGACTACCGATTTCGGTCCCATCATCGACAAAATGATCGCGGCCAAGCCGACGGCGTTGGTCGGAGGCGCCCATTACGCGGATGGTTCCACGCTGGCAAGACAGGTTTACGACCACAGGGCCAACCTCGAATTGATTACCCTGCTGGTCGCCCCTGACGCTCCGAAGTTCGCGGAACTCGGCGCAGCCGCCGACGGCATTACGTTCCCCTCGCAATGGGCCGAGCAGTCGAACTTCCACCCGCAGTTTGGGCCTACCAGCGCCGAATTCGTGAAGTCCTATCAGGCCAAGTTCAACGCGGCTCCCAGCTACGAGTCGGCTGGAGGATATGCCGCCGGACTGATCCTGCAGCACGCCATCGAGCAGGCGGGATCGCTGGATAGCGCCAAGGTGGCCGCCGCCATGAACGCTACCGATGCCACCACTTTCTTTGGCCGCACCAAGTTCGCTACCGAGGCCAATCGCCACGGATTGCAGATCGCTCACACCATGGTGCTCGGACAGTGGCAGAAGGACAAGGTAGGAAAGCTGGAGAAGCAGGTGGTCTGGCCCGATGCGGCGAGAACCGCGGCCGTCGTCTTTCCGCTGCGTCACGGGCAGCCGGTAATGGCGGGGAAGTGAGCCCGGCATTCGCTTTGAGCATTAGGCATCGGAAGAGCGCAAACAGCGCAGGTGGTATTGGGGGGTGTTGCATGAGAAAGATGTATATCGCGGCAGTTGCGTTTCTGGCGTTGGCGCTGGCGGCCTCCGGAAGCGCGCAGACCATAAACATCGGATTCACCGTATCGCGCACCGGCAGCTTGAATGTCGAGGCGATGGAACAACTGCACGGCTACGAACTCTGGCGCGATCAGGTGAATGCCGCCGGTGGCATCAAGGCGGGCGGCAAGAGTTATCAGGTCAAGTTCGCCAGCTATGACGACGAGTCCAACCCGCAGCGCGTTCAGCAGCTTTACACGCGGCTGGTGGTGCAGGATAAGTCGGACTTCCTGCTGGGACCCTATTCTTCCGGTCTGACGGCCACCGCGGCCATCGTCAGCGAGCAGAACCGGCGCATCATGATCACCACCGCGGCCGAGGAGAAGACCTATAGCCTGGGGAACAAGTATCTATTCCAGGGGATATCTCCTGCCAATCAATATCTGGCCGGTGCGCTGGATGTGCTGAAAGCCAAGGATCCGAATGCCCGGGTGGCGCTGGTCTACGGCGATGACAGCTTTTCCACGGCTACGGCTACGGCCGCCCGTGCCCATGCGCGGGAGTTGGGATTGAAGATCGTCTTCGATGAGTCCTATCCTTCCAACACTCCTGACTTCGGCCCGATCATCGACAAGGTGATCGCCGCCAAGGCGACGGCGCTGATCGGCGGCAGCCACTTCGCCGATGGGGCCACGCTGGCCAGGCAGATCCACGCCCACAAAGCCAACATCGAGTTCATCTCGCTGCTGGTTGCGCCCGACAGTCCGCAGTTCGCGCAGCTCGGCGAGGCTGCCGACGGCGTGACCGGTCCCTCGCAATGGGAGCCGCAGTCGAAGTTCCAGCCGCAGTTCGGCCCCACCGGCGCCGATTTCACGCGAGCTTATCTGGCCGCGTACCATATCGACCCGGGCTATCGGGCGGCCGAGGGCTATGCCGCCGGTTTGATCCTGCAGCATGCCATCGAACAGGCAGGCTCGCTGGATAGCGACAAAGTGGCGGCGGCCCTGAATTCGGCCGATTACACCACCTTCTTCGGGAAGATAAAGTTCGCCACCGAGCCCAGCCGCCACGGTCTGCAACTGGCGCACACCATGGTCCTGATCCAGTGGCAGAAGGACAGATCGGGAAAGCTGGATAAGCAGGTCGTGTGGCCGAATGATGTGCAATCGGCGGCCATTGTCTTTCCGTTACCCGGCGAGAATACGGCGGTAGCGGGGAAGTAGCTCCGGGGGGCAAGCGTGCCGGAGCCGGCGCGCTTGCTCCGCGAGCAAGCAGACGTAGTGCAGCGAAGTCGTATTTCAGGTGCAAGACATGCTTGGAGTTCTGGCCTCGATGTTCGACGGTCTCCTGGTCGGCTGCGTTTACGGGCTGGCGGCTATGGGCCTGAATCTCATCTGGGGCGTGATGAACGTCATCAACCTGGCGCATGGGGTGATGATCGCCTTCGGAATGTTCGGCCTGTTTTTCCTGTTCAATTTTTTCAGCGTGAATCCTTATCTTCTGTTGCTGCCGATCCTCGCTGTCGGCTTCCTGTGCGGCATGGGTATCTACTGGATCGCCGTGCACCGCGTCGTCGGCCGTCCCATTCTGACCAGCCTGCTCTCCACCTTCGCCGTGAACATGATTCTGATCGGGCTGGGCACCACGCTTTGGAGCACCAGCCCGTATAACGTGGACTTCAGCCTGCCGGGAATCACCATCGGCCCGTACACGTTTACCGGCGGACACCTTGCCGCCGCGCTGGCATCTATCGTGATGGCCGGCGGACTGCAGCTTTTCCTGTATTACACGCGCTTCGGCAAGGCCATTCGCGCGGTAGCGGACAATCGCGACTCGGCCGAGCTGATGGGAATTTCCTCGACCCGGGTGCTGACCGTCGCCTTCGGACTGGGTGTCGGGCTGGCGGCAGCCTCCGGCGGGCTGGTCGCCACGCTGTTCCCGTTCACCGTGCTCTCCGGTTCCAACTACCAGTTGAAGAGCTTTGTGGTTACGGTGCTGGCCGGGCTGGGCAAGCCGATCGGCGCGCTGGTGGCCGGCATCCTGCTGGGACTGCTGGAGGGCGCGGTCACGCCCTTTATCGCCGTCAGCTGGATTCCCGCCATCGAGTTCGGGCTCTTCGTCCTGGCGCTGATCGCATTCCCGCGCGGAATGTTCGGGAAGGCCGCCTGATGCTGAAGCGGCCCTCCTTCTGGATCATCGTGGCCCTGACCGTGGTGTTCGCCGGCCTGCCCCTGGCCAGCAATGACGCACCGCTGCGCGAAGACCTCATCCTCATCGCCGTGGCCATCGCCCTGGCCAGCAATCTCAACCTCATGATCGGCTATACCGGCTACGTCAATTTCGGCAATGTCCTTTTCTTCGGGCTGGGAGGCTACTTCGGACTTTACCTGACCGCCGTGAAGGGATGGTCCCTGATCGTAGCTGCGCTGGTGGCGGGCGTGGCGGTCACTCTTCTTGCCCTGGTTCTAGGGTTGGCCATTCTTCGCTTGCGGGGAGCGTACTTCGCGCTGGCCACCATCGGCGTGCTGGAGGCGGTACAGGCATTCATTTCCAACTTCAGCCCCTGGGGACGCTCGGCCGGCCTTTATGTGGCGATGGATACCTATGCGCCGTTGGGCGGGCCGATGCGCGCCGTCTGGGTCGCCTACGTGATGGTCGACATCGTGATGGGCCTCTCGCTCTGCTTGAGCCTGTTCGTCAAGAACTCGAAGTTCGGGCTCGGGCTCTTCGCCATTCGCGAGGACGAGGATGCGGCGGTGGTGCTCGGAGTCAACACCACGCTGTATAAAGCCCGCATCTACGCCCTCTCCGCTTTTCTGCCGGCTGTAGCCGGAGCGCTGGTCTTCTTCAAGAACGGCATGATCGATCCCGGCGGCGCTTTCGATCTGACGCTCTCGATCGAAGCCATCGTAATGATCATGCTGGGCGGGCAGGGCACGGTCGCCGGCGCCCTGCTGGGAGCGGCCCTCTACGAGCAGTTGCGCGGATACCTGCTGACCTCGCCCACTCTCACCAACTTTCACCTGGTGATCGCGGGAGGAATGCTGCTGGTCATCATCCTGTTTGTGCCCGAGGGGCTGGTGGGATGGCTCTACCGCCTGCTGCCCAGAACGCAGAAGGTGCTGGAGTGAGCCCGCTGCTGGAGGTTCGCGAGGTAAGCAAGAGCTTCGGCGGGCTGCGCGCCGTTGCCAACGTGAGCTTCGCCATCGGCGAGGCTGAGATCGTCGGCCTCATCGGGCCGAACGGCGCGGGCAAGACGACCCTGTTCAATCTGATCAACGGCATCTTCAAGCCGGACGGCGGAAAGATTTTTTTCGCCGGGGCAGACGTGACCGGACTGGCGCCGAATAAGATTGCCCACCGCGGCCTGGCTCGCACTCACCAGATCGTCAAGCCGCTGAACCAGCTTACGGTGCTGGACAACGTGATCGTCGGCGCCTGCTTTGGCCCCGAGGACCTGCCGCTCAAGCAGGCCGCCGTGGTCGCCCACAAGGTGCTGGAAGAAGTCGACCTCGCTCACCGCGCGCACACGCTGGCGCGCGAGCTCACCATCGCCGGCAAGAAGCGCTTGGAGGTGGCGCGGGCGCTGGCCGCGCGGCCCAAGGCGATTCTGTTGGATGAAGTTCTGGCCGGACTGAATCCGTCGGAGGTGGCGCACATGATCGAAATCATTCGCGCCATCCGCCAGCGCGGGATCTCCGTATTCATGATCGAGCACCTCATGCAGGCCATCATGAATCTCTCCGAGCGGATCATTGTGCTGAACTTCGGCGAGAAGATCGCCGAGGGCGCGCCCGCCGAAGTGGCCCGCGACCCGCAGGTGGTGGAAGCTTACCTGGGCGACCCGAACATTGCCGAAAAGCTCATGGAGACGAACGGATGAGCACGCCGGTTGAAATCCAGGAACTTGAATCCGGGTACGGGGAGATCCAGGTGCTCTGGGGCATTTCGCTCAGCGTGCGCGCCGGCAAGCTGACTACCATCATCGGAGCCAACGGCGCCGGCAAGACCACCACCCTGCGCACCATGATGGGATCGGTGCGCCCCTGGGGCGGGCGGATTCTGTTCGACGGCGAAGACGTCACCCGCATGCCGCCCCACGCCAAGGCCGAACGCGGCCTGGTACTTGTTCCCGAAGGGCGGCAACTGTTCGGCGCGCTGACCGTGCAGGAGAATCTCGAACTGGGCGCTTATTCACGCCGCGCGCGCGGGCACATGAAGCAGAACATGAGCCGTGTCTTCGAGCTCTTTCCCCGCCTCGAGCAGCGACGGCGTCAGCGCTCGGCCACGCTCTCCGGAGGCGAGCAGCAGATGCTCGCCGTGGGCCGCGGCCTGATGGAGGAACCGCGCGTGCTGATGATCGACGAGCTCTCCCTGGGGCTCGCCCCGGTACTGGCACAGCAGCTGTTCCTCACCCTGAAGAAGCTCAAGCAGGAAGGCCTGACCATGGTGCTGGTGGAACAGAACATCCATCTGGCGCTCGCCCTGAGCGACTATACCTACGTCCTGGCCGAAGGCCGCGTGCACATGCAAGGCTGCGCCCGCGAGGTGGCCAACAGCGAAGAGGTCCGCCGCGCCTATCTGGGACTGTGAGGAAAGCAGTTTCAAGTTTCGAGTTTCTAGTTTCCAGGGTACAGCTCTTCGCTGAACCGCCTTTCGTTTCACGTTTCACGTTTCACGAACGAGGCGAGCTTCGCTCGCCTGCCCGGCCGAGGGCGACCGGGCCTACGCTGGAATGACAGTTTAGAGTTTCAAGTTTCGAGTTTCAAGTTTCCAGAAGACTCACACTCGTGAAACGTGAAACGTGAAACGACGCAGTCTATTCCATCGGCTTTAGCAACACCGGCATCTCGCAGACGGTTTCCAGCAGATGCCGAGCGGCCGCCACATGCTCGGCTGGGCGGGTAAGCTCGCGATAACCTTCGGCGCGAATCACTACGAAACCGTCGCTGCGCTCGATTTGAACCCGGCGGATCGACTGATCGTGCTTGTCGTCAAGGCGGTCGGCCAGCCGCAGAATCCCGGCCAGCGCATCGACCGTCGCGCGCGCCGCGGCCGGCAGCTTGGCGTAGCTCTTCTGGCCGCTTCCCGGCAGGGCGCCGCGATGGTAGCGGCCGATCAGCCGGGCAACGCGCAACTGCTCCTCCGTCCATCCCGGAGGCGGCTTCAACCGTTTCAGCAACCGCCAGCCCGCCTTGCGGACAGCCTCAGGAGCGCTGCGGACTCCGTGCGCCAGCGAGGCCACGGTCAACAACTCCTCCGCACCGGTTCCATCGTATTCGCCGATGTTCAGAATCCCGGAGCCGCGCAGTCCCTGGTAAAGCTCCAGGCTCAAACGGAGCACATGCTCGGTATGGCGGCGATCCGGACACAGCAACGGGATGAGGATGCGGAAGCGGTTCAGTACGGCCCGGCGCAGCGGCTCGCCCTTGGGCAGGCCGTCTCTCCAGCGGAGCCACAGCGACCCGGGGCCGACCATCAGTTCGCGGTAGCGCTGGATGCGCTTCTCCCGCTCGGTAGAGACCACGGCCCTCCAGCGGACTCGTTCCTCCGCGTCGCTGAAGGCATGCGCCTCGAGCGCGGTGGCCCAGAGGACGTCCAGATCATGCACTTCGCCGAGCGCGTCCTGTATTGTTTTCAGATCCTTGATCCACTGTTCGTGCTGTTGCGGCAGGAAGTTTTCGACCAGGTAGCGGAAGCGCTTGACGCCGATGCGGAGCTGGTGCCAGCTCGTCTGGCTGCGGTTGCGCAGAGCCGCCGAATGCAGATTGCGGGCTTGCAGCCATTTTTCCAGCGCCACCACCTCGAACAGCTTCTGATGGCGTGAAAGCCGGCGGGAACGCGCCTCCAGAGTGGCCGCCCAACGCATCCACTGCTTGAAGTCGAAGTCGCGCAACGCCTCGGCGGCCGTCGATTTGAGTTGCTGCTCGCGCGCCTCGCAGTGGGCCAGCAGCTTGCGGCCGGCAGGATCGTCCGCCGGGCTAAGCTTCGTCACCCATTCCATCAGCACCTGGGTATCGCGCAACTCCCCCAGCGCGGAGAAGAGGCCCTTGGCGGCCCGCCGCATCTTGTCCCAGGTAGGCACCGGGTCTAGCGCGCGAAAGCCCTCGGCCATCGAGCGGCAGCGCCGTATGGCAACTCTCAGGTCGTGGACTGGATCAGCGGCGAAATCGGCGCGCGCTTTCCCGGCCTCCGTCACGACCTGCTCCATCCAGTAGCCGATGCCGCTTTCCTGGCGGAGCGGTTTGGACGATGCGCTTGGCCGCGCGCACGCGGCTTCCCGGCGGAGCAGTATCCGGATTGGCGATAGCGGACATACCGATGTGGATGATTCTAGGCCGCAGGCGGACCGCTGCAACGAGTGCAGGCCAGAATAAAAAAGCCCCGCTTTCATTGCGGGGCCTGCCAAGGAGAAGCTAGGGCGGATTCGGAGTGAGCGTATCCTTCGCTATAACGCCGGGCTGATCGTCCGGCTATTCTAAACGTGAAAGCGGCGGCTGCCGCGTTTGGCGATCAACCCTACGGCCGAGTCGACCACCCGTTCCAATTCGGCAGCAAATTTTTGTGGCCGCGCCTCAGCCAGGCGCCGCTTGGCTTTGCGCGCCGAGAACCAGGTGGGATTACGATGAAACTCTTGCGGCGCGACGAGTTGTACCACCTCGCAGAGGTAAGCGTCGACGGCGATCCCGCTGGGTCGCGAGCGCCCGAAGAGGCGCTGTTTGTGGTGCAGGTATCGGGTGAACGAGGAGTTCTCGATGCGGCCACGAACGCCGGCTTCCTCGTAGGCTTCGCGAGCGGCGGCGGCAGCCCCATTGCGGTCGCCATCAACCCCGCCCTTGGGAAACGTCCAGCGCCCACGAGCGGTGCGGACCAGCAGAAACTCCACTTCGCCGTCGCCGTTCAGGCGGTAGCAGATGGCGGCAACTTTCAGGGGAACATCGTTCCAATGGGCAGTTATCGCTCGCGAACGGATTTGATCTTCAAAGGGAACCGGCACTGCCTAGGCCTCCGGGGTCCACAGAGTTTTTCGCCTGCGCGGCGCCGGCCTGCGTCTCTTGCCGTGCCGGCCGTAACCGCCCAGACATCCTGATTATGATGTTCTGAAAATTAGAACCACATCAAAGGCCTGTGAACCTACGGTTAAAATTGCACCGAACCTGAAGCATTAACCCCTATGCGTCGCGAACCGCTGGCGGCCCATATTTGCCATCACCCGGCAAATGGGAAATCTGCCTGACGTGGCTCGGGATATGGGCTTCCATATAGCTTCAATTTGCACATCTTTTCACACCCCGAGAGCGCCGGATGCGTGGTCAGCTCGTGTTATAATAAATAGTACTCATCGTGCGAATAACATCCTGTAATTACAAGCAGTTACGTGATTCCGCACAAGCCGGCAGCGAAGCCCGCAGCATCCTGTTTGCGACTCACAAGGCCGACCCATCGGGAAACGGTAAGAGAAGTAGGAAGAGAACTTAATTTATGGCAGACGAGCAGAAGCAACTCCCGCTTGGCGGTGACGGGCAAGGTCCGCCGGCCGGCAACGAGCAGCCCATCAACATTGAAGACGAGATGCGGCGGTCGTATCTCGACTATTCGATGTCGGTGATCATCGGCCGCGCGCTGCCCGATGTGCGCGACGGGCTTAAGCCCGTGCACCGGCGCATTCTCTACGCCATGCACGACATGGGCCTGCTGCACAACAAGCAAGCACATGAAGTGCGCCGGCGTGGTTGGCGAGTGCCTCAAGAAGTATCACCCGCACGGCGACAGCGCCGTCTATGACGCCCTGGTGCGCATGGCGCAGGATTTCTCGCTGCGTTATCCGCTGGTGGACGGGCAGGGGAACTTCGGCTCCGTCGACGGCGACCCGCCGGCGGCCTATCGTTACACGGAAGCTCGCTTAACGGCCATCGCGGAAGAGATGCTGGCCGATATCGACAAGGACACGGTCGACTTCGTTCCGAACTTCGATGAGGCTTCGGTCGAGCCTGTCGTCCTGCCGACCAAGATTCCGAACCTGCTGATCAACGGCTCGAACGGCATCGCCGTCGGCATGGCGACCAACATCCCGCCGCACAACCTGACCGAGATCATCGACGCCACCATCCAGTTGGTGAACCAGCCGCAAGCCACGCTGGAGCGACTTCTGAAGTTCGTGCAGGGTCCGGACTTCCCGACCGGCGGCTTCATCTACGGCCGCAGGGGAATCAGGGACGCCTACACGAACGGACGCGGCCGCTTCCTGATGCGGGCCAAGGCCGCGATCGAGCACATGACCAAAGAGCGCGACGCCATCGTCGTCACCGAGATTCCTTACCAGGTGAACAAGGCGAGGCTGATCGAGCGCATCGCCGAGCTGGTCAACAGCAAGACCATCGACGACATCTCCGATATCCGCGACGAGAGCGATCGCGACGGCATGCGCATCGTCATCGAGCTCAAGCGCGGCGCCGAGGCGCAGATCGTGCTCAACCAGCTCTACAAGCACACCTCGATGCAGGAATCGTTCAGCATGATCTTCCTGGCCGTGGTCAACGGACAGCCCAAGGAGATGGGGCTGGTCCAGGCCATCCAGCACTTCATCGACCACCGCATCGACGTGGTGCGCCGGCGCACGGCCTTCCTGCTATGCAAGGCGCAGGAGCGCGAGCACATCCTGGAAGGCTACCAGCTGGCGCTAGACCACATCGACAACGTGATCGCCATCATCCGCGGCAGCCAGAACCGCGCCAACGCCCGCGAGAACCTGGTGGCCTACTTCGGCGGCAAGAAGATCACGATCAACACCACGGGCCGCCTCGCCGGCGGTCAATCCGCGAGAGGCCTTTCACGGCCAAGCAGGCCGACGCCATCCTCGAGCTGCAACTGCACCGGCTGACGCGGCTGTCGATCGACGAGATCCAGAACGAGCTGAAGGAAGTCCGCGACCGCATCGCCGAATACGAAGCCATCCTGGGCTCGGAGAAGAAGCTGCGCTCGGTGATCGTCGACGAGCTGAAGCAGATCAAGAAGGACTACGGCGACGAGCGCCGCACCATCATCCTGGACGAAGCCAAGGAGATCAGTCTCGAAGACCTGATCGCCGACGAGCAGGTGGCGGTCACCGTCTCGCATGCCGGCTACCTGAAGCGCACGCCCATCTCCACCTACCGCCAGCAGCGCCGCGGCGGCACCGGGCGCAAGGGCATGAGCACGCGCGAAGAAGATTTCGTCGAGCACCTGTTCATCGCCTCCACCCATGACTACATCCTGGTGTTCACCAACACCGGCCGCGTCTACTGGCTGAAGGTGTACGAGATTCCGGATATCGCCGCCGCCGGCAAAGGCAAGCACATCGGCAACCTGGTCTCGCTGCAACCGGGCGAGAGCGTGCGCGCCATGCTGCCGGTGCGCGACCTGGAGGAAGAGAGCCGCTACGTCTTCTTCGTCACGCGCAAGGGCACGGTCAAGAAGACGGCGCTGGAGGACTTCTCCAACGTGATGTCGCGCGGCATCATCGCCATCGGCATCGAGAAAGACGACGAACTGGTGGCCGCGCAACTCACCGACGGGCAGCAGATCATCTTCCTGGCGACGCACGAGGGCATGGCAGTCCGCTTCGACGAAGACGAGGTGCGCGCGATGGGCCGTCCCGCCTACGGCGTGCGCGGCATGAATCTGGCGGCCAAGGACTACATCGTCGGCATGGCCGTGACCGGCAAGCAGGCGCCTGAAGAAGAAGGCACGCCCAAGCGCAAGAACAAAGACAAGACGGAAGCCGAGCAGGCCATCCCCAACCTGATCCTCACCGTCACCGAGAATGGCTACGGCAAGCGCACTCCGGTCGAGGAATACCGGCTCACCGGACGCGGCGCCAAGGGCGTGATCAACGTCAAGACCACCGAGCGCAACGGCAAGGTGGTGGCCATCCTGCTGGTGAGCGAAGAGTCGGAGGCCATGCTGATCTCGCCAGTTCGGCAAGATCATCCGCATGGGCACCGACAACATCCGCGAGGCCGGACGCGCCACCCAGGGCGTGCGCCTGCTGCAGCTGGAAGGCGGAGACAAAGTCGCCGCCGCGTCGTCATCGCGCCGGAAGAAGAGAACGGAAACGGCAACGGCGAAAGCGGAACGCTGCTGCAGTAGGTCACCCGAGCAAGCGCCAACATCGCACGTGCTGGGCTCCGTCCGTTTCTATCTCGGATGAGCAGTTTTGAGGTTTTGTTCCAAGCTCCACATCACCGCTTCGGCCATGGTGATGAATTCACGTGCTTGGTTCGGTGTTAATCGCCCCCCAGGCGCGTGAACCGCCAGGTTGCGCATATTCCGCAGTCCCAGAATGGAATCCCTCACAGGCGACTGAATGATTCCTTTGTCCGCAAGGGCGCGCAGAAGTTCCGGTAAGAGCTTCTGTGTTATGCCGGCCTCTGAGGCGACGGCTGCCACCCGGCTCTCGAGTTCATTCCAAGTTTGGGAAATAGCCGCTGCAGGCGCACTATCGATCAAACTTTCAACTTCCTGATTCAATATCGGTCGGTCTGTCGCGGTTTCATTAGGAGTGGGTAGCTCTGCGCGAACCTCTTGTGCCACTTTCTCAAAATCTACCGCCCATTCGCCTTTCTTAATGCGGCGGAGTCTTACACCCTCTAGCAGGCTGCTGAAAAACTACTCCCAATCCACAGGCTAGTTGTGTTAACGAGAAGTATGCGAGGAGCGGATCATCAGCAGAGTGACATGTTCAGTTATCTGTCGCCGGAGACGCGGGTGCGGAAAGACCATCCGCTGCGGGTGGTCCGGACGATGGTAGACGAGGTTCTCCACGAGCTGTCGCCGCGGTTCAACCGGATGTATGCCAGCGAAGGACGGCCGTCGATTGCGCCGGAGAAGCTGTTGCGGGCGCAATTGCTACAGATGCTGTACTCAATCCGCAGCGAGCGGCTGCTGATCGAAGAGATCGACTACAGCATTCTGTTCCGCTGGTTCGTGGGGCTGAACCTGGACGAAGAAGTTTGGGATGCGACAACGTTCACCAAGAACCGGGACCGACTGCTGGAGGCGGATGTGGCCAAGCAGTTTCTGGCGCAGGTGGTGAAGCAGGCGCGGGCGAAGGGCTTGACCTCGGATGAGCACTTCACCGTCGACGGCACGTTGCTGGAAGCTTGGGCGGGGGTGAAGAGCTTTCAGCGGAAAGAGGGAAAGAATCCTCTGTCTGACGATGACGATCCCGGCAATCCGACGGTGAACTTCCATGGGGAGAAGCGGTCGAACCAGACGCACGAGTCGAAGACCGATCCGGATGCGAAGCTGGCACGGAAAGGTGATGGCAAGGAGTCCAAGTTGAGCTACAGCGGCAATCTGTTGGTGGAAAACCGGAACGGACTGATTGTGAATGCGATGGCCTGGGAAGCCAACGGCACGGCCGAGCGCGATACCGCGCTGCTGATGCTGGAGCAGATTCCTGGCTGCCAGCCAGTGACGGTGGGCGGCGACAAGGGCTTTGACACGCGAAACTTCGTGGCCGAATGCCGCCATATGCAGGTTACGCCGCACGTGGCGCGGAATGAGAACCGGCCGGGCGGAAGTGCCATCGACCAGCGAACGACGCGCCATGCAGGCTACGGTGTCAGCCAGCGGAAGCGAAAACGGATCGAAGAATGTTTTGGCTGGCTGAAAACGATTGCTCTGCTGCGCAAAGTTCGGCATCGCGGAACCTTCAAGGTGGACTGGGTGTTCACCTTTGCTTGCGCGGCCTACAACCTGGTGCGCCTGAGGAACCTGTCGGTTCAGGCGGCGTAATCGAAGGAAGAAGTGTATCTGCTGGGGAAAAGAAGTTCACCAGCCGGCAGGCTGAGCCCAAAACGAACTCTCCCCCGATACAGTCGAAAGACAAACTGGGACAGAGTTCATTGCGGATCACAGCTTTTTCAGCAGCCTGCTAGGAGGCCGCTGATACGAACTCTAAACATGAAGCCTAGCACAACTACTGCGATCGGCCATGCGAGCGCCTTTGTCATCTCGGCGATAAAACTCATCGGGTCCATGCGAGTGGCGAATAACGACTCGATAGAAGGTTACCAGAACCCGGTTGCCGATCCTAGCTTCGTGCCGTTTGGCTATGGTGGGCTTTGTTTTTGGGAAGACAACCACAAGATTCCTCGACTCGCGACGGACGACACGTCGCTCGCTCGGAATGACGCTTCTTTCTACTCTTCAGATGACATGCTGAGCGAAGCGAAGCATCCCGGCTTATCGCAAAGAATGAAGCAGAAGGCTTCTGCAGAAGGCTCCACGCGGCACGGATTAGGACAGTGACCCGGGGATGCTTCGCTCCTCCTTGCGGAGTTGCTCAGCATGACATTCGAAGTGGAGATGTTGCTGCTCTTGCCAGTGGGTCGATGAAAACACCCCGTTCTTAACTAGAGCTTGTTTCAAAAACCCCTAATCGGGAGAACGGCTAGTTCCCTCAGGGGCTAAAGCCCGCTTCTTTCTGGCTCCAGACGGCATGGCTAAAGCCATGCCCTTTCAAAGCACTGTTTTTGAAACATGCTCTAAGGACTAACAACGAACAACGAAGAACCAACTGGGAACCGGCAGTTGAGAACTGTCTTCTACGC
The DNA here is from genome assembly GCA_963791145.1 of uncultured Acidobacteriota bacterium. Taxonomy (GTDB): domain Bacteria; phylum Acidobacteriota; class Terriglobia; order Terriglobales; family Acidobacteriaceae; genus CAWBRT01. Next base: position 92,628 of record CAWBRT010000003.1, on the reverse strand, counting down.
GTACGCGTGCAGGCCCGGCAGCAGGTAGGTCACGCCGAAGAACGTGAAGATCACCACCGCAAATCCAAGGATGGCGAAGTAGGCCGCGCGCCTTCCGCGCCAACCGCGCGTGACGCGCATGTGCAGGTATCCGGCGTAGACCAGCCAGGTGATAGCCGCCCAGGTTTCCTTCGGGTCCCAACTCCAGTAGGAGCCCCAGGTCTGGTTAGCCCAGTAGGCGCCCACGGCGATCATCAGCGTCAGCAAAGGGAAGCCGATGCAGATGGTTTTGTAGGTGAGCTGATCCAGCGCGTCGGCCGGAGGCAGCATCTGTTCCAGGCCTTCGCGCCGCCACAGCAGCAGCAGGTAAAGCAGCCCGGCGAAGATGGCGCCGATGATTCCGGAAAGAACGAACGGGCTGGCCGCCAGCGCGGTCGGAAACACTCCATCAGCGTCCGGCGAAGCGTATGCGCCGCGCTGCGCGCGCAGTACAAAAACGGCCAATCCCACGATCTGCAGTAGAATGCTGACGAACATCGCCTTGTTGGCCTGATCGTAGAACGGGCTGTCGTCGTTCCCCCCCAAGCGCCCCAGCAGGTAAAGCACGGCCGGCACAACGGCGGAGAGCAGGATCAGCAGGAACAGCCATCCCAGCTCCGGAATGGTCACGAACAGGCGCATGCCGCGAGCCACGAATACTTCCGACTTCTGCGCCGGATCCCAAGCCACCACCGCGAATCCCCCGGAGCGAAAACGCAGCATCGTGGACGCATAGACAGCCACCATTCCCAGCGCGGTCAGCCCCTGGAAGGTCTCGGTCTGCATACGGTCCTGGATCAGGAACATCAATGCCAGTGCGAAGCTGACGGCGCAAGCCGCATAGGCGAGCATGGCGAGCGAAACGTGGATGTGCAGCCAGGTCGATTGCAGCGCCGGAACCAGCGGACGAACCTCGGAGGGAAGCAACTGCATCAGGATGACGCTGACCACCGCGAGAGGCATGGTGACGCTGCCGATGATGCGCACCTTGTAGCCGCGCTCGGCCACCAGGGTGAGCAAGGCAACCGTCCAGACGAAGCTCAGCAGCATTTCGTACATGGTGGAGAACGGCGGGTGCCCGGCCATGTACCAGCGATGCGCGGCGGCGACGGTATTCGCCGCGAAGCCGACGGCGGTGGAAATGGAAGCGAACTTCACGTAGCGTTCGACGCCGGTGACGCCGAAGCCCAGGTACAAGGCGCCCGCGCCCGCGTAGCAGACCAGCGCCAGGTAAAGCATGTTGCTCTCGCCGTAGATGGGGCCGGAGTGGGACTTGGCGACTCCCAGAAGCGCCGTAATCAACAGGACCAGCATTCCCAGTCCGACTATGATCAGCAGCATTGTGCCGGTGGCTGTTTGCTCTACTCGTGTTTGCTCGGCTCGTGCACGTGACATTCGCTAATAACCTCTTCTCGATTCCTAGAACCGGTTGCACAAATGTAATTCGACAGAACCTGCAATACCCTCAGGGGCTAAAAGCCCGCGTTTTGGGGTGGCTCTGGACGGCATGGCTAAAGCCATGCCCTTTCAAAGATCATTTATGCAACCGGTTCTACACTTGCGCCAGCGTCTTCTGTTCCGCTGATGCATCCTGCTGGTCTTTCTCGATCTGCCCGCTGTTGCGTAGCTCCGCAGCGATTGCCTCGGTCACCTCGCGAAAGCGCCGCTCGAAGCGATCGCGATTCTTGTTGAAAGTCCCGCCGACCCACAGCAGCAATCCGCGCTCCTCGCCGTTGACTGTCATGACCCAGAAGCGCATGTGAACCAGGTAGAAGGCGACGCCCAATCCCGCCGCCAGCAGCAGCACGCCGGCCCATATCGCCCATTGCCCGGGATGGTAGGAGACCTCGAGCCCGGTGAAGTAGGCCAACTGCCAGTTCCGGAATGCGAACGAATAGCCGCTGGCGCGATGCACGCTGTTGAAGCTGTTGCGCGGGAAAAGCCAAACATCGCTCGGTCCGGTCTTGCCGGTCAGCAGCAGTTGGATGGCGGGATTCTCCGGGTTCTCCGAGCGCTGGAAGACCTCGCCGTCCTGCACGTAGTAATCGGGGACAAAGCGCCCCAGCGCCACTGAGTTGTCGGCGTCAAGTTGCGCTGGCTTGCCCGGCGAAAGGATGATCGCCTTGGGAACGCCGTCGGCTGCCTGTACCTGAAGCGTGACCGAGTCCAGCTTGCCGGTGGTGCCGAAGTTCGACTGGTAGAAGCGGATGCCGCCGTAAGTCAATGGGTCGTTCACCGCGATCTGCTTGCGCTCCACTTCGCGGCCCTTCTCCAGGACCGCCAGGTCCGACCACCAGCGCTTGGGGCTGCCGTCCGGGTAATTCTCCTGTCCGGCGCCGTCGCAGCGGATGGTAAATGGCAGATGCATTCGCTGCTCGCCGCCGCGGCGCCGCACCACGATGCTGTTGCTGCTCTCGCCCTTGGTCAGGTTGAGCGTGCCGCGATAACTGTAGAAGGCATCGATGAGGTATCCGGCGAAGATCAGCAACAGGCTGAGATGGACGATGTAAACCGCCAGCACCGACAAGCGCTGCCGCTCCGAGTACAACGAAACTTCACCGTCGTCCACCACCCGCCGCGGCTTGAGCCCCAGCTTGGTAAGGGCCCGCTCGGCCGCACCTAGTCCCGCTTCGGCGTCACGGATCGGGAACTCGCGGTGAAAGGTGAGCGAGCTGCGGAAGGCCGGCTGCGGTCGCAGGGTCGGCTGCGCATAGAACTTCCAGGCCTTCGGCCAGCGCTCCAGCGAGGCAAAGATGATGCTCAGGCTGACCAGTCCCAGCAGGGCGGCGAACCACCAGGCGTGATACACGTCGGTGAGCCCCAGCGCGTCCAGCCACTGCAAGGTCGCCGGAGCGTAGGCGCGCTCGATCTCAATCGGATCCGTGGTCGGACGCTGCAACACCACCGTGCCCAGGGCAGAGAAGAGCACGACGATCAACAGAAGAATAATTCCGGTGCGCACCGATGCCAGGGTTGAATAGAACTTCGACCACAATCTCGACAACATTCCAGGAGGTTCCTTCGCGGGTGCCAGGCACCCATTTACGGCAAAACCAGGGATGTTATAGACCTTCAAGTTCTGCTTACCGTCGCCGCTCCCTGGTGGTCGCGGCGACTGGAACGTTTCGCTTCGGTATACACCATCCCTGGTTTTGCTCTAGGCTTTTTCGAAAATCGGTTCTGCTATTACTAAAATGTTCGCATCCGGAGCATCGAGCAGGCTATGACGAATGTCACAAATCGAGACTAAGGGCTCGAGGGGAGACTCGCGAGTTCCCAGAGCCCGGCCTACGCCGATTTTGCCCTTGCGGATAGGTTCCGGAGTCCCAAGCGCGAATGCCGGAGCAGTTACATGCTCGCCGGCTTATCGGTCTTGGTCCCTGGCTTAATTCCGGTATGCTGCTTAGCTTGGCTGATCGCCTCTTCCACCCGGTGCGCTCGGGATAGTCGGGAATGGTCTTCAACAGCGTTCTGCCAGGTCGCGACCGCCGCCTCAGGATTGCCTTTGCCCTGCCAGAGCACCATGCCTTTGTTGAACATGGTCTGACCGTGCCGCGGATCGTCCCGGAGCGCGGTGTCGAACTCTTGCAGCGCCCGGTCGGAGTCGCCAAGATAAAAATACGCCGTACCCAGGTCGGTGCGGATGTCGGCGTCGCGCGGTTGCACTTTCAGCGCGCGGCTGTAATAGTCGATGGCTTCCTTGTACTGCTGCGTGTCGTAGTAGACATTGCCGGCCTCGGCCAGAAGCTTCGGGTCATTGGGGGAACTCTGGAGCTGCGCCAGAATAGGCGCCGCCTGCGCGCTCGCCATTTTCTGCATTTGCTCAGGCGTGGGCTCTGCCGTGGAAGCGCTCGCACTGGCGGGAGCAGCCGGTGCCGCGCCGGTCTGCGGCCGGCTCTCGCTGCCGGCCGACCCCCGCGCCAGATAACCCACGGCGATTCCCACCACCAGGCAGATTGTGGCCAGCACGTAGGCTTGGGCGCTGGTCCAGGAAGCGCCCGTGCTTGCAGTCTTGTTCTGTGCCATCTAAATCCTCAATCGAGCCACACCGGCTTGCTGATATCAGTGTATCAATCGTAGCTGGCCGGTGACCTGCGAGCGTGTGACTTACCTCATCGATACGGGCAAAAGTATCGCTTTTCCGAGCCTCTGGCCCAGCAAGCTATGTAGCTGGCTGCTTCAGGGAATCCAGCACATCCAGGGCGAATCTGGCCGAGACCGTGGCCGGGCCGCCGCCCATCTCGATGGCCACTTCCACTGCCTCCCAGATCTCCTGAAAGGAGGCCCCCGAAGCCGCCGCCTGTTCGATGTGCCACTGCATGCATGATTCGCAGTCTTTCACCACCGAAATCCCGACGGCGATCAGTTCTTTTTGTTTTTTGGGCAGTGCCCCGTCGGCATAGGCGGCCTTCTCCATAGCAAGAAAAGCCTCATACACCTTGGATTTGAGCGCCAGCATTCTGCCGTGCGCCCGTTTGCGCGTGGCGGCAACCTCCTGCAATTTATCCATTCCTCACCTCGAGCAAGAAGAAGCTTCAGCGGCCGCTCCATATCCTGGCCAGCAGCCTGAAGCCGAAGAGTTAACGGCAATGGCAGGCGAGAAAGCCGAGACTCTTTCCCGCTATTCCGGTCTATACTAAACGCAAGTCATGCCTTATCCGTTTATTGACGAAGCGCCTCCGGCCGTTCCCCAAAAGCGGCGCGAGCGCGACCTCATCTTGCCCACTTTGTTCGGCGAAGGGTATGGCCTCTACGAGGTTCGCAAGGGCTCGTTCATCATCTCCTATCTGCTGAATACGCTGCTCTTGGCAATGCTTTTCGCTAGCGGCAGTTGGCTGGTCACACATCCCGTCCAGGTGCAGAATCAGGTGACCTCCCTGGTTACGGATATCAGCCCGTACGTGCTGAGCCCTTCCAAGCGAGCCGGCGGCGGTGGCGGCGGCGGGGGCGAGCACGCCAAAGTACCCGCCAGCAAAGGCGCGTTGCCCAAGGCTTCCAAGCAACAGGTTACTCCGCCGCAGGTGGTGGTTCGCAACGAGGCTCCGAAACTGCCAGCTACGCCTACGGTCGTCGTTCCGCCCGAGATCAAACTCCCACAAGGACCGGTGATGGGTGACCCGCTGGCGAAGGCAATGGCCAACATTCCATCCGGCGGCACGGGCACAGGCGGAGGCATCGGCAGCGGCACCGGAACCGGCGTCGGCAGCGGCAGCGGTCCGGGAGTGGGCCCGGGCAGCGGCGGCGGCATCGGCGGCGGAGTTTACCGCGTCGGCGGCGCCGTCTCGCCTCCCAAGGTCGTGTTCGATCCCGACCCGGACTACTCGGAAGAGGCGCGTAAAGTCAAATTCCAGGGGACGGTGGTGCTGTGGGTGATCGTCGGACCTGACGGGCGTCCACGCGACATCCATGTGCGGCGCTCACTCGGCATGGGCCTGGACGAAAAAGCCATAGAAGCAGTCAGCCGCTGGAAATTCGAGCCCGCCAAAAAAGACGGCCAACCCGTAGCCGTGCAAATCGCCGTCGAAGTGAACTTCCGGCTTTATTAATCGTTTCTCATTTCACGTTTCACGAATGAAATTCGTTTTTTGTGAAACTTGAAAATGAAACTGGAAACTGCGTTCATTCCACTTCCCGCCACTCGCCCAGCAGCGGAAAATACAAGCCCAGGCGGATCGGGCGCGATTCCATCGCGGCCATCGCCTCGCGATAGCGATACAAATCCGGACGGAACTTCTCCACCTGCGCCTCAGATGAACGCCGCCGCATCGCCGCCGACTTCGCTGGTCTTGTAATCGATGATCCAGCGCGTCCCTTGCTCATCGATGAAGGTGCGGTCGATCTTCATGCGGGCGGCTGTACCATCGTGCGCGGCCGAAAGCTCCAGTTCGCACGCTGCCTCCTGGTGCCGGCCCAGAATCCAGCGCCCCTGCGGATCGGCCAGGGTCCTTTCCAGGGCGCGCTGCACCAGCGCAAGGGCGTCGTCGGCTTCGCACTCGGCCACGCCCGATTGCAGCAGCAGGTTGCGCAGTTGCCGGTCCAGGCGGCGAACGCCGGCCGACGTCCCAGTGCTCCAGTCCTTCATCGGCCAATCTGCTGCAGCACGCGATGAGTAACGGTCCCGACATGACGCAACTTCTGGCTTGCCCAGTCGAAGGTATGCGGTTGCGCCTTCGCCGTATCGGCGCTCGCCTTGGCATGCCACTGCAGCGGCGGCGGAGGAGAGGGAAGCTTCCATTCGAGCGGCAGACGGCGGAAGACGCCCGGAGCAATAGCCGGCTGGGCACCGCTGGCCGTGTGGCTATCCGCGCCGTCCGAGGCAACGTCGTCGGTATCGTCTGAGAGCCCGGAGAATGGCTTGATCTCGGAACGTATTCCGTCGAGGTCCCAGAGAAGCGAGAGCATGGAGTCCCGATGCGGAGGCTTCCCCTCCTGCGGCAGCTCCGTTACCAGGTGAAGGCCACTGCGGGCGCGCGTGCACGCCACGTAGAGCAGGCGTTTCAGTTCCTCCGCGTCGCGGTCGGAGGCGAGACGGCTGAGGTACTTCTTTACGCTATCGACATCGTCTTTCGTCTCGGCCGGATCAATGGGCGCCAGCAGCAGATGTCGCTCCCCGGCGCTGACGAATTCGCGCCAGTACAGCAGTTGCTCCTGTTCGCGCCGCGGCGGACGCGCCAAACCGGGCACGATCACCGTGTCCCACTCGAGCCCTTTGGCAGCATGGATTGTCATGACTTCGACCATGCCTGGAGCCGGCGTCTCCGCCGGCGCGTACAACTCCCGCAGCTTGCGTTGGAACTCCTGCGGTTCAGCCAACTCGCCGCCGCGCTCCGATTGCTGCAGCAGATCGAAAAACGCCGTTGCCTCCCGCAGCGCCCGTTGCTGGTCGTCCGAGGCCGCCAGCCCGCCCAGTGATAGCCACGCGCGCTCGATGATCTGGCGCAATCCGCGCCGCCCGCGCCAGCTCATGGCTTCGGAGAGCACTCCCAGTAAGCGGTCGCAGCGCTGTCGCGCCTCAGCCGTCAATTGCTCGCGCCGCGATTGCAGCAACTGCGGCATTGGGGTACGCTCGTCGCCGCGGCAAAGCTCCAGCAGATCCGCCAGCGCTGAGACCGCACACGGGCGAGCGCAGCAGCGCCAGCCAGGCAATGCGGTCGGCGGGATCGGTGATAGCCAGCGTCAGGGCATGGAGATCGCGAACGATCTGCCGTTCTCCGAGCGGCTCGATCTCTACCGCGCGAAACGGAATTCGTTGCCGTTCGAGTGCGCGCACCACCTCAGTCAAATGCGTGCGGGCGCGAACCAGGATGGCGATGCGCTCCCGCGGGCGTTGGCGGCGGAGCCAGTCCGGCGATCGCGGCGACGCAAGCGGCTTCCGCTTCGCGGTCACCTTCAGGAACTCCGTACAGGTGCACGCCATCGAATTCTGGAGCAGGCTTGTCCGGCCGACGCGACGGCCGGCGCCATCCGGCCTGACCGGCGCCGCTTCCGCTCGGGCTATACTGCACCGCCCCGGTGACCTGGTTGGACTCGCGCAGCAGCCGGCTGAAAACGCGGTTGTACCAGTCGACCAAGGGCGCGCCGGAGCGGAAGTTGACCTTCAATTGGCACGCCGTCAGCGTCGGAAGTGAAGCTTGCCCCTGGCGGGCATCCTCGAAGAGAGTGACCTCGGCTTTGCGGAATCCGTAGATCGACTGCATGGGGTCGCCCACCAGAAACAGCGTGTTCTGCTCTTCACCGGCGGACTGGCTCGGCCATTCGCGCGGATCGCCGGCAAAACCGAATTTGGTCTGCTGGGACGCCGGTGGCGTCGTCACCACTCGGCGGTGAGCCGTCGCAGCAGCTCGACCTGGGCCATCGACGTGTCCTGAAATTCATCGACCAGGATGTGCTGAATGCGGCAGCCGAGCGCCAGAGCTACTTGCGACCCCTCGGCCGGACCTTCCACCCCAGCAAACGCAAACGCGTTTGCCGGGGGCCCCGGATCGAGCGCTTGCTCTGCCGCCTGGGCGATCTCTATGAAGTCGCAGGCGCCCTGCTCGGCGAAGGTCACCTTCAATTGCGCGGCGGCCAGCGGCAATGCCGCGAAGAGAGCGCGCACGCATTCCCACTGCTGTTCGCTATAGGCGACCGGCGGCAAGCATTCGAGGCGGTCGAGCGCGGCAATCAGCGCCTTTGCCTGCGCGCTGGGGCCGAGCGAAGAGAAAAGTTCGGAGCAATCTTCCTTGCCGGCCCGGCCCTCCGCGCCGGCGGGGAAGCCTTCGTTCACGGTCAGCCTCGCCCTGATCGTCCCACCATTGGTCAGGAAGAAATCCCGTATCCCGAGCCACGCTTGCATCTGCTCGGGCTCTGCCTGGGGAAAATCCTGGATCGAATCGAGCAGCGCCACCCGGCTCGGGGAGCCGGATTCGCGCAGGTTGCCGGCGGCGTAGCGCGCCAGGCGAAAGAACTCGGCCTGCTGCCTGGGGCTGAGCGAGGCCAGAACCGTTTTGCGAATCTCGCCCAGCTCGGAATGAACGGCACGCTCCAGGCCGGCCTCGAGGCGTCGGCGGAAGGCGCTCAAGTCGGAGTCATCGTGACAAGCACCGCGGCCGACCAGGGGCATCCACTGGTCGCGCCGTTTCAGCATATCGACCAGCAGCCGTTGGACTCGGCTCACGTCATTGTCCAAATGGAGCAGCAGAGTTTCAAAAGCTGCGGCGATCTCCGGCTGAGAGTGGGCCAGCATGCGCAGCGTTTGCTCGGCGGCCTGCTGATAGAGCGCCTCGGCATCTTCGCTGATGTTTGCCCCGGGCAGCAGTTGCGCCAGCAGCGGAACCTGCCGCGCCACCGATTCACAGAACGAATCCACGGTGCGCACCTCTAAGCGCGCCGGATTCTCCAGAATGCCCCATCCGCGCTGCCGGTCTCGCGCCAGTGCGGCGGCAGCCAGGCTGTTCGTCAACTGCCAGTTCGCATCGCGGGCCGCGGATGCCGGAACGGAAGCGGACGCGGCCTGATCCAGGGCCCCCAGGATACGATTGCGCATTTCGTTGGCGGCCTTGCGGGTGAAGGTGATGGCGAGAATCGCTTCCGGTTCGGCGATGTCGGCGTGCGCCAGCAGGTTGAGGAATCGCTGGATGAGCAGTTCCGTCTTGCCGGAGCCAGCTGGGGCCTGCACGATGAACGAGCGGCGATGATCGATGACGGCCCGCCGTACGGCGGCATCGGCCGCTTCCACTCTCGGCGCGGCGCTACTCGGCGGCATCGTCATCTTCTCCGTGGCTTCCGCCGGGAATGCAATCTCGGCCACGCGGCACAGAGCGTGCAGACCGCAATAAGTATCGTTGCAGGTGGAGGCGCGCTTGGGGTCTATACGCGCGCCGCCGCCCAGGAAATCCCGGGCGAGCGATTCCAGCTCCGGCCGCCAGCTGGCGAGAGACTCTTTCAGGCCGTCACCGCGCAAAGACTTCTTGCCCAATATTTCCGGACGCTCGCTGATGCCGGCCATGCCGCATTTTCCTCGCCTGACCAGTGCAAATGCGACGCCCCCGATGACCGGCGCCGGCGACTGTCCCGCAAGCGCCACTGCGTACGATGGCAGCTGCGGTTTTCCCGGCCGGGGCGTCCGCCACTGGCTCGGTCCCAACGATTGCTTGCCGCTCTTGTAATCGAGAATCACCAGCGAGCCGTCGCGCAGCCGGTCCAGGCGATCAGGACGCACGCGTAACCGCAATCCCGCCAGCTCCAGTGGAATCTCCCGCTGATGATCGACGACCTCGAAGTGCTCGCGGCTGCGCTCGAACTCAAGCCACTCGCCGAGCAGCGCCATCAAGCGCTCGCGCTCGATGCCAAAATATCGCTCCTCCCAGCCGTCGGCAGGCTGCAGCTCCAGCTTGCGGAAGGCGCCGTCCACCGCCGCCTGAATGATCTCCCGCAGGCGGCCTTCACCGCAGTTCTCCAGGGTGAACTTGTCCCGCAACTGCTCCCACGCCAACTGCAAGGCGGTTTCGACCAGCTTGCCGCGCTCGGTTGGCGGCAGTCCCATTTCTTGTGCCTGCGGCTCCGGGGCGAGCAGGCGCACTTCGACAAAGGCGCGGAAGGGACAATTAGCCTGTCTCTCCAGAATGCTAACGCCGTGCGAGCGCAGCTCGTCTGCCGCTACCGCCGGCGCGCGATCATCCATTTGCGATTCCAAGATCGTTGATGGGAACAGCTCCGGCAGGCCCTTGGGTCGTGAGAGCCGCAACGTCTGCGCATCCACCACCCCAGCAAACGCAAATGCGTTTGCTGGGGGCCCCGGATCTGCCGGCGCGATCGAGCGGATCAGAGCCGAGGGGCGCAGTTCACGATCCTCTTCAGCGGCGGGCCAGCTCACAACCACCTCGGGCGCGCTTTCCAGCAGGCGCGCCGTAACCGATCGCGCGAAGCACAGCTCCGCCGCGGCGGAATGATGAGGCAGGTCGTGCTCACGCTGCAGCGCGATGGGAATCAGCGGGTTGGGCGAATAGCGGCGAGGCCAGTTGCCGTCGCTCCAGCCGGCGATCCAGAGAGCGTCGAAAGCGCTGCCGGCGGCCTCGAGTTCCCCCATCACCTGGATGGGAGCACTCTGGTTCTGCGGCTTGAAAATCTTCGCCGAAGCCGCTTCCACCACGCGCTCCACTACCTGCGCCAGTTCCAGGCGCGGCTCTACCAGCTCTATTCCGCCGACTTCGGCGAGTAGATCGTCCCACGCCTCGCGAGCCTGGTATTCGTTACTGCTCAGCCGCAAGCCGCTGCCTTCTCCGGGCCAGCCAGCGGCCGCCAGGGCCTTTGACATCTCTTGCAGCCATAGGGAAGGCCGCATCGCCTGTGAACGCCTGGTCAATTCGCGTACTGGCCGCAGTTGCCTTACCAACTCCGCTGCGGATTGACTCCCACGCATTTTCGCGGCGGCCTGCAGTATCGGATCGAGGCTGACGCTCGGCCGCAGCGCTTCGGCCAGCGAGCGGTCGAGGACGGCACGCGCATTGGCCTGTTCACCGCTCGCGCCGAAATAGGGCGAACGCAGCCAGGCGGAAAACTCTTCTCTCGCCATCGGTCCGGACAGTAGTCGCAGGAAGATAAGTGCGCTGTGAATGATCGGATATTCCGCCAGAGGCGGACCCAGCGAGATGTCGAACGCCGGCTGTGAGATGTCGCCGATCGTGAAGTATTGCTCCGGGTGCAGGATGGCGGAGAAGGCCTGCGCCACCTGTTCTTTGATCTCGGAGAGCCCGGCCACCACCACTCCTACTCGTACTGCGGGATCGTTTTCCAGTCGCGCCCGCGCCCAGGCCGCCGCCGTGTGCAACTCGGCGGAGCGATCGGCCAGCTTAACGCTACGTATCTCTCCGCTCGTCTCCGCGCCCGGCTCGACGCCAACCACAGTCAGCTCGACGGCTTGCGATGCCAGCGCTTCCTGAAGCCGGCGTTGTTGCGGCGTGAAGCGGTCGAAGCCGGCAAACACCATTCGCTTAGGCAAAAAATCTTTCAGCGCGGGAAGCCGTGGCAGCAGCAGGTCGAGTACGCGCGCCCGGTCCGCCCATTTCCTGGCGGCAAGATGATCGTTATAGGCGGCGGCCCAGGAGGAAAACGATTGCGTTTCGGCCGTTCCGCGAAACTGTGGTGAACGCAGCGCAACATCGTAGGCATGTGCCAGCTCCCATGCCTCCGCGGCCAGCGGGGCAAGCTGCCTGCCGCCCGGCGCTGCCGGCGGTGCGGCTTCGAGAATGTGTTCCCAGAGCGCCCTTTGTTGAGCTGGTCCGAGCAGGGTGAGATCCAGCAGGCCGCAGACCTGGGCCGTGCGCCAAAGCTCGTTGATCCAGGCATCCAGAGGGAGCACCAGGGGCGTCTGCCAGGCCCGTTGCGGGGTCCCCGACAAGCGCTGCAGGTGCGCTTGTTGGGGTGACTGACTCACCAGGCGGTGCCGGTCGCACTCGCGCAGCAGGTTGCGTGCGGCGCGCGTGTTCGCCGTGACCACCACCACCCCAGGAGAGGCAAAACCGGCCTCTCCCGGGGACCCCGGTACCGTTGCTCCTTCAAGCGCGGCAGTGACCGCCTGCTCGAGCTGAACGCGATAGGGTTCCGCCATCAGGTCTCTCATCGGCCATCAGGTGAGCCGAAGGCTGAACTTACCATCAGCTCACCCGCGGAACAATAAGGAGTTTGGCGGGGGAACCATGGCGGGTTCCGCCCGGGCAGGGACCCTACGGCAAAACCAGGGATGTTATAGACCTTCAAGTTCTGCTTACTGTCGCCGCTCCCTGGTGGTCGCGGCGACTGGAACGTTTCGCTTCGGTATACACCATCCCTGGTTTTGCTCTAACGCACCAGTACCGGGCCGGCGTTGGCGGCGGTTGGCTGCTCGGGGTTATTGAGCAGTTCGCGGCGTGCCTGCTCCAGATCGCTGGCGATGGAGGTGAGACGTCCCTGGTGGAGCACCAGAACCTGGTTGCATCTTTCCAGCGTGCTCAGCCGATGCGCAATCATGAAGGTAGTGCGTCCATGCATCAGTTTATCCAGGGCGCTCATGATGAGCTCTTCGGCTTGGACGTCGATGGCGCTGGTGGGTTCATCGAGGATCAGCACGGGAGCGTCTTTGAGGAAGGCGCGGGCGATGGCCAGTCGCTGGCGTTCTCCGCCCGAGAGGGAAGCGCCGCGCTCCCCTATAGGCGTGTCGTAGCCTTGCGGCAGCCGCAGGATGAACTCGTGCGCGCCGGCGAGCTTGGCGGCTTCCTCCACATCCGCCCGCTCGGCATCGGCCCGGGCATAGGCGATGTTGGCGGCCACCGTCGTCGAGAACAGCATCGGTTCCTGCAGCACGATGGAGAACTGCTGGCGAAGCTCGGCCAGCTTGTAATTGCGCAGATCGACGCCGTCCAGCAGGATCGAGCCTGCCGCCGGGTCATAGAACCTGGTCAGCATGTGGACCAGCGTGGTCTTTCCCGACCCGCTGGGACCGGCAATGCCCACCCGCCTGCCCGCCTCGACCTCGAAGGAGAGGTCGTGAAGCACGCGAGGTCCGGAAGCGTACTGAAAGCAGACATCGCGGAAGACGAAATGTCCCTGAATGCGTTTCGGAGAGATACCGCGCGGCGATTCATCCAGCTCCGGAACCTCATCGAACAAGGAAAACGCCCGGCGGACGCTGGTGATCGAACCCTGCAGTTCGGGAATCTTGCTGCTGACGTTGCGCAACGGCTCGTAGAGCTGCGCCATGTAAGCCATCACCAGCAGAAGGTCGCCGACGGTGATGGCGCCCGCCAGCACTTGCCGCGCCCCGATCAGCAGGGCGGCCGCCATGCCCACGGCGATGGTTAGACCCATCAGCACATGGAAGCTGGCCTGTATGGAGGCGAGCCGGATCTGCTCCACCATGCGCAACCGGGACTTGCGGCGGAAAAGTTCGTCCTGGTGTTCTTCGCGGCCAAAGGCCTTAACGGCCCGCACCGAGGCCAGCGCCTCATGCAGCACCAGCATGGCTGAGCTATCCAGTTCCCGAACCTCGTCATAACCGCTGCGGACCTTGTGACTGGCCTTGCGGGCCAGCAGCCAGAGAACCGGTGAAAGCGCTATCGCTACCAGCGCCAGCCGCCAGTTGATGCGGGCGGTCACGTAGAGCATCGCCACGAAGGCGAAGCTGGAGCCGGCAATCGGAACCAGGCCGTGGATGAGCACATTCTGAATGGCGGAGGCGTCGTATTGGATGCGGTAGGCGGTATCGTTGGTCCCGTGGCGGTCGTGAAAGGCCAGGCTCAGCCGCTGCACGTGCCACAACAGTTGCGAGCGCAGGTTATGAACCAGCTTCTCGCCGGTGTAGGTCTGCAACAGCCAACTGGCCAGCGACTGCAAGCTGCCTAGCAATGCTATTGCCAGCAAGAGGACCGCCGCCGCCACCAGGCAGGTTGTGCGGGACGATCCAGGCGAGATCAGCAGCCAAAGCCAGCGCGGCACCGGCTCGTGGCCGAGCACCGAGTCGACCGCTATTTTCAGCGGCAATGGCGCCAGCAGGGCAATGGGCGTGGAGACAAAGCTCAACCCCAGAATGCCAACCAGGTGCAGCCAGCATTCGCGGGCAGACTCTGCCACCCGGCGCCAAAACCTGTAGCCTTTCGCTCGTACCCCTAAGCGCACCGATCCCTCAAATTCTTCCTGCGCGAGCATACGGAGGAAATGCGCAACTCACAATGAGAAGGAACTTTTAGTCCCTGCCAATCTGACCTTAATTCCCTTGCCTTCAGGACCTTAGGAAGTTCCACGGAGGGCCGCTCCAGGCATGGATCGGTGGGTGACAGCAGGCTGATGACGGAGAGACCAGCACCGGGAAAAGTCGGCGATGGTAATCCCTAGGATTTAGGGTTCAGGGTTTAGGGATTAGACCGGATTTGCGGAAGGTATACCCCGTACGGTAGCCGGGCAATCAGCCCGGCGGCTGATACAGGCTGCGGTCCGCAGCCCCGATAGCGAAGAGGACGCCCACTTTGAATCCGGTCTAGCAACTTGAGCAAGCAACCAGCGCAGTGCAGTTTCGGATGCGTCGGCTGATCCCTGATCCCTAACCCCTTATCCCTATCGTTAAAGCCCCGCCCGCCTGATCTGGTCGGCGCGGCGCTCCACGGCCAACATGAGGGCGGCGTGGGAGAGGCTGGTCTTCCAGGCAGAGGCGCACTTGGCGATTTCGCCTCGCAACTGAGCGGCTCTTTGTCGCAGCAAGGAGACAATGCGCGACTCCCGCATGGCATAGGTCTGTGACTCGGCGGCGGCCAGCAGAATCGGCCCGCAGCGCACCAGCAGTTCGGGAATGATCTCGACGCCGCTCGCCGCGAGGTGCGCTTTCGCTTCCTGGCTGACGCAATCGGGAGCGCACTCGACGATCATGCGGGCGCGCACCTGGTCCGCGTTTCTGGTGGTGATCTGCATGGGCGACTGCAGCACCAGAAGATCGCATTCACAGTGCGGCAGATCCGCGGTATGGGCGTGTTCGCCGCCGGTATAGCCGAACAGTACTTGCTGGCGCGCCAGGTGCGCCTCCAGGCGTCCCAGGTTCAGTCCGTCTTGGTTACGAACTGCGCCTGAAGAATCGGACATCATGATGACCTGTACTCCGCCGGAAGCAACGAGTGCCTCAGGAAGTTTGGAAGCGACGCCCGCTTTCCGTTTCACCGCGCCTGCTGAAAGAGCATGCGCTGTCGCCATGCCCCATCCGGCGGCGCCTTGGATGGCGCAGCTTCGAACTTCTACGTCACGGGCGAAGGCGCGTACGAGTTCGGCGATCCACCTGCCAAGGCGTTCCGGCTGCGTCTCCGCCAGGCGCGCCGCGGCGCCGGATGGGCTGGTGAACTGCCGCAGGTCCTGGCCCAGCCAGCCCTGAATAGCGCGGTTGCCGCCATGCACGGAAGAGAGAGCGCAGCCATCGGGCACAATCCGCTGCAGGGTCTCGCAGTAATGCCGCAGCAGGCGCCGGGTTTCGCGTTCGGGATACTGGGAAGAGTCGAAGATCAGCCCGGCCGCGCCGCCGCGCCAGCCCAGCCCGAGCAGCGCACAGCTGAGGTCGTTGAGGAAGGCCGAAGCCCGCACCTGATTCAGATGCGTGTCCGCTCCGATCGCCAACTCGATGATCGAGCCCGCCGCCGGCGCATAGAGGCAAGTGAGTGCGCTGAGACCGGCGGCGCTTCCATCGGAGCGTGCCCCCGGCAGGCGAATGGTCGCCTCCAGCTCCGCGTGCCGCATCTGCTCCAGAACCGCGGCTTCCAGATCGAGCGACCGGGCTATGCGGTCCAACTCGAGCATGCGCAGCAGATACGGATCAAACCCCTGCTCGGCTTCCTGGTCGACCTGCGGTAGAAGATCTTGCTTCATAGAATTCCAGGGGTTAGGGATTAGGGAGTAGGGATTAGAGAATTGGTAAAGAGCTGCAATCTATTCCCTAAAACCTACCCCCTAACCCCTGTTTGTTTACGCCTCAGCCGGCGCTCCGACCCACAGCGCGCGCGGCATTGGCTCGCGCTTGGGAAGGATGTCGAGGTAGATCACCGCCAGGCGGAACGCCACCACTCCGGCCGTCAGCACCGCCACGGTCAGCGCCATCTCGGGCCACTTGGGGACGTAGTGCGCGCCGGTCATGGCGTCGATGGCCGTGATGGAGACGTTCAGGCGATTGCACATGAAACCCATGACCACGACGGCGCAAGTCCAATAAAGCAATTGCGGATCATGCCGCACCCTGGACTGGCTCAGCAGCGCCAGCGGGACGATCACCAGCAGAGTGATCTCAACCCAGAAGTAAAGGGTCTCCGGCCGCGGCGCGAAGAGGTAGGCAGCAGCCCCGTTGCGCAGCAGGTCGAGAAACCGGAAGACGCCGTAGACCGCCAACAGGAAAGCCATCACCCGGCTGAACTCCTCCAGGATGGCGTATTCCACGTGGGCATTCAGCGAACGCACGCACAGGTAGAGGGCGATGATCAGCATGGCTATGCCGGCCGGAAGCGCCGAAAGATAGAACATCGTCGTCAGGTACGGGCTGTACCAGAGCGGATAGACGTGGCCCTTAGCGATCAGGAACAGTCCGCCCAGGTACGACTGGTGCATGGAAGAAAGCAGAGTGCCCGCCAGAACCAGGGCGATGGTCAGCCGGTGGTGCCAGTGCAGGTAGAACTCGCGCACCCGCGGCCACGGCAGCTTTTCCATCAGCGAAGGAGAGAACTCCAGGGCCAGCACGCTGGTGTAGCACATGACGCACATGGAAACGTCGAAGAGAACCGAATGGGGGTTCCAGAAGATGATCGGATGCCAGATGCGCCACGGCAGTCCCAGCTCGTAAATCATGCCGGTGCACACGGTCGAATAACCCAGGAACGAAAGCAGGATAGAGGTCTTCAGCACCGGCCGGTAGCGCTCCATGCCGAGCAGGTAAACGGCGGCGGCGATAGCGAATCCTCCCGCCGAAAGTCCCACTCCGCAGAGTGTGCCGAAGCCGACCCACAGTCCCCAGGGCTGCGCGTCGGTCAGGTTAGTGCTTGCCTCCCAGCCACGGAAGAAGCGCAGGTACGCGGCGTAGATTCCCGCCAGGAATATGAGTGCAGTTACCACTCGCCAGAATGTGATTTTTGAGTCGTTCATAAAATCAGTGCCTCCCCTTGCCGCGCTGTTCTTCCTGGCTTTCCGCCAGCGCCACCAGCTTGCGGCGCTGCGTGATCCAGTAGAGCGCCGACAGCATCGATCCGCCCACTAGCACCACCACCGGACTCTCGCTCAAAGCGGCGGCCGAGAGCGTCGGCAGAGGCTGGTTACCCATGGACGGCTTGACGAATCCGAGCTTCTCGAAGGGCACGTCGGTAACGTATAGCACCGAAGTCCCGCCGAACTCCTCCGCGCCGTAGATTCGCGGCACGTAGCCGGAATCGCTGCGGATACGTTCCCATGCCTCCTGCAGCAGGGCATCGCGGTCGCCGAAGACGCTGGCTTCCACCGGGCATGCCTCAACGCACGCCGGCTTTCCGCCCTTGCTGATTCGATCCACGCACATGTCGCATTTCTTGACGTAGGGCACCAGCTTCGACCACTGGTAGCGCGGAATGCCCTGCGGGCAGGCGATCATGCAATAACGGCAGCCCATGCACTTCTTGGCGTCGTAAGTGACCGGCCCGAGTGCGCTCTTCTGCAACGCACCGACCAGGCAGGCCGAAGCGCACGCCGGTTCCTCGCAGTGCAGGCACAGGCGGCGAACGAACTTCTCCTCTTTCTGTTCGACCATGGTGAACGCCACGTCCGACAAACGCGCCGGGTGCTCCTTCGGAAACTGATGGATTTCCTGGCAGCCCTGTTCGCAGGCCTGGCACCCCACGCAGCGTTTGATGTCCACCAGAATTGCTTTGCGCTTTCCCATATTTCCCCCTTCCTTATCCCGGCCCGGCGCGCCTGCTTGGACGCGACTGGGGCAGGGTGGAGGCCTGCGCGGCCGAGCCGGCCGGGGCCTCGCCTGGTTGCTACGTCAGAAAGAATTCGTGGACGATCCTGCGCTGCGATCCGGGATCGAGCTGTGCCATCATCCCGGCGATGGGGACTCCCCCATCCTGAGCGAGAGCAGGCGCCATCTGCGTAGCCATCGCGGAAAGGCGGGCAACGCTGTTCTGCATCCACGACGCTACCAGCGGACCCTGCACCAGGTTCCGCAGGTTAGTCGTCACCTCCGGCGACTTCACCACGCACACCCAGCCGTTCTGGTACGGGTCGGTAACCGCCAGGTTCGGGTCCTTCATCACTTCGTGGTTGACCGAAGTGATTACGCCCTCGATGGGCGAGAGCATCTCGAAGGTCAAGCCTTCCCGCTTGATGGTCAGCAGCGGTTGCCCCTGGCGCACCCAGCGGTTCAGGCCCGCGACTTCGAGGCCGTCGATCTTGCCCAGCAGTTTGCCGGTGAAAGCGTCGATGCCGACACGTGTGTTCTGCCGGCCTTCGTCGCAGACCCACGTGTGGCCGGGATGGAAACAGTAGCCCTTGGGAATTTCAAAGCCCAGCTCCGAGTTGAGTCGCGGAGCCTTTGGCTGGGGCCAGGCCTCGGGGAGCCGAACGGAAGCCCCGGCCTGCTGCTCTGGCCGCCGCAGAAAATAGGTGACCGAGATCACCAGCAGAAACGTCAGAAGTACAAATAAGATAGACATAAGTGCCTCCGCGTCCGCCATTCCCATTGCACGGAGCGAACTCATTTGCTGCCATGTTGGGCGGTCGCTACTCATGTATGTGCAATCCGGGTGCAAATCCAGCAGAAACTCTAATCCCTTGATCTGAAACCGCTTAGCTTTATCGGTTCCTTTATGGGAAGATCAGCCCGTTGCGTTTTGCGAAGATTCACTGCGTTTTGCAGTGCTGCGAACTGAATAGGACAAGGTTTGCCTGGTCTAGGAGTAGTTATCTCGTAAGGCGAGTGTTATGTGGAAGCTTGGGAGACGACGTCTCCTAACTACTCAGGGACCCTCCCGGAGGGAGAGACGACAATAGCCCAGGGTGAACCCTGAGTAAGTTTCTTTTTCCCGCACCTATGAAGGCGTGGGCTTCCACCAAATCCAGAAAAATGTGTCTACTTCAGCCTGGCCCCCGGCGCCACCTCTTCCAGGAAGCCCGCCAGAACCGGCTCACCGTCGCCCAGCGTGGCCGCCAGCAACATGCCCTTCGATTCCAGCCCGCGCAGCTTGCGCGGAGCGAGGTTGGCCACCACCACGATCTTGCGGCCGATGAGCTGCTCCGGGGTGTAAGACTTGGCGATGCCTGCCACGATCTGCCGGGTTTCGCCGCCCAGGTCGATCTCCAGCCGCAGCAGCTTATCCGCGCCCTTGACGCGCTCGGCAAACTTCACCTGCGCCACGCGCAGATCGATCTTCATGAAGTCCTCGATGGTGATAGTCGGCGACTCGCCACTGGCTGCGGTCGGCTGCTGGGCCGGAACTGCGGGAGCGGCACTGGCCGGCGCTTGAGCGGCGGGTTGCGCGGGTGCGGTTGCCGGCGCGGCAGCCGGAGTTTGTGTTCTGCCTTCCTGTTCCAATTGCTGCATCCTTTCGATGGCGCTCTTGTCGGCGCGTGGAAAAACCGCCTCGACCTTGCCCAATTTCGTGCCTATGACAAGCTGGCCCCACTTCAATTCCTGGAGCTTCAGCTTGCCGATCTCTCCCAGACCCAGTTGCGACCAGATGCGGGCGCTCGAATCGGGAATCACCGGGTGGGCCAGCGCGGTGACAATACGCAGCGCTTCGGCTGAATTGTAGAGTACGGTTGCCAGCCGTACTTTGCTATCTTCGTCACGTTTTTCCGCCAGCGTCCAGGGCTCGTTCTCGACGATGTACTTGTCGACCGCCGCGATCAAGGACCAAACTTCGGACAGTGCGCCGGAAAAGTTGAATTCATCGAACTTAGCGTTGAAATGGCTTATGACCGTTTCGGCCAGGGAAACGTCAAAAACTGCCCGATCGGCAAGCGGCGGATTCGTCGAGCGGCTGAGATCGTGTGACGGGTACGGCACTTCGCCTTTGAAATAGCGGGTGATCATCGACAGCGTGCGGCTGGCGAGATTGCCCAGCCCATTGGCCAGGTCAGCGTTGTAGCGCTGCACCAGTGCGTCGAAGCTGAAGGAGCCATCCTGGCCGAAGACGATCTCCCGCATCAGGAAGTAGCGCAGGGCATCGGCGCCCAGGACCGCGAGAATGGTTTCGCTGCGCACGATGTTGCCGCGCGACTTCGACATCTTGCTCTCTTCAAACAGCAGCCAGCCGTGGGCCACGATGCCTTTGGGCAGCGGCAGCCCGGCGGCCATCAGGAACGCCGGCCAGTAGACGCAGTGGAAGCGCACGATCTCCTTGCCGACCATGTGCACGTCGGCCGGCCAGTAGCGCTTGAATTGTGCCTGATCCTTTGCGTCAGGCGAGCCGAATCCCATCGCCGTGATGTAGTTGCACAAGGCATCCAGCCAGACGTAGATCACGTGCGCGGGGTCGCCGGGCACGGGGATGCCCCACTGGAAGGTGGTGCGCGAGACGGAGAGATCACGCAGCCCGCTGCGCACGAAGGCGATCACCTCGTTGCGCCGCGTCTCCGGACGAATGAAATTCGGGTTCTCGGTATAGAGCTTCAGCAGCGGCTCTTCCATGGCTGAGAGCTTGAAGAAATAATTCTCCTCGCGCACCGTCTCGGTGGGCCGTCCGCACTCCGGACATGGCGCGCCGGGAGTATTCACATCCACGTAGAGTTCGTCGAAGACGCAGTATTGCCCGCTGTAAGAGCCTTTGTAGATGTATCCGCGCTGCTCCAGCAGCTTGAACATCTCCTGCGTGCCGCGCTTGTGCTCACGGCTGGTGGTGCGGATGAACTTGTCATAGCTGATGCCCAGCCGGTCCCATAACGCGCGGAACTCGCCGGAGATCTCGTCGGCGAACTGCTGCGGCGACTTGCCGGCGGCGGCCGCCGAGCGCTCGATCTTCTGCCCGTGCTCATCGGTTCCGGTAAGAAAGAACGTATCGTGGCCAAGCAGCCGGTGGCGCCGCGCGATAGCATCGCACACCATGGTCGTGTACGTGTGCCCGATGTGCGGGCGCGCATTGACGTAGTAAATCGGAGTCGTAATGTAGAACTTCGCGGACTTGTTAGTTTCCATCAATTCGAGTCCAGACAGAATTTATGCGCAGCCGAAACCAGGGAATAGGGGATAGGGAGTAGGGATTAGCTGGCTGAAAATCCATTCAACCTGATACTAATCCCTAATCCCTAGTTCCTAATCCCTGCAGTGAAAAATAACTTCGCAGCGCCTCCTGCATCACCTGCTTGAGCGGCACTTTGTGTTCCGTAGCCAGGCGGCGGCAATCTTCAAACTCTGGGGCGGCGTTGCAGTCGGCGCCCTTCATGCTGCCGACTTTGATGCGCACTTCGCCCCAGGGTGTCTGCACCGGGACGTGGCGGCGCTCGAGTTCGAAGCGGCGATCCTCGCGCAGTCGCATGCCGAGCGTGGTCGTCTCCGAGAAAATCAATTGCGCCAGACGCCGGGCATCCTCGTTGCGCGCCATTACCGTCAGCAGCAGCCCGGGACGGCTCTTCTTCATCTGCAGCGGGGTGCCGAAGACGTCGAGCGCACCAGCTTCGAGCAACCGCTCCATCACATAGCCGAACAACTGCGGGCTCATGTCGTCGAGGTTCGCCTCGATTACCGTGACCGTCGGTTGTTCAGGGAGAGCGTTCTCCGCGCTCTCGCCTACCGTCAGCCGCGTCACGTTCGGCATGCCGGGAAAGTTGCGCGTGCCGGCACCGTATCCCACGGCCTGAACCGCCATCGCGGGAAAGCCGCCATAAGATGACGCCAGGGTGCGAACGATGGCTGCCCCGGTCGGTGTGACCAGCTCTTTCTGGATGCCCGACGAATACACCGGCGCGCCCTTCAACAACTCCAGCGTGGCCGGCGCCGGTACCGGCAGAGTGCCGTGCTCGCAGCGCACCGTGCCGCCGCCGACGTTGAGCGGAGAACATGTCCAGCGCTCTACCTTGAGCGCCTCCGCTCCGACCGCCGCGCAAACGATGTCGACGATGGCATCGACCGAGCCGACCTCGTGAAAATAGATCGTCTCCACATCCTGGCGATGGATCTTCGCTTCCGCCTCGCCCAGGGCCTGGAAGATGGCGATGGCAGTCCGCTTGGCGCCTTCAGAGATCGCCGCCCGGCGAATGATCTCGCGAATCTCCTTCAGCCCGCGATGCGGATGCTCGTGAGAATGAGAATGATGTTCCTGCTGCTGGTGCTCGCTTGGATGCGAATGTTCGGGCTCATGCGAATGTTCGTGCGGATGCGGATGCGAGTGCGGATGCTCATGCACGTGCCCGCCGTGTTCGTGGGGATGGACGTGCACATCCTTGCCGTGCTGCCCGCTCAGGAATTCTTCCCGCGGCAAATCCTTTTCGCCGTTGACCAGCACGTCGACCTTGGTGGCGGAGATGCCGTTGCGCTCCACCCCCGCGACTTCCAGGGCCGCTCCGACGTCCAAGGCGCGGACGGTCTGGCTCAGCAGTTCGGCGGGCACGCCGGCCGAGACTAGCGCGCCGAGGAACATGTCGCCGCTGACGCCTGAGAAGCAGTCCAGATACGCTATTCGCATGGGTTCATCCGCCGCCAGCCACCCGCCGGTTAGCACCGCCGGAGCAGTTGGCCCGTCGATACAGGTACAAAAACTTCATCATAGGGAGTTGCGGCTTCAGGGTCAAACGCGCCGGGTAGTGCCGCCGTCTTCGGGGGCCGGAACCCGTTCACTTTGGAAGATACGATCGCCGTTGGTGCAGCACTACCGTGAGCCGCGGGATCACCATTTATAATCAGCTTTTCTCCAGGACCCGACGAAGAAGGAAGCCACTTGTACCGTCAGCTACAGCGCAGTCTTGTAAACCATATTCGCAACTTCTTGAGCCGCAAGTACCAGCTCGAGGTGGACAGCATTGTCGTCGAGCAGCCGCCCAAGCCGGAGATGGGCGAGTACGCGCTGCCATTGTCGTTCGAGCTGGCGCGCCGGCTGCGCAAGGCGCCGCGCAAGATCGCCGAGGAGATCGTAGCCGAGTTGCCGCCGCTCGAGGGCTTTAGCGGTTTCGAGGTCGCCGGAGGCGGCTACATCAACGCCAGGATCGACCGGGCGGCAGCGGCTCGCCAGATTGCCGCAGGCCTCGCAGGCCCGGGTGCTCTCGACCGGGCAGCCCAGCCGGACGCGGCTGCGCCTGCGCATCCGGGAAAGATCCTGGTCGAGCACACCTCCATCAATCCCAACAAAGCCGCGCATATCGGGCACCTGCGCAACGCCATCCTCGGCGACACCTTTGTCCGACTGCTGCGCGCCGCCGGGCGCCAGGTCGACGTACAGAACTACATCGACAACACCGGCGTGCAGGTGGCGGATGTGGTAGTGGGCTTCGTCCGGCTGGAAGGAAAGTCCAAGGCGGAAATCGCCGCGCTGATCGCCTCGGAGGAAAAGTTCGATTACTGCTGCTGGGACCTCTACGCGCGCGTCTCGCAGTGGTATGAGCAGGACAAGGCGAACCTGGCGGCGCGCCTCGACACGCTGCACGCCATCGAGCGTGGGGGCAACGAGCTGGCCGAGATCGCCGAGATGATCTCCATCGCCGTTCTCCGCCGTCATCTCGAAACCATGGAGCGGCTCGGAATCGAGTACGACTTCCTGCCGCGCGAAAGCGAGATTTTGCGCCTGCACTTCTGGAACCTCGCCTTCGAGCAGTTGAAAGAGAAAAAGGTCCTCTACTTCGAGACCGAAGGCAAGAACCAGGGCTGCTGGGTGATGACCCGCCCGACGACGTCCAATGCGCCAGCGGCGCCTGCGACAGAAGATTCTGACGAGCAGGCCGGGCCTGACGAGGACGCCAAAGTGATCGTGCGCTCCAACGGCACGGTCGGATACGTGGGTAAAGATATCGCTTACCATCTGTGGAAGTTCGGACTGCTCGGGCGCGACTTCGGCTATCGCAAGTTCTTCCGTTATCCCAATCAACATGAAGTCTGGATTTCCACCGAGCAGGGCGAAGCTGAGCATCCGCACTTCGGCAGCGTAGCGGAGATTTACAACGTCATCGACGCCCGCCAGTCGGACCCGCAGAACACGGTTATCGAAGCGCTGCGGCTGCTCGGCTACACCGACCAGGCGGAGCACTACACGCACTTTTCCTACGAGATGGTGGCGCTCACCCCGCGCTGCGCGATGGAGCTCGGCTACACGGTGAGTGCGGAGGATCAGCAGCGCGCGTATATAGAGGTCTCGGGGCGCAAGGGATTCGGTGTCAAAGCCGACGACCTGATCGACCAGTTGATTGCCGCCGCAACGCGCGAGGTCGACTCGCGTCATCCTGAGCTCACGGCGGAGGAGCGCCGGACGATCGGGACCCATATTGCCCTGGGCGCACTGCGTTATTTCATGCTGAAGTTCACCAAGCAGGCGGTCATCGCCTTCGATTTCCGCGATGCACTTGCCTTTGAGGGTGAAACCGGGCCTTACGCGCAATACGCCGTGGTGCGCGCCCGCAACATCTTCCGCAAAGGTAATACCTCGGCCGAAGAGGCGCTGGCCGGCGCGGCGGACCTGGATTTCACGCCGCACTTCGAGGGTGAGACCGGCACCGAAATCTGGCAGTTGTGGCTGCTGGCCGGACAGCTTTCGCAGGTCATCGAGCAGTCGATCTCGACCACCGAGCCCGCCTACCTCGCCAAGTTCGCCTTCCAGTTGGCGCAGCAGTTCAATAACTTCTATCACCGGCACCACATCCTTACCGAGCCGGACCAGAACCGCAAACGCTTTCTGATGGCGACGGCGGCGGTCGTCGAGCGCGAGTTGCTCCGCGCCCTGGAGGTCATGGGCATCGGCGCACCCGAGGTAATGTAATTCAGGGTTTAGGGATTAGGGATTAGGGGTTAGAACAGCAAAGGAAGCATCACTTCAAACGAATACGGGCTAAGCTAATAAGAGGGTAGGCCATTGTCTAACCCCTAAATCCTAATCCCTAATCCCTGTTGTAAACGCGCATGACAGAGCCACGCTCCATTCCCCAACTCACGCTCGAAGATTTTGACGGACGATTCAGCGACCGCCATCTGCTGCACTCCGTGGTGGAGAAGTGGGCGCGAGAGAAGCCGCATCAGGCGGCGATCATCAGCGCCGACAGCGGAGAAACCTTGAGCTGGGCTGAGTTCGACCGG
Organism: uncultured Acidobacteriota bacterium; assembly: GCA_963791145.1. GTDB lineage: Bacteria > Acidobacteriota > Terriglobia > Terriglobales > Acidobacteriaceae > CAWBRT01. Next base: position 67,397 of record CAWBRT010000003.1, on the reverse strand, counting down.
CTCACCCGCGGCTTGGCCATGCACCTGGTCGAGCTCGGCTATCGCAAAGGCGACCGCCTGCTGACTGTGTTGCCGTTGCTCACCGGCCATATTGTTCTCGAGTACGCCTGCTTCCGCATTGGCGTGATCTTCATTCCGCTGGATCTGAGGCTCTCGCCGGCGGAAGTCATCCGCTGCGCGCAAGCCTTGCGGCCCAAGGGCTATGCTTTTCCAGGAGGAGAGAATTTCCGGCCGCTGGCGGAGGCGGTGCGGCGGGAGTGCAGCTCGGTCGAGCACTACATCGAGTTCGCGGCCGGCGGCCAAGCCGCGGAGGGCAATATCGCCTTCACCGCGATGCTGGCCCGCGCCTCCGAGCTTGCTCGCGAAAACGGCGAGCCTGGAAACGATCCGCCGGTCAGTGCGGGACTGCGCGCGGTCTATGAGCTGGCCGCCGCCGGCGTCACTGAAGACGATGGCGCGTTGGTGATCTTTACGACCGGATCTACCGGTTCTCCCAAGCCGGCATTGCTGCCGCATCGCGGGATCGCCTGCCAGGCGATGTGCCTGAGCCAAGTGTTTTTCCGCGGCGACTCGGGAATGCGGACCCTGGTCAATCTGCCGCCCTCGCACGTCGGTGGGCAGACCGAACTGCTCATGGGCACCTTCTTCGGCGGCGGCACGGCGGTCATTCTTGCCGCCTTCGACCCGCTGCGCTCGCTGCGCGCCATCGAGCAGCACCGGGTCCAGGTACTCGGTCAAATTCCGGCCATGTTCGAATTCGAATGGCGGCTCAAGGAATTTGACAGCTTCGATCTCTCCAGTCTGGAGTTCGTGGCCTACGGCGGCCAGCAGGTTTCAGAGGCATTCCTGGCCAGGATGGCGAAGATGGCGCCGTGGCTGGGCACCGGCCTGGGACTGACCGAAGCCAGCGGATTCTGCACCTATCGGCTTCGGCCGCGCGAGCGGGCAAGCGAACTGTTCGCCGAGCCTGGGCGCGGATATGCCCGTCTATGCAGCCTCTATTCGTGAAGAGATGCGGCCCGACGGTTGCGCGGGAGACGAGTTGCCCAAGGGCGAAATCGGCCACATCTGTTTTCGCGGCCCGCAGACCTTTCGCCAATACCTCGGCGATGAGCAGGCGAATGCGCGCGCCATCTCGCGCGACGGCTTTCTCTACACGGGCGATCTCGGCTTCCGGGATGACGACGGTCTGCATCTTTCCGGTCGGGCCAAGTGGGTCATCAAGCCCTCCGGTTATCAGGTTTTTCCCGCCGATGTCGAGAACCATTTCTGCGCGCTGGCGGACCGGGTGGCGTCCTGCGCGGTGGTCGGCGTCGCGCATGCGGTGGTTTCGGAGGCGATCGGGGCCTTTGTGGAGAAAAAGCCGGGCGCGGAGCTCTCGCGCCCCATGCTGGAGAAGCACGCCCGTGCGCTGGCGTTATACATGCGCCCGCGCCATTACCTTCTGCTCGATCCCGGAGAGATGCCCCTGAATCGCGTGGCAAAGCCTGATTACGTTCGCTTGCAGCAGATGGCGCTGCGCGAGGTCGAAGCGCTTCGGGCGCAGGGAAAGTGGCAGTAAGACATTTTCAATTTCTGATTTTTGATTTCAGATTGGGCAGGAAGCAATAGGGGCGAGCGACCGCGCTTCGCCCCAGAGAGAACCATATACTGCATGCTGCGGCTTCTGCTCAAATCTGAAATCAACAAATCAAAATCAAAAATCGAAAATTCTTTACTTCGCGTGCTTCGGCGATTTCTTATCCAGAGTGGTGAGCAGCAGTTTCGCCGCCGGCGGCGGAGGCACGGCCCCTTCCAGCACGATGTCTTTCGCGGAGATTTCCTTGCCGTAAACCTCCTTGTCAGCGCCATTGTCCGGACGCAGCGTTGAGCCTTCCAGCGACACTCCGGCAAACAAGCCGCGCGCCCGCGAATAGCTCAGAATCTCCGAACGCAGGGTTATGTCCGTAGCGGCGGCGGCATCGCGTCCCTTGGGGCCGGCAGCCGCCGAGGCATCTGCGCCCAGTTTGACTTTGCCGGTAAGAATCCCCTTGGCGCCGCCCTGGTTCATCACCAGCAGAACGAAGTCTGTGGCTTGGCCGCCAAGCTGGAAGCCGATGCTGGCGCCTTCCAGGCGGATCATCGCCGGAGAACTCCAGGGGCCGGTGAAGTTCTTGCTGCGGCAGGTCATGGCTCCCTTGCCGTAGTTCCCGCCCACGCCCAGGGCAAACTTCTTCACCGAGGGCAGGACGATGACGCATTCGGCCTTGTCCAGTAATGATTGCGGAATGTTGTCCGGGACGTTCAATATCTCGGTCATGGCGTCCCCGGCACTCTTGAGGCGATCCTTGGCGTTCTCGGCCCAAGCCGGAAGCGTCAGGGAGAGCAGAACCAGCAGAGCAATCTTCTTCTTCAGTTCCACGGTGTTCCTCGTTTGCGGCAGCGTTCTACAGCTCAGACACTATTTCTAGCACATTAGGACACAACTTTGCTCCAAGTGGGATGCTCCGCTCTTTTCCTGCATCTTGGTCAAACGGAAGTGCGGGTCTCGCCCGCAGTTCCGCTCCCGGAGCCCGGGACGTCCTGTACTCTGCCTTTCCAGCGCCCACCGCGTCCGGACCAGTACAGCAGCGCCGAGTAAACCGTCGCGCCCGCGTAAAACGCGGCTGCTAGCGGCAGGCTGAGGGCCCAAGCCGGCGATAAGCGGTAGAACCTGATCATGGGAAGATAACTGAGCGTCATGCCTGCCCAGGCAGCACCGCCCAGAGCGGCAGCCATTCCGCCCGCGGAAAACAGCAGAACAGGCGGGGCCAGGTAGGCGATCCCGAGCCCCACGAGCGTTGTCAGCAGCAGCCACGCGGAGTGGCGCAACTGGTTGAAGGCCGTCCGCGAGATCATGCGCCCGATCTCCGCCAGCGATTCGTACGGGCGCAGGCTGGCGCTGCTTTCGGTAAGCGAGAGCCAAAGGCGGCCGCCGCTGCGTTTCACCGCGCTCGCCAGGGCGCAGTCGTCGATAATCTCGCCGCGCATCGCCGCCAGTCCTCCTGCCCGGGCCAGGGCCGCGGGGCGGATCAGGATGCATCCTCCGGCCGCGCCCGCGCTCCGGCGGCGCGGGTCGCCGACCCAGGCGGGCGGATACAGCATGAAAAAGAAAAAGACGAAGGCCGGAATCAGCAGCTTCTCCGGCAAGGTGCGGCAAGCGAGCTTCACCATGAACGACACCAGGTCATAGCCGCTGTCCGCGATTTCCAGCAGGCTGCCGAGCGTTTCCGGTGTATGCGTAACGTCGGCATCGGTAAGCAGGAGAAATTCCGGCAGGGATCCGGGGCCCCCGGCAAACGCATTCGCGTTTGCCGGGGTGGAAGACCTTGGGCCAGCGGAATCCGCGCCGGGGTTTTCTGTCCTGGAGAGCGCCTCCTCGATGCCCTGATTAAGCGCCCAGAGCTTGCCCGACCAGCCGGCAGGCAGCGGCTTGGCCGCGATCACCGTCAGCCGCTCGGGGTTATCAACCGCGGCAGCGCGGGCAACCTCAACGGTTTTGTCGGAGCTGTGATCGTCGACAACCACTACGCGAATGCCTGCAGCCAGCAGCGATCCAACGCTCCGGCCGATGAACTCCTCCTCGTTTCGCGCCGGCACGATCGCGACCACCCGCTCGCTGAAACTGCGATGCTTGGGATTGGGCGGTCGCTCCTCCGTGCCCACCGGGCGCTGGCTCCGCGATAGAGGCAGCGGTGGCGTTTGCCGGAAACGCCAAAAGCCTCCGCGCGCCAGCAGGAGCCATGCCCAGGCGGCGGCACTCAGCGCGGCGATAATTGTTGCGACGCCGATCATCAATATCGTTCTCGCGAGCTGGAAACGGAACCGTTGCGACGGTGCTCACTCTTACCGGACGCAATGCAGCCTTCAGCAGTATCGCCCTGATGATATCCGAGCTCGCTGCTTCGCGCTGCGGATCGGCTTTCAGCGAGGCTTGATCGCGCTCCCGGGGCGAGCGGTATGCAATCTGGAATCAACAAGTCTGGAATCTGAGATCGCCTGTGTGGCCTATGCGCGTTGGACAATTCCCTTGTAGACCGGGGCGAGCGGTTCACACTAGAATGTTGCGCACGGGTGGATGCCCCCATCGATGCAACAGCGTTCTTTGATGGGGCCCCGGGTTGCATGCAATCTCAGGAAGGCGGCAAAAGTAAAGGTTCCGGCAATCTTCACGGCGAGGTGCTCTCCAAGATCAGGCAGATGATCATCGATGGAGAGCTGGAACCGGGCGCGCGCATCATCGAACGCCCTCTATGCGAGCGTTTGCGGGTTTCGCGCACGCCTCTGCGCGAGGCCTTCAAAGTTCTGGCCGCCGAAGGACTGCTCGAGCTCCTTCCCAACCGCGGAGCGCGCGTTCCCAGCTTTCGCAAGGAAGACATCTACGAAGGGCTGCAGATCATGGGCGCTCTGGAGGGCTTGGCCGGTGAGATCGCCGCCGAGCGCGCCACCGACGACCTGATCGCCGAGATTCGCGCGGCGCATTATCAGATGTATGCCCACTACCTGCGGCACGAGATTACCCAGTACTACGGCGCCAACCAGTCCATCCACCAGCGCATTGTCGAAGCTGCCGGAAGCCCCTTGCTACTGGCCTGCCACCACGCTCTTTCCGTTCGCGTGACCCGCGCCCGCTATCTCATGAACCTGTGGGACCAGAGCGGCTGGCCCGAGGCCATCAAGGCGCATGAGGGAATCCTCGATGCCCTGATGCGGCGCTCGGCCGCCGAGCTGGGCCAGCGACTTCGCGAGCACATGAACCAGCAGGCGCGCCGGGTCCAGGATCACTTTGCCGAGCTGGCTGCCCAGCAGGAGAAACTTAGTGCTTCGCTGGCTGCGGGTACGGAGTCCGCCGGTCATCAGCCGGCCGCGCGCCCGGCTAATCGCGAAAAGCAGAGCAAGGCGGAAGCGGCGAACGCAGAAGCTTCCACTGCCGGCAAATAAGGCTTGATCCGCAGGCCGATCGCGGCCTGTGCTGCAGCGATTTAAATTTTGCCGGTTGGCCCGTCTATTTGACCGGCATCACCGTTCCGGCGGGCATCCCGGCCAACACCATCCCCACGGTGATCGCAACGGCGCTGATCAAGGTGACGATGATGCCGATCTTTGCCAGATCCTTGAAGCTGTAATACCCGTATGGGAACGGCAGCACCGTGCTGGGCGTTTGGGTCACCAGGATGAAGTGAACCGAAGATGCCATGCCGGCCGTCATGGTCAGCGCCAGCAGAGGCAAGCCGTGCTGCTGGGCGTAAGCGATGATGAAAGGAACGTTCACCGAGGCGGTGGTTCCGAAGCTGGAAAAGCCCAGCGAATCCGCCGCGATCAGCAGCGTCACGGCCAGAGGCTGCAGGAACAGCGGCAGGGCGGCCATCGGGTGCAGGAGCCGCGCCACCACCCAAGAGGCCAACCCGCTTTTGGAAGCGGCGATGCCGACGATAAACCCGCCTACCACCAGCATCACTCCGCCCCACTCGATGCCCTTGTTCAGATCGCGCCAGTTGTCAAAGACTCCCACACGCGGGATGGTGACGGCGCCAAGGATGAGCAGCGAGACGAAGGCGATGGGGAGTTTCGTCACGTCGCTGGTCAACCACAGGACAATAGCGCTCGCGAAAACAACCGCAGTGGTCTTTTCCTTGACGCTCCACGGCCCCAGCTTCTGCAATTCCTGCTTCAGAACCTCGCGACCGTAAGGAAGCCGTTTAATCTCCGGCGGAAACAACCAGAGAATCACCCACCAGGTGATGGCGGTCACGACCAGGAAAATGGGCGTGGCGATCATGGTCCAGTAGACGAAACTGACCGGCATGTTGGCATTCCTGCCCAGGAAGGCCATCGTAATGACGTTGGAGCTGACTCCGGCGGGAGTACAGATTCCACCAAGATCGGCGCCAAAGATCACCGCCATCATCAGCGCCTTGCCGAAGTTGCTGCTTCCGGGTTTGGCGTCGACAGTTTTGAGAAGCCCCAGCACCAGCGGCAACATCATCGCCACCACGGCGATATCGTCGATGAACATCGAAATGGCGAAGGATATCCAGAGATAACCGCCTACGACTACGGAGGCGTTCGTGCCGATTACGGACAGCAGATAGTAGCTGATGCGCTTGCCAAGCCCGGAGGCCGAGATGGCAACCGCCAGTCCCAGCACGCCGACCATGAACGGAATCAGGGGATTGCCGAACGATTCGCGCAGTGCCTGGGCTAAAGGTATGATCCGCAAGGCATGGACCATCACGGGGACCATCAGCGCGGTGATAGGAATCGGCAGAGTCTCCGTTACCCACCACAGGACGGTAGTGACCATCACCGCCAGAGCCCTGATTGCTTCGACCTTCATCCCCTGCATCGGCGGAATGTAGACGGACCCGACGAGAACCGCCAGGCCAATCACAAAGTACAGTACCTTGGGAGACTTGGCTATTCCGGAAGCTGGGGCTGCGGCGGCCGTCTTCTCGGGGTTCCCTACCATGTGCATGGAGTTCCTCTCTTCAAGTCTCGGGTGAAATCTGCGGAGGCAAAAACGGAAGCTATCCGCCGACGCGCGCGATTCGCCCGGGTGCTGGCACGAATCTGCTGCATCCACCAAGCCCAAAAAATGTATGCAATCAGATGCGCGCACGATAAAACACTAACGCTGCCGCTGTCAACGGAAAACCCCCCGGCAACCGTCCCTGGCGCACATCTCGGTCTACGCTCTTTGCCTCTGATAAGGCTAAACGTGAAGGCACTTTACGGCTAGAGATGCTGCAGTCGCATACAGGCGCATCGCAACGCGAAGAGGAATAACGCTTGACACGGGAATTCGCGTATCCTAGTTTTTCTTAAGCCTGCCAGATTGCATTCATTTTTGTTTCTGGGGCACGTACTTCAGATCCGCTGCTGCAAGAGCCACAAGGTGCGGGTGTGGCCGTTTCCGTCATCGAGCCTGTGTTATGCCCATCGCTTTGCTGAGCACGTTGGATACCAAGGGGTGCGAAATCGCCTTTCTGAAGGCGTGCTTGAGCGAGTTGGGCCGGACAGCAGTGGTGATTGACGTCGGCCTGTTTGAGCCGGAAGGCGTCCTGCCGGACATCTCGCGCTTCGAGGTCGCGGCTGCTGCGGGTACTGACGTCGCCTCGCTGATCGGCCGTCCGCGAGACCAGGTGATGTCGGCTATGGGACGCGGCGCTGGCCAGGTATTGCGGCGGCTTTGCGCCGAAGGACGCCTGGAAGGCGCGCTGGGAATCGGGGGCAACCAGGGAACCTCGATTGTATGCGCCGGTATGCGCGAGCTCCCACTTGGCTTTCCCAAGCTGGTGGTTTCCACCGTTGCCTCCGGCAACATGCGCCCCTATGTCGGCGCGACGGATATCGAGGTAGTCTTCTCCATCTGTGATCTGCTCGGGGGCAGCAACCCGGTCGTCGAGCCGGTGCTGCGCAACGCCGCCGCGGCCATGGCCGGCATGTCCGCCCAGGCGTATTCGCCACGCAGTTCAGCGCCGCTGGTGGCCGTCACTGCGCTGGGTAACACCCACCCGGCGGTAACGAAGTCGCTGGAGCTGCTGCGGATCGCGGGGTTTCAGACGGCCGCGTTTCATGCCTCCGGGGCTTGCGGCTCCGCTATGGAGTGGCTGATTCGCGCCGGACGAATTGCCGCCGTTCTGGAGATCACTCCTCACGAGCTCATCGAGGAGGTGGTCAACGTTGGTCCCTACCGGCCGGTCGAACCAGGACGGCTGACGGCGGCGGCGGAGATGGGAATTCCCCAGGTGGTGGCTCCGGGCGCCATGGAGTACCTGTGCTTTGGCCCGCGCGAATCCATTCCCATCCGGCTGCGCCGGCGAGCGACCTACTTTCACAACCTTTTCAACGCCAACGTGCGCGCCAGCCGCGGCGAGATGGCCACGGCGGGGCGCGTGATGGCCGAGCGGCTGAACCGTGCCAAGGGGTCGGTTGCTTTCGTCCTGCCGCTCAAGGGATGGTCGATTTATGGCGCGCCGGGCGGACCCTTGCACGATGCTCAGGCCGATGCCGCTTTCGTGCGCGCGCTTACCGGCGGGCTGCGCGCCGAAGTCGCCGTGCATCGCTTACCATTGCATATCAACGACCCGGCCTTTGCCGAGTACTGCTGCGAGTTGCTTCGCGGTTTCTTGCAGCCGGGTGCAACCCATAACCAGGCAGCAGTAAAAAGCGGCGCTGGCCCGGTCTAAATCGGGGCAGACGCGATTCTTATTCGGAGAACGGGGAGGAACTCATGACGACAGCCGTTGGCAAAGCGGGAGACAAGAAGTTCGCTATTCCGTCAACCATGAAGGCCTGGGTGCTGGAAGGCCCGGGGCAGCTCAAGCTGGTGGAGAAACCGGTTCCCGAGCCAGGGCCCGCCGATGTTCTGGTGCGCATCGACGCCTGCGCCATCTGCGGCACCGACATAGAGATCATTGCGCACGGCGTGCCGGCCATGATCCAGCGGCGGCCTGCCCTTCAACAAGAACTGGACGCCGGGTCACGAGTACATGGGCACGATCGTCAAACTCGGCCCCGGCGTCGATGAGTGGAAGGTCGGCGACCGGGTGGCCGTCGAGGTTCATCTCGGCTGCGGGCAGTGCGAGAGATGTCGCGCCGGCATGTACACCGCCTGCACCAACTACGGCAAACCCGGCAAGGGACATCGCGCCAACGGCTTTACCACCGAAGGCGGCTATGCCGAGTACGCCGTCAATCACGTCAACACGCTGGTTCACGTTCCCGACTGGATGGGCGACGAAGAGGCCACGCTGATTGTCACCGCCGGCACAGCTCTCTATGGTCTCGATGTCCTGAGCGGGATGATCGCCGGCGAAAGCCTGGTGGTGCTAGGACCCGGACCGATCGGGCTGATGGGCGTGGCCGTCGGCAAGGCTCTGGGCGCCGATCCGGTGATCCTGACCGGTACTCGCGACGCCCGGCTGGAGATCGGCAAGAAGATGGGCGCCGACTACGTGATCAACGCCACCAAGGAAAAGGTGGTTGATGCCGTCAAGCGCCTGACCGGCGGCAAGGGCGTGCACTACGTGCTGGAGTGCTCCGGCGCTCCACAGGCACTCAATGAGGCCTTGGACATGGTGAAACGTGGAGGCAAGATCTGCCTGGCGGCCTATGCTTCCGAGCCGGTTGCCGTGGATCTGGCCAAGATTCCCCGCAACAACATCACCATCTGCGGCATTCGCGGCGAAGGCAAGAGCGCCTGCCACCGCGCTGCCGCCCTGATCAAGCAGAAGAAGTTCGATGTCAAGCCCGTGCACACGCATACCTTCCCGCTGGAACAGCTGCCGACGGCCTTGAAGTACACGCGCGAGCGCATCGAAGACGCCATCAAGGTAGTGGTGAAGATGCACTGATTTAGGATGGGAGACTGCGACGGGTTACAGGATGAGACGCCGAGCGTCACTGGCTCGAAGTCTTGGATTCCGAGCCCCGTATCCGGAAACCGCAACCGCGTACGCCGGCCCGGCGGAGGGTCGTCAGGCCCGCGAATGGAATTGTAAAATAAGGAGAAAAGAAGCATGGCAACTTTGCCCAAATATGATCTCTTGGAACTGCCCTGGACCGACGTCGCCAATTGGCTCAAGGCCGGAAACGACACGGTGATGATTCCCATCGGCAGTTGCGAGAAACACGGCCATCACGTTCCCCTCGGGGTCGACAGCTACACGACGATGGGAAGCGTGGAGAGAGCGGCCGCCAAGGCGAAGGTCATCTACTCGCCGATGTTGCCCTTCGGCGTCTCGCCCCACCACATGGGCGAAGCCGGTTGGGGCACGGGTACCATTTCCTTGCCCTTCGAGGTCTACCGGCAGGTTCTGTACTCGATCGGTCGCAGCCTGATCTTCTCCGGCTTCAACAAGCTGGTCTTTGTCTCCCATCACGGCACCAACATGCAGCCGCAGGGAGAGGTGCTGCGCACGCTGCGGGCCGAAACCGGCTGCTTCTGCGCCTTTTACAAGACGCCTACCGAGAGGGACTGCGCGGTGGTCGCCGATCTGATGACCGGCCCGCCCGAGGAGACTCCGGGCTGGCATGCCGGCGAACTGGAGACCTCGACCTGCATGGCTTACCTGAAGGAAAAGGGCCTTTATGAAGGCTCGGTGAAAATGGAGCGCGCCAAGGCCGACCGCGCCCACGCTCCCAAGTGGATGGGCCCCAAGTTCAGCAAGCGCGACGGCACCAATACCGTGATGTTCGAGGGATCGGAGAATATCTTCGTCCCCATGCTCCATCACGAGTATTCGGATACGGCCACCATCGGCAATCCACTGCGCTCCAGCGTGGAACAGGGCGAAAAGGTCTTCGAGCGCATCAGCACTCACCTGGCCAACTTCCTCGAAGAAGTGAAGAAGTTCGACTTCAAGGTGCCCGACGCGAAGAGGGATTGGCCGGGCCGCTTCTGGAGAGGCTTCTGAAGCCCCTGCGGGATGAACCCCACGCTGCCCGACAAGCGCATCTTCGGCGCTTGTTGGGGCCGTGGTGTTGGCTGTAGTGGCAGGCCATCTCTTCGTGTATTGTGTTCAAGGAGGATTTTCGTGAATACGGGGACGGCCATGAATTCTGATCCGGTGGTAGCGGAGTTTGCCGAAGAATTAACCGCAATTTGCCGGAAAGGCTTCCAGCGCGGCCTGGTAGGAGGCGCGGGCGGGAACATCAGCGTTCGCATCCGGGGACGCGAGGAAGCGCTCATATCCGCCACCGGCGTGTCGCTGGGCGACATCTCGCCGGCCACTATCGTCCGCGTGGATTTCACCGGCAAGATACTGGAAGCTTACGACGGCTGCCGCCCTTCCAAGGAGACCGGCTTCCACCTCTGCATCTACCGGATGCGTCCGCACGTGGGCGCGGTGGTGCACCTGCATCCTCCCTTCGCCACCGCCTTTGCCGTCCGCAATAAGGAGCTGCCGCTGGTGACCGACGGCGCACTGACCAATCTCAAGCACGTGCCCGTGATCGGCTTTGCCCTCTCCGGCTCGGCCGAATTGCACCGCTTGGTGGAAGAGGCACTGCGCAACTATCCCGACAGCAAGGCGATTCTCATGGAGCGCCACGGCATGTTCAGCATGGCACCCGACCTGACGGCCGCCTATAACCTCGCCGACCTGGTCGAGGACACAGCCAAGATCGCGCTGCTGTCGCGGCTGATTCCGGACTGAGAGTGGATTTTAGATTTAAGATTTCAGATTGAAGATTGAACAGCAGCGTGCCCCAGGTTCCGCGCCGCGCAGTTCGGCGCTAACCTGGGGTTTTTCGTTTTCAAGAACTACACTCGTGGGTGCTGACTTGTGAACTGTCCCACTTAAAAAAAGAAAACGGCCCCACATTGGCTCCGCCTACGGCTCCGTGAATGTGGGCCACCAGCCTCTGAAACTCTGAAACTCTGAAACCTTGAAACCTTGAAACCTGTTTACCCTACTCACCGGCTCGAACTTTCCACAGTATCTGCCGCAGCATGCCCAGCAGGGTCTCGGCGTCGGTGGCATCGAGCTCCAGACGGCGGATCAGGCGCCGCACTTTTTCCCTGGTGGCCGCGGTTTGGGAACTCGCATAGCCGCTGGCGCGCATTGCCTCCAGCAACGCGCTGGTGAGCCGTTCGAGCTCGCCGGCCGCAGCGAGCTTCTTCGGCGCCCGCCGGGCTTGCGCTGGTTGAGACAGGAAAGCGTCTGGGTCGCGCGCCACTTCGTACAGCGCCACTGCCACGGCCTGTCCCAGGTTCATCGACGGATGTTCTTCGCGGGTGGGCAGGCGCAGCAGCCAGTGGCAGTGACTGAGGTCGCGGTTGGAGAGTCCGCGCTTCTCCGAGCCAAACAGCAGCGCCACGCCGGTTCCGATTTCGTCTGACGATTGCTTCGCCGGATGCAGCCTGGCGCGCCGTGCCTTCGCGAGCGGCAGTAAGGGATGCGCCAGCTCGCGGTGACGAGCCGCAGTGGTTCCGACCACCAGTGTGCAGTCGGCGACGGCTTCAGCTACGCTCGGGTATTCCTCGCGCGCTTGCCAGCAGTTCTGAGGCCCCCACGGCGGAGCGCGCCTCGCGAAATGCCGCCTCGTAGGGCGCCACCACCCGCAGCCGCGAGAAGCCGAAGTTGCTCATGGCGCGGGCCGCCGCTCCCAGGTTCAGAGGGTTGCGCGTGGCTACCAGCACCACGCACAAGCGGTCGAGTTCGGAGGAAAGAGACAAGGGAAGAAACAAGGATTTAGGGAATAGGGGTTAGGGTTTAGGAAAGACTAATCCCTAATCCCTGACCCCTAACCACTAATGAGTCTACTTCGCCACCTGCACTCCGGTAGCTTTCAGCACCGGGGCCGACTTGGCGGATTTCAGCATCTGGATCAACTTCTTCCCTCCGGCGGCATTCTTGCTGCCGGTGAACACGCCTGCCGAGAACAGCGTCACTTCCTGAAGGTCTCCCGGTAGCGGCCCGACCACGTCGACTCCCTTGACGGCGCGCAGTTCACTTTCCATCTGAACCGCCAATTGCACCTTCCCTTCGGCTGCCAGCGGTCCCACCGCCCCGCCGCCGCCCACCAGGGTGGTCTTGGGTTTGAGTTGGTCGGCGATGCCAAGACGCTGCACCACCTTGGCGAAGTGGATGCCGCTGCCGCCTCCCGCCGCGGGATCGGAATAGGCAATTGACTTGGCCGCCAGCAGCGTTTGCTTCAGCGCCGCCGGCGTGCTGATGTCCGGTTTAGGAGCGCCGGCTTTCACTCCGATGGCGACGCCAGTGGAACCAATGGCCTTCACGCTTTTCGGGGCCAACTTGCCTTCCTTGGCCAGGCTGCGGATTGCCGGATCGCCCAGAATGGCAACATCGAATTTCTCACCGCCTTGGATACGCTTTACGGCAGCGCCCGTCGTCGAGTCAATGATCACCACTTTGTTACCGGTGGTGCGTTCAAAGTCGCCCACCAGCTTTTCCATAGCCGGCGTCAACGCGTGAGTGCAGATAACTTTCAACTCGGCCGCCGCGGCCGGCGAAGCTAGCGCCGCCAGCAGGAACAGCGAGAGTAACGAATGCAACAGAACAATACGAGTCAAGGCTCCTCCCAAGGTGCTTCAGTCTCAGTGGAAACCCAACCCTGGGTTTCCGAAAAAGGTTCCGGAAACAGATATCAGATGCCTCAAGCGGAGTCAAAGCTAATCGCGTCCGGCGCCGCAGGCTCACGGGCCGGACGGAGCGGTGCTACCTGCAGACGCCCGCCGCAGGCTGCGAAAAAAACGGTGTAGAATGTTGCGGTTGAGCATAGAATCCGGCGCAGTGTGGCAGAGCTCAAAGATGGCACGATCGAAACACGACACGAGAGGCCGGCGGGCGACCATCGTCCTCGCCTGTCTTTTGTTGCTCGTTACCACCACTATCCAGGCGGTCCATTCCTGCGAAACAGTAGCCGCTCCACAAACGCAGATTCAGGGCACAGGCATCGCCGCTGCCCACGATGGTGTTTGCCGGCTCTGCGCCAGCCCCGGATTGGCATCTCTGTTCACTCCCATTGTTCACGGCATCCCCGTATTGACGGCCATCGCCGCTGAGCGCTCCTCGATTGAGACCATAGCGCGCCAGGCGCAGAGCTACGCCCTGCAGGTGCGCCCGCCCCCGTTCTCCTAATATCCGCCATTTGAGCTGCGAGACTCGGTCGGTCTCGATTGAACACTTCACTCGCGGTTCGGGCGGAAATCGAAGGCCATCACTCGCAAACACAGATCAGGCGTTTGCAGGACAGAACGGGAGCTATTCCCGCGGCGGCCCTTGATTCACAGTTGACGGTCCCATAACTCATCTTTGGCTCAAGACGCAGCGGCCAAGGCCGGGCGCCTTGTGGGCCGCTGTAGAGCTGGCGAGGTCAATTTTATTGCGCGCCCATCGGGCGCAGGATTAACTACCATGAAGAAACTAGTGGTTCTTGCTTGCATTCTGATTGTGGTGGTCCCGGCTGCCGTGTGGGCGCAGCAGGCGCCTGCCCCGGGAACTTCATCGCTGGAACTCATGCAGCAGCAGATCAAGGAGCTGCAGGAGCGCGTAATCACGCTCGAAGGGCAGTTGCGCATGGTGCAGTCGCAACCGGCCCCGGCCAATACCATAGCTGCCGCTCCCGCTGCGCCGCCGGCGACGCCGCAGCCCGCCGAAGCGCAGGCTGCCGGCGAAGCCACCCCCGCGCCGCAACCGCGCTTCGGAGGCGCCACCGCTCTGGCTAAAGCCCTCAATCCGGATATCAGCATGATCGGCGACTTCCTGGGCTCGGCGGGCGGCAATTCGCCTCCGCGCTTCGCGCAACAGAGTCAGTTCCGTTCTTTCGAGATGCACGAGTCCGAACTCGGCGTTCAGGCGATCGTCGATCCCTACGCGCGCGGCGATTTCTTCATTACCTTCGGCGAGCAGGGCGTGGGGCTGGAAGAGGGCTACATCACCTTCACCTCGCTGCCGGCCGGATTCGTCGCTCGCGTCGGCAAGATGCGAGCCGCCTTCGGGAAAGTGAACACTCTGCACAATCACGTCCTGCCCTGGGCTGACCGGCCGCTGGTCACCGACAATCTAGTCGGCGGGGAGGATGGCATCAACGACGCCGGACTGTCGATTACGCGTGCCTTCGCCGGGCCCAGGAAGATCTTCTTCGAAGGCACAGGCCAGGTGTTCCGGGGAGATTCCGGCGACTCCGGTTCTGCACCCGCTGTTTGCCTCTTCCCGCAAGAACGACGTCAGCACGGTTGCTCACCTGCGCGGTTACAAGGACATCACGGAATCGACCAACCTCGACATCGGCGTTTCCTTCGCCCGCGGCCACAGCGATCTGGGGAACCTGGGAGCAACAATCGCCAGTGCACAACGATCTCGCTTGGACAGAACTTCTTCCTGCCCAATGTGATCCCGTCGACCGCCAGTTTGCTCGGCACGGGTACTAACGGCAGCCTGACCACGGCGGACGTGCTGACCGCCTTCCCGGGGCGCCAGTTCATTACCTATCTCTACGGCGCCGATGCCACCTTGCGCTGGAAGCCACTGCGCCGGTCGATCTATCATTCCTTCATCGGCCGAGGCGAATTCATCTGGAATCAGCGCCAGCAGCTCAATGCGTTGACCAGTAATTTGTCGATGGCGTTTCCTTTGAGTCAGCAGTTCATCCCGATGACCAAGCGCTCGTTTGGCTTCTATGCCTCGGCGGATTACCAATTGGCCAGGAGATGGTTCATCGGCGGGCGCTACGACTCCTCGGAGCGTGCCACCACGCCCGGCATCGATCATGGCACCTCGCTGGTGCTGACCTACTGGCCCAGCGAATTCCTCCAGCTACGGGCACAGTATCGCTTAACCCGGTATGCTGAGGGAATCAACGCCAATGAACTATTGGGACAGATACAGTTTGTGCTGGGCGCCCACGGCGCCCACCCGTTCTAGGCGGGGAAAGGAATCATGAATCGCTTTCCTGCTTTTCTTCGCATGACAGCGCTGCTGTTGCTCGCCGTTCCGCTGCTTGCGCCCCTGGCGCAGGCCAAGAAACTTAACGTGGTAACCTCTACGACCGACCTGGCGGCGTTGGCGCAGGAAGTGGGCGGCGACCGCATTACGGTAGTCCAATCGCCAAGGGCTATCAGGACCCGCATTTCGTCGAGGCCAAGCCCAGTTTCCTGCTGCACCTTCGCCACGCCGACCTGCTCGTCACCGTGGGCCTGAGCTGGAGATCGGGTGGCTGCCGCCGCTGATAACGCAAAGCGGCAACCCGCGAATTCAGCCCAGTTCGCCCGGCTACCTGGACGCCTCGCAGTTCGCCGAAATCCTGGAGATTCCCCGAGGCCAGATCACGCGCGCCATGGGCGACGTGCACCCGCAGGGCAACCCTCACTACTGGCTTGATCCCGACAACGGACGCCGCATCGCCAAGGGCATCGCCGACAAGCTGGCGCAGCTCGATCCGGACGACGCCGCTTACTTCCAGCAGCGCTTCCAGGATTTCGACAAGCGCCTCGCGGCGGCAGAAACAGAAGTGGGATGCCGAGATGCGGCCCTATGCGGGACGCAAGGTCGTCTCCTATCACAACTCGTGGCCCAATTTCGCCAAGCATTTTCATTTGCAGGTGGTGGGCTACGTGGAGCCGCGCCCAGGAATTCCGCCCACCCCCAGCCACACCCTTGATCTGATCAAGGAGATGCGGCGCGGCAATGTAAAGATCATCATGGTTGAGCCCTACTTCGACCTGAAGACGCCCAACAGCATCGCCCGCGAGACCGGGGGCAAGGTGCTGGTCATGTGTCCTTCGGTGGGCGGCGAAAAAGGAGTGACCGACTATTTCAAGCTGTTCGATTACGATATCCAGCAGCTGGTGAATGCGTTCAAGAGCCTGCCGTAATTGGTACGGAGAAGAACCGTCCTCATGGAAATGCTCGAATTCCTGTTGCTGCCGTTTTTGGCGAGTTTGATCCTGACCGGCATCCATGCCTACCTTGGCGTGCACGTAGTGGAGCGCGGGGTGATTTTCGTCGACCTGGCGCTGGCGCAGATTGCCGCCCTGGGCGCGACCATCGCCATTCTGGCCGGCATGGACCCGCACGGCGCCGAAGCTTATTGGATCAGCCTGGCGTTTACCTTTTTGGGCGCGGGCATTTTTTCCCTCGCCCGCTCGCGCCGCGCCACCCGCATCCCGCTGGAGGCCTTCATCGGCATTGCCTACGCGGTCGCCTCCGCCGCCGCCATTCTGGCCATGAGCAAGGCCACCGGCGAAACCGAACATCTCAAGGACATGCTGGTCGGCAACATCCTGGCCGTCTCGCGCCACGATGTAATCAAGACAGCCGTCCTCTACGGCGCCATCGGCGTCTTCCACTACATCTTTCGCCGGAAATTCCTGCTTATCTCGATCGATCCCAAGCAGGCGGAGGCGGAAGGCATATCCATCCGTCTCTGGGATTTCCTGTTTTATGCTTCGTTCGGCTTTGTCGTGACCTCATCGGTGGCCATCGCCGGCGTGCTGCTGGTCTTCTGTTACCTCATTGTGCCCTCTGTCGGCGCCATGCTGTTCGCCGACCGCGTGGTGCCGCGGCTGGCCATCGGGTGGACGATGGGCACGCTGGTCTCAGCCCTGGGCGTCTATCTTTCGGTGTTTCTGGACCTGCCGACCGGCGCTACCATTGTCTGTACCTTTGGCGGAATTCTGCTGGTGATGTACGCGCTGCACCACCTGTACCGCCATGGCGCCAGCGGAGCGTGAACGTTTGCAGATGGCAACGTCCAGCCGCAGCGAAGGTCGTGATACAACTGTGACGCACATGTCCGCTGAGAACAAAGTCCGGCGCCACGGTCCGCCTCAAGTCTTTGCCGCGCTGTTGCTGCTGCTTTTCCTTCTGCAAGCCGGGCTGTTCATTGCCAACGTGCCGCTCACGCAAGCCGAGGGGAATTCCATCCTGCGCGGAATCGCCCTGGCGCATGGCACGCGCGATGCCGTCAGTCGCCGCTCCGCGCTGGCCGACGAAGCCGCGGTCATGGGCATTTTGCCTCTGGCGCTGCGTTCTACGGGAACTGTGCCGCTGGACCCGGTCACGCTGGACCGCTATCGCTGGCTGGTGCGGGCGCCGTTCCTCGCCGCCGGAGTGCTGCTCGGCGCTTCGGTGTGGTATGTCTCGCGCCGCCTCTACGGCAACCGGGGCGGATACGTGGCCATTGGTCTTTATTGCTTTACGCCCGCGCTGGTGGTGCGCAGTTCGCTGGCCGGGCCCGAGATTCTTGGAGCCTGGGGAGCCTTCGGCACGGTTTTCACCGCCATCGCCGTGGCGCATACGCTCTACGCTCCGCGCAACGCCCTGCTCTGGAACCGCAAGCGCATCTGCCTGCTGGGAATCGCCATCGGCATCATGGTGGGTGCGCAGTTCTCGCTGACGCTTCTGCTGCCGCTGGCGCTGGCCTTCATGCTCTGGGCGGTTCCGGAGCGCAAGGGTGCGGCGCTGGCGATCCTGGGAAGCGCCTGCCTGGTGGCCCTGGCCTTTCTCTGGATCGTCCACGGCGCCAGCCTTATCTGGCTGGCTCGCTCGCTGATGAACGCCGGCTGGTTCGCGTTCTCGCCCGCGGCGCTGCGCGGAACCCTGGCCGGAGCCGTCGCATCGTTTTATCTGCGCGAGGCCTCGGCCGCCGCCATATTGAGCGTCATCGCGTTGGTCTGCTACTTGCTTTGGCCGCGCGCCCGTTTTTTCGGTAATACCGCGCCGCTGCTGGTTGTGTTGGAACTGACGCTGTTTGCCTTGCTGACCCCGGCAACGACCGGGCCGACCTTCCTTTTTTATTGCCTGCCTTTTCTGATCGTCTTCACCGCCGGTGTCTTCGCCGACCTGTTTGAGAACCGCCGCTGTCATGCCTGGGCGGTTGCCGGCGCTTACAGCATGATTCTGGCGCAAGCCGGATTCAGCGTGGTCGGCCTGGTGCACCTCGCGCGCGGTTACTGACTCCGGCAACGCTGTCCCGTGCTCCGGACCGGCGTGGCTCGCGAGTGGCTGTCCAGGGTTCTTCCGGTTAGCGGCGTTTGGCCTGCTTGGTTTGAATCGGATGCTTGCCGTATCCCTGCCGCATCTAATGAGCAGAACGTCCTCTTTACAACAGGGTTATGATGAAGAGGGTGGTGCAGTATGGGACACTTTCGTACCGGGCTTCTGCTTTTCTCCCTCGCGATTTCCACCGTCTCGGTTGCGCAAGTTCGAGGCATGGGAATCACCTCCACTGACCGGGCGAGATTGGGCACCGCCGCCGGCGCCGCCACTGCAGCGAACTCTTTGGCATTCCGTAACGGCGGAACCTTCTTTGGTGCCGGAACCGTCTTCCCGAGGCCCGGCTTTCCGCATCATCATTTTCCACATCGTCCCTTTGTGTTCAATCGCTGGGGCGGCTACTCGCCGGTTTACTACGGCGGCTACCTTCCTTTCGATTACGACTATTCCGACTACGACATGACTCCCGGTTATTACACCGGCTACGTCCCCGGGACATTTAACTCCGGTCCCTATGCGGGATACCCATATCCACCGGGATATGCCGGACCTCCCGGGCCCCTCAACGCCCCGCAGGCGAGCTACTATCCCGCTGCACCGCTTATGCCTCCGCCGCCACAGGCAAGCGCCGCTGAGACGCAGGCTTCCAGCGGAGCCGCTTCCTCCGCCGCCACCGCCAAGAAGGTCACCACGGCCAACGGATCGGAAGATATCTCCGAACCCACCGTGCTGGTATTTCGCGACGGCCACAAGCAGGAAGTGGAGAACTACGCCATCATGGGATCGACCCTGTTCGTTCTCTCCGGCCGCCGCGCGCGCATACCGATCGCCGAGTTGGATGTTGCGGAGACCATCCGGCAGAATCAGAGCCGTGGCCTGGAATTTCGCATACCTGACCAAGCGCAGTGATGCGATCAGGGGTTAGGGATTAGGGATAGTGAATAGGCGGATCGTAGTTTGATGGCTGCATCTCTCAGTCTTGCGCGCCCGCGGAGTAATATGATTGCGGTTCGATTCGACCCTATTCCCTATTCCCTATCCCCTAATCCCTAATTTGACATGCCGCCGCTTCGGCGTTAGGTTTCGAGAAGTTCTCATCTAATCAAGGCGATTACAGATACATGCGTAACCGCCCGTTCCCGGAGCTGCTTCCTATGGAAAAGAAAAACGGCAATAGCAAGGAGAAGACCGGCCTGCGCAAGGGCCTGACCAGTTACGGCGATGAAGAGTTCTCGCTGTTTTTGCGCAAGGCATTCATCAAAGGCGCCGGTTACACCAACGATGTGCTGAAGCGTCCCATCGTCGGCATCATCAATACCGGGAGCGAGTACAATCCCTGCCACGGCAACGCGCCGCAGATGATCGAGGCGATCAAGCGCGGGGTCATGCTGGCCGGCGGCCTGCCGATGGTCTTTCCCACCATCTCGCTGCATGAGAGCTTCGCCTATCCCACCAGCATGTTCCTGCGCAACCTGATGTCGATCGACACGGAAGAGATGATCCGCGCGCAGCCCATGGATTCGGTGGTCATGATCGGCGGTTGCGACAAAACCGTTCCGGCGCAGTTGATGGGCGCGGCCTCGGCCGGCATTCCCGCCATCTCGCTGGTGAGCGGTCCCATGCTGACCGGCGGGCATCGCGGAACGCGCGTAGGCGCCTGCACCGATTGCCGCCGCTACTGGGCGATGTACCGCGGCGAGCAGATCGACGCCGAGGAGATCGAGGACGTCAACAATGCGCTGGTTCCCAGCGTCGGCTACTGCGGCGTAATGGGCACGGCTTCGACCGTCGCCTGCATGGTGGAAGGGCTGGGCATGATGCTTCCCGGCGGCGCCTGCCCGCCGGCCGTCACGGCTGACCGCATGCGCATCGCTGAAGAGACCGGCGCGCAGGCCGTGCGCATGATCCAGCAGAAGCTCACCCCCGACAAGATCATCACCGCCAAGTCCATCGAGAACGCCATGCGCGTGCTGCTGGCCATCGGCGGATCGACCAATGGCATCGTGCACCTGACGGCCATCGCCGGACGCCTCGGGATCGGCATCGACCTCAACGGCTGGGACGCCATGAGTCGCGAGACGCCCGTGCTGGTCGATCTCAAGCCTTCCGGCCAGGGCTACATGGAGGACTTCCATAAGGCCGGCGGAATGCCCGCCCTGCTGCGCGAGCTGAAGCCGCTGCTGCACCTGGACGCCCTGACCGTCACCGGACGTACGATGGGCGAAGAGATTGAAAAGGCCGGTCCCGGATTCAAGCAGGACCTCGTTCGCCCCTTGAGCAATCCGATTTACAAAGTTGGCGGAGTGGCCGTGCTGCGCGGCAATCTCGCTCCCGGCGGTGCGCTCATCAAGCAGTCTGCCGCCTCGGCCAACCTGATGGAGCACGAAGGCCGCGCCGTGGTCTTCGAGAACGCCCAGGACATGGCGAACCGCATCGACGATCCCAACCTGGACGTCAAAGCCGACGACATTCTGGTGCTCAAGAACATCGGCCCTATCGGTCATCCCGGCATGCCTGAGGCCGGTTATCTTCCGATCCCCAAAAAACTGGGCAAGCAGGGCGTCAAGGACATGGTCCGCATCTCTGACGGCCGCATGAGCGGCACCGCGTTCGGCACGATAGTTCTGCACCTGGTGCCGGAAGCGGCGCTCGGCGGGCCATTGGCATTTGTCCGCTCGGGGGACCGCATTCGCCTCAGCGTCTCCGAGCGTACGATCTCGCTGCTGATTAGCGACGCGGAGATGAAGGCGCGCGCGGCCGCCTGGGTGAAACCCGAAATCAAGAACCAGCGTGGCTACCGCAAGCTGTTCTACGAATCGGTGACGCAGGCAACGGAGGGATGCGACTTCAGCTTCTGCCGCGCCGGTGAGATCAAGGAAACCGTGCCGAAACCAAAAGCGCAGAAAGTATCACGCTGAACACAAACCGAGTACGAAAGAAGAGGCCCCCGCCAATAGCGAGGGCCTTTTTGCTTCGTACCGAAAAATCCCCCGAAGGGTCATCCTGAGCGAAGCGAAGGATCTGCTGCGTAGTGGTGCAGTTTGGATTTCCAGTAACAAGGGTGCCCCACGTCCCGCCCTTCTGTTGGGCTGACGTGGGGCGAATCCCCAGGTCAGCGCCGAACTGCGTGGCGCGGGACCTGGGGCACCCGTCAAACTGACCCACTACCATCTGCTGTTAGCAAGGTTTCAAAAAGCAGATCCTGCGGTCGCGCAACAGCGCGCGACCTCAGGATGACACTCTCCCGGCTGTTGCGGCACTGCGGATGCGGGTCCAGTCATCGAACCGAGAGCGCTTTCCCGTCAGCCGAGGGCAAACTCAACCCAAGGATCTCCGCCAGGGTGGGAGCGATCTGCCGCATATCGATCACGCCGAGGTTTCTGCCGTGCGCGATCCCGGCTCCGGCGATAAAAAAAGAAGCGCGCATTTCGCTGTGCTCCGGCAGGTAGCCATGCGTACCGACCGGCGAACTATCCCGGCGTACCGGCCCGGAGAAGCTGAAGCCCATCTGAAAGCCGGGCTTGAGGTCCACCAGAAAGCTCGCATTGGGAAACCCGCCCAGCTTCAACAACTCGTCGTGCTCCACGATCCGGTTGATGCCGTTCTCCGGATCGGCGGCTAACTGCTGCAGCAGCTCTCTCGTCTTCTTCTCCACGGCTGCATTCCTCGGATCCTTCAGCACGATGGCCGCCGAGCCGCCGGTCGTCCACGGCATGGCGTCCCACCGTTCGACTCCGGCAGCGCCGGATTCTGCTTTCGCTGGAGCCGGCTGTATCAGCCCGGCAGAGACGAAGGCTGCGGCGAGATTCAACACATGCTCAACGCGGGCGAAGCCGTGATCGGAGACGACGCAGATAATAGCTCCTGGGTCTACGCTCAGCGCCGCGTCGCGCAACTCGCCGACCATGCCATCAAGGGCTTCAAGAGCCGCGTACCCTTGCGGACTGAATGGCCCGTGCAAATGCTGCTCATGATCGACGGCCACCAGATGCACGGTGATGAAGTTGGGCTTGTGTTGCCGGATGATCCTGACCGCGAACTTCGCGCGTATCTGGTCATAGCGCACGCCTTCGCCACCGCTATAGGAGCCGATCTCCGTCTCCAGGTCGGTCAGCAATCCTGGAGTGGAAAGAGCCCGCAGCAGCTTACGGTCATCGGCGGTGCCCGCCCGCCACACCTCCGGAATGAGATATCTCACCGGCGCTCCCACGCTGACCGGCCAGCTCACGCTGGCGGTGACTAGGCCGGCGGCGTTGGCCGCGTCCCACAACGTCGGCACCTTGATGTCTTCCGTGTACCAGTACCAGCCGCGCAGGTTTTTCTGCTCGGGATCGAAGGTCGTGTTCGCCCAGATGCCATGCTTGATGGGCCAGACCCCGGTAATGATCGTGGTGTGGCTCGGATAGGTTATGGTGGGCACGACGCCGTTGACGCCCTCGGCGTAAACGCCCTCCCGCATCATGCGACGCAGGTTGGGAATCTTCAAGCCAAGCTGCTCCGCCCGGGTAACGTAATCCGGACGCATGCCGTCTACCGAGATGAGAAGTACGCTGCGTGCATCCACCCTGACGGCCAAGCCGCACAGCAGGAAGATGAGGAGAGCTAACGACAAACTAAGCCGTAGACGGCGGCATGCGGAGGAGAGCGTGCCATTCATGTTTATCACCCTTTACTTCCCACTCTTCCCCTTCTTGCCGTCTCCCGACTGTTTCTCCGGCGCATCCAGCAGGCGCAGGCCTTCCGCCTGCGGGCCGATCAGGCCGGCGTGAGCGTAGACGAACAGCTTGTCGCGGCTGTCGGTGATGTCGAGGTTCCGCATCGTCAACTGGCCGATGCGGTCCATGGGGGAAAACGCGCCCTCGGTGTTCTTCTCCATGGTCAGGCGCTCGGGCGCGTAGGTCAGGTTCGGGCTCTCGGTGTTCAGGATGGAGTAGTCGTTGCCGCGCCGCAACTCGACGGTGACTTCACCGGTGACGGCCTTGGCTACCCAGCGCTGCAGGGTGTCGCGCAGCATCATCGATTGCGGATCGAACCAGCGACCCTCGTAGAGCAGACGGCCCAGGCGCCGGCCCATGTCGCGGTACTGCTCGATCGTCGCTTCGTTGTGGATTCCTGAAATCAGCCGCTCGTAGCCGATGAAGAACAGCGCCATGCCGGGAGCTTCGTAGATGCCGCGGCTCTTGGCCTCGATGATGCGGTTCTCGATCTGGTCGCTCATGCCCAGCCCATGCCGCCCGCCGATGGCGTTGGCCTCCAGCACCATGCTCGATCTCGCTGGCGAAGGTCTTGCCGTTGAGCGCGACCGGCAGGCCTTCCTCGAAGCGGATGCTCACCTCTTCCGGTTTGATCACGACTTCGGGCCGCCAGAAGGCAACGCCCATGATCGGTTCCACAATACGGATGCCGTTGTTGAGGAACTCCAGATGCTTGGCTTCGTGCGTGGCGCCCCAGATGTTGGAGTCAGTCGAATAGGCCTTTTCCTTGGGCATGCGATACTTCAGTCCGGCCTTCTCCAGCAGCTCCGACATCTCCTTGCGTCCGCCCAGCTCGTCGATGAATTGCTGATCTAGCCACGGCTTGTAAACCCGCAGGGTGGGATTGACCATCAGGCCGTAGCGGTAGAAGCGCTCGATATCGTTGCCTTTGTACGTGCTGCCATCGCCCCAGATGTTGACGTTGTCTTCTTTCATGGCGCCGACCAGCATGGTGCCGGTCACGGCGCGGCCGATGGGCGTGGTGTTGAAGTAGGGAAGTCCCGCGGTCGAGATATGGAAGGCGCCGCACTGCAATGCGGCCAATCCTTCCTGCACCAGCTGCACGCGGCAGTCGATGAGGCGGCCCTTCTCGGCGCCGTATTCCAGCGCGCGCCGCGGGATATCCTCATAATCGGACTCGTCCGGCTGGCCGAGGTTGGCCGTATAGCAGTAGGGAACCGCTCCCTTTTGGCGCATCCAGTAAATGGCCGCGCTGGTATCCAGGCCGCCGGAGAAGGCGATGCCAACTTTTTCCCCAACAGGAAGACTCTGCAGAATATTGCCCATGAAAGTTTCCTTTTCAGGTCCGCCCGCCCGAGCGGCTGGCGTCCCGGCGTCTGCCTGACCGATCGAGATTCCGCCGAAGTTCGCTTAAGTACCTTTGATTATAAGGAAACGAGCAGCTTGCGTCTTGAAATTAGGGGCCAGGGTTTAGGGGTTAGGGATTAGGGATTGTGCGTTTCCAAAGTACCTTCCCCGAACGAACTCGTCATGCCGAGCGAGGCCGCCAACGAGGGGCACGAGTCGAAGCACCCGCAGTTCGAGATGACCGCGACATTAAACTGCAGAATCCTTCGACTCCCTTCGGCCAACATCAGGCTTTGGTCACTCAGGATGACGGCTCATTGTGTGGGTACACCTTCTCGAGAACCGCTTTAGCAAGAATTTCAGCTTCTACTCCCTACACCCTGTCCCCTATCCCCTAATCCCTTGTTCCCTACTCTTGTGGCAGCACCGGCAACGCCGCGGCGTTGATTACCGCGGGGTCGTCGCGCAGTTTCAGGTACAGCAGTGTTCCGTTCGGGCGCGGCACGCTGAGGCTGGAGTTGGCAAAGCCCAGCGGCACGGGGACGGGCCGCGTGAACTGCGCATCGGAGGCGACAGAATCGATCAGGAACAAATTGCTGCCGAACAGGGTGCATTGCTTGTCCGGACTGTCGGGACAGCGCACTTCATTGAGGCTCGGGATGCGCACCAGCTTGATGAGCGGCTGCCAGTCGCCGGCGGCACCATCGGCAGCCAGCGGGCGGAAGCGCAGCGGGCCGAAGACCGACGGCCCGAAACTCTTGAGCGGATCGAGCACCGCCAATAAGGTATGCGGGTCCTGCAAGGTCAAGCTGCCGTCGGCGGTGCTCAACATCACGTGGGCGGAGCCGTCTTCGGTGCCAACCTCGATCTTGGAACCGGCCGAGAACGCCAGCGGCCCGTCCGTCTGCAGGAAGAAGGACAAGCGTCCGTTCTGCGGAAGATCGTCCTGAGTGGCCAAGCGCACGGCGGAGCGCCCTGCCCGCTGCGACGCCTGAATGCTCCTGCTGATTATCTTGACCTTCGGCCTGGGAGCCTCGACTGTAGTTTGCACCTCCAGGACGCGGCCATCTTTCAGCGCAACCTTCGCTTTCACCTTGTCGTCAGCGCGCAGGGGATCGCCGCTCCCCGTTGCCTGCGCGGCCAGCCGTAGCTCATCTTTCTGGCCGGAGCGCGAGAGTCCTGCCGGCAGAAAATGCATTCCATTCAGGTCGAGGCTGGCGACCTCATCCAGCCTGGTACCTTTCAGCACGCTCTGCCGGTCGCCGGCATGAATCACCAGGCCGTCCAGGTGTCCGGGCTCGGAGTATGCCAGCAGCGAGAGCTCGTCCGGTTTCTCCATGCCGTATTTCTTCACCTGGATGGACATCGGTCCAGCCGCCGCATTTTTCAGCGGCAGCTTCAGCTCCGCAGCTCGTCGGGCTTAGCCAGCTTCCAGCCGGGCTTCACTTCTTTGCCCTGCTGATCTTTGACCGTGACTTCCTTGACGCAGGCGGCATCGTCGCCGCGCAAGTGCAGTACGTCTTCGCGGCCCACGATCAGGGCAGACTTGTCCCCGGCAGGAATCACCCACTTGCCCGCATGCGCGCTCTGCAAACGGAAACTGGGTCCTTCGAAGGCTTCAAAACCCCACTTGCCGCGTACCGTTCCCAGTAAGGCTGTTCCGAACTCCGCGGTCGGCAGCATCTGCGTCTCGATGGCCATCCCGCCCCGCACTGCATCCGCCTTGGCGGGAAGATCGACAGTCCGGCCGGAGTTTCCTTTCAGTTGCAGAACGAAGTCGTGGGCAAGCGCGGTCGAGAAAACCAGGGGAGCGCCTTCCACCGGCAGCAGCAGAGCCGGCTTCTGCAGGCACAAGACCTCCTTGGAGTCCACCGGACGCAAGGGCGGAAACTGCGCCGCCTCCACCGCCGGCAAGCCAACCACCATCACCGACTGCGGCTTGCGAAACGAGGGCGGATTGTTCAGTTTCAGATCCAGCTTGTCGCCATTCGTGATAGACAGCGCCGGGATGTAGTGGTACTGCGCCGTGTGCAGGTTGCCCATGATCCGGGCCACGTCCATGACCGCCCCGACATAAGGACTGTAAGCTCCTCCTCCGGCCTGCTTGGTGGAGCTGAGCGCTCCGATCAGGTCGGAGTTTGGTCCGGAGGTGAGTGCGGCCACCATCGACTGACTGTGGCCGTCGTCCAGAACCAGCTGATCTGTGTTCTGCATGAGGCAGGGAGCCTGCTGCTCGGTGGGCTTGTCAAAGCATTGCTTATCGAGCTTGATGTTCAGGCTGCGGGCCAGAAGAATCGAGCTGTCATGCAGACTCTTGGGATCGTCGTTGGAGATTCGCCGGACCGCGGCGAGATAGTGGTCCAGCCGCGAGCGATCCAGGCTGGCCCGGTTCAAATCCTGCGATGCCCTGACGAAGGCTCCCGGCTTGCCCCGCACGGCCGCGCGCAAGGTGCCGAAGTCGCCTCCCGTCTGCGGCGCCAGGAACAGCAATGCCTGCTGTGCGTCAGCGGGAACCGTTATGGTAATCCCCTCCCGACGCACTCGCTTGTCCCATGTCTCTACTTTGAAGAACCAGTTTTCCGGCGGCGGGTTGGTCGAGCCGCGCAGGAATGCGATCACCATCAGGTAATGCACCGACTGGCCGGGCGGCACGATGAGGTGAACCCATAGCCGGTCCTGCGGCCGCAGGTTAGGAACCTGTGAAAGCGACAGCTTTTTGTCTCCCCGGATAACGTTCAGTTCCAGGCTCGGGCCGGAGAGATCGAAGGCCGCCGTTTCTGCCTGGGCAAGCGTGGCAAGGGCGAGCACAACGGAAACAAGTAGCGAACGCCAAGAGCTGAAAGCAAACATACAGCTATTCTACGATCATCCGAGGGCTCTACTCCACCTTTGGGGATTAACTAAAACATAATGTCATGTGGCAAAAGCAGCAACATTCCGGCAACGCAAAATCAAGAGCGAACAAGGCAGATGCCAATCCTCGACCTCTCGGCGCGTTGGTGCTTCGCTTTGGCAGATTACCGTTGCAATGCCAATAGTCTTCGGAAAGAATAGCCGCGAGCTGATTTTCCGCGCTGTTTTGCCCGGATCAACATTGTTTCCAGGAGCAGAGACAGATGCCAGCTGCGGCCACCGGTGTCGCGCCGGCTCCTACGCAGGAAACGAAAACTTCGGCGGCGGAGCTTCCGCGCCAGCCCAAGGGGCTGACCTCCGGCGAAAGACTGCGCCTCGTTCGTCAGGCGCGTAACTTCACCCTGCGTGAGGTGGCTCTCGCGGCGCGCCATATCGCTGACCGCCAGCAGAACGAAGAGTTCGCCGTTTCCCCGGGCCGCCTCTCGGAGATCGAAACCAAAGGCGTCGTGCCCAGCATCTATCGTCTCTACTCCCTCGCTCTCATTTATAAGGTCGATTTTCGAGAGGTGCTCTCCTGGTTCGGAATCCCGCAACTTCCGTGATATAAGAACACTGAAGTCCGATGATGTTTCGCGCATGTCCCCGCTGTAACTCGACAGTGCGAGTCCTCCTGCCTCTTCCGAAATTGCATGCCAAAGGAACGACTGCGTATGCCGCGCTCGGCGGCCGGAAAGCCGCGCCCATTCCATGTTCAGGAACCGAAACACAGGTCAAACCTGGGTCAGCGGTTGCCATGGATGGCTCGCGCCATGCTCACAGAAATTGCACAGACTGGTTGATAAAAACGCAACAGTTTCGGCTAAGCGGCTTCGCTCTATGCGGATAGACAGGCTCCGCCGGCGTCTCGGCGACTGGCCGCAATATTGCTGGGTCTCAGGCAAAGTTAGACCAGCCAGCCCGCCGGAGAAGATTCACGTGATCACCTCATCTTTGAAATACTCCTTCTCACGTACTAGCAAAGTGCTCGCGGTTGGATGCGATCCCGACTCACTCGCGACCAGCGCCTCCATCCTTCGCAACGCCGGTTTCACCGTCAGCCCGGCCACCGTCCAGCAGACACTTCGGCTGCTCGACACGCAGCTCTTCGACGCTGTCGTCTTGTGCCACACTCTCAATTCCCACCAGGCAAGTGCGGTCTTGGCACTCGTCCAGTCTTTGAACCGCGAGATGCCGGTGATTCAGGTCTACTCTGACACCCCGGATCCCGCCTTCCGTTTCGCCGCCCCCTCCTACAACCCCTCGATCCTGCTGTCGGTACTGAGTCGGGCTCTGGAGGGGGAGATGAGGGCCCTGCAAGCGATCGCCTAGACCGGATTCGCGGAAGGTATACCCAGTGCGGTAGCCGGACGATCATCCCGGCGGTGATACAGGCTGCGGAAAAACGCGCCGAAGCCGGGGTTCCCGGCAACGCCGGTTTTGCGTTGCTGGGGTGGGAAGCAACAAGCGAGGCGCTATGGATGTGGGGACCATAGGAACCGTTTACCAAGATCTTGTAGTCCCATTCGATCCGAAATCTGTTTTCCGCAGCCTCGATAGCGAAGGGTACGCCCACTTTGAATCCGCTTTACTGCGTTCCTGAGTTTCTGGTATGGCCCCGGGAAATGCCTGCTGGAAACACTAGTTACTGAATAATCATCAGTGCATAAGTTAACATTGATCGCGGTTTCTGTAGTCTACGCACGCGTCGTGGTTCCGGCCGGCAAGACGGAACATGGTTCCTGAACCGGATATCGCGGTCCACCTCAACCACACGGTAAAGGCGGGTGCCCGGGAGCATCCGCCTCTCGTCCGGAAAAGCCACCCGCCGTCCCGCACTTCACAGCCAACAATTTCTTGACTCCTGCGCCATGGGCGAGAAGACTCGATAGGTCACCTGGGTGGCTCATGGCTGCGGGACTCCGCACGCGGCGACAGCGGTCCGCGCTGTCGGGCGTCGGCTGGGGAGCGCCAAAGCTTCGCTTGCGACACCCGACGATTGCATGCAAATGCTTTAGGCGGACGGTGAGCCGCCAATTCGAATCTGGGAGAAATTGCGAATGAAACGGCGAGATTTCTGTAAGGCGTCATTGGGAGTGGCCGGGCTGGCACTCGCGCAGGGAACACTGTCGGCTGCCGAAGCTGCTCCGCAAGCGGCCAAGGCAACCGCGCCCGTCGCGGCCGGCGCTCCGGGGCTGACGAAGTATGTCTCCGAGTTCATCGTGAACACGAAGTACGAGGACATTCCGCCCGAGGTGATGGAACTGGCGAAGAAGTCGATCCTCGATGGCTTCGGCCTGGCCTTGGCCGGATCGGTCTCCGAGCACCGGCATGCCATGCTCGAGTACGTCAAGTCGATCGGCTCGACCGGCAAAGCCAGCGTCATCGGAACCAACCTGAGATCCGCCTCCCGCTTCGCCGCCCTCGCCAACGGTGTGTGGATTCACGCCGACGACTTTGACGACACGCAGCTGGCCGTCGCCAAGGACAGGGTCTACGGTTTGCTCACCCATCCCACCGTGCCGGTGCTACCGCCCGCCTTCGCCCTGTGCGAGCTGGGCCGCCGCTCCGGCAAGGACCTTCTTCTCGCCTACAACGTGGCCGTCGAAGTGGAATGTAAAATTGCCGAAGCCATTTCTCCGCGCCACTACAACGACGGGTTTCATTCCACTGGAACGCTCGGCTCCTTCGGCAGCGGCGCCGCCTGCGCCAAGCTGCGCGGATTGAATCCCACCCAGACCGCTGAGGTGCTGGCCATGGTCGCCGCCCAAGCCGGAGGCCTGCGCGACAACTACGGCACCATGACCAAGCCGTTTCATGCCGGACATGCCGCCGAGACCGGCTGTGTAGCCGCGGACCTGGTGGCTCTCGGCTGGACCGCCTCCACCCGCATCCTGGAAGCGCCCTTCGGCTGGTTCAATGCGGCCGGTGGCGGCTACGACAATGACTCCATCATGAACAAGCTTGGCAAACCATGGACCTTCGTTTTCCCCGGCGTATCCATAAAGCCTTTCCCGTGCGGCTCGCTGGCGCATCCCGCCATGTGGGAATTTCTCAAGCTGGTCAAGGAGAACGACATCAAGCCGGCCGACGTCGACAAGCTCGATATCGGCGGCAACTCGCGCATGGTTTCCACCTTGCTGCGCCATCAGCCCAAAAACGGCCTGGAGGGAAAGTTCAGCATGGAGTTCCCGATCGCCATCCTGTTGCTGGAACGCAAAGCCGGACTGGCCCAGTTCCAGGATGCAGTTGTGCAGCGCCCCGAGGTGCAGGAGTGGATCCGGCGCGTGCACTACTATGTCGATCCGGAGGCGGAAGCCGCCGGCTTCGCCAAGATGACCAGCATCATCCGCATCCGCCTGAAGAACGGAAAGCTTATTACGGGCAAAGCCGACATGGCGAAGGGCAGCCCTGCCAATCCGATGTCATTCGAGGAGACGGCGGAGAAGTTCCGCGAGTGCGCCGATTTCGCCAAGTGGCCCAGACAGAAGACCGCCACTATCGTCGAGAGCGTCAAGGCAATGGAGAAAGAGCCCGACATGCGCAAGCTGACCGTGGCGTTGACGGTCTAATTCGAGTGACAGGTCGTCCCATCCTTAGCTCGACGATGGAATTCCTGTCATTCTCAAACATCTACATCTGCAGGTGCCCCACTCTTTCGCGAAGCGAAGGGTGGGGTCGTTCGTTTGCATTCCAGCGATCACATCTGCCGGGCGATCCGGCCCAGCGACTGTCGTTCAATCTGAAATCAACAATCTGAAATCAACAATGGCGTAGCCCTTGCTCCTGCCCCGAATCGGTGCCATGCTGTTTGCACCGTGCCCCGCAAAGCTGCTGCTGAGTCTGTTGCCAACTCCATCTCCAAATCCGCGGCCAAGCTGCGTCTGCTGAAGTCTCTGCGCTGCACCACCAAGTTCGAGGCGCGAGCCGCGGCTGCCGGAGCGACGGCTGATTGCCGGGGTGGACGAGGTCGGACGAGGCTCGCTGTTCGGGCCGGTGGTGGCGGGAGCGGTCATTCTCGACCCGGCATATAGAATCCGCGGGTTGCGCGATTCGAAACTGTTGCCCCAGCCGCGCCGCGAGCAGTTGGCCGAGCGCATCAAGCGGCATTGTCTGGCCTGGGCCGTGGCGGCTGTCGACGTGGCGCGCATCGATCAGATGAACATCTACCACGCCTCGCGCCTCGCCATGGCGGAGGCCGTCACCGCGCTAAGCCTCCGCCCGGACCATCTGCTGATCGATGCCATGAAGATCGACTTCGATTGCCGGCAGACGGCCATCATCCATGGCGACGCGCTATCGGCCTCGATCGCCGCCGCCTCCATCATCGCCAAGGTGGAGCGTGACGCCATGATTCGCGCCTGGGATCCCGTCTATCCCGTCTACGGACTGGCCTCCAACAAGGGCTACTACACGCGCAAGCACGCCAGCAGCCTGCGCGAGTTCGGTCCCTCGCCGCTGCACCGGCAGTCATTTGCCCCGGTATGGATGAACTCCGCCACGCAGGAGCTGCTGGCATTCATGCAGGAGGATGAAGAGTCGGTGGAGGACGGCGAAGAGCAGGCGGAGGCAGCCTTGCCGCGATCGCCGAAAGCAAATCATGATCAGGATTCTCTTGTCACGAGATGGCGTCATCCTGGGCAAGAAAGCGCAGGCCCCTCGTTGCAGATGGGTTCCGATCCTGAAATCGCTCAAAATCTGAAATCTAAAATTAGGTTCCGCTCTATCCGCGCCGCACTCTTCTCCTGGTTTGCGCTCATTTCCCGCAGGGTCTTCAAGATCGCAAGCTGCTTCTTATCGCGCGTGCCGGCCATTTCCTGATAACGATCGCCGAACGCCTGGCTTGACTGCTCCGACACGAGGTTGACCGTTGCCTCGTCCAGCGTCACCGAGCCCGAGCCCTTCCACAGCCGCTCGAACGGCGGACCGATGTGTTCCAGGAAATGCCGTATTCCACCGGCGCCGCCGCCTACGTGGAAGCTCTGCATCGGGCCCGCCACGGCCCAGCGCAGTCCGACCGAACTGGTGATGGCCTCGTCCACTTCGTCCACCGTCAGCACGCCCTGCTTTACAAGGTGAATGCATTCGGCAAAAAGTACTGCCTGGAGCCGGTTGATCACGAAGCCCGCGATCTCCCGCCGCAGCGCCACCGGTCTTTTCCCCAGCGCCCGGTAGAAGGCCATGGCCTCACTGACCGCCGCCGGCGAAGTGCGCTCGCCGGGTACCAGCTCCACCAGCGGGATCAGGTACGGCGGGTTGAAGGGGTGGCCGATCAGCATGCGGCCAGGGTTAGCCATCTCGCGCGCGATGTCGGTGGGGCGGAAGGTCGAACTCGAACTCATCAGTAATGTCTGCGGGCTCACCTGCCGGTCCATGCGGGCAAACAGCTCCTGCTTGAAGGCCAGCGTCTCGAGGCCGCTCTCCTGCACCAGTGCAACTCCCTCCAGAGCGCTTCCCAGCTCGGCATGGAAGCTGAGATTGCGGGCCAGATTCGCGGTATTCAGGCCCAGGCCTTGCAAGGTGGGTGTTGCCTGTTCCAATGTCTTGTGGACCAGGTCCTTCACATCCGGACGCGGATCGTGGACCTTGACCTGCAATCCGTGGGCGAGGAACAGCGCCACCCATGAGCTGCCGATCAATCCTGCTCCGACCACCGCCACTTGTTTGTAGCGCTTGAGGACCGCTGCCGATTCCGAGTCTGACGGCCGGGTTGGAGGAGTCATCTTCTTTTCTCCTGGTGATCTTTGTCCAAGCACTTCCCATCCGCGGAACGAAACTTCTGGATTCGGGGCCGGGGTTCCAGTGGCAACCGAAGTGGATCGCATTCTCCCGCCCAGGGATGAAGTTGTCAACCGCCTACGGGTGCGTCAATCGGAGCTCTGAGGGCACGATGGCCGGCGCGTTGTGACACGGACGAACGCCGCATGCTACAAACATATAAGGACGCCTCTGCACCCGGGCCCAGCAAGGCCGCGTTTGTACTTGCCGAACTGTAGAACTCCGGGATGCCTAAGCACATTCGCGAGGAAAGAATGCTACGACTCTTGTGCGTGACCGCACATCCGGACGATGAAGCCGGCGGCTTCGGCGGAAGCCTGCTGCTGGCCAACCAGCGTGGAATCGAGACCTACATCATCTGCATGACCCCCGGCCAGGCGGCCAGGAACCGAGGCAACACAACCAGCAACGAGGAGTTGATCGCCGCCCGCCGCGCCGAGTTCGCCGACTCCTGCCGGCACCTGCGCGTCACCCGGGGCGAGGTGCTGGACTACCCCGACGCTCAACTGCAGAAGCAGAATTTCTATGAGACCGCCCGCGACCTGGCGCTGCGCATACGCGCCATCAAACCGCAGGTAGTGATGTGCTTTGGCCCCGAGGGTTCCATGACGGCGCATCCGGATCACGCCATGTCGTCGCTGTTTACCTCCGCCGCCTTCCAGTGGGCGGCCCGCTCCGACCGCTGGACTGACCCGCCCGACGGCCTACCGCCGTGGTCCGCGCAAAAGCTTTACTATCGGACCTCCGAGTTCACTCTGCCCGACCGCCAGCCGGTGGCGCTCTCGCCCATCACCGCCAGGATCGAAATCGGCCCGGAACTGCTGGAGCGCAAGATCGAGGCCTTCAAGATGCATAAGACGCAGTCGCCGCTGTTCAGCCTGTTCGAGCGCAACGCCAGGCGACAAGGTCCCGTTGAACGTTTCCACCTGGCGGCCAGCCGCAAGCCACACGACATTCAACTGGAGAACGACCTCTTCCTGGGAGTGAAGGACGAAGGTTGAAGTTCAAGAAGGCCTCGAAAAGAACTGAGAACCGGGAACTGAGAACCGGGAACTAACTAGCGCGCCTTCGCCTCCAGGATGTCGGCCAGCAGATCGGCACGACTGGGGTCGCGCGCCAGGTGCGGGTAGCGAATGCCGTCGTAGTAGTCCAGTGAAACGGACTTGTAATACTCAGCGTTCTCGATCAGCAACTGCAAGGGTGCGTGTGTCTCCAGCCCGGCGTGCAGGGCGTCCAGCAGTACGCGCGGGCTGAAGCGGCGCCCGTTCACCGCGACCACTCTCATCCCCGGACCGATTCCTGCCAGGGCGGCCGCCATGCCGGGTACTGTGTCGAGCACCTGGCCCTCGGGTTGCAGCGTCATGCCGACGGACGCGGTGACGTCCAGCACCCGTTCCACGTCCTGCTGGATGCGCAGCATGTCCGTGGGCGCTTCCGTGTAGACGACCAGCCATCCGGCCTGAGTGATGCCGCTCAACGGCGGCGGCGCTATGGCATCCACGCGCTCGTCGAAGAACCGGCGCCAGTCGTACGGTGCGATTTGGTTCAGCGCGTTTACCACGTCGTCGAAGGTGTACGTCTTGCTCTCGGGACTCGTGTAAACGCTGTCATTGCCGGCCTGCGCCGGCGGCTTGGCTTCGCTGGCGAAGAACAGTCGCGCGAAATAGTCGAGCGATTTGCGGTTGTGCGTCTGCTGGCGGATGATGACGTCCGCCTCCAGCCAGATGAGCGCGCCATCGTCGTAAAAGTCCGGGCCGCGGCGCCAGGAGGTCCAGGCCGGCGGAGCTTGGAAGAGCAGTTGCGCCGATACTGCCGTGTCCTGCAGCGGACGCCATTGACGCCCGGGACGGTAAGCGGAACTCATAGCGATGGTCGAGAGCTGCTCGCGGAACTGCTCGGCAGTCCACAAGCCGCTGCGGGCGGTGAGCACCATCGAGAGATAGCTGGTCAGTCCCTCGTAAACCCATAGCAAGTCGGTCTTGCGCGAACTTTGGAAGTCTGCCGCAGTCGTTTCGGCGGGAACGCGATACTTTCCGTTCCAGGCATGGACAAACTCGTGCGGCAGCATGGACGCCAGCAAGATCCTGGTAGCGGGATCGGTCAGGAACTGCTCGTAGAGCCGGTTGTCGCTCGACTCATGATGTTCCAGCCCGAAGTGCGCCATGTGATTACTCAGCGCCAGCAGGAAGCGGTACTGGCGGTAAGGCCGCGTCCCGAACATCGCGCCCGCCTCGGCCACCAGGTTGTTGAAGGCTTGCCGGTCGGGCTCAGTCATCCGCGTCGCGACTTCGCTGTCGGCGGCGATATCGATCTGGTGCGCGGGAGTGCGTCCCGGCTGCAGCGGCACCGCCTTGAAGTAACGTCCCGCGAGCACGGGAGAATCGATCAACGCTGCCAGAGAAGCGGTGGCGAACTGCACGCTGGATCCGGCTTTCGCCGCAGTTACCGGCAATGCCGTTCCGAAGTTCCAGCCTTCGGGCAGCTTCAGGCTGGCGCTGACCTGGACCTGCTCTGCCGCGCCCCCGGCTGAGCCTGCGCCATCGCCGCCCGCCGCCTTCGGATAGAGCAGAAGCTGGTTCCAGTTGATCACCGCGATCTTATCCGTCGTGGACGCGCTCTCGGTGAAGGTTGCTGTGGAACTCTCGGTGGGAGAGACATAGTCCAGAGTGACGTCGAGGTGATTGACGCCCGGCGGCACGGTCAGCACAAAGGCGAACATGTCCTGCGGGTCGCGTTTCCAGGGAATGACCTTGCCATCGGCCTTAAAGACCAGCCCGACCAGATCGCCGACCGGCCCGCTGGGTGCGTGCTCGCCGGGAATCCACTTCGGGTAGTAAAGAGTGAGAGGACCGGGTGCGACGGGAATGCGCATCCGTGAATGGAAGATCCTGCGCGGGGCCTCAGTGGCATCGACGGCGAGCACAATAGCAGCCGGGTCCTGCTCTGCAGCCGCCGTCTTAGCCGTCGCCGGAGAGGAGGGCTGCGCGGAAGCAGCTTGGGCCGCTGCGCTGTTCAACCAGCAGCAGAGCGACAGCGACAGCAGAAAAGGCGATAGGCGCAAGCGTTCTTTCCTTCGGGTGGGAGCGGCCGGCAGCACAGTATGTCCAAAACGAACACCGGTTACGAGGATTTCTTCTTCTTGCCGCTTTGGTCCGCCGGCATACTGCCGGAGACGTTGGCCAGAACCTTCTGGAAGGCCTCCTCGGTTGTCATTTCCTTCTTCCCGCTGCGGTTGTGCCGGTACTTGTGTTCGCTGTTGCAGGTGCGGCACAGCACTTTCACGACCTCTTCGCCGACTATCGCAACCACGGAATGATCGGTCGTTCGCTTGCAGCGGGAGCAGTGATCGTCGATGTAGTCTCCGAGGCGCATGAGAACCTCTGCAGTGAGCTGACAGAACGCGAGTTTAGCATAGGGACCGTCCTCAGTTCCTAGTTCTTCGTTCTTCCTTCGCGGGCACCCAGCCCACCCAGTTCTTTAGTTTTTTCTAAGCAGCGGTGATGCCTGGCCTGCATCAGCGCGCACCTGCGCGGCCGAGATGGATTCTTGATATTACGTACCCCACGTCCCAGACTCGCTTCGCGGTTAGGAGCAGCTTACGAAATGAAGAACCAACAGCGAAGAACGAACGACTGAGAACTGAGAACTGGGAACCGGGAACTGATATCATTCCGGCGTGGCGGCGAAGGGCAAATTCATCACCTTTGAAGGGCTCGACGGCTGCGGCAAGACCACCCAGCTGGAGCGTCTGGCCGCCGTTCTGCGCGCCCGGGGAATCGAGGTCGTGACCACGCGTGAGCCCGGCGGTACGCCGATCGGCGAGCGCATACGGAGCGTGCTGCTCGATTCGCGCACCGAGGGACTGGCGCCCCCGGCCGAGCTCTGCCTGATGTTCGCCTCCCGCGCCCAACACATCGCGGAGGTGATCAAGCCGGCGCTGACCCAAGGCCGGTGGGTACTCTGCGACCGCTTTACCGATTCCTCGGAGGCCTACCAGGGCGGCGGACGCGAGCTGGGAAGCGAGATGGTCCTAGCCATGCATCGCCTTGCCTGCGGCAACTTTCAGCCGGACCTGACGGTGCTGATGGACAACGACGTTGGCGCCAGCGTCGGGCGGGCGCGCCGCCGTAATTTAGCCGCCCGAGAGGCCGCCTCCGCCACCCCGGATGAGAACCGTTTCGAGCAGGAAAACCGCATGTTCTTCACCCGCGTGCACGAGGCCTTCCTGCGAATCGCGCGGCGCGAGCCGGCCAGGATGATTGTCATCGACGCCCGCCGTGCTCCCGACGTCGTGCACGCCGACATCGTGCGGGCCGTGGACGAGCGTCTGCAGATCAAGACTGGAACAGCGGCGCCGGGCAGCCCGTCACATCACGGTAATCGCGGCGGCAAATAGGGGTCACGTAGGCCCAGCCGCCCTCGGCTGGGCGGCGCTCTCGCCTGCGTGACTTGAGCTCTACTCGAGAAAACGTGAAACGGACACAGGAAAACTTTGGGCTTCGCTGATTTTCACGGCAATTCGGAGGTGGTGCGGCGCTTGCGGCAGATGCTGGCGCGCGATCGCTTTCCCCACGCCGTCATCCTCTCCGGAGCTCGCGGATCGGGCAAGTACACACTCGCCCAGATGCTCGCCAAGGCCATGAACTGCCTGGAGCGCCCGCTGACCCCGACGGACTCGTCCGAGAAGCTGCCGGACTTCTGCGGACGCTGTTCGAACTGTGTTCGCATCGCCCAGGCCGACGATCTGGAGGCGCGGGTAGCCGAGGCCGTAGAGGCCCGCGAGTCGCTGCGCGAGAGTGACAAGCGCGAGACGCGCATCTTCGTGCAGACGCTTGCCGACGTGCTGGTCATCCCGCCCGACCCGCCGCAGATGATGGTCAAAGTCGACCAGGTGCGGCACGTGACCTCCAGCGTTTACTTCAAGCCGGGCGAGGGCCGGCAGAAGGTCTATATCTTCCCCGAGCCGGCCTTCATCAAGGAAGCGGCCAATGCCCTGCTCAAGGTGCTGGAAGAGCCGCCCGAGTTCGCTACCATCCTCCTGCTGGCCGAAAACACCGGCTCCCTGCTGCCCACTATCCGCTCGCGCTGCATTACCTTGACCCTGGCTCCGCTGGGACTCGGGGAGATCGAGCGGGAACTGCAGCGGCGCACCGATTTGGGCGCCGCGCAACGCTCGCTGGTCGCCCGGCTGAGCGGCGGCGCCGTCGGCCGTGCGCGCGGCTTTGATCTGGCAACCTACCTGGAGGGCCGTCGTGATGCGCTGCTCCTGCTCCATTCCGCCTTGCCGGGCATGGAACACAGCGAACTGTTCCGCGCCACGGAGGCCTACCGTGCGGGAGCGGAGGGTAAGGAGCGGACGGACCAGTTGATCCTTAGCCTCTACTGGCTGCTGCGCGACCTGCTGGCGCTGCAGTCAAAGGCGCCCGATCTGGTTCGTAACATCGATATTCTGGCCGACTTAGAGCGCCTTGCCAGGCGGGTGAGCTTCGCCTGGGTGGCGGCCGCCGCCGAGCGTGTCGGCGAGGTGCAAGCGGGCATGCGCCGCAACCTGCTGCGGTCGCTCTCCCTCGATGCTCTTGCCGCTTCACTCGAGATTTGACCCTCTTTTACCGGCTCAAACCGGCCTGATCCGCTGCTCCAAGCGCTCTCTGCAAGCGGGAGTCGTTGGCTCATTTTGTACGGTCCAGAATCACTGGCAAGGGACCGGAACCTGTGGTAGGGTTACTCCAGTTCATACCCCGCTCTTGGATCAGGGAAAGTTAATATCGCGTAAACGTTATGCGGCGCTTTAGGGAATGGTTTCTCTGAACAGAGCTGGATAACCTGCGCCTCTGCTCCAGGACCGAAGGCCGTTGCCCCTGCAGGGAGCTGACCAAAATGAAGAACGGAATGGATTCGACGGCGGTTGAACGCGCACAGGAATCCGAGTCGTTTTCCAACCGGAAGCTGATCCGCCCCAGCCTCAATCGCGATCTTGGGCGCTCCGCCAACGTCGAAAACAGCGCCATCGAGCGCCGGGAGCGCACCGAACGGGGCGGGACTGCCGCCAACTTGCGCAAGACTGCTCCTCCGGAGCAGACGCACGCCGAGAATTTTTATTACCAGAAGCAGATGCAGACCAAGACTCCCATGGTGATCGTGCTGCAGGATGGTGAAGAGATCCACGGCATCATCGAGTGGTACGACAAGAGCTGCATCAAGGTCACCCGTGGCGGGCAGTCGAACCTGCTCATCTATAAACCCAGCATCAAATACATGTACAAGGAATCTGAAGCCAACGGCAGAAGATAGCGGGCGGTTTTGACAGCACTGGCCATCATAAGAAAACGCTTTAAAATACTTTCAGGATCTGCCGGACTATTGAAATGGCCCACCCCGAGGCGGGCCTTTCGTATTTCAGGGTCCTCAACCTTACAATTCCAATAGCTGCAGAACCGGCGTTTGCCGGGGAGCGAAGGATTTCTGTGGGATTCCTGGCCGCCACGCGGCAGGTGATCTCACCCTGCGAGTGGAATTGATCCCAGTACAGGCGGGAAGCGATGCTGAAGGCTGAAGATTTTCGCCAGGCCCTCTTGGGCTTTCTGTTCGAAGCGGCGAACGACGGCCGCTCTCATGTCGACGTGAGCGCCGAACAATTGCATCGCGCCCTCGGCGGCTATCCTGGAACCGGCCACCACATGCCGATCTGCTGCTCGGTGATGCGCGCCTCAATGCGCACCGGAGACACCATCCTGCACTCCCCGCCCGGCGGCAGCGGCCCCTCCCTGACCATCCGCTTTGTCGTCTCGCGCCCCGAGGAATAGTTCTCAGTTCCCGGTTCTCGACGAGGTAGTAGGCGTGCTTCGCACGCCCGCCCAGCCGGGGGCGACTGGGCCTACGCATGCCGCTCACTGGAACGACGCAGCAACGAAGAACTGGGAACCGGGAACCGGGAACTGTAAACTAGAGGGCATGGGCGAGGTCATCTATGGCATTCATGCCGTCAGCGAGGCGCTGAAGAGGCGGGAGCGCCGCTTCGATTACGTGGCTGTCTCCCGTGACCGCACCGATCCGCGCATGCAGCGCATCATCGACGATTGCCGCGACCAGGGCATCTCGGTCCGCTTCGTTCCCCGCGAGGAGATCGACCGCGCCACCCGCACCAGCACGCACCAGGGCGTGATGGCCTTCACCTCACGTAAGGCCTATTCCGATATCGACGATCTGGTAGCCAACCGCCGCGGCAGCCATCTCTTCCTGCTGGTGCTGGATGGCATAGAAGACCCGCAGAATCTGGGCGCGCTGCTGCGCTCCGCCGACGGCGCCGGCATCGACGGAGTGGTCATCCCTGAGCGTCGCGCCGCCGGCATCACCGGAGCGGTAGTCAAAGCCTCGGCCGGCGCCTCCGAGCACCTGGCCGTGTCGCGCGTGGTCAACATTGCGCGCACGCTGGAGGAGCTGAAGGATCGCAACATCTGGACCGTCGGCCTGGACGAACGCGCCACGCAAACATATGACGGGCTCGACTACAACATGGACTGCGCCCTGGTGCTCGGCGCCGAGGGCAAGGGGCTGCACGATCTGGTGCGCAAGAAGTGCGACCTGCTGGTTTCCATTCCGATGATGGGCAGCGTCTCCTCGCTGAACGTATCCGTCGCCGGCGGAATCGTGATGTATGAGGTCTTGCGCCAGCGCCGCCTCAAGGCTCAGGCGCCTGCTGCCGGGCGGAGCCGGGCTGAGTGATGGTTATAAGACATACCGGGCTTCGGATCAGGCTCGCGGGGTTCTCAGGGAATGCCGTTCGTGCGTTCGTTGCGGTGATTCTGGCGCTGGCCGCCCTGCCGCTGGCGGCGGTCGACCGCGATGCTTTTACCTTCACCCACTATTCGCTCAAGGCGAGCATTCGGCCGGCGGAACATGACTTCGAGGCCGAGGGAACGCTGGAGCTGCGCAACGATTCCGATTCGCCGCAGCGGCAGCTCGCGCTGCAGATATCCTCTTCGCTGGCCTGGAAGCGGATCTCCATGGCGGACGGACAGCCAATTTCCTACATCACGCAGGATTACACCTCCGATATCGATCACACCGGCGCCTTGGAGGAGGCGATCGTAACCCTCCCGCAGCCGGTCCCGCCGCGGGGCACGGTGAAGCTGGAGGTGAGCTATGCGGGCGAGATCACCCGCGACTCCGGCCGCCTGCTCCGCATTGGAGCGCCCGACAGCATCGCCCTGGCGAGCGACTGGGACGAGATCGGCGATATCTTCGGCGCCGTGCGCGGGCTGGGCTATGTCACCTGGTATCCGGTCTCGATCGAGGCCGTCAGCCTGAGCGAAGGCACCTCGGTGTTTACCGCGCTCGAGCGTTGGAAGCGCCGCCATGCGCAGACCACCCTCAGCGTCAAGCTGTCGCTGGCATCCTCGCCGGGGGCGTCCCAACTCTCGCTGGTTACCAACGGCAGGGCCGCAGAGGTCGCCGCGGGCACAGGGTCCGAGGCGGAGTTCAGCTCCTCCCGAGGGGCGCGTGTTGCCGCCGCCTCGGTGCGCGCTGAATTCCCCGCCGGCTCGACTCCGGTCTTCGTTTTCGGCGAATTCGTCAGGATGGAAAGCCCGGCGCTGACTGTCTTCCACTCGCCCGCTACCCGGTCCGTGGCGCGGGATTATGCCGATTCCGCCGAAGCAGCCGAGCGCATACTCACCGACTGGTTTGGCCCGCTGAAGCGCAAACCCGAATTGATCGGGCTACCCGACCCCAACGCGGTGCCCTTTGAAAGCGGAACCATGCTGCTGGCGCCTTTGCGTTCCTCTACCGGTGCCCCCGACCGCGAGCTGCTGCTGGCGCGTACGCTCGTCAGGGCGAACATCACCTCTCCGCGAAAGTGGATTGCCGACGGCTTGGCACGCTTCGGGCAGGCACTGGTATGCGAACGGCAGGCGGGACAGGCGGCCGCCAATGATTTCCTCGGCCGGGTTCTGCCGGCCCTGATCCCGGCCGAACGCAGCCAACCCGAGCAGGCACAAGACGGCTCGGCGGCGACTCCAGCGGCAACGCCCGCTTCCTCCCCGGCGCCAAATGCGAATTCCGAAGCGGGGCAAGCGCAAAGATCGCTGATCAACACCGATGATGAGGTACTCTACTCCGGAAAGGCAGCTTATGTCTGGTGGATGCTGCGCGATATGGTGGGCGATGGGCCGCTGATCAAGGCCATTGCCGCCTACCGGCCGGCCCAGGACCGGCAGGCCTCATACATGCAGGGCCTGCTCGAAAGTCAATTCACCCCGCGCAAAGACCTGGAGGCGTTCTTCGACTCCTGGGTCTACCGCGACCTGGGGCTGCCCGACTTTCGCATCGAGGCAACCAACGCGCGCCGGACACTGGAGAACAACTATGTGGTGAGCGTCACGGTGGAGAATCTGACGCCGGTCTGGAGCGAAGTCCCGGTTATTGTTTACTCCGTTCATGACCAGAAGCGCCTTGGGCGAATCCAGGTTCCCGGGATGGCGAAGGCAACCACCCGTATCGTCATTCAAGGAGCGCCTTCCCTGGCCGAGGTCAACGACGGCAGCGTGCCTGTGTTTGATTCTTCGAATAACAAGAGGGAAGTTGCCCGCCCGCCGGACTCATCGTCGTTCGATTCCGAACCTGCTCCGGCCCGCAAAAAACGTGGGCCTTGAGAGCGAGCGGGCGAACCGCAGCCACAAACGTATTCTTGAAACTTAAAACTTGAAACTCGAAACTTCTGAAAGGCGACACGTGAGTTACATCCAGTTCCTGGGCGCTGCCGGGACCGTCACCGGCTCCAAGCATCTGATCAACACCAATTCCGATACCAGCGGCAAAACCGGTTTTCAGACGCTGCTCGATTGCGGTCTCTTTCAGGGTCCGAAGGAGTGGCGGCTTAAGAACTGGCAGGACCCGCCGCTGCCGCCGCGCGAGATCGACGCCCTGGTGCTCACCCATGCCCATCTGGATCACAGCGGCTGGATTCCGCGGCTGGTGGCCGAAGGTTTTCGCGGACGCGTCTACGCCACACCCGCCACGGTGGATCTGTGCGGCATTCTGCTGCCCGATTCCGGCTACCTGCAGGAAGAAGACGCGGAATCGCACAACAAGTGGAAGTCGTCCAAGCACGACCCCGCCCTGCCGCTCTACACCCTGGAGCAGGCACGCGACTCGCTGGCGCAGTTCTCGCCCGTGGAGTTCGGCAAATCCGTCACGCTCAGCCCGGAGATCAGCTTCCGCTTCGTGCGCTCGGCCCACATCCTGGGCGCGGCCATGACCGAGGTCACGATCGGCGTGAACGGCAACAAGCGCGTCTGCCTGTTTACCGGCGACGTCGGGCGGGTGCGCAACAGCCAGGTCGCGCCTGGCCGGGTGGTGCATTCGGGGCCGACTGAGGGCGAGTCGCCCGACATCCTGATCATGGAATCCACCTACGGCAACCGCTCTCATCCGACTGACGATCCCCGGCCGCAACTGGCGCGCCTGATTCGCGAGACGGTACAAGGCGGCGGCAGCGTGGTCGTGCCCGCCTTTGCCGTCGAGCGCACCCAGAAGTTCCTCTTCCTGCTCAAGGAGCTGATGGAAGCCCAGCAGATTCCGCGCCTGCCGGTCTTCAGCGACTCGCCCATGGGCATCGAGGCGGTCAAGCTCTTCCTCAAGCACTCGGAGGAGTTCAACGAAGAGACGCGGCAGCTCATCCAGAAATTCGGCTCGCCCTTCCAGTGGGACAACTTCCACTTCGCCAGCACCGTTGCCGACTCCAGGAAGATCAACGATTCGCGCTATCCCTGCGTAATCGTTTCCTCCAATGGCATGGCCATGGGAGGGCGGATTCAGCATCACCTGCTGCAGCGGCTGCCCGACCCCAGGAACCTGATCCTGTTCATCGGCTTCCAGGCGGTAGGCACGCGCGGACGCCAGATCAAGGACGGAGCCCCCCAGGTCAAGATTTTCGGCCAGATCGTACCCGTGCGGGCGCAGGTTGCCGCCCTGGAACAGTTCAGCGATCACGCCGATTCGGCGGAAATGCTGGAATGGCTGCGTACCTTCACCAAACAGCCGCAGGTCACATACCTAGTCCATGGCGAGCCGGA
The DNA here is from genome assembly GCA_963791145.1 of uncultured Acidobacteriota bacterium. Taxonomy (GTDB): domain Bacteria; phylum Acidobacteriota; class Terriglobia; order Terriglobales; family Acidobacteriaceae; genus CAWBRT01. The sequence goes on along the minus strand of CAWBRT010000003.1, from coordinate 23,114 downwards.
CGCGGCGGCGGCACTGCGGCAGGCGATCCAGCAACAGCTCGGATGGCGGGTGGAAATCGCCCAGTACATGCAACGGGTCGAGCTGACATAGCGTCTAGTAACCTCGGACGGCCCGAGTTGGCCTGCTAACGCGGGCATCGCAGCCGTTTGGTGCCAGTCGGGAATAGAAAAATGGCACATTGGTGGTGCTCACGGCATTCCTGAGATCGACGTCTAAGCTGGATGTGGTATATTCCACCGATATGTCGAGTGTTGCGGTAAACGTCTGTTCGGCTTGCGGGTATGAGATGCTCGAAAGCGGTTCCTTATGCCCTCACTGCCGCGCGGCGGTTGCGGCGGTGGCCCGACCCGAACGGACAGTCAACACCCCGGCCGGAGAAGTCGTTTGTGCTCCTGTCTGGCGGCGTCTGCTGGCTGCCATCTTCGATGTACTCTTGGCCTCCGCCCTGCTGTTTCCCATTGCCATAGTGATGATGTGGGTCATGGAAGCCTATCACTCGCAGATCGGCCTGAACGAGTTCAAGAGCCGCGCTACTATGGGCACCGCTGTAGTGCTGCTGTGGATCGTCTGGTTCTGGATTTATTCCGCGGCGGCCGAATCCTCCGTACAGCAGGCCACGCCGGGCAAGCGCCTGCTCCACCTGAAGGTCGCGAATGTCAACGGGGAGCGCATCAGCTTCTACCAGGCCACTTGCCGATATTTTGCCAAGTTCTTCTCTACCTTCGGTTTACTGATAGGCTTCGCGATGGCGGTCTTCCACCGCCGCCGCCTCAGCCTGCACGACATGATCGCCGGCACCGTGGTCATTCGCTCCAAGTAGCCAACCCCCCATTCTGCGCCCCCCATTCCACACAACCTCACTCTCCGTTAAGATGACAGCAGATGCCCATCTCTATTCCGCGTCTTCGGGTCTGGTTTGGCACGCTGGCGATTGTTGTCACAGTGGTGGTTGCCGGCTTCTATTTTTATGCGCGCATCCAGAGTCAGCGTTTGCTGAAGCAGCTTCCGCAGAAGCTGGGAGTTGAGATCCAGCAGAGCACGCAGGGCTTCTCGCTCTCGAAATCCGAGGGGGGACGCACCGTGTTTACCATTCGAGCGTCGAATGCCGTTCAATATGCCGATGGCGGGCATGCCAAATTGCGTGATGTCAGCATAGTGGTGTACGGCCGGGATTCGACGCGCTTCGACCAGATTTACGGCTCCGAGTTCGAATACGACCCGCGGGCGGGAACGATTGCCGCTCACGGCGAGGTCCAGATCGACCTGGAAGGCAATGCCAGCGGGCCGCAGCAACCGGACCAGGCGCCTCCGCGGGAGCTGCAGAATCCCGTTCATTTGAAAACCCGCGGCCTGGTCTTCAACCAGAAGAGCGGAATCGCGCATACCTCCGAGCTCGTGGAATTCCGCGTGCCGCAGGGCGAGGGCTCGGCGGTCGGTGCGACCTACGACTCCAAGAAAAACGAACTGGTGCTGGAGTCGCGAGTGGCGATTGCCGGAGGCAGCACACCCACGAACCTGCAGGCCTCGAGCGGCGTCATCAGCAAGGACCCGCGCCGGATTACGCTGGCCGCCGCGCGCCTCCATCAGCCCGGGCGCGACCTCGAAGCTGACCAAATGGAGCTGCTGCTGTCGCCGCAAAACGAGTTGCAGAAAGCGATCGGTACCGGCAACGTGCGCCTCATCTACCGAGGGGGATAACGGAGCCACCCTGCGCGCGCCGCGCGGCGAAATGACCGTGGGGGAGAAGAACCAGATACAGAAAGCGGTCTTTACCGGCGGCGTTGAAATCGAAGGGCACGGCCGCAATGCCGCTACCGCCCACGCCGGACGAGTCACCGTAGACTTTGCCGCCGGCAATCATCCCCTGCTGGTACACGGCACCGAGAGCGTGCGCCTGCGGCACAATCCCGTGCCGCAAGGAACGCCGGCACAAGACAACAGGGACCAGCAGACAGTGGAGATCACCTGTGACTCCGCCGATCTCCACATTAAGGACGGGCGCCTGTTCTCCCGCGCCGAGAGCCTCGGTCCCGCCCAGGTGCTGATCACGCCGGCTCGGCCCTCTGTTCCCGGGGAGCACACCGTGGTGACGGCGAACCGCCTCTGGGCGGAGTTCGATGACAGCAACCATCTATCCAGCATGCGTGGCCAGCCGGGAGCCAAGGTTACCTCCATCGTTCCCGGACAGCCGGACAAGGTGAGCACCAGCGATTCGGTGGTGGCGCAGTTCGCTCCCGGCGGCGGCATTACCGAGATCCGGCAGGAGGGGAATTTCCGCTACAACGAACCCGGGGCCAAGAATAGCGCTTTAGGAGCCGGGGGACGCTTCGCCTATGCCGACCGCGCCCGCTTCACTCCTGAAAGCGATGCCGTTGTTCTGACCGGCTCGCCGCGTATTCTCGACGGCGGCATGACGGTTACTGCCAACCGCATGCGCATCGATCGGCGCAGCGGCGATGCCCTGGCGCAAGGCTCGGTCAAAACCACCTACAGCGAGCTGAAGCAGAACGCCGGGGGAGCGATTCTCGCCACCTCCGACCCGGTGCACGTCACCGCCGGCACGGCCAACCTGCAAAGGTCCTCCGGCATAGCGCGCTATACCGGCGATGCGCGGCTCTGGCAGGGCGCGGATGTGGTCGAAGCGCCGGCCATCGAGTTTGACCGGGCAAACCGCTCACTGGTGGCGGAGGGCACGGCCAAGCAGCCGGTGACCAGCGTATTCGTTCAGGTAGGGAAGGATGGAAAGACATCGACCGTAGTCGTGACCGCAGCCCGGCTGGTGTACAACGATTCCGAGCGGCGTGCCCGTTACCGGGGAGGCGTGCTGGCCCGAGGCGAAGGGCTTACCCTTACAGCCGGCAGCGCCGACGTTCTGCTGGTTGCGGCCGGCGAAAAGGAGACGCGTTCCATAGCTGCCCCGAGCCGGCTCAATCAGATCATCGCCACCGGCAACATCAATGTACGGCAGCAGGAACGCAACGCCACCGGAGAGAAGCTGGTTTACACGGCGGCCGACGAGAAGTTCGTGCTGACCGGCGGTCCGCCGCTGCTCACCGATCCGGAGCGGGGCACAGTTCGTGGCGATTCGTTGACCTTCTACAGCCGCGATGATAGAGTCCTCGTGGACAGTCATGAGTCCTCCCGCGCCGTTACCCGCACGCGCGTAATCCGCTGATGCAGACCCTTACGGCAGAAGAAATTGGCAAGAGCTACCGCGGACGCCGTGTCGTCAACGCGGTGTCGCTGCACGTCGACCGCGGTGAAGTGGTGGGTCTGCTCGGGCCCAACGGCGCCGGCAAGACCACGACGTTCTACATCGTCGTAGGCCTGACCGCTCCGGAAGCCGGAAGGATTCTGGCGGATGGAGAGGACATTACCGGCGTGCCCATGTATCTGCGGGCGCGCAACTACGGAATCAGTTACCTGCCGCAGGAAGCCTCCGTCTTTCGCAAGCTGACGGTCGAGGAAAACATCCTGGCCGTGCTGGAGGCCCAGCCGCTGACCTGGCCGGAGCGGCGGGCCAAGATGGAGTCGCTGATCGACCAGCTTGGTCTCGGTCACATTCGGCGCAACCGCGGCTACGCGCTCTCCGGAGGCGAGCGGCGGCGCGTTGAAATCGCGCGCTCGCTCTGCATCACTCCGACGTTCATTCTGCTCGACGAGCCTTTCTCCGGCATCGATCCCATTGCCGTGCTCGATCTGCAGAAAATCATCTTCGGGCTCAAGGACAGCGGCATCGGCATCCTGATCACCGACCACAATGTGCGTGAGACCCTTTCGGTTACCGATCGCGCCTACATCATCAACGAGGGACGGATCTTCGCCGCCGGAACACCCGAAGAGCTGGGCAACAATCCTGAGGTCAGGCGAGTCTATCTAGGAGAAAGTTTCTCGCTCGTCTAAGACGAAAGTCTTGCCCGCATGCCGTGCCAAGCCTGTTGCATCCCTCAGTCATACGTAAAATTGACGCTTGTTGTCCATACCGGCGAGGAAATAACACGCTTTTTTCGCGCCCGGGAAAGCTTCTGGTTTAGAATCTAGCTGGGAGATTTCCCGCACAATTTTCTTTCACCATGGTATTGCTGCAGCCCAAACTGAATCTCAAGGTCACCCAGAAGCAGATCCTCACCCCCGGCCTGGTTCAGATGGTCAGTGTCCTGGCCCTGAACAAGCTGGAGCTGAAGGACATGATCAACGCGGAGATCATTGAGAATCCCGTGCTCGATGAGTATATCGACGCGGTCCCCTCGCTCGACGAGGTCGCCGGTCGCGAGGAGCAGCGGGAGCGGGAAAGCGCGGCCCCTACGGAAGAGCAGAAGCCGAAAGAGGAGCACGATCCTTTCGACGAGATCGATTTCGGCTCCTTTTTCCAGGATTACCTGGACCCGGGCTATCGCAGTTCCACCGACTTCGAAGTCGTCGACAAACCTTCCTTCGAGAACTTCCTGTCGAAACCGACCAGCCTGACCGATCACCTGATGTGGCAGCTGGGCGCGGTGCATCTGGCGGGAGACGTTCTGGCCGCCGCCGAACAGGTGATCGGCAACCTGAGTGAAGACGGCTACCTGCTGGCTACCGACGAGGAGTTGTTGGCGCTGGCCGATCCGCTGGTTTTCGCGCAGGCAAGTAACAACAGGCAAGGAAATAGCAGTGCGCCGGATGCGGACGCCGGGGCCGTCCACTCTGCCGCCGGCGAGGGCAATGGCGTTCCGGCGATCGGCCCGGCGGACGTGGCAGCGATCTTTGGCGAAGTGTCCGGCCCGAACGGCATGGAAGACCCGGAGATAGTTTCCGCCGCCGCCGAGAAGGCCGTCGCGGAGAGCAAGCTTTCGACTACCAACCGTCCCAAGCTGCTCAAGAAACCACTGAATCCATCCAATGCCCTGTTCGGGATTGACGCGCTGCACGAGGCGATCCATCTGGTGCGGCAATTCGACCCGGTCGGCGTGGCGGCGCGCGATCTGCGCGAGTGCCTGATGTCTCAGCTCGAGGACCTGCACAACCAGTACGAAGAGCGGGGCAGCGATCCGCAGGAAGCGGAGGCGCTGGAAGATGCCCTCGTCATCGTCGACAAGCACCTGCATCAGTTGCAGAACAAGCAGTACAAGGAAATTGCCAAAGCCATGGGGCGTCCGCTGGATGCGGTCATGCTGGCCTTTACGCTGATCCGCACGCTCGACCCCAAGCCGGGGCTGCGCTACAACAAGAGCGAGGCCCGGCTGATCGAGCCCGATGTCGCCTTCGTCAAGCAGGGAGACGAGTACCTGGTGGTGATGAACGACGACGACATGCCCACGCTTCGCCTCAATCCCCGCTACCGCAAGCTGTTGAGCCGCAATGGCGCGGAAAAAGACGTGCGCAATTACGTCAAGGAGCGCTACAAGTCGGCCATCCAGCTCATCAAGAACATCGAGCAGCGCCGGCAGACCATTCTCCGAGTTTGCGAAGCGGTCATTGGCCGGCAACGCGACTTCCTCGACCGCGGCATCGACCAGCTGAAGCCGATGATGATCAAGGAAGTGGCCGAGGAAATCGGCGTCCATCCCTCGACCGTCAGCCGCGCGGTGGCCAACAAGTACGTGCACACCCCGCAAGGCGTCTTCGAGCTGCGCTACTTCTTCAGCGAGAGCGTCAACGGCCCACAGGGCGGCGGCACCTCTCTGCTGATCCTCAAGCGCCGTGTCAAGAAACTGATCGAAGAAGAGGATCCCGCCCGTCCCCTCACCGACGAGCAGATTACCCGCATTCTGCAATCGCAGGGCATCCAGGTCACCCGCCGCACGGTAGCCAAGTACCGCGAAGACATGAAGATCCCCAGCACCCACCAGCGCCGCGTCAAGAAGTAGAAAATCAGAAGTAGAAAATCAAAAGATCTCGAACTGGAAGCGAGACCTGGAGTCGCAGCTCCGCCACAGGCGGCCCATATTTGCCTGCTTTTGGCAAATGTGGGGCAGTGCTGGATTCTTCTAAGAGGCCTGCCGTACTGCTAGACCTTGAAAACTCGCCTGCGGCTACGCAAATGTGGGCCGCAGCCTTCATCAGCTTACTTGGTCACCTTCCCACTGAAGTAGTCCCGTACAGTCGCCCAAGCCTCGGCACGCAGGAAACGGGCCAATTCCGGGTCAAGGCCGGCGGTGTAACTGTTCTCCTCGGGTGAGCGGCCATAAAGCGACGCGTAGGCTGTGGCAGCAGCCAAGTAGGTTCCGGCCAGTGTCGGATGCCGCTTGTCCGCTACATGCAGCTTGAGGTCAGGCCGCAATTTCAGCACGCGTGCGAATGCCAGACCGGCTGGGATAACCATCGCATTGTTCGCATTGCCCTCTCGCGTGTACGCTTCAGCCAACTGGGCCGTCATTTCAGGATGATCCGCATAAGCCCAGGACATGAACAAGACGGGCACCGCGCCATGTGCCCGAATGGTGGCGACATCCTTCTTTGCATATTTGACGAAAATCGGAGCCAGAGTCGGGTGGATCGGGCATTGACTGCAATCCATCAGGATTGCCCCTTCATACTTCTTCTCCGCTCGGTTGAACACGATGTTGTTATGCTCGTCGAAGATGTAGGAGCCGACGGCGTTCGGCCGGAAATACGACTTGACATCATGCCAGTCTAGCCCCGCTCCGCCGATTGCAAGCATGGTGCCGCGATGTGACGGACCGCCGCCCATCTCGCCCCGTGCCAGCCCCGTTACGTAGGAAGCGATGCCATTATTGAAGTAAAAGAAACTGTTGCCAATCCACATGTACGTCTGCGGCGGATTCGGCCCCAGCGATGTGATCCGAGGCGCGATCTGCGCCCAGCCCGGCATTGTCCACCCGGCGGCTACTAAGACCGCTATCAACAAAATCCTGATTATGCGTTGCATTGTCCCCACCCTCTCGTTACGGCAAGAACTGAAGTTGGCGATCGAACGATCGGCAGCCGTTATTCGCGATGAATATGCGATGTCTTCCAAGGATCTCAGCTCACTCATTCTAGCTTCGCAAGGCTGGAATGCAAGCCGGACCCGCCGCGGTCATCTGCCCTTCCTGTTTTGGGCCTGTCACGGGAATTTTTCCGTTCCGCTCCCGCTATTCGCGTTACATTGCTTGCAGCCCACTTCGAGGTCGAGGAGGGAGTATGGCCGACAAATTAGACTTTCGCGGATTTGAAAAAGCCTTTGTGCAGTCGGTGCATTACTACGGCACTCGCGCCGGGAAGATTTTCGAAATCACCGGCTTTGCCGCCGTCGACAACAGCTCCCAACCCAGCGCCGTGGCTCGCGCCAGGGTCGGGACCATACCTGTAAAAGAACAGGCAAACGCATTTATCGATCCCGCTGCTGTAACCGATTGGAAGATCGTCGCTACCGTTTCCAAGTACCCGCCGCTCGGGGTTCCGGATGCCATCCGGGAGCTGCTGAAGAAGGTGGAAGAGTGGTACCCGGCCGAAGCCAAGAAGCGAGCCGCCGCTGCTATGGGAAGGGAGTAGCGCGGAGGCTGTATCGTTCCATGCCAGATGAGCGCGGTCAGCCGGCCGCGCTCTTTGTCTTACCCCCAAGAACCGCCAAGGGCTTACTCCCGAAAAATAGGAAGGTGCAGGTGCCCAGCGGGGCGGTCTCGTTGATCGTTAATCCGGCATTGAGGTGGTACCCGGAATCCCTGGGGTAACCTGTGATTCCCGTGGTAACTGGCGGTTCGCTTCGGCTTCTGATATAACCGTGAGTCCCCGAAGGATATTTGGGGTTTCGGGGAACGGGGCCATTTTTCACCCCGGCAGAGCCGAAAGTGGCTTCGCCGGGTTTAAGTGAGTTCCGGCGTAAACACCGGTTGCCGGGATCGGGAGCTCGGGAAAGGTGCCCCGCAGCGTTGTGCAAGGAGGGGAATCGATGAACGTTGAGTATACCGGCCGTCAATTTGAAATCACCCCTGCCATTCGCAAGGAGGTTGAAAGCGGCCTCAACAAGCTGATCAAGATACTGGGTGACAACTTCAAGAGCAAAGTAATCCTCACGGCTGAGAAGCAGCGCCGCATCGCTGAAATCACCATCAGCCGCCGCACCCACCCCATCGTCGCCATAGCCGAGTCGGTCGATATGTCGCTGGCGCTGGGAGAAGCTTTGGAGAACATCGAGAGGCAGGTGCTCAAGTTCAATGGACGCCGGCGCGACACCAAGCGCGTCGCCAAGTCGAAGTGGAAGAGAGAAGCTCCTGAAATTGAAACTCAGATGGCGGTAGGGACGACGGCCAGCACGGCCGTGCCGGTCGTGGTTCATAAGTTCCCGGGCCGCTCCCGCACTTCCGAGGCGCATCTGGTGGTCAACCAGGACTCGGTCGCGAGCCGCCCCATGACCATCGAAGAAGCCGTCAAGGAATGCGAATTCCGCGACCGCGAGGTCTTCGTCTTCCGCGACAAGGCCAACCGGGTGAAAGTGCTGCACCGCACCAAGGATGGGAAACTGGAGATTATCGAGGCCTGAAATTGGCCGTCCAATAAGAAACTTAAAACAGATAGTTATCAAGAGGGGGCGAATGCGCCCCCTCTTTTGTTGTTTAACAGCCGGACAGAACGGCGCTACTCATGGTGACATGCTGCCATCGTCGGGATGACACCTTGTTGCTTTTGGTTTACAGTTACTTACGCTTATGGCAAGGCAAAGCTCTCACAAGCGCGGCGGCACCGAGGAGCGAGGGAAGAAATCGGCTCGGGGAGCCCGGCTCATGAGAGCCCCGCGCAGGCAGCGCAACAGCGGTTCCGGGCTGGTGATCATCACCGGGCTGAGCGGATCAGGCAAGCTTTCTGCTCTCAAAGTTTTCGAGGATCTGGGGTACTACTGCGTCGACAATCTGCCGGTGGAATTGATTCCCAGTTTCGCCCGGCTGGTGATCGACTCGGCCGAGCCTTTGAAGGCGGCCATGGTGGTCGACATTCGTGAAGGCAGCAAGCTCGAGCGCCTGCCCGCCATCCTGTCGGAGCTGCGGCAGCGCCTGCAAACGCGCCTGGTCTTCCTGGAGAGCGCCGACAGCGTGCTGCTGCGCCGCTTCAGCGAAACCCGCCGGCCGCATCCACTCGGCACTACCGGTTCCGTGCAGCGCTCCATACGTGACGAGCGCCGGCGCCTCGAGCCCATCAAGAACCTGGCGGACATCATTCTGGATACCTCCAAGTTCAACGTCCACGAGCTTCGCGACCACCTCGTCGCGCAGTTTCAGGATGGCGCTACCCGGCCCAAGACGCTGCTGATCTCCATCGTCAGCTTCGGATTCAAGAACGGAGTCCCCGAGGATGCCGACCTGGTCTTCGATGTCCGCTTTCTTCCCAATCCGCACTTCGTGCCTGAGTTCCGCCCGCTCACCGGCCGCCATCCCCGCGTAGCCAAGTACATACGCAGCTACCCGCAGACGCAGGAATTCGTCAACCGGATCTCCGACCTGCTGATATACCTGCTGCCCCACTACATCGAGGAAGGAAAGAGCTATCTGACTATTGCCTTCGGCTGTACGGGCGGCCAGCATCGCTCGGTGCTGATCGCCGAAGAGCTGAAGAAGCGCCTGGCCAAGGCCGCCTACCGCGTCAAGGTCGAGCATCGGGACATGGCGCGCTAGACTCGAGAGGTCGTCATCCTGAGCGACGGGCCCGCGTTGTTGTTCCGGTCCGATGTTTTTTCGGGCCGGCGGGCGCGGAGTCGAAGGATCTGCGGTTCAATATCTTCCCAAATCTCCTGGAGCCTCGCGCCCAACTGCAGGTCCCTTGACTCGGCCGCAACCAAGAACTCATCTGAGAAATCGCATCAGCTTCGGCGAGAAGGAAACCTGGTAGCAACAGGTTCTTCTGGCAGCGGCCTTCCTCGGGATGACGCCTTTATTGTGAGAGGAGAAGTAGGGTAAGCCAACGTAGGCCCCATTCAGTGCTGCAAATAAGTTAATTTACCTACCCCGCGGCATGCTTTCGGGGATGCTTCTCCGTTACAATTAAGTTCAGTTCTCAACCACTTCATGATTGCCCGGTGGGCAATGGACGTCGAAGGCTTGATGTCGAAATGTGATCACCTATGCGGCGAGTGATCCGCCTACTGCGGTATGTCCAGCCTTACACCTTCCACCTGCTGGCGGCGGTGGTGTTAATGGCGCTTGTTGGACTGACGGACGCCTTCCGCCTGCTGCTGATCGGTCCCATCCTGGATCGGGTGTTGCATCCCGCCACCCAATCCAGCCAGATGCTGCTCTTTACGATTCCCGGCACTCAGCATGCTGTATATCTACAGAACTTCGTTCCGCCGCGGTTCACCAACGCCTGGACCATGGTGGCAGTCGCCCTGGTCGCGGCTACGGTGATCAAGGGAATCTGTTTTTATGCTGGGACGTACCTGGTCAATTACGCCGGCTTCGGAGTCATTACCGACCTGCGTAACGAGCTTTACGCCTCGGTCCTGCGCCGCTCAGTGGCGTTCTTCCAGAAGCACACGACGGGGACCCTGGTTTCGGCCATCATCAACGACATCGACAAGATCCAGTTCGCCACCTCGCAGGTGTTGGCCGAATTCCTGCAGCAGTTCTTCACCCTGATTTTTGTCGCTTGCCTGGTGATCGTTCTGGGCGGAAAGTTCGCCTGGGTGCTGCTGGTGTTCGTCCCCGTCATCGTTTTCTCTGCCGGCAAGGTCGGCCGGCAGGTCCGCACCACTACCCGTACCGGACAGGACAAGCTGGCTGAGATCCAGAACATTCTCCACGAGACCATCACCGGCAACCGCATCGTCAAGGCCTTCGGCATGGAAGGCTGGGAGACCCTGCGCTTCCGCGGGGCGGCACGGCGATTGTTGAAGGCCAACATGCACAACGTGGCTGCCACAGCCGTTAGCTCGCCGCTGATGGACATTCTCGGAGCCATCGCTATCAGCTTGCTGCTGTTGCTGGGACGCGACCAGATTCGCTATGGCGTCTTTACCGCTGGAACTTTCGTCGCCTTCCTCTTCGCGGTTTTCAAGCTTTACGAGCCGGTGCGCAAGTTCGCCTCCTTCTATAACAGCTTCCAGCAGGCGCTGGGCGCCTCCTCTTCGGTCTTCCAGTTCCTGGATGCCCAGGATGAAGTCACGGAAAAACGGCGTGCCTCGACTTTGCCGCCCTTTCACCAGAGCATCCGCTTCGAGGGCGTTCAGTTCGCCTACAACGGCGATGAGCCGCCGGTGCTGCACGACATCAATCTCGAAGTCCCTGCCGGCGAACTGCTGGCGATCGTCGGCTCCAGCGGTTCGGGCAAGAGCACCCTGGTGCATCTGCTGCCGCGCTTCTTCGATGTCTCACGTGGCGGCATCCTCATCGACGGCCATGACGTGCGTGACGTCACGCTGGCTTCGCTTCGCTCACAGGTCGGAATCGTCACCCAGGAAACCATCCTGTTCAACGATACCGTCCGCAACAACATCGCCTACGGCTTGCCCCACATTTCCAAAAAACAGGTGGAGGAATCGGCGCGCGCCGCCCTGGCTCACGATTTCATCCTGCGCCTGCCGGAAGGATATGACACCATCATCGGCGAGCGCGGCTTCCGCCTTTCCGGCGGCGAGCGCCAGCGCCTCTCCATTGCCCGTGCCCTGCTGAAGAACGCGCCCATCCTGATTCTGGACGAGGCTACCTCCGCCCTGGACAGCGAGTCGGAGAACCTGGTGCAGCTGGCGCTGCACAATCTGATGGTGGGCCGCACGGTATTCGTCATCGCCCACCGGCTCTCCACCGTGCGCCGTGCCGACCGCATCCTGGTGCTGGAAAACGGCACCATCAGCGACATCGGCACGCACGAGAATTTGCTCAACCGCCTGGGAACCTACCGGCGCTTGTACGAGCTGCAGTTCGTCGATCTGGAAGCGGGGCGTTCGCCCAACGGCTCCCCGGCTTACAGCTCTGCCGTGACGGTGCCATCGGGAGGCATGGAACTGCCATGACGATTCGTTCCATGACCGGGTTCGCCCAGGTGAGCCAGAGCGGCACCACCGCGTACACCATTTCGCTGAAATCGGTGAACCATCGTTTTCTCGATCTGCACCTGCGGCTGCCCGGCGGCAGCGACGGGCTGGAAAGCAAGCTGCGGCAGATCTTCAAGCAGAGGCTGCTATCGCGGCCACATCGAGATGACGCTCTCGATCGAGCGTGCCGGTGCGGGCTCCATCAACATCAACCGGGAGCTGCTGGCGGGCTACATTGAAGCCTTCCGCCGGTCGGCCGCCGACTTCGGCCTGGCGGGCGAGCCCGACTTGAATGCCATTTTCCGGCTCAACGGCGTGCTCGACGGAGGCGGCTCGCTCCCCGAGGGGCCGGAAACGGAAGCGGAGATTTGCGCACTGTTGGAGCAGGCAATCGAGAAACTGAACGAGATGCGCGTGGCCGAGGGCCAACGCATGGCGGAGGAGCTGCGCGCCCGCATGAAGGCCGTTACCTCCGCCGTCGATGAGGTCGAGCAGTTGCGCTCGCTGGTGGTGCGGGCCTACGTGAACAAAGTACAATCGAGGCTCCAGGAATTGATTGGTTCGCAGGCTGATCCGGACCGGATTCTGCAGGAGGCCGCGTTGTTGGCCGAGCGCAGCGACGTCCAGGAAGAGATCGTGCGCATGAAGTCCCATGTGCAGCATTTCCTGGGCCTGCTCGACACGGGCGGCGAGGCGGGCAAGAAACTGGACTTCCTGCTGCAGGAGATGAACCGCGAGGCCAACACCATGCTGTCGAAGACCTCCGGGGTCTGCCGGGGAAGCCTTGCGGCTGACCGAGCTGGGATTGGCCGTCAAGGCCGAAATCGAAAAATGCCGCGAACAGGTGCAGAACCTGGAATGAGCGGACTGGTCTTCATCATCTCGGCCCCTTCCGGCTCCGGCAAATCGACGCTGGTGAACGAGCTGCGCAAGTTCGTCCGCGAGATCGATTTCTCCGTCTCCTACACCACCCGTCCTCCGCGCGGCAGCGAGCAGGAAGGCCGCGAGTATCACTACATTTCACGCCAGCGCTTCGAGCAGATGATTGCCGCCGGCGAGTTTCTCGAGCACGCCGAAGTCTTCGGCAACTATTACGGCACGGCGCGCCGCTTCCTCGATGAAGCCATCGCGCGCGGGCATGACCTGCTGCTCGACATCGACGTGCAGGGCGCCGAGCAGCTCAGGAAGAAGCTGCCCGACGCCATCAGCATTTTTGTTTTACCCCCTTCTCGCGGAGAGCTGGAACTGCGGCTTCGCCGCCGCAGTTCGGCTGAGAACGTGCACGATCAGGAGGTCATCCGCCGGCGGCTCGATACCGCCTCGCGGGAGATCAGCAACTACAGGCTGTACGACTATATTCTTGTGAATGACCGGCTGGAGGACTCCATTGAAAGGTTGAAGGCGATTGTCTTGCGCGAGCGCTTGCGCCACGCACAGCAACCGCCGGCAAACGAGGACCGGGAACTGATGCGATTGGCGGAAAGCTGCCGCTTAGAGCAGTCGCGCGAATGCATTCAGTCGATCCTCGATACCTTTCAGCAATCCGGAGCCTCGGCGGTTCCAAAGTAGGAGAGAAGTATGGAGCTTATTAACGGTTTCGACAGCAACTACCGCTACATCCTCGTGGCCGCCCGCCGCGCCCGCCAGCTGCAATCCGGCGCTCGCCCGCTGGTGGAAACCAATTCACGCAAGCCCTGCCGCATTGCCGCGCAGGAAATCGAGGCCCAGAAAGTCAAGTGGAGCATTCCCGAGCCTAAGCCGGCAGCGGAGCCGGAAGCTGCCGAGGCGGCTCCGGCCACGCAGAACGACGAATAGTTCCTCTTCCGAGATATGGCCGCGCGGCATTCTATAAACGGCGCGCGGGACGCTATTGCTGGTTGCTGACGTAAGATGTTTGCGACTGCGCTTGCGCGTGTCTCTAGAGCGGGCACCAGCCGCGTGTGACAGCTCCGGGCGGCTGCCTTCGGCGGCGTCCTGCTTCCATTCGTCGCGTCCGGCATCTATTTGATATAGAGCTTGTTTCGCGGCCGATTTCGTTCAATCATTCTCTCTGGGCTGAAGATGAACGCTCCGATGGGTGGCCCACCGTTTCGCCCGCCTCTGGCGAAGGGTAGGGCTGTTGTGGAACTGGAGAGCTAGCCATGAAGATCGCGCTGGGTGTGACGGGCGGGATTGCCGCTTACAAGGCGGTCGAGATCCTGCGTCAACTGCAGGACCGCGGCGTCGAGGTCCAGGTCGTAATGACGCGCGCGGCGCAGGAATTCGTGCGCCCGCTGACCTTTGCCGCACTCACCGGCAAGAACGTCATTACCGAAATGTTCGGCGAGAGCGGCGCGCAACCCAATGCGGGCTCCTCGGTCGAGCACATCGGAGTGGCGCAGTCGATCGAGGCGCTGCTGGTGGCCCCGGCCACGGCGGACACCCTGGCCAAGTTCGCCAACGGCACCGCTTCGGATTTCCTCTCGACCTTGTATCTGGCGACCACCGCTCCGGTGATCGTGGCTCCCGCCATGAACGTCAACATGTGGGCGCACGAGGCCACGCAGAGGAACCTGGAAACGCTGCGCCGCCGCGGCGTCCGCATCGTCGAGCCCGGCAGCGGCTATCTAGCCTGCGGCATGATCGGCGCAGGCCGCCTGGCCGAGCCCGAGCAGATCGTCGAAGCCGTGCTGGAGACGCTCGGAGTTTCCCAGGACCTGAAGGGCGAAAGCATCCTGATCACCGCCGGCCCGACGCAGGAGCCGATCGATCCGGTGCGCTTCGTCGGCAACCGCTCCAGCGGCAAGATGGGATACTGCCATTGCCGAGGCGGCGCTGCGCCGCGGCGCGCGCGTCACCCTGGTCAGCGGGCCGGTGGCGCTTCACCCCGCCTCCGGTGGCCGAGTTCGTTCCCGTGGAAACCGCCGAGCAGATGCGCAACGCCGTGATGCTGCGCTTTCCCGATGCCACGGTGGTCATCAAGGCCGCTGCGGTCGCCGACTATCGTCCGAGCAGCACGGCCGGACAGAAGATCAAGCGCATTGCCGGCCGGGGACTCACGCTGGAGCTGGAACCCACCGCGGATATCCTCGCCGAGCTCGGCGCCAACCGCTTCGAGAAGCACATCCTGATCGGCTTTGCCGCCGAGACGGAAAACGTAATCGAGAACGCCCGCCGCAAACTCGCGGCCAAGCATGTGGATGCCATCGTGGTAAATGATGTCTCGAAACCGGGTGTCGGCTTCAGCTCCGATCGCAATGCCGCTACCATCATCACCGCCCAGGGGCTGACCGAGGTCCCGGAGAGCAGCAAGTTCGAAGTCGCCGGGCGCGTGCTGGATACGGTGGTCGAGCTGCGCGCCGCCCGCGCGGCCGCTCCCAAGACACAGCCGCGTGGAGTGCAAGAGGCGGAAAAGAAATGAGCGGGTGCTCGATGCGGACGAAGCGCGCCGCCATCGCCGAGCGCCTTCGCTTTTATCGGGAACTTGGCATTTACGATTTCTACCGGCGGCCGATCGCCGTATCCGAAGAAGCAAATGGCTGCCGCGGAACCGATGACGAAACAAACCACTGCACAATCCCTTTTGGAAACCGAAGCTGAGTCGCCTGCCCCCGCGCCCATTTTGGATAGAGCTGCCCAGCTGCGCCTGATTCGCCAGGATCTGGGCGACTGCACCCGCTGCAAGCTGCACCAGCTAGGGCGCAAGCAGATCGTCTTTGGCGTGGGCAATCCCCACGCCGAGCTGATGTTCGTCGGCGAAGGGCCGGGAGCCGACGAAGACCAGCAGGGCGAGCCCTTTGTCGGCCGCGCCGGGCAACTGCTCAACAACATGATCTCCGCCATGGGACTGAGCCGCGAGCAGGTCTACATCGCCAACGTGGTCAAGTGCCGCCCGCCGCAGAATCGCACTCCCGAGCGCGATGAATGCGAAACCTGCTCGCCCTTCCTCATGCGCCAGATCGCCACCGTGCGGCCCAGGATCATCGTCGCCCTGGGCGCCGTCGCCGCCCGCAATCTGCTGGGGATGAACGAATCCATGGCCAAGCTGCGCGGACGCATCTACGACTTCGCTCCGGCGCTGCCCAAGGGTGCGCCCGAGCGCGACCCCGCCTTCTCCACCAAGCTGGCCGTGACCTACCACCCGGCCTTCCTGCTGCGCGATCCCCGCCAGAAGAAAGAGACCTGGAAAGACCTGCAGATGGTGATGGGCTATCTGGGGCTCGCTGTGCCCACGCGGGGGCAGGAGTAATACTGCGGCGGCAGGAACGTAGGGGCGGGCGCCCTCGCCCGCGGCAGCCGAGGGCGAGGTCCGAGGGCGGCTGCCCCTACGCAAGCGCTTCACAGAAGAAATTCCGGGTGCCCGCCGCCCGCCTGCCTTTGGCGTTAGTGCGGGTTTGCATGGGTATGCCGACGTGAAGCGCGTTAGAATCTGCTGGTGAACTCGCCAACCCAATCCGCGCTGCCGGGGATCGCTGGCCAGGATCAGGATGAAGATGCATCCAGGCGCGAGCGAGTTTCCGGGGTTCCTGAGTTCTGCGACGTCGCCCTGCCGGTTCCGCTGGACTGTCTGTTCACCTACAAGCTGGAAGACGCGCACGCGGTCGTGGTCGGCGGACGCGTGATCGTGCCCTTTCGTGAAAAGCGGCTGCAAGGCATCGTCGTCCGCCTGCACAGTGAAGCGCCTGCGAAAACGGTGAAGCTGCGGTCGGTAATTGCCTCGCTCGACAGCGCGCCGGTGCTCGACGAGAGCCTGCTCGCCCTGGGCCGCTGGATCGCCGGCTACTATCTGGCTCCGCTGGGCGAAGTCTATCGCACCATGCTGCCGCTGGCGGCTGAGTTCCAGCAAGTCATTGCCTACCGCATCACCGAGCGCGGCACCGAGGCGCTTTATCAAGCCGCGAGTGCGGGCTCCTCGCGGCGCACCGATCCCGACCGCCAACTGGCGGAGCTCGCCGTGCTCGATTACCTTGCCGACGGTGACTCTGGTGCGCGAGCCGACTCTACGCGCCGCGACGGGCGCCACGCGAGAGACGCTGCGCAGTCTGGTCAGCAAGAAATGGATCGTGCGCGAAGACCTTTCTTCCGCCCGCGACGCCACCCGCAAGGTGAAGGTCGCCGTACTCAAGCCAGCGCCGGCCGAGACCGCGCCCGCCAAGCTCAACGAAAACCAACGCAAAATCCTCGCGCACCTGGAGTGCGCTGGCGGGCGCATCGCGCTCGACGAATTGCGCCAGCTTACGGTGCCTAAGACCACGCTCGCCACCCTGGTACGGCGCGGGCTGGTGGAGATCGTGGAAGAGGCCGCGCAGCGTGAGCAGCCGGCGATGAAGCCGCGCACACCCTGGAATTTCTCTTTACCCCCGCGCAACAGCAGGCGCTCGATGCCATTCATCAGAGCGTGGCGGCGCGCCGCTTCCAGGCGATGCTCGTTCACGGCGTCACCGGATCGGGCAAAACGGCGGTGTATCTGGCAGCCATGAAGCGGACGCTCGAGTCCGGTCGTGGCGCCATTCTGCTGGTGCCCGAGATCGGGCTGACGCCGGCGGTGGCCGCCGACCTGTACGGCGTCTTCGGCGACGAGGTGGCCATCCTGCACTCTTCGCTCTCCGACGACGAGCGGGCGGAGCAATGGCATCGCCTGCGCCGCGGCGAGGCGCGCATCGCGGTGGGCACGCGCTCGGCGGTCTTTGCTCCGGTAGAGGAGCTGGCGCTCATCATCGTCGACGAAGAGCAGGACCACTCTTACAAGCAGGATGAAACTCCGCGCTACCACGCCCGCGACGTTGCCGCCGTGCGCGCCAAGGCGCTGGGAGCGACCGTGGTCTTCGGCTCGGCCACGCCGTCGCTGGAGTCGTTTCATAACGCCGGCTCGGGCAAGTACTCGCTTTGGCGTTTGCCGGACCGCGTGCAGGATCGCCCGCTGCCGGAGGTCGAGCTGATCGACATGCGGCAGGAGTTCCAGGCCACCGGCAAGGAGCAGCTGCTCTCGCGCCGGCTGATCGAGGAGGTTACGGCGCGGCTGGAGCGGGCGAGCAGGCCATGATCCTGCTGAACCGGCGCGGCTACTCGGCCTTCGTCATGTGCCGCGCCTGCGGCGACACCATCCAGTGCCGCGACTGCGCCGTGGCGCTCACCCATCACAAGCGCGAGCACCGGCTGATGTGCCACTACTGCGGCTATCAGCAGCCCATCCCGAAGCTCTGTCCCAAGTGCGGCAGCGACTATGTGCAGTTTCTCGGCACCGGCTCGGAGAAGCTGGAAGACATGCTGCACGCGGCTTTTCCCGACGGCGCGCATCGGCCGCATGGATCGCGACACCGTGCGCGGCCACCAGGATTTCGAGCGCATTCTGAGCGCCTTCGACGCCGGCGAACTCGACCTGCTGGTGGGCACGCAGATGATCGCCAAGGGACACGACATTCACGGCGTGACGCTGGTGGGCGTGGTCGGCGCCGACACCGCCTTGAGCCTGCCCGACTTCCGCGCCGCCGAGCGCACCTTCCAGTTGCTGACCCAGGTCGCCGGACGCGCCGGGCGCGGCGATGCGCCGGGAAAAGTCGTCCTGCAAACTTATTTTCCCGAGCACTACGCCGTGCAGTTCGCCGCCCATCATGACTTCGAAGGCTTCTACCAGAAAGAGCTGCAGTTTCGCAGCTGGATGCATTACCCGCCGTTCACCTCCGTCGCCAACGTGCTCGTCCGCAGCGACCGCCAGGAGGAGGCGCTGCGCTATTCGGGCGTGCTGGGCAACTGGTTTCAAAACGCGCGGCATGAAGGCGTGCGCGTGATGGGACCGGCGGCCGCGCCCATCGTGCGCCTCAAGCGCGATTACCGTTATCACTTTCTGCTGAAATCGCCCAGCCGCGAGCGCCTGCACTCGCTATTGGCCGCCATGCTGCGTCATGCGGAACAGGAGCGCGTGCCACGCACGCAACATCGTGGTGGACGTGGACGCCATCTCGCTGCTGTGATTTTCGCGTGAAACGTGAAACGAGAAACTGCTACCGCCGTATCGCGTCTCTGATCTCCTGCACCACCTCGCGGCCGGAAACTCCGTGGAACGGCGCGGGAATCATGGTGAGAACCAGCAGAAGCGCGGCCACCAGCGACAGGGCGCGGCGGGAGCCGCTCAGCTCCGGCCATAGCGGCACGGCGGGATGGCGCAAGCCGCTCAGGAACAGCAGCAGCGCCCACACGAACCACCCGATCCAGCAAAACACTCCGAGCGGAACCAGCGCGGCAATGGCCAGCCGGGAAACGAGCTTGTGGCCACCGGGGCTGAAGGCAAACACCAGGTGTCCGCCGTCGAGCTGGCCTCCGGGCAGCAGGTTCAGCGAGGTCGCGAACATTCCGACCCAGGCGGCAATGGCGATGGGATGCAGCGAGAGCTGGCCCAGCGGAGGCAGCGAGCTTCCTGACCACGCGCCTGTCAGGTAGCGCCCAAGGTGGAAGACCAGCGGAAAGCCGAACTGTATATCCTGGTCCGGGGTGGCGGCGCCTGCGCGCGAGAGCATCAGGCCCACGAACATCAGCGGCAGCGCCAGGGTGAAGCCGGCGATCGGGCCGGCGATGCCGATATCGAACAGCGCGTCGCGCGAGCGTATGCGCGAGCGGATGCGAATGAACGCCCCCATCGTTCCCACCAGCGTGGGTGCGGGGATAAAGAAGGGAAGCGTGGCGTAGACGCCGTAGCGCCGGCAGTAGAGGTAGTGTCCCATTTCGTGCGCCAGCAGAATTCCCATGAGCGCCAGCGAGAAAGGCAGGCCGAGCAGAAGGTGTGAGGGCTGGCGGACGATCCAGCTTACCGGGAACAGCGGCAAGGCGTCGCCGCTCTCGCTCAGGATAGGCACGTTGTGCGCGAAGTTGAACTGCAGCCGCGCGCCGACCGTGAGGGTAGTCAGGAATGTGGCGAGCAACAGCAGCAGGTGCAGCCAGTAGCGAGGCTTCGGCCGTCTGGCGTAGACGACCTCAACCGGCCAGGTGATCTCGGGAGTGGGAACAATGGGATCGGTTTCCGACATCAGGAACCCGGTTCTTCTCAACGCCGGCGACACACAAGATATGCTGCAAAACTACGCGCAGCGGATTTTCAGATTGGATGCGTATACAGGTTCTTAGAACCGTTACCAAGCCGCTGCAGCGCCGGCAGGAACTCCCGCCCAGCGCCCGGTAAATCGGCACTCCGAGCTGAGCCGGCAAAGCCCGTCACGCCGCCGGTTCAGTCGATCGACTGTAATTCCTTTCCCGGCTTGAAGCGCACCGCCTTGCCGGGCGGGATGTTGACCTCAGCGCCTGTCCTGGGATTGCGTCCGATGCCGGTCTTGCGCGGGCGGACATTGAAGACCCCGAAGCCGCGAAGTTCGATGCGGTCACCGTTGGCCAGCGCTTTCTTCATGGACTCGAACACGGTTTCCACCGCCGTTTCCGCCTTGGTCTTGGTAACTCCGGTCTTGTTGACGACCTCATTGATGATGTCGAGCTTGATCACGCCGCCACTCCGGACTGCTTGATTTCGCAGAGCTTACACCCGCGAGTTTCTCTCAACTCAGGCTAACTTCGTCTTCCGCAAAAGGCAAGCCCCGTTTCCAGGATGCTACGATGGGACGGGTTGATGAAAACACTTCATCTGTGCACTGCGTCGGGCCTCGAAGGCCCGCAGCCCGCTATCGAGCAGGCTGCCGCCATCATCCGCCGCGGCGGGCTGGTGGCCTTTCCCACGGAAACCGTCTACGGACTGGGTGCCAACGCGCTGGACCGCGAGGCGGTGCTGCGCATCTTTGCCGCTAAGCAGCGTCCGGCCTGGGACCCCATTATCGTTCACGCCTGCTCGATTGCCATGGCCCAGAGCCTGGTGATCGCCTGGCCACCGGCGGCTCTGAAGCTGGCCGAGCGTTTCATGCCCGGCCCGCTCACCCTGCTGCTGCCCAGGCGCGACATCGTTCCCGACGTCTGCACCGCCGGACTCGCCAAGGTAGGCATACGCGTCCCTGCCCACCCCGTGGCCCTGGCGTTGATTGATGCGGCGGGGGTTCCCATAGCCGCGCCCAGCGCCAACCGCTTCGGCCATACCAGTCCTACGACGGTCAGGCATGTCGAACGGGATCTCGGAGGACGCATCGACGCCATTCTGGATGCCGGGCCGGCCGAGGTCGGCGTCGAGTCCACCGTGCTCGATCCCACTGCCGATCCGCCGGTCATCTACCGTCCTGGTGGCGTCACCCGCGAGCAGATCGAGGCGATTCTGGGCCCGGTGCGGCTGGCCGAACGCGAACTTACACCCCGTCAGAGGCAAGAGCGGCCTCTGTCGGGGACGCTGTTGGGCGACGACGCTCCGCCGGAGAGTCTGGCGTCGCCCGGGCTCGGTATTCGTCACTATGCCCCACGCGCCGCCCTGGCGCTGGTCACCAACGAGGAAGAGATGGAACAAGCGATCGCGCGGCATCGTGCCCGCGGCGCGCATGTCGGACTCATGCTACCGCAGGGCTGGCTTGGCGGGGCGGTGCCGACTGAGTGCACGGTCTTTGCCTGGGGACCATTCGATCAGCCGGAGACGCTTGCGCAGCGTCTCTATGAAGGTTTGCGCTGGCTCGACGAATGTGAGGCGACTGTCATCGTTTGTCCCATGCCGCCCGAGGCCGGGCTCGGGCTGGCCATCCGTGACCGGCTGCACAAAGCTGCCAAATAAGGGAATAGGGTTTAGGGGTTAGGGGTTAGGGAACGGCGAAACAAGATGAGCAGGAATCGTCTTCCTAATCCCTAATAATCCCTAACCCCTAAACCCTGAATCCTGACCGAAGTGTGCCCGGTTATCCAGCCCGGGCCAAAGCGGATTATACTTTCAGGTTAGGAGCAGCGATGTCTCTTTCCGTCGTAATCGTGGATGACGAGCAACTGGCGCGCGAAGAGCTCGCCTTTTTGCTGCGCGAAGTCGAAGGCATCGACGTCCTGGCGCAGGGCAAGAACGGATTGGAAGCGGTGAACCTGATCCGCGAGTACTCTCCCGATCTGGTTTTTCTCGACGTGCAGATGCCGGGGCTGGACGGCTTCGAGGTCATCAAGAAGCTGCTGGAGAAGAAGCTGCCGATGCCCCGCATCGTCTTTGCCACCGCCTTCGACCAGTATGCCGTCAAGGCCTTTGAGGTCAACGCCCTCGACTACCTGCTGAAGCCCTTCGACAAGAAGCGAGTCACCCAGGCGATCGAGAAGGCGCGCAAGGACCTGGAAGGCGTTCCCGGGCCCAGCGAGAAACTGGACGCCCTGGTGAAAATGCTGGAGTCGCAGCGCCCGCAGCCCGCCAAGATCCTGTTGAAGGCCAACAGCCGGCTTTTCCTGGTCGACCAGAAGGACATATGCTTTGCCTCCATCGAGGACGGCGTCATTACGGTCGTGGCCACCACCATGGAAGGGCAGTCTAACTGCCGGACTCTAGAGGAGTTGCTGGCTTCTTTCGACGCCAACCTGTTTTGGCGCGCGCACCGCTCGTACCTGGTGAACATTAACCGCATCAAAGAAGTTGTGCCCTGGTTTAAGAGCTCGTACCAGATTCGCATGGACGATCGCAAGCATACGGAAATTCCGGTCAGCCGGGCCCAGACCCGCCGCCTGCGGGAGCTGTTCGGGCTGTGAGCAACCGCCGGGATTCCCTGGCCTCTTTTTTGACGTTCGGGGCGGCCTTGGCCAACGCAAAACTTCGATAGCAACAATCGCCGCTGACCATAGGTATTCAGGTTTTCTGGCCGCAAATACTTGGAATTACAGGTGCTTTTCCAGGTTCGCGTCAGTATGACGAGGCGCCCCCGGGTACTGCGGGCTATATCGCGGCTGTATAATTTAGCTACGAACCCATGAAAGCTTACGTCTATGTTTCGCTGAAGAAGAGCGTGCTCGATCCGCAGGGCAAGACCATCCAGGGCGCGTTGACCAAGATGGGCTACAAGGGCGTGGCCGATGTGCGCCAGGGCAAATATTTTGAAGTCACGCTCGACGGCAATCTCGACCGCCAGGCGGCGCAAGCCGAGGTGGAGCGGATCGCGCGAGAAGTTTTGACCAATCCGGTGATTGAGGAGTTTCGTTGCTCGTTTGAGGCATGAGCCGCCAGCCTGAGGGCGAAGCCTCCGCGGGCCTCGGTCGCCTTTTCCAGTTTTTGATTCGCAAAGATTGGAGCACGTGCCGTGTGCGGAATTGTTGGTTATG
>CAWBRT010000002.1:175000-367499 GCA_963791145.1 uncultured Acidobacteriota bacterium | reverse complement strand
TGATCCAGCCGCTCGGCGAACCAGGCCCGCAGGGCGCGCCCGCCATCGAGAGGATAGGCGGGCAGCAGGTTGAAGGCCCCCAGAAACAGGTTTGCCCAGGCGAAGCTGCGCGGCAGATTGGCGCTGACGATCAAGGGCTGGTCGAACAGGCGCGCCTGCGGGTACAGCGTCAGGATCACCAGGCTGGCGACCACTCCCAGCACCAGGTTGACCATGGGACCGACGGCGGCCAGACGCAGCTCACGTGCCGGATCGCTGCTCGCCTCCGCGGGGTCTTCCATCAGAGTGATACCGCCGATGGGCAGCAGCACAATCGAGCGCACCCGCAAGCCGTAGCGAATCGCCAGGATCGCATGTCCCAGCTCATGCAGGACGACGCTGGCAAAAACAATCGCCACCAGCAGCAGACCACGCACTGCGCCCCGCGTTCCACCGCTGACCGTGTCGGTGAACCAGACAAACAGCAGCAGCAACACGAAGGTGACGTGGACACGCAAGTCGACGCCGAAGATCCTTCCGACCGGAATAGACCAGCTCTTCATGATTGCCTGCCTGAGGTTTTAAGCTGCGACCTCCGCAATTCAAAGTTTACAGCTTTCACCGGGCAAAGTCTCAGCTTCGGCATTCACCCCGATGTGGGTGAATGCAACTGCGTTTCCCTTCCTCTGCCGCGGGGTTATATAGTGCGGAGTAGGTACGCACCCCAGCAAACGCGAAAGAGACTGCGTTGGGACCATTCTCTCGATGAGAGTCATCGCCGGGAAATTCCGCAGCCGGACCCTGAAGGCGCTGCCTGGGCTTGCCACTCGCCCCACTTACGATCGCCTGAAAGAGACACTGTTCAACGTGCTCGGCGAATTGCAAGGCGCGGTGTTTATCGATCTGTTCGCCGGCACCGGCTCGATCGGCATCGAAGCCCTGAGCCGCGGCGCGGTCCAGGTTTACTTCGTCGAATCCAACCAGAAAGCGGTGCGGCTCATTCGCGACAATCTCGCGGCTCTCGGAATCGCCGAGGGATTCGAGATCCTGCAGTTGCCGGCGTCGAAGGCGCTGCGCCAGCTTAATGCCCGCAAGCTGCGCTGCCATTACTGCTTTCTCGATCCCCCTTATCAAATGCAGGGCGCGTACGAGGAGGCGCTGCGCCTTCTGGCCGACTCCGATCTGCTGGCGGAGGGCGCCATCGTCATCGCCGAGCACGACAAGCATTTCGATCCGGGAAACGGAATGGATGCTCTCGAGCGCTACCGGCTGCTCCGGCAGGGGGAGTCAGCGCTCAGCTTCTACGCCCGCGGAAGTGTCTGTAGCGCGGATGAGGCCAAGCTTCCGCATCAACCGAACTAGCCTCAACCGGGAAAGCTGATACGCCATCCGATAGGCGGTCACTCCGGCCAGCTCCAGAAAGCTGAATTTCTTGATGTTCCAGCCGATTGTCATGAGGATTCTTACTGGTTGGATGCCTCGCCGCGGCCGGGGTTGACGCCAAATTTAAGGATAAAACTTGGGCAGCAGAATCTTCCACCCCAGCAAACGCGAATGCGTTTGCCGGGGACCCCGAAATCTTGGCCCGCAAGGGCATTCAGGCCGTAGAACCTGGCCGGGGTTCCTGGCCGGCACCGTAGTTGTGCTGGGCTGCGTGCAGGAGCAGCCTACATCAGTAATTCTTCGGCGCGACCCAGCACGGCGTGTTGCCGGGCGCGCAGCTCATTCTTCACAAGGTTAAGCCCGAAGACACACTCCTCGAACTCGCGCGAGAGCCGGGCAAACAGCGGAGCCACCCGGGCATACTCGAAGTGCTCGAACTTGGAGACGATGTAGTAGCTCTCCTTGCCGGCCTTCATCAGATCGACAAAGCTTTCCAGGCGGTGACGCCGCAGCCGGTAGCGGTTGATGCTCTCCGGAAACATGCCGGCGAAGAATAAGGTGTAATCGCCGATGTGCTTGCGGACCTGGCGCTCGCGGTCAAAACCGGAAGCCTCGCCGAGGACCGGGTCGGATTCGAGCAGCATCCTGCCGACGTCGTGCAGAGGCCTGCCGGCGGCGTCGCGAATTTTGTAAAGCTGCTCGACGCTGCAGAATTCCGTCAGCAGATTGGCCACGTAGGCCTGCATCTCCCGGTCGCGCAGCCCGATTTCCTGCTCGAAGTGATTGCTGACCAGTTCCTCAAAAAGCCGCCGTAAAGGATGCGAACCTGAAATCTCGCTCATAGAGCCCGTTGTCGCCCCCGCACCGCAGTCCCGCCGGGCAATCCCCGCCCTTCCGCCCGCGACTTGCCTCTAGCTATCGCGATCGGCGCGGGAAAGCAATAGGGCGCTTCCCTGCCCGCCGTGCGTAGGGCCTTACCATTGGACAAAGCGGCAGGGCTGAAGGTTGCAGCCCCGGCGGCTACATCGGCAAATAGCGGGAGTGCATCTGATCCCCGCAGGCCTTCCCGAGAACCGCCCCTGGAGCGACTTTAGCGCTTGGCAAAAAATCGGCGCAGGCTGGCTGCCTGGATTGGCGACGGGACCCTGGCGAACGCGTGATGACTTTTGCCGGGATTTTGGCTGGAAATTGCCAAAAAACGCGAACGAAACCGTAAAATGTTGGTCTAACAGGAATGTGGGTCAAACCGATATAGTGGGTCTAGAGCGGTTCCAGGGAAACCGTATCCTGTCGATCTCGCGGCGTGCCGTTGCTCCCTGATGGTCGCAACGGCCGATCAGCACCGGCTTCGGGATACATCATCCCTGGAACCGCTGTAACGGGTATAGTAACGGATATTTATGAGCATTCTCTCTATATGCAGTGACGAACCGGCCTCGGTCGACATCAATGCCACCGTGGCACAGACCATCGAGGAGATGGTGAACCATCGTGTCGGCGCCGCGGTTGTCGTGGATGAGCACGGCGTAGTGGCCGGCATCTTCACCGAACGCGACGTGATGAGCAAAGTGGCCCTCAGCGGCCGTGATCCCTGGGCGACCCCGGTACGCGAGTTCATGAGCACCCCGGTGATCATGGCGCTGGAAAACATCTCTTACACCGAGGCGCTCACGACCATGCTCGACAACCACCTGCGCCACATGCCGATCGTCGACGAAAACGGGCGGCTGCTGCGCATTCTCTCCATCCGCAACGTGCTGGAGAGGAAGATCGACGTGCTGATCGAGGAGATCGCACAGGCAAAGCTGTAAACGCAGGCCCAGCCGACCTCGGCTGCGGGGTCCCTATCCCGCTAGGCGGGACTGAAATCGGGCTTGCCGGGGTGCCTGGGCGCGTAAAGCGCGTCAAACCGCCGACAATTTCGCCGGTATCGACTCCGCAGGGCCGGACGGAGCGCCCGGAAGCGCCTCCGCGGCTGCTATAATTCAAAGTGGACCGATGGCAAGAGCAAACTCAGAATCTACGGCCCTGGCGGGTGTATGCCGGGGCGTTCTCTCCTCCGGACGGATTCTCACCCCAGCAAGCCAAACCGAGGCTTGCTGGGGCCCCGGATTCGTTCGACTACGGTTCTTTGCGTTCGCCGCTTCGGCAAGGTGGTCATGGCCGGCGACGGCCAGGTCACCTTGGGAGAGAACGTCATCAAGCATAGCGCGCGCAAGATCCGGCGGCTTGTATCAGGACAAGATTCTGGCCGGATTTGCCGGTTCCACCGCCGACGCCTTCTCGCTGTTCTCGCGCTTCGAATCCAAGCTGGAGCAGTATCACGGCAACCTGGGCCGGGCGGCGGTCGAGCTCGCCAAGGACTGGCGCACCGACAAGATGCTGCGGCAGCTGCAGGCGCTGCTGCTGGTTGCCGACCAGGAGCAGACCTATCTGCTCAGCGGCCAGGGTGACGTGATCGAGCCGGATGACGGCATCGCGGCCATCGGCAGCGGCGGGCCATTTGCCACCTCGGCCGCGGAGGCGCTGATGAAACACACGCAGTTGACGCGCCCGCGAGATCTGCGAGGAGGCCATGCAGATCGCCGCCCGCACCTGCATCTTTACCAACGACCGGATTCCATTGAGGAGTTGTAAGCACGCGCCGGCCAGCGCGCCATTGGCTTCGCAGCCGCGGCGCTCGCCGGGATTTTTCTTTGCAAGCCCCAGGAAGCGCTGAACACCGCTCTTGCTTGGGATCAGTTGACTGGAGTTGATTTGTGGCTATTTATCTCCCATCCACTTTAGAAGAAGAACAATTGGCGCTGGACGAGCTGACGCCGCGCGAAATCGTGGTCGAACTCGACAAGTACGTCGTGGGACAGCACGAGGCCAAGCGCGCCGTGGCCATCGCCCTGCGCAACCGCATGCGCCGGCAGAAGCTGACGCCGGAGATGGCCGAAGAAGTCATCCCGAAGAACATCATCATGATCGGCCCGACCGGCGTGGGCAAGACCGAAATCGCGCGCCGCCTGGCCAAGCTGGCGAACTCGCCCTTCCTGAAGGTGGAGGCCTCGAAGTTCACCGAAGTCGGCTACGTCGGACGCGACGTCGAGTCGATGATTCGCGACCTGATCGAGATCGCCATCGACATGGTGCGCGAAGAGAAGCTGGAAGACGTTGCCGACAAGGCGGAGATCAACGCCGAGGAGCGCCTGCTCGACCTGCTGCTGCCCCTCCATGCCCGCGGTGGCACAGCCCGCCGGCCGACAGCAGCACTATCGGCTTCGGCACACTGCCGCTGCGGCGAGCGAATCCGGCTCCCGCACCCGCGAGAAGCTGCGCCAGCAGCTGCGCGAAGGCAAGCTCGATGAGCGCATTGTGGAGCTGGACGTCCGCGAAAAGATCATGCCCGGCCTTCGAGATCATCTCCAACCAGGGCGTCGAGGAGATGGACGTCAACATCAAGGACATGCTTCCCAACATCTTCGGCCAGCGCACCAAGAAGCGGAAGATGAAGGTGAGCGAAGCCTTCGACTACCTGATCCAGGAAGAAGAGCAGCGGCTGATCGACATGGACCAGGTGACGCGCATCGCGGTCGAGCGCGTGGAGAACTCCGGCATCATCTTCCTCGACGAAATCGACAAGATCGCCGGCCGCGAGAGCGGCCACGGCGCCCGACGTCTCGCGCGAGGGCGTGCAGCGCGACATCCTGCCCATCGTCGAGGGCACCACGGTCAACACCCGCTACGGCATGGTGCGCACCGACCACATCCTGTTCATCGCCGCCGGCGCCTTCCACGTCTCCAAGCCCAGCGACCTGATCCCCGAACTGCAGGGCCGCTTCCCCATCCGCGTGGAGCTGAAGATCGCTCACCGTGGAAGACTTCATCAAGATCCTCACCGAGCCGAAGTCGTCGCTGATCAAGCAGTACATGGCGCTGCTGGAGACCGAGGGCATCAAGCTGGAGTTCACGCGCGATGCGCTGGAGGAGATCGCCAACTTCGCCGCCCGGGTGAACGAGGGGACGGAAAACATCGGCGCCCGCCGCCTGCATACCATCATGGAGCGCGTGCTGGACGAGATCAGCTTCGGCGCGCCCGACATGAAGGAGAAAGCACGTCAGTGATCGACGCCGAGTACGTCCGCAAGATGCTGACCGACATCGTCAAGGACCAGGATTTGTCGCGCTATATCCTGTGACGGCGCAGCGTAAAGCTAGGCGCAATGTAGGCCCAGTCGCCCTCGGCAACGGCGTCCCCAGCACGCCTACGGCGGCGAGGGAAATTGGGCCGAGGCTGCTCGAATGTTGTAAAATGAGGCGTGCGCGCCCTTAGCTCAGCTGGATAGAGCGACTGACTA
Source organism: uncultured Acidobacteriota bacterium (assembly GCA_963791145.1). GTDB lineage: Bacteria > Acidobacteriota > Terriglobia > Terriglobales > Acidobacteriaceae > CAWBRT01. The sequence goes on along the minus strand of CAWBRT010000002.1, from coordinate 361,794 downwards.
CGAATCAGTAGGTCGGGAGTTCGAATCTCTCAGGGCGCGCCATTACACCCTTGGTCCAACCCGGAGACATAGGTAACAGAATGTACCGGCTACATAGGTAACAGTTTTGGGCCGAACGGGTTTTCGAGAGGCTCGAGCACCCGCGTTTCGAGATCGAAGTACCCCAGATCATAATCCATAAAGCTGACCAGCCAGATATCGTCGTGGACTTCTTTGATGCCGACCGCCTGGCCGGCAAAGACGGTACTGAAGTTGATCTTTTTGTTTCCCAGACAGATGCGGCCGCAGTTGGTGACCACGATGACCTTGTCGTGGAAGGGATAGTCGAGGTTGGGCAGTCCCTGATAAGGACGAGGAGAAGGTTGATAGACCTCGGCCGGGCACTTCATGTCGAGGGCTTCATGGGGACGCTGCTGATTAAAAACCTCAACGAAGTGATCGAACCTGGCCTGCTGTTGCAGGAAGTTAGGTGCAGCGGGCTTGGTGGCTTCTTTCTTCAGGGTGAGATGCATGCGTTCGTGACGGCCGTTCTGTTGCGGATGACCAGGGCGGATACGTTCGATGCCGATGCCCAAGCGGAGCCACCAGACGGCGAGCTTGCTCAAGTTAAACAAGGCGTGTGCGGAAGCGAAGGGGACGCCGTTGTCACTGCGGATGTTGGCGGGTAGTCCACGCTCCTGAAAAAGCCTTTGGAAGACAGTAAAAGCGAGGTCTTCGCGAGTCGAGGAAAGGGCTTCACAGCACAAAAGGTATCGGCTGGCATGGTCGGTGACGGTGAGCGGATAGCAGTACCGACGGTTGCCGAGCAGGAATTCGCCTTTGTAATCGGTGCACCAGAGCTGGTTGGGCCGCTGACCTGCGGACAACTCGGTGCCTTGAGCACGGCGCCGCGTGCGGCCGCGGCGCTCGACCAGGCCGTAGCGATCGAGCACGGCATGGATGGTGCTCTTGGCGGGGATGGGGATACCGGAGAAGCGACGAAGTAGACGCTCTCGGATCTTGCGAGCGCCCCAACTGCTGTGCTCGCGCTTGAGGTTGAGGATGTAGTTCTCCACCTGAAAGGGGAGTTGGTTGGCATAGCGATAAGGACGCCGACTGCGATCGGTGAGGCCTTCGACGCCGCACTGTTGGTAGCGGTCGAAGATCTTATAGCCGGTCTTGCGGGAAATGCCGAACTCACGGCAAAGATCGGCCATGGGCTCGCCAGCAAGTCGGCGGGCCACAAACTGAAGTCTTTCATCCATTACCGAACACTCCTTCCAAGGCATCTCACCCTCCTCGAAAAGGAGGGTAAGTGTAACCTATGTGTCCGGTACGATCTGTTACCTATGTGTCGGGTCGCTCACTTCCTATCAGCAGCTTGCAGACGGCGATTTTGCCCTCCGAAGCGCTACCCGCCTAGACCCACATCTTGCCCCACATCTTTGTCAAAATCGCAGCCGATCGCCGCATCCGTCGGCGATCTGCTTCATCCAATTTGGTGAGCGCATTTATCTGCGCGTCCAACGCGCGGGTCGCGACCCCGACGAGCCCTCCGCTTCCCACGGAGTAGCGTTGGGGAGAGGGGCTAAACCCCGCTTTGCCGCTCTAGGCGAAGCCGTGCAGCTTGAACGGGCTCCCGCAAGGAGCTCCAGGTCGGTCCTGTCTCTTAATCAGCCGTCTGTGCCAGGCGCATTCACTCTTCACCAAAGACAAGGAAGTACGCAGCCCATCTGGGCAGCGATGCCCTCGGCTGCGGCACCACCATCATGGCGCAAGCGAACTGCGTTCCGAGCGTTGCAATCACCACCAACCAGGATCCCATTGGGTCCTGCACACACACTGCATGCGGGCAGCGGAGCACACTCCTTACCTAACCATCACCAGTGTCGAAAAGGGATGCGGGAAAACTCAGACCTTGGAAGTTCTGAGTCTGCTAGTCCACACGCCCTGGTACACGGGGCGTACGACCACGGCAGCGTTAGTGCGCAAAATCGATCAGGACCACCCAACTCTCTTGTTGGACGAGTCCGACGCTGCATTCAATGGGGCAGCTGACTACGCGGAGGCGCTCCGTGGCACGCTAAATATGGGACACCGGAGGGGCGGGAAAGTGTCGCTTTGCGTGGGGCAAGGAGCCGAGATAACGCTGGATGTTCAGGGCTACGTCTGAAGGGTACCTGGAAATAATGGAGCAAATCTCGCCAGCCGACGCAGGTTTCCAGTTCGGGTGAGGTCAAGTTTGAAATAGGTGGGCGGTGCGATAATCGCCGCCTCGCTAACGAATGCTCGCAACTTGCAGATGCAGGGGGGCGTCCAGTGCTGCAACAGAAATAGCTAATGGCATATTATTTGGACCGCGACAGGAGCTGCTGCTGTGCAGGGCTTAGCTGCACAGTCTTCTTGCAGACCGGATATAGGCGGTTCTGGGGAAAAGTGCCAACGGGCAATGGGTCGTCAAGGGCTCGTCCCTCTCCTTGCGCGTTGACCCAAGTAATTGCTCGGCTCGCGTATGGCGCTATCGTTCATTTCGGCACCTTCGCGGGGCGGACCGGAGTCATAGGATGTCCCGAATAAGAGTTCACACTACATCATTACGATCAGGCATCACGAGGACACCGGAGTTCCACAAGGCAGCGCCCACCAGCACGTAACCAGCTATTCGGATAAGTAAGTACCCTCCGGCAGACCCGGAGGCTTTACCGGGTCGTGGGGCCCCTCAAAGGGGCCTTACCGCGACCCAAAGTCAAAAGCTCATCGTTCCATCTGTTCTTTCGCAACAGCGCCAAGGCTCTTCGTCACTGAGCCGCAAGCGCATCGTTTAGGACATCTCGGGTACGGCACAAGAAACCCTGGTAGTGCCGACTCCCGGAATTGTCATACTTTGGGTGCCTCCCCGGCAGAGCCGGGGGAACTCCCATTTCATTAGAGTGCGTCCTTCACCACATTGCTTGGAGACACGGAACTCTCAACGTGATTCCTGGCCTCTGGGCGCAACCGCACACACGAGCCGTCATTGAGCCATAAACGACCACGCGCGCGTATTGGACGTGGCAGTACAGGTCGGGGCCTCGTTGGCAAACAACAGTTCCCATCTCGAGCGAGAGCAGTGGCAAGCGGCACCCGGTCGAGTTATTCGGGAATCAGTAGTTCTCGGGGACAAACTGTCTTCTGTTCAGGGAGGCCTGATCGTCGTAACTGCCTTTGTCATTCCGGGGAGGTAACTTGGCCCTGTTCCGTGGAACCTTGCGATATTGGATCAAGCTCAATAAATGCGAAATACAGTTGAGCCGCGCCTTCCGCTTATCGTCGGAGCGAATAATGTACCACGGTGCGTGCTTGCTGTCGGTGGCCGCGAGCATCTCGTCCCGTGCGCTGGAATATTCATACCATCGACGAAATGATTCCAAGTCCATCGGACTGAGCTTCCATTGCCGAAGCGGATCGTGGATACGGGCTGCAAAGCGGCGCTGCTGCTCTTTCTTGCCGACTTCCAGCCAGTACTTGATCAAGATAATCCCGCCGTCCACGATGTATTGCTCCATCAGAGGGCAGCGGTCGAGAAATCGCTTATGTTGCTCCTTCGTGCAGAAGCCCATCACGCGCTCGACGCCGGCACGATTGTACCAACTACGATCGAAGATTACGACCTCGCCGGCGGCAGGAAAGTGTTGGACGTAGCGCTGCAGATACATCTGACTTTTTTCCCGGTCGGACGGAGTAGGCAGTGCCACCACGCGGAAAATACGAGGACTCACGCGTTCTGTAATCGCGCGAATGGTTCCGCCTTTTCCGGCAGCATCGCGTCCTTCGAACACGATCAAAATGCGCAGGCCCTTGTACTTTACCCAATCCTGAAGGCGGCACAACTCCGCCTGCAGCCGACGCAGTTCCTTATCATACAGCTTCCGGCCAAGGCGCTTCTTGCCATCTAGATGTTTTTCGTTGGATCGGTTCATCAAGATCGGCTCCGCCATCACTTGCCTCCCACGAAGCCGAGTAGTAACAAGACCAACACCCAGATCGCAGCCGACATCAAAGGATCAGTCAGCCACTCAGGTGTGTGCAGCTTGTCGCCTCTAACTAACCTAGCTTGCTTGGAATTATTGGCCCTTGTCAAAGAACCAATGAGTGTTGGAGTCGATACCCTGCCTCGGTTCGGCTATTTAGTCTTCCAACGCTTGCTTGGAACCTGCTGCCGATTGTAAGTGCGGTTCTCACGCCGGACATCGCATTTCTATTTTCTGTGCGACGGCTGCCATAAACAGCACCAGCGCTGCCCCAACAATATTCATAATCCTGTTATATGCATCGTTCTTCCCACTCACCAACAAGTCGCATCCCATAGTGCTTCAAGCACCGGCACCAGCGGCGCTGACTTCCGAACTTACACTGTTTTCAAAGGTGGCAAAGTTGTCCTGAAATAACCCAGCAAGTCTTTTGGCCATCGCATCGTAGGCGCACTTGTCAGCCCAGGTACTTCGGGGGATAAGGATTTCCCATGGAACTTCTGGGCATTCCGCGACCACGGCAAAACCGAAGACCGGATCGCGCTCTTTTTTCGCACGGGTTAGTGCACCACTGTGGATCGCATCGATAATGGCGCGCGTATTCTCCAATTTGATACGCTTGCCCACGCCATAGGCGCCACCGCTCCAGCCGGTGTTTACCAACCACACCCGTGTTCCGTGTTCTTTTATTTTTGCCGCGAGGAGTTCAGCGTAGGTGTTCGGGTGCCAGACGAGGAATGGCCCGCCAAAGCAAGGAGAAAATGTGGCCAAAGGCTCTTTAACACCTACTTCGGTCCCGGCAATCTTAGCGGTGTATCCGCTGATGAAGTGATACATAGCCTGAGCTGGGCTTAGCAGGCTGACTGGTGGCAGGATGCCAAATGCATCGCAGCTCAGAAAAATGATGTCTGTGGGATGGCCAGCTACGCACGGGATACGGGCATTGCGGATGAAGTTGATGGGGTAGGCACCGCGCGTGTTCTCGGTGATGCTTGTGTCCACGTAGTCGACCGTGCGATCGTCTTCAAGGACAACATTTTCCAGCACAGCGCCAAAGCGGAAGACTGCGAAGATATCCGGTTCGGACTCCGGCGTGAGATTAACCGCCTTGGCGTAACAGCCGCCTTCAATGTTGAAGATACCGTCATCGCCCCAGCAGTGTTCGTCATCGCCGATAAGATAACGCGTGGGGTCGGCGGAAAGCGTCGTCTTGCCGGTGCCACTCAGACCAAAAAACAGCGACGAACGATTGTATGCCATGCCGGCCGTTGCGGAGCAATGCATCGAGAGCACGCCTCGCTTAGGCGCAAAATAATTCGCCACCGTGAATACGCCTTTTTTCATCTCTCCCGCATATTCGCTTCCGAGTATGATAAGTTCCCGGTCCTCAAGACTGAGGCTGATGCTAGTCTCGGATTCTACTTCGGCCATAAGACGTGGCGCCGGAAACGCGCCGGCGTTGTAGATTACAAAATCCGGTTTGCCGAAGTCGGCCAGTTCCTCTGGCGTGGGCCGAATCAACATGGTCTGCATGAACAGGGCATGGTACGGCCGCGAGCAAATAACCCGAATCTTGATGCGGTATTTCGGGTCCCAGCCAGCGAAGCCGTCAACACAGTACAGCCGCTCGGACAAATTCAGGTAGTCACGAGCGCGTTCGCGAAGCAGTGCGTACGCCTGTGGCTCTAGCGGTAGGTTTACCGGTCCCCACCAGACATCGTTCTCGGAAGCGGCGCTCCGGACGATCCGTTTGTCCTTTGGTGAACGACCGGTTTTCTCGCCAGAGTAGGCTACAAGTGCGCCATTGTCGGCGATACTGGCGTCTTTCTCGTAACGGACGGCATGTTCATATAGAGTACTTGGCGGAAGGTTACGATGTATGTCGGTTACTGTGAGTTCATGGCCTCTCAAGTCGAAGTTGCTCATAGTCACTTCCGTCGGTTCTGTCGGAGGTATCGCCCCAGATCGGGAAGAAATTCTTTTACTACGCTGAAAGCGGTGTTGCTGCCCATCGTGATTCCGAAGCTGATGGCCCCATCTTCGGCTCGATGCTGACTCGGGGGTTGCCAAAGGCGCGACACAAAAGCGCCCACTGCTACCCCGCCCGCTTGGGAGAAAGAGAAGTTCCGGCTTCCATCATTGTGGCGAGCAAGAACACCGCTCGCTAGCGCATACGCGGTCCGTGACCAGAAGCCCTTCTTGCCGGAATTGAAGTAGCGGTTGTCCTCATGCAACACGCTGGCCACACCGAAGGTTGCCGAGCGTTGGATTGTATACTGTCCCGCAATATTCGCATATCGCTTGCCGTAGCCTGACGCTCCCTGCTGCCACTCTTGAGGCTTATCTTTCCATTGATCGATTCCAGCGGATAGCCCTGCCTTCGCGTAGCCCAATGGGTTCACCAGTGTTGCGAGATACATACGGGTTCGTTCTTGCTGGGTTAATGGCTGGAAGGCACTCGCCTTGTTCGTGCCGGCCATGTTGAGATAGTTAAAGAGATAGTCCAGCCCCTTGCTGAAAGGGTTGGGCTTCTGCGTGGCGGCGTTGGGACTCTGAGTTTGTGCCGCCAACAGCGGAGCTAATAGCAAAATGAAAGTGGTGAGCCCGCACATACGGTTGTTCATCATAGTCGGCCAGCAAGTGGCAAAATAACCAGACCCGTCTGGTCAAGTGTGTTACTCTCCCGGTGTCCCCATTACTGCGCTTTCAGGGAAAACGTCACTCCCGACCTAGTCTCCCGTCACTCTGAACGGTTGAGGAACATCACTTAATTGAAATTCTCCATAGAGGAGCCAACAGGCAATCCAAACTGGTTGAGGTCGGCTCAACATCTGTTCGCATCACCTGTCAGCTACACTATGCGCCAAAGCGTTCGCGTCGCGAACGGGCCTGCGCCTCGCCCACTGTTGCTCCCGCCTTTTTCTGGTCGTGGAGGGGTAATACCCCTAGCGTCCTGCGACAATGCCCTTATTGACGAGGACTTTAACTTCAGCCCGACGGTTCGCGGCGCGCCCGGCTTTAGTCTCGTTCGGTGCCGCTGATCCATATTCGCCCATCGCGCCCGGCGCTACGATATGCCGCATCGGCACGCCACACTGCTGGAACAAATAGGCAACTACCGCCCTAGCGCGTTCCTCGCTTAGCTTTGTGTTCATTGCAGCGCTACCGGTTGCGTCGGCAAAGCCCGTCACCTCGACGATATATCCAGTGAGCTTGGCGGCGTCTTGCGCCAGCTTTTTGAGCTCTTCCTGATCCTTCGCCGAGAGTTTGGAACTAGCGACTGGGAAATTCACGGTTGCTTGGCCCTTTACGTCATATTCGGCCAAGTCCATAAAGCGATTTGTGTTCTCCTCGATGTTCTTGATGTTTTCTTCAATCTGTTTTTGCTGGGCCGCATCATACTGCTGGTTGGCCGAGATATTCCGCTGGTTGGCCGCAACTTGCTCTGCGGTAGGATGTAAGCCGGCCTGGATCAACTCCGACGTTTCCAAGTCGTCGCCATCGACGATGATTGTCTTCGCGACAATCCGGCCCTGGTCATCGGACGTTCCGTTGACTTCCAGCTTGAGTCCCGGAATCAGGACCGTGTTGCCCATTTCCGCCTTATCCAAGCCAAAGATCCCCTGTCTATCGATCGTTTTCGTGTCATCGTTGAGGACCACAGTAACTACTTGCCCCGCACCCCTCACGATCAAGGCCTCTCCGGTGCGGGAAATGATCATTCCCTTGACGGTGGCTTTGTCGCCACTTGCGCCAAAGCTCCACACTGATGCCAGTAAGAACAACGTGATTAGACTCGCGACAATCGTTTTCCGGTGCATAGCTGCCTCTCTTTGTCTCAAAGTTTGGATTCTGGACGGAATCCCCGCCGGGTAGTTGTATCTCTATATGCCAGAAGCTCCTCATGCTGGCGAATGTGTTAGTTATGCACAACACGGATGTTTGGACGAGGACGAGCCGTTGGTTGGTGCACGAATGTCGGGATTGTCCTCCCGTACCACGGCAAGTGCCCAATTCATACCCGGCTCCTTATTAACACAAACGCAGGCGAAAGAGATCGGAACTGACCTGTGCATCGCTGGCACTAGATAGTCAACCCGGGTGGCGCACCATGCCACTGCACGAACTACCAGTAGTGTGCTCCGACTTCTCCAGAACCCTTACCGGGAAGGGAGTACTCTGACCTGGAGCCACGGATGCGGACGTGTCTGAGTAACCCGACATTCTTTCGCGGGCTATGGCTTTTACCAGTTTCAAGTTATCGGCACGCCTCTTAACCTTTTCACGACAGGGGTTTGGGATAGGGAGCGTGGCGGGATAACGTATCCGCATTTCCAGTGCCCATCGCGGGGAAGCATGTATTACAGCTCAAAGTGGTGGAGAGTAGCCGTGGCCGTTGTTGTCTTCGCGGGGATTGCCTTGGCGCAAGGAGGGGTGAGCAAGCGCACGTTTGTAGTCAACGGTAAGAGAGGCGAAGTGCTGATCTACGAGATCGATGGCCAGGCTTTCGTCGACCTTGAGGACCTGGCTCGAATCGGCAGCGGTTCCTTGAAATTCCAAGGCCATCAGATTGTTCTCTCGCTGCCGGTCTCTCCCGGAAATACTCCAGCACCGGCTTCTACCAACAGTCAGCCGACAGACACAGGATTGTCCGACGCTTTTATGAGGGCAGCCATTGAGGATTTAGGGATCATCGAGAATTGGCAGAATATCGTCGCTTACGGCGTTCGACTTGGAATCCCCGGAAACGGGAACCCCCTGGTTTCTGTCCGCGACAAGGCGGCCGAGGGTCTGAGACTGGCTATTGTCGCAAGCTCAACCGACTCTGACCGAAGTGCCCTGCAACTGCTCACCAACCATTTCAACAATGTGCAACAATGGGTCAATACGCTAGTGGAAAGTCGCAAGAATATGGACGCAGCGGCTTACTTGCCGTCCGCGCTGAACAATGACCCTCTGTACCAGAAAATCCTAAACTGCTCAACTTCCCTCGGCACGATGCTTCCAAGTGGCACGTTCACGGATGATGGGTCCTGTTCCTAGTTGCAGGCTGCTACTTTCAATTTTCACTGCAGCGGATGCACATCGAAGCCTAAATTGTTTGCATTACGCACAATTTCCGTGGGGCAGGCAGCAGTTGCAGAGAAGCCGCCAGTTTCTGGCATTGGAAACGGCGAAAGCGTCCTGCGCTCCATTTCGATTATCGGCCTGCGTAATCCGCTGGAATGGTATCGGACACAGCCACCTGAGCGTGATAGTCAAAGTGGAAAACGTCCACAACAGTGCGGCCGATGATGCGGACATTGCCCGTGGAGTGCAGATGGACCGGCAGGGTAAAAGCCCCGATTTGGGCGTATTCCTGCACGAACTGAATATTTTTTACAAACCACGAGGGTGATTTGACCAATGTCCCTTCAACACGGAAGAGGTTGCCGGTGTATGAATCAATAAAAACACGTCCCTTAAACGTTCCGTCGCGCTTATGCCGCGGCTTGACGTGGAAGACGTACATCGTCCTGCCATCGATATCTAAAGTTCCCTTGAAGCTGAATTTGTAATTGTGATTTGTGAGAGCAGTATCGGTGCCTCGCTGTTTGCTTACCTGATTTGCTTCCGACTGCAGCACACGAACAATGACGTTGCGCTTGACGAAGTCGTCGCCCACGAAGCGCAGGGGAATGAAGTTCATAGTGTTGGGTGCGACGTAAGCCCGCTTCAGTTCATATCGGCCGCGCTGGTTGCTGTTGGGCAGATCGGCTTCGACGATGGTGGTATCGGAGTGTGAACCTAGACCGGAAGCCTGCTCGGTGGCGTGACGCTCATAAGTTCGCAGGGCCAGTTCAGCAGACATGCGTGGCTGTACCGGCACAAAGGGAATGACCGGGGCCGCTGCAGGGGATGCGTCTCCTGCAGCGGCTGTTGTGCAGAAATCAGCCGGCAAACGCTGTCGCTGCGTCCACGCACTACCGCACAACAGGAGACCCGCGATCACTACCGCCTTTAAGACTTGTTCTGTTCTGCCCGGCTTATGAGCGCCCCTCGCAGGCAATGTGACTCTTCCGGCATTGGCACGCCGTACTTGAATTCGCGCTACCCATTGTCCCAACCACTTTGCGATCTCTATAGTTGGTTCGAGACCCGGCCTCATGCCTTCCGTCGACAGATTGCCGGCATTCTTGCCGTTGCGCAGCATCAGCAACGACCACATGGAAATCGTACGAGGAAACATCTCAACCTCCGGGGGCCCCTCAGTGGAAAAAAGTGGGGATGCTTCAGATAGGCTGACTCAGTTCAGGAGATCTGAAAAAGTGAAAACAGCTGCTCGCCCACAATTCGACCCTAGTACCTCTCGCCGAATTGTGTAACTAGCGAAACTGGCAGTCCCGAGTCACGCTTTCTGGCGACTGGCATCTGAACCAGGGTTCTTCTGATCAGTTTGGGTGGCGGAGCTTAATCCTCGAAGTTGCGGGCGCTCCTGTTGGCCGCGCCGCCGGAAGCGAAAACTGACCGCGTGGGGCCGTACTGTTTGCCGGAGTCGCCCCGCAACCTGATCCCAACCGCTCGACGGCCACGCCGAGCACGAATATTCTCTCGAAGAGGAACTGGCTTCGATTGTTCTTGATTCTCGGTGGCTTCTTGCCTGTCACGATCTTGTCGAGTCCGCTCATATACCTCTTATCCGCCGAGTTCTTAGGCCAGATGCCCGGGGCGCTCCCGGAACCGCGCGGTTATGTTGGCGGTAGAGATGCTGCATCAAGCGATGCATGAAGCATGCGAATGCTGTCCAACCGTGCGGGATGAATTTCAACGCTTAAGGTCTCGGCGCTATGTCCGGTGCCAGGCTGACACAAGTGCCATTGCATGCCACAATCACCCGATGCTGTCTGCTCATTGCCGAAGCTGTGTGCCTCTTTGGGGGCGATCATTGAAGTTCGCAAGCCCACATTCCTCTCCAGCGACGGCAATCAAACGGCTCTCCGTCTCCGGAAGTTGGCACCGGAGAGCGCGGTATACTCGGTGCTGATCGCCCGGCGATTCTGCGAAGACAACGAAGGCTTCCTCCTCGCCCGCTGTCCATATGGTTCTGAGCGATCACTTCCTGGAAGCCTGCACCGGCATCAAATGTTCTGAGCCTCGGGTTCAGCCTGGAGAATCGAATATCGTTGGAAGGAGCCAAACATGCCACGTTCCAGTCATGTCGCAGGTTTAGCGTCGCCGATAATTGTGACAAGGCGCGCAACGAGCAATAGCAGAGCGGTTTTAAATGGAGGCAGGGATCGCTAACGGATACGTTAAGTTGATCGGTCGATTTGCCCGATTGCCAAGCACTCCGTCCGGAGATCAGGAACAAACGGCACAATTAGTGGCAATGCCAGGGTGAGCACTATGCATGTCCGCTCGAAAGTCCAGATTCTCGTAGCTGATGATTTCGAACATTTTCGCCAATCCATCTCCCTGATGCTGCAAGACATGCCTGAATTGCAAGTCGTCTGCGAAGTTTCTGACGGATTGGAGGCCGTTCGGAAGGCCCAGGAACTCCAACCAGACCTGATCCTTTTAGACCTCGGCCTTCCAAAGCTAAATGGAATGGAAGCTGCTCGCCGAATCCGCAAGCTCTCCCCGGGATCCAGGATACTGTTCGTGAGTCAGGAATCCTCCCCTGCTGTGGCGCAAGAGGCATTTGACACTGGTGCCAAGGGTTATGTCGTCAAGTCGGATGCGGGGCGTGAACTATTGCCCGCTGTGCGAACCGTTCTTAACGGTGGAGTGTTTGTCAGCTCCAGTTTGGCGGGTCATGCCTACGTCAGCAGTACGAGTGAGCGGTCCGTCGGACATTCCCAGATTAAGGAGGCGCCTGCCCCGCAGGACGTCGCGGTCACCCGTCACCATGAGGTTGCATTCTACTCCGACGATGCCTCCTTGGTGAATGGCTTCGGTCGCTTTATAGAATCAGCTCTGAGCAAGGGGAGCGCTGTCATCGTCATCGCAAGCGAGTCACGCCGGGCCAGCCTTATTCAGAGATTGCGGGCAGATGGTGTGAGGGTTGGGGACGCCATCGCAGAGGGGAGCTATATTTCTTTGGATGTTGCCGGCATGGTGTCAACGCTGATGGCCGGTGATCTGCTGGACCCGGTTCGATTTAGAAAACTGATGGGCGATCTCATTGCCCGGGCAGCCAGAACCGCAAAAGGGGAGCACCGCCGGGTAGTGATGTGCGGAGAACGTGGACCTGCCTTGCTGGCGGAAGGCAAAGCGGAGGCGGCGATTCAGTTCGAACACCTTTGTCACGAGATACTGAGACGTTATGACATGGATATTCTTTGCGGGTATTTGTCGAAAGGCTTTCGGGACACAACTGAATCCCCGCCTTACGGAGAATCTGTGCCGGGCACTCAGCCGCACATGCAGGTTGAATGAGCTTAGTTCTTTACGAAGCCAGACTCTTATCTTCCGTTTCTCCCTGCCGGACCTGCAATACCGCCGGGCCCACTTGCAACACGGTACCTCGGTCCCGCATAACCCACGTGAGGCAGCAGATGACCGCGGGCCGACACTAGCAAAATTACCGCAAGAGAATAGCAAAAGTGCTAGTTGTTGTATGGGACTGCGGCACTGAGAATAGTTGCTGCGGCCAGAGTTGCTGAGCCACTCTGCTTGCCCACTGCCCCCGTGACTCATCGGGACGCTATCCTGCTAATCCGGCGAGGCCGCTCTGTGAGAAGTCTCAACGCAGAGTCGCAACTGGGGTTGGCCATAGAGGTAAGGGCGTGCGTAAGGTAGACAGTAAGGAGGCGGGGCGATACCCAAGCCCGCAAGAGGCGGATGGGGCTTATCCGCCAGGATATGAACAGGCCGGGGAACAATCGCACATTGCTGGGTGCAAATTGCCAAGAGCGCATCTGCAATTGGCAGTGGAATCCACACCCGGTGCGATTGTGGTAGTTGACGAGGACGGAACAATTGTTCTGGCCAACGCTCATGCGGAAAAGCTGTTCGGTTACAGAAACGAGGAATTACTGCAGCAGCCGGTCGAGATCGTCATACCGGAATCCTTCCGCCAGGCTCACGTAGGATTGCGCGAGTTGTTTTTCAACCATCTCGAGCAACGAATTATGAGTCCCGGACGTGAACTGTACGCCCGGCGCAAGGACGGAACACAATTCCCCGCGGAAATCGCCCTGAATCCGATAGAAGTCGATGATGGAAAATGGGTCCTGGCTTCCGTCGTGGACACGAGTGAGCGCAAAAAAGCGGAACAAGCACTGCGCGAACATGCGGAGAAGCTGGATCTCCACGAAAAAGCCCTAAAAGGCGCGGAAGAGATCATCGTGGTTGTGGACCGCGACCATCGCCATGTGATCGTAAATCGGGCATATCTGAATCAACGCCAATTGACGAGAGAACAGGTAGTGGGGCAGCCACTGTGGGAAGTGTTAGACAAGGGGATCTATGAGACCGCTATCAAGGAAAAGCTGGACCGGTGTTTTAGAGGGGAAGTCGTTCGATACGAGATGAGATATACGCACCCTGAGCGCTGCACAAAGGACCTATTGATCTCCTACCTCCCGCTCGACGGTCCCACGGGTGTCGAGCGCGTTGCTTGTATTGCGCAGGACATCACCGAGCTCAAAAAGGCGGCGCGGGCCCTAAGGGATAGTGAGGACAAATTCCGCACCGTCTTTCAGGGGGCCCCCGCAGGCATGGCTATGCTCTCTCCTGAAGGCCGTTTTCTTGCTGTCAATGCCGCGCTCTGTGAGTTTCTTGGATACTCGGAAGGGGAGCTGCTCAGCATCGATGTTCTCTCCATCACGCATCCTGATGACAAGGCCGTCTCTTCGAGGGCGATGGAACGTGCACTCGGCGGATCCAAGCCAGAACGATTCGAAAAGCGCTATATCCACAAGAACGGCCAAGTACAGTGGGGCGAATTAACTACCATTGTGATCCGGGATATCGACGGCAAGCCGGAGTATTTCCTGTCTCAGCTCTTGAACGTCACCGAGCGCAAGCGGGCGGAGCAGGAACTGCGGGAAAGCGAGGAGCGCTTTCGCCTTGTTGCAAACGCAGCTCCCGTCATGATCTGGATGTCAGGTCCGGACAAGCTCTGCAATTATTGTAACCAACCATGGCTGGAATTCACCGGACGGCCTCTCGAAGCCGAACTTGGGAACGGCTGGACGGAAAGTGTCCACCCCAATGACTTGCCATACTGCTTGCATACTTACAACTACAGTGTTGACGACCACGCTTCGTTCAGGATGACGTATCGGGTGCGAAGGCATGACGGCGAGTACCGATGGATCGAGGATACAGGAGTACCGATAGTTAGCGCAGACGGTTCTTTTAGAGGTTGCATCGGCTCGCGTGCTGACATTACCGACCGGAAAAGAGAGGAAGAAATCCTTCGTACTGTAAGCGGCAAGTTGATTGAAGCACAGGAGAAAGAACGGAGGCGAGTCGCCCGGGAACTTCATGATGACATCAATCAACGCCTTGCGCTGCTGGTCATCGGACTGCAACGACTGAAAGGTTTGGCGCCGGTTTCGGCGGTCGGCCTCCGCGAGCAAGCCGATGAGTTGTCCAACCGCGTTACTAAACTGTCATCCGATATTCACCTGTTGTCGCATCATCTGCACTCCTCTAATCTGGACTATCTCGGCCTGGTTCCAGCCATAAATGGTCTGTGCAAAGAAATTACGAGTAATCAAAATGTGGAGGTCGAGTTTACCTGCAGCAACGTACCCAGTCAACTGCATCCAAACATCGCGTTGGGCCTTTTCCGGGTCCTGCAGGAAGCCTTGTGGAACGCCGTGAAGCACAGCGGTGCACAGAAAGTCGAGGCGCGTCTGCTAGGCCTGCCTGGTGAAATTCAGCTGACAATTCGCGATCGCGGCAAGGGCTTTGATCCCGAAGCGACAATGACCGGCCAGGGTCTTGGCCTGGTCAGTATGCAGGAGCGGGTCCATCTACTCAAGGGTAGTATCTCGATCATATCGAAGCCGATGTGCGGGACCGAGATCAACGTTCGTATTCCCGTGTCTCATTGGGAGCCCGCAAGCCGGGACGAGTCAGCCGAACCAACGGAAGAGGCGGCATGAAGTTCGTAGAATCCTTCGTCGATGGAGGCCGTGCATCATGGAACGTGAGCGTATTCTTCTGGCGGACGATCATGAAGCAATGCTGGAGGAGGCGGCGCGACTGCTTGCCACTGACTTTGATGTTGTGGGTACTGTAGGGAACGGAGAACTGGCGATTCTAGCCGTCGTCAGCCTGGATCCCGATATTGTTATTCTCGACATCTCGATGCCGGTAATCAACGGGATTGAAGCTGCTTGTTGTCTGAAACAGTCGGGCTCCCGGGCCAGGGTGATATTCCTTACCGCACAATCCCATCCGGAGTTTGTCGTCGCGGCATTCTCGAGCGGAGCCCTGGGATACGTACTAAAGACACACCTCGTCACTGATTTGGTTCCGGCTGTCCGAGAGGTTCTTGAAGGTCGTATCTTTGCCTCTCCGTCTTTGGGCATGGGTCAGACAGCCGGCCTTTGTCCTACGACGGGTGCTCGCGACAAGAATCCTTCATCGATGGATGAGGAGCGGCTCGCCGCCGGGAGAGATATGCTCTCCGTGGGAGTCTGCGCCGGATGACCCTGGCCGGAGGAAATAGACTCTGCGACAATTTCATAGCACGTTTGCGCCGCCGACTCTTTCGACGGATACGTTGGCGACTCTGCGCAATGTTTGGGAAGAAGAAATGGAGTGAGGACCGCACACCGCAAAGTGTACAGTCCCCACCTCCAACTTTGCGCCGGAAGCTTCGCCGAGTCGGTGAACGTGAGGCCACGATTGCCGGCTCGGCAGCCCGCGCCCGCCTCGGATCCCGCTCACAAACTACTTCACGCTGCTCGCTTAACCTTCGGCGCGCTCTTCGAGGCCTCGAATGCATCCCGATAGCCGCGCGCGACCGATCGAACCCCACGCCCGATGTCCTCATATACGTCGTCATCCAGATTGGCCAGGGACACGCGCAGCGACCAATCGGGCGCTTCGAAGCCGCCGCCGTTCAGCAGCACGATCCCGTGATCCTCGGCCAGGCGGAAGGCGAGATCGAGCGGGTGGACGTTCTTCTTGAGGTACTCGACCGCTTCCTCGCCGATGTTCCTGCGGGCCCAAAACTCGAAGTCGATCAAGCCGTAGTAGGCGTCGTAGAGCGGGTTTGGGCTGAGCCTCGAGCCCCAGGCCCTCGATCATGGCTATCGGCACGCCGGTACACGATCTCTCATGCATGCCTCCTGGTACCGCTTCGCGACGTCCATCATCTCAGCCAGGGAGAACAGGCTCATCATGACCTGCTGCGGCAACGAGAGCCCGGCCGTATGGTTGAGCGCCACGTCGCGGCTATCGGCAACGATGCGGTCGATGAACTTGACCTTGCGCGGCTCGAGGGTCAGCGCTCCGTAGCGCTTGTCGAGCGCGCCGAGATCGGCGTCGGGGAGCTTTGCGATCATCCGGTCGAAGATGTTGTCCTCGTGGAGCGCGATCACGCCGAGCCGCCACCCCGTGGCGCCAAAATATTTCGAATAGGAGTAGACGCCGATCGTGTTCTGCGGCAGTTCCCCGAGCAAGGAGCGGAAATCCTGCACGAACGTTCCATAGACATCGTCGGTCAGTAGCATCAGATCGGGACGCTTCGTCTTAACCAGATTTGCAATTTTGCCGATCGTCTCCTTGCTGAGCGCCATGCCTGTTGGATTGCCGGGATTCACCACGAAGAAGGCCTTGATCTTGGGATCCTCCAGCTTCTTGAGCTCCGCGTCCGTGAACTGGAAGCGATTCTCCTGCGGGGCCTCGATGTTGACCACCTTCAGAGCGTAGTCCTCCAGATGCGTCATCTCGATGTAGGGCGTGAAGATCGGCGTGCCCAGCGCGATCGTATCGCCGGGATGCAACAGGCGATTGGCTTTCAGCGACTTGAAGATGTAGCACATCGCGGCAGTTCCGCCCTCGACCGCATAGAGATCGAACTTGCCCGCCGGCCGGGGATTTCCGCACATCGCCCACATTAGGTATTCGTGCGTGATACGTTCGTTGTGGACGAGCATGCGGTCGGGAACCGGGTAGTTGTCTCCGATGATCGAGTCCACGAGCTCGTGCACGAACGCATCCGGCTCAAACCCGAACTCCTTCACGGAAAAAGTCACCATTGATGAGAGGAAGAGCGCGCCGGGCATGTCAGCATGCCGGTCGAGCCATGCCTCCATACGGCCTGCGATGCCCTGCGCCTGCGGCATCCCGCCAAGGCCGGCGGGATGCTCCATCACCCGCTTGCTCTCGGTGATGGCGAACTGCCCGAGCAGGAAGTAGCCCTCGCGCGGAGTGGTAGCAATCCAGTTGGGGTTGCCGCGGCCGGCGTTGAGAAAGGCCGACTGCGTGGTCCTGGAGGTCTTCTTCGCCAGCTTGATCAGCTCGTCCTTGATTTCGAACGGGCTCAGCGTCTCGAAATTACGGAGTTTCATTAAATCCATGTTTGTCTCCTAAAAGACATTCACCTGGGAATTCGATCCCAAGGTGATTACTCTCAAGAACAGTTACGCCAGCAGCAAGATGGCAACCATGCCCCAGATCGTGAGCAGCGTGTTACCGACAGCGTAGGTAACGGTGTAGCCGAGCGCGGGCACCTGGCTCTTGCCCATGTCGCAGACTAAGCCGAGCGAAGCTGTCGTCGTGCGCGCCCCGGAAACGATGCCCAGTATCAGGGCGTCGTGGAAGCGGAAGATGTACTTGGCGACGAACATGCCAAAGACAAGCGGCAACGTGGTCGCGACGGCTCCCCAAAGAAACAGACCGATGCCCTGCGACCGCAGGCCATTGACGAAGCCAGGGCCGGCCGAAATGCCGACGATGGCAATGAAGATATTGAGACCGACCGAGTTCATGAACCAGACCGTAGATGTCGGAATGCGGCCAAACGTCGGGCGCACAGAGCGCAGCCATCCGCAAATGAGTCCCGAGATGAGCGCGCCACCAGCGGTTGACAGCGTAATCGGCACGCCGCTTACTTTCCAGACCAGCGCGCCAATCAGCGCGCCAACCGCGATCCCGGCGCCGATGAACGCGACGTCTGCAACATCAGTTGGCTCTGTCCGGGACGCCCAGCAACTTAATAGCGTTGGCGGTGTCCTGGGTGCGGCCGACCAGGGTAACGATGTCACCGCGGTAGATCTTCGTATTCGGCAGAATGGGAATGGAAGTAGCAACCGCGCCCCGCGTGATCTTCCGCAGGAAGACGCCACGGGCACCGGGCAGCCTCGGCCAGTTCAGCAAGAGTCTTGCCGTCCATTTCCTTGCTGGTCACGTAAACGTCGATGCCCTCTACTGGAACACTCAGCAATTCGGGATCATCGACTTCCCCGGCGCGTTCGTTACTAATGCGCACGGCCGCGTCGCCTGACACCATCGCTAGCTTTACGCTTTCGCCTGTGATCTTCACAAGAGCCTCGCGAGCGCCCGCGACCGCCACCACGTCGCCTTCGCGCAATATGGTGTCCGCGGATGCGTCCTCGATGACCCCGTTACGACGCAAGCGCAGGACAAAAACACGCGAATCGGGGACCAGCGCCTCAGCCTCGACTGCGCGGAGGCCATTGACTATGCCGCCCGGCCGAACCCGGAAAGCACGTACCTCCCAGCGGCGCCATGCAGAGCCGGGCCCGCCAAGTTCCTTCATGCCACCCTGCTTCTCCTCGTAATCCTTGCAGGCGGCAGCAAGATCGAAGCGGAGCAACGCCGGACCGAACAGAGCGATCACGATGGCCGAGCCGACGGTGCCGAACATATATGTCACGGCATAGGCAATCGGCATAGAGTCCAGCAGGGCCTTGGCTTGGTCGGGGGCCATTCCCAATCGGTTGATGGCGTCGGTCGAGAGGCCCATAGCGGCGGAGATCGTCTGCGACCCCGAGTAAAACCCCGCCGCGTAGCCGAGGTCGTAGCCGGCCATCTTGCAGATCACGACCGGGATCAATAGGCAGAACACGCATTGCACTACCGCGAAGATGGCTTGCGGCAAGCCATCTTTGGCGATACCTCGCACGAACTGTGGCCCGACGGCGTAGCCGACGGCAAACAAGAAACATGAGGAAGACTGTCGCCTTCAAAGGCGCCGAAATGGTGATCCCGAGTTGTCCGATTACGACGCCGGCCAGCAGGGTGGCGGTGACCGATCCCAAGCCGATGCCGCGGAAGGTGAACTTCCCGAAATAGTACCCGGCGGCGAGCACGAGGAAGATGGCGATCTCCGGATATTGCCGAAGGGTAGCAGCGAACCATGTTGCTATGCCCATTGTCGATCTCCTTATCGATGGCTTGCCTTTCGCACTATTTAGGCGCCCTCAGTGTTTGGGGTACGTCACCAAACCCACGTAACTGCCGTAACTGCGTTCTAAGCATTGGCTCCAGACCTTGCTTTCCACATCGCACTGACGCGCGACTTTCTCGAGATGTTCCCGCTCGTTTCACGGTCTTGAGCCTGCCGAGATCGTGCACGAGCGACCCCGCCAGCATCGGCCACCGACGGGCCGTAAAAGAACAGGCAAAACTACCAGTCGCCACTTATCGAAGTTGCGGAGGGGAAGGTTTCGTTAAGAGATAATCAATGGAAGCCGAGACCGCGAGCGGACTGCTTTGCCCTACTGCTCGCGTCACAAACATCTGCCTACCACAATCTGTACTCCAGCTAGGAGCACAAACTGCGCTGCGGGTAGTGCAAACAATCGCGACAAGAAGGTTCGCTGACAGCCACCCCCCGCACTTGTCGGGTAGCGACTATGGGACGAGCGCGGGGCTTGGCTGGACGTTTGAAAACAAGTAGTTGCAAGCGCTAATCCGAGCTCCCAGGCGCCGCTGGGGCGAGCTTTGACTCAAGAGCCACACTGCAGTGCTAGGGGGCAGAGGACTAAGCACTCTTTCGAGATTCCCATATAGCAAGTTAGTTTGTCACTAGCAATTGTGCCAGTGGTGAGCAGAGCATGTCCCTCATATTATGGTGGGAGGAATTGTGGTCCAGGGAAGATAAATGAGACGCTCGTTGAGTGCTGCTGCTGCTGTGGTTCTGCTTTTTTCCAGCGTGTTTGTCCGTAATGCATTTGCCCAATATGATGAAGATGAGTATGACAAGGTCAATTCAAATCTGGCATTCATGATAACGGCACCACTAAGCTCGCCCGTCAAAGCTCTCAATGTTGGAGGAGGGTTAGTCGCAGGCCTCGGCTATAACTTCAGCGACCGGCATGCATTCATCGGGGAGTTCATGTGGAATAGACTGGGTGCCTCGGACACAGTGCTCGCGCCGATCCGTGATGCTCTCCAGACCAATGAGGTCAGTGCACACGCCAACATTTTTGCCGTAACCGGGAACTATCGTTTCGAATTACGCGGCAAGACGACGGGGGTGTATTTCATCGGCGGCGGCGGATGGTATCGTCGTTCGGTGGATGTCACAACACCCGTGGCAACAGGATCATCGATAACGTGCACCCCGACTTGGCTGTTTCTGGGATACCAGTGCAGATCCGGCACGGTAGTGTCCGACCAGACGCGCGCGTCGTCCACTTCGGATGTTGGCGGCTTGAACGGAGGCATCGGCATTACATTTAAGGTGGGGGAACCAAGGTACAGAGTCTACGTGGAAGTTCGCTATCACTATGCTCCAACCAAGAACATAAAGACCGAACTAATACCCATCACAGTAGGAATCCGCTTCTGACGAAAAGAGGTGCGCTGCTCCCCGAGCGAAATACCAGAAAAGGCGCGTTACAATACAGCACAACTGGCACCATGATTAAAGAAGCCCGGGTACTAAGCGGAGACATCGTGCGGAGCGGCGGGAAGTGTGTCCATCTGGCTTGCATTGCCAGCTACAGTTGTTTGTCGCGCTCGTCATCACCAGGCCCGGTCGTGAATGTCCTTCCCAGAAAGCAGTCGTGTCCAGTTCTCTCCCATGTACGCCTTGATGCCGCGTCCACTACGCCTAGTGGAGAAGGGAATAATCTTTCCGCGATGGCCGGCAGAGATGAACAGTGTCTGTTTGTGGAAAGCCTGCGGAACATAAAACTCAATTATCTTTGCGGTAATGAATTGCTCGCCCACGACTGCACCATCCCGGCGGAACAGTGAAGTCCGCCACCACAGCGTATGACGTTAGTTCAAATACCAATTCAACTCAGTGATGTGTGGGCTTACGTTATGTGACAGCTCTCACAACACCTCGCGAACTAAGTCGATCAACTACTAAGCCAGGGTGTCGCGATAACAAGGTCGCTCCGAAGGAGAACAGATGTCCATTTGGAGACACGACATAACCTTAGTTACGTCGGTGGCGAACTGCACGCAGCATTCCCGAGCATTCGGTTGCTCCCCTGCCCGTGCAATCGGTGCCCGGCACTGTCATTCTTGCTAGTTCGCAAGGTCTCGGTCGTTGGCTATAGTCGCAGTTGTTGAGCGGAGGCCTGATATGCTTATTTTCTGGTTTGTTCCCCCCGGTTCCGCGGCGTCAAGCATGTCAGCGAACGATGCAGCCCGGGCAGCCATTTTATCAATAGTGAGTTCGGCACCGGAGAGAATTGCGGCGATCGCTGAAGTGTGTGCGTTCCTCGGTGCCGCGGCCGCTCTAGCAATGATCGCAGTGGTTAGCGCGTTGATGTTCAGGATGGCAACCGAATCACGAGTGAATCCTCTGAGAGTCAGTGTAGAGCACGGCAACCAAGTTGCCCCGCCGCACATGGGACGACCGCAGTCACGTATTCATGGCCATGCGGCCTAGACATGGTTCATAAAGGGTGCTTTAAGAGGCTCTATCGGAAATGTCGTGGGGGTAGCATATAGTGCCCGGTCGCATTGTGGTAGCGCGGTGTCTCATGAGTGACTGTGAAGCATTGATGAAAGCCAGTCATAGCGGTGAATCGCTCCGCCAACCTATGTGAGAACGCTCGTCTAAATGAGTGAATGGTGTGACGATAGATCAGATGCTGAGTCGTGCCGTAGAGCAACTCGCCGGCCGGGCAAGCGGAGTCATGCATATCCGACTGGTGATTCAGCCCATCGTCGCCGCTTCGCTCGCAATCCGAGCTGGCCTAAAGGATTGTAAGGAGGGGCGACCGGCGTACTTCTGGGCCGTCTTTACGAGTTCGACCGATCGGAACCGCCTGCTCTGGTCCGGGTGGAACGACATCGGCCGGGTGTTTATCGTCGCACTATTTCTTGACACCATATACCAATTGATCGTTCTACGGTGGTGGTATCCAGTTCAGGCGTTCATCGTGGCTGCGGCGCTCGCCGTGGTGCCATATATTCTATTCCGCGGGCCTGTAAATCGGGTCGCGCGAAGGTTGAAGAAATGCTCTAGCACAGGGCAAGTGTCAGACGGTGGCAAGCAAATAGGCCATACTCGTACAAGTCGGTAAGTGAGGTCGATGGGGAGATATATTCGTGTCGGCACTGGATCATGCTTAGAACACCTCGAACGTGGCTTCGAGAATCCGGCCTTTGCGTGCGTCTGGCTCATTGTTTGCTGCTCAATCGAACGAGGAGTGCAGGCAGCTTGCGGCCATAGTCCTTCTTAGCCGTTTGTGTACCCAGTCAAGTCGTAACCTGCCAGCTCACTGCTGATGAACTGCTTATTCGTAGAGACCGCTAGCAGCGCCGGCAGTAACTCAAATGCGACTGCAGATTTAAGAACGTATCCATGCGCGCCAGTGCTTAAGGCCTCGCGAACCAGCACCGGGGAACGATGTTGGCTAACGAACAACAGTTTGCATTCCGGTGCGTTGTTACGAATGTTCCGAGCCGCCTGGATCCCATTTAACTCCGGAAGAGCTATATCCAATAGAACTATATCGGGACGTAGCTGCTCGGCTTTCTTAACCGCTTCCAAGCCATTTGTAGCCTCGCAGATAACTCGCAAAGCAGGCAAGTGTGGACTTGCCCCGATGACATCGCGGACTATATCGCGAAATGGTTCAAAATCATCCACCACAAGGATACAGATTGACTGCAATGTTAACCTCCAACTGTCCGGTCCATCAGTCCGAAAGGGCTGACATGAGATGCTGGACCTGAGCCAAGATAAGAATGACATCCGGCCGCATCCCCGTCGTTGCCCATCGTCACTTTGGTGCTTGCTCGGGCGCAAGGAAGAGGGGGCCGGTAACGTTAAACCCTGAACCGCTGCTGATTACTCGGGAGGACGGCTCAGCCAACGACGGCTCCGCCGAGCCGGTTAACCGATTCACACAATGTGGAAGTGGCAGGGGAGTCGGAGGGCCAGTCGTTACGAATCAGTTCTGGAAACTGCTATGCGAGGCGACGATCAGGCAACTGCTTGGAGAAGTGTCGCCGGAGATCGGAGCAGGAGCCTGCCGCGGCTCTTCCGTAGGGTGCCTTGGCGCTGCCATTCGCTCATAAGGCGGCTGACCGTGAACAAGGTGGTATTTGCCGCGCTCGCCAATTCCTCATTGGTAGCGGTAAGCATAACTCCATCAGAAACTTTCTGGCCGATGCCCTGGGCAAGGGTAATCAATATATGAGCGACTCTCTGCCTGGCGTCTTGGCAGGTCAGAGCCACATGGGCGGCCAGGTAGAATGTCAGGTAGTCTGCCCCAGCAGCGATAGTATTTTCCCACAGCGCCGGGTAACGCAAAGCGAGGCCGCGGATGGTGCGGCGGTCCCAGGCCAGCACACAGCCGTCCCTCACCATTTCAGTGCTGACGAGATATGTGGATGGGCGTGCCGAGAGCACTATACCGCCGAAGATCTCACCGGTTGCAAGCCAATGAAGGATAATCTTCCGGCCGTCTTCCGTGATGAAGAAAAATCTGGCATGCCCCTTGGTCAGCAGAAAGAGGTAGTCGGCAGGGCTGCCCTGGTGTGCAACGACGGTATTGGCGAACAGTTGGCGAGTGTGTGCAGCGGCTAGGATACGGTTGCGGTCAGCGGTTGCCAATCCTTCAAGGAACAATGATTGCAGGTTAATGTGTGCGCCAGCGGCAGATGTGCAAGCCATCGCCAGCCTCCTCCGGACAGAATCGCCCATATGTAGACGTCATTGCAGCTGCTCTGTCGCCGAAGTTATCCAAGCGTATGATTACACTGACGCGGTGGTCGCTGCGGCGCGCATCCCGCCAATCGGAAGCAGGACCGAGAAAGTTGTTCCTCTGCGTGCTCCTCGTGTGTTGGTGTGGACGCGGATACAACCGCCGTGTTTGTCGATGATCTGCTTACCCACCCAGAGGCCGAGACCGGTACCGACCGTTTCCTTGGTCGTGTAGAAAGCCTCAAAGATGTGGGGAATAACACTTGGACTTATTCCTTTGCCATTGTCAGCTATGGTCACCCTGACGCAACGGCTGCCGCGGCCGACTTGCCGCCAACCGGAAACCCGCAGTGTGATCTTGCCGTTTTGTTCGACTGCATCTAGACTGTTGATCAGAAGCGTCGAGAATACCTGACGCAGTTCCCCGGCGACAGCGGTGACCTCTGGCTGATCTTTGTACTGCTTCTCAAGAATCACCTGCTTCAACCCGATCTTTCTTCCCAGCAACTCAGTCACGGAGTCCAACACGCCGGTCACCGAAACGTTCGCAGGTGCGGTAGTCTCCGAATAGAAACCCAGTGCCTGTTGGGTTATATGTTCGATCCGTTTAAGCTGCGCATCCGCGATGGCCAGATACTGGCGGACATATTTAGTGCTATCAGCGTTGTTTATGGCGAGGAACACCGAGTTCATTGCGGCCGCCAGGGAATTGTTGACTTCGTGCGCCATGGTAGCCGCCAAGCGTCCGGTCGACGCCAATTTCTCGCTGCGGATCAGCGCCTCTTCGCTCCGCTTGCGATCATCGATATCGAGGTTGATCCCCGCCCACGCGACGAGTTGGCCGTTCGAATCGCGCACCGGCTTCCCGCGGGAAAGAATGGTGCGTCGCGTGCCATCCAGACCCCGAATGCGAAGTTCGCTTTCCCAATCCTCACCCGTCCTCATACAACGTCGCCAGCGTTCCATGACCGGCTGTACATCCTCCTTCGGGAGAAGATGACTCCAGCCGACCTCGCGTACGCGCTTCGTTGTCATTCCGACCAGTTGCAGAAGTGCCTCGCTGAGGTACGCGATGTCGCCGCGAGCATCGGTCATCCACACGCCATATGGTATGGTTTCGCCCATGAGACGGAAACGCTGCTCGCTCTGCCTTAGCGCTTCCTCGATTCGCCTGCGGTCGGTAATGTCCACAACCGTCACAGTCACACCAGTTACTTCTCCAGAGTTGTGCAGCGGCTGATACATTACCGCATAACATCGGTCACCTCTTCCGTCTTCCGAGCCGGAGTCGCCCGGCACCGTTCTCTCATAGCTGACGCGCTCCCCGGCGAAGGCTCGGTCCAGGTGCTCGCTAATTCGGCAGTAAAGGTATGGAAGTGCCTCTTCGACGCACTTGCCGATGATGTTCGTAACGCTCAGGTCCAGCAGTTCAGCATAAGCGGCATTGGCGAAAATGTAGCGGCGATCTGCATCAAGCATGGCGAGGCCGACATGCGAGTGATCCGTAACTGTCCGCAACAAACCTTCGTTTCGGCGCAACACGTCTGTAGCTCGCCGGCGATTCCATAACAAACCGACGATGAGCAGCATCTGCACAGCCACGAGTACGCCGACGGCACTCGTGAAGCACCTGTAAGAGCTATACAATGCGATACCGCTTCTCGCTGGCGTCGATTCCGCCGCCAGAGACGAAAAACTGCAGACAAGGGCAGCGAGGCAGACAACCCCAAGGGGTGAACGCACAATTCTCGCGAAACGACCTAGGCTTACCGTACGCCTGGAACCCGATCCTCGCTTCACATTTGTTTCGTTAGCTATACTAGTAAGAGTCAAAGGAATAAGAACCTCAATGAGCCGACGGTGCCGACAATCAACTTGCACCCGTGCCGCTGCCCGATCGGCCGACGCTCGTTCTTTCGGAAAAGCCCGGGCTCATACTCGGAGAGCGATGGCTCATGTCTCACTTGGCTTACAAATGATGTCCGTCGTTCAGTACAAACAGCCCGGGCGAATAGGCGCGCAATTCACGAAGGGATCCTGCTTATTGCTGCCAGCCCCCGCCCAGGGCTTGATACAACCGCAAATAGTTCTGCATTTCGGCAAACCATGCCTGTGCTAGGCTTAGCTCCGAAGCGAAATATTGTTGCTCCGTTACAAGTACCTCAAGAAAAGCAGTGACTCCTCCCAAGAAGCGTACATTGGCAAGATCAGCGGCTTGCTTATATGTTGCCGTTTGTTCCTGAAGCTTCATTCGAAACTGTCGGGATTGTCGGTAGCCTACGAGGCTATCGGAAACATCTCCGAACGCTTGCTGCACGGTTTGCTTGTACACCAGGTCGGCTTCATCTCGCTGCGCCCACGCGAGGCGGTAAGAGCTCTTGATCCTGCCTCCCTGGAACAGTGGCTGGAGCGCTTGTCCTCCTACCGCCCAGAACGTGGCGGGGCCATTCAGGAATGTGGTCAGCGATGTACTTTGGGCGCCGAACGCGCCGGTTAATGCAAACTGAGGGAAAAAAGCTGCCTTCGCTACTCCAACGTTCGCATTGGCAGCGACCAACGTTTCTTCAGCTTGGCGTACGTCCGGACGGCGCTGAAGAATAGCGGACGGCAACCCCGTGGGCACCTCAGGCGGATGCGGCTGCGCGACTAGGCTGAGACCACGAGCTATTGGCCCCGGGTTTCTGCCGAGCAAAACACTAATCTGATTCTCTGTTTGCTCGATCGATTGTTGCAGGCTTATGACTTGCGCTTCGGCTTGCCACACCAGCAGCTCGGCCTGATATACATCCTGGATTGAGCTCTCGCCGCCTCTGAATTTAATGGTATTGATTCTGAGTATCTCGTTGTCGGCTTCCACCGTGCGTTTGGCGAACTCCAACTGCGAATCGAATTGGCGCAACTGAAAGTAGTTTGTCGCCACCGATGACACCAAGGTCATGCGGACCACATTCTGGGCATATTCCGTTGCCAGGAGGGTCGCACGGGCCGCTTCCGTGGCACGCCGGAATTGCCCCCAGAAATCGATAATGTAGGACATCTGCAGCGTCGCACTCTGAAAGGTGGGCGCGTCGGGAAAGAAAGTATTGCGTTCGTTCTGAACACCCGCCGTTCCGCTCAGGGATGGAAATTGATTCGCACGGGTAATCCCCAGACTGGCATTGGCCTGCAGCACATGCGCCGCCGCGATGCGTACGCCGTAGCTATTGGTCAGAGCCTCCTTGATGAGGCCTTGCAGCACCTCATCCTGGAACACGTCCCACCACTTCATCTCTCCAAACTCTTCGCCCGTTGGCTTTTGTGGAGCATCCGGCGGTATCCCCCGATACTGCCCAGGAACCGAAACTGCCGGGCGTTTGTAGTTCGGACCGACAGTACAAGCGAACGACACAAGCAGTGGGAGCACGGCAAGCAATGCGGTTATTTTAGTCACGTACGATTCCTTCCGCTACGGCCGACCCTTCAGGTGCGTGCGACTCTTTCTTCTCGCCCGATATCCACCTGCCAAAGCGCTCGACAACCTCGAAGCTGACCGGAATGAAGAAGATGGCAAGCACTGTAGAGGCCATCATGCCGCCGATGACGACGGTGCCCAGCACCTGCCGGGAAATTGCACCTGCGCCGGATGCTTTCCACAGTGGCACGCAGCCAAGGATGAAGGCGAAGGCGGTCATCAGAATTGGCCGCAATCGCAGCTTGGCGCCGATCAGAGCCGCATCTATGAGTGGCTTACCCTTGTCGTACTCAGCCTTGGCGAACTCGACGATCAGAATTGCGTTCTTGGCCGACAGCCCGATGAGCATAACCAGGCCAATCTGCGCGTACACGTCGTTATCGAGCACCATATTCACCTGGCGGCGCACGTAGATCGTGATGAACGCGCCGAATACGGCGATCGGCACGCCCAATAACACGCTGAAGGGCAGCGTCCAGCTCTCATATTGAGCCGCCATGATGAGGAAAACCACAAACAGCGCCAGGCCGAAAATGGCGCCGGCCGAAACGCCTTGCGCGGCCTTTTGCTCCTGGTAGGACATACCCATGTAATCGAAGCCCATCTGGCTGGGCATTGTTCTATGGAAGACGTCCTCCAGGGCCGCCATCGCTTGGGCCGAGCTATAGCCGGGAGCCGCCGCCGCATTAATTTGCACGCAGTTGAACAGGTTGTAACGCATGACGAACTCCGCGCCGCTCCGCGGGTAGGTGGTGGTCAGCGTGCTCAGCGGTACCATATCCCCCTTGGTGTTGCGCACATAGAACTTGCCCAGGTTCGAGGCGTTCGTGCGGAAGTCGCCGTCGGCCTGGACATACACCTGCCATTGCAGGCCGAAACGATTGAAATAGTTAATCAGCGAACCGCCCATGAACGTTTGCACGGTCTGATAGAGTTCATCCAGTTGGATCTGTTGGGTCATGGCCTTGGCGTTGTCTACCTTCACGCCGACTTGGGGAACGCCAAACAGCGCCGTGGTCATGACCCCCGACAACTCCGGACGTTTGCGGGCCTCCGCCACAAACAGTTGCGCGTTCTTCGCGAGGAAATCGATGCTTCCGCCCGACCGGTCTTCCAGAATAAATGTGGCCCCCCCTGAGGTCCCTACCCCTGGGATTGCGGGTGGCGGAAACGAGAATGCAAGTCCCGATGAAATTCTGGAGAGTTCCTTTTGCAGGTGAGCCTTGATTCCCTCGTAACTTGTTTCGGGAGTCTTGCGTTCTTCCCAAGGTTTTAGCGAGATAAAGAAGAATGAACTATAGGTGGCGTTAACGCCGCTCAACATGCTGTATCCCATGACCGAGCTGACGTATTGCACTCCGGGAGTGCCGCTAATGACTTTCTCGACATCTCTCGCGGCTTCTGCGGAACGTTGAAGCGAGGACGCATCCGGCAGTTGCAAACCGGCATAGATATAGCCCTGATCCTCGTCTGGGAGAAAGCTTTTGGGGATCTTCTTACCGAAGAAACCAGCGGCGACCGTTAGCAGAGCCAGCAGCAGGAAGGCAACACCCACCTTGCGGATCAAGTGATGACAGACGCCGACGTAGCCGTCGGTCGCCCGGCCAAACACGCGGTTGAACCAGCGAAAGAAGGTTCCCAGCGGCCCGCGCGACTCTTTTCGCGGACGCAGCAGCATGGCCGATAGCGCAGGGCTGAGCGAAAGTGCGTTGAACGCCGAGAATAGTACCGAAACCGCGATAGTAACTGCGAACTGCCTATAAAGCTGGCCGGTGATACCTGGAACGAAGGCCGTGGGAATAAACACGGCAGCCAGAATAAGCGCAATGGCAATCACTGGCCCGGAGACCTCCCCCATCGCCTTGAGGGCCGCGTCGCGAGGTGTCATCCCCTTCTCGATGTGGTGTTCCACCGCCTCCACAACGACAATGGCATCATCGACGACCAGTCCAATCGCCAAGACAAGCCCAAAAAGCGATAGGGTGTTTATGGAAAACCCCAGCATCGGAAAGACAGCGAAAGTTCCAATCAGAGAGACAGGAACCGCCAGTAATGGGATCAGCGTCGCCCTCCAACCCTGGAGGAAGATATAGACCACGAGAATGACCAGGATTAGAGCTTCAAAGAGGGTGATGTAGATTTCGTGGATACCGGCACTGACCGCAAGCGTAGTGTCGAGCGCCACGATATAGTCAAGCCCTTGGGGGAACCTCCGTTTGGCGTCGTCCATCATCTTGAGGACGGCGTCTCTCGTCTGCAGCGCATTGCTCCCGGGGGTGAGATAAAGCGCGATGAGGGCTGCTGGCTGGGTGGACCCTTTCCCCGCCTCTCCGAACCGCGCCAGATAGGAATAGTATTGCGATCCCAAGTCGATCCGTGCCACGTCCTTCAGTCGCAAGATGGAGCCGTCAGGCTGAGCGCGGACCACGATGTTGCCGAACTCCGCGGGTGTGGGCAGGCGCCCCGGGGCCCGCACGTTATAGGTAAATTGCTGACCAGAAGGTACTGGTTCGCCGCCGACTTGCCCCCCGGGATTGACTTTGTTTTGAGCTTTTACCGCATTCGTGATGTCGGCAACCGTCACTCCCAGGTTCGCCAACTTATCGGGATTCACCCAAATGCGCATGGCATAGGGTCCAGCCCCGAAGATCTGAACCTGTGAGACTCCCGAGACTCGCGTCAGCGCATATTGCAAATTGATAATGGCGTAGTTGGCCAGGAATACGTTGTCGTACACGCCGCTGGGAGAGTACAGGTCAAGCAGCATGAAGGGAGCCGTCGTACCGGGCTGGACGAGCACCCCCTGTTGGACCACTTCGCTGGGCAATTGCGAGTTGGCCTGTCCGGTCCGCATCTGCGCTAGAATCTGGTCGGTGTTGACATCCGTCCCGAGCTGATAATCCACGTACAGCGTCATCCCTCCGCCGGAGCTCGCGCTTAACGAGTACATGTAGTTCATGCCACTGACGCCCGACATCTGCTGCTCAATCGGAGTCGCAACTGATTCGGCAATCGTCTGGGCATCCGCGCCTGGGTAGGTGGCCTTCACCTGGATCATCGGGTCGGCAATGTTAGGAAACTGTGAGGTGGGCAGGCCAAGCATCGCGACAATGCCGGCCAACACCATCAGAATGGCAATGACGACGGCGAAAACGGGCCTGTTGATGAAGAATGTCGCCATCGTCAGTTGCCCCTCGGACCCGCTGAGACGGGCACATACGGGTTGGGCGCGACTGGGATGCCTTCCTTCGCTACTTGCGGCGCCTGTGCTGTAGCCGTCTGTATCTTCTGGATGCCTTGGACCACGACCCGCTCGCCCGGCTTCAATCCCTCGCGAACGATCCAGTTCGGCCCGACACGTTCGCCCACTTTAACCTGACGGAAAATGGCCTTATTTTCAGGGTTCAGCACAATCAGCTGGTATTCTGACTGCACTTCGATGACGGCGGCCTGCGGAACCAGCAGTGCATCTCTCATTATTCCGGTCTGGATTCGGACCCGTCCGAAGCCGCCGGGGCGAAGTACGGCCTCCGGGTTGGGGAACTCGGCCGCCACCTGAATCGTGCCCGTCTGGGTTCCGACCTGGCGATTCACGTAAATAATCTTTCCCTTCTTCGGATACGAAACTCCATCGGCTTGAATAAATTCAACGGGAGGAAGGGGTACATTCTTCATGTTGCCGGTTCCGCGAAGGATTTGGGTGATCCTGGGTGCAATGCGCAGAAAGATAGGCTCGCTGATGTTGAAGTATGTCCAGATCGGATCCACTTGCGAGACCGTAGCCATCTTGGTGGCAGGCCCCACCAGGTCACCTATTTGCGAACTCGAGACGCCGGCGATGCCGGTTATTGGCGAATATAGCTTGGTCCAGCCGAGATTCAGTTCCGCATTCTGAACCGCCGCCTTGTTGGCGAGGACGCGCGCATTGAATGCAGCTCGACTCGCAAGGTCGCCATCTAGCTGCTTTTGCGGAATCGCATTTTGTGCGGCTAGCGGGGTATCCCGGGCAACGTCTGCCTCTACCCTTGCCAAGTTTGCTTCCGTTACCGCCAAGTCAGCTTTGGCGCCATCGAGTGCCGTCCGGAAGGGCCGCGGGTCGATCTCGAACAGAAGCTGTCCTTTCGTGACAAAAAAGCCATTATGGTAATTCTGCTTGAGTAGGTACCCCTGCACCTTAGGTGTGATCTCCGCATTAACAGGACCATTTATTTGCGCAACCCAGTCCTCATAGATGGGGACATCCTGCTGGGTAACCTGCACTACCTCGACCACTGGAGGCTCGGCCGCAGTCGGCGCTTTCGTTTCCCCACAGCCGGTGCATAGAAGTACCGCGACAAAAGGCAGAAAGACTCCGCAGAAGAAAGCCAAGAAAGCTCCGTTCCAATGTAGCCGCCACTCCCTGGAGTGTGCATCCTGTGTTCTTGGTTCACCACAGTAAAGCTCACGTCGATTTCGCATCCCTGCCCCCGAGCGCCATTCACGCTACGTTGTAGGCTCTCATTAAGAGGATTCCTACTGAGAGAATTAGTAGAGGTCCGCAAAACAAGTGCTAAACGAGCTCGGGTGAGAATCTTTTATATAACAAGGTCAGGACGCCATTAACGGATCATAATCCGCAACCAGCTCACTTGATGAGCTCCAGTGCGCACTGTCCGCGGTAACTGGCATCTCAGAGGCGGCACCTGTTCAGCGTAATCATGGCGTCTCTAGCAATACTCACAGTTTCGCTTCCGGTGATTGTCGCTAGACTCGAGAGCGTTGGCGCATGGTGCACAAGTGGGACACACTCGCGTTCAAGTATGTAGTGCGGCGGCTTCGTATCCATATCGCCGTCAGCAGATTAAGCGCTCGAGTACGTGCTGAAGATAGCCTGGAGTAGAAGTATCTGCGAGCTTTATCACAGGTCGGCTGAAGCGGAAACAACGCCGTGCGGTGAAGCGGGAGAGATGTTCATTATGAAACCCAAGCACTCCCAAGTGATTGTGTCAAACTACATTATCCGACACTGCATCGCCATCCTGTGTGCGGCACTGCTTTTGCCCGGAGATGCGCCTTTGTGGTCTTCGCCGCTGCAGGCAGCCGCCCCGAGCGAGACAGCTGCAATTCCGAATGATCAACTCGATTCCTTGGTCGCCCCCATTGCGCTCTATCCTGACCCGCTGCTGAGCCAGACGTTAGTCGCATCGACATATCCACTCGAAGTCATTCAACTCCAGCAGTGGCTGCAGAAGAACAAGAACCTGAAAGGCAAGGCTCTCACGGATGCCGTGAGGAAACAGGAATGGGACCCGAGTATTCAGGCCATGGCGCAGTTTCCCGACGTGGTGAAACGGCTGGCAGAGAATATCAAGTGGACCGCTGATCTTGGAAATGCGTTTTTGGCGCAGCAGAGCGATGTGATGGATGCAGTGCAGCGTATGCGCAAAAAGGCCGCAGAGAAAGGGAACCTGAAGACCACAGAGCAGCAGACAGTGGAAACCAAGGTGATCGACAAAAAGCAGGTCATTGTGGTTGAACCTGCCAGCCCGGAAGTGGTCTATGTCCCCAGCTATGACCCGGTAGTGGTCTATGGGGCACCGGTTTACCCGTACCCGCCGGCGGGATATTACGCGGCAGGAATGGCGCTCTCATTTGGCGTTGGAGTCGCCATGGGAGCTGCATGGGGCGGTGGCTGGGGCTGGAACTCCGGATGGGGTAACAACAACGTGTACGTCAACCGCAACAATAACTTCGTCAATAACTCTAATCGGCAAAACGCCCAGGGCGGAGGCCGAGTGAATCCGGCTGGCAATACTACCTGGCAACACAATCCGCAACATCGCGGCGGTGCGCCTTACTCCGACCGGGCAACTGCGAACAGGTACGGGGGCACAGCTCGCGGAGACTCGATGGGGACGCGGCAGGCAAGTGCACGCCAAAGTCAAGCTCAACGAATGGACGGGCAACAAGCGAGCATGCGAGACCGTAGCACAGGTGCGAGGCCGCAGCCGACCGGAATGGATCGCGGTGCTGGAGGCAGAGAGCCCAGTAATCGCGGCGCGGGAGCAGGCGGGGGCGACATGGGCGCGAACCGCTCTGGTGGTGACCGCGTCGGCAACCGCAGTACTTCTGGACCAAGTTCCAGGGACACGGGCGCCTTCGAGGGCGGGGGCGGCGGCGCGGCCCGGGCCAGCAGCGAGCGCGGCGCTTCCAGTATGGGAGGGTCTCGCGGTGGCTTCGGCGGAAGAGGCGGCGGCAGACGCAGGTAGGCGGGTTGATGTCGGTTAGCAATTGAAGATGGAGACGAGTCATATGCTCCGCAAGACGTTGAAGATAACTGCACGCATACTGCTGATGGCTTCACTGGCCTGCGCTCAGGTATTAGCTTCATATGCTGCGTCTCAGTCCGCAGAGAAACTCGCCACCCCAGCCCAAGCACCAGCGCAAGAAATGTTTACGACGCCTCAGAAAGCGGCCGTGGCGCTTATCGAAGCAGCAAAAAGCTACGATTTGCCGAGCTTGTTGAGAATCTTCGGCCCGCAAGGCAAAAGCATTCTCTACTCAGCGGACCCTGTGCGGGATAAGAACAATGTTATGGCGTTTGTGGACAAAGTTCGACAGAAGCATTTTGTGTGGATCGACCCGGCACACCCGAGCCGGGCAATCTTGATGGCCGGGAACGACGAGTGGCCGCTCCCGGTTCCGATTGTCAAGAAGAGCGGAAAGTGGCTGTTCGATTCAAAGGCTGGGCGCGAAGAGATCTTGCGCCGGCGCATTGGTGCGAACGAATTGGATGCCATTCAGATCTGTCGCGGATTCGTAGAGGCGCAAAATGAATATGCTTCCGATCAACACGACGGCTCTGGTGTAAACCAATACGCCCAGAAGATCATCAGCACCCCCGGAAAACGGGACGGTTTGTTCTGGAAGAACGCGGACGGCACGCCCGGTGGTCCCATCAGCGAAGCCGTTGCGCACGCTTTAGAGGAAGGTTACTCGACTGACAAACCGTCGGTTTATCACGGCTATTACTTCAAAGTGTTGAAGGGCCAAGGTCCGGCAGCGCCGCTGGGCAGAATTGACTATGTGATCGAAGGCGTGATGATCGGCGGATTCGCCCTGGTAGCAGTACCGGCCGAATACCATGTCACCGGAGTGAAGACCTTCATGGTCAGCAACTACGGAATCGTCTATGAGAAGGATCTGGGCCCCGATTCCCTGAATATCGTCAAGAATATGGAGCTCTTTAATCCGGATAAAACTTGGCGCCGCACTGACGATGAATGGCCGACAGATGCTTCGCGTAGGAATTCCCCCTAAACGTTCCCTATGGCTCATGCCGCAATGTGTCGCGACTATCGACACAAGGACGTGGGAGGTTGCTGGCGGGACAGCTAAGTTACGCTTCGATACAGCAGAATCGGGAAGCACGCACTAAGGCGCTAGCAGTTGTACTAGTTCTGTGAGCTGGGGGACGATTGTAGTATTCGTGCAATTGGCGAGATTGGCAAGCAAAGAAGATGTTTTAGCGTCGGAGGGAATCATGAGTGCTTCTCAGACTGACATGACAGTGGCGCCAGCTCTACCCCCGGCACGAAAACCTGAGGTGACCGATATCCCATCCGCTGTTGCCAAGCGAAACATTGAGATAACCCGGAGTACGTGTTCCTCCCTCTACCAGATCAACACGCGAGTGTGGCTTCAGGAGCTCTCGCGCGGCTTGAACCGGCAAGCGACCTTGGACGACATCTCCGACGGCGACCTTGATCGATGGTCGAGGTCTGGATTCAGTTGGATTTGGTTTCTCGGGGTTTGGCAAACAGGTGCTGCTGGCCGGAAGGTGTCTCGCGAGTGCCCTGAGTGGCGGACTGAGTTCCGGCGAAGTCTCCCGGACTATACACAGGATGATGTCTTTGGTTCCTGCTTCGCAATCACACAATATGTGGCGCATTCCGACTTCGGCGGAAATCGGGCGCTGGAGCGGCTCCGGCGGAGGATCCACGAGCACGGAATGCGATTGCTCCTGGATTTCGTCCCTAATCACACCGCACTGGACCATCCTTGGGTGCAGCAACACCCGGAGTTCTACGTCCGTGGCACTGAACAAGATGCTCTGCGCGAACCCCGGAACTATGTTCGTACCGGGAAGTCTGCTAATCAGCTGGTGTTGGCCTACGGTCGCGACCCATACTTTGAGGGCTGGCCCGACACACTCCAATTGAATTATTCGGAGCCGTCTCTGCAGGAGGCGATGCGACAGGAACTACTCAAGGTCGCGAAGTTGTGCGACGGCGTTCGATGCGACATGGCGATGCTGGTCCTGCCGGAAGTGTTCGAGCGGACATGGGGCTTGCGCGCGCCGTCGTTTTGGCCGGATGCAATTCGACGCATCCGGTCATACAATCCAGCCTTCCTCTTCCTGGCTGAGGTCGCTTGTCATAGGTGTAGTCGAAGCCTTGCTGCTGCAGCACCCGTTCAAGGTCCCAATACAGTTCTCAGGCGTGAACGTTGCAGCTGCCCGAGGCACAATTCACCCGGCGAAGGGAGATGAGGTCGTATGTCACAGTCGGCAAGGCGGAGTCCCATCGCGGGGATCTTCCTGGCGGCCAAGTGAAAACCTCGAGTGTATTGCGAAAGGGGGAGAGGCCATGAAGAAGGAATCACAGCGGGAGACTCCTCGGGCTACCTATGCCGAGACCAGCGAGCAAAAGCGGCTCAATGATGCGCGGGAGACCGGCATTCCATGGAAAAAATGGGGACCGTATCTGAGTGAAAGGCAGTGGGGTACGGTTCGCGAGGATTATAGCGAGGACGAGAATGCGTGGGAATACTTCTCGCATGATCAGGCTCGATCGCGCGCCTACCGCTGGGGAGAAGATGGTCTCGCCGGTATCTCCGACGACAAGCAGCAGCTTTGTTTCGCAATCGCCCTCTGGAATGGACGGGACCCCATTTTGAAGGAACGGCTGTTCGGCCTGACTAACAGGGAGAGCAACCACGGTGAGGACGTCAAGGAATATTATTTCTACCTCGACAGTACGCCCACGCACTCGTACATGAAATACCTGTACAAGTACCCTCAGGCGGCATTCCCTTATTTGAATCTCGTGGAGACAAACCGGCACCGGTCGCGCGAGGAATTTGAGTATGAGCTGCTCGATACCGGCGTATTTGATGAGGACCGGTATTTTGACGTATTCGTCGAATACGCTAAAGCTGCCCCCGACGACGTTCTCATCCGCGTTTCCGTCCACAACCGTGGCCCCGAAACGGCGACGCTTCATCTGCTTCCGACGCTCTGGTTCCGCAACACGTGGTCATGGGAGCAGGGCGCGCCCAAACCCAACCTGGAACAGGCTGATCATACGACGATCCGTGCATGGCACGATCAAATCGGTGAGTACACCCTGGCCTGCGAGGGCGCATCGGAGCTGTTGTTCACGGAGAACGAAACGAATACGCAGCGGCTGTGGGGGCAACAAAGCCGGTCGCCCTACGTGAAGGACGCATTCCACGAGTACGTAGTCTCAGGAAGGCGAGACACTGTAAATCCCCAGATGGTCGGAACCAAGGCGAGCGCTTACTACGTTCTGGAAATACCCGCTGGTGAGTGCAGGGTTGTTCGTCTGCGGTTGAGTGCCAAGCCAGCCGCTAACGCATTCGGCATATTTGACAAAGTATTCGCCAGCCGCCTTGCAGATGCGGACGAGTTCTACGAGCGGATCACGCCAGGTTCGTTGAGCGAAGACGAGCGCTCCGTGCACCGACAAGCACTCGCCGGAATGCTATGGAGCAAGCAGTATTACTATTTCGATCTCAATAAATGGCTTGACGCCCGCGACGCTCATCCTCTACTGGGGGGCGGCCAACGGCACGCTCGTAACGCTGAGTGGTTCCACATGCTGAACAGCGACATTATCTCGATGCCCGACAAATGGGAATATCCTTGGTATGCAGCTTGGGACCTGGCCTTTCACACGCTTGCACTCTCTCTTGTGGATTTTGATTTCGCCAAGGAACAGCTCCTGCTCATGCTGCGGAACCTCTATTCCCATCCCAATGGGCAGATCCCGGCATACGAATGGAACTTTAGCGACGTGAACCCGCCCGTACATGCCTGGGCGACTTTGTTCCTTTATAACGTTGAAAAAGAGCTGGGCCGTTCGGATATTCGTTTCCTGGAACGTTCCTTCCAGGGGTTAATGCTGAATTTCAATTGGTGGGTCAACCGGAAGGATCCGCAAGGCCGCAATGTGTTTGCCGGCGGATTTCTCGGGTTGGACAACATCGGAGTGTTTGATCGGAGTGCGCAACTGCCGACCGGAGGCCACCTCGATCAGGCCGACGGGACGGCGTGGATGGCGTTTTACTGCCAGAATATGCTGGAGATCGCGCTCATTTTAACGGAACACGACTCGGTGTATGAGGACATCGCTTTCCGGTTCCTGGAACAATTCATTTGGATCACGTACGCCATGGATCGGATTGGAGATAAGCACGACCAGATGTGGGATGCCCATGACGGATTCTTCTATGATCTGCTCCACCTGCCGAACGGTGATGCCATGCGCCTGAAAGTGCGGTCCATGGTGGGATTGTTGCCGCTATGCGCGTCCACGGTCCTGGAACCGGGCCTGGAAGCGAGAATGCCGAAACTGACGGAGCTGATGCAACTGTTCAAGAAGCGCCATCCGGATCTGCTTTCCCATATCGCTCCGGCTGATGAGACATTCGTCGGGTACAGAGGCCGTCGATTGCTGTCGGTTTGCAACAAGAAGAAGATTGAGCGCCTTCTGGCTTACATGCTCGACGAAAACGAATTTCTGGGTCCCTATGGTATCCGCTCTCTCTCGCGATATCACCGTGAACATCCATTCGCGTTCTACCTTGACGGGCAGGAATACAAGGTCGACTATCTGCCCGCCGAGTCGAATACGGGAATGTTTGGAGGCAACTCCAATTGGCGCGGTCCGGTGTGGATGCCTGTGAACGCTCTTTTGATCCGCGGGCTGTTGAATCTTTACCAGTTTTACGGTGATGAGTTTACAGTTGAATGTCCGACGGGTTCCGGGAAGTACATGACCTTGTTTGAGGTGGCAAGGGAAATTTCCCGCAGGCTCGCCAGTATTTTTCTCCGCGATGCGAATGGCCGGCGTCCGGTCTATGGCGGAACCAGGAAGTTTCAGGAGGACCCGTACTGGAAAGACTACATTCTGTTCTATGAGTACTTCCATGGGGAC
This sequence comes from uncultured Acidobacteriota bacterium, assembly GCA_963791145.1. Taxonomy (GTDB): domain Bacteria; phylum Acidobacteriota; class Terriglobia; order Terriglobales; family Acidobacteriaceae; genus CAWBRT01. The sequence continues at coordinate 323,046 of CAWBRT010000002.1, read as the reverse complement.
AATGGGGCTGGTCTTGGGGCAAGTCATCAGACCGGGTGGACAGGGGTGATAGCGCGCTCCATCGATTTGTTCGCGCGCTTAACTCCCGCCGATGCATTACAAATCTCCAGGACTGATCTCATTGGTCGACTGGCTCGTGACCAAATCGGAAAGTCAACAGATACTGCCGCTTGACTCACGTTGAGCGCTCACTGGCGGCGCCTCATATTATCGCTGACCCATATAGAAGTAAAAGCGTCATTCGGGAAACGGCCGTCGGGACTGTCTCGGCCACGCAACGCTGGCTGGGCGCCCGATCACTTGCCCTTCATCATCTCGGCCGCACGCAGCCCCCGAGTTATGCCGAGTCCCTGCCGGTCTTCCTCCGATGCTTCGAGCTTCTCTTCCATGTCGGCGAAAGACCTGCTGATTGTCGCGTGGAGTCTCTCCTCCCAATACGTGAGCACTGCATGGCGCTCTTCCGGCAGAACCGACCGCAAATCGATGAGGAGCGCGTTCATGCGCCGCATCACTTGCACACTCGTTGCCCCGTAGAAGCGGATTTCATCAAGAGCCAGTCGAAGGAAGTCCTCCCAGCTTGGCAATGGAACGATCAGTCTTAGTTGCCCGGCATCATCACGAAAGCCCCCAATGTCCAACTGGCACAGGCCAAGCCGCATCAGCAGGTCTGCAATTTGATCAAGCGCCTGAACCGCGGTTGTCGGGTCGTTCACGGCCGGTGACAGTGCTTTGATTGCAATGTCCACAAGCAGGCGGATTGCATATTTGGGATCTTGTTCAAATGTCCGCTCCGGGCCAAGGTCAATCGCGTCCCTTAACCGACGTTCATCGAGAGTTTCTCCGGCGCCACGAACGTACAATAAAGGCATCCGCTCGACGACAGTATCGCCGATCGATGCTGCCATTTCGATCACGACCCTGTTGGTTTCAGCCAGCCTAAGCAGCTTGGTTATATTAACTGCTTGCAAGGCTTTAGGTCGGCCGCGATGCGTCACAGTCTGATTAATTGGCAGCCCTCGGTAGCCATCAGATGCACCGGCGGAGGGAGTGCCTGATGTCAGTGGCGAATAGATCCGCGCTACAACATGTCGGCCTTGGTCAGCAGTGAAAGTCAACATGCGGTTGACCTGGAGCAACCCGATCCGATGTATTAAGCCAATAAACACCCCCATACTCGCCACAAGCAGAGCAACCACCAGCCATGCGCTGAGAAATGGGACCTTTCCGGAACCGCTTCGATCGACCCACGCCAGCGCCGCAATGGCATAGAGAAAAGTGGCCGTAAAGATCCCGAGCGCATGCGACAGCAATGGGTCACGGGCGAGCCATAGCACAAGTCTAGGCGAGTAAGCGGTTGCGCTGAACTGCACCATGACAAATGTCATCGAAAACACAATGGCCGTAAGAGAAATCATGCCCGAGGCGATTGAGGCATAGACGGCCATGGCCACGGGAACACTCGTCGCAGCCGCCAGTCGTGGAAAAACGTAACTTTCAACCCTTGGGAGCGCAAGTCCAGTAGCGATTGCCGCGACGGCATACATCAAAGGAACAATCCAAGTCGAGCAAGCGTGCTGTCGTCTTTGACTCATGGCCGTGCGATTTTGGGACCACTCGTTCCGCGCCATGCCCGACGTGTGTCGGTCAACAGCCTGGTTCCGTGCCGAGGCTAATAGGCGAAGCTCCAAATCAGACCGTGGCGGTCACTACTTGGGGATCATGTTGTGCCTGATTGCATATTGTAATAATTCGGCGTTTGTTTTGGCACTGAGAGCCTCCATGATCCGGTACTTGTGAAACGCAACCGTACCCGGCTTGACGTTAAGCGTATGAGCAACCTCCTTCATGGAAAAGCCCTCGGCGAGTAATTGAAGCACCTCTCGCTGCCGTTGAGTAATGTGCTTCTCCTGGGCGTATTCCTTGCCGGTTCTGAGGAGAAAATTTACCGTATCCCTGGTAATTAGCGGGGACAGGTAAGACTTGCCCCTGAGCACATCTCGGACCGCGGTGATTAACTCCATGGCGGCCGCGTTCTTTGGCAGGTACCCGTTGGCTCCCCGCCTGAAGGCTTCGGCCGCAACTTCCGCATTCATGTTCATAGTCACATACAGGATTTTAGAGCCCGGCATGCTCTTCTTCAGCTGTTCGCCCGCATCCAGCCCGTTCAGCAAGGGCATACTCACATCGATGATAACTACGGCAGGCTTAAGCTCCGAAGCCGCGGCCAGCAAGGCCCTGCCGTCATTGACTATAGCCACGACCTCGAACTCTGGCTCGAGAAGGTGCTTGCAGGCCTCGGCGACAAGGGTGTGGTCATCCGCAATCAACAACCGAGTTCTATTGCGGTGTTCCATTTGTATTCCCTCCTTCCCGGCCGCTTTCGCTGTGCCCATCGGCGAGCGGGTAGACATTGAACAGTTTGGCTACTCGCAGTATTCGCCGCCGCAGTCGATCCGCTGTGCAACGATATTTGCGCATCGGCAACAATTGCCTTATTCGTTCGCGAGTGTGGGAACGGTTCCCGGGGGCCTTCAGAAACAAGCGGCCATAAAAAAATGGCAACGTCCCAAGTGCGATATCTGATGATGTCGCGGACTCCAGAGTTGCCGGCAATGGAAGCACTTCGCCCAAAAACCACAAAGCAAATATGCACCATAAATGCGACACATTCCAATTGCCCCTGTCGTTCCTCTGCCCAAACGCTCACGGGTGATCCACCTGATAGAAATTCTAGATTGAGGTGTGCGGTGTCTCTAACTGGCAGTCTTACTAGCGGTTGGTCAAAGATGGATTTGTTTGAAAGGGGACCAAAGTCAACTGGGGTGTTGAAAGTACCCGGGGACACTGGACATATGCCGCCCGTAAGAATCGGTCCGCGATCTGTCTGGGACGGAGGGCGAGCACATGCACGGTCCTCCATAAGCGCAGTTGCGCTGAGCGGCCCTACCAGAATCTGGGCAGTAGTGACTCCTCTTGGTGACCAATACGTCAAGCACTTTGACTGATGATTTTGCCAGTATGCCTGTGTAGGCCGGCAACATATCGTTTGCTAGGCGTGAGGCTGGCGACACTGAGATGGAGACCATGCGGCCGCCTATGCGGCCGAGGTTTCATCCCTGGGAAACCGGTATTTTTTCGTTTAGCAGGATTCGCGCCGATTCGTAACCCCGAAGATGCGCAGCGTGTCTGGCAGTTATAGCCCGCTGCAGATAGCTTAGCCTCGAAGTGATATCCGCCGACCTTCTCAATCGGCCGGCACAAAACGGAGATGCATTACCATGAAGAACAACCGAAAGCGGATATTCGCCTACACAATTGTCTTGTGCTGCATTGCCTTCGCGTCAGCATATGGCAGCGATGCAACCGAAGTAAAGGGGATGATCACTGAGCGTAGCGGAGACGAGATGACTGTGCGGACGATGGATGGCACCTCGCACACGGTTGTGCTCACTGATGCTACTAAAGTTCAGGTGCCCAAAGGGCTCGGCCTCAGAAAGAAGCAAATGAGCTGGACAAACCTCATTCCCGGTCTGCGTGTAGGGGTGAAGGGCGATGCCGATGGCCAAGGCCGGATAGTCGCCTCCCGCGTGAACTTCACGAATGATGACCTGCGCACCGCAAGCATGATCCAGGCGGGATTGGAGCCGACGGGTAAGCGAGTTGGGGAAGCCGAGGAAAGCATCGCGTCCAACAAGGAGGCGATTGGAACCAATGAGCAACAGATAGAGGCCAACCAGCAGGCGGTTGAACAGCGTTTTGAAAGCCTTGCTGACTACGATGCGAAGGGCCAGGTAATGGCCTACTTTCCGCCGGGGAAAAGCGTCGTCTCAACAAAGGACAGGCAAGGCATGTGCCAATTGGCCGCCAGCGCAGCAAGCATCCCGGGTTACATAATCCAAGTGAAGGGTTTTGCTGATTCATCGGGGAATGCCGTAATGAACCAAAGCCTAAGCAAGAAGCGGGCAGAGGCGGTCATTGCATCCTTAATGCAGGAGTGCAATGTTTCGCCGCGGCACATCGTGGCGCCGGGCGCAATGGGTATCTCGAACCCGGTGGCCTCGAATGAAACCGTTCAAGGAAGAGCGCAGAATCGGCGGGTCGAAATAACAGTGCTTGTGAACAAGGGCGTCAGCGGAGCTCTTAGCTCTGGCAAGTAAATAGTAGCCACCCGCAGCATTGACTCGGGGGAACGCCTGCCCGCCGATACGTAACAGGCGCCAATCTCGGTTAGGGCTGGCCGTTCTCCCGAAGGTGCTGTGGAGATCATGTAGAGTCGGTGGTGGTGAATCCAGACGGCCCTACGGCAATGTAAGTTCACGTTCTTATAGCGGCGCTGGAAGCTGAGCGGAGGTAGAGACGCAAGCCTCGTCGCCACCGATAGCGGGGGTGTCGGCATTAGAATCGGCCGCAGCTCCCCGCAGCTCCCGGCCGGCGGCAGGCCCCGCGCCCAGAACCTTGCCTGTGAACTCCCATTCACGCCGGATCAATCTTAGGAGGAGTGGTCATTGGGGATGTTGGGGGGGGGACGTGCGTGCACGTGTGACTGTGCTCAGCAATGGCGACCGCGGCCCGCGTCCCCACAACCCGCCACAAACAGAGCGGACATTCACTAACTTCCAGCAGGTACTCAGAGCGCGGCCCGCATAGAAGCTGGCAATGAACGAAGGGGAAGAATTGATTCGGGCTGCTATCTGCTTTCGCATAGCTAGGCGTGCAATCATGATATGTCATTCAGGTGTGCTCCGGCATGGACTGAGTGTTTAACTGCTCGATAAGTAACAATAGGTCTACCCGCAGTACCCGAGAACTACTAGAGTTACTAGAAACTGCTCCAGAAGCAACTGGAGTCTAGGCAACAGCCTCAGCCGCGCCGAATTGATCCCGCGCGGAATCTGATCAGACCATTGGGGATCTCTGCCATTGATGTCGATCAGGCCGTAGCCGCGGCAATGTCAGGTGTTCGGATTTCGTCCGGCATGCTCGTAACTGGCACCACTGCAGCCCGGAAACGGGTTGAAAGCTCTCTCCAGGTTGGCGAAATCATTCACGCGATGAACGGCGATGCGCTCAGCAGCGTTGCCGACCTGCTCGGAATGCTTGCAATGCTCAGCCCCGGTGACGCGGTGGTTATGACTGCAGAGCGCCAGCAAATGTTACGAGTTTGAGATGGAATAAGTTGGAAAGACGCCTGCCCAGAAAAGGACTCTACGGTAAGTGTTCGACGTGAATTCGTGAAGTTATCAGCTATCCGGCCTTGGTGACTGCGACCCCGTACCTCGGCTTTTCATCAAGCGCCGGCGCCCCCGGAATTGACGAGCTCAGTGGAATGAGCGGTCGCAGCAAAGTCCATGTGAGATGGGAAAGCAAGCCGAGCCCCGGCCTGTTGAACAATCTCCATGATGGAGAGAAGCAGTTCTTCCTGAAGCTCTAGAAAATGATTCCAATCGCGACCGATAATATATGCGAAAACATCCACTTCGAGAGACCAACGGCCGAAACGCAAGAATCGAACGTGTATTGACTCGCGATCAACGGAGGGATGTACCGCAAGCAGCGTCTGGATACCCGTGACAACAGCGCGGACTTGTGCTGGGTCGGTCTCATGGCGCAGACCGATCAGGGGATGAAACCAGAATTTGTCGCGTGCCGAGAATATTTCGAGGCTCATGGTCGCGACCTGCCCGTTCGGAAGGCTGACTACGGTTCGATCCAACGTCCGTATGCGCGTGGAGCGGAGGCCTATATCGTAGACTGTGCCAACCGTCTCGCCCACCTTTAGAACATCTCCTATGTGCAGAGCCCGATCGAGTATGAGAGACACGCCGCCGATGACGTTTTCCAGCGTCTTTTGTGCGGCAAGCGCAACCGCAATTCCGCCCACGCCGAGGCCGGCTACCGCGGCCGTTGGATTCACGCCCCAGTAGTAAAGGCAAGCGACGATACCAACGAAAATAATCAGAACGTCGATGGTCCGACGGGTAAGGCGCAGCACCGAAGTTGGCCCGGTGATGCTTTGGCGTTCGAGATGCCGGTGAATGTATCCTTCGCCCCAGCTATTTAAGAGAATACACAACCAGACGATGGCGGTGATGGTAATTACCGCGGCGGTGTTGGACCAAAACTGTCTCGCGAGCAGCGGTAGACTAATCCTAGATACTAACCAGTGTATCGCGAATGCCAGTAATAAGAGACGAATCGGTCCTGGCAGACATTCGGGATTGGGTAGTTCTGTGTTTCCGGAAAGGCGACGTCGCGACCAGCCGACAATCGCGCTAAGGAGCCGATTCAGAAGACCCGTAAGGAAGTAGAAAAGCGGCATGCCCGGGATAACGGCAAACAATTCAAACAGAGGGACACCTCCTACTCGTGTATTAACCAGGAATTCCGGTAGGACTGTATCCACTTCTATTTGGTTTATCTCCTCGTATACGCGCGGAATGGCCTCGAGGGTCTTGCTGGAGAACAGCCAGATAGATCCGGAGCTTCCGCGTTCTACACGTTCCAGCACTATCTCTACGCCGCCGCTCTCACTACTAATTGCCCCTACTGACTCCTGATTGGACCCTCGCAGATCTATGGCGGAGCCTTCGGCCTTGTCACTTAGCTCATTGAGGCGGGCGGGAAGGCGGCGGTCCAGCACTAAGAAAAGTTGGCGAGCGAGAACAGCAGCAGCCTTGCCGTTAAGGCGAGTGTTCAGGTACTCGGCGGCGATGTTGTTCTCCCCTTTACGGGCGGCACTCAGAAATCCCAAGACCGTCCCCCGGGGCGTGTTTCGGCCAAGAGTATCTTTCAGAACATCAGGCTGTGCTGGGGGCGGAGTAGTACCAGGAAGGGCAAGTTGCGGCCAGGCGCTGGCTTGAAGAAGCAACAGTAGAGAAAATAAGAAGGTGCCGCACAGTAGCCTTCGCATGTAGCCGTGTGAGAAATGAAAAGCCGGCCATGGACGGCTACACGCAGGAATTACTTGTTGTGCAGAGCGATCCCGCATGCATCCCCTCTTGCACGTCTCGTTTATGTTCCAGTGCACATCCATAAGATTCTATTTTTGCGCCCGCGGAGAAACATTGGATGATCGGCCAGAGTGTGCTGCCCTCAACTGAGATGCGCGATGCAATTCAGCACTGCTTCTGCCCAACACAATCCCCGAAGCAACCGCAATCAGGCACGCAACCCGTCGAGTCAATGGGATCGCCTTCCGCTCCATGGGATAGTAACAATCGAAAATGAGGAATGGACAACTGATAAAAGTGATAGGTCAATTTACCCCAAGGTTATCGGACACTGGAGAAGCCAGTGTCGACCGTGCCACGTGTCTTCACCGCCGGCTGCCCGGGCGGGAGTCAACAATCGACGTCGGCCTGTAAGAGATGGGCTGAGCAACAGCGCAAGCGGCGTATTCGCAACGGTCTCTACCTCCTAGGAAAGGAAGGATCAACGATGAAGTTCATAAAGTTGTACCTCTGGATTGGTTCGATACTGCTCGTGGGAGCTATCGCTCTCTCAGCACAGTCTACCGATGCCGAGTTGTCCACACCCGTAGCCATGTTCCCGGTTGTAACCCTGGGACCAGAACAACAGGCGTTTGACCAGAACGTCACGGATGTGCTCTTTGACTATGATGACAACATAGTTGACGATCAAGTCCAGCACGATGCCTTGGACGCGAACGCGGGCTGGCTAAGGGCCCATCCTGAGGCACGTTTCTACATCGACGGCTACGCCGACGAGCGAGGAGACGTACTGTACAACATGACCCTGAGTCAGAAACGCGCCGAGGCAGTGAAGCAGGCATTGATGGAGCGTGGAGTTCCTGAAGATCAAATCCTTATCACCGTAGGGTTCGGAAAACTCTATCCCATTTGCGCCGAAGACTCGGACGCCTGCTGGCAGAACAACCGGCGAGCCCACCTAGTTTACGTGCCACCAACCTTTGATGCAAGCTCAATAGATGCCTCGAAGTGATTGGCCAAGCAATCAGCAACGAATTGACCGGAGTGTACGATGTCTTGGGAAGACAATCGGACAACCCTAAGGTATTAGAACAACGCTGCGCCGGCGAGTCGCAACCCCGACTTCGCCGGGCAGCCTGGAAGTGCCGCCACTGTACCCAGGAATCTCACTCCCTCAACACGTTCTTCTAGCGCCTCTCCTTAACGAACATTGTCGCTTTGGAAGTTGTCCTGGTGTTGTAAACAGCACGATGAATGTCACCTAAGCATGTTCCCACAATAGCGTTGAATTATAGTCCCAGCCGATAAGCGGCAGGACTTTATTCCTACGGGAAAGCCCTTAACAGTAGGGTTTTGTACCTGATTGTAAGCCTTTAACCAGTAGTTGAGGTCTTATCAAAAAGTCCTTGACTAGCGGAATAGTAGGCGAACACACTTACTAATAGGCTGATTAGAGTTGCTAGTGGGTTCACAAATGTATTTGTGATATAGCTCTCGTTGAAACAACTACTCATGTCAACCAGCTCGTGCGGCCAGTAGGTATGAAAGCGCTCTAGCAGGCTGCTGAAAAACTACTCCCAATCCACAGGCTAGTTGTGTTAACGAGAAGTATGCGAGGAGCGGATCATCAGCAGAGTGACATGTTCAGTTATCTGTCGCCGGAGACGCGGGTGCGGAAAGACCATCCGCTGCGGGTGGTCCGGACGATGGTAGACGCGGTTCTCCACGAGCTGTCGCCGCGGTTCAACCGGATGTATGCCAGCGAAGGACGGCCGTCGATTGCGCCGGAGAAGCTGTTGCGGGCGCAATTGCTACAGATGCTGTACTCAATCCGCAGCGAACGGCTGCTGATCGAAGAGATCGACTACAGCATTCTGTTCCGCTGGTTCGTGGGGCTGAACCTGGACGAAGAAGTTTGGGATGCGACAACGTTCACCAAGAACCGGGACCGACTGCTGGAGGCGGATGTGGCCAAGCAGTTTCTGGCGCAGGTGGTGAAGCAGGCGCGGGCGAAGGGCTTGACCTCGGATGAGCACTTCACCGTCGACGGCACGTTGCTGGAAGCTTGGGCGGGGGTGAAGAGCTTTCAGCGGAAAGAGGGAAAGAATCCTCTGTCTGACGATGACGATCCCGGCAATCCGACGGTGAGCTTCCATGGGGAGAAGCGGTCGAACCAGACGCACGAGTCGAAGACCGATGCGGATGCGAAGCTGGCACGGAAAGGGGATGGCAAGGAGTCCAAGTTGAGCTACAGCGGCAATCTGTTGGTGGAAAACCGGAACGGACTGATTGTGAATGCGATGGCCTGGGAAGCCAACGGCACGGCCGAGCGCGATACCGCGCTGCTGATGCTGGAGCAGATTCCTGGCTGCCAGCCAGTGACGGTGGGCGGCGACAAGGGCTTTGACACGCGAAACTTCGTGGCCGAATGCCGCCATATGCAGGTTACGCCGCACGTGGCGCGGAATGAGAACCGGCCGGGCGGAAGTGCCATCGACCAGCGAACGACGCGCCATGCAGGCTACGGTGTCAGCCAGCGGAAGCGAAAACGGATCGAAGAATGTTTTGGTTGGCTGAAAACGATTGCTCTGCTGCGCAAAGTTCGGCATCGCGGAACCTTCAAGGTGGACTGGGTGTTCACCTTTGCTTGCGCGGCCTACAACCTGGTGCGCCTGAGGAACCTGTCGGTTCAGGCGGCGTAATCGAAGGAAGAAGTGTGTCTGCTGGGGAAAAGAAGTTCACCAGCCAGCAGGCAGAGCCCAAAACGAACTCTCCCCCCGATACAGTCGAAAGACAAACTGGGACAGAGTTCATTGCGGATCACAGCTTTTTCAGCAGCCTGCTAGAGTTTAGGAGTCCCGCCATCATGGGTTGATCGAGCTTGTGTCGGAGTATATATGAGCGAGACATCGACGATCCGCTGCTTTGCTGCTTTACTCTGCCTGCTCCTAGCCGTTGGTGCGCCTCTGCCGTTGGCGGCCGACGTAGGTGCTGAGTCCATAAAGAACGTGCTTGTGTTGTATAGCTTCTCGGACCCCGGCTTATTTGATTCCCTGGATCACCTCAAAACCGCGGTGCGAACTCACACCCACGCACGGGTCAACTTCTACGTTGAGTACATGGAAACTCAGCGCTTCGCGGATCCGGGTTACGAAATAAGTCTGAGCAAAACATTGCATTATGCGTACCGCGGGAAACATCTGGACCTTGTTATTGTGGCCGCTTACCCAGCTCTTCGGTTTCTCATGACATATGGGAGCCAGATCGCCCCCGGCGTCCCAATTGTCTTCAGCTATATCTTTCCCCTTAGGATTCGAGACAATAAGCTCCCCTCCAATATAACGGGTGTTACGGTGACTGTGGACATTAGGGGTTCATTAGACCTCGTATTTCGCCTTCAGCCAGACACACACAATGTCGCGTTGATTGTTGGCGACACAGAGTTTGACAGGTATGGGCGAAAAGTCTTCCACGACGAGTTTCGCCCGTATGAGGGCAAGGCGAAGCTAATCGATCTGGCAGGACTTCCGGCAGGCCAGTTGCTACGGCAAGTGTCAGTGTTGCCCCAAAATACCGTTGTCTTCTTTCAGAGCATGCCGCAGATGTCGAAGCAGCCGGTTCTCGGAACCTATGATGTCCTTGCGCGCATAGCGCGGCAGTTGCCGACGTACTGCATTTATCAGAACTATTGCATAGGCCGCGGGGGGATCGGTGGGTCATTGGCGGACTACAGTGAGCAGACGGAAAAGACAGGCGAACTAGCCGGGCAAATACTCTCTGGCGCAAAGCCGGAAAGCGTTCCCGTGGCCCACGATTCTGGTGCTCGCGTCTATGTCGACTGGCGCCAGCTGCATAGGTGGAACATTCCAGCGTCGGCGCTGCCGCCTGGCAGTGTTGTGCTGCACCGACAGCCGACTGTATGGGAGCTGTATGAGCGGCCCATTATTATCGGTATCACAGTGGTCGCTCTTCAAGCGTTGCTGATCGTTGGCCTACTGCGGCAACGGTCCAGAAAACAGAAGATCGAAATAGACTTTCGTGAAAGTGAAGAGCGCTTCCGGTTGATAGCGGGCACGGCGCCAGCCATGATCTGGATGTCGGATAAGAGCGGCAAGTGTACTTTTATAAGCGACAAGTGGTGTGAGCTCACGGGTAGTGAACGGAGCGCAGGACTTGGTGACGGCTTCACGGCGTATATCCACCCGGACGACGTGCAAGCGGTGAAAAGAGCCGTCTCGTGGTCTCAGGACGACGCGAGCATCCTGCAGGTCCCGGACCGGTCGGAGTTTCGGCTGAGAACGCGCGGAGGGGTTTACCGGTGGATGCTCAGTGTCGTGGTGCCACGATTCCTCGACGGCTCGTTTGCGGGGTTCATTGGATCGGCGATTGACATTACAGAACAAAGAGTGGCACAGGAGGAGCTCGCAAAGCTGGGAGGTCGATTGATCGAAGCCCAGGAGATGGAACGTACGCGTATCGCAAGGGAGCTCCACGATGACATCTGCCAGCGCCTTGTCCTGCTTTCAATCAAGCTTGATCGAGCGCTAACAAACCCAGAGTCTTCACCAACCGGGATTGACCGCTGGCCCCCTGAGCATGAGCGTCTTCAGCAGATACAGCAGGCTTCGCGAGACTGCTCGGAGATCACTCGTAGTGTTCAGGCGCTTTCGCATGAGCTTCACTCCTCGAATCTTGATTACGTGGGCTTAGTCGGTGCCGCGAGAAGCTTCTGCCAGGAATTCTCGGAGCAACACCGCGTCGCGGTGGAACTCACCACAGCGACCGTTCCGGATATTCTGTCCAGAGAGGTATCGCTTTGTGTGTTTCGCGTGCTTCAGGAAGCATTGCGCAATGCAGCCAGACATAGCGGCGTAAGCCACTTCGAAGTGTCGCTACGAGGAACCGCAAATGAAGTTGAACTTCAGGTCCGTGACGCAGGCATAGGATTTGATCCTCAGAACATAAAGGAAAAGGGGGGATTAGGGCTTGTAAGTATCCGAGAGAGAGTGCAACTGGTAAGAGGAACTACCAGCATCGAAACCAGAGTCAACGGTGGAACAACAGTCAGGATTAGGGTACCAGTAGTCGCGGACGTAGCCGCTATTGCCTGACCTGTCCACAAGGGGTCAGCTCCGCGCGACGAGTCTCTTAGGGCCGGCATTCGATAGCATTCGCGGGAGTCCGCTGTTGCGCGGCAAATTTGAACCTCCGTCTACCCGTATCGCCGATCTGCGCGGCTGCTAACAAAGGGCCATGTAACACCTCCTTCGCTGTACATCCTTAGGGTGGTCGTAGCGAATCGCTTGTTCAATACCTGTTACACGGGACACAATGCTCCCACTCCAACCTTTGCCTCCTTCACCTAGCAATTGTGCCAGTTGCACGCATAAGCGGACTAATACATCTTTCCGTGGAGTTGCGACGGGACGGTAGTCGATCGCCCTAGTGTGAGCACTCGATCGGTAGAACTGAACGACCCTCGGCTTGAAGCCGAGGGGTTCGTTGGTTCTTAAATGCATAAACGGCGGTGCCGTCGTCGATTCCATTACCACCTTTGCTGTCGTCTCGAAGACGACTGAAAGGTGTGCGTGACAAAGAACTGCTTGGCTCATGGCCGCAAAACCAACGGCCATATCGCTCAATTTACTTCGCCTAAAGGCGAGGGGTTTCCACCATCCCCGATGGGGACACTAACTGGAGGCAGCATGAGTACAGGTACGCCTACAAAAGCCCCGGGCAGTCGAGTCGACCAATTTTTTACCGTAACAGAAGCGCGCTTTGATCGTTGGCGCGCTCTTCTGCAGGCTGCGCGTGTTTGGGAGGAGTCAGCCAGCCGCCAAAACGCCAACTGGGATGCTCATTGTTTCGCGGTGTCCAAGGCATTTCTCGAACTGCGCCAGTGGGAGCACTTTTTCGCATACCCGGGCTCCGTTGTGCTGAAGAAGCTGGACGACCGCATCGCCGCACGAGATGCCTGCGGCGCCGTGCGTCTGGCGCAGTCGATCAGTTCTGCGCTGCTGACACATTCATATCGTACGAATCTGGCCGATTGGGGCAGCGACGAAGCGTTTGCACCCAGCCTTGGCGACCGCCTGCCGATTGGCAGTGAAGAGCCAGCTCCATACAAGCCTTACTTCGAAGTGTTGATGGTGACTCCAGCCAGCCCGGCAGCATGGCCGGCGATTGCTTCGGAGTTGCGCAAGCTACGCAGACCACAGGATAAGTTTGTCTACGAATCGGTACTTGTCGGTACTTTTGAGGACGCGGTGCTGGCAGCGATCCTTAACGGCAATCTGGAAGCTGTGGTTATTTCAGAAGGATTTGCCTCCGCCTCGGGTCACGACATTCCGGTCCTCCGTGACTTTCTGGCTACGCACCTTGCCGCGACGGGCGTGGCGAGCGGCTGGGGGCGCTACAGCTTGGCACTCGCACAAGTGCTGAAGCAGATTCGTCCTGAACTGGATATTTTCCTGTTAAGCGGCTCCGAGGTGGAGAAGATGGCTGGCGACGTTGCAGCGGAGTGCTGCCGGCGGGTTTTCTATCAAGTCGAGGAGCCCCTTGAAATACATCTCAGTATCCTCGATGGAGTCGCGGACAGGTTCGACACGCCTTATTTCGATAACCTCCAGAAGTATGCGCAACGTCCGATCGGTACTTTTCACGCGCTACCGATAGCAAGAGGTAAGTCTATCTTCAAGTCGAACTGGATCCGCGACATGGGACAGTTCTACGGGCTGAATCTTTTTCTGGCGGAATCATCAGCAACAACAGGCGGATTGGATAGTCTGCTGGAGCCGACGGGAAATATCAAGATCGCGCAGGAGAAAGCCGCTCGCGCATTTGGAGCCGACCACGTATTCTTCGTCACCAATGGCACTTCCACTTCCAACAAGATGGTGGAGCAGGCCCTGCTCGCCCCTGGCGATATCATGCTGGTCGACCGCAACTGCCACAAATCGCATCACTATGGTGCGGTGCTGTCGGGCGCGCTTCCGCTGTACATTGAGGCCTACCCGCTCACGCAGTACTCGATGTATGGAGCGGTGCCCTTGAAGGCAATAAAAAAGGCATTGCTGGAACTGAAAGCCGAAGGGCGGCTGGAGCGGGCGAGGATGTTGGTACTCACTAACTGTACTTTCGACGGCCACATATATAACGTCGAAAGAGTTATGGAAGAGTGCCTGGCGATCAAACCGGATCTTATCTTTCTGTGGGACGAAGCGTGGTTCGGCTTCGCAAGGTGGAGCCCGTTCTACCGCCGTCGCACGGCCATGGGGGCGGCCGCAATCCTGGAGCGCAAGTTCAGGGACCCGGCCTATCGGGCCGCCTATGCAGAGCAGGCAAAGAAGCTTGGCACCGATCTCGATCCGGCCGACCGTAATCTTTTGGAAACGCACTTGCTGCCAAATCCCGACAAAGTGCGGCTGCGTGTCTACCAGACAAACTCGACGCACAAGTCGATGTCATCTTTGCGGCAGGGATCGATGGTCTTAGTCAAGGACCAGGATTATCACACCGTTGAAGAACAATTTCACGAAGCGGTATTTACGCATGCCTCGACCTCGCCCAACCTGCAGATTATTGCTTCACTCGATGTTGCCCGGCGCCAGATGGAACTCGAAGGATATGAGTTAGTCAACCGGGCCATCCAGCTGGCATTAGACGTACGCCGGGAGGTGAACTCCCACACGCTGGTCTCCAAATACTTTCGGGTTCTCGGCGCTGATGAACTGATTCCGGCGGATTTTCGGTCTTCAGGATTCATCGACTATCTCAGTCCCGGGGCGAACTGGGCGAGTGCGGTTAAGGCGTTCCGCGAAGATGAATTTGCTCTTGACGTTACCCGGCTCACTCTCGTCTGTGGTTCTGCGGGGCTCGACGGCACGCAGTTCAAGAACATGCTCGCTGCGGAGTACGACATTCAAATCAACAAAACGTCCCGGAATAGCGTATTGCTCCAAACCAATATAAACAACACTCGCAGCGATATTGCTCACCTGATCAAGGTGCTTGTGACGATTTCGCAAGGAATTGAAAAACAATTAGAGCAGGGAGGAAGCGCGGCGCAACACAGTTTCAAAGCACGCGTGAAATCCCTTATGGAAGATGTGCCCAATCTTCCGACTTTCAGCTACTTCCATAGCAGTTTCCGCGAAAACCCTGACAGCTTCACCAGCGAAGGTGATATGCGAAGCTCCTTCTTTGCTGCATACCGCGAAGGGCAGTGTGAGCATGTGCCGCTCTTCAGCCTGGAAATCGATAAGCGACTCAGAGAAGGACCGGAGTTGGTATCGGCGAGTTTCGTGATTCCGTATCCCCCGGGGTTTCCCATCATGGTCCCAGGCCAGGTAATTACGGCTGAAACGATTGAATTCATGCGCAAGCTCGATGTGAAGGAGATCCACGGCTACACTGCCGCCTTGGGACTGAAGCTGCTGAACCCGTCATTTCTCAAATCGATTTCTCGAGCCGGCGAAGGTCTGGAGCGACCGCTGGCGGCGGAACGCAGAACGCGAGTACCTGCTGCCTGAGCGGCTTCCGCCTGATTAGCGAGTGTCGTTCTTGTACTTGTGTACTCACGTTGTCTGACAGATCAAGTGGCAGTTACGGGCCCTAAAGGTGCGCTATGGAATGGCTGGCAAAATTGTTCGAAAAGTATCCCGAGATGGGAGTTTACCTTGCGGTCGGCATCGGCTATTGGGCGGGGCGTATCAAGTATCGCGGTGTCGGACTTGGTGTGGTGACGTCCTCTCTGTTGGCGGGTATTTGTCTCGGGAATTATTTCCATGTGCCTGTGTCCGAGCAGGCGAAATCGATCCTTTTCCTGCTGTTTCTTTTTGGCATCGGCTACTCGGTTGGGCCTAGCTTTTTTCGAAACCTCAAAGGGGACGGGTGGCGGTGGGCTGCGCTCGCCGTATTTGTCCCTGTAGTCGGCCTCATAACAGCTTATGCGGTAGCCCGCGTCTTAAAGCTGGACGTGGGATTCTCCGCCGGTTTGCTCTCCGGTTCGCTGACCGAATCACCTGCGATCGGCACTGCAAGCGAGGCAATCAGAGGTTTGTCGCTTCCTGATGAGTACAAACAGCAATTGATTGGACATATTGCTGTCGCCGATGCCATCTGTTACATCTTCGGTACCATCGGCGTGATTTGGTGTTGCAGCAGCCTCGGGCCCAAGCTGCTCGGCGTCGATTTACGCACGGAATCACGGAAACTGGAATCGAGCTTGGGTATGCGGCGCTCGAAGCTCGGGGTCTATTCCGCATGGCAACCGATCGGCTTTCGTGCGTACACCATCCCGCAGAACGCTCCCATCGTTGGAAAGACGGTTGGCTACGCTGAGAAGTCCGTCCCCGGAGCCCGCCTCTTTGTGGAAAGAATTCGCAGGCATGGAGAGATATTCTCGCCTCTGGGCACGGCAGTCCTGGAGGCAGGGGACACAGTCGCCGTACTTGGGCGAACTGAGATCCTGGTCAAAGTGCTTGGCCCGTCCTCGAGTGAGGTTGCTGATCCGGAACTGCTGGAGATTCCAGTCGCATCCTTCGATTTGTATGTAACCACTAAGACCATAGCCGGTAGAACCCTGGAAGATATAGCCGACAATGTCGACGAGGCGCACAGTGTTCTCCTGCGCGGCATCACCCGGGCTGGGCATTCGCTGCCGATTGGAACGAAGACGGTCGTTGAACGTGGCGACATACTTCATGTGACCGGGTCGGAAACTGCGGTCGAGAAGCTGGCACCGATGGTTGGCAGAGTAATCCGCCCGCTGGAAGAAAGCGACCTTTCAATCCTCGGTCTGGCCGTGTTTGTCGGCATTCTGGCCGGCGCAGCTATCTCTCTGCCAATCGGTCATGTGAAGCTCACCCTAGGCACCAGTGTCGGCACTCTGTTCGCGGGCCTCACCGTGGGATGGATGCGGTCCGTGCGGCCCTGGTTCGGTCAGATTCCGGATGCGGCGATCCTCTTCATGCGGTCGATCGGCCTAGCGGCTTTTGTCGCCATGATTGGGCTCAAAGCCGGTCCGATCTTCGTGGATGTTGTGAGAGAATTCGGCCCTATCCTCTTTCTTGGCGGCGTTGTGGTAACTCTTGTGCCGCTCATTTCAGGACTTTTCTTCGGCCGCTATGTCCTCAAGCTCAACCCGGTGCTGCTCCTTGGAGGAATAGCCGGCGCACAGACCATGATAGCGGGCGTAGCCGCGGTACAAGACAAATCGGACAGCCAGGTCGCAACGCTAGGTTACTCGTATACTGCCGCTATCGGCCACATACTCCTGACCACCTGGGGCACTATCATCGTCCTGCTTATGGCATGATTGGCCGTATGACACGTTGTGGCGCGCCGGTGTATGGCTCCCATTCAGCGGTATTGGAGTCCCAGCGCGGCGTTGTTCTGCTCCTCATGGTTCTGCTTGCTGCTGCTCACTGTGCCGCTCAGGATCTAGCCCCGCGATCCTACGTTATCACTCCGGTCGGCTCGAATGCAGTCACTTTGACCTACTCCTTTTACCAGGGCGACGTTCTCTTCGACAGCACAATCCCGGTTACCGACGTCACGGCCAGAATCAGCATTCCGGTATTTACGTACTACCGTGCCTTCAAAGTGCTCGGTCGCTCCGCCAATGTTGCCGCCTCCTTGCCTTACACGGTTGCCCATCTTGAAGGGAACGTAAATGGCACACCGGGGAAGATTTACCGGTCCGGGCTGATGGACAGCAGTGTGCGAATCTCCGTGAATCTCAAAGGTGGGCCGGCTATGTCGGCGAAAGAGTTTCTGTCGTGGAGGCAGAAGAATCTCTTGGGAGCCAGTTTCAAGCTGATCGCCCCGAGTGGCCAATATGATCCAACCCGCTTAATCAATCCCGGAAGCAATCGATGGGCGTTCAAGCCTGAACTGGGCATGTCGCTGCGGCGGAGCCGTTGGGTGATCGATGCATACGGAGCAGTGTGGTTCTTCACCACTAATTCAGACTTCTTTTCGCGCAATCAAGTCTCTCCGGGGACTAACACTCAATCGGAAGCTCCGATTTTCGCCTTCGAGGGGCATTTAAGCCGCGATCTACACAGGTCCAAGTTGAGGTTCTGGGCGTCTCTCGACGGCAATTTCTGGTACGGTGGACGCACAAGCGTGAATGGCGTAGATAATCCGAACACCGTTCAGAAGAACTCCCGCATCGGCGCGACGATTTCGATACCCGTGAGCAAGCACCAGTCTTTCAAACTCAGCTACAACCGTGGCGCCTACATCAGGGTTGGTGGAGACTACCAGAATGTTTCGGTGGCATGGCAGTACTCGTGGCTTTGCCGAAGTAAGTAGTCCGACACCACCGCCTGAGTGACGCTTAGGGGCGTTTGTAACTGAGCTTGTGCCCCTAACTTGGTCCCTAACTCATTGATCCGTATCAACGAACTTACGGATGATTCTCGGCACAATAGGTCATGGATTACTGGGGGCTTCCGGCACCGAGCGTGAGAGTGCCTCGGCTCCAAGGTCCAAGGGGGTCTCGCTATGATGTCAAATCGTAAACCAACGCTATTATGCGTTGATGACAATTACACGGCTCTCCAGGTACGGAAACTGGTTTTCGAAAGTGCAGGGTACATAGTGCTGGTCGCCAATGATGCTGCGAGAGCAATGGACCTGTTCTCCCTGTCAGCCGTAGATGCAGTGGTGAGCGATCACTTCCTGGACGGCAGCACGGGTACAGAATTAGCCGCCGCCATGAAACAACTGAAACCCGAAGTGCCCATCGTAATTATGTCGGGTGCGCTGGAACCGCCGGACGGGATAGAGCACGCAGATCTGTTCATCTGCAAGGCAGACTCCCCTCCTGAGGTATTGAGAAAGCTTTCAGAATTACTCAATGGTTCGGGCCACAACTGAATCTCTACAATACTAATGTCCAGAATAGGAAGATCGGGCTTGAGTTCGTGAACTGGCATGTTTGCGAACCTCGCACACCACTAGCAGGCTGCTGAAAAACTACTCCCAATCCACAGGCCACATGTGCTAACGAGAAGTATGCGAGGAGCAGACGGTCAGCAGAGCGACATGTTCAGCTATTTATCGCCGGAGACGCGGGTGCGGAAAGATCATCCGCTGCGTGCGATCCGGAAGATGGTAGATGAAGTTCTCCATGAGCTGTCGCCGCAGTTCAACCGGATGTATGCCAGCGAAGGACGGCCGTCGATTGCCCCGGAGAGGCTGTTGCGGGCGCAATTGGTGCAGATGCTGTACTCGGTCCGGAGCGAGCGGCTGTTGATCGAAGAGATCGATTACAGCATCTTGTTCCGCTGGTTCGTGGGGCTGAGCCTAGACGAGGAAGTTTGGGATGCGACGACGTTCACCAAGAACCGCGATCGGCTGCTGGGGGCCGATGTCGCCAAGCGGTTCCTGGCGCGGGTGGTGGATCTGGCGCGGGAGAAGGGCTTGACCTCGGATGAGCACTTCACGGTGGATGGCACGTTGCTGGAAGCCTGGGCCGCGGGTTCTTGAACTCAGGATCTGCAGCGACTTCCTTTATCTTCTGCACCACTGATCTCAGAGCTGAATCCAGCGGTGGATCACTAGCAATTCCGGTCAAGGGCGTTGCCAGGTAGCCATAGAGGTACTCAGGCTCCGCGTCGAGTTCCAGCACATCATGCAGTTTGAGGCCAAGCGCCTGAAACAGCTTGGTAAGTTGCTCCGTGCTGGGTGTCATGTTTCGTGCAAAGATCTTGGAAATAGCCGATTGGCTGACCTTCGATAACGCCTGCAGTTCAGGTTGGGTGAGGCCACGAGATTCAACCATCCGCTGTAACCGCGTCACGGCGTATTCCGTCTGCTCATTTGAAAGTTCTTTCATCTTTACCAGCTCCAGCCACAAACTTACGCCCGTGAAAACCCAACTGCAAGGAATGGCGGCTGCATAGTATTCCACATATAGTATTCCATCCTATGCTACTGATTCTGCAACTTTTATGATGACGGTATTCCTTTGCCACCTACCGTTAAGGCCGTAAGGTGTTTACGGAGGAAAAAGTCGTGATTGTCGTCAAGTTGGGGAAATTGGGCGGCATGAAGATCGTGAGACCGACAGTATCCGAGATCGTCGCGTTTCTCGTATGCATCGGATACATAGCACTATTGGGATCGGTTTTAGTTTGGGCGTTCTCGACATTGCGGATTGGTACTGCATATACGCCGTGACAGCTCTGGGGCAGACTACTCCCGCGATTCCAATCGCGCCAGCTGAACCGATTCCTTCCGGGCCAGTTCTCCCCAAGTCACGTCTCTACCGAACTGCTCGCCCTTGGCGTTCCACTAGACCCCACGCTGCCTGCTCTCGCCCGCATGCCCGTCGACGAAGCGTCGCAGTTCGCCGATCAGGTTGCGCAAGGTATCCGCCTGAGCTTGAGTGCCGGACCCGCTGCCGCACCCTCTTCCGCGCTGGCGGCTGTCTTCTGCGTAACCTGCTCCATTTTGGTGATGGCGCCGGAAATCTGTTCGAGCCCGGGCTTCTGTTCCCGACAGCGGCACGAGACATCCTGGCTGCGGGAATGGTGCTTGACCGCTAACTGGCGCTTTTTGTAAAGTGTCCCCTTAGCAAAGCTCCAGCGGGTCATTGCCGATCGCAGCCACAAAGAGGAACGGATACGATGATATTTCACAGGATTTCTGTCGTTTATATATTGCCGATTCTTGCTATCTCAGTCCTGCTCGCCGGTGGTACAACGCAACTTGCGGCCCAGAGTAGCCGTAATCCAGAGGTTGCATTTCAGGAGAGGCAGCAGATGCTTCCCACACCCGGTCCGTCCGCCAAAGCAGAAACAGAGCCGAAGCCAGCGCGCTTCCCGCAATTGACCATGGAGCAACTGAATGAGCAGCAGAAAGCAGTTGCCAAGGAATTTCTCAAAGTATCCAGCGGCGGACTGGGCGGACCTTATAATGTTCTCCTCCGCAGCCCGGAGATGGCGGCCAAACGATTTGCCCTGATGAGGTACCTGCGCTTCGGAACCTCAGTTCCCCACAACCTGAATGAATTTGCCATTCTGATTCAGGGCAGGCTGGCTAGCGCGCAATATGAATGGTGGGCGCATTACCCGCTCGCCCTCAAGGCCGGTCTTTCCAAGGCAGTCGCCGACCAACTGAAGGAAGGCAAGCGACCGGCTTCGATGTCGCCCGCGGAGGCGGCCGTATATCAGTTCTGCGTCGAGCTGTCCCTGAACCACAAGGTCAGCGACGCCACCTTCAATAACCTGAAGAAATTCCTGAACGATCAGCAGATTGTCGATCTGATGGTGATCAGCGCGGAATACGTATCCACCTGCTGGATGCTGAACGTAGCCGAGGCTGCGATACCGGGCGGCCAGGCCCCGCCCCTGAAATCGATGAGCGATGCCGAGTTGCGCGCGGGCCTGCTGGGGCAATGAGAAGCAACTTCTAGCACACGTTCATCTGGCCGCCGCCACTGACGCTGACGACGGCCAGAGAAACAAGAGGAATCCCTCCCGCATAGCGCACCCGCCTGCATCGCCGCGAAACCGGCCATGGCAGGAACTCTGCTTACGCCAAGTTGTTGGATTGCAGTCAGTTCACTGGCACTACGGCAAAACCAGGGATGTTATAGACCTTCAAGTTCTGCTTACTGTCGCCGCTCCCTGGTGGTCGCGGCGACTGGAACGTTTCGCTTCGGTATACACCATCCCTGGTTTTGCTCTAATCCTGGCTGGCGCTGGACCTTTATATAGCGGTGCAGGCGATCACGGCAAAATTCCCAAAAATGTGCCATATTGTTGGCCTAGAGCGAATTCCGAGATACGTATCCACTCGAATCACCGCCGCGCGAGACGCGCGTCTACTTCGTCGGATATACCTTCCGCGAATCCGGTCTATCCCGCACAAAGGAGAAGCCAGCATGGGCAAGCGCTATACCCGAACGGAAGTGTTGCAGAGATTGAACCAGGAAGTGGCTGCCGGCAGGCCGCTGTACACGGTTGGCGTGGGCACCGGAATTTCCGCCAAGTTCTGCGAGGCCGGCGGCGCCGATATATTGATCACCTATCCCATCGCCAAATACCGCATGGCTGGTCATAGCTCCATGGCCGGATATTTGCCGCTGTGTGACAGCAACGCCACTACCTTGGAATTGGGCGAGCGGGACATCTTTCCCACACTCAAGCAAGTGCCTCTTACTGCCGGACTGCTGGGCGCCGATCCCACGCGCGATATGAGCCGGTTGCTGGACAAGGTTATCGACGCCGGCTTCAGCGGCATCCTGAATTGCCCCACGCTGGCCCTGGTCGACGGCTTGTTCCGCATGGCGCTGGAAGAGACTGGGCTGGGCTGGGCGAAAGAGGTTGAGATGATCCGCCTGGCGCGCCAGAAAGAACTCTTCACCCAGGCCTTCTGCTCCACGACAGAGGAGGCCTTAGAAATGCTCGCTGCAGGCTGCGACCTTGTCATCGCCCATATGGGCAACTCCGTCGGCGGGACAATCGGGGCCAAGACTGCTCCCAGCCTCGATCAGGCGGTCGGCAAGATCCAGGTCATCATCGATGCCGTCAAGAACCGCAGCCCACAGACGCTGGTCATCTGCCACGGAGGCCCGGTGGCCAAGCCCAACGATTTCGCCTACGTTAACAGCCGGGTCCGTAACCTGGCCGGTTTCATGGGCGGATCGGCGGGCGAGAGATTCCCGGTTGAGACGGGCATCACGGAAGTGACCCGCCAGTACAAGAGCGTGAAAGCCGCGGCGGCGGCAAAATAGCCGACGGAGTTGTCTCCCATGCCGGAGAAATGCGTAGCCATCCTTGGCACACTGGACACCAAGGGCCCGGAGTACGAGTATCTGCTCGGCCGCTTGCGGGCCCTCGGGCTGAAAACAGTAATGCTGGACATCAGTTGCCGAACCGCAACCGCCTGGCCGGCGGAATGTTCCTGCCATGACATAGCGGCAGCCGCCGGCCACGCCTTCACCGCCCTGGCTGCACTCAACAAGATGGAAGCCGGCAAGGTGATGGTGCAAGGCGCGACAGCACTTCTGCGGCAGATGGAAATGCAAGGAAATCTGGACGGCATCATGGCCATGGGTGGCGCCAATGGGAGCCTTCTGGCCTGCGAGGTCATGAAGGCGTTTCCGATTGGGCTTCCTAAACTGGTCGTCTCCGTCATGGCAGCCGGGGACCCCAGGGCGAACGCCGGGACCAAAGATATCATGCTCATTAATTCCGTAATGGACCTGTGTCTGAACCGCGTAACCCAGAAGATCATCGACAATGCGGCCGCAGCTATGGCGGGAATGCTCGGGCCCGCGCTGCCCGCGACGAAACCCGCGCAGAAGAAGCTCGTCGCTGCTTCGATGCTGGGCTTGACCCAGGATTGTGTCCTAGGACTGAAGCAGCAGCTTGAGGCCACGGACTTTGAGGTGATGGTTTTTCACACCAATGGAATCGGCGGCCGGGCCCTGGAAGAGCAGGTGCTTGAAACCGAGACCTGCGCCGTACTGGATATAACCATCAACGAAATCGGCAATCACTTGCTGGGCGGAGTCTTCGATGCCGGTCCGGGACGGTTGGAAGCGGCGGCGGCGAAGGGTATTCCCGTAGTGGTGGTGCCGGGCGCGGTCGACTTCGTCAATTTCTGGGGCAAGAACATTCCCGCGCGATTCGCGCAAGGACGCTCCTTTATCTACCACAATGCCCAGAACACCCTGATGCGCACCTCGCCGGATGAGAACTTCCAGATCGGCCGGCAGGTCGCGATCAAACTCAGAGGCGCGGCGGAAAGCGCTGTGGTAGTTCCGCTCAGGGGATTCTCGGGCAACGATCGCGTTGGCGGCCCTCGCGGTGTCGCTGCAAGCGGCGCTCCCGCCGACTCTTGGTATAATCCTGCGGCAACAGCCGCCTTCCTGGCAGGACTGAAGCAGGCAGTTGCACCGGCGCGCACCAGCATCGTCGAGGTGGATGCCCACATCAACGATCGCGGCTTCTACACGCAGGTCGCGGAAATCTTCCGCCAGGTGGCCGGGAAACCGGCTCGGCGCATGCGAGCGCAAGCCGGCGTTTGACCGAAAGCCGCTGCAAGACTTCAGTCACATCCGGCTTATCGCCCGGGAATCTGCCGTTTCCGGGCTGTTCCTGCCTTGCGGATCTCTGTCGTTTTATTGGGTTCTAGCGGTGCACTTTGCCGGTTGGCGGTGCCTTGCCGGTCCAAATGCAGCGTTGGCCCGCCCGGCTGCGACATCTCTGCCCTGAACGCTATTCGATTTCTTCCCTCACCTTTTGCCTGGTAGAGAGCGGAATCGGCCAGCTTGAAGAGCTGTTCGCATGAGGCGGGCGACCGCGGATTGAGCACGGACAAGCCAATTGAAATTGTGGGTGAGTATATGGCAGAGCCGCAATCCACACTGAGAGTTGCGATCGATTCGCGAATCATCTCGGCCCTGCGCTCAAGTTCCTTCTGGCCGGCGCCAGGCATGATCACTATGAACTCGTCTCCTCCATACCGTCCAACCGAGTCGTAAGGACGCGTTTGCGAGCGCAGGCGATCCCCGACCGCCGCCAGCACCTGGTCTCCCGCGAGGTGGCCGAGGGTATCGTTGACCCGCTTGAAATAATCGACGTCAATCAGCATCAGGCCAAGGTTTGTCTGCTCGCGCAATGCCCTCTCGCGGTCGTTGCCAAGCTGCTCCAGCACGGTGCCTCTGTTCAGAAGGGCCGTTAAGTCGTCGTACCTGGATGCCCGCCCCAGCTCTTCGCGCAGTGTTTCCAGTTGTTTCTCAAGCCGCAATACCCGGCAGCCAATTTTTAGTTTCGCGTCAAGCTCGCGGGGGATGAACGGTTTGACGATGCAATCGTCGGCGCCGGATTCAAGAGCGCGCATCGTCACAAGCGGATCCGCCTTGGGCGTGAGCATAAGGATATAAGGACCCGGAGCAGGCGCGCCGGCGCGCAAACGCCGGCATATTCCGATCGCGCCCCGAAGTTCGTAATCCACGATCAGAAGCCGGGGCGGCTCTGCCGCACGCAGCAAAGGCCAGGCTTGCTCGCTGTTGGCAGCGAAAGCAATCCTGCACCCCCGTTTTGTCAGGAACCGGGTAAAGAACAAGCGCTCGTTATGGCACCCGATCAGCAGAGTCGGCTCGCTAAAGATCCTATCCGGACGGCCGGATGGATTCTCTTTTAGGGAGTGGTGCATGACCGCTACCCCGGCCAGTGCCATTTCGCGGGAGAAAGATTCGGCGCAGGTTAACCCCGCGCCGTAACTCGCGCCTCGCACTATCATTGCTGTATCAGCACAATGGCGTAAGGTGCCCCCCAAGAGGTCTCGCTGAAACCAAAAAGAAAATACTTACCGGAATAAAAAGTCGGTACTACCCGGATCTCGGTTTGGCTGCTCATTCCGATGCCTGTATCCTCCAAAGTCGCGATTTCACTTCCTCCGCTGCTAAGCAGGCTGATGGTAATTTCAGTGTCATTGTAGGTTTGCGCGGCGGCATCAAACCGGCCACCCTGCAGGGTTCCCATTAGCGTATGGTAAAGGCCGTCGACTGTGGCTCCGCCAACGACGCTGGCTCCTATCAGGCTGGTGGTTATCGGCTGCGATGGCTTGGCAGCAGACACCACGCCGACATAGTTGCCCGCGGGGGAGTACGCCAACACCGCGGAGTCCAGTGGAGATCCTCCCGCTTCAGCACCGTTGCCGATGCCATGGCTGAGAAGATAGAGAGTAGACTGCACGGCTTGACCTGCCAGCGGAGCGGCGATCATTGTTCCGATCGTGGGCCACGACATTATCGCGTTGGAACAAGTCCCCGAACTGTCGGTGGTCGTCGATATGCTGCTTCCCCACGTCTCAGATACGACACTGAGAGTGAGAGAGCCGGAGCTGGAATACAGGTAGATGGAAGGATCGTCGGCTATCCCGGAACTGGCGTTCCAGCCGGAACCACCCATGCTGACCAGTTGCGCGGTTGTCGGGGCATTGGGATCCGTGCTGACGGCCGGACAGGACGTGGCTTGCGGCAACAGGAAGATCGGATTCGGATCGCCATCGCGGCTCACAATTGCTGCTATTCCGGGCGAGCCGGCTTTAGGGACGACCTCCAGCACGAATCCGTTGGTTTCGCTGATTGCCGAAAAACCGTTCGCCAGCGGCGATAATGTCCCGGCAGACTGAACGTTGGGAGTCACCGAGATGTCAGTAAAGGTGTACTGAGCGGCGCTGCCGTCAGTCGCGCTGGTAATACTGGCTTTCCAGATATGCCCCGTGCTCTGCACACCGATGTAGTTGGAGACTACCGGTGTTGAGCCGCCTCCGCCCTCACCACCACCTCCACCGCTACCGCCGCTTCCGCCACTGCCTCCACTCCCTCCGCTACCACCGCTACCTCCACCGCCTCCGGTACCGTTTCCTCCTGTACCGCCGCCCCCACCCGCCCCGGCAGTGTTGTCAGCAACCGACGCGCCGCTGCCGTGATGTCCCCCGCAACTGGCGAAGAATATCGAAGCTACCATTACGACCAATATGGCGAATGCAGAAATGAATCGGCTGCGCATGATGTTTTCCCTCCTCAAGCCTTGCGGCAAAAAAACAATTGAACCCGTACGGGGTCCTGACTCTTTTGGGCCCGACTGAGATTCCTGAGCATCACGAAGCCGTGGGCAAGGGTATAGGGACTGCGCTTGTTACTGCTTCACCTCCGATTGGGTACCTTCGCCCCCTGCCGCTTTTTCCTGGGCCGGTCTGACAGAGGCCGCCAGCTTCGGGCGCTTCAAGGAGAAACGAATCGGCATCGCCACGGTGAACTGGAAGTCGGGCGAATCTCTCGTCAAGCCTATTCCCAGTGTGAGGTCCAGGGTTCGTCCCTTGGCGTACATGTAAGAGCCGCCTAGCTGTAAAACCGCCGTGTTAAGGAATGATCCTGGGATGATCGCGCCACCCAGCCGGGATGAGCGCGTGAAGCCTTGCTGGTAGCCGGCGCTGACCGAAACCTGCGAGTTCAAAGCCATCACAGCGCCGACGTTAAAGGTATAGTTATCACCTGGCTCCACATATCCAATGGTTGTCGTCGTGCCGCTGGGGCCGACGCTTTGAATGTTCTTGGTGTCCGCCAAGCTTCTGGTATAGGCAAACCCGCCGAAGAACACGGCCGGATCGCTTGCTTTAGCCAAGGTTATACTCGGCTGGAGAGCATGAAACCCGTTGCCAAGGGTAGGAATGTTCGATCCTACCGTAAAGGGATCTTTGCCGGTTGTGCTCTTCCAGCGCAGGCCTAATAGAACGTCCGGGCGTCCCTTCTTCTGGTAAGCCACCTGCTTGTAGAGTGCGACCTCCACGTCGCCAAGCCCATAGGAGTGGTTCGACGTCTCTGTGTTGTCGGCATTGACGTTGCGCTGGCTCTCGTACCCATAAGGAACACGCCCTTCAACTTGGAATCCTTTGGGCAGGCCAAGGCGCGTAGTCGCCGCTCCCAGAACGATTTCGCGCTGTATGCGAGCCGAGAGAATATCTCCCACTACCAGGACAGGGAGAATGGCATAGCCGTTGATGCTGATATTGTTCGAGGAGGCGTTGTAATAGGTCAGGCTATTCTGGGCTTCCATCGTCCACTTGGGCAATAACAGGCTGCCGCGAGAGATCAAAGTGGAGTCCAGAGTCGCGCGCGCAACGCGTTCTTCCTCGTCGTAGAGCGTGGCGGAAGTCTTGGGAGCGGCCGGCGTCGGAGCCAGCTTGGTGGTGAAGCCAGGCAGATTCGGAGCCGGCGGCGCTGTTGGCGCTTCAGCGGGAGCAGCTCGCGTCTGGCGCTCGAGGGCGTCCACTCGCTTTTCCAGCTTCTCGATGATCAGGTCACGCTGCCGCAACGCGTCTTGGAGCTGCTGGATCCCGTTGTCTGATTGTCCGGATGGAACCGGATTCTGCTGCGCCGCCACAGGCAGACCCGCCAGGGCCGCGGTGCAAACGATGCGAGTAGCTATCCGAACCCATGACATATCGCGCCTCGAATCGGTGCAGGCCCCTCCCTCTCTGGACCAACACGGTTTCACTTCACGGGCTGCCAGTTAAAGTACGGGTTGATGGTGGCCTCTACCGCCGTGCGCAACACCTGGTTGGCGGCATAACCGTGGGACATGCTGCCGGCAACATTTTGGCGGTAGACAGAATTCAAATCCGCCACCAGTAAATCGGTGCGTTTGGGCCGTAATCCGGCTGGCGCCTCGGCATTGAGCGGTAGAACGATAAAAGCGATGCCTCTTATCCAGATTTCCTGAAACTGCCTGATGGGCATGGTTATGTTGCCGAACGAAGGATCGACCAGCACCACCCGGTTGGAGAAGATGCCGCGAAATACCATGAAATGGTTGAAGTTGTTAACCCGCGTGGCTACGATCGCCGGCCGGTTCAATCCTTGCAGTTCTTCCAGGGTCAACTGGGCGTAGCCTTCCGACCCGTAGCCGCGGAACTTGGCGAAGCGCTTCAGGTCGAGCAGCGAAAAGCCGCCGCGCGCCTGGATCTTCACCGGGTCGGACCGGCGCAGAATCCAGACCACTACTTCGCTCTCCGAGACCGGCACGCGCAGATCGTAGGTCAAAATAGTGCTGAGTGCTGCCGCGCCGCAGCTTAGGTCCCATTTCTGGCGAATTACCGCTTCCTGCCGCAGTTCATGCCAAGAGCGCACCGGCTTGGTTTCGCGCAGGGCGCCAATGCCCGCGGCCAGCCCCTGGCTTCGAGCCGGTAAGCTCAGCGCCAGGAGCTGTGCCGCAAAGGCCGAGACAAGAACGAATTGTTTTAGTCTCTTCACGGATGTGAGCTCTTTACAATCTGCAGCCCATTCGCATTCGCGTTGTTGGACTGATAGGTAGTGTTGTTGGACCCGCCTATGTTGACCTGGAGATTTGTCAGCACCTGAATCAGCGAATTCACGGCCACGATGTTTACCAGCGAATTCAGATTCTGCTGGGCATTCCCGGTCATGTTGATGATTCCCATCGACCCGTTGTTGATCGTCGACGTTGTGGTGCACGTCTGCTGGTCGCAGGAATTCGGCAGATTCATAGCCTGGAATGCCATCGTTCCGGTTCCGGTGATTCGGTTCTTGAACTTATTCCCAGTGTCGAACGACAGGTTCAGGGCACCATCCATGAACTGCGCGTTGAAGTCACCCGCCGCCACCTGATCCAATTCCTGGTCCGTAAGCTTGTGGCCGCCTGCAGCCCAGGCCGGACTGACCATGGCAAACAGGATCAGGACGGCACTGACGAGAATCCATTTCTGCTTCATGCTTTGACCTCGTCTCGGAGTACCGGACAGCCGTGTGAGAGGAGGCGAGCTCCTCTCACACGCCGCCGTACCATGCTTATTTCCCGATCCTGTTGGTGACCGTGTTGCACTGAGTGAACGACTGCAACTGGGCAGCCGAGCCGATCGTGCCAACGTTCACACCGATTCCTGCCAGCGTATTCGCCGCATTCAGGATGTAAACGCCGGACGCGCCGTTCATGGTGTTGCCGCTCAGCTCCACGACGGAGATCTCCTTCGTGGTCTCGGTCGAGCCGTCCAGCACGATGTCGCCGGCCGAGGCGTAGCCGATGTACAGCGGACCGCGCCAAGCGATCTGGTCGGCTGTGAACTTCATGTAGAACTGGTCAGAGTCCAAGTCCGCATAGAATCCGGACCTCTGGGAGCCCGAGCGTCAAGAGTTCCGCAGGCCCCGCCGAGAACGGCGCAGCCCGTCACTGAAGCTCCCCCGAACGGGAAGGCGGAGATCTTCAGGGGATTTACCTCCGACCCGGCTAATTCCGAAACACAGCCCCAGCGCTGAGCCGTTGAACTTGCTGGACTGCCAGGCGGCCAAATCGAGGTTAAAGGAGTTGTTCTTGATTGTCAGGCTCGGGTCATCCAGGAACAGACTCCCGGAGGATTTGTAACCCATCAGGGTCACGCCGTTACCGGGTCCCGGCGCGTAGTTGCTCAGGTAGTTCGACTGTCTAACGCTAGGTAAGGGTGCTGGCTACACTCGGCAGGCCGGAATTGACCCCAGATACGTTGGTCAGCGTCGAACCGTCGAACACGTTGATGCCGACCGCAAGCATCCCGCCTGACGTGTTAGCGACAGTCAACCCCTTGACTCCCGCCATCGCATATCCGCTCAGGTCGACCTTGTTGACGTCTGTGTCGCTCTTGCTGGAGCCGTTGGCAACCAGCGCTCCAGAGGCGCCCTCGGAATCGAAGTTCGTGCCGGCTATAACCCCGGCGAGCTGCTGGTCGGATAATGTCTTATCCGCCGCGATCGCTGTCACCGAGAAGACCAGCAAAACCGTGAGAACTACTCCAAATACTTTACGCATGCTTCCTCCTTACGCTTTGAGTGTTACTTCTGGAGCCGAAACTGCCGGGCCGTCAGAAACAGCCTGATACTTGGACCGGAATTTAGACTCGTGAGTCAGCATGCGCAAGAAGCCTAAGTTCTCTTAATTTGTAGTGCTGAGTAGCTCTAGTCCGGCAAGGTAAGTAGCTGACCAAAGACTCTGGACCAATAGCCTGAACGAACAACTCGAAAACAATAGTCGGCGCGCACAGCCTATTAAGTTTGTTATTTCCTGTTACCAGAGTGACCAAATCGCGCATGTAGCGGCGACACATCGCGCGCCGGGCAGCCATTCGCGCCGGCAACGGATTTACGCCGTGTTCACTGACTGTTCGCCGGCGAATCATGTACCGGTACCTTGGTCGCTGAGAATGCGCACGATCAACTCCGCGCGGCTCGAGACGCCCAGCTTGTCGAAAATCCGCAGCAGATAATTTTTGACGGTGTGCTCGCTGAGATGCGCTTCTTGCGCGATTTCACGATTACTGAGGCCCTGCACCACCAGCGAGACGATTTCTCTTTCGCGGTTGCTGAGAACATCCTGTCCGGTTGCGTTCTGGACTCTCACCGGGGTCCAAGTGGAAAAGACGTCGATGATGCGGCGCAGGTCGGCATTGCTGATCCACACCTGCCCGTCCCGCACCACCCGGATGCAACGAAGCAGCATTTCTACCGGGCTGTTGCGCAGGAATATGCCCTTGGCGCCGGTCCGCAGGGCTTCCGTGACAGTATCCTGACTGGGTTTATCCATCAGCAGGATGCACTGCGTCGCGGGCACCTGCGTACGCAGCTCTTTCAGGACCTGCAGGCCGGCGGTCGGACCTTCACGTAGCGCGAGACTGACCAGCGCAACCTCCGGCTTGACGGCAATGGCTGTCTCCAAGAGACGCTTGCTGGAGATCGCCGCCCCCACAATGTGAAAACCTACTTTGGTCGTGGTCAGGGCGGTAGAGAGCAGCTCACACCCCATCTCCGTACTGTCGGATACCAGAACTGAAATAGCGATTGGCGTTGGAGACAGCAAATCTCGCGGCTCGTTGGCTATGGCGTGCCCGTCGGAAGCAGATTTGTTCAGGGCAGCCGGATCCGGCTTTCCAGCCGGCCCGTTTTCAGCCGCACTATCTCGTTTCGGGCTATATCCGTTCGAGTGCACGTCACTCAACTCCACTGGCGTGGGTGTCGCCTATGTTGCTTTCACAACTTGCGACCCGGATTTCGCAGACTTCACACTCTCAGGTTCGGCCGGCGATCCTTGTACTCCCGAAATCCGGTACAAGGCCGCGTTTGGGGAATCTAGTCCGGAGGTGATAAACACACAAGGAGACGGATGTCTCTTTCTTTAGAGGTCATGCGGCCCTGTGAAATAGGCATGTCGCAGGAGCCGAAACACTCCTGCTGGAGGTAGGTCTAAAGCTTGTAGTTAGTCCGTCTACTGAGTACCTGTGGTACCTATGGCCCCGTCTTCTAATCTCAGTTACCGAACCGAGAAATCTTTTGCTACTCATTAGCTGTGATAGAAGGAATCTTATCTAGGAAGCTGTAGGACGAGCATAGGAAGAGTAATCGGATCATACATCTATAAGGAGTGAGGACAATAGTGATATATAGTTACTGTTGCCGGTGAACGGTATAAATAATTAGTTCCGCACGACTACTGACGCCTAGCTTGTCGTAGATTCGCAGCAAGTAGTTCTTGACTGTATGTACGCTGATGTTTGCCTGGCGCGCGATCTCACGGTTGGTTAGTCCTTGCATCACCAGCATGACCATTTCCCGCTCGCGTTGGCTCAATAACTCTTCTCCTTTCGCATTCTTAAAGGCTATAGGAACCGCTGTGGAGAATGCTACCAATATATGGTTCAGATCCTCACTGCTGATCCAAATCTGGCCTTCACTTATTACTTCAACGCAGTGCCATAATGTATTTAGGGAGTTGCTACGCAGAAACACGCCTTTGGCTCCCCTGCGAAAGGCTTCCATCGCGACATCGGGAGCCGGATTATCCATTAATAGGGCACAGGGGACATTGGGATCCTGTTGTTGGAGTTCCTTCAGTACCTGGAGACCTGCAACAGGGCCTTCTTCCAGCGCAAGGCTGACTAAGGCTACCGCCGGTTTGTTATTTTCGACGATTTGCAGAATAGACTTGCCGCTGGCGCCCGCGGCCAAAACCTGGCAGTTGAATCCGTTCGAACTCAATCCGGAGGAAAGCAGCTCACAACCCATCCGTGTGCTGTCTGAGACCAACACCGTCATTGGAAAAGCAAGCCTCGCGGTGGCCATACGGCTGGCTCTCCTACTAGCCAGTGAAACCTAGGAGCAAGGCCCAACATCAACTTTCCTTGAATGACCGTGGTCAGGACGAACCAACGAAGGCGTAACAAAGACTCTAATACACTTAAC
Organism: uncultured Acidobacteriota bacterium; assembly: GCA_963791145.1. GTDB lineage: Bacteria > Acidobacteriota > Terriglobia > Terriglobales > Acidobacteriaceae > CAWBRT01. The sequence continues at coordinate 290,343 of CAWBRT010000002.1, read as the reverse complement.
AAAGACTCTAATACACTTAACAAAGACTCTAATACACTTAACAAAGACTCTAATACTCTCGTCCTAAGCATGGCTAAATGCAATCTCCTATTAGTGCTGTTGTACTAAAATGACTCCCATAATGGGAACGCCCGAGTAGGCGCCACTTACTCATAAACATAGGTGAGCGTATACCTAGTATTACAAAGCACTTCGACTTTCCTAAGGTGCCGGTTTTTACTAAAGTTGCATCAGGACATCCTGTCTCATTTTGTGGTGTCGATGCGGCCCTCGTTGTTCGGCGGAACCCCCACAAACGGGCAATCCTTCTCGGCGGCTCCATAACAGTCAGCGACGCTCTAAGTCACGGCCCGTGACTATTACAGATATTTCTTCCGTGTTTCTTTGGCTAGTCACTACGGAGATTGGCAATCGGTCCTATTTCCGTAGGGACTTTGCTCTCATTGCGCAGCAGCTTCTTTCATTCCATGATCCCGTCTTGATTCCGCTGACGAGGATGTTTCCGCACTGAACGGTGGGATCTAATTCCTCGATAGTGTCACCAATGACAGGCGACCGGATCGGGACCCTTTTCAGCGGCGGGAACGGTGCCATCTGTTACAGGACCCAAGCTCTATCGCTGTGAGAGGTTTGCATGCTGCAACGCTCCGGTGCCGTCCTGTGCTGGCTTATTTGTGGAGTTCTTCTGGGTGTTCTTTCAGGTTGCGGTGGTTCAAGCAGTAGCGTCCAAGCTGCGCAGGCGAAACCAGCGGCAATTCAGTTGTATTCGATAAGCCCAACTTCGGTCTTAGTCGCAACTCCATTTCCGATGACCCTGACCGGCAGCGGCTTCACTGCAGCTTCAAGCGTGTTCTTAACCTTCACCAGTGGCAGCTATTGCAACGGCAATAATTACTGCAATCCAACCCAGATCAACTACGATCCCGTGACCGGTAATTTGACAGCCAGCTTTCCCGCGATATCCGCGCCAGGTACGGGCCAAGTGACGGTCGTCAATGCTGTGCCGATCTCATCGTCGAATAGTCTACCGTTCACTGTCACACCCAATCCAGTGCCGTCAATCACCTCGTTGTCGCCGTCCAGCGCAACCGCCGGCGACCCCACGCTGACCCTGACTGTGAGTGGCTCGAACTTCATTACCGGTTCCCTGGTGCAATGGAACGGCAGCAATCGCCCAACTACATACGCTAGCGGCACCCAGCTTACGGCTGTCATTTCGCAGACCGACCTGACTACGGCCGGGAGCGCCAATGTCACGGTTGTGAACCCCGCGCCCGGCGGAGGAACATCAGCGCCCGCCACCTTCACCGTAAACGGCAGAAACCCTGCGCCGACGATCACATCGGTTTCGAGCAGTGCGACCGGGGGAAGCTACGAGATTGCGGGAGACGCCGACTTCACCTTGACCGTGAACGGTACGGGCTTCATCTCGGGATCGACCATCCTCTGGAATGGATCACCGCGCACGAACGGTTTCACCTATGTCAGCACCACGCAGATTACGGCGACGATTTCGGCCGCTGATATCGCCATCGCTGGGAGCGCCAGCATAACTGTATCCAATCCCGCGCCGGGAGGCGGCACGTCGGGGCATTTGACTTTTACCAGCTACAATCCGGTTCCGGCAAATCTCTCGCTTTCCCCCGCCAGCGCCACTTTCGGCGGGCCGGCGTTTACGCTGACGGTGAGCGGGATGGGATTCGTAACGAATTCACCGTCCGGACAGTCGTCATCGATTTATTGGAATGGCAGCGCGCGCGCAACCACGTATCATCAGCAGCACGCAACTGACCGCATCGATCTCCGCCAACGACATCTCATCCGTATCGAGCGCTATCAATGTGACGGTTGTCAACCCGGGAGGAATGTGCGGCTCTCCTCCCTCGGCGCCTGCTTGCACCTCGGCGGCGGCTCAGTTCACGGTAGGCAATCCGGTGCCCACCATCACCTCGTTCAGTCCCCCGTCGGCAACAGCCTATACGAGCGCATTTACATTGACCGTGAACGGCGCCGGGTTCGTGCAGGGAGCTGTCATCAATTGGAACGGTACGGCTTTGACGACCGCGGTGGTAAACGGCTCGTGCACCAAAGGCCTATGCACTCAGTTGCAGGCCAACATCACGGCCAGCCAGATCGCGGTGGGCGCCAACATCTCTATTACGGTTACAAATCCAACCCCTGGCGGAGGCGCCTCCGCGCTATCTACCTTCGTAGTAAGCAATCCCCAGCCAGTGGTCAGCGCTCTCTCTCAAAACAGCGTGATAGCGGGAGCAGCCGGGTTCAATCTGACCGTGACCGGCAGCGGTTTTGTTCCCAATGCTTCTACCGTACAATTTAACGGCACCAACCTGACTCCTACTACAGTCAACAGCGCCGGGACCTCGCTAACGGTTGCCATTCCGGCCAGTGCTGTTACAACGCCAGCGGCCACGTTCGACGTTACCGTAACCAATCCCGTGCCGGGTGGCGGCACATCGGCTGTTTCAGCCGGCGATAAGTTCACCATCTACAACCCTACGATTACCGCGTTGTCCCCCAGCGCTATAGGAGCAGGCTCGGCCGACTTTCCGTTAACGATTACAGGCAGTAACTTCGTCACGGGATCACCCGGGGCTACCGTACAGTTCGGCACGACCAATCTGACCGTGACCTCTCTGACGAGCACGCAGATTGTGGCCACGGTTATGGCCAGCCTGGTAACGTCGCCAGGAACTGTCAACGTAACCGTGACCGATCCGGCGCCGAGCGGAGGGACGGCCGCGGTTTCCGCTCCCTTTACCTTCACCATTAATTCGGATCCTTCGATCAGTTCGCTCTCGCCTGCAAACATCAGCGCAGGCTCGGGCGATTTCACGCTGACCGTGAACGGGAGCAACTTTGTTTCCGGCGCGACCGTGCAGTGGAACGGAAATAATCGGGCAACGACTTTCGTCAACAGCTCGCAGTTGACGGCAGCCATCTCCGCCAGCGACGTGGCCTCGGCGGGAACGATCACGGTCAAGGTGGTTAACCCGGATAAAGGAGCTTCCGCGACCACGAACTTCGTGGTTAATGTAGCGCCGACGATCACCTCCCTTTCGCCGAATAACGTGAATGCCGGGTCGGCCGATTTCCCCTTAACCGTTAACGGCAGCAACTTTGCCAGTGGAGCAACCGTACAGTGGAATGGCAACAGCCGGACGACAACTTATGTCACCTCCAGCAAGGTGACCGCAGCGATTCTCGCCAGCGACGTAGCTTCTCCGGGAACGGCCGCTGTCACGGTGCTCAATCTCGACGGAGGAATCTCTCCACCCGCTACCTTCACCATTAATAATCCCGTCCCGGCAATTACGTCGCTGTCTCCCGGATGGGCCGCACTTGGAAGCGACGGCTTCACCCTAACCATGACGGGCACGAATTTTGTTCCGGCCTCCATTGTGTCCTTCAATGACAACACCCTCGCCGGCGCCAGCGTGAACGGCGCCGGCACATCTTTGACAGTAACGGTTCCCAAAACTGCACTTGCATCCGCGGGCGCATTCAGCGTGTCTGTGACGAACCCATCTCCCGGCGGAGGGTCGTCGGGGTCTTTGACGTTCTTTGTGGTAGGAGTAAGTGCCATGGCGTCCGTCGCCAGCGATGGGAAGACTCAGGGCGACGGCGACAGTCAGTTCGGGGTGATCAGCCCCGATGGCCGGTTTGTCGCCTTCGCCTCAGATGCGTCAACTCTGGTCAGCGGCGCCGCCACTAATGGGAAACGGAATGTATATCTTCGCGACACCTGCCCCACCGGTGCAACCGGCTGCAGTGGGCCTTCCACCATACTGGTGTCTGTCTCTGACAGCCCTGCCGGCCCGAATGATGACAGTAGCCTGTTGCCGGACGAAATTGCCATAACCTCCGATGGGCGCTTCATCGCCTTTGCCTCGAATGCCAGCAACCTGGTCGCGGGTGACGCGAATTCGGTGAAAGATGTGTTCCTCCGCGATACCTGCAATGGCGCTTCGGGATGCACGGCATCCACCACGCTCATCTCGGTCGCAACCAGCGGCGCGCAAAGCAATCAGCCGAGCTCTAGCCCGGCGATTTCCACCAACGGTCAATATGTGGCGTTCATCTCTTATTCTGACAACTCGGGCACTCCCAACCCGCTTGTTGTTTCAAGCCTCCAAACGGCTACGCGTATATACTTGCGAGATACTCGTCAATTCAACTATAGTCCTGGTTCCGGCAAGTTCTCACAACGCGCCGGACATCACCTCCGATGGACATTACGTAGCCTACGACGATGGAAGTACTGTCTATATTCAGGATGTAACTTGCCTTGGTGGCGGGAGTTGCGCGCCGACAACGGTAACGGGAACTCAGCCGGTCTTGAGTTCGACGGGTCGGTACGTGGCCTATGTCACTCAAGTGAACGGCCAGAACATCGTTAGGGTGACGGACACCTGCATCGGCGCCTCAAGTTGTTCCGGCTCCTCGGTTGATGTTGCCGGGAGCAGCGGAGTCGCCGGCCGTCCCTCGATCAGCTCCGATGGCAGGTTTGTAGCATTCAGCGCTGCAACCACGATCGCGATCTTTGTAAGCGATACCTGTATGGGAGCGACCCCCGGATGCACCCCATCGGCGAATCCTATGACGGTATCCATAGGCCAGAACGGCCCTGCGACCAATGTTTATTCCAGTCGTTATGCGATTACTAGCAGCGGTCATCTAGTGGTTCTTGATACTTCTGACGCGCTTCTCACGAGTGATACGAATAATAAGCGCGATGTATTTGTCGCTGTCACTGGCTTCTGAGTATGTGGTCAGAAGGAGCATAGTTCTAAGGGAACCTTCTTTGTAATGGGGAAAAAGGTAACCAATGGAATGGTACCTTGTTCCTCTAGAAAGGCAGAATTAAACGCTGTACGCTCATATTCAACTTGAGTCCACTGAGAGGTAGTTGAGATTTGAATCTACATCTTTCCCCGGGACCAGCCCTTCCCCAAGAACCCCAGCGGTAGTTATCGCTGGGGTTTGCCATATACAGCCCATGTGCGCTCATGCCGCAGGTACCTCGTTGAGACTTTCGTCTTTCTTCGACGCTGCTCAGTCGAATGCTTCAGCCGGGTCTCATCAGTTCATATTGTTCGATCCACCCGGACAGTGTTACTCAGGTGCCTGTCGAACTCCCAACCTTATGCTCGTATTAGTGCCGCCACCATGCTCTACAACCGGGTTAGGGGTACTTCGTCTGGACGGCAGAGTACTTTGTGAATATTGACAGCCCGGAGTCTCTGCTGTCCCATGTATACTGCGGACTCAAGTTCCGCTTATGTCAGCACCTGTGCGAGAAGTATTGGCGAGCATGTTGCAATCAAAACGGCGGATGGTTATGAGCTGTATTGAGCATTGCCAGGCAAGGAGGGTACATGTTGAACTGCACTTCCTGTGGTGTTGATATCGCTGAAACGGCCAGCTTCTGCCCCAACTGCGGAAAGCCTGTGGGACAAGCCGGCGTGTCTTTCGCCGCCGCCACCGCAACCGCTCCGGCGCGGGAAACGAAGACCGGGCTTTCAGACAACATTGCCGGCATGCTGGCGTATTTCACTATCATTCCGGCAATCATCTTTCTTCTGATTCTTCCTTATAGCCGGCGGCGCTTCGTCCGCTTTCACGCTTTTCAGTGCCTCTTCCTGGCGCTGGCGTGTATTCTGGCTTCATTCGCGGTCCAGATTATCGCCGTCGTGCCAGTCATCCGGTGGAGCGTGCTACTGCTTTGGCCTCTGCTGGGCCTGGCTGAAGTGGCGATCTGGCTTCTCTGCGTAGTGAGGAGCTACCAGGGCCAGATATTCAAACTGCCGGTTATCGGCCCGCTCGCCGAGCAACAGGCAAACCGGATCAGCAGCGACGAGATGCCCAGAGTATTCTGAGGGCTGGCGACTGGCTCGCAACTGGGTAACGCCGCCGTCGATCAAGGCAAACTGTGCATTGACGGCATGCGTGCCGCTCCCCTCAGCCCATCAGAGAGTACTTCTACCTGCCTGCCGACTCTTCGTCTAGCGCACTATATCGTCTTGCTAGGCGCCCATAGAGATTCACCTATGCCGTCGACGATGTATGACATAGCGTATTTCTGATAAGAGGAAGATATGAAGCTCCGGCATCGTGTGAACAGACATAGAGAGCGTGGGCAGACCATCATCATGCTGTCGATCATGGCAGTGGTCCTCTTTCTGTTTGCCGGACTTGCCATCGACTCGGGCTTTGCCTACATCACCAAAGCGAATCTCTCGAAAGCTGTCGACGCGGCCTGTCTACAGGGCATGCGCAACCGCTATCGGGGAGAAGGGACGGCAACGATCCTGGCGCAGAACTCATTTACCGCCAATTATCCAAAGACAAGTCTCAATTCTCAGACTCCACAATTTCAGGGGAATTTCGCTGACGGTCCTTCCGGGAACAGGGTGTTCAACGTCAGCGCCACAGCCAACATCAACACATTCTTCATGCGTCTCGTGCCCGGTCCGTCAGCGGTCAGCATAGGCGCCAGCGCCCAATCGACGCGCGCGGACCTGGTGATGTCGTTAGTCCTAGACAGGTCGGGGTCCATGAGCAATGACGGCGGAGCATCCGCGCTGCCCCCTGCCGTCGTGGACTTTGTCAATCGTTTCGACAACAACCTCGATCAGGTCTCCATGGTCAGCTTTGCCGGAAATGATACGGTGAATGTGGCGAGAACCTACAACTTCACAGGTCCTATCACAAGCGCAGCCAAGGCTATGAGCTTCAATGGCGCTACCTATGCCTATGGCGGATTGGTGGACGCCAGGGCTCAGAACAGCGTGGCAGTGCCTGCGGGCCGGAGCGTCGTCAAGGCAGTGGTGTTCTTTACCGACGGAATAGCCAACACCATTCAGGATAATTTGAGCTGCCCGGGATATCCCCTGATCAACTATGGCGGGAATGCTCCTACCGAGAACCGAACCATCGCATTTATGAATCCGGCTACGGGCGATTCCAGATGCTCCATCACCGATGGCCAACAGCCCAGTTGCTGCGCGGCTACCGGATTCCCTTCACTAAAATACAACACCACCGAACCCTACACCCGCGATCTCATTACCCAGGATGCCGAGTACCGGATGCTCCAACTGGCGACGCTGATGCGTAGCGAGTCGCCGATTCCCACTGTCATTTACTCGGTTGGCCTGGGGAGCGACATTAATCAGTCTTTTCTCAAGCAGCTCGCGAACACCTCGGACAGCTCGACATATGATTTTACCCAGACCACCGGCAAAGCCTATTTCGTCACCACTTGCCCGTCTTCAACGTGTGATTCCGACTTGCAGAATGTTTTTAACGACATCGCCGCCGATATTCTTCTGCGGCTGACGAAGTAACGACCATCGCTCTCACTGCAATTCTTCGATCCTTATTTCATCGGTACGCAGTTCGATTTCAAGACCTCAACTGTCCGTCGCTTTATATTTGACACCCGAACTCGGGATTTCAAAACCTGGGGACCGCCTGTCGAAGGGCGTCCCAACTTTGCAAACTCTTACTGGAATCTATATTCACAGTACAGGAAGCGCTGGCCGAACTATGTCCTCATTGCCCTGATCATCGCGGGCGAAATCGCGGTCGTTGTCTGGGTTGTACAAACCTGGCTTAAACTTGTAAGATCACCCGTCCAAAGCGCAAACCTGAGCGGCGGTAATCCCCAAACCGGAAAAGTGTTCTGGGTGACGTTTTTAGTCATCCAGAGTATTGGCGCAATACTGACGCTCACATCGCTGCGGGCACATTTGGCCAGCTTTTTGTGGCCCGTGATTAACATTGCCCCCGTTCCGTTTACCGCAGTTTCTCTCTTCCCCGGCATACAGATCTCTGGCTTCGTTTTAGATCGACTTTTGCTTAATTTTACGGTAGATAAGCACGTTGTGGTTGTTGTGACCGTTTTAATTGCAATCATACTCAATGCATCCCTCTGGTGCGCTGTTGAGCTATTAAGCTGGAACGTCTACAAGAGATTGAGAAGTTGAGGGGGTTGTCAAGAGGAAGAGGATGGCAATCCTCTTAACTGGTGTGAAATCGCCTTCTCACCAACTTCAACTAAGCCGGGTGGTCCGCCCTAAGTACCCATTGCGAGGGCTTTACGGCCTGATGCCGATGACGGCCAGCATCCTTCCGGTGACGTGTTCCTTGCGATAAGAGAAAAACAAGTCCGTCCGGCAGGAGGTACACAGGCCTAGAGAGAAGATGTTCTTCTCAGCCACGCCGGCGTCGCGGAACTGCAGCAGGTTGGCCTTGACCAGGTTCAAGTGACGCTTCATCGCAGGGTCGCCGTGGCCGGGAGGGCGCTGGTTCATGAACAGCATCGGATAACGCGCCGTCAGCGAGCGCGACTCGAAGACGCTCTCGAAGAGCTCCGCGGCATAGGAAAACTGCGACTCGAACTCGCGCTCGACCTCTTCTCCGACCTCGTAGCAGCAGACGCTGATGCCGGGACCGATGGCAGCTTGCAGGCGTTCCGGTTCGCTGCCGAAGCGCTTGCGCATTTCGCCCACGCCCTTTTCCACGATGCGCGCCAGCGTCCCGCGCCAGCCGGCATGGAAGATGCCGACCGCCCGGTGATCCGGGTCGGCGAGCAGCACGGGCATGCAGTCGGCGGTCTGGATGCCCAGCAGAACTCCCGGTGTCCGCGTGATCAGCCCGTCGCCCTGTTGCGGCTGGCTGGGCGGCTGCTCAACAAGGTGAATGATGGCGGAGTGAATCTGTTTGACGGTGACCAGGGGCCAAAGCCGGTCCGCCGCCGAGGATGGATTGGTTTTCCGAGGCGCCGGGGTTCCCGGCAAATTCTGCGTTTGTTGGGCCGGAGAAAGCAGGGCGCGCAGAAACAAGCGCCGGTTTTGCTCGATGTTTTCCGGCGTATCTTCGCGCGTGCTGGCCAGGTTCAGCACCCGGCCGCCGTACTCGGGGCTGACGCCTCCCTGCCGCGTGCTGAAGCCGTGCACCAGCCAATTGGCGAATACCGCCGTCGCATTCGCTGGGGTGGAACCGGCTCCCTCGGCAGCGGCCGTCTTCGCCGTCGCCGGGCCAGCGGAGAGCTGCGCCAGGTTATCGGCACGGAGGATTTCGATTGTGCCTCGCCGGGCAGGGATCTTGAGGCTGGCGGCTCTAGGGCGCGGCTGGCGTTGTTTCCTGTTCACGGGCCGATTCTAGCAGCAGGGGCTTTCCCAGCCGTATTCTGGCTGATCCAACCCCCGGACCGGGCACCCCGGAACTGGGGCCATCCGGTACTTTATTTTTCGTCTTTTTCCCAATCGGCGGGCATCTAACAGCACAGCAGGTTGCTGGGTCCGGTTTGCGGGAATATAGTTTCAACCAAATGTACGACGATTTCCGAGTTAAAGATCGATGGTCGGGCGAGCAGATGCACTGCGTTTACCAGGCCTTGATCGTCGCCATTGCGACCCGTCATGCGGATGCGATCGACATCAAGTTCCTGGTGAATGGGCAGCCGGTATGGATTGCACTGCCGCATCCGGCGTGGGTGGAATACAACCGGCGGAGCGGAGAGATGATTACCGATCCCCTGGCGGTGCAGATCGCGGGCCACTACCTGAAGACGATCATCGAGAACGGCGAGGAGAGCGGACGCGAGATATACACCCTCTCGGTAGCGGAAACTCTCGAGCATTTGTCCGCGCTGGAAGCGGAATATGCCCAGGCGGGAATTCGCTGAGCCGCAACGGCCGGCGCGTCCCGTGACTTTAGTCATTTGATTCTGCCGATGGATTTGCTGTAATCGCTGTCCAACGGCTTCGTGCCGCAGCCTGGATCTAACCTCGAACATAACATTGATGTTTGAGGGAGCCCGGGCATGCGTCGGCATCCGGTTTCGTGGGGGAACCGGCTGCTTATCTCGCAATTCAAGCTACTACGCACATCGGGCGTTGCGTTGCGCCCGTGGAAGAGGTGTTATGTCCAGTTTTCTCCAGGCCGAACCCACCCAGCACGCGGTTAAGAACCAGAAGCTTCTCGATTGGGTAGAAGAAGTTACGCGCCTGTGCGAACCGGAACGCGTCTACTGGTGCGACGGCTCCGACGGCGAGTACCAGGAGATGGCGCGGCTGATGATCGATGCCGGGGTGGCCATTCCGCTGAACGCGGAAAAGCGGCCCAACAGCATCTTCGTCCGCTCCACGCCCGCCGATGTGGCGCGCGTCGAGGACCGGACCTTCATCTGCTCGCACCGCAAGGAGGATGCCGGGCCCACGAACAACTGGAAAGATCCGGTGGAGATGAAGGAGAAGCTTCTGAAGCTGTTCACGGGCACAATGAAGGGCAGAACCATGTTCGTTGTGCCCTACTGCATGGGCCCGCTAGACTCGCCGCTGGCCGGCTTCGGAGTGGAACTGACCGACTCGCCTTACGTGGTGGTCAGCATGCACATCATGGCGCGGGTGGGCAACCAGGCGCTGGATGCTTTGGGCGAGGGCGACTTCGTCAGAGGATTGCACTCGGTGGGCGCTCCGCTCTCACCGAATGAGGCCGACACGGCATGGCCCAGCAATACGGAAGAAAAATGGATATGCCATTTCCCGGAGACGCGCGAGATCTGGTCCTTCGGTTCGGGCTACGGCGGCAATGCCTTGCTGGGAAAGAAATGCCATGCGCTGCGCATAGCCTCGGTGCAGGCGCGCGATGAAGGCTGGCTGGCCGAGCACATGCTGATCATGAAGCTCATCAATCCCGAGGGCGAGTCCAAGTACATCGCCGGCGCCTTCCCGTCAGCCTGCGGCAAGACGAATCTCTCGATGCTGATCCCAACCATTCCCGGCTGGAAGGTAGAGGCCCTCGGGGACGACATCTGCTGGATGAGGTTCGGCGACGATGGACGTCTCTATGCCATCAATCCGGAAAGCGGATTCTTCGGCGTTGCGCCGGGCACCAGCATGAAGTCCAACGCCAACGCCTTGGGCACGGTCGCGAGCAACGCTATCTTCACTAACTGCGCTCTCACGCCGGACGGCGACGTCTGGTGGGAGGGCATGACGGAAGAGAAGCCGCAGTTCCTGGTCGATTGGCTGCGGCGTCCATGGACGCCCGCCAGCGGACGCAAGGCGGCGCATCCCAACGCGCGCTTTACCGCTCCCGCCCGGCAGTGCCCGGTGATCGCGCCGGAGTGGGACGATCCCAAGGGCGTGCCCATCGACGCCATCCTCTTCGGCGGACGCCGCGCCAGCACGTGCCGCTGGTTTGCGAGGCCTTTAACTGGCAGCATGGAACCTTCCTGGGCGCCACCGTCAGCAGCGAAACCACGGCGGCCATCACCGGCGCGGTCGGACAACTGCGCCGCGATCCCATGGCCATGCTCCCCTTCTGTGGTTACAACATGGGCGACTACTTTGCCCACTGGCTCAAAATGGGAGAGCGGCATGGAACGCGGATGCCGAAGATTTTCTACGTCAACTGGTTCCGCCAGGACGAGCGCGGCCAGTTCCTGTGGCCGGGTTACGGCGAGAACAGCCGGGTGCTGAAGTGGATATTCGAGCGGACTAACGGCGACGGCCATGCCGAGAAAACTCCCATCGGCTATATGCCCACGGCCGACGCCCTGGATCTGCACGGACTGCATATCTTCCACGACCAGGTGGAAGAACTGCTGGACGTCGATCTGGAGGGTTGGCTGGAAGAGGTACCGCGAATCCGGGAGTACTTCGCCAAGTTCGGCGATCGCATGCCAGACGCTTTGTGGCAGCAGCTTGACGAATTGCGGCAACGCCTGGAGCGAGCCAGAGAATTGGCTGCCTGAAAACTTTCGCGTCGCCACGGCCTCTCTTGCAGGTTTTCGCGGTGGGTGTACTCGAAACAACGAGTCACGCCCACCGCGAAACTGTCTTGGAGCAGTCTAGTCGCCACCACCGCCGGCCGTGCTCTCGATGTAGTGCCAGTCCTTAGGTTCCCAGAACGGATTCTTGCTGTAATCGGGAGCCTTCTGCTCGTCTTTCTGCTGGAAGGTGTCTTCCTGCTTGCGGTGGTCGCTGTCGCTCGCGGCCGCCGTGCCGATCATGGCATGGAAATCTTCGCCGGCTCCGCTCATCGCCGAAGTCGACATGCTCTGGGGACGATTCTGCTCGTCATAGTTGCTGGTGGGTTGGCTCTGTGCGTTGACAAAGAGTGAACCGGCAAGCAAGGAGGCCGCCAGTACGGTGCTGGTTGTGAGTTTCATGTTCCCTCCACATTTGAACGACGCGTATGGAATTGAGCGGGCCTTTGATTGCCTCGCAATGCATCGTTCGCCCTTCACTGGTACTAACAGCGGGGAGGAAGTTTTATTCCGCGGAAAGTAATTGCGAAACCGGTGTCACTGCAATTTCGAGAGTTGTCATCGGAATGAGATTCGGAGTAGATGCCAATCGAGCAGATATACGGAGGATCGCGCGAGATAACAGCCCCACTCAAGCAAAAGAAGCTTGAGTGGGCCACCCGAACGGATTCTAAGTCTTGAAACTCGAAACTGGAAACTGCCTTCTTACTTGTCGTAGTGCAGCAGGGCGAGCACGTCATAGTCTTTCAGCTTTTCGCGGCCCTTCAGGAAATCGAGCTCGACCACGAATGCCAATCCGCAGATGTCGCCGCCCAGAGACTTGGCCAGCTCGGCCGTGGCCCGCGCGGTGCCGCCGGTAGCCAGCAGGTCATCGACGATGATGATGCGCTGGCCGGGCTTGATGGCGTCCTTGTGCATCTCGAGGGTGTCCTGGCCGTATTCGAGATCGTAGGTCCAGCGCACGGTTTCGGCGGGAAGCTTTTTCGGCTTGCGCACCGGCACGAATCCGGCGTTGAGGCGATAGGCCAGCGCCGGTCCGAAGATGAAGCCACGCGCCTCGATGCCGAGCACGAGATCGATGTTCTTCTCCAGGTAATAAGCGGTAAGGGCATCGATAAGCTGAGCGAAGCCAAGGCGGTCCTTGAGCAGGGTAGTGATGTCGTAGAAGAGGATTCCGGGTTTGGGGAAATCAGGAACTTCGCGGATGAGTTTCTTGAGCGGTTCGCATTCGACGGCGAGGCGGGTTTGGGGCATTCGTTACCAGGCTCCTTCGATTCGGAAAGTGTGCAAGTTTTTCAACGGCGCGGCGTCCTCAACGGCGATGTCGTCGACGCGGGCGGCGCGCGGGCCCTCTTTCAGCTTGCTGTACAGCGCGCCGAGCTGCTCGCGCGTGCCGGAGGCCAGCACTTCGACGCTGCCGTCGTTGCGGTTGCGCACCCAGCCCGAGAGGCCGAGGACGCGCGCCTCGCGCTCCACGAACCAGCGAAAGCCGACGCCTTGAACGCGTCCGCTGACAACATATCGGCATGTTTCCACCGCGCTTCCCATATCTCTAATCTCTAAAATTGCTATTTGAACACAGACCCGATTTGCGCCCCACCAAACGCACATGCGCGTTTGGCGGGGACCCCTTCGAGTTGTACCACAGCGTCCCCGCGTCTGGTGTCGTACGTTCGCAAAAAAATGCCCGGACAGGCACAGAGGAGCTGCGAAGCGCGTCAGTCCGCGCACACGCGCTAGAGCCTGTTATTAACTTATAGGACGGACAGCGTTGCGAGTGCAAATCGGGCCAGACGAGGCGGATTTTCCCGATCGCCGTGTCACTCGTCGCTAAAATACTTCAGTATTTGCCGCTCCTCGCTCCTCGCGCTCGGAAAAATCTGCTCCCGTCGCTGCCGCCCTATAAGTCAATAACAGGCTCCAGGCTTTTGCCGGAGAGCGCTAAGTCCTGCAAAAATATTCTGTTAACGGGCGGGAAACGATGCCCTCCGGTTTGACCTTTTGGCGACCGGTTGCTATAGTCAGTAGAGTCTTTCGGCGCGTGGTCCGTGCCGGAGGATCCGGCCGCTGGATTGTCCAAGACGCCCCGAAGCGGGCTAATCTTTCCAACAGACTCAAGCCAGCAGTCCGAACTCTATGTATCGTGCCTTCGTTCTCCAACGAAGGCGTGGCTGATGCGAACAGATGGCTTTTGACGACACCCGCAACGATGTCCCGAACGAGCCCACGCCAGGCAGCGGCTCGGTTTCCGCAGAACAGCCTCAGGCACAGAGTACCCCGGACCTGAATCCCAACGCCAAAGCTTCCGAGCGTCCCACGACCCCAGCAAACGCGACAACGGCGTTTGCCGGGGGCCCCGCTCCCATCGCGGGACCCACCCGGAATGAAAAAGAAACGATGACGGAAGACTTCGCAACCGCACTGGAAACCTTCGAGCAAGAACAAAGTGAACTGGCCGCCAATGAGGACCGCGTCCTCAAGGGCACCGTGATCAGTATCAACCCCAACCACCTAGTCGTGGACATCGGACTGAAGTCCGAAGGCGTCGTGCCGCTGGCCGAGGTGCAAGACCACGAGGGCAATGTCAAGTTCCAGCCCGGTGAAGAACTCGACGTGATGATCGAAAAAGGTCACACGGAAGAGGGCTACATCAATCTTTCGCACCAGAAGGCGCAGCGCCTGCACGCCTGGGACGAGATCGAGAAGGCGTACAACGAGAAGGCTTCCATCAAGGTTCGCGTCATTGACCGCATCAAGGGCGGACTCACGGTCGACGTGATGGGCGCGCGCGCCTTTTTGCCGGGCTCGCAGGTCGATACCAGGCCCGATTCGCAACCTGGACTCGCTCGAAGGGGCAGGAAATCGAAGTCCGCGTCATCAAGGTGAACAAGAAGCGCGGCAACATCGTGGTCAGCCGCAAGCAGATGCTGGAAGAGGAAATCGCCGGCAAGCGCGAGAAGACGATGGAGCAGCTCGCCGAAGGCGCGGTGCTGACCGGCACGGTGAAGAACCTGACCGACTACGGCGCTTTCGTCGACCTGGGCGGAATCGACGGCCTGCTGCATATCACCGATATGTCCTGGGGGCGCCTGACGCATCCGCATGACCTGGTGCAGGTGGGCGACCAGATCCAGGTGAAGGTGCTGAAGTTCGACAAGGAGAAGCAGCGGGTTTCGCTCGGCTTCAAGCAGCTTACGCCGGACCCGTGGCTGGATGCCGCGGAACGCTATCCGGTGGGCGCGCGCGTGCAGGGCCGCGTGATCAGCGTGACCGACTACGGCGCCTTCGTCGAGCTGGAGCAGGGCATCGAAGGCCTGGTGCACGTCAGCGAGATGACGTGGTCGAAGCGGATGAAGCATCCCTCGAAGATCGTCAACGTGGGCGATCAGGTCGAAGCCGTGGTGCTCAACGTGAATCCGCAGGAGCGGCGCATTTCGTCTCGGGCTGAAGCAGCTCGAATCGAATCCCTGGGAGTCGCTGCACGAGAAGTATCCGGTGGGCTCGATCGTCGAAGGCAAGGTCCGCAACCTGACCGACTTCGGCGCCTTCATCGAGATCGAGGACGGAATCGACGGGCTGGTGCACGTCAGCAATCTGAGCTGGACCAAGCGCATCAAGCATCCTTCCGAGGTTCTGAAGAAGGGCGACAAGGTGAAGGCGGCGGTGCTGGCCATCGAGCCCGATCAGCGCCGTCTTTCGCTCGGCGTGAAGCAACTGCAGCCCGATGTGTGGGAATCGTTCTTCGACCAGCATCGCGTGGGCGACGTGATCCACGGCAAGGTGCTGCGGCTGGCCAGCTTCGGCGCGTTTGTCGAAGTCGCCGACGGAGTCGAAGGCCTGTGCCACAACTCGGAAGCCGCCGACGAGCACGGCGGGCCGATGAAGCTGGAGCCCGGCCAGGAATACGAGTTCAAGATCATCAAGATGAACGCCGACGAGAAGAAGGTCGGATTGAGCATTCGCGCCGTGGGCGAAGAAGCTACACGCGCGGATGTGGAGGCCTACAAGCATCCGCAGTCGACGCCCGGAACTTCCACCATCGGCGAACTGCTCGACTGGAAGCGTCACCAGGAGTAGAAACGTTTCGTAAGCAAGAACAAGGGCCGCCGAGAGGCGGCCCTTTGGCTTTTTGAGTATCATTCCTCGACGCTTCCACTAAACGCTGAAATCCTCGGCTGGTTTCAACTGGGGAAAGAGGCGGACAGGGCTTGGATTACTTGTCGATTTTCAGGTCGATGCGCGCTTCGCGGCGGCTGTCGAATGCGCTGAGCGTTTTCACGTTACTGCGTTTGCCCTGGAATTCGGCGTAGACCTGGTACTCCACGTTGGGTGAGAGCGTGGGGAAGCGGTAGGCGCCGTCGGCGCCGGTGATGTAGGTCTTCATCATCAGCGTTTTTGTATTTTTCAGATAGACGATGGCGTCGGCCGCCGGTACGCCGCCGCGGTCGGTGACGCGTCCCAGCAGAACGCGAGCGGAGACGCTCTCGCTCGGGCCGCGGTCGTTTCTTCCCGGTCCTGAGCCGGCGCCGCCAGCGCGCAAACGAGCGCCAGCAGGGCGAAGCTGAGTCCTGTTTTCACCGGAGCCCCTCGTCCGGAATCACGCCCCGGGGCGGGGCATCCGGCGCGGCTGAAAGTTGCGTATCGAGATGAAAGCTGCGTGGTAAGGCGTCTGCTGAATGCGGGCCCGTTGCAACGGGCAGCAGCGGGGATCGGCGGAAGGCGGAAGCGGCAGGCCCCATCCCGGGCCGGAAAAGCCGCGGATTATGAAGGCCGGCTTCAGTCGAGTCCACCCTTATTCTTCCGCCTCCTCATCTTTGAAGTCTTCGTCCTCGTCCTCCTCCTTGCCGACCTTGTTCAATTCGAGCGGATTGGTGGCTACGACTTCGAACTCGCTACCGCATTCGATGCAGGATACGATTTCGCCCTCATCAAGCTCATCTTCTTCAATATCGAGGTCGCTTTCGCATTCTGGACAAAGAACCATGATTACCTCCGTGCCTTAAATCAACCCGGCGAATCGCAGCGACCGCGCTCGCCAGGATCTTGCTTTACCGGGCAAATGCAACAACGGCTTGCCGGGATCCAGGGTCCCCGGCAAACGCGTTTGCGTTTGCTGGGGTGGAAGATTCCATAAAAGATTCTATAAAAACTTCGGCCCGAAATTCACACTTAGGGCTCGTCTCGTCTTTATAGTTAGAATCCGGTCATAGCGTCAAGTGGTCAAAACAGCGGGAAACGCTTACAATACGCGCCGCGCGAAGCCGGAGTCGGCGTCCCTGGGTTGCTTTCTGATGGTTACTGCCAAGCCGTCGGTTGCCCACGGGGAGTTCCGCCGGGCAGGACGCCGGCGTTTCCGTTTTCTCCCATCGCGGGCTGAGCCGCTGTGAATGGAAATTCCAGACTGAAAAAGCGGGCGACAGACATACGCGGAGGCGCACGATTTCCCGGCCGGTTTCCTCGCAGATTGCGAGCTGGCGAGGTGCCGGTCTGCCTGGGTTTACGCAGGGTAAGATAGATCAATGCGTTTGCACGTTCTGCTGCTACTCGCCCCAGTCCTACTCGCTTTGCTCCTGGCCTGCCAATCGAAACAGCAACAACAGCCTGCGGCTTCGTCTCAGCCCGGCGGCGCGCCTGCGTCCGCGGCAACGGCTCCCGCACCGCCTGTTTCGGCGAAAACATCTCCCGAATCTACGCAGACACGGGTGCTCATGCACAATGTCATTCTCAACGAGGAGCACGGCTTCAAGCTGCGCGTTCGCTGGCTGCGTGCGCAAATGCATCCTACCCGCCCCGGCGTGGTTCCTTCCTTCGACGTGCCCGGCTCTTTCTCGCTGGATATCGAGGCGGGCGCCGTGGGAATGAGCCTGGCCGACCTGACGGCCGCGCTCAACGGCGGCCTGCTGAAAGATTCGCCCCTGCGGAACGTCTCGCTGAAAGTCAACGGCCGCCAGCTACAGGTGAACGGCACGTTACACAAGGGCGTTGCACTGCCGTTCGAGATGATCGGCGACATTGGCGCTTCGCCGGATGGACGAATCCGCCTTCATGTCGCCAAGCTGCGCGTGCTGAAGCTTCCAGTCAAAGGGCTGCTGGGGGTGTTTCACCTCAAGGCGGGCGATCTGGTGGACCCGAAGGGGGCCACGGGCGTCCAGGTGGATGGAGACGATATCTATTTCAACCCGGAGGAAATCCTTCCCGAACCCAGGAAACGCGGAAAGCTGACGGATGTGCACATTGCCCAGAAGACCGGAGACATTGTCGAAATCTACGGCCCGGCCCGGCCGGAGGTCATGAAGGTGAAAGAATGGCGCAACTTCATCAGGCTGCTGGACGGGACACTGGAGCTCGGTAAGCTCACCATGCATTACGCCGACATAGTCATGATCGATATCTCAAATGACGAATGGTTCACCTTCGACCTCAACCGCTACCAGGAACAGATGGTGAATGGATACACGCGGATGACCCCGCAGGCCGGGCTGCAGATATTCATGCCGGACATCGAGAAAATTCCGCGCAACAAAGTGAACAAAGATATAAGTGTTCAGTGGATGAAGAATCGCAACATCCCGCCGCCGGCGGATGTGATGCGCTGATCTAACTGTGAACGCTCGTCCGGCAAATGCGTCCCTCATCTGTCGTTAGCCGGGCGAAGGAAGGCTTACCGGCTACGGCGGATTCAAAGTGGCTGCACCCTTCGCTATCACCGCCGGGCTGAGATCGCCCGGCTACGGCACGGGGTATACCTTCCGCGAATCCGGCCTAATCCCGCAATTCCGCTTGCGTCCCGCGGCTTGCCAGACTAAGCTTACGGCGATTCCTGAAACTACATTTTTTGGTTGGCCGGATCCAGTCCAGCAACAGTGGATCCCGCAAGCAGTCGTATGCCAGCTGCCGCGATGAGTTTTCTTGGGGAGTCGAGTTCGTCGCACAACGAGGTGCCAGCATCATGAAGATCTCGGAAGTTAAGGCCTACCCGCTTTCCTGCACGCCTGACAGAGCCTTTGCCAATGCCATGGATTGGATGAACAAGAGATCCGTAACCCTGGTGAAGATCACCACCGACGAAGGCTTGACGGGCTGGGGAGAGAGTTACGGGCCGCCCGCGGGAATCGCTCGTATCGTCGAGACGCACTTGCGGGAAAAGCTCTTGGGTGCGGAATCCCATGCGGGTCGAATACCACTGGCAGCACGTCCAGGCGAAGAAGGGAATTCCCGCGGGGGCGGTCGGCGGCGTCGATATCGCTCTGTGGGACCTGAAGGCGAAGGCCTTGGGCGTGCCGCTGTATCAGATCCTGGGAGGAAAGTTTCTGGATGAGTTCGCGCCGTACGCCTCCGGCTTTCCCTTCAAGGAGGACTCTCCGGACGGACTCGAGCAACTGGACAAGGACATCGCCAGGACGGTGAGCCGGCCGCTTCAAAGCCTTAAAGATGAAGATCGGCTTTGGCAAGAAAAGGGACGAAGCCAGGATTAAGCGCGTCAAGAAAGCGGTCGGGAATGACGTGGAACTGATGGTCGACGCCAACCAGGGCTACGACCTGATCACCTGCCTGGAGCTGGCGCCCTTCCTGGAAGAGTGCAACGTGAAGTGGCTGGAGGAGCCGTTGCCCTGGCAGAGCTTCTCCGGTTACAAGGAGCTGAAGTCGAAGATCAGGATTCCGATCGCTGCCGGCGAGGCCGAGATCACGATGCAGGGTTACGCGGAGGCCATTGCGGGCAGAGTGGTTGACATCATTCAGGCCTGACCTGCCGGCCTGCGGGGGCATCACTGCGGCCAAGAGAATCGCGGCCATGGCATTTGCCGCACATGTCGACCTCCAGCCGCACGTCTTCGGAACCATCCTAGGCCTGCCAGCCGCCCTGCACCTGATGGCGTCATTGCCCAACTACCAAAGTTGGAGCGTGTTCCCGCGCCCGGTGCTGCTGGAGTGGGACCTCAATCCGAACCTGCTGGCTGAGAAGCTCCTGAAGCAGCCCATCGTGATTTGCAACGGAGCGGTGCGGGTTCCCGAAGGGCCGGGCCTGGGGGTGGAGATCAATGAGGCAGCCATCGCCGAGTTTCTGGTGAAATAATTTCCGGCGGTAATGGCGGTACGTTCCTACAAATCGGCAAGAGGGGATCGTGATGAAGAACAACCTTGTACGACTTCTAGTCGTCATCCTTATCGGAAGCGTCATCTGGTTCTGGCCGGTTCCTGCCGGGCTGAAGCCTCAGACGTGGCATCTGTTCGCCATCTTCGTGACCACCATTCTCGGCTTTGTTCTGCAGCCGATGCCGATGGGCGCTTTCGCTTTTGTCGCGATCACCTTCACGGCGCTGTCGCGTACCTTAAAACCGCTTGAGGCAACGTCGGGCTTCAGCAGCGGGACCATCTGGCTGATCGTGTCGGCCTTTATCTTTTGCCGGGGCATCATTAAGACCGGTCTGGGCCGCCGCGTCGCTTTCGAGCTGATGAAGAGACTGGGCACCAGCACGCTGAAGCTGGCCTACACCATGGCGATCACGGACTTGGTGGTCTCACCGGCCACGCCCTCCAATACGGCGCGCGGTGGCGGCGTAGTATTTCCCATCGCCCGCAGCCTGGCCTCGGCCTTCGAATCGGAGCCGGGGCCAACGAGCCGGCGCATGGGCGCTTTCATGATGGTGAACTGCTTCCAGGCCACGACTATAACCTCGGCCATGTTCATGACTTCGTGCGCGCCCAACCCGCTGCTGGTGGCTTTGACCTTAAGCGGCCTCGGGTTGACGATCACCTGGGGGTCGTGGGCGGTGGCATCCATTGTGCCCGGGATTGTCTCTCTGGCCGTGATGCCGCTCGTGCTTTATATGATCTATCCTCCCGAGATTAAAAAGACGCCACAAGCGCGGGCGATCGCCGAAAAAGAATTGGCGAAGATGGGGCCGATGACGGGGGCGGAGAAGATTGTCAGCGTAGTCTTTGTCACTGCCATTGCCTTGTGGGCCACCTCGCACCTGACAAAAATAGATGCCACCACGGTTGCCATGATGGCCGTCTCCGCGCTCCTGCTGACCAAGGTTCTTGATTGGAAGGACGTGCTTGACGAACGGGGATCGTGGGACACCCTCGTATGGCTGGGCGGCTTGTTCGGACTTGCCGATTATCTTAACCGGATGGGCTTCGGCAAGTGGGTCGCGCAGTTGGCGTCCGGGCTCATGGGCGGCTTCGCCTGGATTCCGACACTGGCCATTGTGCTGGTGCTCTATGCCTATACGCATTACTTTTTTGCCGGCTTGTCGGCGCATGACGTTGCCTTGTACATCCCGCTTTGTCTGGTGGCAATTGCGGCCGGCGCGCCCAAGTATCTGGTGGCTTATTCCATGATCTTTGTCTCCAGCCTGGTGGCCGGGTTGACGCATTACTCGACGGGGGTAGCACCGATCTTCTACGGCGCGGGCTACGTCGATCAGCACACCTGGTGGAAGATCGGCTTCATCATGTCCGTGGTGAACCTGGTCATCTGGGTCGGCCTGGGCAGCATCTGGTGGAAGGTGCTGGGATTGTGGTAGCTCCACAATGACACGTAAAGTTACCGGCGTGTCAGTTCAGCCCCGACTCGCCGCTTACGCGAGTCATGGTGCTCAGGACGTTGCCGGTGAATCTTGCGCCTTGCCGGGGGCCGCATTGGGCTGCCAGCTTCCCGCCGGCGCCGACTGCATGCATTCGCAGATGGTGGTGATCAACTCGGCCTTGCGAACGGGCTTGGCGATGTAGCCGTCCATTCCCGCCTCCAGGCAGCGTTGCTGGTCGCCTTCCATGGCGTAGGCGGTCATGGCAATGATGCGGACGTGCCTGCCCGTCGCGGCCTCCGCCTGGCGGATCTCGCGCGTCGTATCGAAGCCGTCCAGCTCGGGCATCTGGATATCCATGAGGATGACATCGAACTTCTCCCGCGCGTGCATGCGGATCGCCTCGCGGCCATCGTTGGCGACGGAGACGGTTTGGCCTTCCTTTTCCAGCAGGCGCAAAGCGAGCCGCTGATTCACCGGGTTGTCTTCCGCCACCAGGATGCGCAGGCTATGGCCCGCGAGCTTCGAGGGCTCGGCCGGCGATTCCGCTACCGGGCGCCGTTCCGATTCCCCAAGCAGGCGGCGGATTGTCGAGCGCAGCTCCGAGCGCCGCACCGGCTTGACCAGATAAGCGGAGACGCCGAGCTGGCGGCAACGGTCGGCTTCGGCAAACTGCTCCTTGGCATTGAGCATCATGATGATTCCGCCCGCCAGCCGCGGCATGCGGCGGAGCTGCTCGGCCACCGCGAAGCCGTCTCCGCCGGGCATCTGCGAATCGAGCAGCACCAGGCGATAGGGATGACCCGACAAGGCGGCACGCTTTAGCTCTTCCAGTCCGGCCCGCGCATCGGCAGCGAAAGCCGGACGGGCCTTCCATCCGCTCAGAACGGCCTGCAGCATGCGCCGGCTGCCGGCATTGTCGTCGACCACCAGCGCGTCGATTCCTTCCAGCGTGTCCGGCCGCGCCTGCTCGCGTGCCTCATCGGCGGCGCTGCTGACGTCAACCCAAACGGTAAAGTGAAAGCAACTGCCACATTCAGGTCTGCTCTCCACCCAGATGCGGCCGTTCATGATCTGCACGAGCTGCGCGGAGATCGCCAGCCCGAGGCCGGTGCCGCCATACTTGCGCGTAGTGGAAACGTCCGCCTGGCGGAATGATTCGAAGATCTCGTCCTGCTTTTCCGGCGGGATGCCGATGCCCGTGTCGCGCACGGCGAAGTGCAGCAGCGTGCGCTTGCCGTCTCGCCGCTCGACGGCGACTTGTAAGGCGATCTCGCCGCTCTGGGTAAATTTGATGGCATTAGAGGTGAGGTTGCAAATGACCTGGCGCAGTCGTCCAGGATCGCCGACAACCTGGATTGGCACCTCGGGCGCGAGTTCGCAGATCAGCTCGATGTTCTTTTCAGCTGTCTTGAGGGCAAAGATGCTGGCCACCTCGTCCATCAGCTCTTCCAGGTTGAAGTCAGTGTTCTCCATCTCCAGCTTGCCGGACTCGATCTTGGAAATAGTCGAGGATGTCGTTGATGATGATGAGCAGGGACTCGGCGGAGGATTTGACGCATTGAGCGTATTCGAGCTGCTCGGCGTTGAGCCCCGCGTTCCAGCAGCAGATCGGTCATGCCGATGACCCCGTTCATGGGAGTGCGAATCTCGTGACTCATGTTGGCCAGAAACTCGCTCTTGGCGCGATTGGCGGCGCCGGCGGCTATCTCCGCTCGCAGCCGTTCGTTGATCTCTGTCGAAAGGGCCTGATTGGTTCGCTCCAGCTCAGCCGTCCGCATGCTGACCTTGTCTTCCAGTTCGTCATGCGCCTCCTGCAGACGCTCGCGGTGAAGCTGCAATTCGTGATCGCGGCGCTGGACCTGCTCCAGGGCCGCCCGCAAGGCCGCGGTCCGCTCCTCCACGGTCGCCTCGATTGAAGCCCGC
The DNA here is from genome assembly GCA_963791145.1 of uncultured Acidobacteriota bacterium. Taxonomy (GTDB): domain Bacteria; phylum Acidobacteriota; class Terriglobia; order Terriglobales; family Acidobacteriaceae; genus CAWBRT01. Next base: position 267,087 of record CAWBRT010000002.1, on the reverse strand, counting down.
TCATTTTCCAGAAGCATCGCCATAAGGTCGAAAGATTGCGCCAGGAGGCCCAACTCGTTGGGGCCGTGGGGCAATCCGGTGCGGGTCGCCATTTCGCCCTTGCCGAATTGTTGCGTGGCGGATACCAGCCGGTTGATAGGGTTCACCAGCAGGAAATCGCCGAATATCCAGCCCAGAATCATCGCTACCAGCGCGGCGACGCCGAGCATCGACAGATTGCCCAGCATTTGCAGGTTGGCTTTGTGAAGAATCTCGTCCTTGGGGATGCCGATGACCAGGTGTATGTAGGGAGCCGATCTTTCGTTGAGACGCAGGCGCCGGAAGACGTAGATCCGCTCCTTGCCATCTCTGCTCATGGTTTCGAACATTCCCTGGTCAGTCGTGCTTTCCAGGGGAAAGCGTGAGATCGGCACTCCCGAAGCGGCTTCGGCATTTTCCGGAACGCGAAAAAACCGTATGCCCTTCCAGTCCGCAATGGCCATTGAATAGTCCTCCGGCAGACCGGCATTCGCCGTCAGCCGGGAATACTCACCTACATCGAAACCGGCAATCACGATGGCAATCAGTTTGTTGCGGGCATCCAGGACAGGGTAGGCATAGTTGATCGATTGGACGCCGCTGACCTTGCCCCTCAAATACTCGCCAACGGAAAATTTATGGGTGCGAATGACATCTTGAATGTGTTTGCGATCCGACAGATCGATCGTACCGGGCGCGAACGGTTTGGAGGCGGCAAACAGCTTCCCGTCGGGAGTCGCCGCCGCCAGAACGGCGGAGTCGAGCGGGAAACTTTGCTGCAGCTCGCGGAAACGCCGGTTGCATTCTTCGGCTTCGAGATTCCGTACCGCCCGTGTCTGGGCCAGGACGGTGAGCATGACCCTGGTGGATGTCGCGATCTGCTCCTGCTGCGCCGCCATGCTCTGGGCCACCAGCCAAGCCTGATTTTGCGCCTTGGCGATTTCCTGGTGGCGCTGCGAAAGTCCGGAGGCCACGATGATCGCGAACGCGGGCAGGAAGATGACCAGCAGCAGAAACAACAGTTTCCGGCGGAAAGACCACGAGGTCAGAATCTTTTTGATGGCGGCCGAGTACATGGTCACCCGTCGCCTGCGAATGGCCGTTTCTGGCAAAATCGGCCAGCCGCGGTTCCAGGCGCGCTAGTTCGCGCGCGAGGTTTTGCATCGCCTCGTCAGCATGAGCGAGATCGTTTGCCTTGCCGACTTGCTCCAGCTGCAAGGCCGCATCTACTACGGATTTGGCGGCGAAGATGCTGACCGAACCCTTGATAGTGTGCGCCAGGCGTGAAATTTCCGGCGAGCTGCCGGACTGCACGGCGTCGCGAATCGACTGCATCAGCTTGGGCGATTGCTCGAGGAAGGTTTCGCAAAGTTCCGAGAATAGCTGTTCGTCCCCGCCGATGGTTTCCAGCGCCAAAGCCTTGTCCAGAACTTCAACGGAGCTCTGCGCTTCAACCTTGTCCGGCGCTGCAACGGGACTCGGTTCGGCGGCAGGAGGCTCGCCGGGCGTCGAGAGGCTGGCGTCAACCAGAGCGAGAAGCTCGGTCTTGCGCAACGGCTTGGCGATGTAATCGTCCATGCCGGCATCCAGGCAGCGCCCGCGATCGCCTTTCATGGCGTGGGCCGTCATGGCGATGATCGGAATATGCTTACCGGTCTTCTGTTCCAGCTCGCGAATGCGGCGAGTGGCTTCAAAACCGTCGACCTCCGGCATCTGCACATCCATCAGGACCAGATCGAAATTGTCGTCCATGTACAGGCAGACCGCTTCGGCTCCATTGTTGGCCAGGGTGACCTTGTGACCCGCACCTTGCAACAGGCGAACCGCAAGCTGCTGGTTGACCGGATTATCCTCCGCCACCAGCAAGGAAAGAGCGCGACGGCTGGCCGGCTGGGCGGCGGGCTGCGCGGGCAGCAGCTTTTCCCCGGCTTCGGCCTCAGGTGTGAGCGCCCGCACGATACTTTTCAGCAGGGCCGGCCGGTGAACCGGCTTGACCACATAGGTCTCGATTCCCAACTGGCGGCACCGCTCGGCGTCGGCGAACTGATCACAGGAGCTGAGCATCATGATTGCCGTTCCTGCAAACCCGGGACCGGCTCTTAACTCCGCCGCAACATCGAACCCGCCCATGCCCGGCATATACGCATCCAGCAGGGCCAACTGGTAAGGTTTGATCGCGCCCTGAGAGTTGCCGATCTCCACCAGAGCCTCGATGCCGGAGGCCATGAGAGTCGGACTCATTCCCCAGCCGCGCAGGGCTTCGTCAAGATAATCGCGGTTGCTGGCATTGTCGTCGATAACGATAACCTTGATTCCCTTCAGGCTGGCAGCGTCCGCTTCGGGGACCCTCATTTTCGGCGGGTCGTCCTGCTGGAAAACCGCCGTAAAATGAAACTTACTGCCGCCACCGAGCTTGCTTTCGACCCAAATCTCGCCACCCATGAGCCGCACGATCTCGGAACTGATGGCCAGCCCCAGGCCGGAGCCGCCGTATTTGCGGGTCATGGAAACGTCGGCCTGGCGGAAGGCTTCAAAGATGAGCTTGCACTTCTCCTCCGGTATGCCGATGCCGGTGTCTTCCACCACGAAGTGCAGTTTGAACTTCTCGCCCCAGTCGTGTTCCAGCGCCGCGCGCACAACCACTTCGCCGGAGTTGGTGAACTTGATGGCGTTGCCCAGCAGGTTCATGACCACTTGCCGGAGACGCCCCGAGTCGCCGCGAATAGAGAGAGGAATGGCGGGAGAGACATCACAGACGATTTCCAGTCCCTTCTGATGGGCCTTCAGCGCCATGGCGCTTACGGTGTTGAAAAGCAACTCTTCCGGGCTGAACGACACCGGCTCAAGTTCCAGCTTTCCCGCCTCGATCTTGGAAAAATCCAGAATGTCGTTCAGGATCCCCAGCAGCGCTTCCGCCGAGTGGCGGACGTTCTGGAGCAGGTCGCGCTGCTCGTCGCTGAGATCCGTCTCCAGGGCCAACTCGGTCATGCCGACGATGCCGTTCATAGGGGTGCGGATTTCGTGGCTCATGTTGGCCAGGAAAGCGCTCTTGGCGCGATTGGCTTCGCCGGCGGCGATCTCCGCCCGGGCATGTTCGGCAATCTCCTCAGTGAGCGCCTCGTTGACCTGCGCCAGTTCGGCCGTTCGTATCTTTACCTTGTCCTCCAATTCGTCGTGGGCCTGCCGCAGTTGCCGCTGCACCGCCTCGCGAGCCGAAATTTCACCGGCCAGCATCTGGTTCAACATCTTCAGGCTCGAGGCCAGCTTCTGCTCCCGCTTGAAGATCGAGAACATGCTGACGAACATTCCATTCAGCACCAGGCAGTAGGCAAGAACCTTAAGCCCGTGCGCGACGAAAAACCTGAAGTCGAACAGGCCCCGGTATATGGACATCATGAATTGGCTGGTGACCAGCGCGAGCAAGGCCAGCACCAGCCAATGCTGGAAGATGCCGGTCTTCCACTTGCCCTTCTGCAGGTGTCCGATCAGGGTGACGAAGAAGAACAGGGCTAGCGCCTGTTCGGAGGGCCCGTGGACCTTGATGTTCGGAAACACTGCCGGCAGGTTAATTTTGGCAAGTATCCAGAAACTGGCCAGGGTCCACACGCCGACAGCAACGAAAACCAGTACCTCCCGGCCTCTGCTGACCAACTGCTGCCTGCGGTCCACCCTGTCGGCCAGCACGCAGGCCAGCAACAGCACGGAAAGAAAGAACCCCGAGGCTGTGCCGCTCCAGGTTGCCAGGGGCGCCAGCTCGGAAGGTATCTTGCCGGCCAAAAAGGAGGAAGTAAGAACCGCGTGGCAGCCATCGAGCAGGGCGGCGCCAAAGAAACCCGCACCGACAGTCAGGAAGGTGACGCCTTTTTGCGTGTAGTAGCGGGCCAGGGCCATACAGGCGGCAGCCAGGCCCAGCCCGCACGAGATCGTCTCGACCAGGGTGTGCATCTCGGCATTTCCCTGCCATCGGACTCCACGCAGGAAATAGCCGCCTACGGCGATAACAATGACGAACACACTATAGCTCAAAGCTCGCCGTCGCGCGCGGATTGAGGCGTGCTTGTCCATTTAGCTGTATATCGGCAACTCGGGGAGCTTTAATGAATTGAATGACCTAGACGGCAGGCGAAGGCCATTCCCGACCTTTCCCGATCCGGGAAGACTGGGCCCTGGGGACGACGCCAACAAAATGAACTCGTTCGGACATGTGTTTATCTAGCACCGTCCCTACAGGACTGGGATTCTATGAACACCGCCTCCCCGCGCTGAAGCGCGGGGTTAACTTGCATTGCGCCTTCGGCGCGATACGCTCAAATGAGTGAGCCACATCTTTTGCAATTTGTAGAGGTAATTGGCGAGAACAGGCTTTCAAGAAGGATGCGGTGTCCAAGTCGCGCTGTTCCCGTTGGTTCAGCTTACAGCGGCGGGCTGACGGTGATCGGCTCACTTTGCAGGCGGGCGCGGTAGATCAAGTTGGTGCTCGGGATATCGGCGATCACGTCGGCGTGAACGATGTAGCTTCCATAAGGAAGCGTGGACGAAAACGGCACTGCTTTGCTCTGGCTTTTCGGCGCCACGGTGAGCTGTTCATAGCCGAGCACGAAGGCCTTGCCGATTTCGTTTACCGCTACCACGATCACCGTGGCGTGAACGTTCTCGGCCGTATTGTTGGTTACCGTAAGCTGGCCCGAAATCGTGGTGTCCTCTAGGCTGGGCGGCTTCCACTCTATTTCCAACGCCGGATAAATCCGCAGCGCAAACTCCCCTCGCGCCAAGGTGGGCGGCGCGGCTGAGTCCGTGCTGGCGACCGTGAAGTGAAAGTCGCCCATCGTGCTGGGAATCCCGAACAACCATCCCGACTGACGATCCAGTTGCAGGCCTGAGGGCAGGTTCCCTTCAACAACCGCCCAGGATACCGGTGGCAGACCGCCGCTTGCCGACAATTGAAAGTGATACGCCTGCCCTACGACCCCGGTCGGCGGCGGCTGAGACGCGATCAACAACGGCGAATGCTGTGCCGCCTCCGGTTGCTGGGCCGGAAGTAAGACCTGTCCTGTGGCCATCAGTAGAAGCAAGAGAGCCGCCGGCAGCAGCTTGTTCCGGACCGCATTTTTCCAATCCGTCATCATCAGCCGCGATCTGCTTCAGAGCTTCACTCCCAACGAGTATGGGGCAGATAGCAAAATTGTATCCCGGAAATCCGATAAACACCCTAGAGCCGCTGCCCAGAGGCGGTAGATTGAAGCACCAAAGAGCCAATCAGAAACGCACATAAATCTAGGTGAGAAGCGGATGCCAGACTGGCAGGGCCCCAGCTCGACTCTCCAGCAGCTTGGAATTGCCATTGCAGTTTTGGGTTCCTTTTGCCGATATAAGTTAAGCTGGGCAGCAAAATAGCTTGCACGGCAGCTCTGGTCGTGCTTATTATTGAAAATCTGTACCAGGTTTTGCGATGCCTCGAACCTCCAAATCGCGCGTAGATCGTCGGGCTGACGAGAACACCGGCACTGTGTCTGTCCGCGCGGAAGTTCGGGTACGAATTAGCGGCGTCATTATTGTGGGCATTATTGCCCTCACCGGATGACGCCCTAGTAGCAGCGATTTTTTTAGAGGCCGTCATCCTGAAGGGTGACGGCCTCTTGGTTTTTACGGGCATTTTTAAACGACCAAGAGACCACGTAATGAGGACGCAGCGATGAGTAGCAACGGCGAAGGCAGGAAAGCAGGCATGGTAACCGGAGCTCAGGCTCTTTGGAAGGCATTGGAAGTGGAAGGTGTGCGGCAGGTCTTCGGCTATCCCGGAGGGGCTATTTTGCCGGTTTACGACGCTCTGCGGCACTCCCGGATTCATCACGTGCTGGCGCGCCATGAGCAGGCCGCGACCCACATGGCCGACGGCTTTGCCCGCGCCAGCGGCCAGGTCGGAGTGGCCGTTGCCACCTCCGGTCCCGGGGCCACCAACATGGTCACCGGCATCGCCACCGCCATGCTCGACTCCTCGCCCATCGTCTGCATCACCGGCCAGGTTCACAGCAAGCTGATCGGCAGCAATGCCTTTCAGGAAGTCAACATCACCGCCGTCAGCAAACCCATCACCAAGCGCAATTTCCTGGTGACCGATCCCGCTGAGGTTGAGCCGACGATTCACGAGGCCTTTCACGTGGCCCGCTCCGGCCGTCCGGGACCGGTGCTGGTCGATATCGCCAAGGACGCGCAAGCCGGCAAGTGCATGTGGCAGGGCCTGGAGGCGAGCTCGCAGAAGTCCTCTCGCCGGGCTAACGGACTCCCCAGCAATAGCGATCTGCAACGGGCTCTCGCTCTGATCAGCCAGGCCGAGCGCCCGCTGATCCTGGCCGGGCACGGCATCATCCTCTCCGGCGCCATGCACGAAGCGCGCGCTCTGGCTGAGCGCGCCCACATTCCCGTGGCGCTCACCCTGCTCGGACTGGGCGCCTTCCCGGCGTCGCACTACCTGCACCTCGGCATGATGGGCATGCACGGCGAGCCCTGGGTCAATACCGCCATTCAGGAAGCGGACTTGGTGCTTGCTCTCGGCATGCGCTTCGACGACCGCGTCACCGGCGATCCCCGCCAGTTCGCGCCCCTGGCCAAGAAGATCCACATCGAGATCGATCCCACCGAGGTCAACAAGAACGTGAAGGTCGATTTGCCGCTGCTCGGCGATCTGCGGGAAGTTCTCTCCGCGCTGCTGCCGGGCGTGGAGCCGGCGCGGCATAACGAGTGGCTGGACTACATCCATCAGATTCGCGAGTCGGCCGGCGCCAATGACATTCAGAATCTCCCCGAGGACGGCCATCTCTACGCGGCGCATGTAATGCGCGACCTGTGGTGCGAAACCGAGGGCAACTCCGTCGTCGTAACCGACGTCGGCCAGCACCAGATGTGGGAAGCCCAGTATTACAAGCACGAGCAGCCGCGCTCGCTGGTCACCTCCGGCGGCTTCGGCACCATGGGCTTCGCCCTTCCCGCCGCTATCGGCGCCAAGACCGCGCGTCCGGATCAGGAAGTCTGGGCGGTGGTCGGCGACGGCGGCCTGCAGATGAGCACCTCCGAGCTGATGACCATCGTCCAGGAGAAGCTCAAGATCAATATCGCCGTCATCAACAATGGCCATCTCGGCATGGTGCGGCAGTGGCAGGAGATGTTCTTCGACAAGAACTATTCGTACACGCCCATCATGGGTCCGGACTTCGCCCGCCTGGCTGAAGTTTACGGCGTGCCCGGTGTGACGGTAGCGGAGCGCGGCGGGGTTGTTCCCGCCATCCGCGCCGCCCGCGAATGCTCCGGGGCGATGCTGATCGATTTTCGGGTGGAAAAGGAAGACTGCGTCTATCCCATCGTTCCCGCCGGAGCGCACCTGAAGCAGATGATCCGCCGCCCGGCGCAGTTGAAGCAGGAAGCGGTCGCAAGCTATGACCGCTTGAAGGTTTCAAAGCTTCAGAGCGCGTAAATAAGCCGCCCGCTGGGCCGGGCGAGGTCCTTCGCTTCGTTCAGGATTTCGGCTGCGGGCTCTCGCTATGCTCACGCCCGCAAAAGCGGCTCAACGCAGACCCAGTCGCCCTCGGCTACGGGGTCCCCAGCAAGCCTGAATTCTGGCTTGCTGGGGTGCCTGGGTGGGCGTGCAAAGCACGCCTATTTGTCCCCAGTCCGTGGAGACGTGCCATCAGACCCGCCATCGACTTTGAAACCTTGAAACCCTGAAACTTTGAAACGGGCCCTACCGTGCCGCCGCGGCCTGCTTGCCGGCGGGAGCGCTGGCGATCGTCACCGAATCTATCTGCGTAAAGACCGGTCGGCCCTGCTTCAAGTCGAGTTTCATCACGCTGATCTCGGCCTTGCGGCCGTCCACGCTCACCTGGCAATAGTGGTAGGTCGGGCCGGGCTGCCGGTAGGCATCGCTCGGGCCGCGCGTGATCGTGTAGGGTGTGGCTCCGCCGCCGCCGGTCACGATATAAGTTACGCCCCCATGCTCATAGCGCTCGTAGTTGTGCACGTGCCCGGCGAAGACCACAAAGCGCGCGCGGGTACTGGCCTGCCGTTTTTCCAGCCACTCCGCCAGGGCCTTCTCCTGGGGGCGGGCCGAATGGCCGCCCGAGACCCAATGTTCTGACGAGTTGGTATATGGCGGATGGTGCAGCATCAGGAAAACGAAATCCACGTCGGCAGGCAGCTGATCGAGTTTGCTGGCGAGCCATTGTCCCTGCGCCCCGCTCGCCTCCGGTTGCGAGCTGTCCAGCACCAGCACCAGCGTGTTGCCGGCGCGAACCGAGTAGTAACGGCTGCCGGCGAGCTCCGGGAATCGCTCAAAGTAGTTGCGCAAGCCGGCCTGCGGATCGCGGTAGAGCTCGTGATTGCCGATCGTGGGGAACACGCGCAGCTTCGCCTCTTTCCACGGTGCTGTCTCCTCGTCCCAGACCTGCCAATCCGCGGGATTGTCGCCGCGCAGCACCAGGTCGCCGCTGATCAGCAAGAATTTGGGATTCAGGGCGGCTATCTGGGCCACCAGCGGCCGCCTCATCTCCGGACTGCTGTCCTTGTGATTGTCCGCCTTGGTGAACCGTATATCCCCGTAGGCGACGAATTGGAACGGGCCCTCGGTCTTGACCTGGAGCGAAACCGGCGCTGGCGTCTGTTGGGGCGCTGAATCAGGAGCAGCAGCTCCGGAATAGCCGATCAAAACAACGGCAACGATGAGCGGCAGCAGGACGATATCGAGAACTTTACGCATTTGCTTGATTCTAACCGGAAAAGCCGGTCTCCGCTGGCCGGCGGTCCGGCGCCAGCCATTTAGATTCCATCCCGGCACAAACCGGGAAAAAGAATTACGCCTGCCGGCCTGCGGCCTTTCATTGCCTGCCCAACAGTCAAGGTATATCCTGGGAGAGACATCGTCCCAAACGCATTGGTTTTAGCGACAATTACCGCGCGGGAGTTCATGCTGTTTTGCCAGACACGAGTAGATCAAAATGCATTTTTTCTCCCACGACGGCGGCGGCCCAAGGGGGTGTGTGCTACGCCGAGCGGGGAAACCGCTACTTGCAATCGATGTCTCGGGCTCATCCCGAATCAAACCGGATCACTCATACGAAATCATTCACTTCCTAAGTGAGGACTCATGACTCCTATTGGCAAAGCTGTTGGCAAGGCCGTTGGCAAAGGAACACCGGTTATCGATCCAGCACATGACGTGCTGCGGCCGGAATACCATCCTTTAGACCCGATCTTCAAACCCAAGAGCGTGGCCCTGATCGGCGCCACCGACCGGCAGGGCAGCGTGGGCCGCAGCGTGCTGTGGAACCTGCTCAGCAGCCCCTTCGGCGGCACCCTCTACCCGGTCAACCCCAAGCGCTCCAACATTCTCGGAATCCGCACCTATCCTTCGCTCAAGGACCTGCCGGAAGTGGTTGACATGGTGGTGCTCACCACCCCGGCCGACAGTTGTCCGGCGCTGATCAAGGAAGCGGTCGATCTGGGTGTGCCGGCGGGAATCATCATCTCGGCGGGCTTCAAGGAAGTGGGCGAGGCCGGCAAGAAGCTCGAAGCCCAGATCATGGACACCATCCGCGGCAAGATGCGGCTCATCGGCCCCAACTGCCTGGGCGTGATGAACCCGATCATGGGCCTGAACGCCACCTTCGCCACCACCATCGCGCGGCCCGGCAACGTGGCCTTCATCAGCCAGAGCGGCGCGCTCTGCACCGCCGTGCTCGACTGGAGCTTGAAGGAGAACGTCGGTTTCAGCTCCTTCGTCTCCATCGGCTCGATGCTGGACGTCAACTGGGGCGACCTGATCGACTACTTCGGCAACGATCCGCGCACCACCAGCATTGTCATTTACATGGAGTCGATCGGCGACGCGCGCTCGTTCCTCTCGGCCGCGCGCGAAGTTTCGCTGACCAAGCCGATCATCGTCATCAAGGCCGGACGCACGGCCGCGGCAGCCAAGGCGGCCGCCTCGCATACCGGCTCGCTGACCGGCAGCGACGACGTGCTGGAAGCCGCTTTCCGCCGCACCGGCGTGCTGCGCGTCAACTCCATCGGCGACATCTTCTATGTCACCGACGTGCTGGCCAAGCAGCCGCGTCCCAAGGGCAACCGGCTGTGCATCATCACCAACGCCGGCGGTCCGGGCGTGCTCGCCACCGACGCGCTGATCAGCGGCGGCGGCGAACTGGCCGAGCTTTCGCCGCAGACCATGGAAGAGTTCAACAAGATTCTGCCCTCGGCGTGGAGCCACAACAACCCGGTCGACATCCTGGGCGACGCCGAACCGGAGCGCTATGCCAAGGCGCTGGAAGTCGCCTCCAAGGATCCCGCCATCGACGGCATGCTGGTCGTGCTGACTCCGCAGGGCATGACCAATCCCACCCAGATCGCCGAGCACCTGCGCCCATGGGCCAAGGGCACCAAGCCGGTGCTGGCCAGCTGGATGGGCGGAAACGACGTGCAGGCCGGTATCGACATTCTCAACCAGGCCGGCATTCCCACCTTCTCCTTCCCCGATACGGCCACTCTCGCCTTCAACTACATGTGGAAGTATTCCTACAACCTGAAGGGCATGTACGAGACGCCGCAGCTGGGCTCGAGCGACCTGTGCCCCGACCGCACCGCAGGCCGCCGCACTCATCCAGCAGGTGCGCAAGTCGGGCCGCACCATCCTGACCGAGTACGAATCCAAGAAGCTGCTGGAAGCCTATTGCATTCCGACCGTTCCGACCGAGATCGCCGCCACCAAGGATGAGGCGGTCGCCATCGCCAACCGCATGGGCTATCCCATCGTGCTGAAGCTGCACTCGCTGACCATCAGCCACAAGACCGACGTGGGCGGCGTGGTGCTGAATCTGCGCGATGCCGATGCCGTTGCCAAAGCCTTCGAGGGAATCAAGAAGTCGGTCAGCGAGAAGGTCGGCGCCGAGCACTTCCAGGGCGTGACCGTGCAGCCCATGGCCAAGCTCGACGGCTACGAGATCATTCTCGGCTCCTCGCTCGATGCCCAGTTCGGTCCCGTGCTGCTGTTCGGCACCGGCGGTCAACTGGTGGAGGTCTTCAAGGACAGCTCGCTGGCCTTGCCTCCGCTGAACACCACCCTGGCGCTGCGCATGATGGAGCAGACCAAAATCTTCAAGGCCCTGAAGGGCGTGCGCGGGCGCAAGCCGGTAGACCTGCTGAAGCTGGAGACGCTGATGGTGCGCTTCAGCGAGCTGGTGGTCGAGCAGCCGTGGATCAAGGAAATCGACATCAATCCGCTGCTGGCCTCGCCCGATCGGCTGCTGGCGCTGGACGCGCGCGTGGTCGTGCACGGCCTCGACGTCAGCGAAGACAAGCTGCCCAGGACGGCCATACGGCCCTACCCGGTGCAGTACGTCAATACCTGGAAGATGAAGAACGGCGAAGAGGTCGTCATCCGGCCCATACGTCCGGAAGACGAGCCGCTGATCGTCAATTTCCACGAGAAGCTGTCGGAGCGTTCGATTTACATGCGCTACTTCCAGCCGCTCAAGCTGAGCCAGCGCACCGCCCATGAGCGCCTGACCCGCATCTGCTTCATCGACTATGACCGCGAGATGGCCCTGGTGGTGGAGCGCAAGACTCCGCAGGGCGGCGTGGAAATCATCTCCGTCGGCCGCATGAGCAAGCTGCACGGCCGCAACGAGGCCGAGCTGGCGGTGATCGTGCGCGACGAGTTCCAGGCCAAGGGCCTGGGCACGGAGCTCTACCGCCAGATGGTGCAGATCGCCAAGGACGAGAAACTTTCGCGCGTCAGCTCGGTGATGCTGGGCGAGAACCGCGAAATGCGCTCCATGGTCACCAAGCTGGGCTTCAAGGTCAAGACCGACATGGAAGACAACCTGGTCGAGGCGGAGATCGTGCTGGCCTAGCTTCTTCGAGCCAACCTGACTACTTTGCGGCGGCGGCCTTGGCTGCCGCCGTTTTGTTTGTCTGAGCGATTGTGTAATTCAAAAGGGGTGCAGAAGGGGTGGCGTGTTCCCGGGCGGACACACTGCCGGCGTTTGCTTGGAATGGCGCCGGCTAGACGATAGTGCAGCGTTTCCGGTTAATGACTGGGCTCGGTCTTCTCGGCTGTCTTTTTCGCTAGCAACTCTTCCGCATCGTACAGAATGCTTCTCTCGTAACGATACTCGGCGGAGCCAGGGGTTTCGTGCCGCAAGCTCCTCACCTTTCGGCGCTGTTCCTCAACAAAATCTAGCAACTCGGTCGCGTTCATGTCGAAGATTCTTTTCGGCATTCGGCAACTCTCCCACCGCTTGTGAGCCCGAGTCCCTGAAATCAGCATACTACCGGCTCCGCCGGGCGCCCCGCCCTTATGTGGCTGGCTATCGGGCGAGATGTTGCTTGATAATGTACCGGCAGAGCCCCCGGTTTCCCGCCCTCACATTGACTTTCAGTACTGACTCAGGTAACTTATATTCTTTCGGCTGTCCTGCGTTGCCCGCCTGACGGTCTTCGCCGCAGAGGTGTTCTGCTGGCGAATGTATGCTCCGCTTTCCGGTTAGCTGGACCGCCCGGGACGGGGCCTCTCGGCAAGTTTTTTATGCCTGGCCGGGTTTTCGGTTGTCCTGGGTCGAAGCAAGCTACCTTCGAGCGTGGTTCGAGGGAAGAGGCCCTGCGGGCTCCTCAGCGTTTTTTCAAATCTGGGAGAGATTGGAATGTCTACGTATTTCCCCAAAGGGGAAATTGCGCGCAAATGGTATGTCGTCGACGCCGAGGGCCAGACCCTCGGCCGTTTGGCCAGCCGCGTGGCCCGCATCCTGAGCGGCAAGAATAACCCTCGTTACACGCCGTTTCTTGACACCGGCGATCACGTCATCGTGATCAACGCCGCCAAGGTCAAGGTGACCGGCTTGAAGTCGGAAAACAAGATGTATCGCCGCTACACGGGATATCCCGGAGGCCTGCGCGAGGAACAGTACCGCAAGCGCATCGTGCGCCGGCCCGAGCAGATCGTGCAGGATGCCATTACCGGCATGCTGCCGAAGACGAAACTCGGCCGCGCCATGGCCGGCAAGCTGAAGGTCTACCGCGATGATAAGCATCCGCACATGGCGCAGAAGCCGGAGGCGCTGGCAGCCTCGGCGGTCAACCAGTAATCGCCTCCCAGGGGGCTGCCGGTGTTCCGGCGTCCGGCCCGGAGGCCATAGCAAAGACTAATAAGAAGAAGGACTTAAGAGCGCTTGCTGCGCTCGAGACTCAAGATGGCTGAAACAGTTCAATACTACGGAACGGGACGCCGCAAGGCGAGCGTAGCCCGCGTTTTTCTCCGCCCCGGCACGGGCGAGGCGACCGTCAACGGCCGTCCTTTTGACAAGTACTTTGTAACCGATGCGCAGCGCATCGTCGCGCGCCAGCCGCTGGTTTTGACCGAGACGGCCGCCAGCTTCAACGTGGTGATCACCTGCACGGGCGGCGGCGTCAGCGCTCAGTCGGGCGCCGTCCGCATGGCCTTGGCTCGCGCTCTGCAGGAATTCAATCCGGAGCTGCGCGCCAAGCTGAAGGCCGAGGGCTTCCTGAGCCGCGACTCGCGCGTCAAAGAGCGCAAGAAGTACGGCCAGAAAGGCGCCCGCAAGCGCTTCCAGTTCTCGAAGCGCTAGGTTCGTGGGACCCGGGCCTCGGGAGAGTTATTCCGGGGTCCCCGGCAAGCGCCGATTTTGCGCTTGCTGGGGTGGAAGTGCTTCCAGTTCTCGAAGCGTTAGGTTCGTGGGACCCGGGCCTCGGGGGAGTTATTCCGGGGTCCCCGGCAAGCGCCGATTTTGCGCTTGCTGGGGTGGAAGTGTTTCCAGTTCTCGAAGCGTTAGGCTCTGCGCCGCGTAGCGGCAATGGTTGTTAGCCCAGCGCTTCAGCGCTGGGACAGTTGAGAAGTGGCCGAGCCCCGTAGGGGCGGCGCACAACCTCTCACACGATCCGCTGAGCGTAACCGGATCGCGGGCCTGATTTTCAACTAATGATTTTGTCGGCGCGTTGTCTGGTTCCGGCGGCGCGCCGATGATGGTGAACCGGAACCCAAATCTTCCCGCACCCGCTGTTCAGCAATGCAACGGGGCGGGCACGGGAATGTAATCCGCCGGAGCAACTGGCTGGCTGATGCAATCCACTTAGGAGGTTACTTGGCTAACATCACCATGAAGGAGCTGCTCGAAGCCGGTGTTCACTTCGGGCATCAGACGAAGCGCTGGAATCCGAAGATGAAGGAGTACATCTTCGGCGAGCGCAACGGGATTTACATCATCGACCTGCAGAAGACGCTGAAGATGTTCAAGGAAGCGTCGAAGTTCGTGCAGGATCTGGCCAGCGACAGCAAACTGGTGCTGTTCGTGGGGACCAAGCGGCAGGCGCAGGACGCCATCGCCGAAGAAGCCGGGCGCTGCGGTATGTTCTACATCAACCAGCGCTGGCTGGGCGGTCTGCTCACCAACTGGGTGACCGTTCAGAAGTCGGTCAAGCGGCTCAAGGAACTCGACGAAATGGCCACCGACGGCCGCTATGAGCTGCTGCCCAAGAAAGAAGTCGTCAAGCTCGAGCGCGAGCGCAAGCATCTCCAGGCCAACCTGGCCGGAATCAAGAATCTGGCCCGGCTGCCCGACGCCCTGTTCGTGATCGACTCCAACAAGGAGCAGATCGCGGTGCGCGAGGCGCGCAAGCTGGGCATCCCGGTGGTCGCCGTGGTCGACACCAACTGCGACCCCAGCGAAGTGGATTACATTATCCCCGGCAACGACGACGCCCTGCGCGCCATCCGTCTGTTCGCCTCCAAGATCGCCGATTCCATTGTCGAAGGCTCTCAGGTCGCCACCGACAAACAGGCGGCTGAGCTGGCCGCCGGCATCTCCGCCGCGGCCCCCGAGGAGGTCGCTGGCGCCGCCGCCGGAGCGGAAGGCGTGGCATCCGGCACGAGCGAAGATCTCAGCATGGAAGACGTGCTGGGCAAAGGCGTGCGCAAGCAGCCCGAGCCGGAGATCAACGATAACGACGTCCCGCAGGTGGAAAGCCGCTAACAGGGTTTAGGGAATAGGGATTAGGGTTTAGGAAAACGGCGATTTTCGCTATTCCCTAGCCCCTAATCCCTAATCCCTGTCTAACAAGAGGAAAGGTTTCATTCAGCAAATGGGTACTCCGAACATTACAGCCGCAATGGTAAAGGAGCTCCGGGAAAAATCGGGCGCTCCCATGATGGATTGCAAGAACGCCCTGGCCGAGGCCAAGGGCGACATGGAGCAGGCCTTCGTGCTGCTCCGCAAGAAGGGCATGGCGACGGCCGCCAAGAAGGCGGCGCGCACCACCAGCGAAGGCACCGTCACCAGCTACATTCACGCCGGCGGCAAGATCGGCGTGCTGCTGGAAGTCAACTGCGAGAGCGACTTCGTGGCCCGCACGGCCGACTTCCAGAACCTGGTGCACGACATCGCCATGCACATCGCGGCCGTCGACCCCAAGTTCGTGCGCAAGGAAGACGTCACCCCGGAGGCCTTCGAGCGCGAAAAGGATATCTATCGCGCCCAGGCGGCGCAGACCGGCAAGCCAGCCAACGTCATCGAGCGCATCGTCGAAGGCAAGATGGCCAAGTTCTACGAGGAAGTCTGCCTCTACGAGCAGCCCTTCATCAAGGAACAGTCGATGACGGTTTCGCAGCTGATCGCCAGCGTCATCGGCAAGCTGGGCGAGAATATCTCGGTTCGCCGCTTCGCCCGCTTCAAGGTTGGCGACGTGAGCGAGACCGTAGCCGTCTCCAAGCCGGCGGCGGAAGCAGAACCGGCAGTGGCGAAGTAACCCTCGCGGCGCAGGACCGGCCCCCTCGGCCGGGCATCCCGAAAGCAAAGACCAGGGCGGAGGCGACTCCGCCCTGTTCTTTGTTCCGCACCTGTTTGGGAACCCGCGGGCGGCAACACTACGCATCAGCGTGCCCGGGCCTGATTTACCCCTGAAAATTCACCGTTTCGTAATCCGGAGGTGTCATTCTGGGTGGCGGAGAAAGCTGATGTGAACACGTCCCTATCGGTTACACTAGCACCTGACATGACAAAGCCCGTCTATCAGAGAATTCTGCTCAAGCTCTCGGGCGAGGCGCTGGCTGGCGGCCAGGGTTTCGGCGTCGATCAGAAGCGGGTAAACGAGATCGCCGGCGAGCTGCGCGAGGTGCACGAGCTCGGCGTGCAGATCGGCATCGTCGTCGGCGGCGGCAACTTCTTCCGCGGCGTTGCCGAGCAGGCGCAGGACATGGATCGCGTCTCGGCCGATCACATGGGCATGCTGGCCACCATGATCAATGCCCTGGCTCTGCAGGACGCGCTGGAGAAGCAGGGGGTATTTACCCGCGTGATGGCCGCCATCGAGATGAAAGAGGTGGCCGAGCCGTTCATTCGCCGCCGCGCCATTCGCCACCTGGAGAAGGGCCGCGTGGTCATCTTCGGCGCCGGCACCGGCAACCCCTACTTTTCGACCGATACCGCCGCCTCCCTGCGGGCCATGGAAATCCACGCCGAGATCATCATGAAAGCCACCAAGGTTGACGGCATCTACGACGCCGACCCGGTGTTGAACAAGAATGCCACGCGCTTCGACCAGATCAGCTACCTGGAAGTGCTGAAGCAGGGTCTGCGCGTGATCGACGCCACTGCCATCAGCCTCTGCCGCGAGAACAATCTGCCCATCATCATCTTCAACCTCAATGTCACGGGGAACATCCGCCGCGTGGTGCTGGGCGAGCGGGTCGGCTCGCTGGTAACGACCTAGTCTGGGACCCCAGGTGGGATATTTTCTTGTGGGAATCGGCGTTCCTCTCGGAGAGAGGAAGCGAAAATAACCCAGGGTGAACCCTGAGCGCAGCGAAGGGGAAGCCCTGGGTCAGCTTGGGAGACACGCCCCGCCCCGGAGGGCCGATCGAACCTTTTCACATCTCGCTTCCAATGGCATCCATGCGCCTCGACGCGCTTCCAGCTCCGAAAATGTTAGGCGATCCTCCGGAGCCATTGTGGGTTTATAATCGCGCTTCACCCCCGAAACACGTCGGCTAGCCGCCTGTTCCGGGGGTAGAAATCCTACGACGAGGGCCCCTGTCAGTCGTAACGGCTGGCCCCAGCAGGCGCAACGCTGAGCTCGCCGGAGATGTAGCGGCTGACCGGGTGCAGGCATACATATGGCTCAAGTCAGCATGGCCCAAGTGGCCGCTCTGAAAGAAACCTACACGCAATTGAAGACCCGCATGGACAAGGCGGTGGAGGACTTCCGCCACGAGCTGTCGGCCACCCGCACTGGCCGCGCCTCGGTCAACATGCTCGATCCCATTCATGTCGAAGCCTACGGATCGTCGATGCCGCTCAACCAGGTGGCGCAGATCCACGCTCCCGATCCGCAAATGATTACCGTGCAGCCCTTCGATCCCAGCACCCTGCCGGCCATCGAGAAGGCCATCCGCGCCGGCGGGCTGGGGCTGAACCCCATGAATGACGGCAAGATCGTCCGCGTACCCATTCCGCCGCTTACCGGCGAGCGGCGCAAGGAGCTGGTCAAGCATCTCAACAAGGTCCTGGAAGAGCACCGCACCGCCGTGCGCAATATCCGCCGCGATGGCAACGAGGCCATTAAAAAAGCGCTCAAAGACAAGAAGATCACCGAAGATGAGGAGCGCGGTTCGCTCGAGCAGATTCAGAAGCTGACCGACGACGAGATCAAGAAAATGGAGGAGATGGCCAAGGCCAAGGAAAAAGAAGTCATGCAGGTGTGAGAGGCAGTTCCCAGTTCCCAGTTCCCAGTTCCCGCGCTCTCAGTTTTCGGTTTTCGGTTCGCTCGCGGTTTTCCGTTGTTCGTTTCTCGATCGTCCAGCGCCCCACTTCCCGCCTGATTGGCGGGACCGGTGGGGCCGTTTTGGTTATGCCGATGCGGCAGTCGACATTGCGCGGCGAAGGCTTTCTGCTCCGCCCGCCCCGCGCGGAGGACGCGGAATCCATCGCCTTCCACGCCAATGACAGCACCATTGCCGCTAACCTCCGCGACCGTTTCCCCCACCCTTATTTCGTAACGGATGCGCAAGCGTTTATCCGCCTCGCCCAGGAAGCCGAAGAGATCATTTTTGTCATCGAGGTGGAAGGAGAGGCGGCCGGCAGCATCGGGTTGACCCCGGGAGCAGACGTCGAACATTCTTCAGCGGAGCTGGGCTATTGGCTTGGCCGCAAGCACTGGGGCAAAGGATTGATGACGCGGGCGGTTGGAGCGATTACGGAGTGGGGCTTCTCCAGGCTCGAGCTGACGAGAATCTTCGCCCGGCCCTACGTGGAGAATGCCGCTTCCATTCGCGTGCTGGAGAAGTGTGGTTATGCCTGCGAAGGCAGCCTACAGCGTGTCGCCATGCGAAACGGCGTGGCACGGGATTTCTACCTTTATGCCAAGGTGCGGTGAAGACTGCATACGCTTTTGTGGTGTCATCCTGAGCGAAGTTCAGCGGAGCCTAACGGAGTCGAAGGACCGCTATTGTCAAACCATCCTTGACTCAAGTCCTGCCAACTTGGGTTTGTACCTTCGATCAGCAATACCTTGTTGCGCCGCGACCAGTCCTTCAACTGCTTGTCCCGATTGATCGCGGTGCGGATGTCGTCGAAGCTCTCGAACTAGATGAGGCGGTTGACTTCGTACTGCTTAGTAAACCCCTCGACTTGTGGCCCAGGTATGCGCGAGAAAGTCCGCGTCAGTTGCCGGCGCTTCGAACGCGCGTACCTGGGCCACCCGACCACTCTCCGCCCCAATCGCCGCACAGTCAATTCCCTGCGGGCAATCAGATAATCAACGCTATGCGATGAAACGCCGAGCGCATCAGCGGTTTCTTTCTTCCAGCAAAGCAACTGCTCCGCGAACCGGTATTACTTACCTGTGGCGGCTGCTGCCTTCTTGTGCACCATGAACCCGTGTGCTGGATGGCAGGTCACACACGTCTTGCGTTTCATGAATGGATCAGACTTCAGTTGTGCCACCTGCTCGGTGTGACAGGCTTCGCATACGCTCAACGCCGGCGTGGCCGCAACGCTCTGTGCCGTGATCTCGCCATGGCACGCGGTGCATTGGATATCAGCGGCGCCATGCGGGCTGCCTTTCCATTGGGTATACGTCATCATGTGGCAGCTGGAACAGGTTTTCCCGGCTGGAATCGTCTGATGGTGAGCCTGCCTGCCATGAGCCGTCTGAGCAATGGCAGGTTGGATGGCAGCAGCCAAAACGAAAAGAACGAGCAGGCCGGAACTGAACAAAAGTGCGCGGAGAGTGTTCATGGGCAGAATCTCCTCAGAAGATCATGCAGCATCGGAGCGGTGATTGCCGCCGAACGGTGCTGCCGAAACAGTTTACCAGCTACTCCATGGAGCCGCTGAAAAAAGGCGTCTGCCGGTTCATGGGCCCATCGGTCCCGTGGCCAACTGCTTCCGGGGCGCGACTGCAAGGCCAAAGCTCGATGCCATGTGAGCGGCTCCGGCAGCCCCTCTGCATCGCCGCCTTTGCCGGGAAATATCTACTGTCGCGCCTTACGACACTGCAAGCGAAAATCTACGATGACGCGTTCTAACAGGGCTTATCGCTTGTTTCATGTTTCACCCAAATCGGAAACTGCCAGCCGGAACCGTTCAGACGTGTCAAGCCCTCCGCAGAGTTATCTTCCTCATTCTGCTGCGAAAAAGGCATGTCACATTTCCCGGCTGAATCTGCCACACTGGAAGTAGGACCGCATATACGCGGAGCGCCTTGGCTTCATCTCTCGGGAGCCTCCGGCACGAGCGACCAAGTTCTTTGAAATGTTATATTTAGCCGCAAGTGCTTGCGTTTGTCATATTTGCAGACAGGCAGTTGCATAAACCCTTGGCGTTGTCATATTTAGCGAAAAATACCTGGGGGAGGGTACCCGGCGCGGGATGGTCATCCGTGATTTCTAGCCGGCCGCACTGGCCATGCGCGCCTGCTCGAAGGATTCCACCCGCTCGCGCACGCCGAGCACGTGCACCGGAAGTTTCAGCCGGCTTCCCTCTTCGATCAGCGGAATCAGCTTCTCGAACTCCGGCCCCGAATGCGCTCCGGTCAGCATCAGGCGAACCGGGTGAAACAGCTCCTTGCCCTTCACCCCGGTTTCCTTCTGCACCTCTTTCATGATGGCCTTGAAGCGCTCGGCGGTGAAGCTCTCCGGATGCGTGAGCACGCGCGCGGCAAAGGCCGCCAGCACCGTGGAGGTCTTGGAGGAACGCATAACCTCGGCGTTCTCCGGAGCGCCTATCGCGGCCTTCGGGTCGAAGCGGAACAGCAGCGCGGCGCGCTCAGCCAGCTCGTCGAGCTTGTTGACGGCGGGGGTGAACAGCTCCAGCATCTTCAGCAGCCAGTGCACGTGCGGGCCGCGCAGCGAAACCGTTTCGTCCGGTTCATCCTTGGCTAATGCTGCTCTTGCATGCTCGCCGTAATAGCCGGCGGCGGCCAGAAAGCGCAAGGACGAGAACAGCAGGTCGATCTTCTTGCCTTCGCGCGCCCACTCCTCCGGCTCGTGGCTGCCGAGCCACGCCAGCCGCTCTTTGATGTAGTGCCGGTTGAGCCAGTAGAGTTTTTCGAAGTCGAAGACGGCCGCTGAAGGCGTAACGCGCCGCAGGTCGAACTCGTGCACCAGTTCCTCGGGCGAAAAGATTTCGCGCGTGCCTCCCGTGGGCGCCCAGCCGAGCAGCGCCATGTAGTTCATGAGCGCCTCGGGCAGCACGCCCATCTCGCGGAAGGCGGCCACCGAGGTCGCGCCGTGGCGCTTGGAGAGCCGCTCGCGGTCCGGGCCGAGAATGGTCGACAGGTGCGCGAACTCCGGCACCGGCCAGCCCAGCGCCTCGTAGAGCGCCACCTGCTTGGGCGTGTTCGACAGGTGATCGTCGCCGCGGATGACGTGCGTGATGCGCATCTCGGCGTCATCGACCACCACCACGTAGTTGTAGACCGGCACGCCGCTGGAGCGCAGGATGATGGGATCGCTCACCACTTCGTTGGAGAACTCGACCTCGCCGCGCACCATGTCGTGGAAGCGGATGGGGCGCTCGGGAATGCGCAGGCGGATAGCGCAGGGCTCGCCCGCCTGCCGGCGCCGCTGCACCTCGGATGGATCGAGCCGGCGGCAGGTGCCGGGATAGATAGGCGCTCGATGCTCCCTTGTCGCCTGCTCGCGGTAGCGGTCGAGCTCCTCCGCGCTGCAGAAGCAGTAATAGGCCTTGCCTTCGGAGACCAGGCGTTCGGCGTGTTCGCGATAGACCTGCAGCTTGTCGCTTTGGCGGTATGGCGGAAACGGGCCGCCGACGTCCGGGCCTTCGTCCCAGTCGAGCCCGAGCCACTTCAGGTCGTCGAGCAACTGCTCTTCGTAGCGGGCTTCGCTGCGCTCGAGGTCAGTGTCTTCGATGCGCAGGACCATGACGCCGCCCTGCTGGCGGGCGAAGAGCCAGTTGAAGAGCGCGGTGCGGGCGTTGCCGACATGTAACTGTCCGGTCGGAGACGGCGCAAAGCGGACGCGAACTTTGCCCGCAGCGGAGCTGCCTTCTGATGGCATAAGCAAATGGTAGCAGAGGGAGGTGGATTGCAGATTTAAGATTGCAGATTGAAGATTGAATATCAGATTGCGCTAAATAAAGTCGGCTTGATTCAGTTCACAATCTGCAACCTGAAATCTGCAATCTGAAATCGATCAATGCTTTTACAGCGGGTCTTGCACGAGGAAGGTGCGGGTCATGCGATCGTGCCAGCAGAGGCAGTCCTCGTCGACCAGCGACCAGGCGAAGCCTAGCCCGAGAGACATCATCGACAGCAGCATGCAGTAGACCCGTTGTCGCCTGCGGCCGCTTCCGGGCGCGTGGCCGTCGAAGCCGCGCAGGGAGACACATGCTATTTCCATGCCCACGGTCCTGCCGCCGTAAATCAGCATCACGTAGTGGTACACCATCCAGAAGAAGAGCACGGAGCCGGCCAGGGCGGCCACAGCAAAGCGGCCGTGCGGCACTTCGGGAAGCACTTTCCACGAGATCGCGCAGAATACGATGGCGGCGGTCAGCACGATCAGCAAATCGATCAGTCCGACGAAGAGCCGCTGTGACAGGGACGCCACCGGCAGTGGCAACTCGATGGCCGAATGCGTCACAGCTGCCGCGTCCTCCTGCGTCTTCTCCGCGTCCAGGCGGATATCGGCGAAAAGCGGACCGACAATCGTCGGAATGATTGCCTCCGGAACGTCCACGATGCGCGGCGCGGTGACCACCGGCCCGGCCAGCTCTCCATAGGGACGCTCTTCCAGCAGGGGAGGCTCCACCGGCAGGCGAATGGCCGGCTTGGGAAAGTAGATCAGGTTGCCGTCAGTCTTCGGCTCGGCTTTGAGCTCCGGAGATACGGAGGCTTCCGGCAGCTTGGGCACGCGCGGACGGTCGAAGTCGAAATCGGGATCGTAATCCGCCGCCGGCGGTTCCTGATCCGCGAGTTCCGCATTCCAGGCGGGAGGTTCCGCACTCAAGGCGATGGAAGCCGGCATCGCGTCGTAATCTTCGTCCTCCACGCTCTGCAGCTCTTCGCCGGGCTCTTCGGCGCTTGATTCGGCGTCGTCGAATACCGCTTCGGCATTGAGCCGGCGATAAAAGTTTGTATCAAAGAACGGCGGCGATCCGCTTCCTGAAGTGCCTTGTTGGCCGGTATTGTCGCCACCCTGGCGCCTTCCGGCAAGAGCTTTTGCCAGGACACTTTCCGTATCCGGGCTCGGCGGCGCCGGTTCAAAATCAAAGGAAAGCGTAGTGTCGGCTGGCGTTTTTTTCTTGCGGCGCGCGCGATAGCGGTCCAGGCGCGATGCCACTTCGCGGCGCCACTGCTCGTCTGCGCCGTCTGGTTCTTCCCATGGCAAGTTGCCGTTGACCGAATGCATAGACCCGTCCTGGAGCGGCTCGCGAAGAGCCCCGGGGTGAGGGAGGAGGCCGCGCTTACCCCATCAGCGTGACTGCAGCGCTTGCTGGGGTTCAGAGGGCGAGCCTCCGCCCACGAGCGCAACTCATGCGCTCACGGGAAAAAGACGGTGTTGGAGAATCCAGAGCAAGCGTGGAACTTTGAGTGCCGGATTCGGTTCATCCCGCGAAGCAGCTAACTGCTTCCCGGACTCCCGACACGGTGGCTGGTGCCGCGGCAGCGCAATCCGAACTGGCCTACAAGCCCGATGCCGTGCTACCTTGCAAAGGGCTTCCCGTTAATCCCAAACCAGGCGGCGATCCGGATCCGTTTACCGGATGGAACTGGCGCTCAATGACTCCTCGCATTCGATTAATTATCATACTGGCGTTCCTAAGTCATGTGCTTCCGTTGGTGCCGTTAGTAACCAGCCAGTTACCACCCGTCAAGGAGACCACGCCTTCCTCCAGCCGGATTACCGGATCGGCGGCGATTCCTTCCGATGAAGTGGTGATACGGGCGCGGCAGCAGGAGAAATCGGGCGTCATCTACAAACTTCGTGGCGACGTCGAGATTACCTACCGGCGCTACACCCTGGGCGCTGAAGACGTAACTTACAATTCGGAAACCGGCGAGGCCGTGGCCAAGGGAAGCGTCACCCTGGACGGCGGCCCGCGGGACGAGCACCTCTCCGCCACGCACGCTACTTACAACGTCCGCACTGAGTCGGGGAAATTTTACGATGTGATCGGAATCATCGGGGCCGTCTACCGCGGGCGCAACGCGGTACTGACGACGACGAATCCCTTCATGCTCACCGGCCGTGAGGTGGAGAAGATCGGTCCGCGCTATATCGTCCATCACGGAACCATTACCTCCTGTACCTTGCCGCACCCGAAATGGACGTTCCATACCGATAAAGCCGACGTGGTGGCCGGCGAAAATGCCAAGATGTACCATACCGACTTCCGCCTGTTCGGGATTCCCCTGTTTTACTTCCCCTACGTCAAGCACCCGGTCGACACCCTGGGCCGGCACAGCGGATTCCTGCTGCCTACGATCGGGCAGTCCAGCACCAAGGGATTCATCTTCGGCGATGCGTTCTATTGGGCCATCAATCGCAGCACGGATCTGCTGGGAGGCGCGGAATATTTTTCCCGGCGCGGGTGGTCGCAGACCTTTGAGTTCCGCTTCCGGCCGTCGGAGACGGCAAGCCTGGGCCTGCGTTACTTCGGCGTGATGGACCGTGGAGACCCGGTCACCGGTCAGGACCAGAGCGGCCAAGACGTAAGGTTGAACGGCGAATGGCAGAGAGACGGCTGGCGCGGCGTGACCAGCCTCAATTATCTCAGCTCCTTTCTGTTCCGCTTGGCGTGGTCGCCGACTTTCACTCAGGCCATCGACTCCGAGGTCCACTCCAACGCTTTCATGTCGAAGAACTTTGACGGTTACTCGTTCGGAGTCTTCGCCTCGCGCTACCAGAACTTCCAGAGCATCAATGCCGGAGACGAGATCAAAATTCTGCACGTGCCGTCGATGGGCTTCTCCACCGTCGATCGTCCGCTGGCCTCCACCCCGATCACCTGGGCATTCGACACCAACGTTGCCGGTCTCTCCCGCTCGGAAACCGACTTCCAGACCAGCCCCTTTCTAGGGCGCTTTGACGTGCGGCCCCGGACTGCTTTGCCGCTTCATTTCGGAGGCTGGTCGCTCCGGTCCGAAGTGGCACTGCGCGATACCTACTACACCGAACAATTGCAGCCTGCGGGAATCAACACGCTGGCCACGGTCATCAAGCAGGGGTTCAACCGCCAGGACATGGAGCTCTCGGTTGAGCTACGGCCTCCCGCTCTGATGCGTGTCTTCGACCGGGAACTGCTGGGGCGGCAGCTCAAGCACGTGATCGAACCGCGCGTCACTTACAACCGCGTGGGCGGCATCGAGAACTTCAACAACATCATCCGCTTCGACGCACGTGACATATTGAGCGATACCAATGAGGTGGAGTTCGGGATGATCAACCGCCTCTACGGCAAGCGCTCGCTGCCTCGCAAAGAGCCCGGCTGCGAGCTGCCAGCCAAGACTTCCCAACCCGCCCAGGGCCGGATAATTCCAGGCACAGGTAAAGGAGCGCCATCGGAGCTGCCTGGAGTCGCCGCTCCCGTCAGAAAGTGCGAAGACGAGGGCTCTACCACCCGTGAGTTGTTGCGCTGGGAGGTAAAACAAAAGTATTTCTTCGATCCCACTTTCGGCAACGCCATCGTTCCCGGCCAGGCGAACGTCCTTACCAGCAGCGTGGATTTCACCGGCATCGCCTTCCTGACCGGGCCGCGGCACTGGTCGCCGATTGTCTCCAACCTGCGCCTGCAGCCCACGGCTAACACCGACGTGCAGTGGCAGCTTGACTACGATCACAGCAAGGGGCAGATCAACGCCAGTACAGCCTTCATCGAGTACCGCATCGGCAATATCTTCTTCGGCGGCAGCCAGGCGTTCTTCCGCGTTCCGCCTGAGGTTCCACCCGTGATTGTGTCCGGCGTTACTTCGCCCCTAGACTTCAACCAGTTCCGGCTTCTGCTTGGCTACGGCAATCCCAACAAGCGCGGCGTGAGTTCGGGGGTCACCTTCGGAATCGACGAGCACTTCAACTATTTGCAGTATGCGGCCGCGCAAGTTGCCTACAACTGGGACTGCTGCGGGCTCAGCTTCGAGTACCGCCGCTTCACCCTGGGCTCGACGACGATTGGCTCGGTGCGCAACGAGAACCAGTTCCGATTCGCGCTCACCTTGGCGAACGTCGGCACCTTCGGCAACTTGCGGCGGCAGGAAAAGCTGTTCTAGGGCGCGGATTCAAAGTGGGCGTACCCTTCGCTATCACCGCCCGGCTGATCGCCCGCTACCGCACGGGCTATACCTTCCGCGAATCCGGTCTAGAAGCCGCCCGGAGCCGGAACCCAGGCACGTGAAAGCAGCATCGAACAGGTAAGACTCGGGTTTGCGGCCAGGCCCGGCCCTGTTTTCGCGAGGGAATTCGCTTACCCCGGCGCCGACGCAAATTGCCGTCCTGTTTGGTATCCTGTTGTAACGGAGACTGCTACTCTGCGGCCGGCGGAGTCCTCTGCAAGCTTCGTGACCGCGGCCATCGGCTGTTTGGGGCAAAGTAACAACAAGAGAAGGAACTATGAATCGCAGCGGAATGTCCCTGGCTTTTCCTCCCTTCACCCGCATGGTGAAGCGGCTGGTCATCATCAATACCGCTATCTTCGTCTTCATGCTGCTGGCGCGGAACTTTTTCCCCGCCGGCGCCGCGCTGATGCAGTTGGGCTGGCTGGTTCCGCGCGAGGTCTTGCACGGCAGGATCTGGGAGCTGGTCGACCTATTCCTTCTTTCACGTCGGGCTGTTTCCACCTGCTGTTCAACATGCTCACGCTGTGGATGTTCGGCTCGCAGTTCGAGATCCGACTGGGGATCGAGCCGCTTCCTGGAGTTCTTCTTTTTCTGCGTGGTTGGCGCGGCGCTTACGACTATCGTGCTCGGCTACATGGGTTCGGTGTTTTTCGGCCCGGTGGTCCGCTGGCGGATACGGCTTCGATGGGATTCCTCGGCAAAGCTCGCCAGCCTGGTTTACACGCCTACGGTTGGCGCTTCGGGCGGCATCTACGGCCTGCTGATCGCCTTCGGCATGCTGTATGGCGACCGCCAGATTTTCATGTTCCCCTTCCCGTTCGCCATCAGGGCGAAGTACATGATCGGCATCTGGATCTTCCTCGCCATGGTGGGTGCGCTTGCAGGACGCCGGCGGGGCGGCCAACTTCGCTCATCTGGGAGGCGCGTTCTTCGGCTGGTTCTATCTCCGCTTTATACCTCGCAGCGCGGGCTGCAATTGGCGGCCTCGGAAGGCTATTTCGGCTTTCGCAACCGCTATTACCGCTGGAAGCGCCGCCGGGCCGCCCGCAAATTCGAAGTCTACATGCGCAGCCAGGGACAGACGGGCGAGAGCCTACGGACCGCTCGCAGTACTTCGACGAATTCGGCAACTTCAAGGCGCCGGACAATCGCGGCAAGGAAGGTGATAAGGGCGGAGGCCCGCGCTCTCCCTGGGTAAACTAGAGCCTGTTATTGACTGTATAGGGCTGCTATTCCATGTCCGCCGCTTCCATGGAGGAGAACAACAGCTCCACATTGTGTTGCGGGTTGCTGATCTCGCAGACCTCCGGCAAGCGCAGCCAGTAGCGATGCACCTGGGGGTCTTCCTGCGCCTCCTGCTTGGCCTCCGACCGACTTCCAGATGCGCAGATGCACCAGGCGCCTGGCGTTCCGGGGATCGCGGTAGAGAAGGTCGTGGCTGTAGCCCTTCTTCGCCATGAAGTTGTACAGTTCGCGCAGCAGCTGGAGTGCCGCCTCTTCCTTGTTCTCGAATGGCTCCACGATGGTGACGGAGAGCACTTCCTTGTTCATAAGCCTGTAGAAAGCCTTTCCTTCCAGCTCAAGCGCACAGGCGCGGCCTCGGACCGGGCACGGAACCCTCTCCAGGAGGCGGCGGAAAAAAGATTTCGACTGCTCGGACCTGTCAACGTCCCCTTGATCCT
This sequence comes from uncultured Acidobacteriota bacterium, assembly GCA_963791145.1. Taxonomy (GTDB): domain Bacteria; phylum Acidobacteriota; class Terriglobia; order Terriglobales; family Acidobacteriaceae; genus CAWBRT01. The sequence goes on along the minus strand of CAWBRT010000002.1, from coordinate 239,539 downwards.
TACCAAGTCTTTTCCGGCCCTCTGTCAGCAGGGCCGCCGGTATTCTCCGAGGAGTCGGCGCCGCAACCAACCCGATGCAGCCGAATGAAGTTGGTCGAACCGCGCATGGTCTGGGAACCGGCAACGATTGCTACGACGTCGCCGCAGTTCACTACTTTCGCTTCCCGCAGAATGTCCTCGGCGTTTTTCACCATCACCTCCACCGAGTCAAAGGGCTGGGAGGGAATGGGACGCACGCCCCACAGCAGGTTGAGGCGGTTGCAAACCGCCGGGACGTGAGCAAAAGCATACACCTCGGCGCGCGGCCTGTACTTGGAAATCAAACGCGCCGTAGTCCCACTTTCGCTGTAGATGGCGATGGCCCCAAGCCGGAGGTCTTCGGCAATGTGCGCCGTCGACTCGCAGATGGCCTCGCTGATGGAGAGCGGAGCGTATTCCATGCGCGTCGAGGGTTGGGCGGGCTGGACATCGGCCAGCGACAATAGGACGTTAGCGCCCCCCGGCTGGTCGCCTGACCGGCGCCGGCGGCGCGAGGCGGGGGAAAAAACGAGGTGCTGCTCGGTCTCCTCTACCAGGCGCGCCATCATGATGACCGCCTCGCGCGGATAACGGCCCACGGCGGTCTCGCCGGACAGCATCACCGCATCGCTTCCGTCGATGATGGCATTGGCCACGTCGCTGGCTTCGGCGCGGGTTGGCCGGGGGTTCTGGATCATCGACTCCAGCATCTGGGTAGCGGTGATGACCGGCTTGCGATAGACGAAAGCACGGGCGATCACCTGCTTCTGGATGATGGGAACCTTCTCCGGAGCCATCTCCACGCCCAAGTCGCCACGCGCTACCATCACCGAGTCGGCTACCTCAAGAATCTCGTCGAGGTTGGTGATGGCCTGCGGTTTTTCCAGCTTGGCACACACCATGGTGCTCTCCGCGCCACACTCGACAAGCGCCTGCTTCACGACATGAATGTCGTCCGCCGTACGGACGAAGGAAACCGCCACCGCGTCGACCGACTGCTCGGCGCCGAACTTCAGGTCCGCATAGTCTTTCTCGGTGAGCGAGGGAACGCTGAGCAATGCCCCGGGCACGTTGATGCCCTGGTGTTCGCCCAGCGGTCCACCCTCCAGGATCTCGCACAGCACGTCTTCGCCTTTGACGTCGAGCACTTTGACCGAGAGCCGTCCGTCGGAGAGCAGGATGCGGTCGCCCGGACGGACTTCGCGCGCGAGCTCATGAACGGTGGTGGAGATGAGTTCGGCGGTTCCGGCAACGTCGCGCGTGGTGATAGTCAGGCGCCGTCCTGGTTCAAGCAGGACGGGCTGGCCATCGCGCAGCCGCCCGGTACGCATCTTGGGCCCCTGTAAATCCTGCAGGATGCAGATCGAGCGTCCCTGCTGGCCGGCGACCCGGCGTAGCCGCTCGATAACGCGGGCATGCTGCTCCTGGGTGCCGTGGGAGAAGTTTAAGCGCGCCACGTCCATACCCAGGCGTATGAGATCAGCCAGCATCGGCTCGGATTCGCAGGCCGGACCGATCGTGCAGACGATCTTGGCACGGCGCAGTGGGCAGGCAGTGCTGCTGCTTTCCGCTGCCCTGCTGGAGGTTGCCGTTGTCATGCTCAGCTCCTGTTGCCGGCGGAGGTAACGCTCGGAGGCTTCAGTTCAGAATGAGCCCCAAAGAGAAAGCGCGGATGACGCTGGGCGTTGAATTCCGCGCCGAGCAGCACAACAGCGAGACCAGATAGAGCCAGACGAGCACTGCGATGGCCGTTGCCACCGAGCCGTAAATCAGGCTGTAGGTACCGAAATGCCGCAGGTATACGCCGAACAGGACGGTCGCCAGAAACCACATGACCGTGGCCAGGATGGCTCCCGGCAACACGCGGTGCCAGGGCTGGGTGCGAGGTACGCCATGATGGTAAACCAGGGCGATCACGGCGATGCTGGTCAGGGTTGAGATGATCCAGCGCACGGCGGTTGAAACCCCTAGGATGTAAGCTCCGAACTCGTGTCCCGAGTGATACATCATCCAGCGCTCGATCTGGTTGCCGAAGGCCACCATAAAGCTGGCAAATGCCATGGGAACTCCCGCCAGGAAGACCAGCATGAAGGCCGTCAGGCGTTCCTTCACCAGGCTCACTTTGCGCGGCATCTCATAAGCCTTATGAAAACCTTCCACCCAAGAGATCATGACGCCGGAGGCCGTCCAGAGCGTAATCGACGGAGGTGGTTATCAGCATGCCCATGCGGCCGGGGATGGGCGCCAGTGAAATAGGCCTGTATCGGCGAGCGGGTGCCCTGCGGCATGATCTTGCCCACGGCATAGGAGATCTCGCGCACGAAGGCCTCGGTGCTCTGCGAGGCCACCAGGATGGAGGCCACCAGCAGCGCCGCCGGAAACAGCGTGAGAATGGCCGAATAGGCCGCTCCCTTGGCAATCCCGAACTGGTCGTGCTCGATCGCCTTGAGGAGCGAGCGTTTCAGCAGCCTGAAAAATTGCGCCATAGTATGCGGTCCCGAAACGTGTCACAACCTGGCCGGGTGTCGTAAGTGTAACAACCGAGACAGTTGAAACATGGCTACAGCCGGGCTATGGGCTCTGTAAGAGCCGGCCTTGAACGGGCGTCGGCGGCTGCCTCCGGACATAAAACAAAAGGGGGACCGCAGTCCCCCGTGCATAGACAAGCTGAAGCAACCGAGCTTCCGCCAGCACGGAGCTACTCGGCCGCCAGCTCCTCGGTTTCGTTGTCGCCCTCCTGCCGCAGCAGTTCCAGGGCGCGCTCGGCTTCCTCGTACTCCTTCTGGATGTCCTCCTGCACCTTCTGGGCGGCGGCTTCCAGCTCCGGCGCCAGGGCGACGTTGCGGTAGTACTCCATGCCGGTGCCGGCCGGGATCAGGCGGCCGACGATGACGTTTTCCTTCAGGCCGCGCAGGTGGTCCACCATGCCCTGAATGGCGGCTTCGGTGAGCACGCGCGTGGTCTCCTGGAACGACGCGGCCGAGATGAACGACTCGGTCGAGAGCGAGGCCTTGGTGATGCCGAGCAGCAACGGACGGCCGACGGCAGGACGTCCGCCGCTGGCGATCGCCTGCTCGTTCTCTTCCCGGAACTTGAACTTGTCGACCTGCTGTTCGAGCAGGAACGGCGTGTCGCCCACCTCCTCGATCTTCACCCAGCGCATCATCTGCCGGACGATGACCTCGATGTGCTTGTCGCTGATGGTCACGCCCTGCAGCCGGTAGACCTCCTGGATTTCGTTCACCAGGTAGGCCTGCAGCTCCTTCTCGCCGAGCACGGCCAGGATGTCGTGCGGGTTGAGCGGGCCGTCCATCAACTGCTCGCCGGCGCGGATGCGCTCGCCTTCCTGCACGTTGATGTGAACGCCGCGCGGCACCGAGTACTCGCGCTCGCTGCCGTCGTCGGCCACCACGTAGACCTTGCGCTGCCCCTTGCTGACCTCGCCGAACTTGACCGTGCCATCGATCTCGCTGATGACCGCCGTCTCGCGCGGCTTGCGGGCCTCGAACAGCTCGACCACGCGCGGCAGACCGCCGGTGATGTCCTTGGTCTTGGTGGTTTCGCGCGGGATCTTGGCCAGCACGTCGCCGGGGAAGACCTCGTCGCCATCCTGCACCATGAGGTGCGAACGCGAAGGCATCAGGTAGCGCTTGTTGCTCCGGCCGCCCTTGACGACGATCGCCGGCTGGCGCTTTTCGTCGGGCGAATCCATCACCACCTGGCGCGACAGGCCGGTGACTTCGTCCACTTCCTCGTGCAGCGTCACGCCTTCCTGCAGGTCCTTGAAGGTGACCGCGCCGCCGATTTCGGTCAGGATCGAGAAGGTGTAGGGATCCCACTCGACCAGCACCTGGCCGAGCTTGATCTGATCGCCGTCGTTCACCTTGATGTGAGCGCCGTAGACCACCGAGTAGCGCTCGCTTCTCGCGGCCGCGTGTCGTCGCACCACGGCGATGGAGCCGTTGCGGTTCATGACCACCAGGTCGCCGGCCTTCGCGCGTACCGTCTGCAGGTTGATGAAGCGCACGGTGCCGTTGTTCTTGGCCTCCAGGCGCGACTGCTCGCTGACGCGGGAAGCCGTGCCGCCGATGTGGAAGGTACGCATGGTGAGCTGCGTTCCCGGCTCGCCGATGGACTGCGCGGCGATGACGCCGACGGCTTCGCCCAGCTCGACCAGCCGTCCCGAAGCCAGGTTGCGGCCGTAGCACATGACGCAGACGCCGCGCTTGGATTCGCAGGTCAGCACCGAGCGGATCTTGACCCGCTCGATGCCGGCCGCCTGGATGGCGCCGGCCAGGTCCTCGGTGATCTCCTGGTTGACGTCGACGATGACGTTGCCTTCGTAGTCCTTGATCTTCTCCAGCGAGACGCGGCCCACGATGCGGTCGCGCAGCGGCTCGATGATGTCGCCGGATTCGACGATGGAACCGACGTAGATGCCGTCGACGGTTCCGCAGTCGTACTCGCTGATGATCACGTCCTGCGCCACGTCCACCAGCCGGCGGGTCAGGTAGCCCGAGTCGGCGGTCTTCAGCGCCGTGTCGGCCAGGCCCTTGCGGGCGCCGTGGGTCGAGATGAAGTACTGCAGCACGGTGAGCCCTTCGCGGAAGTTGGCCGTGATGGGGGTCTCGATGATTTCGCCCGAAGGCTTGGCCATCAGGCCGCGCATGCCGGAGAGCTGGCGAATCTGCTGCTTCGATCCGCGGGCGCCGGAGTCGGCCATGACGTAGATGGCGTTGATTTCGCCTTCCTTGTCGCGCTTCTGCATGGCGCTGAACATCTCGTCGGCCACCTTTTCGGTGATCGCCCGACCAGATTTCGATGACCTTGTTGTAGCGCTCGCCGTTGGTGATGGCGCCGTCCAGGTACTGCTGCTGCACGGCGATGACCGGCGTTCTGCGCGTCGGCGACCACGGCCGGCCTTGCTGGCCGGGATGACCATGTCGTCGATGCCGATCGACAGGCCCGAACGGGTGGCCGCCAGGAAGCCCGAGCTGCTTGATCTCGTCCAGCATGCGGACGGTGGTCTCCAGGCCGAAGCGCAGGTAGCAGAAGTTCACCAGCTGGCCGACGCCCTTCTTCTTCATCAGGCCGTTGATGAACGGCATGCCGGGCGCCGCCTGCTGCAGGCGGTCGTTGAGAATGGCGCGGCCGACGGTGGTGTTGATGAACTGGCGGTTGAGCGTGACCGGATCGGTGTGCAGGATCTCCTGGTCGTCGTAGGCGGTCGTCAGGTCGATGACCTCGCCGGTGTAGCGCAGGCGGATCGGGGTGAGCGTTTCCACCTCGCCGGCCTCGCGCGCCAGCAGCACCTCATCCAGGTTGGAGAAGGCGCGGCCTTCGCCCTTGGCGTTCACCTTCGCCTTGGTCAGGTAGTAGATGCCGAGCACCATGTCCTGCGTGGGCACGGTGATCGGCTGGCCGGAGGCGGGCGAAAGAATGTTGTGCGAGGACAGCATCAGCACGCTGGCTTCGACCTGGGCCTCCGGGCGAGAGCGGAATGTGCACCGCCATCTGGTCGCCGTCGAAGTCGGCGTTGAAGGCGGTGCAGACCAGCGGGTGGATCTTGATGGCCTTGCCTTCCACCAGCACCGGTTCAAAGGCCTGAATGCCCAGACGGTGCAGGGTGGGAGCGCGGTTCAGCAGCACCGGATGGTCCTTGATGACCTCTTCCAGGATGTCCCACACGATCGAGTCCTGCTGCTCCACCATCTCCTTGGCCTGCTTGATGGTGGTGCAGTGGCCGGTCTGCTCCAGCCGGTGATAGATGAAGGGCTTGAACAGCTCCAGCGCCATCTTCTTGGGCAGGCCGCACTGGTGCAGCTTGAGTTCGGGGCCGACCACGATGACCGAGCGGCCCGAGTAGTCCACGCGCTTGCCCAGCAGGTTCTGGCGGAAGCGGCCCTGCTTGCCCTTGAGGGTATCGCTGAGCGACTTCAGCGGGCGGTTGTTGGCGCCGCGCAGCACGCGGCCGCGGCGGCCGTTGTCGAACAGGGCGTCCACCGCTTCCTGCAGCATGCGCTTTTCGTTGCGCACGATGACCTCGGGCGCGTGCAGGTCCATCAGCTTCTTCAAGCGGTTGTTGCGGTTGATGACGCGGCGATAGAGATCGTTCAGGTCGGAGGTGGCAAAGCGGCCGCCATCGAGCGGAACCAGGGGACGCAGCTCCGGCGGAATCACCGGAATCACGTCCAGGATCATCCACTGCGGCTTGTTGCCGGACTTGCGGAAGGCCTCGACCACCTTGAGCCGCTTGGCGTACTTGAGCCGCTTCTGCAGCGAGGTCTCCTCGCGCATCTTCTCGCCGCAGCTCGCCGGAGAGCGCATCCGTATCGACGCGCTTCAGCAGCTCCTTGATGGCTTCGGCGCCCATCATGGCCTTGAAGCCGGAGGGGCGGAACTGCTGGTCCAGCTCGCGGTACTTCTGCTCGTCCTTGATGATCTCGCGCTCTTTGACGGGGGCTTCGCCGGGCTCGACCACCACGTAAGCCTCGAAGTAGAGCACCGACTCGAGGTCGCGCAGCGAGATGTCGAGCATGTGGCCGATGCGGCTGGGCAAGCCCTTGAAGAACCAGACGTGCGAGCAGGGCGAAGCCAGCTCGATGTGGCCGAGGCGCTCGCGGCGCACCTTGGAGAGCGTGACTTCCACGCCGCACTTGTCGCAGATCACGCCGCGGTGCTTCATGCGCTTGTACTTGCCGCACAAACACTCCCAGTCGGTTACCGGGCCGAAGATGCGGGCGCAGAACAGGCCGTCGCGCTCCGGCTTGAAGGTGCGGTAGTTGATCGTCTCCGGCTTGGTGACTTCGCCGTGCGACCAGCTCCGAATCTTTTCGGGCGAGGCCAGGCTAGATGCGAATGGCGTCGAAATCGGCGATGTTCGTTTCACGGTCAAATGGGCTTGAGCGGTACAAAATGCCTCCTTCCTGAACGCTGCCGCGTCCAGGTGCTGCGGCCCTTCGCGGCCGCCCTCGGCTCCCGAAACATGTCAACCGCGTTGCTGGCCGGCCTCCGCGAGGCCGGCCTGATCACCCGGTTCACTTCAATCCCGATCCGCCATGGCGCGGGAGCTTCCCTGGCGGATACGCAATCTTCGAATCCCGTCTAGTCGGCCGTCACCGCCACCGGCGGCTGCGGCTGTGGCTGCTGGGCGCGGTCCCGGACCTTGATCAGCTCCACATCCAGGCACAGCGACTGCAACTCGCGAATCAGCACGTTGAACGACTCCGGCACGCCCGGCTCGATGGCGGCTTCGCCCTTGACGATGGCCTCGTAAATCTTGGTGCGGCCATAAACGTCGTCGGACTTCGCCGTCAGCAGCTCCTGCAGGATGTAGGCCGCGCCGTAGGCCTCCAGCGCCCAGACTTCCATTTCGCCGAAGCGCTGCCCGCCGAACTGCGCCTTGCCGCCCAGCGGCTGCTGGGTAATCAGCGAGTATGGCCCGATGGAACGCGCGTGAATCTTGTCGTCCACCAGGTGCGAGAGCTTGAGCATGTAGATGTAGCCGACCGTCACCGGCTGCTCGAAACGCTCGCCGGTCATGCCGTCGTACAGCACCGCCTTGCCCGAAGTCGGCAATCCGGCGCGCTCCAGCAGCGCCTTGATTTCGCTTCTCCTTGGCGCCGTCGAAGACCGGCGAGGCGAAGGCCACGCGGTCTTTCATGGCTTCGGCCATGGTGGCCAGCGACTCGTCATCCAGGCCATCCAGTTCGGGGACGAAGGGCATGTCCTTGAACAGCTCACGAATACCTTCGCGGACGACCTCGCGCCTCGACTACCGTCGGACATCAGCTCGGCGATTTTGCGGCCGATCTCCTTGCCGGCCCAGCCCAGGTGCGTCTCCAGAATCTGGCCGACGTTCATACGGCTGGGAACGCCCAGCGGATTGAGCACGATCTCCACCGGCGTGCCGTCTTCCAGGTACGGCATGTCCTCTTCCGGCAGAATGCGCGCGATCACGCCCTTGTTGCCGTGGCGGCCGGCCATCTTGTCGCCCACGCGAGAGCTTGCGCTTCATGGCGATGTAGACCTTCACCAGCTTGATGACGCCGGGAGGAAGCTCATCGCCCTTCTGCAGCTTCTCGACCTTTTCGCGGACGATCTTGCGCAGCACGTCGATCTGGCGCGAGGTCATCTCCTCGATTTCGTCGATCTGCTCGTTCACCCGCGGGTCCTTGTCGTTGTAGCTTGATGCGCTTCAGGTTGCGGGTCGAGATGCGCTCGATGGTCTCGCGGTCGAGCATGGCGCCCTTGGTCAGCAGGCGCTTGTTGGTGCGCTCGTCGTGCAGGTCGGCCTGCACTTCCTTGCCGCCCAGCAGGCCCTCCAGGCGCTTGAGGCGCTCGTCGGTGAGGATTCGGATTTCGTCGGCCAGGTTCTTCTCCAGCCTGGCGACCTGCTCCGCCTTCGATCTGCTTGGCGCGCTCGTCCTTCTCCTGCCCCTTGCGGGAGAAGATCTTGACGTCGACCACCGTGCCCTCGATGCCCGGAGGGCAGGTGAGCGAAGCGTCGCGAACGTCGCCGGCCTTCTCGCCGAAGATGGCGCGCAGCAGCTTCTCTTCCGGCGTGAGCTGGGTTTCGCCCTTGGGCGTAACCTTGCCCACCAGAATTTCGCCGGCCTTGACGTTGGCGCCGATGCGGATGATGCCGCTCTCGTCCAGGTCGCGCAGGGCGCTTTCGCTGACGTTGGGAATGTCGCGCGTGACCTCTTCCGGTCCCAGCTTGGTGTCGCGCGCTTCGATCTCGAACTCCTCGATGTGGACCGAGGTGTAGTAATCCTCCTTCACCATCTTCTCGGAAACCAGGATGGCGTCTTCGAAGTTGTAACCGCGCCAGGGCATGAAGGCCACCAGCACGTTGCGTCCCAGCGCCAGTTCGCCGCGCTCGGTGCAGGGACCGTCGGCGATCACCTGTCCCTTGACCACCCGCTGCCCCTTCTTGACGATGGGCTTCTGGTTGATGCAGGTGTTCTGGTTGGAGCGCTTGAACTTGGTCAGCTGTGTAGATGTCGCTGCCCACCTCGCGCGAGAGCTGCGTGGGATGATGCTCGCCCTCGACGCGCACGATGATGCGCTCGGAGTCGACCGAATCGACGATGCCGTTGCGGCGAGCCAGCACCACGGCCCCGGAATCGCGGGCGGTGACGCCCTCCATGCCGGTGCCGACGATCGGCGCCTGCGCCCGCAGCAGCGGCACTGACTGGCGCTGCATGTTGGCGCCCATCAGCGCGCGGTTGGCGTCGTCGTGCTCCAGGAACGGAACCAGCGAAGCGGCCACGGAAACCAGCTGCTTGGGGCTGACGTCGATGTAGTCGATCTCGTCGCGGTTGACCAGCACGAAGTTACCGGCCTTGCGGGCGTTGACCAGCTCGCTGACGATGCGGCCGTTTTCGTCCAGCTCGGCGTTGGCCTGCGCGATGACGTACTTGTCTTCCTCCCAAGCCGACAGATAGAAAGAGAACGGCTCGAAGTCGATGGGCCGCTTGCGGCGGCCGGCAGGTCGGAGTTGACCTTGAGGGCTTCCGCCTTCTCGATGTGATCGCCGACCTTGAAGTCGCTGTCGCCGGCATTGACCACGGTGACGATAGTCGAGCACGCGGCCGCTCTTGACGCGGCGGTACGGCGACTCGATGAAGCCGTAGTCGTTGATGCGGGCATAGCAGCTCAGCGAGGAGATCAGGCCGATGTTCGGACCTTCCGGCGTCTCGATCGGGCAGATGCGGCCGTAGTGCGTGGGGTGTACGTCGCGCACTTCGAACCCGGCGCGCTCGCGCGACAGGCCTCCCGGCCCGAGAGCCGAAAGACGCCGCTTGTGGGTGATCTCTGAGAGCGGGTTCGTCTGGTCCATGAACTGCGAGAGCTGCGAGGAGCCGAAGAACTCGCGAATGGCGGCCATCACCGGCTTGGCGTTCACCAGGTCGTGCGGCATGGCTGTCGACATCTCCTGGTAGACGCTCATCTTCTCCTTGATGGCGCGCTCCATGCGCACCAGGCCGATGCGGAACTGGTTCTCCATCAGCTCGCCGACGGCGCGCACGCGGCGGTTGCCCAGGTGGTCGATGTCGTCCACCGAGCCGATGCCCTTGCGCAGCTTGAGCAGGTAGCGGATGGAGGCGTAGAAGTCGTCCGGCTCCAGGGTGCGCAGCTTGCGGTCGGTGGCGTCGGCGTTATCGAAGAGCTTGATGTTGAACTTCATGCGGCCCGACGGCCGAGAAGTCATACTTGCGGGAGTCGAAGAACATGCCGTGGAAGAGCGCCGTGGCGGTATCCAGCGTGGGCGGATCGCCGGGGCGCAGCTTGCGGTAGATCTCGATCAGAGCTTCCTGCGGGGTCTTGACGGAGTCGCGGCGCAGGGTGGCCGAGATAATGGTGCCCACGTCGTCGCGCTCGGGGAAGAAGATGTCGATTTCGGCGACGCCGGCGTCCTCGAACTTGGCGATCTTGTCGGCGGTGATCTCCGAGTTGGCTTCCAGCAGCACCTCGCCGGTGTTGGTGTCGATCACGTCGGCGACGGTGTAGGCGCCTTCCAGGTCGGTCAGGTCGACTTCGATCTCGGTGATCTTGGCCTTGTGGATTTCCTTCATCACGGCCGGCGAGAGCTTGCGGCCGGCATGCGCGATCTCTTCTCCGCTCTTGTTCACCACGCGGTGGGCGAGCTTCATGCCCAGCAGGTTGGTAGGACGGTCGACGCCGGGCTCAAGCGTCCAGTAAACCTTCTTGTCCTTCAGCGCGATGCGGTCGGCGGTGTAGAACGTGCGCAAGATGTCTTCGTCGGAGCGCAGGCCGAGAGCGCGCAGGAAGATCGTTCCCAGGAACTTGCGCTTGCGGTCGATGCGAACGTAGAGAACGTTCTTCTGGTCGTATTCAAACTCCACCCAGGAGCCGCGGTAGGGAATGATCTTGCCCAGGAAGTAGGTGCGGTTGTTGGCGGTCTCGAAGAACACGCCCGGCGAGCGGTGCAACTGGCTGACGATGACGCGCTCAGTGCCGTTGATAATGAAGGTGCCGTTGGTGGTCATCAGCGGAATATCGCCGAAGAAGACCTCCTGCTCCTTGATGTCGCGGATGGTCTTGTTGCCCGTCTCCGGATCCTTGTCGAAGATGGTCAGCCGCATGGTGACCTTCAGCGGAGCGCTGTAGGTCATGCCGCGCTCTTCGCACTCGGCCACGTCGTACTTCAATTGCAGGCCGACGGGATCGCCGCACTTGTTGCAAAAGTCGGGAGTGTTGGCGTTGTAAGTGCCGCACTTGGTGCAAAGCACTTCGCCGGGATGGAACGGGTCGGTGACGACCGTAGCGCCGCAGTTGCGGCAGGTCGTGCGCAGGTGGTGCAGTCCCTTGAGGTGGCCGCACTTGCACTCCCAGTTGCCGATGGAGTAGTCGACAAACTCCAGTTGCGAGACGTTGCGGAAATCGGTGATCGGAAACACCGACTGGAATACCGCCTGCAATCCCGCATCATCGCGCTCGCTGGGCAGCCAATCCATCTGCAGGAAGCGGTCATAGGAGCGTTTCTGCACCTCGATGAGGTTGGGAATCTGAATTGTCGCCGGAATTTTGGAAAAGTCGAGCCGCTTGCGGAAAGCAGTGTTCTTGTCAGCCATGTAAGAGACTCCTCAGTAAGGTCCCGCAAAGCGCGCGGGACGAGCGCGCGAAAAAGGTCGCGAACGGCCCCAGCCGGCGTCTCGCGCCGCTGGGAGCAACCCAGGCTCGCCAAGAAAGCGCCGCTCCGGCGCTTTGCCGGCTTCAAAGCCTGGAACCCCCGTCAGCGCCTTCTGCGCGCTGGCTAGGGGCGGAAATGCCGGTGCCAAAACGGGCATTTACCGGGATCTAACGCCAGACCCGGAGCCCGAAGGCAAACAGCCGGCCGAAAATATAGGCAAATGGAATCTCCCGCGACGGCCGGAGGGCGAACCGTCTATTTGAGATCCCGCCGGGAATGTGAAGAAATCCCGGATAAGGCTTGAAAACAGGGGCGGAGTTGAAGTAAAAGACGCTTTCACCCCGGTTATGCCGGGCACCCGGCAAACATCATTGCCGCACTTGCCTGCCATGGCATCGGCCGGTGCACACCCAAGAGCTCATCCCCGGCGCTGCCCCGGGAAGAGCGTTTGAGTGTCTTTCAAAAAACAACAAGAGCACCCGCAGGACAAACTATCCCTGAGGCGCCGCATGAAGGCGTCGCATAATCTTTTTGGCTCGATAAATCGAGCGTTCCGGTACTGGTCCATTGCACCGGAAATGTAATAGTCGTTTCCCCGCCAGGTATTGAAGCCTGTTTTCCGCTCGCTTCATCAGCAGCAGCCGATGAAACGAGCCCGCTCAGAGTCCACCTTCGCAGACCGCCTGCCGCCAAACCGGCCTCCGTCTCCGAACCGGAAACCCGCGAAGCTCTTCGCCAGTCTGTCCATCTGTATTCCGAGAAAAACCGCGGCCTTAGCAATTGGATGACCGCTGATCTCCTCCCGATTCTCACTTGGGTAAAAAACTTCCTTCGCGGACACCCGAACAGGCCAGCCACTCTCTTTTACCCATGCCGGACGGAAACTCTCGTCTGACCCGTCCTTGATAACGCACTCTATAGCTTACCGCGAATTGCCGACCAAAGGTGGTGTCACTATTGGGACATCGGTACTTCGTCCTTCGGGATACCCAATTTAGCCCACTCGTCACCTCCCCGGCGCCGGGGTGTGTGACTGGAGACAATTCCGGTTAGCCCCGGGTTCTCGCCAGACCCCAATGGGCGTCTGGCGCACCTGGCAAGCTACTTAACCTCGACGGTCGCCCCGGCATCGGTAAACTTCTTGCGGATCGTCTCGGCCTCTTCCTTGGAGATGCCTTCCTTGACCGGCTTGGGAGCGCCGTCGACGAGGTCCTTGGCTTCTTTCAGTCCCAGGCTCGTGACTTCCCGTACCGCCTTGATAACATTGATCTTGTTCGCACCAGCCGCCATGAGGACAACGGTGAATTCCGTCTTCTCCTCGGCCGGAGCAGCGGCTGCCGCGCCGGCGCCGGCACCCGCGCCTGCCACCATCACCGGAGCAGCAGCCGCAGCTGATACCCCGAGACGACTTTCCAGCTTCTTAACCAGCTCCGCCGCTTCCAGCAGCGACAATCCGACAATCTGCTCTTCTAACTGCTGTAAATCCGCCATTTCAATCTCTCCAATTCTGTTCGTTATTCGTTGTCGTGCTTTCGTTATCTCCGCAGGCTGCCATTCAAGGCGTAAGTGGCTGAGACTTGACGGACGGCCGTAACGCATCCCTGCGTGACTTAGGCCCGCTCCACTGCCCGGCTGGATGGCCGGAGGGATTTCTCGCCGCCGCGCCAGACACGCGGCGAACTCGACACCTGCCCACGAAACACCCGCCAGACACCCTTGGGTCTCTGGCCGGGCGAACGGATAACAAAATTCGCTTTTACCCCGGCAAACGCAACGTCTGCCAGGAACCCGGGAGCAGCCATTCACACAGCGAAATGCCGCTCCGAATCTTTTTCGCTACGCCGTCGGCTCGCCGCCGGCAACTTCTTCTGCTCCACGCCCTGGTTGAGAACCACTGCCAAGTTGCGGCCCAACGTGTTGATCACCGTAGCCAGCCGTTGCGCCGGAGCATTCAGCAGGAAGAGCAGCTTCGAATAGAGCTCGTCCTTGGATGGCAGGGTGGCCAGCGCTACGACTTCCTTGGCGGCGATGACCTTGCCTTCAACGACTCCAGCCTTGAACTTCAGCTCCGGATTGTCTTTGGCGTACTTGGTCAGCGCCTTGGCCAGCGCGACGGGGTCGGCGACCGTGTAGGCGACCGAGGTGCGTCCGGTCAGGTCCTTGATGACCTTCTCAAACGCCGTGCCCTGGGCCGCGCGCTCCGCCAGGGTGTTCTTCAACACGCGATACTTCGCCCCGGCGGCGCGGATGGAGCGGCGCAATTCGTCGTCCTGCGCCACCGTCAGCTTGCCGAACTCGGTGATAAAGCCGTTCTTGGTGCTTTTCAACTCGACGGCCAGCGCCTCTACCTGCTCAATCTTTTTTGCCTTGGTGACAGCCATTGCTGATTCCTTCTTGATCTCTTAAGTTCGCCGCGGGCTCGCCCGCAGGCCATGCCGGACTTATTCGCCGGCGATTACGCCTTCGCTGCAGCTTCCACCGGGGCGGTATCGATCGAAATGCCCGGACCCATGGTGGAGCTCAGGGTGCAGCCCTTGATGTACTTGCCCTTGGCGACCGAGGGTTTCGCTTTGACCACTGCTGTAACCACAGTGGTAGCGTTCTCGACCAGCTTCTTCGACTCGAAGGAAATCTTGCCCACCGGCACGTGTACCAGAGCGGTCTTGTCGGTGCGGAACTCTACCTTGCCGGCCTTGACCTCCTGCACTGCCTTGCCGACATCCATGGTCACGGTTCCGGTCTTGGGATTGGGCATCAGGCCGCGCGGCCCCAGCACCTTGCCCAGGCGGCCGACGGACTTCATCATGTCAGGCGTCGAGATGACGGCGTCGAAGTCGGTCCAGTTCTCCTTCTGGATCTTCTCGACCATGTCTTCCCCGCCGACAAAGTCGGCGCCGGCGGCTTCGGCCTCGCGGATCTTTTCGCCGCTGGCGATCACCAGAACTTTTTTCGATTTGCCGAGTCCGTGCGGCAGCACCACCGTGCCGCGCACCATCTGGTCGGCGTGCTTGGGATCGACGCCCAGCCGCATGCGTCAGATCGACTGTCTCGTCGAACTTGGCGTATTTCACCTTTTGCAGCAACGAAACTGCTTCGTCGAGCGGGTACGGACGCGCTTCGACCGCGGCCCGAGCCTTGTCAATGTTCTTTCCAGCCTTGCGTCCCACTGTTTGCTCCTTGTCTCCCACCGCCGGCTGTAAGCCGCCGGCCGTGGTGTTTGCGACTGAATTCAGGATTTAGGGGTCAGGGGTTAGGGATTAGAGAAAGAACGAAGCTTGTCTGTAAGCTAATCCCTAAAACCTATTCCCTAATCCCTAAACGACGTCGATTCCCATTGAGCGGGCGGTGCCCTTGACGCTCTTGACCGCCGCGTCCGAGCGAAGCCGCGTTCAGGTCGGGCATCTTCTGCTTGGCGATGTCCAGCACCTGCGCTTCGGTAACCTTGCCGACCTTGTCCTTGTTGGGCGCGCCGGAGCCCTTGGCGATGGCGGCGGCACGCTTCAACAGAATGGAAGCCGGCGGGGTCTTGGTGATGAAGGTGAAGCTGCGGTCGCTGTAAACCGAGACCACAACCGGAATGATCAGGCCCTCCAGTTCTTTGCTGCTGGTCTTGGCGTTGAACTGCTTGCAGAACTCCATGATGTTGATCTGCGCCTGGCCCAGAGCCGGGCCGACCGGAGGAGCAGGCGTGGCCTTGCCGGCCGCAATCTGCAACTTCACCGTCCTGTGACCTTCTTTGCCATTGGTTCACCTTTCTGCTTTCCGATCCCGCCGGGGCTTGCTTGCTGCATGCGCCGGACGCTGAGTCTAGGATTTTCGGCTCAGCTATTGGGGATCGTTGTTACGTAATAAGCTTCTCAACTTGCCCGAATTCCAATTCCACCGGAGTCGCGCGGCCGAAGTTGAGGCGTCTTGCGGGCGTGAGACGCTTCGCGCCGGGAGCCCGCAGCCGAAATCCTGAGCGCCATCGGCGCGAAGGAACCCGGCCATACTTACGTAATCAACTTCTCAACCTGCCCAAATTCCAACTCCACCGGAGTCGCGCGGCCGAAGATCGTGACCATCACCTTCAAGGTCTCGCGATCTTCGTTCACCTCGTCCACCACGCCCTGGAAGGTCGCGAACGGCCCTTCGGTGATGCGCACCGACTCGTTCTTTTCGAACTTGACCTTGAGCTTGGGCTTCTCCTTGGAGTCGGCCACGCGGTAGACGATCTGGTTGACCTCGTCCTGCGAGAGCGGCGTCGGCTGCTGGCCGGTGCCCACGAAACCCGTCACCCGCGGCGTGGACTTGACCACGTGCCAGACGTTGTCGTCCATGTCCATCTCCACCAGCACGTAGCCGGGATAGAACATGCGCTCGCTGGTGTACTTCTTGCCGCCGCGCACCTCGGTCACCGACTCGGTCGGAATCAGCACCCGGCCGATCTTGCTCTCCAGGGCGAAGGCCTTGATGCGCGATTCGAGCGACTCTTTGACCTTGCGCTCGAAACCCGAATAGGTGTGGATGATGTACCACTTCATATTCGGATTCTGGGAAGCCACTTCGGCGCCGGCAGCAGCGGCGGGAGGAGGGGGTTCCGAAGGCGGAACCGCGACGCTCTGAGCCTGTGGCTCTTCGCGATTACTCTCGTCGCCGTTGCTCCCGTTTTTCGTATCGTCGTTCATAGAACTCGTCTCATAACCAACCTCTTGCCCAGTGTGCCAAACCAGCGCGGCATCGCGCGGGCGAGCCGGGCTTGTCTAGTGCTGGCCGAAGTAACGGAACACCGGCTCCAGGATTCGGTTGATCACGCCGTCCACGATCCAGAAATAAACTCCAAAGACAAACACGGTGATGATGACAACGGTAGTCGTGGCCCGGATTTCCTTGATGCCCGGCGAGGTCACCTTGCGCATTTCCGTGCGCACATCGCTGTAAAAGTCCTTGGTGCGCTGCGGCCAGCTCTTGATGCGCGCTGAAAGCTTATTGTCGTCTGCGCTTGCCACTATAGCCTTTGCCATACCAAATCCTATTTGCCGCGCCCCCTGCCGTCCCGTCCAGACGCTATCTTTGCGTGGCCGGGGTTGAGGGCCGCGTTCCTCTCTCCCTGACTTCGTTCTCTGCCCTGAATGGCAGGGGCGGAGGGATTCGAACCCCCAAGTCCGGTTTTGGAGACCGGCAGTTTAACCGTTGAGCTTACGCCCCTATAAAACCAGTTCTCAGTTCCCAGTTCGCTGCTAAGCGCTTCACGTTCGCCCTCTTAATTGGCTAACGTGGATATCCAGTTCCTTCGATGCCGCACAACCACCACATCTGTCGCTACCACGGCATCTGTTCGACTCGCCCGCTTCGCGGGCTCGCTCAGGATGACCGCAGCGGGCTCCCGCTTCGCTCACGCCCGCTAAGCGCGGTCACTTAATTTCTTTGTGAACCGTGTGCTTGCGGCACTTACGGCAAAACTTGCTGAACTCCAACCGATCGGTCGTAGTCTTACGATTCTTTGTGGTTGAGTAATTCTTATTCTTGCACTCGGTACACTGCAGGGTGCAGATCTCGCGGGGCATGTGAACTCCTTATGGTGTTTACCTGGCGAAACCCGGAGTCCCAAGCAGCCGCTCTCGCGCGCTGGTTGAACTCCCGCTCCGCCTGGCCTTGTCCGGGTCCAAGCCCGGATATCAGCGGTCGCCCAAGCGTCCGCCGAGTTGTGAATCCATTGCCTGACGGGCAGCAGCGCTGCCCGCCCTTCCTACCATTTTACTTCTCAGTGATCTCGGTGATGGTACCGGCGCCGACCGTGCGGCCGCCCTCGCGGATGGCGAACCGCAACCCCTGCTCCATCGCCACCGGCGTGATCAGCTCGATCTCCAACGTCACGTTGTCGCCCGGCATCACCATCTCCGTCCCAGAAGGCAAGTGCGCCACTCCCGTCACGTCCGTCGTGCGGAAGTAGAACTGCGGCCGATAGCCATTGAAGAACGGCGTGTGCCGACCGCCTTCTTCCTTCGACAGCACGTACACGCTGCCCTTGAACTTGGTGTGCGGCGTGATCGATCCAGGCTTCGCCAGCACCATCCCGCGCTCCACGTCTTCCTTCGCCGTGCCGCGCAGCAACAGGCCGGCGTTGTCCCCAGCCAGGCCCTCGTCCAGCTGCTTCTTGAACATCTCCACGCCCGTCACCACCGTCTTGCGCGTCTCCCGGAAGCCGACGATCTCAACGTCCTCGCCTACCTTCACCTTGCCGCGCTCAATCCGCCCGGTTACCACCGTGCCGCGCCCCTGGATCGAGAAGATATCTTCGATCGGCATCAGGAACGGCTTGTCAATCGAGCGCTCCGGCAGCGGTACGTACTTGTCCACCGCCTCCATCAGCTCGTCGATCTTCGCTTCCCATGCCGCCTCGCCGTTCAGCGCACCCAAGGCGCTGCCCCGTACCACCGGCAGCTCGTCGCCCGGAAAACCGTAGCCCTTCAGCAGCTCCCGAACCTCCAGCTCCACCAGATCCAACAGCTCCGGATCGTCCACCGCATCGCACTTGTTCAAAAACACCACCACGCAGGGAACACCCACCTGGCGCGCCAGCAGCACGTGCTCCTTGGTCTGCGGCATCGGACCGTCGGTGGCCGCTACCACCAGAATCGCGCCGTCCATCTGCGCCGCCCCGGTGATCATGTTCTTGATGTAGTCGGCGTGACCCGGACAATCCACGTGCGCGTAGTGCCGGTTGGCCGTCTCGTACTCCACGTGCGCCGTGGCAATCGTAATGCCGCGCTCGCGCTCTTCCGGCGCATTGTCAATCGAGTCAAACGAGCGGAATACGATCTTCGGGATTGTGCTTCTGCAAGACCTTGGTGATCGCCGCCGTTAACGTCGTCTTGCCATGGTCAATGTGCCCAATCGTCCCAACGTTCACGTGCGGCTTGCTGCGGTCAAATTTCTCTTTTGCCATTGCTATCTGCCCTTAATATTCAGCTGTTCGAAAGCTGTGTATTCTGGAGATCAGAACTGAAACTGCCTGCGTCTCAATCTGCTCGTCTCGCGAACTTCCAAAGCCGAGACAGCACTACCTGAATTGCCGCACCCTTCTCCGGTGATTCTGCCAGAGTTCACGTACTTCTCGCTTCCGTAAGATGGATCGAACCCGGCGACATCGGCACCACCTATCATGCAGTTTATGAGGTCACGCAAGAAAGCATCTCGACCGTGGCGACGCAGCTTGCTTGCAAATTAAGCTAGTGCGCTCGACAGTCCGGTTGACTCGGCGATTGAGCTTGATCTCCACCGCATCTTGCGCATACTGTTCCAGCTTGCTCAGAAACTCTGGAGCTGATGATCGGGATTGAACCGATGACCTCTCCCTTACCAAGGGAGTGCTCTACCAACTGAGCTACATCAGCTTCTCAAACATCTTATGCCCTACGTCCTACGAAGGGCTCCTTCGCCTCACTACGCTCGGCTCGGGATTTAGGCGCCGGGCTCGCCCTCGCCTGCGGCGCTCGCAATCCGGCGAGCGTCCTCGGCTTCACCCTTTTACTCGAGGGCTCCGCAACGCTTCGCTGCTTCGCCCTCGCCTGCGGCGCTCGCAATCCGGCGAGCGTCCTCGGCTTCACCCAAACTTCAAACTTCTGGAGCGGGAGACGGGAATCGAACCCGCGACCAACAGCTTGGAAGGCTGTGACTCTACCACTGAGTTACTCCCGCCTTTACCGCTTCCTCGTCTTCCCGCCTCGGCTAGCGCTCTTCCAGGGCCGTCCTGCGATCGTGAACCAGGGTACGGATGGCGAAAAACGCCAAGATCAGCAACCCAGCCAGCCTGATCTTCCGGTCATCCACCGTGAACCACTCCAGCACGGCCAAAACTGCGTAGAGCGACAAGGCAAGTCCGAGCTTGCGCCCGCGGCTCACAACGCTGCCCCTTCTCGCTGAAGCTGCTGGTGCACAGGGGAGGATTCGAACCTCCGTAGCTCGCAAGGAGCGGCAGATTTACAGTCTGCTGCCATTAACCACTCGGCCACCTGTGCACGCTCTCATTCTAATTGCTCGCTCGGCCGCGCGCCCGGTCGTCCACCCCGACAAAGGCAGCTTCGGCACCTGTTGAAACCCGGGGCGAATCGAATTCAAAGCTTTCAAAGAACCGCTTTCAGTCCGCCACGCGTCCCACTCAACGCGATCCACGGCACTGTTGGGGACCGCCTTGGGGCACCCCAAAAGCTTCGCCGCCACTCACCAGCAGATCCGTATGGATTGCGTTCCGACCACCTACAGAAGAGGCAACGTCCCTGGCGCTCATCGCCAAGCGCAAAGCCCCCCGCAGGGGAATCCTCGAGCCTACGCTCGCCTATCTGGAAACAACTTTGGAGCTGGCGAAGGGATTTGAACCCCCGACCCTCTGATTACAAATCAGATGCTCTACCAGCTGAGCTACGCCAGCGAAATGTTGGAGCCGCAGCCGCGGCTTTCGAGACTCATGCGAAGCTTCTGGCGTCCAGACAAAGTTCAAAGGTTAGCACATCGCGAGCTGACGCGCAACCTGTTAACCTGACTCGGGATAAGCAATCCTACGATACAAGTGCTATCATTCAGCTTCGCTTACGATTTTACTTGAATTGCCGCCCGCTTGGCTACGGCGGCAGCGGGGCCCGGTGGAGGCCCCGTAGAGACGGCGACCCCGCCTTCCGCGTGCCTGCTTGAACTTTTGGGCGAAGGACGAACGTCCCCCGCGGAGGCCGCGGGCGGGAAACGCAGAGACGTTTCCGCACAGAGGCGAGACCCGTAGCAGTGGCCAAGGGTTCCTGGCAGACGAAGATTTTGCTCTGCTCGGTTTGGCAATCGCATGGTTCGAAGCAAACGCGTTCTACTGTCGCTCGTCGCCGTGGCCGCGGTGGCTGCCGCAGTCGTTCTGCTGGTGCTGGCGCGGTGGAACGCCGCTCCCGAAGCCGCCCGGCTGCTGCCGGAATGCGATGCCGTCGTCTACCTGGATTTACGCAACATTCATCGCCTGACCTTGTTCAGCCGCGTCCCCGGACCGAAGCACGAACCCGAGTACGAGGATTTCATTCGCGCCACCGGCTTCGACTTTGAGCGCGACCTCCACGAGGCCGCCATGGCCGTCCACCTCCCCAAGCCAGGCGCGACGGGTAGGGCAGAGAATCGCTACACGGAGATACTGGTCGGACAGTTCGACCGGCAGAAGATCGAGACCTACCTGAAGAAGATCAGCCGCTCCGTGGAGGTCTACCAGGGCACGGAGATCTACACTATTCCAGTCGAACAACGGCAGGTGCGGGTCGCCATCCTGGCCTTCGACCGGGTCGGCATCTCTAACGCCGACGATCCCGAGGTAATTCATGGCGTCGTGGATCGCGCCAAGCATCTGGCGCTGCCGGTTCGCGGGCCGTCGCTGCTGCCGCAGTATTACCGTCACGTGCCGCTGGCCAGCCTGGCTTGGATGATCGCCGCCATCCCTCCGGCCTCGGATTCGCGGCGCTCCGGCAGTTCTTATCCGATTCCGGGCGGTTTTGACGCGCTGCTGCCGGCCAACAGCACCATCATCGCTTCCATTCGCTACCTGGGCGTGGTGCAGGCCAAAGCCGAGTTCCTGCTGGGAAGCGAGCAGCGGGCGCAACAGTTCGCCAGTCAGGCAAACGCTTTTCTGGAGTTGTTCAAGTCCATAGAGGTTAATATCCCGCACTCGGGAAACGATCCGGACGTGAAGACGGTCTTCGACAGCCTCAAGGTGGAACAACAGAAAGAGCACGCGGTGCTGAGCGCCAGCATTCCCACCGGCTTCCTCAAGAAGTTCTTCTCCGAGCCGATTCTGAGCCTGGACGCGCAACAGGCATCGCCTGAACCGGCGGCTCCGGCGCGCAAGAGCAAGCGCCGCCGGCACTAACTGCCGTTCTTCGTCGATCGTTCTTAGAGCAGATTAGCGAAAGCTGTAATGGTTAAAGTAGCCGGGCACATTCAGCCCGGCGGTGATTGAGCATTACGTTAATTCCTAAAATGCTCTAGTTCTTCGTTTTCGACGCGCGGACGCTTGCTTGTCAGGATGAAGAACGAGGAATGAGGGACGGTTGTTCGTTCCTCCTTTCATGCCGGTCGGCAGGCCTAGCCCACGACACAAAATAACGAAGAACGAAAACGAACAACGTAGAACTGTAGTTAATCGCCCAGAGGCACGGCGCTGGCGGCGGTGATGCGCAGGTATTTGAAGGGGTTGACCGGCGTGGAGTTGATGCGCACTTCGTAGTGAAGGTGGGGGCTGGTCACTCGCCCGGTCGAGCCGACGTAGCCGATGACCTGCCCGCGCTTGACTGTCTGCCCGGCGGCAACGGCAAAACCGGAAAGGTGTCCATAGCGCGTGCTGATGCCGTTACCGTGGTTGAGTTCGATCAGGCGTCCGTAGCCGCTGAAGAAATCGGCAAAGGCAATGACGCCGTCACCGGTCGCGACTACCGGCCGTCCGTAGGCGGTGGAGATATCAACGCCGCTATGGAAGGCGCCCTCGCCGTTAAACGGGTCGATGCGCTCGCCAAAGCCGCTGGTAATTCGCCCTTCGACCGGCCACAGTGTGGGACCTCGCGAGGCCTGCAACCAGTCGCTCAAACTGGCAGAGTGGCCGTTCAATTGGAGTCCGCCGGCGGCGGAGCCGGTTACAGCCAGACTGCGCAAGGCGTAGAGGCGATCAAGCGAGGTCTTATACTCCTCCTGCCCGACCTGCAGTTGCGCCCCCTGCGCCAGCTTGGAATCGGATTTCAAGCCGTACATCGCCGATACTTCCGAAGCAATGGAGCCCAGCGAAGCGACCTGAATGTCCTTCTCGCGGGAGACGCGTTCGAGGCGCGAATACTGGGACTTGAGCTGTTCTTTCTCGTCGCGCAGCTCATTAAAATGCAGGGTCTTCACCAGCATGCGGGTGTAGGAGCCGGCCATTCCGGTGATGGTGAGCATGCCGATGACCGCCCCGGCCAGGAAGACGTAGACGTAATGCAGCGAGATGGGAATCTTGCGAAGGTGACCTTCGGAGTCGCGGGCGACAAACAGAATGTAGAAGCGCTTGCGCAAGATTGCCTCGTTCGAATCCAAACGGCAAAACACCCGGCCCCAAACACAAAAGGAGCTACGTTGGGCAGAGCCTATGCTCATTACCCAAAGGTGTTAATGTCCCGAGCGTGTTCAGGCTAGCAACCGCGCAGGAGGTTGTCAATCCAGCTTCTCACCTGATTAACTACCGGGGTTCGTACCTTACTAAGGAGTTAACTATCTTGAGCAAGCCTTCCGGAACTGGGGGATTCAGGCGGTATCGGGAGCGTTATGGAGCTTGCCCTCTGGCGTGGTGTAATCTGCTGTTGCGCAATCAATTTCAGGACAAGCGCAAACGGCTAAAATCCCGAAGTACGGTTCCCGGGAGATCTTAAGGATGCCTCTTTCCGAGCTTGAACTGATCGAACGTATTGCCCGGGCATCTTCGGCCGGTGCCTCCAAGCTGATCGCCACCGGCATCGGTGATGACTGCGCCGTGCTGCGCGTGCCGGAAGGCAATGAGTTGCTGGTAACCACCGACTTCAGCCTGGAGGGAGTCCATTTCAGGCGCGAGTGGCATCCGGCCGATTGCGTCGGGCACCGCTGCCTGGCCCGCGGGTTGAGCGACATCGCTGCCATGGGCGGCGAGCCGGTGGCGGCGTTCCTCTCGCTGGCTTTGCCGGCCGAGTTGCCGCAGCGCTGGGTGGACCAGTTCCTGAAGGGCATGCTGCGCCTGGCCGAGCGCTTTGGCGTCAGCCTGGCGGGCGGCGACATAGCCCAATCTCCCAACGGTATCTTGGCGGATATCAGCGTGGCGGGAATGGTTCCCGCCGGACAGGCCATCCTGCGCTCCGGAGCGCGGCCCGGCGACAGCATCTTCGTCACCGGAGAGCTGGGCGCGGCGGTCGCCGTGCTCGAGCAGATGCTCGACAATCCCGAGCGCAAGTTCCGCCCGGCGGCGTTCCCCGCGCACTTTTATCCCGAGCCGCAGCTCGCGGTGGCTCGCCGCCTGCGCCAGAAGAAACTGGCGAGCGCCATGATCGACATCAGCGACGGGCTCTCTACCGATCTTCGCCACATCTGCGAGTCCAGCGGCGTGGGCGCCACGCTGGTGGAACAGGCAATTCCCATCGCCCGCATGGGCCGCCACGAGGTGGAGCTCCGTCACGCCCTGCACGGCGGCGACGAATATCAGCTGGTGTTCACCGTGCCTCCCGGCAAACGGCTGCCGCTGGAGATCGCCGGAATTTCGCTCACCCGTATCGGCTACATCAACGAGGAAGAGGGCATCTTCATCGATCACGAAAACGGCTACCGGACCGAACTGGAAGCGCACGGCTGGCAGCACTTCGCCGGCTCGACGGAGAAGCTGCGGGGCAAGAGCGCCGGGCAGCGTAAGTCGGCGCTGCGACGCGCGCGGCGCTACGGGGAAAGTTAGGTAATGTCACCGGCAAGAGGCGCTCCGGCACGCCGCGTGTTGCTGCTGCTGGTGGCGCTGACCGGCACGCTTCTCATCTACTATTTTCATCCGGGCCGCACCGGCTCTCTCTCCGATCTGAATGGCGTCGCCGAGGCCGCCAGAGGCGGCGGCGAACAGCACTTCTCTCCCGCCGAAAATCTCGAGCAACTCGATTACGAGCGTCTGGAACGGGCTCGGCGCACCATCGACATCGCCATGTACGCCTTCACCGACCGCTACCTGGCCGAAGAATTGGCGACCATTGCCCGCCGCGGCGTGCGCATCCGCATCTATCGCGACCGCCAGCAATACGATGAAGAGCAACACAACGCGAAGGAACGCAACCGTCCCTCGACCAGTGAAATCCTTCGCGGCGAGTCGAACATCCAGTTACGCATCAAGGCCGCTCACGAACTCATGCACCTGAAAGCCTACCTGGTCGATGGCCGGCTGCTGCGCGACGGCTCCGCCAACTGGTCCTCCAGCGGCCTCAAACGGCAAGACAACAACCTGCACTTCACCGCCGATCCCGCCCAAGTACGCGCCTTCCAGCAGGAGTTCGAGCAGATGTGGAACCGCCCCGATAACGAGAACGTGCAGTAATACAGTTCTCAGTTCTCAGTTCTCAGTTCATTTTCCGGCTCCTGGTTCTGGTTCATTCCCGTAATCTTCTTGTAACCGGAATTCCTGATTGCCGACCCGGTGCCCGAAGAAGGTGCGACCAGAGCCGCTTAAGCGGGAACCATAATCCGCTAATGCCATTCAAATAACTTATGGAATAATTACGATTATAAGATTGACTGATAGCCACGGCGAGGGCATAAAAGAGCGGGTGAGAGAAGCCCCTTAAGCGGGCGATCTCGCCTTTTTATTTTCCGTTTTTCGTCGCCGTATCCCCACAAGGAGAGATTGCCGTGACGCTGGATTCCGTGGAACTGGGATCCGCATGATAGCCAGGGCGGCGGCTTTGCACGGGGGCCTTATCAGGCACAACTATTGGGCTTGATGAGGAGGGGCGAGACGACAATCTTCTGAGTAGGCACGGAAAAGAATCATGAGTAAACAGATCAGTGTTGGCGCAAAGGTAGTGCAGCTGAGGGAGTCCCGCTCCTTGAGCCGGGAACAATTGGCGGAGCGTAGTTCGCTGCCGCTTCCACTCATCGAACAAATCGAGACAGGTGGACTGATCCCGGGTCTCACTCCGCTGCTCAAGATCGCTCGGGTGCTCGGCGTGCGTCTGGGAACTTTCCTGGATGGCGAGGAGCAGACGGGTCCGGTGATTACTCGCAAGAAACAACTCGCCAAGGCGCCGCGCTTCGCAGGCGGTACGCGTGCGGATCACACGGGCATGGACTTCCACGCGCTCGCGCCGGGCAAGACCGGACGTCACATGGAGCCTTTCCTCATCGAAGCCTATCCGGAGGCGGAGGTACAGCTCTCCGCCCATGAGGGCGAGGAACTGCTCTATATTCTCGAAGGCCGCGTGGAGGTGCTCTACGGTAAGGGGTCCTATACACTCGAGGCGGGGGACAGCATCTACTACGATTCGGTGGTGCCTCACCAGGTTCGGGCCGTAGAGGCGCCGGCGAAACTCTTAGGCGTAGTTTACGCACCATTCTGATCGCGGAGCATTCATGCCGGAATTTCTCGAACACACTCTTGGCGGTTTGCTGGAAACCGAGGCGGCACAACATCCCGACCGTGAATTCATCGTCTACGCGGATCGCGATCTGCGCTGGACTTACAAGACCTTCAACGCCCGCGTGGACGCCATGGCCAAGGGATTTCTGGCCATGGGGCTGAAGAAGGGCGACCACGTGGGCATCTGGGCCACCAACGTGCCGGACTGGTTCACCGTCTTCTTCGCTACGGCGAAGATCGGAGTCGTTGCCGTCACCGTCAACACGAACTACAAGCTGCACGAGCTGGAATACCTGGTGAAGCAGTCGGACATCACGACGCTGTGCCTGGTGGATGGTTTCAAGGACAGCGATTACGTTCAGATGATCTACGAAGTGGTGCCCGAGCTGAAGGATTCGCAGCGCGGCCAGTTGAAGAGCGCGAAGTTCCCCTGCCTGAAGAACGTGGTCTTCCTGGGGCCACAAAAGCATCGCGGCATGTTCAATACGGCCGAGGTGCTGCTGCTGGGCGAGAACGCGGACGATGCCGCCCTGGAAGCCATTCGCCCCACGCTGCACTGCCACGAAATCATCAACATGCAGTACACATCGGGCACCACGGGCTTCCCCAAGGGCGTGATGCTCACGCACTACAACATCCTGAACAACGGTTTTTCGATCGGCGAGTGCATGAAGTTCACCGGGGATGACCGGCTCTGTTTAACGGTGCCGCTCTTCCATTGCTTTGGCATGGTGCTGGCCTTGCTGGCCATCATCAGCCACGGCGCCACCATGGTGGTCTGCGAGTTCTTCGATCCGCTGCTGGTGCTGGCTTCGGTGCATAAGGAACGCTGTACGGCCCTGCATGGTGTGCCCACGATGTTTATCGCCGAGCTGAACCATCCTATGTTCAAGATGTTCGACCTCAGTTCGCTGCGGACCGGCATCATGGCGGGCTCGCCCTGTCCCATCGAGGTCATGCGTCGCGTCATAAGCGAGATGCACATGCGCGAGGTCACTATCGTGTATGGCCTCACGGAGACCTCGCCGGGCATGACACAATCCCACGCCGACGATCCCGTGGAAGTCAAGGTGAGCACCGTGGGCCGCGAGCTGCCGGGCATCGAGGTGAAGGTCTGGAACCCCGAAACCCGCCAGGATTGCGCCGTCGGCCAGCCAGGCGAGATGTGCTGCCGTGGATACAACGTAATGAAAGGGTATTACAAGCTGCCCCAAGCCACGGCCGAGGTGCTCGATGCCGATGGCTGGCTGCACTCCGGCGATATCGGGATCAAGGACGAGAACGGCAATTACCGCATCACAGGACGCATCAAGGACCTGATCCTCCGCGGAGGCGAGAACATCTATCCCAAGGAGGTCGAGGATTTCCTCTACCAGATGCCCCAGATCAAGGATGTGCAGGTGGTGGGCGTGGCTTCGGAGAAATACGGGGAGGAGGTCGGTGCCTTCGTCATCCTGAAGGAGGGGCAGCAGCTCACCGTCGAGGAGGTCCGCGATTTCTGCCGCGGTCAGATCGCACGCTTCAAGATTCCTAAATATGTCTTCTTCGTGGAGAGCTTCCCCATCACCGGCAGCGGCAAGATCCAGAAATTCAAACTGCGCGAGATGAGTCAGGGGCTGTTGGAGAAATACGGCTACGCGCGGACCTAGAGCCTGACAGGCTCTTATGAGTATCGAAGCTTTTGGCTCCCCAGTGACTTCATTGCTTCTGTTCAAATCGTTGCCTGCCCCGCAAGCGGCGAGCTAACTAGACGCTCGCTTGATGAAACCTTCCTTGCGTTAGACTGATAAAACGCTCACGACATCCGGGAGGGCTGGTCCATTCCAGTTCCGGGTTGGAGGTCTGCCATGTTAACCATCCGGCGCGCGCAAGCGAGCGACGCGGCTCTCATTCTGAGTTTCATCCGGGCCCTGGCCGAATACGAGAAGCTGGCGCACGCGGCGGTCGCCACCGAGCAAGACCTGTTGCGCGACGGTTTCCCGCCCAGGGCGGCGAGCCGAGGTTCCGCTGCCTGATCGCCGAATGGAACGGAGCGCCGGCCGGCTTCGCGCTTTACTTCTACAGCTATTCCACCTTCCAGGGCCGCGCCGGAATCTGGCTGGAAGACCTGTTCGTCAAGCCTGAATTTCGCGGCCGGGGAATCGGCAAAGCGCTTCTGCTGCACCTGGCGCAGATCGCCGTGCGCGAGAAATGCGGGCGCTACTCGTGGCAGGTGCTCGACTGGAACAAGCCTTCGCTAGACTTCTACCACTCGCTCGGGGCAAAGCTGATGAGCGAGTGGCTCACCATGCGGGTGGAAGGCGAGGCACTGACAAACCTGGCGGCTCTCGCCCAGGCGGCGCGAGCGCATGACTGAACGTATCAGAATCATCGGCGCGGGACTGGCCGGCGCGGAGGCCGCCTGGCAGTGCGCCCGGCGCGGCATCGGCGTCGATCTCTGGGAGATGCGCCCCTCGCGCACTACCCCCGCGCACCAGACGGCCGACTTCGCCGAGCTCGTCTGCTCCAATTCGCTCAAGTCCGACTCGGAAAACACCGCGCCCTGGCTGCTCAAGCAGGAGATGCGGCGCGCCGGGTCGCTGCTGCTGGAGATCGCCCGCCGCACCGCGGTTCCCGCCGGGCACGCGCTGGCCGTGGACCGCTGCGACCTTCGCCCGCGCCGTGACGGAGACCATCACAGCCGAACCGCTGATCACCGTTCGCCGCGAGGAAGCCACGCGCATCGACGAGGCGCGGGAGATCACCATCATCGCCAGCGGGCCGCTTACCTCCGATGCGCTGGCCGGCGAGATCGGGCGGCTCTTTGCCCCAAGCGACGCAAAAGCGGCATCGCCCGGGGACCCCGCGAGCACCCCAAGCGACGCAAATGCGGCGTCGCTCGGGGACCCCGCGGTTGCCAACCCATCGGCGTCGACAATGGTCTCCCGCCTGTATTTTTATGATTCCATCAGCCCGATCGTCGAAGCCGATTCGATCGACATGGACAAAGTGTATCGGGCGGCGCGCTACGACAAGGGCTCGGCCGACTACATCAACTGCCCGATGACGGAAGATGAATACAACCGCTTTCTCGACGCGCTGCGTCGAGGCGCAAGCTGTGAACGGGCACGAGTGGGAGAAGCTGAATTACTTCGAGGGCTGCCTGCCCATCGAGGAGATCGCCCGGCGCGGGCGCGATACGCTGCGGTTCGGCCCCATGAAGCCGGTCGGACTGCGCGATCCGCGCACCGGACGGCGGCCCTTCGCCGTGGTGCAGCTCCGGCAGGAGAACCTGCGCGCCGACTCCTACAATCTGGTCGGCTTCCAGAACCATCTCCAGTTCGGCGAGCAGGCGCGCGTGCTGCGCCTGATTCCCGGCCTGGAAAACGCGCGCTTCCTGCGCTACGGGCAGATCCATCGCAACACCTACATCAACGCGCCGACCCTGCTGCGGCCGACGCTGCAGATGAAGCGGCATCCGCGGGTGCTGTTCGCGGGGCAGATTTCCGGCGTCGAGGGCTACGTGGAATCGATTGCCACCGGACAACTGGCGGGCATCGCGGCGGCGGCGCTGGCGCGCGCGGAGGAGCCGACCGCAGTGCCGCGAGCCACTGCCATGGGATCGCTGCTGCATTACATTTGCAATTCCGAAGCGAAGAATTTTCAGCCCGCTAACATCACCTTCGACCTGCTAGAACCCCTGGACGAAAGTACCCGCCGCGCGCGTCCGCGACAAGAAAATGCGGCACAAAATGGTGTGCGACCGCGCCCTGGCGGCGCCTGGAGGCGTGGCTCGCGCCGCTCGAGGCGGCCGCCAAATAAATTCCGGAGGGCAGGCGAACACCACCTCCTGAATCGGCATCCAGTTTCTCAGTCTTAAGCCTCCCGGCAGCAAAGCAAAGCTGCCCCATTCGCTTCCCCGGCATCATCAGCAAAGGAGGCCACCGCATGGCTGTCAATCGATCGCAAAAGACTCCGATTCCACTTGAAATCCTGAGCTTCTCCCGTCCCCAGGAGACACGGGAGTTCCCCAAGGGCAAGCTGGAGTTGCTCACGCTGAACGGCGTCACCTTCGGGCGCGCCACCTTTCACCCGGGCTGGCGATGGTCCACGCATGTGAAGCCGACCGCCGGCACCAGCAGTTGCCAGGCAGCCCATCTGGGCGTGCAGCTCTCCGGCAGCATGCATATCCGCATGGATGATGGCACCGAACGGGAGATAGGCCCGGGAGAAGTGGTGAACATTCCGCCGGGACACGACGGCTGGGTGGTAGGCACCGAACCGGTCGTGTTCATCGACATTACGGGAATGGAGAATTACGCCCGGCAAACCAAGGCGGCGTGAAAACCCATTCCAGATTTTTGATTTTTGATTTCAGATTGGGTGCTGCCCCACATCTAACGGGGGCAACTCGCAAGGAAGTATCTGCGGTGCGGTCCCCACATTTGCCAACTGCCGGCAAATGTGGGCCACCTACACCTTGTAGCGCCGGCGTCCTCGCCGGCGGTTCCCCTTCTCGCTACAAGAAACAGGGCCCGCCGCCGTGGACGGCGGCGCAACGGCCCATGTCAGGCTGCTCTTCACTGTGCAACCTTGTCGTAGACCTCGGTCCAGTCGGCCTCGCCACGGGTCGGGCTGGTCATGTGCCGATGCAGCGTGAGAGTTCTGCCGCCGCCGGAGATCGTCCCCCAGGCTGGTGATGCGCGCCCCGTCCGGAAAGGTCGTGACTTCCAGAATCCCCTCGTCGGTCTGCTGGAAAGCGTAATTGACCTCCTCGTCGGTGCCTGTCGCCTTCACCGGAAGCCCGTCCAGCGGTCCCTGCCAGTTGGCCTCTATGGTGTTGCCGTTTTCGTCCGTCTCCTCCGCGGTCCATTGCATTCCATTTTCATCGAATCGGAGAATCTTGATGGTGGCCGACTTCGGTGGAGGCAATGTGCCCCAACTGGAGTTGTGCAGGTTCAGTTCCCAGGTGCCGATAACATCAGCCGGGTTGATGCGGCCGGCCGGGGAGGCGGGAGCGCTTTGCCCGAGAGCGGCGAAGCCGAATGCGAGCAGCAGGAACAATAGCAGCCAGCGACGCATAGCGAACTCCATTTCAGATTTTTGATTTTTGATTTCAGATTGAACGGCGAAGATCGGAGAAGCTTTTCAATCTGCCATCAAAAATCTGCAATCTCAAATTGGTTACGATTGTTGACTGCGGTGGCGAGTTGTAGGCCGGCTGTGCGCCGCATTTCGTTCCCACATTGGACTCGCCGCTGAGGGCTAGACAACGCCTCCCACCGATAACTCCCGCCGAGGCCGATGTTTACGCTCCAGTGACGGCTCCGTTTGACGGCTCTAAGGAGCCATTCGGGGCCGCTGCTCACCGCTCACTGAAACCCCGCATCACCGTCACAGGTGAGTGTGAGCACAGCCTGAAATTGCCCTCAAAGTTGACAATAAGAGTGAGATCCTGAGCGGAAGTGTATTCTCCGGGCGCATCGTTCGCCTTGAAGTCATGATCGCTGCCGCCAGTCTCGGATATCAACCTGGAGCGTGCGCGTGAGCACCACCCTGCAATCCCCCGTTGTCCCCGTTGCCAAGCGGCCAGAATTCAAGATCCTGCAGCCGGCCAAGACCCTTACCGGCGCACCCATTGTCCGGCAACAGAAGGGACTGCCCAAGGCGACCCAGTCGCTGTGCCCAGAGTGCAGGCAGGTCATTGACGCCCTCATTTTTGAAGAGAATGGCAGGGTCATGATGGAAAAGACCTGCCAGCAGCACGGCGATTTCCGCGACTGCGTCTACTCCGACGTAGAGCTTTACCTCAAGATGGAGGAGTGGGAGTTCGGCGACAACCTCGGGCTCTCCAATCCCGCGGTCAACAAGGGCGCCGAAGCGGTCTGCCCCGACGACTGCGGCATGTGCTCGCTGCACACCTCGCACACCGCCCTGGCCAATGTCGATTTGACCAACCGCTGCAACCTGACCTGCCCGGTCTGCTTTGCCAACGCCAATGCGGCCGGCTATCTGTACGAGCCCGAGCTCGGCCAGGTGCACACCATGCTGAAGGCGCTGCGCGACGAGCGCCCGGTGGACACGCGCGTGGTGCAGTTCTCCGGCGGCGAGCCGACCATTCATCCGCAGTTCGTCGAAATCGTGGCCATGGCGCACCAGATGGGCTTTACCCACATCCAGGCGGCGACCAACGGCATCCTGCTGACCGATCTGGATTTCGCGCAGCGCTGCCGCGAAGCCGGGCTGGCGAGCATCTACCTGCAGTTTGACGGCGTCAGCGACGACGTTTACCGCAAAACGCGCGGCGAACCCCTGTTCGAGAAGAAGATGCGGATCATCGAGGCCTGCCGCAAGGCCGGCATCAAGATCGTCTTCGTCCCGACCATCATCAAGGGCGTCAACGACCACCAGGTGGGCGACATCGTGCGCGTCGCCATCGATAACATCGACACCATGAGCGGCATCAGCTTCCAGCCGGTGGCCTTCACCGGGCGCATCTCGCGCCGCGAGCTGGAACAGAAGCGCTTCACCATGACCGACCTGGCCCACGCCGTTGCCGATCAGACCGGCCTGTTCGACAACTATCACGACTGGTTCCCGCTTTCCTGCGTGACGCCGTTTTCCAAGCTGATGGCGGCCATTCGCGGCGCAGGGCGTGCCCACCATCTCCTCGCACGCGCACTGCTCGCTCGGCAACTACCTGTTCGTCGACGAGCGCTCGCGCAAGGCGGTTCCGGTCACCCAGTTCGTCGATATTCCCTCCATGCTGCAGGATGTCGACGAGCTGTCGCGCAAGATGGGCAAGACCTTCGGCAAGTACTATCACGGCATCAAGGCGTGGACGAAGCTGAAGAAGCATTTCAAGCAGGAGCTGGCGCCTCCCGGACTGAGCTTCCAGAAGTTCCTCGACACCATCCAGGGCATGACCAACAAGGAACTGGGCCGCAACGGCATGGACGGAACCTTCACCTACCGTACCCTGCTGGTGGCCGGCATGCACTTCATGGACAACTACAACTACGACATCGAGCGGGTGAAGCGTTGCGTCATCCACTACGCCGCGCCCGACGGCAAGCTGTATCCGTTCTGCACCTACAACTCCGGCCCGACCTACCGCGAGAAGATCGAAAAGCAGTTCTCGATTCCCTTCGAGAAGCAACTGGAACGCTTCAACTTCACCAAGATGAAGTCCGGCGGAAACGGTAACGGCAACGGAAATGGGAACGGCAACGGCAACGGCTCCGGAGTAAAGCTGTAACGGATTTCGACTGAGATCGCTGACGAGAGCCCCGGCTTCAAGCCGGGGCTTTTTTGCTGGCGCCGAAACACCTGCGCCACAAGGCGTGCTTCGCCCGCCCGCCCAGCCGGGGGCGGCTGGGCCTACGCATCAACAACTGATGGTGTTACCGGCTTCTTTCGCGTAGAGTATTGGGCGTCCTGCAAGCTTCCGACGAGATTTTTTTGCAGCCGGGCCGGAGCGGATAGGCGTGAAACGAAATTTAATTACCTTGAGCATCGTGCTCTTCATATGCCAAGCCTTGGCGGCCGCAGCCGATACCACTTGTACTGCCAAAGTCAGAAGCGTCAATGTCAGCATTCCCGCCCCGGCTGAGGGATTTGTCGAAGCTGGAAATGAAAAACGGGAATATTTCCGGGAGCAGGCCGGGACTCGTTTACTGTGCGCCTTCGTTACTGCAGGCGACCTGCAGCGCCTGTGGAAGCCCGCTGACGGAACGGACCGCTACATGCTCGTCCGTGTGGGCCGGAAATTTGAAGGTCGGGATGTCGGTACGGCTGACTTCGAGCGTGTTATTGCCGCCTTGAAGCCGCAACTCGACACGAGAATCAACGATGTCGTCAAGAAAACGGAAGAGAAACTGAGGAGTGATTACAAGGAGCTCCACAGACGCGAGGAAGTGTCTATCGGCCCGCCTGTCTCGCTTGGCGCCTTCGAGGCCAAGGACACGTATGGGTTCGGCGTGCTCGTGTCGGGACCTGTGTTTTTGGGCGTGAATAGAACGTACGTCAGCGAGACGGTCCTGATCCGCCTCAATAAGCGAATCGTGTATCTGTACATCTACGCGCTCTATGTGGACGAGACCAGCAGCAAATGGGCGCGGGATGTCGCCGAGAGTTGGG
Source organism: uncultured Acidobacteriota bacterium (assembly GCA_963791145.1). Classification (GTDB taxonomy): domain Bacteria; phylum Acidobacteriota; class Terriglobia; order Terriglobales; family Acidobacteriaceae; genus CAWBRT01. Next base: position 205,643 of record CAWBRT010000002.1, on the reverse strand, counting down.
CTCGGCGGATTCTGGCCTCCAACCCGGAATAACGCTGTCTCGACAAGTCGGGCAATCGAGATTCGATCATCTCGAATATTCGTGGAAGCACATGTCTACAGGCGAGCCGTTGGCACGCCCGCCCAGCCGGGGGCGGCTGGGCCTACGCTCTCGCAATCTTCAATCTGAAATCTTCAATCTGAAATACTCTACCGCTGGCCCTCGACGAAGAGCTCGACGATGGTGTCCATCGTTTCCAGAGCCTTGTGCAATCCCAGCAGATGGTTATTGACCATGATGGAGAAGGCCACGCGGTCGCCCCTTTGGTGGGAGATAACCGGAGATGGCGTTGACGTGGGTGAGGGAGCCCGTCTTGCCCCGCACGCGGCCGATAACGGCGGGGTCTGGAAACGATAAATCAGGGAGCCGTCGATACCGCCTACCGGAAGCGTGTCGGCGTAGACCTCTCCCCAGGGCTGGCGCGAGACATAGCTCAGCAGCTTGACGATGGCATGCGGAGTCGCCAGGTTTTCACGCGAAAGCCCGGAGCCATCGTGCAGCGAGTATTCCTCGGGACGAATGTCGGCCTGCAACAGCCAGCGCCGGATCACCTCCAGCCCGCCGGCCACCGTGCCACCGCTGCCGCGTTCGCGGCCCAGCAGCCGCAGCAACATTTCGGCATGCAGATTCTGGCTGACCTTGTTGATGACCTTGATGTCCTGCATGATCGGACCCGACTGGTAGCTGGCGAGCACGTTGCGGAAGTTGGCGGGAGGCGGCGCCAGCCGCTCACTGCCGCCTCCGGAAGAGGCCGTCGCGGTGGCGCGGAAGGTGTACAAGCTGGAAAGCTCCGCATGTTGGCGCGGGTGCGTTCCGTAAACGGCGATGCCGCGCTTCTCCAACAGTCCGCGCATCAGCTTGGCGGCGAACTCCGCCGGGTCTTCGATGGCCAGCGCCTCGGTCGCTCCCGGGATCGCCCAACGGAATGCTTCCCCAGATGGTGAGGCGGTTGGAGCCGGGCTCGCGATTGATGAGGATCCTGCGTTCGGCGCCGGCGGGCACGGTCATCACCCGGTTCTCGATGCGGTAGTAGTCGGCAAACGGCGTGATGTTGACGTAAGCGCGCTCGCCGATGCGCTCGGCCGGCAGCACGCTGACGAACAAGACATTGTCATTGACCGTCAGGGCGGAAACCGGCGCGCCCCACTCCCATAGCAGGTCATCCTGCGACCAGCCCTCGCCGTAGCGCTCGAAGACGAAATAGGAGTCATCGGCCACCACGTCGCCGTCGATCACTTTGACCCCGCGGGCCACCAGTTGATCCGCCAGATCCTCCAGCACGCGCACGGGCGGCATGACGCGCTCGGTGCGCAGGTAGTAAGGCAGAGTCCGCCCGCTCAGGTTGGGGTCGCCCCGGCCCACCATGACGAGGTCGCCGGAAAGCCGGCCGTAGTGATCCACGTTGCCGGCGCTCTCCATGGTGGTGCGGAAGCGGTAGTCGGGACCGATCAGAGCCAGCGCGGCGGCGGTGGTGAACAGCTTGGCGTTGGAGGCGGGAGTAAACAGCTTGTCGGCGTTGAGCGAGTAAAGCGTCTTGCCAGCTGGCGAGGTCGACGAACTCGATTCCCCAGGAGGCGCGGGCGGCATCGGGCTCCGCCAACAGCTCTTCAATCTGCTTCTGTACACTCTTGTGTTCGGCGGCAAAAAGCTGCACGACAGCAGAAGCGTGAGCAAAACCCCGGAAAACTTGACTGCGCGAGACATGTCCAGTGCTGCTGATTGTAGCATCGATTCAGTCGCGCCCGCCCCTGAATCGAGGCCGGTTTCGCCGGATTTCATACTGGTGAAACCAGGCCACCACCCCAAAGCGTCAACGGAGGATTTAAAATCGGCCCATGCGGCAGCTTTTCACCTGGAACCTCGGTGCGCGCACATTGGAGCTCGGCAGGCGAACCCTCGTCATGGGCGTGGTCAACGTCACCCCGGATTCATTTTTCGACGGCGGGCAGTTTCTCGATCCGGAGCGGGCGCTCGAGCGCGCCTTGCAGTTGCTCGCCGAAGGCGCCGACGTTCTCGACCTGGGAGGCGAATCCACGCCGGGACGCGGTGGCAACGCAGCGGCGGCTTCACCCGGTGCAGGGTCTGCCGCAGCGTCGGTCTAGCCCGCAACAGGAGCAGGATCGCGTGCTTCCCGTCATCGAAGCCGTCAAACGCGAGCGACCCGACGCCCTCATCTCGATCGATACCTATAAGTCGGCAACCGCCATGGCTGCCTTGAGGGCCGGAGCGGCGATCGTCAACGACGTCAGCGGCCTCATGTGGGACCCGACCATGGCCGGCACGCTGGCCGGCGCGCGCTGTGGCGCGGTGCTGATGCACACCCGCGGCACGCCGGCGGAATGGAATTCGCTGCTCCCGGAGCCCGACTTGCCGGCACTGGTGTTGCGCGGATTAGCCAACTCGGCCGGACTGGCGGCGCAGGCGGGCATCGCGCGCGAGCGCCTGGTGCTCGATCCGGGCTTCGGCTTCGGCAAACGCTTCGACGAAAACTATCCCCTGCTGGCTCACCTCGACAGTTTCGCGCAACTCGGATATCCGCTGCTGGCCGGCACCTCGCGCAAGGGCTTCGTGGGCCGGACGGTGGCCGCGCGGCTGGCTGAACTTGGCCTCTGGCAGCCTACTCCCGAGCGGCCGATCCTGCCGGTCGAAGAGCGCCTCTTCGGCACCCTGGCGACGGTAGTCGCGGCCGTGCTCAAAGGGGCGCACATCGTGCGCGTGCATGATGTCCGCCCGGCAGTGGAGGCCTCAGCCGTGGCTGACGCCGTCCTTCAGTTCTCGGCTTCTTGATTCCCAGTTCTCAATTCTCGATCTCGAAGGTATTACCTTGAAGCTAAGACTAATGGCCGACCGCAGGCGCATTCTTTGCTTGCATGCTTCCAGAGAAGAAGTCAGAATACGCTTGCAGTTTCAATCAAGGGAGGTAGTTCCATGGCTTGTGCGAAACCAAAGGCTAAGAAAGCAGTAGCGAAAAAGAAGAAGAAGTGAGGACGGCAGTTCTCAGTTCTTAGTTCCTACTCTGAAAATGCCCCACATCTGCATGCCGGATGTGGGGATTTGTTTTGTCGTTGCGAACTGCCCGCTAGCGGTTCTCGTGGGATTCGATCGCCCCTCCGGGGCGAGGCGTTGCTCCCAAGCTGACCGCAGGGTTTCCCCTTCGCTGCGCTCAGGGTCAACCCTGGGCTATTGTCGTCCCCTCCCTCTGGGAGGGTCTACAGCCGAGAACTGGGAACTGAGAACTGTCTTTCACCACACGCGGCATGGTTTCTCGCGGACCATGGGCGAGCCGGGCCGGCAGGCGAAGGCCTTTGGGAACTCCGGCATATTGGAGAGCACGCCATTGACGCGGAACTGCGCCGGCGAATGCGGATCGACCAGCGCCCGCAGCCGCTCCGCCTCCGGCGTGATGTTAGTCGCACCAGATCTGCCCGAAGCTGATAAAGAACTGCTGCTCCGGAGTAAAGCCATCGGCATTGCCGGAGAACGCCGCAGCCACTGGCTTTGCGTCCCGACAGGGCGGATGCCAGCGCCATCAGCGCCAGGCGGACGCCGCCGTTGTCGGCCGTGTTCTCGCCCAGGGTGAGCTTGCCGTTCAGATGAATGTCGCCCAGGACGGTGAAGCTGCCGTATTCGTCCACGAAGCATTGCGCCCGTTCCTGGAACGCCTTGGCGTCCTGTTCGGTCCACCAGTTGCGCAGATTGCCCAGGCGCGTCGAACTGCCGGCCCTGGTCGTCGAAGCCGTGCGTAAGTTCATGGCCGATGACCGCCCCGATGCCTCCCAGGTTCACCGCCTGGCCGGCGTGCTGATCGAAGAAGGGCGGCTGCAGAATGCCCGCCGGGAAATTGATGTTGTTCTCCTGCGGATTGTAGTAGGCGTTTACCGTCGGCGGACTCATGCTCCATTCGTTCCGGTCCACCGGCTGGCCGATCTTCATCAACTGGCGATTGGTTTCAAACTGGTTGGCGCGCAAGGCATTGCCCAGCGCATCGCCGCGGACGATGTTCAGCGCGCTGTAATCGCGCCACTTCTCGGGATAGCCGATTTTGTTTTGCACCGCCGCCAGCTTCGCCAGCGCCTGCTTCTTGGTTTCTTCGGTCATCCACGAAAGGCCTTGCAATATCGCTGTGCATCGCCGGTTTCGATGGAGTGCACCATCTCGCAGGACGCGCTGCTTGGCTTCCGGCGGGAATTTCTCCGCTACGTAGAACTGGCCGAGGGCCTCCCCGAGATCGCCGTTGATGCGCCGCACGCAACGCTTCCAGCGCGCCCTCAGCTCCTGCGCTCCCGGTCAGCGTCTTGCCGTAGAAATCGAAGTTCTCGTCCACGAAAGGCTTGGGCAGCATGGGCGCGGCGAGCGAGAGCAGCCGCCAAGTCAAATAGGTCTTGATGTCGTTCAGCTCCGCCTTGGCGAATACCTCGTTGAGACCCTTGACGAAGTCGGGCACGGTGACGTTGAGCCCATCGAATTTGGGCGCGCCGGCGCTGATGAAGTAGCGGTTCCAATCGAACAGCGGGCTGAGCTTCGCCAGTTCGTCTACGCTCATGAAGTGATAGACCCGGGCGGGATCGCGGCGGCTGACGCGATCCAGCGACGCTTTGGCCAGCTCGGTCTCAATGGCCAGCACGGCCTTGGCTTTCTCGGCGGCATTCCGCGGCGTGTCGCCCGCCAGCACGAACATGCGCTGGATGTGCTGCACGTAGCGGTTGCGCAGCTCGACCGACTTGGCATCGGTGCGCAGATAATAGTCGCGGTCCGGCAGGCCGAGCCCGGACTGGTCGGTCTCGGCGATCTCCAGGGATGCGTCTTTGTAATCAGGCTGCGAGCTGAACTCGAAGAAGGCATTGCTACCCAGGCCATGAGCGTGCGCCAGGTAGGCGGGCAGCTCGGCCTTGCTCTGCAGGCGGGCGATACGCTCCAGTTCCGGCTTCAGCGGCTCCAGGCCTTCCTTCTCGATGGCCGCCTCGTCCATGCAGGAGGCGTAATAGTCGCCGATCTTCTGCTCGTTTGTACCCGGTTTGGCATGCGCCGCTGCGGCCTTCTCCAGGATCTGGCGCTCGATGATCAGGTTGTTCTCCGCCAGCTCGTTGAAACGGCCCCAGACCGCCTGATCGGGCGGGATGGGATTGCGCTCGATCCAGCCGCCGCAGGCAAAGCGGTAGAAGTCCGCGCAGGGATCGACCGAGCGATCCAGCAGCGAGAGATCAAGCGACTTGAGCGGCTTGGGCTGTTGCTCGGAAGAGTCAACCGGAGGAGCCGGCGCCGGCTTTTGCGCGAGCGTTTGCGCGGGACAGAGACGGCGAGTACTGCGACGGCCAGCGGCGCGGAAATCAGGAGGCGGCGAGTCATTTCCATTGTCGTTCTCATGGGCGTTCTGATCCAGTCAGTTCGATGCCGCATGCGCGCGGTTGGGTTGGGGCGGCGCATCAGATGAGTGGCGGTTGCTTCTGGCGCAAACGCAGCTCCATAGGGTTCGGAACGGCAGACTAGAAAATCCTGAGGCGAATGGTCAGATAGCGCTTGGGATTTTCCCGGATGGCCTTCACCAGCTCCCGCGACTCCTGCAGCAGGCGGTTGGCGTTGTCGTACATCGCGCGATCGTGCAGGAACGCTCCCGCGCTTCCCTCCCCCGGTTGAGCCGGTCGGTGATGTCGGAGAGGCGGTCGACGATGTTCTGCAGCTTGTTGGCGAATTCCTGGTCGTGGGCCAGCTTGCCCAGCGCGCCCTTGCCGGAGTTGATGTTTTCGATCAACTGGTTGGCCTTGCTGACGGTCTTGTTGGCATTGTTATAGAGCGTCGGATCCTGCAGCAGCTTGCCCATGGTGCCGCGTCCGGCGTTCAGGTTATCGACCATCTTGCCGAGCTTGTCGACGGAGGAGTTCAGCCGGTTGTACAGGTCATCGCTGCGCAGCAGCTGGCCGATGCTGCCCTTGCCCGAGTTCACGTCATTGAGAATCTGCTGCACCTGCAACACGGACTTGTTCAGATTGTCGTACAGCGCCTTGTCATAGATGAGCTGCCCGACCGAGCCCTGGGCGTTTTCAATCGCGCTCACGATGCGGTCGGCGCGGCGCACCAGCACGTCTATGTTCTGCAGGGTCGATTGCGAGGAGCGGACCACGTCCTGGAAATCAGGAACGTCCTTGGAAACAAGGGTATCGTTGTTCTGGACAGGCCCGCCCTTGGCCCCGGTGCTGTCGATATTGACGAAGGTCTCGCCCAGCACGCCGGCGGTGGAGAGCAGCACCACCGAATCCTTTTTGAGGAACGCGAGTCCGCTGCCGGCCACTTTGAGGGTGATCTTGACCGGCGCCTTCGGGTGGTCAGGAACGATCTTGATGTCCTTGACGTTGCCGATATCGACGTTCTGCAGGCGCACCGGAGCCCCGGTGCGCAGTCCGCCCGCATCCGGGACGTAGGTGTACAGGGTCAGCTTTTTGGTGAACAGGCCTATGGTGCCGCTCATCAGGAAGATGAGCACGGCCAGGGTGATGCTGGCGAAGATCACCGTCAATCCAACTCGAAGCTGCGCCCACTGCAGTTCTTTCTGGCTCGGCACCTTTCCCCCAGCCCGCACAATCCTGCGCGATCCACGGGCACCTCACACCGGCCTCGAATCATAACAAACCTGAGTGCCTGGAGTCAGTGGCGCTTGCGGGGATCCCGTTTCACCCGTGAATTCGTTTCCGTAACCTTCTTTCGATGCCGGCGGCTCTGGCGATGTCCGCCCGGCCCGGTCCGCGGCGGCCAATCTCCTGGCGCTAGTCCTCCAGGATCACCTGCGCCATCGCCATGGTTTCGGTATGGGTGATGGAAACCAGCGCGCGCTTGGCTCCGAGCCGGCCGGCAACCTGCGCCGCCACCCCACGGAGGTGGATCACGGGGCGTCCCGAGGCTTCGCGTGCCACCTCGAAATCACGCCACGTCACGCCGCGCTTCCAGCCGGTGCCGATGGCCTTCATGGCGGCCTCCTTGGCGGCAAAGCGGCCGGCGAAACGCTCGAACGAGTTAACCTTGGACTTGCAATAGCGAATCTCCGCCTCGGTGAAGACGCGCCGCAGAAAGCGTTCTCCGTAGCGGCCGATGGCTCGCTCGATGCGGTCTACCTCCGCCACATCGATCCCCAGGCCTACGATCATCTCTCCTCCCCGCCGGCCTGGGCCTGCAAGCGCGCTCCATCAGGGCCGCGACTAGCTCGCCCTCCTCGCCGGGCAGAACCGTGCGCAGGTCCAGCAGCACGCGGCCGTGTTCCACGCGGGCAATAACCGGAGGATTGGCGGCTCGCAAGCGGACCAGCAGCTCGTCCGCGCTCATTCCCGGGATGGCGACGGCCAAGCCATGGCTCGGCAGCTCCCAGCCCGGCGCCGCGCCGCCTCCCACCGCCGACCCGCAGGCGACAACCTCCGACTGCACGCGTCCCCCGCAGCGGGCCTCCACTTGCGCCGCCAGCGCCTGGGAGCGCTGCAGCAGCTCTCCGGCGGAAAGGCGGAGCATGCGCAGTGCGGGAATCAGCCTCGAACTGCTGCCGCACATAAGCCAGCAAAGTGGATTCCAGAACCGAGTAGATCAGCTTGTCTACCCGCAGCGCCCGGAACAGCGGGTTAGCGCTTATGCGCGTGATCAGCTCCGCCCTGCCGGTCAGAATGCCGGCCTGACGGCCCGCCCAGCAGCTTGTCGCCGCTGAAGGTGACCACATCCACCCCCGCGCGCAGCCGGGCGCCCACGGTAGGTTCGGCCAAGCCCCCCATATCGTCGCCGGGGACGAGGGCGCCGCTGCCGAGGTCTTCCACTACCGGAATCTGCCTGCGTCGGCCGAGCTCGACCAGCGCTTCCAGCGGCGGCTGCTCGGTGAAACCGATGATCTTGAAGTTGGAGCGGTGGACGCGAAGCAGCAGCCTGGTCCGCTCGTTGATCGCCTGTTCGTAGTCGGCCAGGCGCGTGCGGTTGGTGGTGCCGACCTCGCGCAGGATCGCCCCTGATTTGGCCATCACTTCGGGAATGCGAAACGAGCCGCCAATCTCCACCAGCTCGCCGCGCGAGACGATGACCTCGCCGCCTTCAGCCAGCGTATTCAGCGCCAGCAGCACCGCGGCGGCATTATTGTTCACCACTATGCTGCGGAGCTGCGGCGATGACTCCCCTTCCGCCTCCGCGAACAGCAGGCGGAAGAGCCGGTCGACGTGCGAGTCGCGCTCGCCGCGCTCGCCTGCGGCCAGGTCGAACTCCAGGTTGCTGTAGCCGCGCGCCGTTTCCAGAGCGTGCTTGAGCGCGGACTCGGCCAGCGGCGCGCGCCCGAGATTGGTGTGCAGTACGACCCCGGTGGCATTGATTACCCGGCGCAAGGACAAGCGTGCATCGTCGCTGACTTGCGCGGCGACGGCGGCCGGCAGCGTGGCCACGGCCTGCTCCACGCTCCTTCGGTCGGCCATCGTGGTCTCATCGGAAATCGAGTGCCGCAACCGGTCGAGCACGGTGCGGCAGGCATCCACCACCGCCGCATGCCCATGGACGGCGATCAGGCGGCTGACAGTCTGGCGGCGCAGTAACTCATCGACCGAAGGCAACAGGCGAAACAGCTCAGATTGGCTGGCACTTTCCACGTGAGATAGTTTCAGGCTTTCACCCTGAATAGCGCAACTGCGGTGTTTACCCCGCCTCCACCAGCCCGTAGCGGCGGTTCCAGTGGCTCTGCAGATGCTTGATGGCCTGGGCGGTCTCCAACTCCGAGACCCCGGCGCTGGTGCGCAGGGTGAGGGCGGCGGCCTCCTGCTTGGCCAGCTCCAGCAGCTTGCGGTCGCGGATCAGGTTGGCCACCCGCAGGGTCGGCATGCCCGCCTGCCGGGTGCCGAAGAACTCGCCGGGACCGCGCAGTTCCAGGTCTTTCTCGGCGATCTCGAAGCCGTCGCTGGTGCGCACCATGGTATCGAGCCGCTGCTCGGCCTCCTCGGTAACCTTCTTGCCAGTCATGAGCACGCAATAAGACTTGGCGCTGCCGCGGCCGATGCGCCCGCGCAGCTGGTGCAGCTGCGAGAGCCCGAAGCGCTCGGCGTGCTCGATGACCATCAGCGTGGCGTTGGCCACGTCGACGCCGACCTCGATCACCGTGGTGCTGACCAGCACCTCGATTTCCCCGGCCTGGAAGCGCCGCATGACCGCCTCTTTCTCCTCGGCGGGCAGGCGGCCGTGCAGCAGGCCGACGCGCAGGTTGGGAAAGATCTTGCTGCGCAGCTTCTCGAACATGCTGAGCGCGGCCTTGAGTTCGCCGTCCGCGGTCGAGCCCTCCTCGATCACCGGATAAACCACGTAAGCCTGCTGCCCGGCGGCGACCAGCTTGCGCACGAAGCCCCAGACCTCGTCGGCGCGCTCGTCGGAGACGCGGCGGGTGACGATCGGCGTGCGGCCCGGCGGAAGCTCGTCGATCACGCTGACGTCGAGATCGCCGTAAAGCGTGAGCGCCAGCGTGCGCGGAATGGGCGTCGCGGTCATCACCAGCACGTCGGGATCGCCCTGGCCCTGCGACGCTCTTTTTCATCAGCCTCATGCGCTGCAGCACGCCGAAGCGATGCTGCTCGTCGACGATCACCAGCCCCAGCTTGTCGAACTGCACATTCTCTTCCAGCAGGGCGTGCGTGCCGATCACCAGTTGCGCATTGCCGTGGGCTATGTGACGGCGGATGTCGTTCTTGCGCGACTGCTCCATGCGAGCCGGTCAGCAGCACGATGCGGTATCCGGCCTTCTCCAGGATGCGGCGCGCGGAAAAGTAGTGCTGCGTGGCCAGGATTTCCGTGGGCGCCATCATGGCCACCTGGTAGCCGTTTTCGATGGCGATGATGGCCGCCTCGAAGGCCACGATGGTCTTGCCCGAGCCCACATCGCCCTGCAGCAGCCGCCGCATGGGCGCCGCCTCGCCGCATGTCGCCGGCAATCTCCTTCAAGCACGCGCTTCTGGGCGGCGGTGGGATGGAAGGGCAGAATGCGCTTGAGCGCCTGGCGCACGCGGTCGTCGATGGCGAAGCCTATGCCGGGGCGTCCGCGCATGCTGCGGCGCTTCAGCTCCAGGCCGAGCTCCAGGAAGAACAGCTCCTCGAAGATGAGGCGCACGTGCGCCGGCGTGCGCGCCGCCTGCAGATCGGCGAAGCTCTCGCCGGCATCGGGCCAGTGGGCGCGCCAGAAGGCCTCGCGGCGGGGAATCAGCCCCAGGCGCTGGCGAATGGCCGGCGGGAATGGCGTCCGCGGCGATTCCGCGCCGGCATCCAGCGTCTCCAGCGCGCCGTGAATCACCCGCCGGAACCAGCGCGTGGTCAGCCGTGCCGGTGGCTTCGTAGATGGGAACGATACGCCCGACCTCCAGCGAGTGCCACTTCTTGGCATCGCCATCTTTACGCTTCATCGGGCTCTGCCTCGCCGAGGATTTCAAACTGCGGCTGGATCATCTGCAGGCGGTGGCTGCGCTCATCTCTGCTCGACCTTGCCGTAGAGTGCCACCATCTGCCCCGGCTGGAAACGGTCTTTGAGATACGTGCCGTGGAACCACAGGCACTTGAGGGTGTTGCGTCCCTGGCCGGCGGTCATCTCCATCAGCGGCATGCGGCGGGTGCGGAACAGGGCGCTGGTGCGCACTTCGGCGATGACGCTGGCCATCTCGCCCGCACGCAGTTCGGCGATGGTGCGGGGATTGATGCGGTCTTCGTAACGAAAGGGCAGGTAGTACAGCAGGTCCTCGACCACCGAGATGCCCTTGGCCGCCAGCATCTCGGCGATGCGTGGACCGATCCCCTTGACGAATTGGACCGGCGTCGCCAGCTCCAACATGATTTCTGATGGTACAGAAGCGGGCGGCTAAGCGCGAGGGTTATGAAAGCCTGACCATCGAGGGCTCAGAGGAACACCGAGAGGAACGGCAGATTAATTTTGGCTCCCAGGACGTAGAGGAGAGGAGTGTCGATAGAACCGAGTAGTCAGGGTGGCCCACTCAAGCTTCTTTTGCTTGAGAGGGTCGTTAACTGCCCCACTCAAGCGCAACTGCGGCGCTTGAATGGGCCACCCGCCGAAGTTACGCTCTTGTCGTGAGCCCTAAAATGCGAGGATCTCTAGTTGTATTGCGCCTTCGAAGCCGGGTGTGACCGCGGGACCGGTATGACGGGGACCCAGATTCCATCTTCCGTGTAGTCGAAGTTGGTGATCAGGAAGACTACCTTCCCTTTGACTGTATCGCCTTCGATCTCAGCGGTGAACTTGACTCCGCCCATGCTGTTGAAGCCGCAGTAGCTGAAATCAGTAGTTACGGTGCATTCGAAGTCGGGATGCCGGAAGACTTTCTTCTCGCAGCCTTTCCGTCCCATTTCGCAAGCGGTTTTGTACAGCTCCTTGCGGAAATCGTTTGTGAGCGGGACGCCGGACATCAGGCAAACCATTTCAAAACCACGCGACTGTGCCCGTCTTTGGGTTGATTCGGCCGCTTCAACCGCCTGCCCACAATTGCTGCAGAACCTATCCGTGGCATCTACGGTTTGTCCGCATTGAGGGCAGTTCATGGCGCGGGTCAAGGCGTACTTGGCTTAGGAGTCGGGATTTGTTTTCGAACTCGGGAACGACACCATTGTACGCCGGGCGCCCCCACGTTCGCCCCGTGGGGGATTGGGCCAACGCGGAGCTTGGGTGTTAGCCAGCGCAGCGAGTGAAAGATCCCAAGGATGCTTATGGAAATAACGAAGCTGAAGCTCTTGCGTAGAAGGCGCGCACTGCACGGATTTGGGACACGGGAATGCTTCGCGGTGCGATCAGCTCAACTGCAGTTCCACCGAGCGGCTGCGGCGGACGGTGCGGTTACGCTCGGCCAGATAGGCGGAGAACCTGAGGGAGACGGGGCCGGCCAAAGGAGTAGGGGAGAGCGTCACGCTCGATCCCTCGCGGCGCAGGGTAACCTTTCCGCAGCCGAAGCCTTGCGCGAATTCAACCGGCTGCGGCGCATTGGAGCACAGATGCAGCGAAAGCAAATCGCAGAACTGCAAGATCGAGAGCAGCAACCGCAGCTCATCTGGGGTCGCGATCGCCTCCGCCGAGCCGGCTTTCCCGCTGCCATTCTTCTTCCAGGAATTGGCTCACCAAGCCGGCTTCCGCCGGTTGCGACTTCAGCCGCTCCAAGCCGAACTTCCCCAGTTCCTGGAAGTGACGCGAGACCACCAGGCCGGACAGCGCGTCCAGCCGCTCGGCGCGGCCGATGGAGCTTCTCCAGGCGCGCAGGTAAACCTCGGGCGGCAACACCAGGAAAGGAAGCGCGCGGCCTTCTTCGGCGGAAATCACCGGACGGGGCTCCGGGCTGCTGCCGTCGAAAGCTTCCCAGCCTTCATCGTGCAGGCCGATGGCCTGGATCACCTCGTCCGTCAACCACGGGAAGCGAGAGCGGTCGAAGCTGGCGGCGATCACGCCGGAGACATGCGCGTGATCGGGCTGGGTTACGAACCAGCAGGGGAGCTGATCATGGCGTTGCACGGAGGCAACCGCATCCCAGGCGGAGAGAAGTTGATCGGCCTGTTGCTCTGTTTGTTGATCCTCGTTGCGGAGAATCATTAATCCTCCAAGGCGATAAGCCACCGCGTAGGCCCAGCCGCCCTCGGCTGGGCGGGCGCGCGAAGCACGCCTGTTCGCCGGATCCGTTTTACAGGCACTATCGCTTTCTTACTTGCGCGCGCGGGCTCGCTTGGGCATGGCCGCCGCCTTGGGCGGTCCCGAACTGGTAGGCGGCTTGCGCACGCCGTTCAGCAGGTCGCGCAGCACCGCGGCGTTGTTGCGCTCCTCGTTGCGCGAGGCGTACACCAGGGTCACCGTGCGGTTGGCCTCCGCCAACTCATATAGCTGGTCCAGCTGGGCCGAGGCTTCCGGAGCCTCCAGCTCCTTCATGTAGCGGGAGCGGAACTGCGTCCACAGCGCCGGATGGGCGTGGAACCACTTGCGCAGTTCGTTGCTGGGAGCCAGGTCCCGCAGCCAGCAGGCCAGGGCCGCGTCTTTTTTCCCCAGCCCGCGCGGCCACAGCCGGTCCACCAGGACGCGGGCGCCGTCGGCAGGGACAGGTTCTTCGTAGACGCGTTTGATGCGCACGCTCATCGGCTATGATGTTACCTCTGGACGGGTGGCTTTGAACAGAACCCGCCACGAGGTCCTGACCGAACGTCACCATTCCTTCCTATGCGCATGCCATTGTTGCTGCCGCTCGTGGGGTTGTGCTTGTGCTTACTCCTCGGCTCGGGCTGCCAGATGGAGCGGCGCAAATCCGACGCCGAGCTTGGCTTGAACCCGGAGCAGGCACGCGGGCGCGCCATCTACGACCAGGACTGCATACGCTGCCACGAGCCTTACAGCCGCTGGGGAACGCATGGGCCAAGCCTGAAGGACCTCTACAAAAAGCCTCAACTGCCCAGCGGCATGCCGGTCAATGACGAGCGGCTCGCGGACGTGATCCTGATGGGCAAGGCCAAGATGCCGTCCTTTGCCAATTCGCTCAACAGCCGGCAGCTGCACGAGCTGCTGGCGTACTTGAAGACGCTCTGATCGCGCTCCCGCATCAAAGGGGTAGAATTAAAGTGTCCCCCGGCGCCATGCTGGGGGACCTCGACTCATGGCAGCTTCCCAACTGGTACAAATCGATCTGGCGCCGCAAAAGCCCGCCCGCAAGCCGGAGTGGCTGAAGGCGCGCGCCCCGGTGGGCGAGAACTATCACAGCCTGAAGCAGCTGGCCCGCGGCCTGGGCCTGCATACGGTGTGCGAGTCGGCGCAGTGTCCGAACATCGGCGAGTGCTGGAACCACCACACCGCGACCTTCATGTTGCTGGGCGACGTCTGCACGCGGCGCTGCGGCTTCTGTGCCGTTCCCAAGGGCAAGCCCGGAGCCATGGATTTCGACGAGCCGCGCCGCGTCGCCGAAGCCGTCGCCAGCCTGGGACTGCGCTTCGCCGTGGTGACCAGCGTCAACCGCGATGACGACAATCTGGGCGGCGCCCGGGTCTTTGCCGAGACCATCCGCGAGATTCGCGCCCGCATGCCCGAGTGCCGCGTCGAGGTCCTGATCCCCGACTTCCAGGGCCACGAAGACTGCCTGCGCGTGGTGCTGGAAGCCCGTCCCGACATCCTCAACCACAACATCGAAACCGTTCCCCGGCTCTACCGCGTGGCGCGCTCCGGCGCGCGCTACCCGCGCAGCCTGGAGCTGCTGCGCAAGGCCAAGGAAATCGATTCGCGGATGGTCACCAAGAGCGGACTGATGGTCGGCCTCGGTGAAGACATGGAAGAGCTGCTCCAGGTCCTGCGCGACCTGGCTGAGCGCCAAGTCGATATAGTGACCATAGGGCAGTACCTCGCGCCCTCGCGCAACCACCTGCCGGTAAAGCGCATGTACACGCCCGAGGAGTTCCGGCGGCTGCGCCAGGAGGCGCTCGCCATGGGCTTCCGCCACGTGGAGTCCGGCCCGCTGGTGCGCTCCAGCTACCACGCCCATGAGCAAGCCGACTTCACCCCGCGCTAACAGCGACAAAAACATCGCTATTTTCGACTGAACACCGAGCAGAGATGACTCCGCATCATTTCTGCGTCTTTGGCTGGCCGTATCGTTCGCTCTCGGGCATTTCCTTGATGAGTTGAGGCGCTTCGAGCAGGAGCTGAGTAATGATTCTGGCTCCCTCCTTGTAGGTGTGGGAACAGTTCTGCTCGGCTCCGCTCAGGTAGAAAGCGAAAGGCCGCAAAACACGGCAATAATAGCTGCCCAACCGCGCGTTAAACCGGTCATGGAGGATGCGAATAAGATAGCTGTAGTCGGAGACATCCGCCTTAGGGTCAGTGCGTCCGTACAGGTAGGAAATCAGCATGATGCCCGCTTCTACTACACCACACCGGTCTCCATATCCGCCGCCGCCGCCACGAAAACCGCTGGACACTTTCAACAGCTCTTCAGGCAGGCTGATGTTCAAGACGTCCGCGCAAGCGCGAAGTGCTGATTCCGAACAGTGATAACCCTGGAGACGGTAACTTTCACATTTATCCGCGGCTGCCTTTAAGATTTCTTCCACCGAAAAGGGCCTCCTGATTAAGAGTGTACGGCAGACACAAATGGAATCCGAAGAGCGAAGTTTGCGGAACAGAGTGTCCGGACGGAGTTGCCGATGCGGCACGCTTGCCTGGCACGAGCAGAAAAAGTTTCCGTGAAAAAGCCTGCAAAGTGATGCTTCACCAAAACATCGCGAGTCTGTATCCACACATCAGGGGAACTGGACTAGGCTCCACTGTCGCACGCCGTCAACCGCTGAGGCCTTTTCTCTCGGCTTCCCACAACCCACTTGAAATAAATTCCTTATCGAGCTCAATGCCGACACCGGGGATGAATTTGTTGTTGCCCCACGGTTGCCAGGTACAAACCGTTCCCGAGATAGCCACGTCATCGCCCAGCAAACGCAGCCAGACGCGGTCGCCGATGGTCCACTTGCGAATGCTGTAGACAAAGCAGCCGCTGTCGGAGACGTTGATGGTCACGGCCTTCTCCGCATCTTCGAAGCTATAGTCGGCGGAGAGCTGAACCGCCAGATGCATCGTGGTCCGGTCTTCCCGCCGGATGACTCTCGGCGTGAAGCCCCGGCACTGCTCGACGAACTCCTCCAGAGATTCCGCCTCGCCCAGAATGAGAATTTTGTTGCTCACAACCCTGAAGGTGGCGAAGGGAAAGAGGTCGATCAATTTATGAATGCCCTCTGTGTCCTTCCCGGAATCTTTCGCTGAGGTTACGGCCTCCAGCAGGATTCCGCAGACGGGTGTTGTTTTGAGGACCTCCGGCAATTCCTGTACCGAAGCCAGCAGCGTGGCTTCCATTCCCAGAGATCGCAACGAAGCTCCGACACAGCTCCGGGCATCCCGGCTTGGCCCGACCACCACGCACATCATCATTTCCATCGATCCTCTCCGGCCAAAGACGCGCAAGAACCCCGCAGCCACAAGAAATGAGAAATGCAGTCTGGTACAGAATATCGATACCGCCGGGGGGACTTAAAGTCGTTTTTGTGCGAATCCGCAATGTTGTTGTCAGCTATGGTTGAAGCCCGATCTCGTGACAGCAATCCTTTCGGGATGCTTCGCTCCTCCTGGCGGAGTCGATTGGCGTGGCACCCGATCCAGTTTACTCGGGCTTCTCTAACTAAGAACGAAGAACGAACAACGGCAACCGTCTTCAAATCCCTGTCTCCATGCGCGAGCGCGGATCGAGGTAGTCGCGCAGAGCGTCGCCGATAAAGTTGAACGACAGCACGGCCAGCATCACCGCGGCGGCGGGAAACAGCACCAGGTGCGGGGCGTCGAACAGGTGCGAGCGGGCGTCGTTGAGCATGGAGCCCCAGCTCGCCGTCGGCGGAGGGACTCCCAATCCCAGGAAACTCATGGTGGCCTCGGCCAGCACCGCGCCGGCCATGCCAATGGCGGCCTGCACGATCACCGGCTGCACGATGTTGGGCAGGATGTGGCGCACGATGATGCGCAGGTCGCTGGCGCCCAGTCCGCGAGCCGCCTCGACGTACTCGCGCTCCCGAGCCGCCAGCACCTGGGCGCGCACCAGCCGGGCGTAGCCGACCCAGCCGCCGATGACGAGGGCGAAAATCAGGTTAAACAATCCCGGGCCGAGGAAGGCGACGAAGGCGATCGCCAGCAGAATGCCGGGAAAGGAGAGAAAAGCGTTCATCAAGATCAGATTGACGAAGCGGTCGATACGGCCTCCGTAGTAGCCGGCCAGCGAGCCAATCACCAGCCCAAGAGCGAGCGAGCCCGCGACCACGCTGGTGCCGACCAGCATCGAGATACGCGCCCCGTAGATGACGCGAGAGAGGATGTCGCGCCCCAGCTCGTCGGTTCCGAACCAGTGCGCCGCCGACGGCCCGCTCAACCGGGCCGGCAGATCGATGAGAGCCGGATCGCGCGGCGCGATCCAGGGGGAGAACAGCGCGAAGAGCATGAAGACGCAGACCAGCACGACTCCGCTGATCGCCAGCGGATTGCGCCGCACCGCCGCCCAAAAGGCGCGGTATGCGCTTATATCTCCTGTGAGTGGCTGCGTTAATGCGCTCATGCTCTGATCTCGTCTCACCAAAACAGCTTTGAAAGTGCGCGGCTTCAGCCGCGCACTGATACTATCCCTAATCCCTAACCCCTAAACCCTGACCCCTAGCTGTCACTGCCTGATCCGCGGGTCCAGCACCGAGTACAGCAAATCGGTAAGAAAGTTCACCGCTACGTAGGTCAGTCCGATCGAAAGAATGCAGCCCTGCACCAGGTAGTAGTCGCGGTTGGTGATCGCCTGGATGGTGAGGCGGCCAACCCCGGGCCAGGAAAAGATGGTCTCGGTGACGATGGCGCCGGCCAGCAGCGCGCCGAACTGCAGTCCGAGCACGGTGATGATCGGAATCAGGGCGTTGCGCAGGGCGTGCCGATAAACCACCTCGCGTTCAGCCAGTCCCTTGGCGCGCGCCGTACGCACATAATCCTGGCCGAGCTCTTCCAGCATCGACGTGCGGACCATGCGAGTAAGAATGGCCGCCAGCGCCCCGCCCAGAGTAATGGACGGCAGCACCAGGTGCTTCCAGCCGCCGGCGCCGGAGACCGGCAGCAGTCCCAGATTGACGGCGAAGAAGAGGATCAGAATCGGCCCCAGGGCAAAGTTCGGGAAAGACAATCCCAGCAGGCTGATGAAGCTCAGCAGGCGATCGTCCCAGCGGTTGCGCCTGAGGGCCGAGCGGACTCCAGCGGGGATCGATAGCGCCACCGCTACCAGCAGCGCGCACACGGTCAGCGTGATGGTGGACGGATAGGCGCGGGCGATCACCTGCGCCGACACTCTGGTTGAAGCGCAGCGAACGGCCCAGGTCGCCGTGCAGCACGCCGTTCCAGTAATGCAGGTACTGCTGCCCGAGCGGAACGTCGAGTCCATAGGCGTGCCGGGCGGCTTCGATATCGGCGCTGGCCGCGCCTTCTCCGAGCATCTGCTGAATGGGATCGCCCGGCACTATGTGAATCAGCAGGAAACACGACGCTGACCACCAGCCAGAGCACCGGAAGCATGTACAGCAGCCGGGTGGCGAAATAGCGTGGCAAAAGACTCGTTCGCAGTTCTTCGTTTGCTTCGTTGTTCGTTCATCGAGTTCTTAGTTGATCGTTTTTCTTTCGCTAGTCGAGTGGGGGGTCTGCTGAGCGCACACACCCGAGAACCGAAATCTAAGAACGAAGAACGACGAACTAAGTAACGATTTCTCGCGCACAGGCTCCAACTGCTCGATGCGGACCGCCTCCACGCGACGGCCGTCCATGCGCTCGACCGTGTAGCGGCGGCCTTCGAACTCGAAGGAGTCGCCGTTCGCCGGAATTCGCTGCAAAGTGGTCATGACGAAGCCGCCCAGGGTCTCGAAGCCCTCGTCGCGCGGCAGCCGCAGCTGGTACTGCGTTTCCAGGTCGCGAATGCTGGTCGAGCCTTCCAGCACCATGATATTGGCTCCGGCAAGCAGGGCCTCCGGCGCCACGTCGTATTCGTCCTCGATTTCGCCCACCAGTTGCTCCAGCACATCCTCCGCGGTAACGACGCCGGCGGTCGAACCGAACTCATCGACCACCACCGCCATGTGCCGCTTGCGCCGCTTGAACTCCTCCAGCAGGTCGGGCAGCGCCTTGGTCTCCGGCACCACCAGCACGTCGCGCATGATCTGGCGCACGCGCGGCGGGTTGGCGACGCCGCAGGGGCGGCCTCGTGGGCTTCAGCCGCGGCTGGAGATCATCCAGCGCATCATGTCCTTGGCGTAGAGTACGCCGATGATGGCCTCCGGGCCGCGCGCGGCATCGTAGACCGGCACCCGCGAATGCTGCTCCTCCACCACGCGCTTGAACGCCTCATCCAGCGGCATATCGGCGGGCAGGGAGAAGATGTCGACGCGCGGCACCATGATTTCGCGCACCGTTACGGTCTCCAACTCGAGGGCGCGGTGAATCATCTCCTCCTGCAGCGGCGGAATCAGGCCGAAGCGGCGGCTGGCGGTGACGATCAGCTTCAGCTCCTCGGGAGAGTGCACCCGGCCGGCGCGCAATTCGCGGCTGCCGAACAGGCGCAGCACGAAGCGGCTGGAACGGGCCATGAACTTCAGGAAGGGGCTGAAGACGGTCATGAAGACGTCCAGCGGACCGGCGACCGCCAGCGCCACGCGCTCGGCCTGCTGCAGCGAAACCGACTTCGGCACCACCTCGCCCAGGATGACGTGGAAGTAGGTGATCAGCGCGAATGCCGCCACCACGGCAGCGCCATGCGCGTACACGGCGCCATAAGGCACCTGCGCCAGCGGATGCTCCAGCACTCGGGCCAGTGCGTTTTCGCCCAGCCAGCCAAGTCCCAGGCTGGCCATGGTTACCCCGAGCTGGACGCCGTTCAGCACTTCATCCAGTTTGCCGTGCAGCTTGCGGACGGTGCGAGCGCCGATGCGGCGGGCTTCCACCAACTGCTCCAGGCGCGTGTCGCGGATGCTGACCAGCGCGAACTCGGCCGCCACAAAGAAGGCATTGGCGGCCACCAGCAGCAGCACGGCAAGCACCCGCAGCAGTACAAAGCTGAACATTGCAGGAAATTCTAGCATCCTGCAGCGCCGTGGTCTGCATTTGCCTCGGGTTCGCAACCGGCACCCCCCCAGTAAGCGCTACACGGACCGGTGCTCCAGCTGGAATGCGCCGCCACGCCAGCGTTGGACTACACTACCTTGGCGAACCTTTTCCGTTCCGCATTCCCGGTCCGAACCGGTCCGGCAGGAGATCGAAATTGCCGCCGCAAAGCGTCATCACCTTAACCACCGACTACGGCACGCGCGATCACTTTGCCGGCAGCATGAAGGCCGTGCTGCTGACCATCAACCCCGACGCCGTTCTGGTCGACATCTCGCACGAGGTCGCCAGCTACAGCATCATCGACGCGGCCTTTACCATCGGACATGCTTACTCCGTTCTTCCCCTGCTGGCTCGGTGCACCTGGTAGTGGTGGATCCGGGCGTGGGCACCGACCGCCGGGCGCTGCTGGTGCAGACCGCGAAGTACTTCTTCGTGGGGCCCGACAACGGCGTCTTCTCCTTCATCTACGAGCGGGAGGAGCGCCTGGTGGTTCGCCAGATCACGGCCGAGCATTATTTCCTCCAGCCGGTAAGCCGCACCTTCCATGGGCGCGACGTTTTCTCGCCTATCGCAGCTTGGGTCTCCAAGGGAATCGAGCCCTCGAATTTTGGACCGCCAGATCGGCGACTACCACCGCTTCGCCGGGCTCAACCCGCAGGCGGTGAGCGATTCTCAGTCGCGCGGAATCATTCTGAAGGCGGATAAGTTCGGCAACCTGATCACCAACTTCTCGCCGGCGGAGTTTCCCCAGTTCGCGCAGCCAGCCGGCGCCGGCCTTCCGCATCGACATTGGCGGCAAACAGATCACGACCATGCGCAACACTTTCGGGGAAGGCGAGCCGGGCGAGGTGTTCGCCATCATTGGTTCGACCGGCTACCTGGAAGTGGTCTGCAACCGCGGTTCGGCGGCGCGCCTGCTAAACGCGGCTCCGGGAACGGAAGTGGTTATCAGCTTCGTATGATCAGTATTCGCTGAAATCACGTCGAATGCCGATCGGGCAGGTGCCCCACGTTCGCCCGCCGGGCAACGCTTCCGGTGGGGCGTGAATCGATGTGACAAATACCTTGAAACCCAGTGTTGCGGCTCTTGAACGGGAGTATGTCAGAGCTGCGAGATCGGACTGATCTCGGGGTTCGGTGAGTTATGCACCCGAGACGATTGAGCCGGCCGGAGGATGGGGGTGCGGAACGTGACGACAGGTGGAATTCAAGCGCTATTGGAGCAGCACTGGGCCGCATCCGCCGCGGGGGATGTGGTAGCAGAACACGATATTTACGACGAGAACGTGATCTGTGAATATCCGCAGTCGGGCGAAAGGATTCTTGGCCGCCGCAACTTGCAAGCGTTGCGGGGACATCATCCAGGAAAGCCCGGCGGCTTCGATGTTCGCCGCATTGTGGGAGCGGGGGAGTTGTGGGTAACGGAGTACGCCATCAACTACCAAGGCAAGCTTTTCCAGACAGTGAGCATTATGGAATTTCGGAATGAAAAGGTCGTCCACGAGACTCAGTACTTCGCCGAGCCGTTCGAGGCTCCAGCGTGGCGGGTACCATGGGTTGAGCATGCGGCCTGATTCCCATTCTGTCCGATAGATGAAAGCCGGAAACGGCAATGCTTAGCGGCTGATTAGGCCGGGAACGGAAGTAGTGATCAGCTTCGGGTGATCGGCGTTCCGCTGGAATCTTGCGAGAACGCCGACTGACCCCGCTTAGCATTGTCCCTGGAGTTGAGAACTGTACGAGCCCGTTAACGACAGCCCCACGTAAACGCCGGCCTCGCGGAGGCCTTTCATTTTGCGGCTGTCATCCCTGCTTACATCTTGAACTGCGCCACTTGAGCGCTGAGTTGTTCCGCCAGCTTGGACAACTCGCCCGCGCTGATCTGAACCTGCTCGCCCCCTTCGCGGATTTCGACTACCGCGGCGTTGACCAGCCCGATGTCCTTCGCAATCGTCTTCGACACTTCCGCTGTCTGGGAAACATGCTGATTCGCTTCCCGGACGCCCGTCGAAGCCTGCGCGATGTTGGCTGCCACATCCTTGGTCACCGTCGCCTGTTCTTCGATCGCCGCCGCTATGCTGGCCACAATCGAGTCCACGTCGTGAATGACTGACGATATCTGCCCGATATCGCTGACCGCCGATCCCGTCGAACTCTGGATCCCGGTAATCCGCGCCTTGATGTCTTCGGTGGCCTCGGCCGTCTGCTCGCGCCAGTTCCTTGATTTCGTTGGCTACCACGGCGAATCCCTTGCCCGCCGTTCCCGCCCGCGCCGCTTCGATCGTCGCGTTCAGGGCCAGCAGGTTGGTCTGCGCCGAGATGTTGGTGATGGTCTCCGTCACCGCCCCGATTTCCTGTGCCGCCTGGCCGAGCTTCTGCATCTGCTCGGTGATGGTCTGCGCCTGGCTGGTAGCCTGCTCGCTGATGACACGCGCCTTGGCGGTGTTGGCGGCGATATCGCCGACGGTGGCGCTCATCTCCTCGGTGGCACTGGCCACGGAGGCGAGACTGGTGGAGGATTCCTCCATTCCCGTAGCTACCGACAAGGTACTGGTGCTGGCCTCTTCGGCCGCGGCCGCTACCGCGTTAGTTCTTTCGGACATGGAAGCTGCCCCGGAGGCTGTTTGCTTCGACACCGCCGAAAGCTCCGTAGCGGAGCTGGCAAGCGTCTCAACGCCGCCGGAAATGCCGCCCAGCAGTTTCCGCAGGCTGTCGATCATGGTTTGCATGGCGGCCGCCAGTTCGCCCATCTCGTCTTTTCTGACGCGCAGCGATTCGGGAACCTTGGCGCCGGCCAAATTACCGGCAGCGACGGTCTTGCAAAGTTCCACGGCTGCTACCACAGCGCCTGCGATTTTGCCGCTAAAAACCAAGGCAATGCCGACACCTGTGGCTATCGCCAAGATGGTCGCGAGTATCAGCACCCACTGCATTTGGCCTTGCGTCGCCATCGAATTCTCCGCATCGCGTTTCAGTAGTGACTCCTGGCTCTGCATGAGAGCGCCAAGAACATCTCTGATAGCGACGCCTTGCGGCTCTACCTTCTGCATTAATTCATTGTCAACTGCCGCAAGCCCCCTTGAACCCGCAGCCAGAGCGGCGTCAGCGAGCTTAATCTGCTCCTTGCGAAACGCCGGCAATTCGGCACTCAGACGCGCCACACGATCTTTGTTCTCCTGGAGCACAAATTCTTTGCTCAATGTTTCCAGCTTCGCGTGCAGCGAGTTGATCGCGGTCCAGTCTTCTTCGAGAGTTTGATTAGACTTTCTTGCGTCCTCCATCTTGCCGGTGGCGACGGAAAGAATCAGGCGGCGCAGGTCAGCTCTCACCCTCATTAACTGAAACTTCGCTTCTGCCGTGGCAACGACCGCCGGGGTTCGTACTTCTTTCATCCGGTCAAGCTGTTGATGTACCCCGGCTGATTTCATGTAAACAACGGTTGAAGAAATGAATACCAAGCCCAGAACGACGACAAAGGCCAGTACCAGTTGTGCGCGGATCTTCAGCTTCATAGCTTCTCCTTCGAGCGATTTCGTTTTCGTTGGGCCTTGTAACCCTAGCAACTTGAGCGGTACGTCTTACTTCCCTTCACAAATCGCATAGCCGTGTCCTGCTCAACTTTTCTGGCGATGCTCTGCTCCATCTCCGCAAACAACAGCGATAGAGCAAATTTGTTCATGAGAAACTCTGAAGCGTGCACCTCGACATCTTGAGATTTTCCCTGTCATCCCCACTAGTGAGTTGTGTACGTCTATCGGCACTTTTGGGAAAGGCATTAGCCACAATTTCGAACTAGAGGCTTTGGGAAACAAAGGAATGAAGGCAGAGCCCACCGAATCAGGTCCGGCGCCGGCAAATCGGAAGTTATTTATGGTTGTGCCGGCCTGTAAGTCAGACTTGTGAGAGATTCTTGTTGCAATTCTTTACAGTGAAACGTTGGGCAGTAAGTGTCCGGAGCGTCGTCATCTACGCAAAGAAGAGCCTTGACCCCTTCGTCTTCTCAGGGATTTCTCGGTTTGACGCGCGCGTATTTTTCCATCTTGCCGGTCCAGCGCAGGAAGCGGAACAACTGCACGCGCTCGCGCCAGGTGAAACCCCAGAATCCGAAGAACCCGATGCCGCTCATCTTGATTCCCGTGTAGGTCTCTATGCGCCAGCGCAGGTAGGGGCTCCGCCAGGGAGCGAAGCGATGGCCGCGAGTCGCGTTCCAGAGAAAGCGCAGGATGTACCACATGGGCTGTCGAATACGTATCGCTCCTCGGTCAAGCATGCATTAATTTCGAAGAGCTTGCAACACGGCGGCTCCGGAGCTTACTGCTGCTGCCTGACACGAGCAGGTGTCTAGCGATAGCGCGAACGTGCAATTGACGGCACCGGCAGCGGCCCTTATTCTGAGCCGTCCTGCGCAGACTAGCCGCCGCTCGGGTAAGCGCATCTCGCGTAGTAAGAGGCGGCCGGCGTTAACCTTCAACCGCTGTGGGCTGTTCCAGGAGACCACGATGAAGAAGTTTTGGGTTTCATTCGCATTTGCCGCACTGGCACTCATGGGGACCGTTGCTTTGGCAGCACCAAGTTGTACCGGGTGGATGAAACAAACGGACGGCAGTTACTGGAGAACCTGTGTCGATGACAGGGGAAGACAGTATTGCGAGAGGTCGTACAGAGGCCACATTTCCCGGGTCGCGTGCAGGTAGCGCAGCCGGAGAATTCATTCTTAGTTCTACGAAACAGGCCGCCAGATATTCGCTGGCGGCTTTTCTCATTTCAGCCGCTGCAGTATTGGCTCTTACGAGTAAACGGCCTGCCGGCGGGCAAATAGTGCTTGACGGCCTGTGGCGGCGATGATAAACCGCCAATCACAGGTAAGCTATAGACAGCCCCTTCCTGGTTCGCGGGCCCCTTGGAAAGTTGTGCCTCGCGGTCAGCACTCTTCTAATGAAAGGACGAGCTTATGTCGAAAAGAGCTTTCTTGGGCATTTTGGGATCTTTTCTGTTCTTGCTGTCGATAGGTTCGGTTTACGTTCAGAGCGCGGAACTTGTTCCCAAGCCGGTGGTCACCTCACCGCGGGTTTACGTTCTGGACTGCGGCACCCTGGTCTACAACAAGCCTGAATCTTATAACCTGAAGCGCGAAGAGGTGCAGGACACGAACATGGCCTGCACCTGTTACCTGGTCCTGCATCCGAAGGGAGCGCTTCTGTTCGACACCGGACTGCCCGATTCGATCATCGGCCGGCCTCTGTATGAAAACGTAGTAAGAGGTTACGCCCAGCTCAAGCTCAATACTCTGAAGGGGCAACTGGCGGATATCGGATATGCTCCCGAAGACATCAACATTCTCGTGCTCTCGCACCTGCATTGGGATCACACCGGAAACGTGCACTACTTCACCAATGCCAAGCTGCTGATCGCGAAAGAAGAGTACGACGCGGGATTCCGCACCGATCTCCCCGCCGGCGGGCCGTACCGGTACAACGAGTACGGATTCATGGCCAGCCGCGCGCAGATGATACCCAAAGATTACGATGTATTCGGCGACGGCACGGTAAAGATACTCTCAACCCCCGGACACACGAAGGGACACGTGTCGCTGTACGTCAAGCTGAAGAATACCGGCGGCGTGGTGCTGACGGGCGACCTCTTTCACTACAAGGAAGAGCTCACGCTGGGAAGAATGCCCGAGCCGGAAAAGACCAGCGGTACGGTGGAGTCCCGCCAGAGGATCGTTGATTTCGTGAAAGCCACCAATTCGCAACTGTGGATCGGCCACAGCATGGAGTTCTTCAAGAACATTCGCAAGGCTCCATCGTGGTATGACTGAGACTCTCTGGCCGTCCATCGTTCAGAAGCAGCGATGGTCAGGCGCCTGGAGTTAATCCGTGAAAAGAGGGGCAGACTGATATGTCTGCCCCTGTTCTTGCTCGCCCGCCGCGGGGATATTTCCGTTAGTCAGTCCCGCCGCGGTCCGGAGCCGATGCCTCAGCGCCTCGTATCGCCTCAACGAGAGAGCGCTTCCATTCGTCGCCAAACTGCTCGTGAAAGGCGCGGAACTCCGCCGACTCGTAGAGCGAGAGGCTCAGCTCGTGCATCGGTGCAGGGCTGAGCTGCGCAGCCGCAGGGTTCAAGAGCAGTTGGCGCAGCCGTGCCGCCAGTGCCTCTTCGAAGCCCTGTGCAATGAAGACCGTATTGTCAGGCAGGATTTCCAGGTAGCTCGTGCCCTGGTTTGTGAGGAGCTTTGCCGACCAGAGTGTGCCGCCGCTGCAGGCGGCCTCCATGCAGTTTGTGTTGTTGACCGTCTGGTCGCGCTCCACGGTCTCGCGTTTCGCCAGAGCGGCCTTATAAATCTCGGCAAAGCGCTTAGCGGCCTTGGCGGTCTTCCAGCGTGAAATATAGAGCAGCGAGATATCGCTCGGCGTCAGCTTCTGGCTGGCAATGCCCGCGTGCTTGACGGCAATGTACCCGCCGCCGTTCCAGGTGGCAGCCACCGTGTAGAGGTCGTTCTCGCGTCCGAACTCCTGCGCCATGATGCGCGCGTCGAGCTCTCCCAACATGCCCCGGTCATAGAGTTCATATTCCGCACCCAAGACGGGGCGAAGGTCCGGAATCGCCATGGTCCCCGTGGCGGACTTCTCCAGATAAGCCTCGGGATGGAGAATCTGGTGCGTATTGGCGGGCGGGCGGGCGAAGGCGCCGGCGAAGGCCATCTGCCGTCCTCCGCGGCGCAGCAGTTCCACCTCGAACCCCAATCCTTCCCGGTAGGGAAAGGTCGTAGACTCCCTTAAAACTCGCGGCGCGCCGTGGAGGTTAAGCGGCAAGTCGTAGCTTTGCACGTTCGCGCTGATGGCATCCTGCGCTCGCGGCGAGTTGGCCAGGGTCAGGCCGGTCGGCTTCAACAGGTAGTCGATGAAGACCACCATCGCCTGGCCTTCGATGACAGCGGCGCGCGTGCTGTGGAACTCTCCCTCATCGGCTTCGGTCATCGAGGTCGACGCCGCGGCGGCTTCCTGCTGGTACCGGGGCGGGGAGTGGCTGAATTTGGAAAGGCTGTAATTCTGGTCCTGCAGCGCGTGCGTGAGCTCGTGCGCCATGATCGGGCGTTGCAGCTCCAGCGGAACCCAGTTCAGCAGGTACATCGTCTGGTCGCGGAAATCGTAATACCCGGCCACATGCTGGGCCGTATTCTTGACGAGAAAATCTCTGAGCATGAAGTCCGCAGGCAGCAGGCCGAACTTTTTCAGCACCAGCTCCGAGCGCGCCAGCTTCTCTTGCGTCTCCGCCCCAAGCCCTTCGGAAACCATATTGCGCACGTGTTCCCGCCCGACCAGTCGCCGCTGAACAGATCCGCGCTTGGGAAACCCGGTATCCTGGCTGGCGAAGTTCAGGATTTCATCCACGGAAGCGAAGAAAGCTTTTGCGTCTTCGGGCGTGACCTGGACGTCCAGGCGCCTTTTCTCTCGCGCCTCGCGCGCCTCGCGCGCAATGTCACCCAGGCTGCGCTCCTCTGCCTCCTGGGCCGCGGCCGTAAAACAACATGCCGCCAGCGCAAGCAGCAGAAGCGAGACGAACTTTGACCATCTACGCATGGGATAGTCCAGTAAACCCATTTGATCTCACAATTGGATTGACCGAACAGGAAAAAACAGGCGGCAGAGAGTACTTCAGTAACAGCTGTGGCGCTTCGGTAATTGTCCGAGCGGACAATTACCAAACGGGATGCAGGCAGGTGGCACACATCTGCCCGCAGTCGGCAAATGTGGGGATAGAGGTTGCTGACCAATCCTTACGAGGAAAATCGAAGGGGCCGCCATGATCTCTCACAACGGCCTCCGTTGCTCCTCTCTTTCCTTTACATTTCGCGTGCCGGCCGACAAACACCGTCACTCCCATTCAGGCCCGGTGATGATTGCGCCATGCTCCAGGTAATAATTCATTGCCTTCTCCATGCGCCGCATCCTGCGCTCGAACCATGCCGCGTCCATGCCTTCAAGTTCACGTTGCCCGGCCGCTGACAGCGCTGTGTAGGTGTAGCGCCAATGTGCGCGAGTCTGGCCCTGGTCGCTCGGCGAGAGCCGGATTTCAAATCGCGTAGCCAGCATCTGCGGCCGCACCCAGGCGAAAGCGACCTCGAACTTCGCCGGATCGTGATGAGTGACCACCCAGGTCGTCTCCGGACCGCCTTCATTGGGAGTGGTGAAGACGCATCCCAGTTCCGCTACGCCCGACTGCGAATAGACCAGCCGGTACTTCCACTGCGGCAACCAGTCGGCTTCGCGGACAGGACACAGCAGAGGAAAGACCCGCTCGGGCGGAGCAGGGTTCAACAGCACGGATTCGCGGACTGCGCGTTTGCCTTGCGATGTTTTTTCAGTGCTCATATCGCCTCCAAAAAATTAAAGGCCCGACCGGGTGAAAACCAGGTCGGGCCGGGAATTTGTGTAAAAAGCAAATATAAGCGGAGAATTGCAGTTGAACAAACAAATTTTCAAGAACGGCGGGAGGCAAGTCAGCGCGAAGAGCCTCGAGCCGAAATCCTGAGACGCATCACCCCGAAGGCTTTATTACCAGCAGAGGTGCGGAGGCGGGCGACGCGACCTTGATTTTCTCGGCGTGGCCGTCCATATCCGATATCGGATACCGAGCCTACAGGCCGCAGGAGCGAAAGAAACCGAAACACCAAGACAGACAAGAGCAGCAACCCAGCCAAGGTCTGGAAACATGCAACAGGTCGCAAGGTTCCAGTAGGGGTAATATCTCCGTAGCCCACCGTAAACTGAGTCATCGCACTGAAATATATGCATTGGAACCAGTCGTCTGGCCCTGATTTCGAAGCTAACAATTGGGGTGAAGATGCATACATCGTGGCAAAACAGATTATTAGCTCGATGTAGTTGATCAACCCGAGAATCACTATGCGGGCATGGGAAGCAACTGCCGGCTTTGCGGCCCGCGCTGAGTCGAATAATGTAATGCGGATAGCGACAGCAACTATGTCGACGCTGCGACAGACGCAAAACAGAACAGCTGGCACACATAAGCCCCCAAATCTCTGGTATTTCCACGCTATCCAGTAGCACAGGATTTCAACGACCACATAGATAGCAATCACCGTGTCGACTCGTTTGGCTTGTGAAGCAGTCACCCGTATACCGCCTCGGGGCGGACCCTGTGCACTCCGGCGATGTCCGACTAACCAGCCGCTAGGAAGCGTGATCCAGACCAGAAAAGCTTCGATGGCAGGTGTTATCCAACCACGGGTATCGAAGGAACGCGACGGGGAAGCAGGCGTCGAGGTCATGAGTCTCCTCTCAATCGTAAGGGCTGTCGGCGATATTTAGTATGAGCTGTTTAGGCAAGCAACTCAAAAGGCTAGCAGAGGGCCGCGAGTCGGCGGTGGCGAACCGTCTGTACTGTGGCGAAGATTATTTCCGAAGCAGCGGGGAATATTCGACAAAAGAAAAAGGCCAGCTACCGTAAGGTAACTGGCCTTTTACGATTATTCCGGCGATGACCTACTCTCCCACACACTTTCGCGCGCAGTACAATCGGCCCTGCGGGGCTTAACTACCGTGTTCGAGATGGGAACGGGTGTTTCCCCCGCGGTATGATCACCGGAAATTGAGGCGTCTTGCGGGCGTTTGAGCCCGCAGCCGAAATCCTGAGCCGCGCGGGCGGCGAAGGATCAGCTGTTACGCCTTTATTCCTTTGGCGTCTAGCAGGCCGCTACTGCGTCCTGCCGAGATCCTTGCTGGGGTTGGTTTTCCGCCAGTGGATCTATTACGCAACGCCAAACTTGAAAGAACTTTCAAGGGACGATCGCTGAATAGCATCAGGCAACTACACTGCAGTCTCGCTTCGCCTCACATTTCAGGTCGTGAAACTTGAAACGTGAAACTTGAAACTGCCTTTTGGGTGCGCCCAGTAAATTTTATGGTCAAGCCGAACGGGCGATTAGTACTGGTAAGCTACACGCATTACTGCGCTTGCACATCCAGCCTATCAAACAGGTGGTCTTCCTGTGCCCTTCTTTA
The DNA here is from genome assembly GCA_963791145.1 of uncultured Acidobacteriota bacterium. Classification (GTDB taxonomy): domain Bacteria; phylum Acidobacteriota; class Terriglobia; order Terriglobales; family Acidobacteriaceae; genus CAWBRT01. The sequence continues at coordinate 175,916 of CAWBRT010000002.1, read as the reverse complement.
CCCTTACGGGTTGGGAGATCTCATCTTGAGGAGTGCTTCCCGCTTATATGCATTCAGCGGTTATCACAACCGAACTTCGCTACCCAGCCATGCCGTTGGCACGACAGCTGGAACACAAGAGGTTCGTCCATCCCGGTCCTCTCGTACTAAGGACAGGTCCTCTCAAATCTCCTACGCCCACACCAGATAGGGACCGAACTGTCTCGCGACGTTCTGAACCCAGTTCACGTACCGCTTTAATTGGCGAACAGCCAAACCCTTGGAACCTTCTACAGCTCCAGGATGCGATGAACCGACATCGAGGTGCCAAACCGGAGCGTCGATATGAACTCTTGGCTCCGATCAGCCTGTTATCCCCGGCGTACCTTTTATCCGTTGAGCGATGGCCCTTCCATACAGAACCACCGGATCACTAAGACCTGCTTTCGCAACTGCTCGACTTGTAGGTCTCGCAGTAAACCACGCTTATGCCTTTGCACTCGACGGCTGATTTCCAAACAGCCTGAGCGTAGCTTCGTGCGCCTCCGTTACCGTTTAGGAGGCGACCGCCCCAGTCAAACTACCCGCCTCACTATGTCCCTCTCCCGGATTACGGGAGTAGGTTAGAACCACAGCACTCACAGGGTGGTATCTCACCGTTGGCTCCTCCAAGCCCGAGAGCCTGGATTCAAAGCCTCCCACCTATCCTGCGCAGCAAGTGCCATAGTTCATAGTGAAGGTATAGTAAAGGTGCACGGGGTCTTTCCGTCTAGATGCGGGAAACCGGCATCTTCACCGGTACTACAAGTTCGCCGAGTCACTCGTTAAGACAGTCGTACGATCGTTACGCCATTCGTGCAGGTCGGAACTTACCCGACAAGGAATTTCGCTACCTTAGGACCGTTATAGTTACGGCCGCCGTTCACCGGGGCTTCAG
>CAWBRT010000002.1:0-170000 GCA_963791145.1 uncultured Acidobacteriota bacterium | reverse complement strand
ACGCGACGCGCGCCGCGCAACCCCTTCAGGGGATTTCTTTTTCCACCTCGGTTTCCGCTTCTCGGCTCCACCGTTCGTTCCCGCTTCTTAGTTCTATGTTTTGTGCGCTTTTACGCCTAAAAACCACCAATAGGCGGGGCAAAAAGCCCCAACCAGCGAGGAGAACCAAAATGGTAAACAGCACCCGGAAGTCGCCGGGTACCCCGTCTGTAGGTGCTAACAAGAAGATGGCTAACGGAAGATCGTCCACAGCCAGAGCAGCCCGGAAGCCAGCAGCGCGCCGCAGGCTGCCCCTACCCAGAAGTTCTGCGAAAGAGTGTTGCCTGTCTTTACCACCCGCCGGTTATTGGCCAGCAGCAAAATGAAGATCAGAATGGGGATCGTCAGCACGCCCGCCAGCAGTTGCGACAGGTACAGCGCCTTGACCGGGTTGATGCGGAAAAAATTGGCTACCGCGGCGATGAACATGGAGAGCGAAATCAGCACGTAAAACGGCGGCGCATCCCAGGGATGCTCGCTCAGCCCCGTCTTCCACCCCATGGCTTCGCTCACGCTGTAACACAGCGAGGCGCACAGCACCGGCAGCGCTACCATGCCGGCGCCGATGATGCCGATGGCAAACAGCACCGGCCCCAGTGCGCCCACCGCCGGACGCAGAGCATCGGCCGCCTGGCGCGTGGTCATGTCGATTGGTGCGGGGAGCTTCAGCACCGCCGCCGCGCTGACCATCACGCAGTAGGAGAGCAGAACCGAGACTACGGTTCCGGCGTGTGATTCGAAGCTGTGCGGCCGCTCTCCGCCAATAGCCGCATGCTCGCCGCGCGAGCTCGTCTGCCACACCAGGATGTAGGGCGTCAGCAGCGAGCCGAACAGAGCGACGATGGAAGCGGCGTAAGCCGGGCTCTGCTGCACATGGGGAATGATGGTCCCCCACAGCACCGTGCCGGGACTCGGCGCCTCCATGATCGCCGAGGCCACATAGACGTACAGCGGGAGAGACAGCCACAGCAGGACGTTGGTGATCTTGCGGTAGTCGCGGAAGATCAGGATGTACCAGACGGAGAAGGACACGGCGGCGGCAAAGAAGACGCGGCGCTGGTTGAGAATGATGGAGAGCGCGTCGGAAACCGCCAGCACGTCGGCGATGATCATCGCCATGTTGATGACCACCACCAGCAGCGCGCAGCCCAGCGCCAGCCCGCGCCCGTAATGCTCGCGCACCAGGTCGACCAGCCCCTTGCGCGTCTCGAAGCCCAGCCGCCCCGACACCTGGAAAACCGCCAGCAGAAAGGGAACGCACAGCACTACCACCCACAAGAGCGAGTAGCCGAAGGCCGCCCCGACTACCGTGGCCGTCACTACCAGCGAGGGATCGACGTTGGCTGTGCCGGTGACCATTCCCGGGCCGAGGCGCCGCAGGTGGTTCCAGAAGCCGCTGGATGACGGCTGCGCCAGCGGCGGCTGGGGCCGGCGCAGCAGCCCTGTCGCTTCGTCGTCCGGATCCTTATGGGATCTTGGGAAGGTCACGATTCAGATCCCGCTCGATCTTGCGCTCCAGGCGCAGGCGGAAAGGTCTGGCGTAGGTAATCAGCCCGAAGGCGGCGATGGCGGCCACCAGCAACGCGCTGCTGGCTCCCAGGAACAGCCGGGAGGCGCCCCGGCGGGCCGCCATCAGGATGATCTCGGCATTGGCGGGCGTCAGCAGCAGGGCGAAGGCCAGCGTCAGCATGCCGAGACCGGCGAGCAGCCCGGTGACGTTCTTCGCCCATTTGCCCGTGGCGTGGTACTCGGCAAAGAGCGAGAAGCCGTAGACCACCAGCGCGCCAATGAACAGAAAATTGCCCGCTATCGAAATGGCCTCGACCATCCAGTCCATGTTGATCTAGACGCATGAGCCGAACAGCAGGTTGGAATGGAAATAGGGATTAGGATTTAGGGGCTAGGGATTAGTGGCCGCGTTTGACCAAAACAACGTAATTAGGAAAGAAAGAAGGACTGGATATAGAGTGGGGATGGACTCCTCTAACCCCTATTCCCTGATCCCTAACCCCTACTTTCGGAACAGGCCCACGATCCAGAAGATCAGCGAAAGCAGCACGCTGACCACGATGCAGGTTACGATGGGAAAGTAGACGACGTGTTCTTGCCGCGATAGCTGATGTCGCCCGGCAGCCGGCCCAGGGGAAGATTCAGTTTGCCGGCGGCCACCAGCACCACCCCGAGCACAACCAGCAGCCCGCCGATGCCGATCAGGATCTTGCCGAGGTCGCCCATGCATCTATTTTACTGTGCGCGATCAAGAACCTTTCGGGGTGGCCCGCATTTGTGCAGTTGCAAATGTGTGGACCGAGCGCCGCTCGCCGGCGAGCACAGCCGGGACGGGGCGCGCATTCTGCTATCATCGATGCCTAAGAGTAGTTCTCAGTTCCCGGTTCCTAGATCTTAGGTTCGTTGAGCGGCTCCAGCTGCTCTTGCGTATGTTGTCTCTCGAATGTATTGTTGCCCTCGCAAGATCGCACTCGCGGAACGGAAAACTGAGAACTGAGAACTGGGAACTGACCGTGGAGGCAGTTGCTGCCATGAACGAAGCTACGCCGATGCTCCTGGGCTCGCGGCGCGACGAGGACATCGCGCTCGACATGATGAAGTTCATCGCCGGCACCACCGGCTACGGAAAGACCGGCTCGGCCGGCGCCGGCTTTCAGAGCGCGTCCGGCAACCAGGACGCGGAAGACTACGCCAAGCATCTGCTGGAACTCTACGGGCAGTGCCTGTCCGCGATGAAGGGCAAATAGCGTTGAGCGCCAAGACTCTCCCGGCGGACGCCACAGTCGCGTCTGCTAGGCATATTCATGCCCCGGTCGAACAACGTCATAGTTGCGCCTGCTGGGGCTGGATTACAATTCCGGCGTGCCCCCTCGCCTTCATCCCGGCAACGCGCGGCGTATCTACGGACTGGTGCTGATCGCGCTGGCGATCCTGCTGTTCACCATCCTGCGCTTCTGGGGACCGCATCCCGTGGAGCGCGCCGGTGAAGACCAAACATCCAGCTTTGAAAGGGCATGGCTTTAGCCATGCCATCCAGAACCACAGAAAATCGGGGGCTTTAGCCCCTGACGGTACATTCCCGTCTGCAGCCAATATCCTTCCGGGGAGCGCGCGATGAAAGACGCGCCGCATGACGCTCCCCTCATCGTCATTCTCGGCCCTACCGCCAGCGGCAAGACCGCGCTCTCACTCGCACTGGCCGAGCGATTCTCCGGCGAGATCGTCAGTTGCGATTCGGTTTCCATCTATCGCGACCTGGTAGCCGGCACCGCCAAGCCCACGGAAGATGAGCGAGGCCGCGCTCCCCATCACCTGCTCGACTTGGTAGCCCCCGACGAGCCATTTACCGCGGGCGACTACGCCCGCCTTGCCCGCCAGGCGCTGGCTGAGATCACGGCGCGCGGCCACCTGCCGATTGTTGCCGGCGGCAGCGGACTCTACCTGCGGGCGCTGCTCGAAGGCCTGTTTCCCGGCCCGCAACGCTCCGAAGAGTTGCGCCAGCGATTGCGTCAACGCGTTCGCGGACGAGGATCGGAATACCTGCACCGCCTGCTCTCGCGCCTCGACCTCGCAGCCGCCGCCACGATTCACCCCAACGACGCTCCCAAGCTGATCCGCGCGCTCGAGGTCTGCCTGCTGGCGCGCCGGCCCATGACCGAGCTCTGGCAGAAGGGACGCGAGCCGCTGCGCGGCTTCCGCCTGCTTCGCCTGGGACTCAACCCGGAGCGCAGCCTGCTCTACGAGCGCATCAATGAGCGCGCCCGGCGCATGTTCGACGAGGGACTCATCGAGGAGACCCGCACGCTGCTGGCCCGCTACGGCGCAAACCCTCCACAGGTATTGAACTCCTTGGCTACCGCCAGGCCGCGCAATTGCTGAGCGGAGAGCTGAGCGCGAGGAGGCCATCGCCGCCGCCCAGCAGGGACACCGCAACTACGCCAAGCGCCAGATGACCTGGTTCCGCCGCGAGCCCGAGGTCTACTGGCTCGCTGGCTTCGGCGACGACGCGCGCGTGCAGCAGGAATGTATGGAGCGTGTGAAGCAGTTCCTGGCTAAATGAATCCGACGGTGACCCATGCGTCAGGTTAATCTATCCACTGGCACTCACGATCGACCGCCTCGACCATCTCGTCTTGACCGTCGCCGACATCGACCGAACGATTGATTTCTACACCAAGCCTTGGGCATGCAGGCCTTACTTTCGGCGAGCGTCGAGCGCTGAAGTTCGGCCAACAGAAGATCAACCTGCACCAGCGTGGGCGCGTGAATTTGAGCCGAAAGCGTGCTCATCCGACGCCTGGCTCCGGCGATCTTTGTTTCATCGCCAGGGACCCGCTGGAGCAAGTCATTCGGCATCTGTCGGATTTATCCATCCCCATTGAAGTAAGGCCCCGTCGAGCGCACAGGCGCCGTGGGAAAGCTGCTCTCGAGTCTATCTTCGCGATCCGGACAACAACTCTGATCGAGATTTCGAATTACCTGTGACGGTATCAGTCCAGGAACGGGCGGTGTAGAAGCGCGGTGCCCACCTTCGCGAGCGAAGCGCAGCTAAGGTGGATACGATCGGTTTGGCGGAGAAGAATCCCAGGTTAGCGCCGAAAGCACGGCGCGAACCTGGGGCACTCCGGCCCTCGAAATTATCCTGATCAGTCCATCCTCTCGCCCTGACTTGCCTCTTCCCGCTACAATAGCCGGTTGGCGCTGGTGCCCCACATTCATCTGTCGTTGGCTAACGTGGGGTAGTTTCGGCGGTTTGAGCAGGAAGAACTAACCCACTTTAGCGTCGAACAGCGCGACGCGAAGGTGGGGCACCCGACGGTCTAATCTTATGCAGACTCAAGCTCCCATTGTCAGCATCTCTCAGCTCGCCAGTCACGACGGCCAGGCGGTCACCATTCGCGGCTGGCTCTACAACCTGCGGGAGAGCGGCAAGCTGCTCTTCCCCATCCTCCGCGACGGCACCGGACTGCTGCAGGGCGTGGTGGTCAAAAGCAAGGTCGCGCCCGAGGTGTGGGACGCGCTCAAGGGGCTGACGCAGGAGTCGGCGCTCATCGTCAGCGGACAGGTGCGGGCCGACAAGCGCGCCCCGGGCGGCTACGAGATCGAGATCGAAGCGGCCGAAGTTGTCCAGCGCGTGCCCGACGCCGAGCCGTACCCCATCTCGCTCAAGGAGCACGGCGTCGACTTCCTCATGGAGCACCGTCATCTCTGGGTGCGCTACGCCGCGCCAGGCGGCCATTCTGCGCACGCGCGCCGAGATCATCAACGCCATCCGCGACTATCTGAACCAGAACGGCTTCATCCTGACCGACCCGCCCATCCTCACGCCCGCCGCCTGCGAAGGCACCTCGACGCTCTTTCCGGTGGACTACTTCGAGGAGCAGGCGTACCTGACGCAGTCCGGGCAGCTCTACGCCGAAGCCATGGCCATGGCGCTGGGCAAGGTCTACAGCTTCGGGCCGACCTTCCGCGCGGAAAAATCCAAAACGCGGCGCCACCTGACCGAGTTCTGGATGGTCGAACCCGAGATCGCCTACGCCACCCTCGACGACGACATGGAACTGGCGGAGAACCTGATCACCGCGATCGTCAAGCGCTGCCTGGAGCGCCGCCGCGCCGACCTTGAAACCATGGGCCGCGACGTCTCGAAGCTGGAGAAGATCGACGTGCCGTTCCCCCGCATCAGCTATGACGACGCGGCCGCCATGCTGAAGGAAGCGCACGCCAAGGGCGAGCTGGAGAATCCGTTCGAGTATGGCAACGACTTCGGCTCGCCGGATGAGACTTACATCTCGTCGAAGTTCGAGCGGCCGCTGATGGTGCACCGTTATCCGGCGGCGGTGAAGGCCTTCTACATGGAGCCCGACCCGAACGATCCCACCAAGGCGCTGTGCGTGGACGTGCTCGCGCCGGAGGGCTACGGCGAGATCATCGGCGGCTCGCAGCGTATCGGCAGCTACGAGCTGCTGCAGGAGCGCATCCGCCAGCACAACCTGCCGGAAGACGCTTTCAAGTGGTACCTGGACCTGCGCAAGTTCGGCGGCGTGCCGCACTCCGGCTTCGGCATGGGAATCGAGCGCGTGGTGGCCTGGATCTGCGGCCTGGAACATGTGCGGGAGACGATTCCGTTTCCGCGCATGCTGCACAGAATGTATCCGTATGAGGACTCGGAAGCCGCAGATCCAGGCTGAGGGTGAGCCGGCGGCGCGAGCTGTCGCGCTCGCGCTGGCGGCGAGGGCGAAGCGCCTCCGGCGCGGAGCCCTAAGAATGACGATCTGCGGATTGGAGCATGTCAGGGAAACAATCCCGTTCCCGAGAATGTTGCACAGGATGTATCCGTAACTGCGGTTCTTCGTTATTAGTTCTTCGTTCTCAGTTTTTACTGCCGCATCGCTGGTAGCTGGGCAATGAAGGACCGGGAACTTTAAACGAAGAACGACGAACGACATAACGAAGAACTGATGACAAGCGTTCCCGCATCTTTCGGCAGCATTCCCGGCCGCACCATTCGCGTGATCGGCGTTCCGCTGGACCTTGGGCAGCAGCGCCGCGGGGTGGACATGGGACCCTCGGCGGTGCGCGTGGCCGGGCTGGAGTCGAAGCTCGAGGCGCTTGGGCACACCGTCGAAGACGCCGGCAACATCGCGGTGGTGCTGGCCGAGCAGAAGAACCCGGGGGAGTTGCGCGCCCGCTATCTCAAGGAGATCACCGCCACCTGCAAGAAGCACGCCGCGCTGGTCGTAGAGACGCTCAAGGAGGGAGCTGTGCCGCTCTCGATCGGCGGCGATCACTCCATGGCCGTCGGCTCGGTCTCCGGAGTGGCCGAGTTTTACCGCCAGCAGCGGCAGCGCGTGGGGCTGATCTGGCTGGACGCGCACTCCGACATCAACACCCCCGACAGCACGGTCAGCGGCAACGTTCACGGCATGCCGCTGGGCGCCATTCTGGGGCTGGGGCCGAAGGAGCTGGCCGACATCTACGGCTGGTCGCCCAAGGTGGCGCCCGACAACTGCGTGCTGGTCGGGCTGCGCGACGTCGATCTGCCGGAGAAGGAGAACATCCGCCGCGCCGGCATCGAGGCCTTCACCATGCGCGACATCGACGAGCGCGGCATGCGGGCCGTGATGGAAGACGCGCTGCGCATCGCCGGCCGCGGCACCGTCGGCTACCACGTCTCGGTCGACATGGACTTCATCGACCCGGAAGACGCGCCCGGCGTGGGCACGCCCGTCCCCGGCGGCGCCACCTACCGCGAAGGCCACCTGTGCATGGAGATCATCGCCGACCACGGACGCATGCTGAGCTTCGACATCGTCGAGGTCAACCCGGTGATCGACGAGCACAACCGCACCGCCGAGCTCAGCGTGGAGCTGGCCTGCAGCGCGTTCGGGAAGAAGATACTGTAGGATTTTGCGATAATTAACGGGAAGGACCGTTGTTGAGCGTTGAAAAGCCAACGATTTCCCGTCTAGTGAATCAAATGATGAGCATCCTTCATTTTCTATTCGGCTCAAATCATTGCATTGATCGGAGTGCCCTCTGGGCCGGGATTGCTGTTCTGCTCGCTTTGGTCGGGGTGGGCATCGCATACTGGCAGCTGCGCGGCATAAAGAAAATTTCTCGTGCTGATTTTGCCAAGAGATTCATCGATACGTTTTTTGCCGACGAGACACGGACACTCTTTGCACTTCTTATGAATTCAGCATTAGAGTCTGAGGTCTTAGAGATAAGAGACAAGAATGGGCAGGTAATCGATCACATGCCTTTCTTGAAAATAAGAAAGGATATTGCCAACAACTCGATGGAGTTGTCCAGGTTGAGAGCGGCAAGGTTGGCTACTCGGCATTTGAGGTCGATGATTTGTTATTGGGCTTTTTTGAAGATTTGGGATGGTACGAAAGCGAAAGCTTATCGACTTGGAAACGATAAAGCAAGCATTCGGCTATTACATCTGTGAGAGTTACGACAGTGCGCAAATCAAGAAATACCTCGCGCATGAAGATAACAAAGGGAAATACACGGATTTTCGTTATATATCCGGCAAAGTGAATCCACAAGAACCTGCTGACAAGGCGCGAGCGAACGGGAAGTAACTATGGTAAAGCGGTTGCGTGTCGGCATCCTCTTTGGCGGGCGCAGCGGCGAGCACGAGGTCTCGCTGCTGTCTGCGGCATCCATCTTCAAGGCCATCGACCGCAAGAAGTATGACGTGGTCCCCATCGGCATCACCAAGGAAGGCCGCTGGCTGACCGACCTGCACGCCGAGCGGCTGCTGAAGCGGCGAGTACAAGGATGCGCAGCATCTGCGCGCGGGCGATCCTGACGCCACGCCCGGCGCCGCCCTGTTGCAGCATGGCGAGTCGGTTCTGGTGCCGCCCGTGCCGGCCGCCTTCGGCGGCCAATCGTCGATCATTCCATTTGACACCGCCGAGCCGGCAGGCGCGCGCCAAGCCCGCCATCGATGTGGATGTCATCTTTCCGGTGCTGCACGGGACCTTCGGCGAGGACGGCACCATTCAGGGACTGCTCGATCTGGCCGAGATCGCCTACGTCGGCTCGGGCGTGCTGGGCTCGGCGGCCGGCATGGACAAAGACGTGATGAAGCGCCTCTTCCGCGATGCCGGGCTGCCGATCGTGAAGCACGTCACCATCCTGCGCAGTCAGTGGGAGGACGAGCCGAAGAAGACGCGCAAGCAGATCGAGAGGCGCGCTGAAGTATCCGATGTTCGTCAAGCCCGCCAATCTCGGCAGCTCGGTGGGCATCACCAAGGCGCACGACTCAGGCGAGCTCGGACCGCGCCATCGAGGAGGCCGCCAAGTACGACCGCAAGATCGTCATCGAGCAGGGCGTGGGCGGAAAAAAACACAAGGCGCGCGAGATCGAATGCGCCGTGCTCGGCAACGACGACCCGAAGGCCTCCGTCTGCGGCGAGATCATTCCCGCCAAGGAGTTCTACGACTACGACGCCAAGTACATCGACGAGGGCTCGAAGCTGCTGATTCCCGGCCAAGCTGAGCCGCAAGCCAGCAGAAACAGGTGCAGGAGATGGCGATTGCGCGGCTTCCTGGCCTGCGACTGCAGCGGCCTGTCGCGGGTGGACTTCCTGATGGACCCGGTCTCGGAGAAGATTTACATCAACGAGGTGAACACCATGCCGGGCTTCACCTCCATCAGCATGTATCCCAAGCTGTGGGCGGCCTCCGGCATCGACTATCCGGAGCTGATCGACAGCCTGATCCAGCTCGGCCTGGAGCGCCACCAGGACCGCAAGCGCAACCGGTACGTGAAGTAAAGTTTCGATTTTCGATTTCAGATTTTCGATTTCAGATTTTGACCGAGCAGCAGAGACCGGACCCCGCTTTTCAATCTGCAATCAAAAATCTGAAATCTGAAATGGATGTCATGCGCTCCGTCATCGTCGGCACCGCCGGGCACATCGATCATGGCAAGAGCACGCTGGTGCGCGCCCTCACCGGCATCGACCCCGACCGCCTGGAAGAGGAGAAGCGGCGCGGCATCACCATCGACCTCGGCTTCGCCCACCTGGAGCTGCCCGCACCTGACGGCCAGCCATTGCGCATCGGCTTTGTCGATGTTCCCGGGCACGAGCGCTTCGTGCGCAACATGCTGGCCGGCGTCGGCGGCATCGATGTGGTCATGCTGGTGATCGCCGCCGACGAATCGATCAAGCCGCAAACCCGCGAGCACTTCGACATCTGCCGCATGCTCAATATCCGTCGCGGCCTCACCGTGCTGACCAAAGCCGACCTGGTCGACGCCGACACGCTCGAAGTAGTGCGGCTGGAAGTGGAAGAGTACCTGCGCGGCTCGTTTCTCGATGCCGCGCACGCCCCGGTCGTTGCTGTCAGCGCCACCACCGGACTGGGGCTTGACCGGTTGCGGTCGGAGCTGGCGCGGCTCGCCTGCGAAGCGCCGGCGCGCGATGCGCGGGCCGCCCTGCGCCTGCCCATTGACCGCGTATTCACCATCAAGGGCTTCGGCACGGTGGTCACCGGCACGCTGATCTCCGGCACGCTGCGCAAAGAAGAAGAGGTCGAGGTCCTGCCCGGAGAGCGGCGGGTGCGGGTGCGCGGAATCCAGAACCATAACGAGCCCGCCGAGCAGGCGGTTGCGGGCCAGCGCACGGCCGTCAATCTCGCCGGCGTCTCCCCGGAAGAGCTGGCGCGCGGCATGATGTTGACCGGCGCCGGACTGTTTCACGCCGCCGGTCGGCTCGACGTTGAACTCACACTGCTGCCCTCCGCCCGCCCGCTGAAGAGCGGCACGCGCGTCCACCTGCATGCCTACACGGCGGAGACCGTCGCCGAGGTCGCACTGATCGGCCAGAAGGAGCTTCGTCCGGGCGAAACCGGCTTGGCGCAACTGCGGCTGGCCGACCCGATGCCGCTGCTGCCCGAAGACCGCTTTATCCTGCGGCAGTTCTCGCCCGTGATCACCATCGGCGGAGGTGCGGTGCTGGACGCCGCGCCCTCGACGCGGCGCATGCCTGCCGACAAGCACGCGGAGTTGCTGCGCCGGCTGCGCAGCGGCTCGCGCGAAGAATTGCTGCTGGCGCGGGTGGCGCGGCGGCAGGCACGCGGGCTGTCGCTGCCCGCGGCGGTGGCAGAAACCGGCTGGCCGGCGGAGCGGCTGGCGCCTCTGATAGCTTCGGCCGTCGAGAGCAAGCAGATCGTGACTTTGCGTGACTTGCTGGTTGATGCTGCAGCCTTCGAGAATGCACGCCGCGAGCTGCTGCAACGCCTCACCTCGTTTCATGACAAGAACCGCCTGGTGGCCGGCATGAACCGCGAGGAGCTGCGCGATCAGCTCGGGCTCGACGCAACGGTTTTTGCCGGGGTCGTCGAATCTCTGGCGCGCGAGAAGAACGTCGAACTGCAGGGCGAGCTGATCAGCCAGGCCGGACGCGGCGTCGCCATGCGCAGCGACGAAGCCGAGTCGCAGCGGCGCATCGAAGAGGTCTTCCTCAAGGCTGGACTGCAGGTACCGGCGCTCAAGGACGTGCTCGCCTCGCTCAAGCTCGATCGCGCGCGAGCGCAGCAGATCGTGACTCTCCTGCTGCGCGATCGCACGCTGATCAAGGTGAACGAGGAGCTGGTCTTCCACCGCCAGGCGCTGGAGGAGCTGAAGGCGAAACTCGTGGAGATAAAAAAGACTTCTCCGAAGCTGGACATCTCCCGCTTCAAGGACCTGACCGGCGTGACCCGCAAGTACGCTATCCCGCTGCTGGAATACTTCGACCGCGAACACGTCACCAAACGTGTGGGGAACGAAAGATTGATTCAGTAGCTCCCAGTTCTCAGTTCTTCGTTGCGCCGCTGGTGGCCCACTCAACGTGTTGTTCGTTGAGTGGGGTTGTTCTTAATACTTTCAGAATGCGACACTGCAGCCGCCAGTGGACGGCGAACCAACTGCCCCACTCAAGCCAACTGAAGCCTTGAGTGGGACACCCGCCTGGGCGCACACCCGTCCAATAAAAGCCCCAGAGTTGGAACTGCGCAACTCTTGGCCACCAGCCTAACCAAAAGCAGGCTTTCATCGATGGCCTTTCACCACTTTGCAATCTCTGCAATCGCCATTTTTGTCTGGGGGTCGCTCTTCTTGGCCTTCTCATCTTCGCGGAGGTTTCGACGCAGATGCGCGAGCATCCAAGACTGTGAGATGTGAGGCGGCATTCGTAGGCCGTCGATCTTCCATGAGTTGTCAACCAGTGTGAGATGGAAGGTCACAGTTTCCACGTGGGGAGCTTTCTCAGCGGACGACTCACTGCCTATGGTTCCCAGAGAGGAATAGATCACCTCAACTTCAGCCTTCTTGTCGCCGACTTTTGATTTCCCGATTTTGTAAGACTTGATGATTACTGACTGGTCATAGCCTGCTTCATCCTCATTGATCAGCAGTTTGAAAATCGCCTTGGCATTGGGATTTGACGCGCTGAAGTTTGCACCTTGCGCATCAAGCGAGCAGTACTTCTCGACAACCGCTTGGGGCGTCTCGCAGCGACCGTAATCTGTGGCGAAGGCGGCAAGGGCGACTGTGACGCCAAACCATTTCAAGCTCTTAAGAAATTGCATTCTAAATTCTGCCGACGGGTGGCCCAGAGTTGGTGCTGTTCCAACTCTGGGGATTCTCCGAATTTGAACAGTGTCTTCCGTCCCACATTTGCCAACTACGGGCAAATGTGGGCCACCTGGATACTCTGTCAACAAGCAACTGGGAACTGAGAACCGGGAACTAAGAACCGCTCTTAAACACCACGTTTCCGCCGACGATTGTCTGCATGACGCGTCCCCGCATCGCGGTTCCGTCCCAGGGAGCATTGTGCGACTTGGAGCGACTCTTGGCGAGATCGTATGTCCAGCGCTTCTTCGGGTCGAAGATGGTAACGTCGGCGAGCGCGCCCACAGCCAGCGTGCCTCGGCCTTCCAGGTGCACGATTTTTGCCGGGTTGGTCGAGAACAGCTGGACCAGACGCATCAGCGGCATGTTGCGCTCATGGTGAAGCGCGGTGCAGGCGACGCCAAAGGCGATCTCCAGTCCGGTGATGCCGAAGGCCGCGCGATCGAACTCCACATATTTCTCGAAGCGGGCATGCGGCGCGTGGTCGGTAGCGATGCAGTCGACGGTTCCGTCGAGCAGTCCTTCCAGCAAGGCCGCCCGGTCGGTTTCGCCGCGCAGCGGAGGATTCATCTTGAAATTGGTATCGTAGCCGGCCAGCTCGGCGTCGGTGAAGGTGAAGTGATGCGGGGTGACCTCGCAGGTGACGGGTACGCCCTCTTGGCGCGCTCTCCGGATCAGCTCGATCGAGGGCGCCGTCGTCACGTGCGCCACGTGCACATGCCCTTCGGTCTGCCGGGCCAGGGTCAGGTCGCGCTGCACCAGCCGCCATTCGCCCTCGACCGGCTGGCCGCGCAGCCCGAGACGAAACGCCATCTCGCCTTCGTGCACCGGATTGTTCTTGCTGATGCGCGTATCTTCCGCGTGCTGGATGAGCGGCATATCGAGCCGCTTGGCCATCTCCAGCGCCTTGCGCATGATGTGGTCGTCCAGCACCGGGCGGCCATCGTCGCTGACGGCCACGGCGCCGGCCCGCTTCAGCTCGGCGTAGTTGGTGAGCTTCTCGCCCTGGCTGCCGCGCGTAGCCGCGGCGATGGGGAACACGTTGACCACGGCGCCGCGCTCCGCATCCTGCATCCAGCGCGTGATAGCCGGCAGGTCGTTGACGGGCGTGGTATTGGGCATGGCGCAGACGGAGGTGAATCCGCCCGCGGCGGCTGCCGCGGTTCCGGAGGCGATGGTCTCCTTGTGCGCCTGCCCGGGCTCGCGCAGGTGAACGTGGATATCGATGAATCCCGGCGCCACGATCAGCCCTTTGGCGGAGAGGGTCTGGGCGGCACTGCCGCGCAGCGCTGCCGGGTTCGGCCAGCTCGGCGATGCGGCCGTCCTCGATCAACAGGTCGCGCGGCGCTTCCAGCTTTTGCGAGGGATCGACGATGGTCCCGCCGAGAATTGCCAGTGAGCCTGCTTTGGTCATGCGCGGCCTCCCCGGTTCGAAAGCAGATGCGCCAGCACCGCCATTCGCACCCGTACGCCGTTGGCCACCTGTTCGGTGACTACCGACGACGTTGCGTCGGCCACCTCGTCGGTCAGTTCCATGCCGCGGATCATCGGTCCGGGATGCATGATGATGGCGTCCTTCTTGGCCTTGCGCACGCGCTCACCGGTGAGCTGGTAGCGGCCGATATATTCGCCGAACTCGATCTCCAGCCCCGACAGCCGCTCCTTCTGCACCCGCAGCATCATGACCACGTCGGCATTCGCTATGGCCTTGTCCATGTTGTATTCCAGGTGGATCCCCGGAGCGAGAGCGTGCGCGGTGGCGGGCAGCAGGGGTTCGGGGCCGCAGAGGACGACGTTGGCGCCCATCTTGCTGAACAGGTGCACGTCGCTGCGGGCCACGCGGCTGTGATAGATGTCGCCGATGGTAACGATCTTCAGGCCCTTCAGTGTGCGCTTGTGCTCGAGGATGGTAAAGGCGTCCAGCAGGGCCTGCGACGGATGCTCGTGCATGCCGTCGCCGGCGTTGATGATGGAAATATCGAGGTCGCGGGCCAGCAGGTTGGGAGCGCCGGAGCTGGGGTGGCGAATGACGATGGCATCGGCCCCGATGGCACGCAAGGTGCGACCGGTGTCGATGAGCGACTCGCCTTTCTCGATACTGGAGGCGGCCGAGGTGATGACCGTGGTATGCGCGCCCAGCGTCTTGGCGGCGATCTCGAAGGAGACGCGCGTGCGGGTGGAGGCCTCGTAGAACAGCAACGCCACCCGGCGGCCCTTCAGCAGGGGACGCGGGCGATGCAGATCCATGCGCCGGGCGGCCTGCAGCAAACCGGCGATCTGCTCGGGCGCAAGCGGTTCAATCGCCAGCAGCGACTTAAGGGGTGTTGGTTTCATGGTGCTCCGCGCATATGCGAACTGGTTCGATCAGTTCGAGGTGGGCGCCTGCCGAAAACCCGCGCCTGCCTCGACAAAGCACAACAATGGCGTCTCGCCGCGAAGCGGCTACGATTCGGGTTCGCGCTCGACCAGCAATACCTTCTCCATCTGGTCGGTCTCCTGCAGCTTGACCTCTATGATCTCCGCCTCGGAGGTCTGCACCCGGCGCCCGACGAAGGTCGCCTCGACGGGCAGCTCGCGGTGTCCGCGGTCGATCAACACCAGCAGCTGCACCCGCCGCGGGCGTCCATGATCGAAGAGGGCATCCAGGGCGGCGCGCACGGTGCGGCCGGTGTAGAGCACGTCGTCGCACAGCACGACGTCTTTGCCGACAACGTCGAACTCCAGCGGGCGCGGCTGCACCACCGGCTTGGGCCCGACCGTGGATAGATCGTCGCGGTAGAGGGTGATATCCAGCGTGCCCACCGGGACCGGCGCCTTCTCGATGCGGTCGATATACCGCGACAGGCGCTCAGCGATGGGAATGCCGCGCCGCTTGATGCCGACCAGTCCGAGGTTGGCTACGCCGTTGTTCTTCTCGACGATCTCGTGCGCCAGGCGGACCAGCGTCCGCTCGATCTCCGAAGCGGACATCAGTTGTGCTTTTTCGCGTAGATGAGGGAAACGATTGCTCACTGTCATCCGTATCCTTGCAAGCTGGGCTGCCGGAATCATACGCGAGCGGCGCGCCTCAGAACAAGGAAAGCCGCCAGCTCCCGGCCACGCTCCGGAATATTGTTCTTATCTTCTCTGGGATGAGCGCCTGCGTGCCCAAAAATCGGGGCAATCAACATAACGCGGAGACAAGAAACATGCCGGAACCGAATTTTTGGCCATTTCACTATGACGAAAACACAGTCTGACGTACCGGGATCGGGGCGAACGCCGGCCAGTGGCGAGCCGGAGAATGTTTTTAAGGCGTAATCGGGTTACCGGAGGCCGGGACCGGTTGTTGTCCTTTTTTGCAACCCGAGGTGGCCGGATGTAAGTTTCTTATTGACAGACATCTCACTCGCCCACAAAATATGGTATTAGTAGTGTTGGGTATCCAAGGTACGGGTACTTAATTCGGCCCAAGGGGTCACCGGAGACGGAAACCCCGATTCAAAACCTTCAAGGGAGAAGGTTTTCAGGAGGCAATATCATGCCGGCAAAGAAAAAGGCGAAGAAAGCTGCTCCGAAGAAAAAGAAGTAGTAACAGAACCGCGAAGCAGCAACTCGCGTGGTAGTTGGGCCAAGTAAAACGAATTGCAGTTGGGCCAAGTTAAAAGTCTCCGCCCCCGGCGGAGGCTTTTTTTTGTCCGGCCGCCTACGGTCCGCAGGCCCTGGGGGGACATTCGCGCCGGGGCTGTGCAATTCCACTTCGCGTTTTGTTTGAGTCTTCTATCCGGCGCGGTACACTGTTTGCACTCAACAGTCATAGCGAGGCTCGTTGCGGCCAACGGTCGTTGAACAGGCTCGGCGAGCACGCGGATACGCGGTTAGCTTGCGAATCAGGTACACCCCATGCCTACTGCCCGGAAGAAGAACAAAAAGACCGACCTCGTGGTCATTCCCGACAAGCTCTACTTCCGCATCGGGGAGGTGTCGCGGCTTTGCCGCCTGCCCAGCTACGTGTTGCGCTTCTGGGAGACGGAGTTTCCGCAACTGAAGCCGGGCAAGAGCAGCACCGGCCAGCGCATGTACCGCCGCCGCGACGTGGAGTTCGTGCTGCAGATCAAGAAGCTGCTCTATGAAGAGGGCTACACCATCGCCGGCGCGCGCGAGAAGCTGAAGGCCGAGATGCGTTCCGGAAAGCTGCAGAGCGGACTTCCCTTCCCCGCCCTTCCCCGCACCGATCAACTGAAGGCGGTTCGCCAGGAGCTGCAGGAATTGGCCTCCATGCTGTCGCCCAAGCGGCGCAAGTAAGTTTGCGCATCGCGTCTCAACGACGGAGAGTGCAACCGATCGGCCCGTACGGGGCGAGGATGCGTCTCAAGCTGACCCAGGGTTTCCCCTTCGCTGCGCTCAGGGTTCACCCTGGGCTATTTTCGTCCCCTTCCTCCAGGAACGTCTGCTCTCAAGGGATATTTTCGTAACAGGATTCGGTGTTCATTTCTCTCAATTCCGCCGTGGAATCGGACAGAGAGAATCAGTGCTGATCTGCTACGGCGCACGCCTTTAGTTCAGCCAACAATGATCGGAACCGGGAGAATGGCCATCGTAACGGGCTGTCTTCGTGGCGTCTGTTCGATCGAGGCTCAGCTCGGGCACCAATACCACGAAAGGACCAATTAAGTGAAAAGCATCCGGGGCAGCAAGTTGCAATTACACAGCGGCCATAGCACGCAAGTGCGGTGAGCGGCCAGCAAAACACTCGCATCACACCATAGCCGTACAACTACAACAGAAGAGAGCAAGTCGTCTCAGGACGTTTCTGTTCATCGGAAATTGGAGGAGAATCGTGACAACTCAACTCAACAAGAAGGCTCAGACTCTCAAGGGTAAAGTGAATGGCAATGTGCTGATTCCTGGCGATACCGGCTATGACGGAGCCCGCCGAATATGGAATGCCATGATTGACCGGCGGCCTGAGGTTATTGTGCAGTGCGCTACTTCGGATGATGTTGCCCAGGCGATTGCTTTTGCCGGCGACAACGACCTTGAGATCTCCGTTCGCGGTGGGGGACACAACATTGCGGGTTACGCGGTGTGTGACAAGGGACTCATGATTGATTTCTCCACCATGAAGAACGTGCGCGTCGATACCGGTGCAAGACGTGCCTATGTCGAGCCCGGAGCGACCCTCAGCGATTTCGACCGAGCGGTACAGGCACATGGGCTGGCCACTCCGGTGGGCATCAATTCAACAACGGGTATTGCGGGTCTCACCTTGGGCGGTGGCTTCGGCTGGTTAACGCGCCAATACGGCTTGACCATTGATAACCTCATGTCTGCCGACTTGGTAACAGCCGACGGGAAAAAGGTGCATGCCAGTAACCACGACAACTCCGATCTCTTCTGGGCGATTCGGGGCGGAGGCGGCAATTTTGGCGTGGTGACCCAGTTCGAATTCAAGCTTCATCCCGTGGGTCCGGAAATACTCGCCGGACTGATTGTTTTCCCCTTCGATCAGGCAGAGCAAGTGCTGAAACAATACCGTGAGTATGTCAAGTCAGCACCGATCGAAGTGAATATGTGGGTGGTGCTGCGCAAGGCGCCGCCGTTGCCGTTTCTGCCGGAGGCGGTGCACGGGAAGGAAGTTGTAGTCCTTGCTGTTTTTTACCCCGGAGATATCGCAGAAGGGACACGACTCATCGATCCAGTGCGCCGCTTCGGCGATGTTCTCGGCGAGCACGTTGGGCCTATGCCCTACGTCCAATGGCAGCAGGCTTTCGACCCCTTGCTAACGCCCGGTGCCCGGAACTATTGGAAATCGCACAATTTCACGGAGCTTGGGGATGGTGCGCTGGAAACGATGATTGAATATGCAGCTACATTACCCTCAATGCAGTGTGAAATCTTTCTTGGGCTGATCGCAGGGGTAGCCAACGACGTGCCGCCCGACGCGACGGCCTACAACAATCGCGACGCCAGGTTTGTTATGAATGTGCATGGCCGATGGGACGATGCTGCCCAGGATGAAAACTGCATTTCCTGGTCACGTGCATTCTTCAAAGCTGCTGCGCCTTATGCTTCCGCTGGCGGGTACGTAAACTTCATGACTGCCGAGGAGGGTAATCGAATAGCCGCTGCGTACGGATCGAACTATGCTCGCTTGCTTCAAATCAAGCAGCGTTACGATCCAGAAAACATCTTCCATTTCAACCAGAATATCTGTGTCTCTAGCGAGGACATTGGAACAATACGCCAAAAACGGAGCGCCTGATGCAGCCTGGATGTGACCAAATGCTGGCATTGATGCAGGCACCGTAGCATCACGAACAGCAGGATGAGCCGACGCAATTCTGGTGCAAAACGGCTCGCCGACCAAGACGAGGGTGAAGCGGAGCGGAACCCTGGGTCAATTCCCCAAAACCGAATTAGCCCCGTAGGGCCGGCCGAAGCTCTTCCATGGTCAGGTGCGAAAGATTGATGCCGGAATGTGAAGGAATTAAGAACGAAGAACTGAGAACTCATCCGCGCGGCTTGCTCAACTCGCGCACAATCTCGGCTATGATCAGCGGCTTGTAGCGTTCGATGGCGCGCTGCACCACATCGGAGACGGCCGCGCTGTCCAGAGTGCCGGGATGTTCAGTTTCGCGACGCGGTGGCCGAGCGCTCGCTGCTGCTGCCGGGCTGGGCCGCATCTCACGGGCAACACCGGCATCTGCAGGCAAGCCCGTTATTCGTTCCGCCGGGATAGAAGCGGTGGAGTGCGCACCCGAGAGATCGGGCAACGCCATGGCCGCCGTGGCCTCCAGCATTTTGGGAACGGAAAACGAGACTCCCCCGGCAACGGACGGCGCATCCGATCCAGCCGGTCCGGTTGCGGGCTCGCTGGCGATCGGGGGTGGCGCCGACGATAGAAATTCCAGATCATCGATGACCATGGATGACGCCCCGGCGGAAGGAACCGGCGGCGCGGGCATGGAATCCATCAGCGGATCGGCCAGCGGTGGAAAAGATTCCGCCGTGCCGGCGAAAGCGGCCAGACCGTGATCCGTTTCCGCTGAACTCGGCGGATCGGACTCGGGCACAAACTCGATCGAGAAATCGTTGTCTTCTGTCAGCGGCTGGCCGGCCGTAGACAACTGGGGGGAAACTGATCTGACTTCAATGCGCCACTTGGTGCCCGCGCCCGCCGGTTGTGCATCGGTCACGGGAACGGAGGTCAATGGTGTCTGCGCCAGATCGACTTCCGCAAAGGGAGAGCCCGCCGCGGGCGCGGCAGGCGCAGGCTCCGGAATCACCGGCAAACGCTGCTCTTGCTCCGGCTGGGATGTCCCTGCTTGCACCACCGGCGCAGCCGGCTCGAAGCCGAACGGCGGGTTGGGAGCAAGCTCGCTAACCGGATCTGCCGCTCGCTCTGCAATCGCCGGCGCGACGGAATGCCCGTGCAGTTGCTCGGGCAGGAAATGGTCGATGCCGAACTCTACGCTCTTCGCGGCGGCAGAGTAAGCGGTTGCCGCGCCAACTGCCGCGACGGGAGTTTCACCGGGAACGGCGCTCTTGTGCACCCCGTCAAGCTGCGCTTGCCGGGGACCCCGCTCCTCGGGGTCTTGTAAAAGGCCAGCGGTTGGACTAGCGGGCAAACCCGGCGTTGCTTCCTGCGGCGGAACAGCGGCCGGTGGGCCTCCCAAGCCTTCGGTCAAACGTGAAACTTCCGCGGGCAGGCCGCGGTCGAGAGAAGTTTGGATGGCGGCGGAAGCGGGAAAAGCCGCGGCGAATGCCGCACCCGAAGCTGCGACCGGGGCATCGGCACGTCTGGCCGAGGGCGAAAGCTGACCCCCTATCGTATGGACATCGAAAGGTTCCGTCGAGGATCCCCTCCAGCCCGCCGTCCGGCATAAAAGCAGGCAGCTGGACCACGGCTCGCGTTCGCTCGGGCGCGCCCTGCAGAACCGCCTTCACGGTCGCGAGCAGCTCGGTGGCCTCGAAAGGTTTGACAATGACGCCGTCGGCATGGACCGCCAGGGCGTCTTCTTCCCGGTAGGGTTCGAGTTTGCCGACGGAAAGCAGCACCGGGGCATTCTCCGAGGCGCGCTTCACGCGTTCGCAAACCTCGAAGCCGCTGTAGCCCGGCATGTAAATGTCGAGGATGACCAGGTCGGGAGTTATTTCCGCGATCTTCTTCAGCGCGGCCGCGCCGTTGCTTACCGTCACGATCTCGTATCCGGCGTCGGAGAGAATCTTCCTCGCCATGTTCTGGGCGGTCATGCTGTCGTCGGCAAGTAAGATCTTCAAGGCCACGGAACAACCACCTTTACCATTGACGCAGTGACGTTACTGCTTCCTATCGGCGGCGTCAATGCATGGATTCACTGAGCTGCCAAACTTTGTCAGCCCCCGCGAAGCCGGGAAATTATCTCCCTCGTCACCGGACAAAAGCGGGCTGCCGCTGCCACAGAGCCAGTTGGCGATGGCATCGGCGGGTCAGAACGGAACAATCCTGCGCAATCCGCTCTTCTTCTTGTCCTTGCTGGACGAGTTTCCCTGGCTGTCACTGTCTTGGGCCTGACTTCCCGCCGGCGCGCTGACTTGATTCACTTGCTGCGGCGCGGGCGCGGGCGCGTCGGAGGTCGGCGGCTGCTCCGGCTCCTTCGATCGCGGTATCGGCTCGCTTGCCGTCGGGTTATCCTTCGCGGGTTCCGCTGTTACCTTGCTGGCTGCGGCCGCCGGCGCAGGAGTTTTCTCAGCAGTGCGAATCCTCTCATTGGTCTGTTGCACCATCTGCGCCGCGTTGGCCTGCGGCGGATCGACCAGGGTTGGCTGGCCCACACTGGTGGCCGGCCGGTAATCCGGACGGCGGTGTATGCCCAACATGGCCTTGCCCTTCACGCTGAGCCCCGCTCCGCGGCCGGCCTGCTCGCGTTTGTTCTGCTCGATGGCTTCCGGCGTGGCCTTGGGTACCGGACGGTCCATGGCCTGCAAGCGCTTGCCGGCTTCGTTGGCGCGCGACATCACCGGATAGCGAGTCACGATGCGCGCGTAAGCGGCCGCCGCGCCGTCGTTGTACTCGCGCACGAGCTCGGATTTCAGCGGCTCCTTGATTTTTGCCCCCTTCGCCCATTTCACCATGTGCTCGTAGGAATCGCCCAGCATGAACAGGGCGTCATCGGCCTTGCTGAACAACGGATAGGTGTCGGTCAGAGTCTTCAGGCGGGCAATGGCCGCGGTCCAGTTCTCACGCATGTAGTAATAGTGCCCGATGCCCCACTCGCGCTCGGCCAGAATTTCCTGTACCTGGAGCAGCTTGACGCGTGCCTGACCGGCCAGCTTGGAGTCGGGGAACTGCAGCAGCAACTGGCGGTACTCCTGCTCGGCGCGCTTGGCATGGGTAGCTTCGCGGTCAGGCTTGTCGATCTGCCGGAAATGGATATCGGCGATCTTCATCTGCGCCTCGGCCGCTTCCGGCAAGTTGGGGAAGAAGGTAATGAAATCCTTGTACTCGCTCTCCGCCTGGGTCAGTGCCGCCGCGCCGCCTTCGCCCAGCCAGGAGTCGCCCACCCCCATCTTGGCGCGGGCGATGTACTCGGAGTCGGGATAGGTATTGATCAGGGTCTGCAGGTTGAGGCGCGCGGTTTCCCACTTGCGAGTGCGCATGGCCTCCATGGCTTTGTCGAACAGCACCTTCTCCGGCTGTTTCGAGTCGATCTGCGCCAGCGGGTTCTTGGTTTTCTTCTTGCCGCAAGCGATCGCCAGAAACAGCAGCGACCCGATCAGGACAACCATGATTGCGCGACGATACATCCCTTGCACCTCTGAGAGCGGGCTACACCCGCTGAACTGTGGCCGTTCGGGCCGTCTGTAATAAGCTTTCTACGTTCCGGCGAATATCGCCGTGGCCGAAAACGGCACTCCCGGCAACCAGTATCTCCGCTCCCGCCCGCACCACTTCGGCGATGGTATCGAGAGCGATGCCGCCATCCACCTCAATGCGGAATGCGTAGCCATGCGCGGAGCGCATCATGGCCAGCTGGCGAATCTTCTCCAGCGAATACGGAATGAACTCCTGCCCGCCGAAACCGGGGTTCACCGACATCACGAGCACATAATCCACCATGTACAGCACGGCTTCCAGGGTTCCAACCGGAGTAGCCGGATTGATGACCACGCCAGCCAGAGCCCCGTGAGACTTGATGTGCTCCAGGGTGCGATGCAGGTGAACACAAGCCTCCTGGTGAACCGAGATCCAGTTCGCTCCCGCCTGCACGAAGGCGGGAATGAACTCGTCGGGGTTCTCGACCATCAGGTGGCAATCCAGCGGGACCTTCACGACTTTGCGCAGGGCCGAAACCGTCGCCGGCCCGACCGTCAGGTTGGGCACAAAGTGACCATCCATGACGTCCACGTGAAGCACACTCCCGCCCCCCTCCAGCGCAGGACGCACCTGCTCGGCCAGCCGGGCAAAGTCTGCCGACAGAATCGATGGAGCTAACTCAATCAAGAAGCTCACTCGCGAGTCACTGTTGCAATCTTAACATGCGGCAGCACAGTCCAGTTCCCGGTAACCCGTCTTAGTTACTGCCACTTAGTGCTTAGTTCCAGGCTGCTTTACCTGACCCGCGACCTGGCCAACAAAGGCAATTTTCCCGGTTGGGACCGACCTGCTATAAACCCTGCTCAAGGCGAAAAATGGCTCTGCCGGATCGAGGGCATGGCGCCGGAGCGCATACAAGCCGCTGCCGTGGCAGTTCGGACTCGCATCCAAGCGGGGATGCGACCATGGTCTCGGGGTTGGTTACAAGTCATTGTCCTGATCGCCGCGTTCTCGGCCCTCGCCGGAGGCTCGCCCATCCAGCCCGATATTCAGAAGCTGCTCTCGAATCCACGCCCGCAGCAGGAGCGCTTTACCCCTGCCCGCGCGGGATGGGACGGCCCGGAGAGCAGTTCGGGCACTACCGACTCGGCCCGCGCGGCCCTGGAGAGGTTTGGCCCGGCGGCGACCGCGCGCGAGGTGCGCGCAGGCTTGATCTCCGCCGCCATGCCCGACCCGAAGATCTGGGGATGCCTGGCCATGCTGATCCTGCTGTTGCGGATCTGGCTGCCGGAAAAAACCAGGCTCGTCAGGCCACCATCCGGGGTGGATCAGGAATCGAATGAGAGTATCAGGCGTGCTGCATGAGCGCCTGAGCGAATTTTGCGCGCGGAAACAGGTTCTCGGTGAGCTGTCCCGAGAGCCTTTTTCTTTGCTCACTTGGCTGGCTACAAGGGATTTCATCGACTCCCGTGCCAAAAGAGGTGTCATGGCGAGCGGAGGCGCGCTCAGGAATGACCAAGCGATAAGAGTACTCACCTCTCCGCTACAAGCAACCAAGGCCGCGGCTGAACTTACCGCTTCGCCTTTCGCCCGGCCACGAAGCCGCGGCGCTTACGGGGGCGTATCTTGATCCAGATGGGCGTACCGACGAACTTGAAGTGCTTGCGAATCTGGTTCTGCAGAAAGCGCTCGTAGGAGAAATGCAGCTTCACGTCTTTGTCGGTGAAGAGCACGAAGGTCGGCGGAGCGACCGCCGTTTGCGTCATGTAATAGATCTTCACCTTGCGTGAAGCCGGCACGGAGGCGCGCTCGAAATCCACCTGGCGCAGGAAGCGGTTCATCTCCCCGGTCGAGACCCGCTTGCGGCGCTCGCCCGCCACCAACTCGAGCAGCGGGAAGACCTTCTCCACGTTGCGCCCGCTGCTGGCTGAGATAAATACCATGGGCGCATAGTCCAGGAACTTCAGCACGCGGCGCGCCTGTTCCTCGAAAATGCGGCTGTCGGAGGCTGGCTTCCCATCGCCACGGGCGGTGGTGACCAGGTCCCATTTGTTGACCACCAGGATCACCGAGCGCCCGCTCTCGTGGGCATAGCCGGCGATGGTAGCGTCGGAGGCTGACACGCCTTCGCTGGCGTCGATCATCATCAGCACCACGTCGGCGGCTTCCAGGTGCTTGCGGGCCATGACGACCGAGAGCTTCTCAGCCATCAGCTTCGTCTTGCCCTTGCGGCGAATCCCTGCCGTGTCGATGAAGCGGTAGCTTCGGCCGTTGCGCTCTACAACTTCGTCGACGGCGTCGCGAGTGGTTCCGGCAACCGGCGAAACGATGGCGCGTGAGCTTCCGGTCAGTTGATTGAGCAGCGTCGATTTGCCGACATTCGGCCGCCCGATGATGGCCACTTTGATCTCTTTGGGCTCTCGCTCGGCAGGTTCGGCGGATTCTTGCTGACCGGACTCGTCAGTTACAAACGAGGCGTCATCCTGAGCGAAGCGCCCGCCGTCTGTCTGCGGGCGCTGAGTCGAAGGACCTGCAGTTCGCTCCTCTACCGCCGCCCGACGGCTGGCACGCGAAGACTTTGGCGCCGTTTCCGGCTCCTCCGGCACGGCGGGTATGACTTCCAGCAGCGCATCCAGCAGCTCAGCCACGCCGTCGCCATGTTCGGCCGAGACCGGCAGCATATTGCGTATGCCGAGACGGCGAAACTCCTCCACCTCGCCTTCCTGCTTGGGAGAGTCAATCTTGTTCACGGCCAGGAACAGCGGCTTGCCGATGCGCTGCAACAGCCGCGCCAGTTCCAGGTCGGGCGCGGCCAGCTCCGTGCGGGCATCGACCACCATCACCACCGCCGCGGCTTCCTCCAGCGCCACCCGCGCCTGGCGGAAGATCTCGGCGGGAATGAACTCCTTCTCCTCCGGAATAATGCCTCCGGTATCGACCACCCGGAAGCGCCGTCCGAGCCAGTAGCCTTCGCCATAAAGACGGTCGCGGGTGATGCCCGGCTCATCGCCGACGATTGCCCGCCGCGAGCCCACAATGCGGTTAAACAGCGTGGACTTGCCGACATTCGGCCGGCCGACAATAGCTACCAGCGGAATTGGATTAGCGCGGATCACGGATTTGACTTGAAAGTTTGTCGTGTAACATATAAAATTTGGTCGTTTACTACAAAAACTCGCATCAGGAGATACAAACATGATACGAGTAGCTGACGAGGCCTGGATCGTAACCGCACTCCTCCACCAAGAGCACCCCGAGGCGGAAGATTTTGCGCTCGCCGAACTCCAGAAACGGGTGCAACGGGAATTTCAGGACAACCGGCCGGGAGTCTCGCAACACCTTGTGAGCCATTGTGTGGCGTCGAACCCGCGCAGCCCTGCTCAGTATCGCATGCTACACGAGACGGCCCGTGGCCGCCGAAGACTATATCGTCCCGGCGACCCCACCCACCCGGAGCGAAAGGGAAAAACCCACCCTGACAAAGACCAGTTGCCGCCCAAGTACCGGCCATTAGTCGATTGGTATTTAGAAGACTACATTCAACGGCCGATCCGGGGAGGAGGATCCAGCAGCCCTGCCGTTCTGCTGACATTTGTCGGCGCCATCTCCGCATTCGACCTGCAGAAGATGTCCGAGGCAATCAGCTCCGGATGCGAACGGGTGGACCGAAATGAGTGGTAGGGTGCTTGCGGACACTAACGTGCTGATCGCACTGTTTGCGGGCGATCCCGAGGTAATGGACCGCCTGCAGAAACAACAGGAGGTCTTCCTTTGCGTGCCTGTGCTTGGGGAACTGAGGTACGGCGCACTGGCCTCGATTCGCGTGGAGCAGAACCTGGCTCGCCTGGATGATTTGGCTCGTTCCCTCCTGGTTCTCGATTGCGACCGGGGCACGGCCGCAGCCTATGCCGGTGTGAAAAACCGTCTTCGTGGAAAGGGCACCCCCATTCCCGAAAACGATGTCTGGATTGCGGCCCTCGCGCAGCAGCACGAACTCACGCTGGTGACGCGTGATTCTCACTTTGAGGCCATAGACGGCTTATCTTTGGAGTTGTGGTAACTCAGCGTAACGGTTCCACGTTGCCGGCCGGGTTTCCGGGGTTATCATCAACCAGATTCTCTTGTCTATTCCGACACAGCCCGCGGGTTTGACATCCGGAACGCTGCATGGCTTCTTCGGCCCCGGCGGCGTGCTTTCGCGCACGCACCCGGCGTACGAATTTCGCCGCGGGCAACTGGTCATGGCGCAGGCCATCGAGCAGGCGCTGGCCGAGCGGCGGCACCTGATCGTCGAAGCCGGAACCGGAACCGGCAAAACCCTCGCCTACCTCATTCCCGTGCTGCGCTCAGGCAAGCGGGTGATCATCTCCACCGGCACCAAGACCCTGCAGGAACAGCTCTTCTACAAGGACGTTCCCTTCCTCGAAGAGGCGCTGTTTGCGACCCCGGCGAAGGCGTCTGCCGCCGCAGGCGACGCAGAGGCAGCGGCCGGGCGCGATGCCTCCCGAGACCGATTGCGTGTCTGCTACATGAAGGGCCGCGCCAATTATCTCTGCCGGAAGAAGCTCTACGACCTGGCCAATGCGCCCATTCTGAGCGGCCTGGAAGAGATCGAGCACTATCGCACCATCAGCGAATGGGAGAAGACCACCGAGACCGGCGACCGCGCCGAGCTGTCCGGGCTTCCCGAGAGCGGCCAGCTGTGGCCGCGCCTCGATGCCACGCACCGAAAACTGCCTGGGCACCAAGTGCCAGCAGTGGGACCGCTGCTTCATCACCGAGATGCGGCGCAAGGCCGCCGAAAGCGACGTGGTCATCGTCAATCATCACCTCTTCTTCGCCGACCTGGCGGTGAAGCAGGCGGCGGAAGATGCTCCCGATGCCGGCGTACTGCCCGAAGCCGGCGTGGTCATCTTCGACGAGGCGCACGAGCTGGAAGACGTTGCCAGCAGCTACTTCGGCATTACCGTCAGCAACCTGCGGGTGGAGGATCTGCTGCGCGACGTGGAAGTCTCTCTCCAGCGCAACGCCATCGCCTCGCGTCCGCTGGCGGATGCGGTGCGGCGGGTGCGGGAGCGGGCGCAGTTGTTCTTCTCCGTGCTGCCGCCCGGCGAAGGCCGCTTCGAGTTCCAGAACCGCCGCGAGTTCCTGGAGGAGAGCGGTGACGAGTTCATGGCCCTGCAGGCCGGACTGGCGCAGCTCGGGCTCGAGTTGCAGGGACTGAAGAACAAGCCCGACGAGATTTTTCGCCTCGCTCGCCGCGCAGAGGAATTGCGGGTGCAGCTCGGCTTCCTGCTGGAATCGAGCGAGCGCAACACCGTGTACTGGATCGAGCGCCGCGCGGGAGCGCCATCACGCGGCGCCCGCCAGGCTGGAGGCAGGCAGCATGTCTTCCTGCAGGCCACGCCCATCGACGTCTCCGCCATTCTGCGCCAGACCGTCTTCGAGCAGATTGAAACGGCGGTTCTGACCTCGGCGACGCTGGCCGTAAGCGGCGGCTTCGACTACATTCGCCAGCGGCTGGGAATCGAGAACGCGCGCGAGCTGATCGTTCCCTCACACTTCGATTACGAGAGCCAGGCTCTGCTGTACATCCCGCCGGAGCTGCCCGATCCGCGCGAACCCGGCTTCGCCGAGCGCGCCGCCGCACGCATACGCGAGGTGCTCGAGATCACCCGCGGCCGCGCCTTTTGCCTGTTCACCAGCTACGCCCAGATGAACCAGGTCTACAAGCGGCTCCTGGGCGAGCTGGAATACAAGCTGCTGCTGCAGGGCAGCGCGCCCAAGAACGCTCTGCTGGAGGAATTCCGCGCCAGCCCCAATGCCGTGCTCTTCGCCACCTCCTCTTTCTGGCAGGGGGTGGACGTGCAGGGCGAACAGTTGAGCTGCGTCATCATCGACCGGCTGCCCTTCGCCGTGCCGAACGATCCGGTGGTGGCGGCGCGCATCCGGGCGGTGGACGAGGCCGGCGGCAACGCCTTCTTCCAGTACCAGGTTCCATCGGCGGTCATCTCGCTCAAGCAGGGCTTCGGGCGGCTGATACGCTCGCTCGACGATCGCGGCGTCCTGGTGCTGCTGGACAATCGCATTCTCAAAAAACAGTACGGGCGGGTCTTTCTCAACAGCCTGCCCAACTACAGCCGCACTACCGAGCTGAACCGCGTCGCCGAGTTTTTCGGGTGTGAATAGCAGGCGCGCCGTTCCCCCGCTCGCGTTAAGATAGTTGTTGGCAGCTTGTGCACGCGCGAGCGCCTTCGCCTGGCTGCTGCCGAGGAATCATGTACGAAGTCACGGTAGAAGAAACGTTTGCCGCGGGGCACTACCTGCGCAACTACAAGGGAAAGTGCGAGCATCCGCACGGGCACAATTACCGCGTGCGGCTGACGCTGGCCGGCCGGGAGCTGGACCAGGCCGGGTTGCTGCTGGATTTCAAGGACATGAAGCGGGTAGTGAAGGACGTGATCGAGTACTTCGATCACCGTATGATCAACGACCTGGAACCCTTCACCGTCCTGAATCCGTCGGCTGAGAACCTGGCAAAGTATTTCTTCGACCAGGCCAATGCGCGCCTGAAGAACGAGACCGGCGGGCGTGTCGAGGTCCGGCGGGTCACCATCTGGGAGACCGAGACGTCGATCGCGACATATTACGAGTAGAAGGGGAACGCTTACATTTAAGATTTTTGATTTTTGATTTCAGATTGAAGAACGAAGCACCGCGGTGCTTGCTGTTCAATCTGAAATCAAAAATCGAAAATCTTAAATGTTGTCATGCAGATCATCGAGATCTACAAGTCGCTGCAAGGCGAGTCGTCGTTTACCGGGCTGCCGTGTGTCTTTGTGCGGCTGGCGGGCTGCAATCTGCGCTGCACCTGGTGCGACAGTGAGTACACCTTCAAGGGCGGCAACAAAATCTCGCCGGAGGAAGTGCTTGCCGAAGTTCGGCAGCTGGCGCCGGCAGCCGGCCTGGTGGAGATCACCGGCGGGGAACCTCTGCTGCAGGAGCGCGAGCTGGTGCCGCTGATGAAGAGCCTGATTGAAAGCGGCTACACGCTGCTGCTGGAGACCAGCGGCGAGCGTCCGCTGGCAGCCGTGCCCCCGTCGGTCTTCAAGATCGTGGACGTGAAGTGCCCGGATTCGGGCGCAGCCGGCAGCTTCCGGTTGGCCAACCTCGAGTGCCTCGGCAGCCACGACGAAATAAAGTTCGTACTCGCCTCGCGCGCCGACTACGAGTTTGCGCGCGAGTTCACTATATGTCACGAGCTTGCCGGCAGAGTCGGCAACGTCATCTTCTCGCCCGCCTTCCATAAGCAAGCCAAGGGATCGCGAGACGTTTCGCATTGCCTGGTCGATCCGCGCGATCTGGCGGAGTGGATTCTCAAGGATGGGCTTCCGGTGCGGCTCGGCCTGCAAATCCACAAGCTGATCTGGGATCCTTCGCTGAAGGGCGTTTGAATCAATAGAGAGTCGTGGGCGAGCTATCGCTCGCCCGCCCAGCCGAGGGCGACTGGGCCTACGTTATGAGCGATCCTGAGCACAAGAAAGCGGTGGTGGTACTGAGCGGCGGCATGGACTCCTGTGTCTGCGCCGCCCTCGCGGTGAAGGATTTCGGGGCAAAGCATGTGGCCGCCCTGCACGTCAGCTATGGACAGCGCACCGAGGCCCGCGAGCAGCAGGCCTTTCGCGAGATATGCGACCGGCTCGCCATTGCGCGGCGGCTCATGGTGCGCAACCAGGCATTGGGAGAGATTGGCGGCTCGGCTTTAACAGATTCTGCGCTGGCGGTGCCAACCGGCAGCGCTCCGCAACCGGGGCAGCAGATTCCGATCACCTATGTTCCCTTCCGCAATGCGCATTTTCTTTCCGTGGCCGTGAGCTGGGCGGAGGTCATCGGCGCCGAGACCATCTATATCGGCGCCGTCGAGCAGGACAGCTCCGGCTACCCCGATTGCCGTCCGGAGTACTATGAGGCTTTTAACCGCGTGATTCGCGCCGGCACCAAAGAGGGCAAGATTCGTATCGTCACCCCGCTGATCGCCATGCGCAAGTCGGAGATCGTCCGCCTGGGCGCGCAGTTGGGAGCACCCTTCGAGCTGACGTGGTCCTGCTACAGCGGCCATCAGAGGGCGTGCGGGGTGTGCGAGAGCTGCGTGCTGCGGCTGCGTGCCTTCGAGGCTGTGGGCATCCCTGATCCCATACCGTACCAGGCGCGAGCCACGGGTGAACCCGTCCTATAAATTAATAACAGGCTCAAGGGAGCCGTTTAGGCACAGCATGAAAGCATCCACTCACCAGCGTGCGGGAGGTCCGGCGAAAGTTGAAAGTGTGCCGGGCGTGCTCTCGGCGACGGAGGCGCGCGCCAAAGTCGAGAAGTATGCCCGCCAGCTCCGGCCCACCGGGGTAGAAAAGGTTTCGCTCAGCCGGGCGCTGGCCCGCTTCCTGGCCGAACCCATTCATGCCGATCGCGACCTGCCGCCGTTTGCGCGTTCCACGCGCGATGGCTTTGCCGTGCGCTCGGCGGAT
The DNA here is from genome assembly GCA_963791145.1 of uncultured Acidobacteriota bacterium. Taxonomy (GTDB): domain Bacteria; phylum Acidobacteriota; class Terriglobia; order Terriglobales; family Acidobacteriaceae; genus CAWBRT01. The sequence goes on along the minus strand of CAWBRT010000002.1, from coordinate 139,513 downwards.
TTGGCTGAACTTCCGGCGCGGCTGAAGATCGTCGGCGAGATCAAGGCCGGGGCCTCGCCCGAGTCCACCGTTTTCAAGCTGCTCCCCGGCGAGGCCGTTTACATCATGACCGGGGCTCCCGTTCCCGCCGATGCCGACGCGGTGTTGATGCAGGAACATGCCACGCGCATCCATGACCGTCTCATAGAAGCCACGCGGCAGCTCGTGCCGGGAGAAAACGTCGTTCCTCAAGGGGCTGAAGCCTGGGAAGATCAACTGTTGCTCGGCGCCGGCGCGCGGCTGACGCCTGCCCGCATCGCCCTGGCGGCCATGGTGGGCGCGGCGACCGTTACCGTCTACCGGCGCCCGCAGGTGGCGGTGCTGACCACGGGAGACGAGATCGTTCCCTTGCACGGCTTCCCCGGACCTACACAGATTCGCAATTCCAACCTGTATTCGCTGGCCGCGCAGATTGAGCTGGCGGGCGGCGAGCCGGTGCCCATGCCGGTGGCGCCCGATCAGCCGCGGCGGCTGCGAGAATTGATCGCCACCGCCCTGGAGTACGATCTGGTCTTGCTGACCGGCGGCGTCTCCCTCGGCAAGTACGACCTGGTCGAGGATGTGCTGCAAGAGCTGCAGGCGGAATTCCATTTCACCGGCGTGAAGATTCAGCCCGGGCGGCCGCTGGTCTTTGGCGACGCTCCTCCGCGAAAGAAAGCGCGCCAGGCTTCAGCGCGCGCCGCCGCCTCAACCCGTGGCAAAGGCCCTGCGCGAGCCTCAAGCCGGACGGAACAAATCGCCCGGCGAGTGCCGTTCTTCGGGCTTCCCGGCAACCCGGTTTCCACGCTCGTCACCTTTGAGCTTTTCGTAAGTCCCGTTCTGCGCGCGCTGGCCGGGGGCGAGATGCTCCCTTTGCGTTTCGCCTCCGCCCGCCTGAAATCGCTCTTCCAGACCCCCACCGGTCTGACCCGGTTCCTGCCGGCGCGAGTCAACGGCGGGCCTGGACAAGTCGAGGTGGAACTCCTGCACTGGCAAGGCTCTGGCGACCTGGTGGCTACTTCGCAGGCAAACTGCTACCTGGTCATTCCTCCCGACCGGGAGCAGTTCACCGCCGGCGAAGAGGTCAGTATCCTGATTCCTGGCGCGGAACTGGAGTAAAAGCAGTTTCGAGTTTCTAGTTTCAAGTTTCGAGTCGGCTGTTGTACTGCGGAAAGCTTCTCCGTTGTTGCCGGCTGAAGCTCGATAATCTGTTTTCGCTTGAAACTCGCAACTTGAAACTTGAAACTGTCTTCATGAAGCTCTCCCATTACGACCGCCACGGACGTTCCCGCATGGTGGACGTCTCCAGCAAGGCGGCCAGCAAGCGCACGGCCGTAGCCACGGCCATGGTGCGGATGCGTCCCGCCGTGCTGCGAGCCCTGCCGCGCAATCCCAAGGGCGACCCGCTGGAGGTGGCCCGCGTGGCCGGGATCATGGCCGCCAAGCGCACCTCGGAACTGGTACCGATGTGCCATCCGATTCCGCTCTCCCACGTTGCCGTCGATATGGAGCTGTGCGAGAATGGCGTCCGCATTCGCGCCTCCGCCAGCACCACCGCTGTAACCGGCGTCGAGATGGAGGCCATGACAGCGGCATCCGTCGCCGCCCTGACCGTCTACGACATGTGCAAGGCCCTGGACAAAGGGATCGAAATCCGCGAGATACTTCTGGAGAGCAAGACGGGAGGCAAGAGCGGAGATTACAAGCGCCAGTCGAAAGCGCAATCCCGAGCAAAATCCGCGGCAGCTTCGCAAACAAGGCTCAGCAAGGATCGCAAGCAGCGCTGAGAACCCAACCGAGAACCGGGAACTGAGAACTGAGAACTGAACGATGAAGGCAACGGTGATCACGGTCAGCGATCGTTGTTCGCGCGGCGAGCGCACCGACACCGGCGGTCCGGCAGTGCGGCATTTTCTGGAAGCAAACGGGTTCACCGTAGTGGCGCTGGAGATCGTGCCCGATGAGCTGGACCAGATTCAGGCGATGCTGGTTCGCCACTGCGACCTGGCGGACTTGGTCGTGACCACGGGCGGCACCGGCATCGCGGCGCGCGACGTCACGCCCAGAAGCCACGCGGGGCGTCTCCACGCGGCTGGTCGAGGGCGTGGCCGAGCGCATGCGCGCCGAGGGAGTGAAGAAGACTCCGATGGCCGCCCTGAGCCGCGGACTGTGTGCCATTCGCGGGCGCTCGCTGATCCTCAACGTGCCCGGCAATCCTAAAGCGGCGGTAGAATCTCTCTCCGCCGTCCTCAACCTCTTGCCGCACGCCCTTGACCTGCTGCGCGGAAAGACCGCCCACGCCGAGAGCGAATCCTCCGGCTAGCCGCCGGAGGTAGCGGATGGCTTGTGAACGCCATGCCCAGGCGAACCAAGCGGGCACGCGTAGTCCGGTACCGGGAATGCCCTCCTTTCGCAAAGCGCTGCTGCTGTACAACCCCAAGGCGGGGGGCGCGCACCGTCGCGAGGAGTCGTCGCTGTTGGGCGTCGCCGCGATCTTTCGCGCCGCCGGCGTGGAGGTCGAACTGGAACCCACGCGCGCTCCCGGCGCGGGCGGGCGACAGGCCAAGGAGGGCATCGCCCGCGGCTTCGACGCCATCTTTGCCTGCGGAGGCGATGGCACGGTTTACGATGTGCTGCAGGGCATGGTGCACACACCGGAAACGGTCGCCCTGGGCGTGCTGCCCCTGGGAACGGCCAACGTTCTGGCTTCCGATCTGCGACTTCCGCAGGAGTTGCCGGCGGCGGCCCGCGCAGTGCTCGACTATGCGCCGCGGCGCGTGGCTGCCGGAAAGCTCGTCTGGGCGGCCGGGCAGCCAACTTATTTTTCCGTGGCCGCCGGCATCGGCGCGCACGCCGGACTGATCTACGATGCCACCGCCCGCAGCAAGCAGCACGGCGGCTTTGCCACCTATTACGTGGCCGGATTTGCCCGCCTGTTTCTGCACGACTTTGTTCCCTTCACCGCCGAGATCGTACTGCCGGACGGCGAGGTGCGTCGCGAGGAGGTGCTGGAAGTAGTCGCCATGCGTGTCAGCTCGTTCGGCCAGTGGCTGAGCCGCTGGCGTCCGGGCGGTGCGCTCGACCGCGACTACCTGCAGCTCGTCACCCTGAAGCCGTGCAGCCGCTGGGCCATGTTCCGTTACGCACTCTACGCCCTGGCGCGTGGCGAAGTGCCGGAATCGGTAAGCCGGGCGGCCAATGTCGAGTTCATCCGCGCCGTGCGCGTTCGCTGCCGTGCCGCCGAAGGAATGGCCATGGTTCGCATACGGGCCCAGGCGGATGGGGAGGTTCTGGACGGCATACCGGCTGAGATCGCCATCGTACCGAAGGCGTTGACGCTACTGATGCCGCCAAAAAACAGGGGATAGGGGTTAGGGAGTAGGGGTCAGAGGATAGGGAATAGGGACCAGGAATTAGAGGTTAGAAGATTCGGGAGTAGCCTTTGCGGTACTCTCTAACCCCTGCTCCCTAACCCCTAATCCCTAAATTTTATGGAACCGGTCACGCACTTTCTCACCGGAGCCTGCCTGGCGCGCGCCGGCTTCAACCGCAAGACGGCGCTCGCCACCGTCACCATGACGCTGGCGGCGGAGGCTCCCGACCTGGATTTCGTGGCCTACGCCAAAGGCTCTGTCGCCGGTTTCGCCTGTCATCGCGGGGCGACGCATACGGTTTGGGGAATCCCGCTGATGGCGGCAATCGTGGTCGCCGTGGTGTTCGCCTTTCACCGCTTCTGGCCGCGACGGCGGCGCGTCGAGACTGTGTCTGCCGAAACGCCTGCATCGCGGCCACACTGGGGACTGCTGTATTTGTTCGCCTGTGTCGCCGGCTATAGTCACCTGCTGCTGGATTTCACCAACAGTTATGGTCTGCGTCCGCTCTGGCCCTGGTGGCCGAAGTGGTATTCCTGGGACATCGTCTTTATCGTCGAGCCGCTGCTGCTGCTGTTTCTGATCGCCGGGCTGGTTCTGCCGGGATTGTTCGCGATGATCAATCGCGAGATCGGCGCTCGCTCGCCAGGCCCGCGCGGACGCGCTGGGCGCCGTCACGGCGCTGGTGCTGATGGCGATGCTCTGGGCGGTGCGCGACTACGAGCATCGCCGCGCGGTACATGCCATGGCGGCGCTCGAATACCACGGTCGCCCGCCCGTGCACCTCTCCGCCTTTCCCTACATGATGAATCCGTTCGTGTGGTACGGCGTGGTGGATACCGGCGAGAGCTACACGGCGCTTCAGGTCGATTCGCTGGCTCCCGCGGTCGATCCCGAGGGACGCGCCCGCGTCTACCGCAAACCCGAGCCGACTCCCGCACTCAAGGCCGCCGAGGCAAGCCGATTGGGCCAGGCGTACCTGGCTTGGGCGCAGTATCCGCTGCTGGAGACCGAGCGGCTCGCAGGCGATGCGCCGGGCTACGTGGTGCGTTTTCGCGACCTGCGCTTCATGTACCCGGATTCCCGCCGCCGGGCGTTGGTCGCCTACGTTCTGCTATCGCCAAGCCTGCAGGTGGAATACGCGAGCTTTCGCCGCCGGTAGCGGCTGCAGACGGGCTTGGAGAGCGGCTCCCCTTTTGGCGGCGAGGAAGAGTGAGCTGTTGGCGCCAAATATCAGTGCACTTGACGCCGGGACGCGCAAGGCGCAAGAATCTATAGACGCCGCTCACTATCCCCAACGCGGATTTGGGACCCATTTGGCGACGAGGGCGGCTGCTTAGCGACGCTGGATTGCCAGTCGCCAGAGAAGAGAGATGACCATGCTGGCCTACCTGCTGGTGCTGTTTGCCGTGGTGTTCCGCTTGGTGACTGAGGCTTCGGCCCTGAACTTCGCCCCGGTGGCGGCTGCGCTGCTGTTCTTCGGCTCGCGGATGCCGCGCCGCCAGGCCTGGGTGCCGGTGGCTGCGCTGATCGCAAGCGACGTGGTGTTGACCACGCGCGTCTACGGCTATCCGCTGCGCGCCGACCAGATCGTGATCTGGGCCTGGTACCTGGCCATCGTTCTGCTGGGCAGCCTGCTGGCGGGCCGCGCCAAGTCCAACGCCTGGCGCATCGCCGGCGCATCGCTGGCCGCATCGGTCTCGTTTTTCCTGCTGAGCAACTTCGCGGTGTGGGCCGCGTGGGAGATGTATCCGCGGACCTTCCAGGGCCTGCTGGCCTGCTACACCGCCGCTCTCCCGTTCTTCCGCAATACGGCCGCCTCAGACATGCTCTTCACGGCGGCGTTCTTCGGCATTCCGGCGGTGGTCGAAATGCTCAGGAACAAAACTGCTCGCAAGACCCTGTCGGTCTAGAGGAGATTTTTTCGGAAGAAGAAAGCCGGACTTCGGTCCGGCTTTTTGTTTTCGTTGCGATTGATTGTAGGTAGCCCAGAGTTGGCGCCGTTCCAACTCTGGGATCTGCAAACTGCGCGACGCAGGTACCCCGGATTCCGCGCCGACAACCAACTCAATTTGATGTGGGGCCGCTGGAAACTCGAAGTCGCTTTAGTAGGCGCTCAGAGTCACTTCGTCCAACCATACCGAATAGGCGTCTTGATTGCCGTCACCATCTTCATCTAAGTGAACCACGATTGCGTCGGGCGTCTTAGCGCTGGGGGTGAAATATAGATCAAGTACGTTGCTAGCGCCGTTGATTGAGAAGTCCTGGTAGTGGAGCTGACCGGAGCCGGTTCGCTCGAAATCAAATACGAAGTGGATCCACTGATTGGCGGGGAACTGCGCGCAGGCGATTGTGGTCGGCGACCATACCTGGTTGGCCGGGTCCCACACCTGCCAACTGCCGGTGCCTTTGAAATCGCACTGGAACTTGAATGAGTAGTAGGCACCTTTAACGATTTGGGAGACTCCGAATGAGACAGCCTGCGGAGCGCCGGGATCGGCCATATATGCCTGCAAATCCAGGGTGAACTTGCTGACAGTGTTATCGGATGGAAGTGTTTCCGACCACTTTACGTTGGAGAATCCGGTGCTTCCGCCGATCTGGAATTCGGTCGAATTGTTGTCCAGAGAGGGCGGTGACTCGCCTTGAGTAATGGAGTAGGTGGCAACGCCGACCCCGCCGGCGCAGACCGGGCCGGTGCAGGCTTGCCAGCCGGGCAGGCTTTGGAGGTTGGAAAGGACAAAGCTTCCGCCGCTGCCGCTGCCGCAGGCAGCGCAGATGATCAACAGAGACAGGCAAACGAAGCCAAGAAGAAATTTGCAGGAGTTCCGCTCGAAGGTCATCGAGGAGCCTCTCTTGAGTGGAATTGACCAGAGAAACCGGGGCCCTCGTGACGCGGCGCTTGGAGCACCGCTACGCACTGTTTTAGATTAGATGCATACAGTGAATTCAGAGTTGCTGAAGTGGAGGCCAAGCCGCGCGGGACTTGGCTTGCTATCGCTAACGCCTTGGCGCAGCTTCGCCCAAAATGGGAACCGCCCGTAAGATGTGAAGGAGGGTGGCCACCATTTCACCGCGTTTTTGGCGAAGGGTGGGGCCGTTTGTCTTTCTCAAGAAAAAACAAGATCATCATCGGGTACAGCCCGGGGGGTTACTGCGGAAAAGCCTGTTCCTACCTTTCCTTCTTCGCCCTTGCGGCGGGTGACACCCAGCAGGTCTCCGTTGCGCCATCGTCGTGATTGATCGAGCGAGCCAGCACGAACAGCAGATCGGAGAGCCGGTTCAGGTAGGGCGTCTTTAGATCGTCCTCAGCGGGATTTTCCTCCTGCCAGCTCACCACGCGCCGCTCGGTCGAGCGGCACAGGGCGCGAACGAAGTGGCATAGCGCGCCCGCTTCGCTTCCGCCGGGGAGGACGAAGTCTTTCAGCGACGGCAGCTGGCCATTCAATTCAGCAATAGCGGCATCGAGCCGCTCCAGCGACTGCTGTGTCAGGCACTGGTAGCCTGGGTAGCTCAGCTCGGCGCCGACGTCGAACAGATCGTTCTGCACATGGCGCAGCAGCTCCTGCACGGGCGCGGCCAGAGGCTTGGCCACCAGCATTCCCAGCGCGCTGTTCAGCTCGTCGACGGCGCCGATGGCTTCCATGTAGACGCTGTTCTTCTTGACGCGCGTTCCATCGGCCAGCGAGGTCTTCCCTTCGTCGCCCGTGCGGGTGGTGATCTTGGTCAGCCGGTCGCTCGTATGGGCCTCCTTGCCAGGGGTTAGGGAGTAGGGAATAGGGGTTAGCAGTCAATCTCTGCGCGTTAAGTCACCATTGCTTCGCTAATCCGAATTTCTCACCCAAGAATTTCTCTCGCGATAAGAGGCGTCATCCTGAGCGACGCGCCTGCTGATCTTCCCAACCCGCATTCCTTTGCGGGTTGGCGGGCGCGGAGTCGAAGGATCTGCATTTCCAACCTGCTGCATCCCCTTTTAAATCGACTATTCCCTAACCCCTAAACCCTATTCCCTAACCAACCCCTAATCCCTATTTCCTAAACCGTCACGCTTCAATTTTAAATGAACTGAGCAGCCCCTCAAACTGCTGCTCCGTCAGAATCTCCACCCCGAGTTCGCGCGCCTTGTCGAGTTTGGAGCCGGGATCGGCGCCGGCGACGACGTAGCTGGTCTTCTTGCTGACCGAGCCGGCGACCTTGCCGCCGGCGTCTTCGATCATGCGCTTGGCCTCGTCGCGCGTGTACTTTTCCAGCGTGCCGGTCAGGACGAAGGTTTTCCCGGCCAGCGCCGTGCCGCGCTGTTTTTTGGCGCGCTTCTTCCACAACGCCTCGAGCCCGTCTTTCTGGTTATTGCCCTTAAGGCGCTCGATGAGCTGCAGATTTTTCCCTTCGCAGAAGAACTCGCGAATGCTGGCGGCGATGCGCGGACCCACCTCTTCCACCTGCTGCAGCTCAGCCAGACTCGCTTCAGCGTCGGGCAAGGTTGCGGCCTCGATCAGCGCATCCGATGGAGCCGAAATGCTGCGCCAGGAATTCGGCCGTGCGCTCGCCGACGAAGCGTATCCCCAGCCCATACAGCACGCGCTCCAGCGGCAGCGATTTCGAATTGCTCGATCTCGTCCAGAACGTTCTGCGCCGACTTGTCGCCCATGCGCTCCAGCGACAGCAGGTCTGTCTTTTTCAGTCGGTAGATGTCGGCCACGTCTTTCACCAGGCCGCGCCCGACCAGTTGATCGACCAGCGCGTCGCCCATGCCGTCGATGTTCATCACCCCGCGCGAGGCAAAGTGCAGAATGGTTTCGCGCAGCTTGGCCGGGCAGTTGGCATTGACGCAGCGGAAGTCGGCTTCACCCTCGGCGCGCACCACGTGTCCGCCGCAGACCGGGCAGGTGGCGGGCATGTGAAATGACGATTGTCCGACGCGGCTGGTCTTTGTCCTCGACACCTTGACCACCTTGGGAATGACGTCGCCGCCGCGCTCGACCTTCACCCAGTCGCCGATCCTGACGCCCAGGTTGTCGATGAAATCCATGTTGTGCAGGGTGGCGCGCGAGACCGTAGTGCCGCCGATGGGCACCGGACGCAGCATGGCCACCGGCGTGAGTTTGCCGGTGCGCCCGACCTGCACGCTGATGTCTTCGATCTGGGTGATGCCCGAGCGCGCCGCGTACTTGTAGGCCATGGCCCAGCGCGGCGCCTTGCCGGTGTATCCCAGCCGCGGCCACAGCGCAATGCGGTTCACCTTCACCACCACGCCATCGATCTCGTAGGGCAGGCTCTCGCGCTTGGCTTCCATCTCGCTGATGAACTGCCAGACCTCGTCGATGCCGTGAGCCACGCGGCGGTGCGGGTTCACCTTGAATCCGGCCTTGTGCAGCGCATCCAGCGCCTCCGATTGTTTGCCGAAGGGCGTGCTGCCCGTCCTCGTATCACGAAGTAGGCGTAGAAGTCCAGCCGGCGCTGGGCGGTGATGTTGGGATCGAGCACGCGCACGGCGCCGGCGGCGGCGTTGCGCGGGTTGGCGAACTTCGCCAGCCCCTGCCGCTCGCGCTCCTCGTTCATGCGCTCGAAGGCCGCGGCAGGCATGATGACCTCGCCGCGCACCTCGAAGCTCTCGGGCAGTCCGGCCTTGCGCAAAGTTCGCGAGGAAATCGACAGCGGGAGCGAGCGCACGGTCTGCAGGTTAGGCGTGACCTCTTCTCCCACCGAGCCGTCGCCGCGCGTGATGGCCTGCGCGAACCTGGACTGCCCTGTGCGTGACTCGGCGCGTAGCGCAACGCCATGGAAGCCCGTCCAGCTTGAGCTCGCAGACGAATTCGAGCTCGGAGGCACCGGCCAGCGACGTGGCGCCGGCCAGTTCGGTGGCGCGGCGCGCCCAATCGCGCAGCTCCTGCTCGCTGTAAGAGTTGTCGAGCGAGAGCATGGGCGTGGAGTGCGGCACCTTGACGAAGCCCTCGCGCGGCTGCCCGCCCACGCGCTGGGTGGGAGAGTCGGGCGTGATCAGCTCCGGATGCGCTGCCTCCAGCGACTTCAGCTCGTTCATCAGCTCGTCGAAATCGGCGTCGCTGATCTCGGGCGCGTCCAGCACGTAATAGCGGTGCTCGTGTACGCGGATCTCGCCACGCAGCTTCTGTACGCGAGCTTCGAGCTGACGCCTGGATTCGGGCATGACACGATTATAGGATTTTGCCGCGCGGAACCGATATTGCCCTGAGAGCCGCAGGTTCCCGGTGTTACACTCCACCCCAGCAGACGCCGTGGCGTCTGCCGGGGACCCCGGCAATCGCGTCGAGTATCCTGTTTGGGAGAAACGGCCAGTGGCCAAACCTGCCAACCCGCAAGCGGCGAACGGCAAGCCCCCGGGGACTCTGTACCTGGTGGGAACCCCCATCGGCAACCTGGAGGACATCACGCTGCGGGCGCTGCGCGTGCTGAAGGAAGTCGACCTGATCGCCTGCGAAGATACGCGGCAGACGCAGAAGCTGCTGAACCACTTCGGCATCGAGAAGCGCACCATCAGCTATCACGAGCACAACGAGCTGACCCGGGCGGCCGAGTTGATCATGCACCTGGAGCAGGGCGAGTCCATCGGGCTGGTCACCGACGGCGGCACGCCGGGGGTCAGCGACCCGGGATACAGGCTGGTTTCCCTCGCCATCCGCCACCGCATTCCGGTCGAGCCGATCCCCGGGCCCTCGGCGTTTCTGGCGGCGCTGGTGGCCAGCGGCCTGCCCACGGATTCATTCCGCTTTGGCGGCTTCCTGCCGGCCAAGAGCGGACAACGGCGGGCGGCGCTGGAGAGCATCAAGAACTCGGCCCATACGCAAATCTTCTACGAGGCGCCGCACCGGCTGATGGAATCCCTGGAGGATATGGTCGAGATACTCGGGAGCCGTCGCCACGTCGTCGTGGCCCGCGAAGTCACCAAGGTGCATGAGGAGTTCCTGCGCGGCCAGGCCGCCGACGTGCTGAACTGGCTGGGGCTGCGCGAGGAGATACGCGGCGAGATCACCGTGCTGATCGGCAAGGCGGAGGAGCACGGCCAGCCCGCCGTCGAGCAGAAGAACGCCCGTACGCGGGTGCGCGAGCTGATGCAGAAGGAAGCTCTCGACCAGCGCGAGGCCATGAAGCGCGTAGCCAAGGAACTCGGGGTCAGCAAAAGCGAAATCTACCGCAAGCTGCAAAGGGACAAACCGGAAGGCGGGTAGTCCCCTACCGGGTCAAGGCGCCTTCCGCGTTGCGCCGGGTTTGTTTTTCTTCGCCTACCGTCTCAATTTGAAAATCTCCAGAGTCAGACCCCAGAGTTAGACCATGGAGGCGCAGCGCCTTCGGACTGGCGCAATTCCGGCGGCCATTTTGGGAGTGTATGGGGTAGTCGGCAGGATGCCAGTTTGTTACCGGGTGGCAGGCGTAAATGGTCTTGCGAAGTTGCTGCCGAAAGGCTAGTCTGTCGCCCATGGCAAAGCCGGTTCCAATTGGCGCTAGAGGTGTGTCCGAGGAGCGTGTCAAGTTTGAGAACACGCTGACGGCGTTCAACCACAGTTTGCCGCCTATTTACTCGACGCCGGACATGGTCCGCCTGATGGAGGTGGCCGGGTCGCGCGCGCTGCAGCCCTTCTGCGAGAAGGACGAAATGTCCGTGGGCGCGGCCATCAACGTGGAGCACCGCGCACCCGCCGGGCTGAACACGGTCGTCAAAGCTGAAGCCGTGGTCGAGAAGATCGAAGGCAAGTTTTATTTAATGCGGGTCAGCGTCAAGGTCGACGACCGTGAGATCGGCTGCGGCATCATCAAACGCGTGATCGTCAACGTGCCGAAATTGCTGGCCAAGCACGGCATTCCCAAGCCGTAGAAGTTCCGAAAACAATAATCAGCCGCGCGCCTGCATGACCGTGGCGATCTCTTCCACCCCGGGCAGGGTGATGCCTTGCTCGCGCAGCAGATCCTCCACCGCTGTGATCTTCTCCGGCACATCGAACAGCAAAGCCTGCATGCCGGCGCGGCGCGCGCCGTCGATGTTGCGCGGCTTGTCGTCGAGAAACAGGATTTTGCCCGGCTCGACGCCCAGTAGCGCGGCCGTGTGCCGGAAGATTTCTATCTCCGGCTTGACCATCCGCAACTCGCAGGAAAAGACCAGGGGAGCGAATTCCTTCAGCCAGGCGAATTTCGTGCGCAGCTCGGCAAGCATTTCAAACTCCATGTTGGAGAGAATCGCCGTCTTCACGCCGGCGGCCCGCAGCCGCCGCGAGAGAGCGAGCATCTGCGGGTTGATGCGCGTCCACTGCTCATTGTCGTACTCGATCAGCCGGCGCAGGCTCTCGGCATCGAGCAGACGGCGCGCCACTGCCTGCCAATAGGAGACCGGACCGCAGCCGGCGCGATCGTACTCGTCGCGGTAGAGCCAGTAGTCGCGGCGGAACTCCTCCAGCGGACGCCCAGCGGTCGCGGCCAGCCGATGCCATTGGTCCGGCGTGGGTTCAAACGACAGAACCTTTCCGTAGTCGAAGACCACAGCCTGCAGGCCCGGCACCGAATCCGCCTTTGGCGCACTGGGATCAGAAGAAGGTAGATCAGAGGACATTACTTCTATCATGCCTGAAATGAGCGGACCAGGCCAGACCAGAATCACGGGCTAGGCGGCCGTTTTCCTTTGTAGAGTTTGAAGTTGACCTCAACCGCAATCTGAACTGCTACCGGCTGATCGTCGAGGGTGGCAGGGTTGAACTTCCAACGTTGAATAGTAGCGACCGCTTGATCATCGAGTCCAAACCCACACGGAGCGTGTACGTGAACCGAGGCGGGCTTTCCTTCTTTGTCGACGATCAGCCAAAGCACGCTGGTACCTTGAAACTTATGTTGTCTTGCTATCAGTTCGTAAGTGGGATCGGGATCGTAAATGACCTTTGGAGGCACCGCTTTCCTGACAACTCCATCTGGACCCGGTGAATTGTCTCCCACCTTGAATATCTTCTGTCCATCAGGAGGTGTTTCTTGTGGTAAAGGATCGAGAGTTTCGCCGTTCATTTTCCTGACGAACCATTTCCAATACTCGGGCACAAGATCGCTGAGGGCTTCCGGCTTTATCAAAAGCATTCTGGAAATTGCGGCTAATGCCTGTTGGTTGTCCTTAGCCCCGCCATGCTTGATATATAGAGTGACTTTGTCCGAATCGCTGTATTCTGGCTGCATCTCGCCCTTGCCGAAGTGAACGATAAGCCGATCCGCCTCGATAGAAACCTTCTCATCGGAAACAGACACTCTCACTGGCCGCATCTTGCCGTAGATTGTCCAAGGTCCCGGCTCTGCGCGTCCCACGAGATTCCCGTCTGCATCGAAGTTCAGCTGCCTGCCTTTATAGAAGCCACGAAGCGTGACGATCTTTCCGACCAGCTCAGAGCTGATCTGCTTTTTCAATTCAGTATCTTCGCTTGCCGCCGCAGGGTTGAGCAGCAACGTCAGAGAAAGCAACAGTACCAGCCAGAAGTGCCAGATTTTCATGCCGGGGATTGTAGCTGAATTTCGACTTCGCAGAGCCACTTGTTCTCCTTGGCGCCGGCGTCCTCGCCGGCGGGCCCTGTTCTGCGCAGTTCGCGTCGGTTGCTATACCCTGATCCCTATACCCTATTCCCTATCCCCTATTCCCCATTCCGCTACAATCGGTGCAATGTCCTTTTCTTTCCAGGTGGAAGCCACCTCGGGCGCGGCCCGGGCGGGACGCTTCGTCACTCCTCACGGAGAGGTGGAGACCCCTGTGTTCATGCCGGTCGGCACCCTGGGCAGCGTAAAAGGAGTGCCGCAGGAGACGCTGGAAGAACTGGGCGTTCAGATTCTACTGAACAACACTTATCACCTCTATTTGCGGCCCGGCGTGGAGACCGTCCGCCGGCTCGGCGGGGTGCAGAAGTTCATGGGCTGGCCCCGGCCAATCCTGACGGACTCGGGCGGCTTCCAGGTTTTCAGCCTGGGAAGCCTGCGCAAGGTCAGCGAAGAGGGCGTTGCCTTCCGCTCGCACATTGACGGCTCGTCGCACTTTTTCAGTCCGGAGAGCGCCATAGAGGCCGAGATCGGCCTGGGGGCGGACATCATCATGGCCTTCGATGAGTGCACGGAGTTTCCCGCCGACCGCCAGCGCACTCGCAATTCCCTGGAATTGACCCTGCGCTGGGCCCACCGTAGCCAGGATTACTTCGCGCAGCATTGGCGCGAAACGCCTTGGTTTGAGGAGCTTAGCCAGACCAGCGGCCGCGAGCAGACGCAGGCGCAGTTCGGCATCGTGCAGGGCGGTATGTACCCCGAACTGCGGCGCGAATCGGCCGAGCGCACGGTGGAGATGGACTTTCTCGGCTACGCTATCGGCGGCCTGAGCGTCGGCGAGCCGCGCCGGCAGACCTGGGAGATGGTGGAGACCGCCATCGAGCTCCTGCCGGCGGATAAACCGCGCTATGTCATGGGCGTAGGGACGCCGGAGGAACTGGCGCAGTATGTGTCGCTTGGGGTTGACATGATGGACTGCGTTCTGCCAACCCGGGCGGCCCGGCACGGCTTGCTGTTCACCTCCGAGGGCAAGCTCAGCATTAAGAAGAGCTGTTACGCCCAGGATGAAGGCCCGCTGGACTCAAACTGCGGCTGTAAGGTATGCCGCCGCTATTCCCGCGCTTACCTGCGGCATCTCTATGCTTCTAATGAGGTATTAGCGCAAGTTCTTAACACCGTGCATAACTTGTCGTACTACCTTGACACTATGCGGCGGGTTCGTCATGCTATAGTTCTGGCGGAATTTACAAGTTCCCGTTCTGCTGTTTGATGGTCACTTTCCGTGCATAGCAGTGCCGTTCGCCGGGCTCTGAGAGGCACAGAAACGCCTCTGTGGGGTAGTCCGTTTGACCTCTGTACCGGCGCCAGCAAATCACGCCTTGGGGGTTCAATTCAGCCGGCATGCCCGCAGGGGCGGCCGACGGAGAGTAAGACAGAATGACAAGTTCATTAGCAACTTATATCCAGTTCGGCGGTGGTGGCGGCGGCAGCATGGGCCTGATCATGATGGTCGGCATCTTTGCTGTCTTTTATTTCCTGCTCATCCTTCCCCAGCAGCGCAAACAGAAGAAGTGGCAGCAGATGCTGAGCAACGTGAAGTCCGGCGACCGGGTCGCCACCAACGGCGGCATTCGCGGCGTCATCATGTCGGTCAAGAGCGAAGGCAGCGACCCGACGGTCATAATTCGCGTCCCGCCCGACAACCTGAAGCTTGAGATTTCGCGCAGTGCCATCGTCTCGGTCTTTACCGACGACCAGGCGCTTAAATCCTAGAAGGGGAAGCAGACGCCGCCGGCGATGGCGGCCCCGCTTTCAATTCGCGAAACATATATATCCGCGCGCAGCCGGCGTCCCCGGCGCGAGGCTCGCGCAGAACTTGAAATCGTTCTACTAGGCGGTTGCGGTTGCAATGAAGAAAAACCTGCTCTGGAAAGTAGTTCTTATTCTCCTGACGCTGCTGGTGTTTACTTGGGGCATCTTGCTCGGCAACGATCCCGAAAAGAGCCTGGCGTCCATGAAGCAAGGCGGCGTGCTGGCCGGCTTGCAGCAGAACATCCATCTCGGACTCGACCTCAAGGGCGGCACCCACCTGATTCTGCAGGTGATGGTCAACGATGCCGTCAATGCGGACAGCGACCAGGTGATCGAGCGTCTCAAAGACGGGCTGCGGCAGAAGAGCGTCAGCTACGCCGAGATCAGCAAGCCTGATCCCGCCACCAATCCCGACCGCATCGTCATCAAGGGTCTTGCTCCCAACGGCGTCGGCGAGTTGCGCACCTTCGTCGAGGAGCGCCTGCCCGACTACACCGCTCCCGCCAATGTGGGCGACACCTACACGCTGACCATGAAGCAGCAGGCGCTGACCGCGCTCAAGAACCGCGCGGTGGAGCAGGCGATCGAAACCATCCGCAACCGCATCGACCAGCTCGGCGTCAGCGAGCCGGTGATTCAGGAGCACGGACTGGGCGATTACCAGATCCTGGTGCAACTGCCCGGCGTGGACGATCCGGCCCGCGTCAAGGACATCATGCAGTCCACCGCCATGCTGGAGATTCGGCAGGCGATGGATAATGGCGCGACTTATCCCTCTGAGGCAGCGGCGCTGGCCGCTCATGGTGGCATCCTGCCGCCGGACTCGGTGGTGATGAAGGGCAAGAGCATCGGACGTCAGCAGTCCACCTCCGGCGAGCCGCAGGATACCTATTACGTGATCAGCCGGGCCTCGGCCGTTACCGGACGCGATCTGCGCGGGGCCGAGCCAACCAAGGACGAGAACAACCGTCCCGCCGTCAGCTTCAACCTGACGCGCGACGGCGGCAATCGCTTCTATGCCTTTACCAGCGCCCACGTCGGCGATTACCTGGCGGTGGTGCTGGACGGCAAGGTGCAGGAAGTGGCGCGGGTGCAGGAAGGTATTCGCGACATGGGCCGCATCACCGGCAGCTTTAGCGACCAGCAGACCAAAGACCTGGCCATGGTGCTGCGCTCCGGCGCCTTGCCGGCCAGCATCCGCTATCTGGAAGAGCGCACCGTCGGTCCTTCGCTCGGCGCTGACTCGATTCGCCAGGGCGTGCGCGCCGCCATCTACGGCATGGCCGCGGTGATGATCTTCATGCTGGTCTATTACCGCTTTGCCGGAATCAACGCCAATCTGGGCTTGTTTCTGAACCTGATCATCCTGCTGGGCTTTCTCGGCTTCAGCGGGGCCACGCTGACCTTGCCTGGAATTGCCGGACTGATTCTCACGGTCGGCATGGGCGTCGATTCCAACGTGCTCATCTTTGAGCGCATTCGCGAGGAGCTGCGCAACGGCAAGACGCCGCCCTCGGCGGTGGAGCAGGGCTTCGGACATGCCTGGCTGACCATCATCGACACGCACGTAACGACGATCGTATCGGCTGCCATCCTGTTCCTGTTCGGCACCGGTCCGGTCAAGGGATTCGCCGTGACGCTGACCTTCGGTCTGCTGGCCAACCTGTTCACGGCGGTGTTCGTCTCGCGGGCGATCTTCGACAGCATTCTGAACCGGCATCAGCGCGGCGAGGCACTGTCGATCTAGAACTTGTTGTACAGATGGTTCTTTTGAAAGGGCCCGGCTTTTAGCCCCTGGGTTTGATCTCGAGGGCGCTGTTCGTTGAGTGATGTGGCTCAGCCCGCGCAGCGGGCGGGAAGATAGCTTGTTTCACAGATAGTTCTTTGAAGACCTGGCTTTGAGCCCCTGGGTTTGATCTCGCGGGCGCTGTTCGTTGAGTGATGTGGTTCAGCCCGCGCAGCGGGCGGGAAGATAGCTTGTTTCACAGATAGTTCTTTGAAAGGGCCCGGCTTTTAGCCCCTGGGGTTTGATCTCGCGGGCGCTGTTCGTTGAGTGATGTGGCTCAGCCCGCGCAGCGGGCGGGAAGACGGTAGCCCAGGGCGTAAGCCCTGGGTAGAGTGGGACAAGAGAGTTGAGCCCCGTAGGGGCGACAGAATTCTCGCGCAGAGTGTGTATGCTCGCCGTTCGGGCGAGCGCCGATGAAATAGCAGTTTTGAGGAATTCAAAGTGGAGTTATTTCGCAATCCTAATATCGATTTCCTGGGCAAGAAGTGGTACTTCCTCGCCTTCTCGCTGATCTTCAGCACGGCCGGCATCCTGTCGATGATCTTCTGGCACGGTATTCCGCTGGGCGTGGATTTCCGCGGCGGCACGCTGGTGTACGTCAAGTTCGTGAACACACCGAACGAGGACCACATCCGCGCCGCCATGGATCGCGCCGGACTGCGCGACGCGCGCATCCAGCGCTACGGTGCGCCATCAGCTAACGAAGTGCTGATCGCGCTGGACCTCAAGGAGACCACCGAGCAGGCCCTCGACCAGGGCAAAAACTCCATCGTGCGCGCCCTGCAGACGCAAACCCAGTCCGGCAAGCAGGACCTGAATAACGTCGGCTACTCCACGCTGGAACAGTACTTGCGCAGCAAGGACCCGTTGCATGCGGGGCTCGATGCCGGCCAGCGTTACAGCCAGCTCGCTCGTGCCATAGTCGATTACCGCGATAAGACCAGGAGCGGAGTGCTTGCTTCGGTGGCCGAGGCGGGCGCCGTGGCGCCTCCCGCTGTGATCGACAGCCTGCAGCAGGATTTCTTCACCTCCGACTTCGGCGTGCGCAACGTCGAGATCGTGGGGCCGCAGGTGGGCAAGCAACTGCAGAAACAGGCCCTGCTGGCGACCTTGTATTCGCTGGCCGGAATGCTGGTTTACCTCTGGTTCCGTTTCGAGCTGATCTACGGCGCGGCCGCCGTGGTGGCCTGTTTCCATGACACGATCATCACCGTCGGCTTCTTCTCCCTGATCAGGCAGGAGATTTCCCTCACGGTGATTGCCGCCATTCTGACCCTGGTCGGCTATTCGATGAACGACACCATCGTCGTCTTCGACCGCATCCGCGAGAACGTGAAACTGCTGCGGCGCGAGAGCCTCTCCGATATCGTCAACCGCAGCATCAACCAGACGCTGAGCCGGACGGTGCTGACCTCCGGCCTGACCTTCCTGACCGTGCTCTCGCTCTTCCTGTTCGGCGGCGAGGTGCTGCACGGCTTCTCGCTGGCTCTGGTCATCGGCATCATTATCGGCACCTATTCCTCGATTTTCATCGCTTCCCCGATGCTGGTGGCTTACCAGGGTTGGCGGCTCGAGCGGACGAGAAGGGGCGCTTCCGCCAAGGCAGCGGAGGCAAACCGCAAGGACAAGGTGAAGGTAAAGATCAAGGCTTGATAGACTGTATAGACTATTCAGGCGAAAGGCGGGCGCCCTCGGCCCAGGCGGCTGCCGGGCTGGCGGCAGAGTCGTATTCATGTTTGAAGACAGCCTTCTCGAATCAGGCAAGCGATTCAAGACCCGCCGTCCGCTGACTACCAGCTTGTCATTTGGCGTGCAGGGCTTGCTCGTAGGAGTGGTGGTGCTGATTCCGCTGTTTATTCCACAAGCCCTGCCGCAGCAACATCTTACGACGTTTTTGGTGGCTCCTCCCCCACCCCCGCCGCCGGGGTCGCTGTCGCAGCGGCCAAGGTCCCGCAAGACGGTCAGCCAGAAGAAGGTCAGTGAAATAGAAGATGGCCGGTTGCGCACTCCGACGGCGATTCCCAACAAGATTGCCGTAGTCCAGGAGGAGGCTCCGCCGCCCCTGGTGGCCGGGGTGATAGGAGGCGTTCCTGGAGGCGTCCCAGGCGGCACGCCGGGTGGGGTACTGGGTGGCGTGCTGGGTAACCCTTTGCCGCCGCTCGTTCCCAAGGTCGTGGTGCCACCGCCGCCGCAGAAGTTGCGCATCTCGTCCGGGGTGGCTGAGGCCAACTTGATTCACAGGGTGCTGCCGCAATATCCGCCCCTGGCCAGGCAGGCGCGCATCGAAGGGGTGGTCAAGCTGCAGGCGGTAATCAGTAAAGACGGCAGCATCGAGAACTTACGGGTCGTCAGTGGCCATAACATGTTGGCCCAAGCAGCGCTGGAGGCAGTACGGCAGTGGCGTTATAAGCCCACCCTACTGAGCGGTGAGCCTTGCGAGGCCGAAACCGAAATTAGTGTCGTGTTCAAGATTTCTGGTGGATAGAATCGGCCCAAAAGCTGCATCTAACGTTGCTGGAGCTCAGGCCGCCAGCGCTTCCGGTCCAGGCGCTGGGGTCCTCAGTTAGCGGCCGCTTTTGCCGTTGCTGGGGTGGAAGGGTCATCCCGGCGCAGGCCCCGGAACGGACACAACAAGGCATTTGCCTGAGGCCCGGCGCGAGACATGAGCGGTCTCGCCGTGTTTTTACAATTTTCGAGCAGCCTTTCGAAACAGTTCTGAGGAGGAACACCGTCCCATGCTTTTCGCTAACCTCGCGACCCTTGTTCTGAGCAACGTGCCGGCGCTGGCCGCCGCCGCTTCCAGGAGGCTCCCGGCATCGGCTGGGATCCCATTTCGATCTGGAAGCAGATGGGCCTTTTGGCCAAGCTGGTGGTTATTGTCCTGTTTATCATGTCGGGATGGTCGATCGGCATCATGATCGACCGGGCCATGGCCTACAGCGCCGCCCGCAAGCAGTCCCGCATGTTCGCCCCCGCCGTGGCCGGCGCCCTGCGCGAAGGCAAGATCGACGAGGCCATCAAGGTTGCCGAACGCAACAAGAAGAGCCATCTGGCTAAAGTCGTCACTGCCGGACTGCAGGAGTTCCGTGTCAGCGGCACGGCGGCCGAGGCCGAGCAGATTGAGGCCTCCCGCCGCGCCCTGGAGCGCGCCGAGGCCATCGTCCACGCCGAGTTGAAGCGCGGATTAGGCGGTCTGGCGACGATCGGCTCTACGGCCCCGTTCGTCGGCCTGTTCGGCACCGTGGTCGGCATCATCAACGCCTTCCGCGGCATTTCCGAATCGAAAGCCACCGGTCTGGGCGCCGTCGCCGGCGGTATCTCCGAAGCCCTGGCGACCACCGCCATCGGCCTGTTCGTGGCCATTCCCGCGGTCTGGATGTTCAACTACTTCACCAACCGCGTGGAAGCCTTCGACGTGGAGATGGACAACAGCTCCAGCGAGTTGATTGACTACTTCCTGAAGCAGCGCAACCTGGTCCGCAAGTAGCGGAGCCGGGGCCATGACCGGTCCCGCGCCGCGCGGCATTGGCCGCGCGCCGGCAAGCGCGAGTTTGGGACCGCGGTGGATAGGGAGTTAAAGAAACATGCCACAACAAAGCTGGAGACGCAGCCTGCAGGTCACCTCCGACATCAATGTCACCCCGATGGTCGACGTGATGCTGGTGCTGCTGATCATCTTCATGGTCATTACGCCGATGCTGCAAAGAACCGTCAGCGTCGATTTGGCGAAGACCGACAACCCGGTGCAGATGCCCGACGCGGATAAAGAAGATTCGCTGCTGGTGGCGGTTATGCGCGACGGGTCGATCTTCTTCGGCGCCGATAAAGTGAGCCCGGAGATCCTGACCGACAAGGTGAAGGACCGGCTCGCCAACCGGGCCGACAAGCGCGTCTTCATCAAGGCCGATGCCCGCGCCAAGTACGGCGCGGTGGTGGACGTGGTGGACAATGTTCGCTCCGCCGGTGTCGACGAGCTCGGACTGCTGACCGAGCAGCGCACCCAGGGTTCCTTCGCACCGCTTCCGGCCAGTGCCGCCGGCGGCAAGACTGACGAGCAGAAACCGGAAGAAAAGAAGTAGGGGGCTGCTACCCCGCCCCGGCGAATCGTTATTGCATTCGCCGCAGCAAAAGTAGAGTGAGGCTTTTATGGCAATGGGAGTTGGAGGGAAAAACGGCCCCTCCGCCGACATCAACGTAACGCCGCTGATCGACGTGCTGCTGGTGCTGCTGATCATCTTCATGGTGATCACGCCCTTCACCTCGAAAGGCCTGGACGCGCTGGTTCCGCAACCGCCCAAGAACCAGCAGCAGACGCCGCCTCCGAGCGACCGCACTATCGTCGTGCAGGTGCTGCGTGGTCCCGGCGGCGAGCCCAGCTTCAAGATCAACCAGGACAGCGTCACCTTCGACCAGATCGAATCCCGCCTGCGCGATATCTTCGCCAGCCGCGCCGAGAAGGTGATGTTCGTCAAGGGCGACACCGAGCTGCCCTTCGCTGACATTGCCCAAGTGATTGACCGCGCCCACGCCGCCGGCGTGGATAAGGTCGGGCTGATTACCGCCAGAATCGAAGCCGGCCAGTAGCTTGCGCGAGCACCGGCTCAGGTGCTCCAAACCAGCCCGCGAAGCGGGCGGCAAGATAGTAGCCCAGCGTAAGCCCTGGGTAATGTGGAATAAGAGAATTGAGCCCCGTAGGGGCGACAGAGTTCTCGCACACGCTCCGACATAAGCTGCCAGATCTTCCGAGGGAATGGCCGATGGACGGCGGCCATTCCCTCGTGCCTTTTATACCCCCGCACGAAGGTTCTAATTCAGCCGATTCGGCCCTCCCAAAGCACATAATTCCGAAACTCCGCTTGCTGGGGTAAACTCATGTCAAGTAATCGCATAGGCTCCTGACTGACGTCTTAACCGGTAAGGGAAGGTGACTGGCAAATGAACAGAGGCGTACGAGTGCTCGATCCCAGCAGTCGGAGCGCCGGCGGAAGCTGGCGGCCATGGCTGGGCGGCCTGGCGGTCCTGCTCCTGGTACTTTCGGCGGCTGGATGCGCCAAGCTGAAGGCCCGCGATCAGTTGAATAAAGGCGTCCAGTCCTACAAGAACTCGCGCTACGAAGAGGCGATCGAGCACTTCAAGAACGCAGCCTCGCTCGATCCCGGACTGATGAACGCCCGTCTCTATCTGGCCACCGCCTACGCCAAGCTGTACATTCCCGGCGCCGAGACGGAAGAGAACAAGCGCATGGCCTACTCCGCCATTGAGGAGTACAAGCGCGCGCTTGTCCAGGATCCCAAGAACCTGAATGCTATCAAAGGGATAGCTCTGCTCTACGTGCAGACGAAGCACTTCGATGAGGCCAAGGAGTATTACCAGAAAGCCGCCGCCGTCAATCCGGGCGATCCCGACAACTACCAGGCCATCGCGGTGATCGACTGGAATTCGGCCTACGGCTTCCGGCAGGAACAACGCAGCAAGCTGAAGCTGAAACCCACCGACCAGCTCAAGGACAAGCAGGTCTGTGCGGTGGTCAGGCTCGCCAACCAGGGCCGGGTGGAAGAGGGCCTGCGGATGCTGCAGAAGGCCCTGGAGATCAGGCCCGATTACGAAGACGCCATGAACTATATGAACCTGCTCTACCGCGAGCGGGCCGATTATCAGTGCGACGATGCCAAAGCCCGCGTGGCCGACACCGGCGCCGCTATGGACTGGCAGGACAAGGCCATGGCAATCCGCAAGGCCAGGATCGAAAAACAAAAGCAGAAGGAGGGCGTGGCCGGCATCGTCATCGACGACGAAAAGAAGCCGGAGGGCGAAAAGAAGCAGTAAAGGCAGGCTGGATTTGGAATTTGAATACGTTGTTCCCATCCAAGCCTTATAGCTGCGACAGTGGCCCAGACTGTGGCAGCGTAGTGCATCAGGACACGATTTTAGGGGCTGCGGAAAAACAGATTTCGGATTGGATGGGACTACAAGATCTTGATAGCGGATACTATAGTAGCCACATCCATAGCGCCTCGCTTGTTGCTTCGGCGCGTTTTTCCGCAGCCAGTTTAGTCTGTGCGAGGGGAACCTCGGTTTCGGCCAGTAAGGTAACGAAAATGCCCTTCGCCGCGCAGCGGCAGTGTTTGTTAGCCCAGCGCTTCAGCGCTGGGAAAGCACGGTAGGAAGGGGTCGAGCCCTGTAGGGGCGAGGCGCTAGGTTCGCGCGCAGACACCTCAGTCGTGCCGCCCTGGCGCATGAAACAGCGAGCTTGCAGCTCCAGCAGCAACTTAGGTTCTCAGGGGGCTGACGCTCACTGCACGGTCCGGTCGCACCCTTGCCCCACCCCGATACACCGCGCCACCACCCCGGCCTGATCTCCTTCCGCCATTCTTCCCCCGACAAGCATCAAAAAAAGCAGCTGGAAGGCTTGCCGCCATCCTGCTTTGTAAGTTAGCCTCTCCTCCGTGGGGATGGTCTTGTATTTCTGATTTGCTTCCCGGGTAATTTGCCAGGTTTGTGTTTGGGCGCCTGCAATTGGCGCGCTCCCGCGCTACATGCGGGAGGTGTTCGTCTCGGGTCCCCAGCAGACGGGCTTTCGTCTATCTGCTGGGGCGAAGTGGGGTGAATCATGTTCCGGCGAATCCTGATTGCCAATCGCGGCGAGATAGCGGTGCGCATTGCCCATGCGTGCCGTGAGATGGGACTGGAATCGGTCGCGGTCTTCTCCGATGTCGACCGGCGCGCGCTGCACGTGCGCAAGGCCGACTATGCCTATCACATCGGCCCCGCCCAGGCCAGCCAGTCTTACTTGAACATGGAGAAGATCCTCGAGGTCGCGCGCCTCAGCGGAGCCGACGCGATTCATCCCGGCTACGGCTTCCTCTCCGAGAACGCCGCGTTCGCCAAGGCCTGCGAGCAGAGCGGCATCAAGTTCATCGGTCCCAGTGCGCGCGCCATGGAGATGATGGGCTCCAAGACGCGCGCCCGCCAGACGATGAAAGCCGCCGGCGTACCGCTCGTCCCGGGCTCGGAGCGAGGCCTGGAGACGGTTGAGCAGGCCCTGGAGTTCGCCGAGCAGATCGGCTATCCGGTGATGCTGAAGGCCGCAGCCGGCGGCGGCGGCAAAGGCATGCGCATGGCCGGCACGCCGGAAGGGCTGCGCTCCGCCTTCGACGTGGCACGTTCCGAAGCCCAGCGCGCCTTCGGCGACAACGAAGTCTATATCGAGAAGCTGATCGAGTTCCCGCGCCACATCGAGGTGCAGATCCTGGCCGACGAGCACGGCAACGTCATCCATCTGGGCGAGCGCGAGTGCTCCATCCAGCGCCGCCATCAGAAGGTGCTGGAGGAATCGCCCTCGCCCATCGTCGATCCTGAAATGCGGCGGCGCATGGGCGAGGTCGCGGTGCGTGTCGCCCAGGTCGCCGGATACACCAGCGCCGGCACGGTGGAATTCCTGGTCGATCAGCAGCGCAACTTTTATTTCCTGGAGATGAACACGCGCTTGCAGGTCGAGCATCCGGTGACCGAGCTGGTGACCGGCCTCGACCTGGTGCAACTGCAGATTCGCATCGCCGCCGGTGAAAAGCTGCCGCTGCGGCAGGAAGACGTGCACCTCCGCGGCCACGCCATCGAGTGCCGCATCTACGCCGAGGATCCGGACAACAACTACTTTCCCTCTCCCGGCCGCATCACCAGGCTGATTACCGCTTCCGGCCCTGGCATCCGCCGCGACAACGGAATCTACGAGGGCTGGGTTGTCCCCATCGAGTACGATCCGTTGCTTTCCAAGCTGAGCGCCTACGGCCTGACACGCATGGAAGCCATCAATCGCATGCGCCGCGTCCTGGGCGAGATCTTCATCGGCGGCATCAAGACCAACCTCGGACTCTTCCGGCGCGTGCTGCTCGATCCCGGTTTCCAGGCCGGCGATTTCAATACCGGCTTTCTTGACGGGCTGCTGGGCGACCCCAGAACGATGGACGAGCGCACCCGCCGCCGGATTCCGATCGCCGCCATTTCCGCCGCCCTGTTCGCCGAGGCGGCGCGCAACGGCGGCACGGAGCGGCGCGAGGACGGGGCCAATAACCGCAGCTTCACCGTCAGCACGCCGCCGGCGCAGCCCGCGAGCAACTGGAAGAAGCGGGCACGCGAGGAGGCGTTGCGATGACCTACGAGGTCATGATCGACGGCACTCTGCACAAGGTGGAACTGCTGCAGCAGGGCGAGCTCTGGCAATGCCAGGTGGACGGCCAGGAGATCGTCGTTGACGCCGCCTTCACCGCCCGCGATGTCATCTCCATGCTGGTGGACAACTGCGCCTACGAAATCAAGCGCGAGTATTCGATCCTGGGCGGCAGCAACGTCGTGATCGGCTCCGAGCGCTTCTCCGCCGAAGTCCGCGATCCGCGCTCGCTGCGCAGCCGCCGGGCGGCGGCAACCGGCAGCGAAGGGCCGCAGAAGATCATCGCCCCCATGCCGGGCAAGGTCATTCGCATCCTGGTCGAGGAGAAAGCAGCGGTCGAAGCCGGCCAGGGCATCCTGGTGGTCGAAGCCATGAAGATGCAGAACGAAATCAAGTCGCCGAAGAAAGGCATAGTGCAGCAGGTGACGGTCGCCGAGGGCGGCAACGTCAACGCCGGAGACACCATGGCGATCGTGGAGTAAGGGTCCTTTCCTTGAGAAGACATTGTCACTTCCCGTACTAGCATTCGTCCAGCGCTGCCGCGATCAGCGCCCGTGCAACGCGCGGATCAGAAGGTCAACGTGATCTGGCCGGTGTAGCTGCGCGGCGTTACGAAGTGCGTTCCACTGAAAGTCGAGAGAAAGTTGTACAACGCCACTTTGTTGGTCACATTCACCACGGTGAAGCTGGCGTTCCATTTCTTGCGCTCGCCGCGGAAGATGTTGTCCCAGCCCTTTCCTGAAGCCTTCTAGTGAAATCGGAACATGTATGTAAGCTGGGCACTTTGCGTACCGAGGCAAAGGCAGCGCCTGCCCGGCAGCGCTGCCCCTGAATATCGACCGCCCAGCTAGAAATGAAAGCCTAGGGCGACCGTTAATGTCCGTGGCGTGACATAGTGTGTCCCGCTGAAGGTGGACAGGAAGTTGTAAAGCGCAACCGTGTTTACCAGGTTGATGGCGGTAAGCTGAAGGCTCCACTTGTATCTCTGCGCCGCGGAACAGGTTGTCATCCCCGACAGACAGGTCAAAGAGATTGCGGGCGCCAATCCGCGGGGGATTCTTGTCGTCATTCTCGGTTCCTGGAGCGGGGATCGAGATCAGTGTTGAACCGTATGAAGAAGCGGGACAGAGGTTGGGGCCCAAACTGGAGCTGATTGGAACGCCGATGGGATGGCCCGGGCCTGGTGGCAGGGCGCGTACCGGCCCGCAAAACAGGCCGGCTTGGGCTTGCTGATTGGGGGTTAGATTCGATACGTCAACGACGCTGACGCTACCATTCGGGCCGTTGCTGCAATTTCCACCAGCGCACGGAACTGGTCCTGCCACCAGGCCGCTGTCGAAGCGCCAGTTGAAGCCGACCCACGGGCCTCTCTTCCAGGGTTGATATTGCAAGTGCGTCGTCTGATTGAATTTCTCGTCGTGATCGATGCGGAAAACTCCCGTCGGCGCGGACGGGGTGGCGCCGGCGCCGCCGAGTTGCGGCTCAAAAAAGCGCGCGGCGACACTGGAGAAGACCATGAACGCTGTCACGCCATGCCAGTTCGTCAGGCTCACGCGGCCCGCGACTCCGGTGATTTTTGACTTATCCCACTCGATAGGAAAAGTTATTGGGGAGCTGCCCAGTACACTGAAGTCATACGCATTATGCGTGTACTTCCAAATGTACTCGCCGGAGAACACCACGTGTTTGCCAAGGGCCTGCTGCAGTCCTGCATGGAATTCGTTGCGCCGGCCGGGGCTTATTGGGGTAAGGCCGGTCGCTGCACAGCCCAACAGCGAATTCAAGACAGGGTTCTGGCAGCCGATACTGGCAAGGACCAGGTTCTCGTTGAAAGGAGTTTCCATTATCCGCGCATAGGACAGGCGGAGAACAGTCTTGGTGGGTTTAATGGTGTAGGCGACTCCCAGGCGAGGTTCGGCCATTTTAGCTGTACTCAGGCCGTTGTAGAAATCGCCGCGAAGGCCGAGGTTGAAAGACCAGTTTCCCTTTGTAATCGCATCCTGGAAATATAGAGCCAGTTGCTTCACATCGGCGTGCCCATTGAAATGAAAGAGAGTTCCTCCGTTGGTGAGATCAAACGGGGCCAGGGTGGTATCCCCTGGGCTG
Source organism: uncultured Acidobacteriota bacterium (assembly GCA_963791145.1). GTDB lineage: Bacteria > Acidobacteriota > Terriglobia > Terriglobales > Acidobacteriaceae > CAWBRT01. Next base: position 112,722 of record CAWBRT010000002.1, on the reverse strand, counting down.
ACTAATGTGGGGTCAACTATTCCGAGGCTGTCATTTTCATTGAGGAAGGTGTGCTGGTAAGTAGCTCCAGCTTTAATGTTGTGTATCCCCTTCACATAGGAGATATCCGACCGAAGGCCCGCGTTCGTCAGGTTGCGATTCTGAGCTATGGTTTCGCTCTGAAGATCCTGCGCGAAATCCGAGAATGGGTTGGCGCTCGGGTAATAGTTGTATTGGTCACGGCGTACGAACGCGCCAAGGGTGAACACCGCCCTCGTACTCAGCACTCGATTCCACGATGGAGCAATATTAAAGGTCTTGATTTGCGAGCGCTGGTCGGCTGGGCCGACTGGGAGGCCATTAGGTCCAAGGCCATTATTAAAGCCCGGCACCAGCCCGTTCCACCCGGTCGCGTCTTGCATGTCAAAGGAGTTGGGTGTCTGGAACCAGGAACGCGTAAATCCCAGATTTAAGTGCAACGTGTCAACATTTGAAAACTGATAGTCGACGCGGTCGAAGACGTTCTCCTGGTTTCCTTTATCGTGCATAACAGTGAACTCCGGGGGATCCAGAAAGCGCCCGCTATTAAGCCCATTGGCCGAGATGAAGTTTCCCCACTTGTCGCCTCCGTAGCCCAATGTGAATCCGGTACTAGCCGTACCGAAACTTCCATAGGAAGTTGTGATACTGCCGGTCGGAGTCTTGAGCCCCTGGCCAGATCGCGTTGTGACGTTGATAACAACGCTTGTCTTGTCTCCGTATTCAGCAGGCGGGGCGCCTGCTATGACCTCCATCGATTGAATCGAATCAAGGGGGATTTGGTTGGAAAAAACCTTACTCTGTTGGTCGGTAATCGGCTGGCCGTCAACCGAAAATGAGTTTTCCGCGTGATCTCCCATCCCGTGAAAAAGTCCGTTGGAATCCGCGGCAATGCCAGGAGTTGCTAGCGTAACCAAGGAACTTACAGACGACGACTGACTTTCCAGCGGGAGCTTTTGGAACAAGTTGCGATCCACGTCGGTATGGAATGTCGGCGTCTTCTCCAGCAGCTCTTCTGCAGGCGCCTGAACCGTCACACTGGTAGCGGCGGTTTCCAGCTTCAGTTGAATCGCAACACTCACCGGAACGACCGATCGAACGTCAATATCCCGAGCATACGAGGCAAAACCCTTTGCCGTTGCAGTGAGGTGATAATTGTTAAAAGGGACGTTCGGGATGGTGAATTTTCCTGAACTGTCGGCGGTGGCGGTTCGGTCAAACCCGCTGACGGGATTGCGAATCTCCACGGTTGCATTGGGGACGACTGCGCCAGAAGGATCCGTCACAGTACCAGTAACCGATGTTGAACTTCCTCCAGACTGCGCCATAGCGTTCAAACCGAACGCCAGCAAGGACACAACTAGAACCATCACTGCAGGCGATTTCTTGCAAGAAGCCAGCATGAATCCTCCTATGCCATACTGCGCGTTGACTCACGGATTACAGAGTTAGGGTGCAGAATGTGCTCTATGGCTGATCAATCAGGCAGTCGCAGGCGGAGGACGGATGAAGTTGGACGCCATGTAGAGGCGGGAGACAAGCTGCGGCTGGGAGGGAACGTCAGAACAGCAGACAAAAGCGATTGCCGGCGCTGTGCTGATTTGGGTAGCAGCAGCTACGCAGTGCGCGGTCAGGCAGAGAGAGCAATTTGGGTGGTCAGCCCCGGTCGGATGGAAGTGTGCTACCTGCACGAGCGAGAAGACTATAAACACCAGTAGCGCAATCACCGCCATCCGCTTGCGGAGGGCCGAGCCATCGAATTGACTCTGCGGCTTCATATCGGGCGCGGCACTCGCGTTCTACCCGCCGGCCAGGGTGAAATTGATGTTGATCTGCGTGTCCACTTCAACCGGCTGCCCGTTCAGAAAGTACGGCTTGTAGCGCCACTGTCGGACGGCATCGACTGCCGCCTGCGCCAGCATCGGAGGGCCACTCTTGACGTGCAGGTCCTGCACGGCGCCGTCTTTGCCGATCACGGCCAGCAGCACCACTACGCCTTGAATATGGGCCTGGCGGGCAAGAACAGGATATTGCGGCTCTAACATCATGGATCAGGTTCCCCTCCGCCACCCCGGAGGAGACACGGATCTTCTGCGGAGGCGCGGGCGGTGGCGCGGCCACTTTCGGCAGAGCCGGTCCGATGCCACCCAGCACACCCCCGAGTACTCCGCCGGGGACTCCTCCCGGAACTCCACCAACCACTCCGCCGACGACTCCCGGAACAGGTGGCGGCGCCTCTGGCTCCTTGGGGATAATGATTTCCTTCGGTATAGCCGTAGGCGTGCGCAGCCGGGTATCTTCAGGCGTCTTTGGCACCTTGACCGGAGCAACATTGCGCCTGGGAGCCGCGGCTGGCGGAGGAGGGGGTGGAGGCGGCGCGTAGATCAGCGTCGTCACCTCCGGCTTGGGCAGCGTGTCGGTATAGAACAACGGAACCAGAAACAACAGCCCTACGACGAGTGACTGCAAAGCGAACGAGGCTGCTGTTGTCCAGAGACTGCGCTTCTGCCGCCTCCCGCCCGACTCAAGGAGACTGTCTTCAAACATAGAAGGAACTTCCGAATCGTCCCTGCGAGGGAATACTCCCTCGATGGTTGCGCTTGACATGCCTGCCTCTCCTCTAAAGAAGGAAGAAAGAAACCATGCAGCTACTGCTATGACGTTTGCGAAGCGGAAATTAAAGGCAGGCCGGGGGTGGGCGAATGAAGAGAGGGCCAGAGTGAGCTACATGCGGTGCCTGCGCTTCCGGCGCGGGCACTCTGGTAATGCTCCCGATCAATACAGGGAGCACCGGAAGTGCAACCACGATCACCGACGCGTGCGCCACCAGGCAGAGAGAACAATGCGGGTCGTCCGCCTGCCCAATGGGATGGGCATGAATGGCCTGGACAGCCATGAACAAACCGCATACCAACACCAGCAGCAACGCCAGGTTCCGTAAGCGCTTCTGGTGAAATTGATTCATCAGTTCCGTTCCGAGTACAAATCTCAGAATTGAGATGCAGACCAAGACCTCCAAGATCCTACTAGAATCACGGACTGTTGTACATGAGCCGGAAGGCCGTTCCTCTTGTCAAGCCCCTCCGAAGCCCATGTCGTTGATTCCATAAAGCAAATGGCATGTCACAAATTCCCGCCAAACCTGTCACACTGGATGTAGGGCAGAGTTTGAGCCACGGCTGCTTCGCCCGTGAATTTCCCCGTCGCAATTCGAGTGATTTCAAGAATTTACCCGCAACGCGTTTAGATTGAAGAATTTGCCGGATTTGCGTTAGCGTAATCGACAGAAAATAAAGAATTTGCGGCTCTATTACCGGGGGGTACGGGGTATCCGGGCCACTGGCGGTACCCCAACCTCGCGCTCCGCTGTTGGCGCTAGGGTGGGAAACTGGAGGACCGTTAGCCGCCTCCGAGGCGGGCGGGCGAAGCGTGCCTATCATTCGCTCCCGGCAAAATTATGCGCCGTAAATTGAAAAACCTCCGGGAGCTTCATCCCCGGAGGTTTTCCAATCTTCAATCTGCAATCTTCAATTTGTTCAGTCTTACTGAGAGCTGGCGCCATTCAGGATCTGGTCGGCAAAGTAATTCTCGACGCTGGCGCCGTTGTGCAGCGAGTCGAAATAGGCGGCGCGCAGCAACTGCTCCCGCCGCTCGCGCAGTTGCGCCCGTATGGCCTGCTGCACGCGCGGGTCTTTCAGCTCGCGCTGCCCCGCCGGAAACTTCTCGATCAGGCGAATGATGAGGAAGCGCACCTGGCGGGTTTTGGGATCCATCGCCGACAGCGGCCCGCTGTATTGGCCGGGTTGGAGCTTGGAGATGACATCGTAGGCCTGACGGTCCGACTTGAGCGAAGACTCCGGCACGAAGCCGATATCGCCGCCGTTGGCCGACGTTTCCGGCTGCTCGCTGTAACTGCTGGCGACGGTGTTGAAGTCCTCGCCGCTCTTCAACCGGTTGTAAAGCATATCGATTTTCTTGCGCGCCTCGGGTTCGTTTTTCGCCTTGTCGTTCTTGAGATTGCGCACCTGCGGATTGGGCTCGGAGGTCACCAGGATCTGCGCCAGATGAAACTGCGGCTCGATCAGGTTGAATTCCGCCTTGTGCTGGCCGTAAAACCCGGCCACGTCAGCGTCGCTGATGTTGATCTTGGAGGAGACTTCCTTGTTGAAGACCTTCTCCATGGTGAGCGAGCGTCGCAGGTCGCGGCGAAAATCTTCCAGCGAGATGTCGCGTTCCTTCAACTGCTGATCGAACTCTTCCTTGGTGTAAGGAGCTTTGATTTCGTTCAGCTTGCCGTCGACCTCGGCGTCGGTGGCCAGCAGGCCGAGCTTCTCGGCGCGCTGCAGCAGGATTTCGTTATCGATCAGCTCGCGCAGGATGCTCAGCCGCAGGCTCTGCGCCTGTTCCTCGGAGGGCGCTTGTGGAGAACCCTGAGTCTGGGTGTGGTAGTACTTCTCCACCTCCGTCCGCACGATCTTGCGGCCGTTCACCTTGGCCAGAACCTCGGTTCCTCCCTGGCCCCGGCTGCAGGCAACGGCGAAGGCCAGCATCGCGGCCAATGGCAGACAGGCTGCCGCAAAACGCGCCGAAGCAATAAGCGAGGCGCTTTTGGATGTTTGCATTACAGGATGGGCGATACAAGAGTTTGTATACTCAACTACCCACAATCTGTTTTTCAGCAGCCTGAGAACTACCCCTAGAGTGCGGCAGGCACTGCGCACCCCCAAGCTGCGTTTTCTTGGGCCCTGGCTCTGTTCCAGCAACGGGAACTCCTCCTGTGCGTTCATCGCGTTTCTACTTGGCCGGGGCGGCGCTGGCGGTAGCTGTCGGCGGTTGCTGGCCGGCATCACGCAGCGCCTGGTCCAGGGTCGCCCTGAGCTCCTCGGCGGGCACGGCGCCTTCGATCTTCATGCCATTCACAAAAAGAACCGGGGTGGCGTTGACCCCCAGCGTCTCGGCTTCCTTCACCGACTTCTCGATCTCTTTTGACGGCTGCTCCTTGATGCACTGCTGCAGTTGGGCATAATTGACGCCGCGTTTCTTGCCGATCTCCAGGGTAATGCGGTCCAGGTCGGCGATCTGCTGCGGCAGCGGACGCCGGTCGGTCCGCCGGCCGGAGATTTCCTCGCCCCGGGTGTGCAGGAAATCGGCGAGGTCCCAGAACGCATCCCCATTCTGGCGGGCCAGGCAATTGGAGTTGACGGCCGCGTGTCTGGCCCAGGGATGAATCTGGAAAAGCGGAAAATCCTTGTAGTACACCTTCACTTTGCCCGCATAGGCGGGCAGCACTTCGTCGAACAGCGTCTGATGCATGCGCGAGCAGAACGGGCACTGGTAGTCGTCGTAAACGACGATGGTAACCTTGGCGTCCTTATTGCCGCGTGCGGGCCGGCCGCTGAGGTCGATGGCCTTTATGACCTTCTCATAAGGATCGGCCGTCAGGTCCCACTTATCCATGGTGATCAGTTGCTTGCCGTCCTTGGCCAACAGGAAATCGCGCGTCTGCTGGTTCTTTCCCGCCGTGAAGGTAACCGTAATGGAATCGTAGTTGGGAAATTCGCTCGCCTTGGGGGCGCTCACCGAGAGCTGTACGTATGCGGGAACCTTAAACTCGGCGCGCACGGTACGCTCGATACGGCGGTTCAGGTCCGGCGCCGGGGCCGGAGACTGCGCCGCGCAGCCCAGGGATAGCAGCGCCACAAGAAACAGAGTGCGTCGCAAGATAAACTCCTTCATTCGCCTGTAAGCAGGGGACATGAATAATTGATTATCGCATGTAGAGCAGCTCTCGAGGAGCAGGCATTTATCGGGCAACCGCTCCAGATTCAGCCTGCCCGCGCGGGGTAGCCCGCCCCTGCCTGTCGGTTCTTGACAGATTCCAGGACCCTTCAAGCCCTCTGTCGTTCCAGTACTTTGGCGGGCAGGATGGCGTTCATGGAGCCGGAGCGGAAGCCCTCCAGGTCGAGCGTCACATAGGTAAACCCGAGCCCTTTGAGGATGCGGGTGAACTTCGCCGCCATCTCCGGCGACAAGGCGCGAGGCAGCTCATCGCGGGCGATTTCGACGCGGGCGATGGTCCCGTGATGCCGCACGCGCAGTTGCTTGAAGCCCAGCGAGCGCAAGGCGTCCTCGCCGGCCTCGACCTGCCGCAGCGCCTCGACTGTCACTTCGCGGCCGTATTCGATGCGCGAGGAGAGGCACGCCGAAGCCGGCTTGTCCCACACCTCCAGCCCGGCGGCGCGGGCGACATCGCGAATGTCCTGCTTGGTGAAGCCGGCCTCCAGCAAGGGCGCAGCCACGCCGTGACGGCGGGCCGCCTGCTGTCCGGGACGAAAATCGCCCTGGTCGTCGAAGTTGATGCCGTAGGCGACGGTGTCGAAACCCTGCTGGTCGCGGCGGCGCTCGATGACCGTGAAGAGCTCGTCCTTGCAGTGGAAGCAGCGCATGGAGTCGTTGCGCACATACTCGGGCCGCTCCATCTCGGCGGTGGAGATGACTTCGAGCGGGATGCCGTGACGGCCGCAGAATGCAACCGCCTCGCGCATCTGGCTGCGGGCCAGGCTGGGCGAGTCGGCCATCATCGCCAGAACCCGCCCGGGCGCGGCATAGTGCGCGGCCCAGGCGAGAAACGCCGAATCGACACCTCCCGAAAAAGCCACCAGGGTCTTTCCCAGCGAGCGCAGACGCTCTTCCAGCGTGCGCCATTTCGCCTGCAGTTCAGCAGGAAGACTCGACAGATCCACAACTTTGGGCATGACTTTATCTTACGACGAACCGCTGCGATTTCACCAGCAAGCGAGTGCGTCTTCGTAATGGGGATTATCGGATCAAGGAAGAGGAGACTCGTTAGCAGCCATCCAGGGCTGCTGCAGATCGACCGGGCCTGCTCTGCTTGCCGCTACGCCGGCAGCTACTTTTCTCTACCGGCATTTAAATCGCAGGACTTATCATAGATGGCACTGCGGGGTTACAGAACAGGGCGGCCGCCCCGGGCCTTGCAACCGCCCCTCGATCGCGCAAGAGTCCCACGGATTGCGGTTGCTGGAGCTTGAAGAGAGGCATTTCGACCCATGTCCGACACCGCCACGGTAACCGCCGCCCCGCCGGAGTCTCGCAGTAGCTGGCTCCTGCCGCTGGTTCTTTATTGCGTCGGACACTTCCTGGTCGATCTCTATACGACTTCGCTCGGCACTCTGCAACCTGTCCTGCAGGACCGCTATCACTTGAGCTTCACGCAAGCGGGCATCATCGCCGGATGCTATGTCTGCTCCGGCGCCATGATGCAGCCTCTTTACGGTTATCTTTGCGACCGCTTTCCTTCCCGGCTTTACTCGGCGCTAGGTCCCGCGATCATCGCCGTCTTCCTTGTCTGTATGGGCTGGGCGGCGGGATTTTACAGCCTGCTGGTGATGGTGATCCTCGGCGGAATCGGATCCGCTTCGTTTCATCCCCAGGCGGCCTCCAACGCCGTGGCCTCAATCACCAGGAACCGCGGTAGCGCCATGGCGCTGTTCATCTCTTGCGGAACCTTCGGCATGGCCGCCGGACCGGTCTGTTTCTCGCCGCTGTTGGATTGGCTGGGATTGGAAAAACTTCCGCTGGCGGCTATCCCCGGGGTGATTGTTACCTTGTTGTTGGTGGTTCTGCTGCCCCCAACCAGGCAGAGCCGGCAGGCGCAGAGCGAATTCGATTGGGCTCCGCTGCGGGCGGTCCGCAAACCGATGACAATCCTGTTCATGCTGGTGCTGGTGCGCTCCATCGTGCAGGTCACGTTCGCGCAGTTTCTGCCGCTCTACCTGCACAGCTCGCGCAATTACACGATTTCGCAGGCGGCGTTGAGCTTGTCGGTTTACCTGTTTGGCGGCGCTCTTGGCAGCTTCGCCGGAGGAGCGTTGTCGGACCGCTACGGCGCGAAACGAGTCATATTGTTCTCCATGATCGGTTCGGTGCCATTCCTGGCGCTGTTCATTTTTACCACGGGCATCTGGTCGACCATCGGCTTGTGGCTGGGAGGGCTGATCCTGCTGTTCACCATGCCGGTCAATGTCGTGCTCGCCCAGGAGCTGGTTCCGGGGCAGGCGGGCACAGTCTCGGCGCTGATGATGGGCTTCGCCTGGGGAGTCGCCGGATTTTTCTTTATCCCGCTGGTCGGCTGGATCGCCGACCTCTGGTCGATGCAAATCGGATTCGCTTTTCTGATCATATTCCCCGTTCTCGGATACTTTATAGGGCTCAAACTGCCGCACGAGATCGGGGCGCCGGTTTCGGCCAAAGCTGGCTAGCCTGCTTCTCGTCGTAGGACTGCACATTTGACACCGTCTTTTGGCTCTCGTGGCGTCGCTGCCGGCTGAACCGCACGGGTTGCTTCCTGTGCCAGGAGTTCATTGACAACGCAAGCGCTTCACGCCACACTGAGGTACTTACAACTAAAGACATAGTCTGTTCTCAGCCGCCCCGCCGCGGTGGGCAAAGCATCGCCGATTCGAATTCAGTATTGCTGTACGGTTGAAACTTGCGCAGGAGGCAATGATTCATGTCGAAGCCAGAAGATCCGGAAATCAAGAAAGAAGAACTGGAAACGAAGAGGACGCGCCGTGATTTCTTTAAGAACGCGGCCATAGCCGGCGCGGGAGTTGCCGCCGGAACGCTTGTTCCAAGGGCTGAGGCCGCCCCGGCTGTTCGCCGGAAGTGGGACAAAGAAGCCGATGTGGTGGTGATCGGTGCGGGCGCCGTCGGTTTACCCGCCGCCATTCGGGCAAAAGAAGATGGTGCTTCCGTCATTCTTCTGGAGGCGCAGAAGCACGTGGGCGGGCATGCCATCCTCAGCTATGGAAACGTCCCGCTGGGCGGCGGCACCAGCGCACAGAAGAAGCACAACATTCAAGATTCGCCCGATCTGCTCTTCTCCGACCTGACCGACTGGTCGGTGGTTTCAGCCCCTGGCGCGTCCCCGGGATACCGCTATAACGACAGGGAGATCATTCGCGCCTTCGCCGACAACTCGGCTCCCACCTATGATTGGCTGGTCGCCCATGGAGTGATTTTCGTGAACAAGGCGCCGGATAATTTCGGCGCGATGGAGACGGGGAACTCCGCTCCCCGCGAGATGCACGCCGCCGCCATGTCATGGCCGCGTCCGGATACCGGCAAACCGTTTCCCGCCGCTGTCGGACCGATAACCTCGCACGGTATCGGCCTCATCAACCCACTGGAAGTGGCGGCCCGGAAATTGAATATCCCGATTCTGCTGGAACACAAGATGACCGGCATCATCCGCGAGACCCCCACCTCCGGCCGGGTGCTCGGCGTGACCGTCGAAAGCAAAGGAACCAAGCTGAACATTCGCGCCCGCAAGGCCGTCATCGTCGCCACCGGCGGCTTTACCGGCAACGTGAATTTCCGCCGCATCTTCGATCCCAGGCTCACCGAGGAATACAACGGCGTGGCCGGCGAACCCTGGTCGTTCCAGGATGCCAGCGGCGAGATTGCCGCCATGGCGGTCGGGGCTTCGCTCTGGGGAGCCTATAACCAAACCGGTGAGTTCGGCTCCAACATTACCAAAGCGGGATATATCGGCTGCCAGTATGGTTACAGAAATCTGTCGTTCGAACCGGGGAGTCCGGTGTTCAACCTCGCCCGGGCCAGCGGTCTTTATGTACGCGACTGGCAAGACGTTATCCTGGTGAACCAGGCTGGCCTGCGCTTCTACGATGAAGCCATGGATCAGTACGGTCGGAACGGTTACAACGGCATAAAGCCGTATAAGCCGGGGAGCTATCTCAACCTCAGCACCGCCAAGTACGATCCTCGCGCCGTGAACTTCATCAATGCCGCGCTGGCTGGAACGGGCGAACCCGTCAACGGAGGCGGACCCATCTGGGCCATCTTTGACGCTGACGCGGTGAAGCGCGAGAAGTGGAACCCCGTGCCTCCGCAAGTGGATATGGAGCAGGGCTACTTCTTCACCGCCAACACCATCGCGGAATTGGCGAAGAAGATCGTCATGAAGTTCCAGCCCAAGGGACTGCCCGCCGATGCGCTGGAGAAGACGGTGGCCAGATACAACTCCTTTGTCGATGGCGGCAAGGATCTCGATTTCGAGAAACCCAAACCTCGTTACAAGATCCAGACGCCGCCGTTCTACGCGGCCTGGTCCACGCCGACAATCCACGACTCACGCGCCGGCCTCAGGATCAACGGCAAGTGCCAGGTCATCGATCTGAACGGCAAGGCCATACCGGGCCTTTACTGCGGCGGAGAGTCAGCCGGTGGATTCAGCGAACATGGCCTGGCACGATGCACCTGCCAGGGCCTGATCGCCGGTAAAGAGGCCGCCGCGGAAAAGCCCAAGGGGTAAAGTGGTCGTTGCTGCATACCGGTCCTGATAGAACGATTACATTCCAAACCGCATGGGGAATCGAGCGCCGAAGATGCAAGCGCCCGATTCCCTGAGCGCCAGCGTGGTAAACGAGCTTCAACAATGATGAAAACTCAATCGGTATTTGTAACGGTATTCGTGCTGCTTTGTGTGTGTGCAGGGATGGCGAGCGCGGCGGAACAAGCTAATTCGCAAGCTGCCGCCGATGGCTGCGCAGCCTGTCATGCCGATTTCGCTTCCACCCTGCCCAAAGGACATCCCGAGGTCAAGCAACCGGGACTCGCCGGCTGCCTTACCTGCCACTCGCTTGCCCAGGCGGGAGAGGCGAAGAAGAACGGCTTCTCGACTCGCATACACCTCGCCCATGCCGGTCAGCAGCAGGAGTGCATCGCCTGCCACAGCTACGTGGCGGGAAAGAGTTTCGGGCTGATCGGTCAGAGCTTCTCGTGGGGCGCTCCCAAAGACACTGACATGGCGGCGATGAAGAAGGCGTTCGCCTCCTGGACCAAGTCCGACAATACGGACCATCTGCATGCCAAGGCCATGGTCGACTGTGGCGGCTGCCATGGCAAGCAAGCTCCGCTGACCGAGAGCACGGTGGAGAACAGCCGATGCCTCGCCTGTCACGGACCGATGGCGGCGCTGGTGGCCAAGACCAAGTCAAAGGAAGGTCCTGAGCGCAATCCGCATGAATCACACCTGGGTGAAGCTCCCTGCGCGGTGTGCCATCACGCGCACAGCGAGTCCCGGTCGTATTGCCTGGATTGCCACAAGAATTTTGATATGCCGATGCCCGGCGGAGCGAAGCAATAGATTTTCGGCAAGTGCAGTCAATCTCAGCGCTACAGAATACTGCTCGTAATGGTACTCCCACCCTAGTCGCAAAAGCGGCGACGAGGGTGGGGCACCGCCGAACTATTTCTTCAGAACTTCCGGATTGACGCAGGTATCGGGCGGCTGGCCGTTCAAGACCTTGATGATATTGTTGACCGCGATCCGGCCCATGGCCACGCGGGTTTCCAGGGTGGCCGAGGCGATGTGCGGCACGGCCACCACGTTCTGGAACTCCAGCAGCCCGGGCTCGATCTGCGGTTCATTCTCGAAGACATCCAGGCCGGCGCCCCAGATGCGCTTCTCCCGCAAGGCCTTGACCAGCGCCTTTTCGTCGACCACCGGACCGCGGGAGGCATTGAGCAGCACCGCGGTTTTCTTCATCAGCTGGAGCTCTTTCTCGGAGACGTAATGGCGGGTCTCCGGCGTTAGCGGCAGATGCAGAGTGACAAAATCCGACTCCTTGAAAAGCGTCTCTTTGTCGACATAGGTGGCGCCGAGCTGCTTCTCCATCTCCGGGTTGCGGCGGAAGTCGGAGTAGATGATCTTCATGTCGAAGCCCATGGCCTTGCGCGCCACATTCGAGCCGATGCGGCCCAGGCCGGCGACGCCGAGCGTCTTGTGATCGACATCGAGGCCCAGGAACTGCAACGAGCCCCAGCCCTTCCATTTGCCTGCGCGCAAGTAGTTGTCGGCTTCCACGACCCGCCGGGCGGTGGCCAGCAGCAGAGCCATGGTGTGGGTAGCGGTGGCGTCGTCGAGCACGCCCGGGGTATTAGTCAGAATGACGCCGCGCCGGGTGGCGGCAGCGAGATCGAAGTTGTTATAGCCGACAGCGTAATTGGCTACGATCTTCAACTGCGGCCCGGCGGCGTCGAGCAGCTCGCCATCGACCGGGTCGGTGGTGAGGGTAAGCAGTGCGTCGCGACCCTTGGCTTTGGCCTTCAGCTCCGCTTGGGAGAGCGCCCGGTCCTCGGGGTTGATCTCAACCTCAAAGTGCTTCTTCAATTCCTCGATGTTGGGCTGTGGTATCGGCCTGGTGACAAATACGCTCGCTTTTTTCATAGTCGTGCTCGTGCTTTCCGTTCATGGGCAATGGGTACGGCGAAACCACGGTTGCTGTAGGCCAACAATCTTTGAAGGGGCACAGCTTCACAGGCTGCGGAAAAACGCGCCGAAGCAACAAGCGAGGCGCTAGCTAACGTGGGTACCATAAGATCAGTCAACAAGATAATTGTAGCCGCACGTGACCTGAAATCTGTTTTTCCGCAGCCCGTTCAGCCATGCCGCAAGGCCTTCCTGGAACTCCGGCTTTAGCTGCTGAGGGCCGATCCCTCAGGGTCCCGCCTAGCGGGACCAGTCCTATTTCGGCATCGATTCGGCGCGGCTAAAGCCGCGCCCTTTCAAAGACGTATACAGCAATCCTGCTTTTGCTTCTAGATGTTCCGGGGCGGCAAAAGGAAGCCCCCGGCAGGCGCTTGCCTGCCGGAGGTGGCTCCGGGTGCGGCTTGCGGTGTTACCCCTGCCGCTTGACTTCGGTCTGGGCCAGCTTCTCGTAGAATCGCACGATGGCTCCGTGGTCGCAGTCACCCATGCCGTCGACCTTGAGCGCCTGCATGATTTCCATGACGGCGGCCGAGAGCGGCAGCGGCACGCCGACGCCGTGGCCGGTTTCCATGATGTTGCCCATGTCCTTGATGTGCAGGTTGATGCGGAAGCCGGGATTGAACTTGCGGTCCATCATCAACGGCGCCTTGGCATTGAGCACGGTGCTGCCGGCCAGTCCGCCCTTGATGGCTTCGTACACCAGATTGGGATCGACGCCGGCCTTGGTAGCCAGGACCAACGCTTCGGAGACGGCGGCAATGTTGATGGCCACGATAATCTGGTTGGCCAGCTTGGTGACATTGCCGGCTCCGATGGCGCCGGTCAGTACATAAGAGGCCCCCATGCATTTGAAGTAGGGCACCATCTGGTCAAAATCGGCCTTGTCGCCGCCCACCATGATGGAAAGAGTACCGTCGATGGCCTTGGGTTCGCCGCCGCTGACCGGGGCATCCAGCATGCGGATACCCTTCTTCTTCAGCTCTGCGCCGACTTCGCGGGCGACCAGAGGAGCTATCGAGCTCATGTCGACGACCAGCGAGCCCTTTTTGGCTCCTTCGGCAACGCCGTTCTTGCCCAGCACTACTTCCTTCACCTGCGGTGAGTTGGGCAGCATGGTGATGATAAGCTCACATTTGGAAGCCACGTCGGCAGGCGAGGCGCCCGCTTCCGCGCCCGCTTTCACCACCTCTTGCACGGCTGCCGGCACGATGTCGTAAACGAGCAGCTTGTGGCCCGCCTTCAAAAGATTCTTGCTCATGGGTTTCCCCATGATTCCCAAGCCGATAAATCCTATCTTGTTCATTTTTCATCCCTGCAAAAGATTTTGTAATGCTTCAAGGATACCTTAAGGAGCTGCGGAATAACAGCTTCGGGCTGGCAGAGCCCGGCTTGTCACCCGGCAATCGCAACTCAAGATCTCCAACAAATCCGGCTGCGGAACAGCAACCGGCTAGACCTTGTCTGCCTTCATCAACTCCGCCATCGCTTCGGTGATGGCCTGGTCTTCGGATGGGGCCAGACCGCTCACGCCCACCCCACCGAGAACGTTGCCGGATGCGTCTTTCAACGGGTTGCCGCCCGGTATCGCCGTCAACGTATCGTCGCCGAAGTAGCTGGCCTGGAAGTTCTTTTCCGTAAGCAGCTTCAGGAACTGGTCGGTCGGCATCAGCATGCGCACGGCGGTGAAGGCCTTGCGCCGCGAGATTTCGATGCTGCGCAGGGGCGTGCCGTCCATGCGAGCAAAGGCTACCAGAAATCCGTTCTTGTCGACCACCGAAACACAGATGGGACGCTTGTAGTCGGCGGCGGCCTTCTTCAAGGCTTCAGCCACGATCTTCTGAGCAGACTCCAAACTCACTATGTCCATGTCAGTTCTTCTTTCGGTTGGATTTAGCCGGATTCGCGGAAGGTACACCCCGTGCGGTAGCCGGGCAATCAGCCCGGCGGTGATAGCGAAGGGTACGCCCACTTTGAATCCGCTCTAGCTGTAGCTCACGCTTGCATTCCAAGCTTGCGCTAAATTAGCTGGGGATTGACCTGAATCTAAAAGGATAGATCAATCGCAAACAATGTCCAACCCAAAATCACGCGCTGCGGGTTGGGAGAAACCGGAGGGCGAGCAGAATCCAAAGTTGGCAAGCATCAGCCGGCAAGGTTTACAGTCTTGCGTCCCTGAGCAGGCATCTTAGAGCTTGGGCTCCCCGCCATGAATGAAATCGCGCGGCTTTTTCAAGCCTTCGTTGCTCCCGCCATATTCGTCTCGGCGACCGCGTTGCTCGTACTATCGGTGAACGTGCGCCTGATGGGAATCGTCAGCCGGCTGCGGCAGTATGTGCACGCCAAGCACCTTGCCACCAAGAAGGGACTTACGCAGCAGGCCGAGGCCTACACCGAGCAGATACGGTCCATCGAGCGGCGCGCGGAGATGATCCGGCGCTGCTTCCTGCTGGCGCTGATTTCACTGGCCGGCACGATCGCCTCCTGCCTGCTCTTCGGCCTGGGTATTTATTGGGAAGAGTCAGCCCTGGCAGCCGTGGTGGTATTCGTGCTGGCGCTGATTTTCCTGCTGGCGGCAACCTTGCATTACATCCTGGAGATCACGGTGGCGCTGAGTTCGGTGCGCAACGAAGCTCAGGATCTGCGATTTATGGACCTGGAAACTCCCTCTGCAGGCGACGGCCACGAGAGTGCGGCGTGAGGGCCGAGCCCGCAGGCGCAGCCGTATAGATTGCGCTCTCATCCTGTCATTTTCCTATTTCAGAAAATCGGACAAGGACACCGGATCAATGTTGCGTGGCTTTTGGATCAAAGAAGCTCCCTCCTTCACGTCTCCAGTACTGGAGATCTGTCTCAGTCCTTAAGCCACATTTGGGGCAAATTATTACGCCATAATCGGTAGCGCGATCTATGACCTGAATCTCCAACGCGGAGGGTATCACAAGCCGCCCTGCATTTGGTCCGCTGGTTGGCTTGTTAGCAAACGTGAATCCACATTCGCACTTCAGGTAATGTTTTGGCCTTCGTCCTGGAGTAAATTCGCACAACTGAAGAAAGCTTTGCAAAAATTGAATTAGCTTTGCCTTCACATCCAAGAGGTATACGAGTGCCTCAATCTGCTTTTCGCCGATCACAACGGAAGGCTTGCAAAAATCAGGCATTCCCGTGAATTCGCGTTTTCCAATAGTTTCACCAGGAATCCAGAAATTGATATACCCCCGAAGATTAGAGTAGTGGGCATATTCGTCTCGAAGGTCGATGAGCGTATCAATCCACTCTAGCTTGGCTCTCTCAATGAGTGCTGTCAGCTCACCTTTCTTGCCGATGTGCTTATTATTCTTGATTAACCTAATGAGGCGAACGCCTTTATCAGAGAATTGTTTCAGGTTCTCATAGAATCTGTACGAATAGAGCGGAACTAGCTTGTCGAGCACGGCCTTCGCGAGAAGAAGGAAGGACTTGAAGTAGGTAGAGAGGTCAACTGCATGCAATTCAACAATAAAGTTCTTTGGAGCTGATCCATCCAGCTGATTTAGCTGAGCGATGTAATTATCGAGTTCTGGCGTGCCACTTGCGATGAGAGCTTCTTGCGTAGACCGGAACTGCCGTATAACGAAGCTCATCTTTGCAAATGCCTCAAGAAGCACGTTCTCGAGGCGAATCTCCTGTTCGTACAGAAATGTACAGCCTAAGGTGATCTCCCTCGACTCGTCGATAAATGCTTTGTGTGCTGCGCCTAGGAGCACTATTCTGTCCATGCGGTCCTCCAATCGCTGACACTCCCTAAAGACCAGGACAACTCTCCGCAGCGAGTATAGCCGACCCCGCTTGACTGGCTGGGTCGAGTTGGATCAGTGCTGTGTCCTGAACGGCGGAGCGGTGAGGGCGATCGTCGCGCTAGTCGGCCTGACTTGGTTTGGGCAGCAGTTTGGGAATTTTCGCGGCCTTACGCTGGGCGAGCCACCAGCGGAGCCGATCCATGTAGAGGTAGATGACCGGGGTCGTGAACAGGGTCAGCATCTGGCTGACGATCAGCCCGCCCACGATGGTGATGCCCAGCGGACGGCGAAGCTCGCTGCCGGTTCCCATGCCGAGAGCCAGGGGCAAGCCGCCGAGCAGGGCCGCCGCCGTGGTCATCATGATGGGGCGAAAGCGCAGCAGGCAGGCCTGGTAGATGGCCTCTTCCGGACGCTTATTCTCGCGGCGCTCGGCATCGAGCGCGAAATCGATCATCATGATGGCGTTCTTCTTCACGATGCCGATCAACAGAATGATGCCGATCATTCCTATCACGGAGAGATCAGTGCGCGTAATCAGCAGCGCCAGCAGCGCGCCGACACCGGCCGAAGGCAGGGTCGAGATAATCGTGATCGGGTGGATGTAGCTTTCGTAGAGCATTCCCAGGACGATGTAAACGGTGATGATCGCAGCCAGAAACAGCCAGGGCTGGTTGGCCAGCGAGCTCTGGAAGGCGGCAGCCGTGCCGGCGAAGTTGGTATGGATGCTGGCGGGCATGCCGATTTCCCGCTGCGCCTGCAGAATGGCCGTTGTGGCGTGTCCCAGCGAGACGCCGGGAGCGAGGTTGAACGACAGGGTGACCGAGGGGAACTGCCCCTGGTGATTCACGCCGAGCGCCGTGCTGGAAGGCGAGAAGCGAGCGAAGGAAGACAGCGGCACCTGTGCTCCGTTGCTGGCGCGGGCGTAAATGTAGTTCAGCGTGCCGGGGTCACCGCTAAAGGCTGGATCGACTTCGAGCACCACCCGGTACTGGTTCAACTGCCGGTAGATGATCGAAACCTGGCGCTGGCCGAAGGCGTCGTAAAGGGCATTGTCGATGGCCGATGCCGTCACTCCCATGCGCGCTGCCGTATCGCGGTCGATCTCGACATGCGCTTCCAGGCCCTTGTCCTGCTGGTTGGTGGAGACGTCGCGCAACTGCGGCAGGGCGCTCATTTTGGCCATCATCTGCGGCGCCCAGTAATTGAGCTCCTGCAGGTTCTCCGATTGCAGCGCCCACTGGAATTGCGAAGCGGACTGCCGGCCGCCGATCTGCAGGTCCTGGGCAGATTGCAGATAGAGGGTGGCCCCAGGAATCACGGCCAGTTGCCGGCGCAGGCGCCCGATCACCTGGTCGGAGGTCACTCTCCCCGGGCGTTCGCCGAGCGACTTCAGGGTAATGAACATGCTGCCGCTGTTTTGCAGCCCGCGGCCTCCGGAGAAGACCATCACCTGGGCAACGGCGGGATCCTTCCGCACGATGGTGCTGTACTGGGCCATTTTGCTGCGCAAGGCTAGGAAAGAAATATCCTGCGAGGCCTGGATGCTGCCCATGATGCGTCCCGTATCCTGCTGCGGGAAGAAGCCCTTGGGCACGAAAATGTAAAGCATGACGCTGAGGCAAACGGTGGCGATGGTAACCGCCAGGGTCAATCCCTGATGCCGCAACACCCATCCGAGCCAGCGGCTGTAGGTCTCCAGAATCCAGTCGAAGGCCCTTTCGCTGGAACGGTAAAGCCGGCCGTGCTGCTCCTTTTCGATGGGCCGCAGGAACTTGGCGCACATCATCGGCGTGATGGTGAGCGAAACCAGCAGCGAAACGGCAATGGCGATGCTCAGGGTAACGGCGAACTCGCGGAACAGGCGGCCGACGATGCCGCCCATCAGCAGGATGGGAATGAAGACGGCCACCAGCGAGACGCTCATGGAGAGCACGGTGAAGCCGATTTCGCGCGAGCCCTTGTAGGCGGCCTGCACCGGACTGTACCCCTGCTCCAGGTACCGCATGATGTTCTCGATGACCACGATGGCATCGTCCACCACGAAGCCGGTGGAGATGGCGAGCGCCATGAGGGAGAGATTGTCCAGGCTGTAGCCCAGCAGGTACATGGCGCCGAAGGTTCCAATGAGTGAGAGCGGCACGGCTACGCTGGGAATGATGGTAGTCCAGAGATTCCGCAGGAAAACGAAGACGACAAAGATCACCAGGATGATGGAGATGATCAATGTCACTTCTATGTCACGCACCGAGGCGCGAATGGTCGTGGTGCGGTCCATGAGAACCCCGATATCGATGGCCGGCGAGATGGAGGCCCGCAACAGCGGCAAGAGAGCGTAGACGCGATCGACCGTGTCAATGATGTTGGCTCCCGGCTGGCGGAAGACAATCATGAGGATGGCGGCCTTGCCATTGGCGAATCCGGCGGCGCGCAGATCGGTCATGGAGTCCTTCACGTCGGCGACATCCGACAGCCGCACCGGCGCTCCATTGTTATAGGAGACGATCAGATTCCTGTATTGATTCGCCTTGAACATCTGGTCGTTAGCGGTAATGTTGACCGTCTCCTGCTTGCTGGAGAACGCGCCCTTGGGACGGTTGGCATTGGCCGTCGCCAAGGCGATGCGGACCTGGTCCAGACCGACTCCCATGTTGTTCAACTGCGTCGGGTTCAACTCGGCGCGGACCGCCGGTTGCGAGCCGCCGCCGACGAAGACCTGGCCTACGCCTTCCACCTGCGCCAGCTTCTGCGCCAGGATTGAGTCGGCGGCATCGTACATTTCAGGCTTGTTGATCGAATCGGAGGTGAGCGCCAGGATCATGATGGGCGCGTCGGCCGGATTGACCTTGCGGTAGGTCGGGTTCTGCGGCAGGTTGGCGGGCAGGTTGCCCCTGGCTGCGTTGATGGCGGCCTGCACATCGCGCGCGGCGGCGTCGATGTTACGGTTCAGATCGAACTGCAGGACGATGGCGGTCGACCCCAACTGGCTGGTGGAGGTCATCTCGGTGATGCCGGCGATGCGGCCGAACTGCCGCTCCAGAGGGGTGGCGACAGAGGACGCCATGGTCTCAGGGCTGGCGCCCGGCAACGCGCCCTGCACGTAAATGACCGGGAACTCCACCTGCGGCAAGGGCGCGACCGGCAGCTTGGTGAAGGCCAGCGAGCCGGCCAGCAGCACCGCCAGGGCCAGCAGCGAGGTCCCAATGGGCCGTTTGATGAATGGCTCGGAGATATTCATAGCCTACTCCGCCGCCACCGGCTCCTCGATGCGGTTGCCGATCTTGAAGCGCGAGAAGCGCCGCGCCAGCCGGTCGAACCACAGATAGACCACCGGAGTCGTGTACAAGGTCAGCAACTGGCTCAGCAGCAGGCCGCCCACGATGGTGATGCCGAGCGGCCGGCGCAACTCGCTGCCGGTCCCGGTACCCAGGGCCAGCGGCAATCCGCCCAGCAGCGCGGCCATGGTGGTCATCATGATGGGACGGAAACGCAGCAGGCAGGCCTGGTAGATGGCCTCTTCCGGCGGCTTGCCTTCCTGCCGCTCCGCCTCCAGGGCGAAGTCGATCATCATGATGGCGTTCTTCTTGACGATGCCGATCAGCAGGATAATGCCGATCAGGCCGATCACGTTGAGGTCATTGCCGGTGATCAACAGCGCCAGAATAGCGCCGACGCCGGCCGAGGGAAGCGTGGAGAGAATCGTGATGGGATGGATGTAGCTCTCATAGAGCACTCCCAGCACGATGTAAACGGTGACGATGGCCGCCAGAATCAGCCAGGGCTCGCTGGCCAGCGACTTCTGGAAGGCGGCGGCGGTTCCCTGGAAGCTGGTCTGGATGCTGTTCGGCATGTTCAGCTCGTGCCGGACCTGGTCGATCACCTTGGTCGCCTCACCCAGTGAGACGCCGGGGGCCAGATTGAACGAGAGCGTCACCGCGGGGAACTGGCCGAGGTGACTGACCGACAGCGGCGCATTGTTGCGCTGCAGCCTGGCAAACGACATCAGCGGCACCTGGGTTCCGCTCTGCGAGCGCACGTAAAGCCGGTTCAGCGCTTCCGGGTCCTGCTGGAACTGCGGATCGACCTCGAGCACCACGTGATACTGGTTCAGTTGGGTGAAGATGGTCGAGACCTGGCGCTGGCCGAAGGCGTCGTACAGCGTGTCGTCGATGTTCTGCGGCAGGATGCCGAAGCGCGAGGCGGTATCGCGGTCGATCACCAGGTCGGCGTTGCAGGCCGCCGGTGAGCTGGTCGGTGGCGACGTCGCGCAACTCCGGCATGGTCTTCAGCTTTTCCAGCAGGCGCGGGGCCCATTGCCCGAGTTCGTTGGCGTCGGCGTCCTCCAGCGAGTACTGGAACTGGGTGCGGCTGACCTTGGTCTCGACCGTGAGGTCCTGCACCGGCTGCATGTAGAGCGTGATGCCGTCAACCTGCTGCCAGCTTGGGCTGCAGCCGGCGAATGATCTCCGAAGCGGTGGCGCTGCGCTGGCTGCGCGGCTTCAGGTTGATCTGGATGCGGCCGCTGTTCTGCGTAGTATTGACGCCGTCAATGCCGATGAACGAGGACAGGCTGGCAACATCGGGATCCTGAAGAATGACCTTCACCAGCTTCTGCTGGTTCTCAGCCATGGCGGCGAAGGAGATCGTCTGCGGAGCATCGGAGACGCCAAGGATGACGCCCGTGTCCTGCACTGGGAAGAATCCCTTGGGCACGAAGACGTAAAGCGCCAGGGTGAGCACCAGGGTGCCGACGGTAACCAGCAGGGTCGCGCTCTGGTGCCGCAGCACCCATTGCAACGTCATGCCGTAGCGGTCGATCACCCGGTTATAAAAGCGCTCGGAGGCGTGATAAAACCAGCTCTGCTGCGAGTCCTCTTTGTGCTTGAGCAGCTTGGCGCACATCATCGGCGTCAGCGTCAGGGAAACGACGGCCGATACCAGGATGGTGACCGCCAGGGTGACGGCGAATTCGCGGAAGAGACGGCCAACGATATCGCCCATGAAAAGCAGCGGGATGAGCACCGCAATCAGCGACACGGTCAGCGAAACGATGGTGAAGCCGATCTGCCCGGAACCTTTGAGCGCGGCCTCCAGCGGAGAGTCGCCCGCTTCGAGATAACGCGCAATGTTCTCGATCATGACGATGGCATCGTCGACCACGAAGCCGGTCGAGATGGTCAGCGCCATCAGCGAGAGATTGTTCAGGCTGTAGCCGAGCAGGTACATCACGCCGAAGGTCCCGATCAGCGACAGCGGCACGGCGACGCTGGGAATGACGGTCGCCCGGAGATTCCGCAGGAACAGGAACATCACCATGACGACCAGGGCGACGGTCAGCATCAGCTCGAACTGCACATCGTCGACCGAGGCGCGAATGGTCTCGGTGCGATCGGTGAGCACCGCGACGTGCACCGAAGCCGGCAGCGCCGTCTGCAACTGCGGCAGAATGGCCTTGATGTGATCGACCACGCCGATGATGTTGGCTCCGGGCTGGCGCTGGATATTGACGATGACCGCCGGCCGCTCGTTCATCCAGGCAGCCTGCTGCACATTCTCCGCGCCATCGACTACGGTGGCGATGTCGCTCAACCGGACCGGGGCGCCATTGCGGTAGGCAATGATGACCTGCCGGTAACCGGCGCTCGACAGCAACTGGTCATCGGCGCCGATGGTGTAGGACTGACGCTTGCCGTCGATGGTTCCCTTTGCCTGATCGACATTGGCCAGGGTAAGGGCGTTGCGAAGGTCTTCCAGGCTGAGGCCGTAAGAGGCCAGCGCGGTGGGGTTGGCCTGGATGCGCACCGCCGGCTTCTGCCCGCCACTGATGGAGACCAGACCGACTCCGGGCACCTGCGAGATTTTTTGCGCCAGGGTTGTGTCCGCCAGGTCTTCAATCTTGGTCAGCGGCAGCGAGTCGGAGCTGAGCGCCAGCGTCATGATGGGCGCATCCGCCGGATTCACCTTGCTGTAGATCGGCGGGTTGGGCAGACCGGTCGGCAGATAAGTGGAGGCCGCGTTGATGGCCGCCTGTACCTGCTGCTCTTCGACGTCAATATTCTGGTCGAGAGTAAATTGCAGGGTAATGAGGGAGCTGCCAAACGAACTGGTCGACGTCATCTGGGCCAGGCCCGGAACCTGGCCGAACTGGCGTTCCAGCGGCGCGGTCACGGAGGAGGCCATGACGTCGGGACTGGCGCCGGGATAAAACGTAACCACCTGGATGGTGGGATAGTCCACCTGAGGCAGCGCCGAGACCGGCAGCTCGCGGTAGGCGACATAGCCCACCAGCAGGATGGCCACCATCAGCAGCGAGGTTGCGACCGGCCGAAGAATGAATAGCCGTGAAGGACTCATGGTGAAGCTACACTCGCACTCTGCGCCGGACGAGACGCCGGCGCGCCGCGGACTTCCACCCGGCTGCCGGATTGCAGCTTGTCCTGGCCGTCGGTCACAACCTGCTCCCCAGGACTCACTCCGGAGGCAATCGAAGTGAGATTCCCCTGGGTGAAGGAAACCTGCACGGGACGCAACTCAACCGTCTTGTCCGGCTTCACCACATAAGCGAAACTTCCTTGCGGACCGCGCTGAATAGCGGCCGCCGGTACCACCGTGTTGTCCTTGCGGGTCTCCAGCAACAGCTTCACGTTCACGAACTGGTTGGGCCAGAGCGCTCGCTCATTGTTCTCAAAGACGGCCTTCAGCTTGACGGTTCCGGTGGTGGGGTCGATCTGGTTGTCGATGGTGAGAAGCTTGCCGCTGGCGAGCTGGGTCTGGTCGTCGCGGCTGTAGGCCATGACCGTCAGCTGCGTCCTGGCCATCGCTTTGTGCACCGCCGGAAGCAGGTCTTGCGGCAGCGTGAAGATAACCGCGATGGGCTGCAGTTGCGTGATCACCAGCAGCCCGTTCTGGTCAGTAGCATGCACCATGTTGCCGATGTCGACCAGCCGCAGACCAACGCGTCCGGTGATCGGCGAGGTAATGCGGCAGTAGACCAGGTTCAGCTTGGCATTGTCGATCTGCGCCTGATCGCCGCGCACCGCGCCGTCCAACTGATCGACGGTGGCGCGCTGGGTATCGAGCTGCTGCTGGGGAATGATCTTGGCGGCGAAGAGGCCGGTGAAACGTTCCAGGTTGATGCGCGCATCCTGAAGCTGCGCCTGATCCTTGAACAGAGTCGCCTGCGCCTGACTGAGAGCTACCTCATAAGGCCGGGGATCGATCAAGGCAAGCAGCTCGCCCTGCTTCACGTCCTGTCCCTCTTTGAAGGCGACTTGCACCAACTGCCCGTCTACCCGGGACTTTACAGTGACCGTGTTGAAGGCGTTGACATTGCCCAGACCCGTGAGATAGTACGGCATATCGCGCTTTTCAGCGCTGGCCACGGCGACAGAAACGGCCTGTGGCCCCATCCCCGCGCGGCCCCCCGGCCCGCTGGTGGGACCTCCTTGCGATTTGCCGCAGGCAGCGAGCAGGGCAGCCACCGTGACTGCCAGGACAAGCCAGCGCATCCGCCGGCTACCGAGGTTCAGAGTACGCAAAAAGGAGGCCCTGGCGGGGAGGCGCTCCCCCTGGCCCCGAAGATTCGAACTGTAGAATAAGAACACAGGTTTACCTCAGGACGCAGGTTTGGCTCGGCATATTGTCGCGGCTGCCTGGCCCCCGAATCCGGGTGAAAACGTTCCGTTCATGATATCAGTACACGCCCGGATTATGCGCCCTGCGACGGTGGATTGTTCCTCTTCGGTTATCAGCAAAAACCCCACTAAAATCGCGGACCGGATCGTTTTCCTCGGTAGTGTAAACACGCTGCGCCGGGCAAGGACTCGGGGACGCGAGAAGGCTTTCGCCTGACAGGTAGAACGAGAATTTGCTCGACTCCGCCCGGAGATACGACTCCGGGCTCCCACCCCGGAACAATCTTGGCACCGGGCCACGGTCAGGGAAATGGGGTATAGTTCTTACTACCAGGCCTTACTACTGAATGCGCTCGTAGTCGTAATGCTCCGCCTGAAGGGCTGCCAGCAGCTCCTCGACGTGCTCGGAGCCGCGGGTCTCCATGGTCAGATCGATAGCCGTGTCGCCGAGGTTCACGCCGTAGTACGTGCGGTCGTAAGAGGTCTCGACGATGTTGGCCCTCTGCCGGGCCAGAACCCCGGTGAGCTTGTGCAGAGCGCCCGGATAATCGGGCAGGTGAATGCGCAGGCGGATGAGGCGCCCGTCCTTCACCAGGCCGCGCTCGATGATGCGCGACAGGATGGAAACATCCAGGTTGCCGCCGGAGACTATGGCGACGATCTTCTTGCCGATGCAGGAGACCTTGTGCTGCAGCAGGGCGGCCACGGGCGCAGCGCCGGCACCCTCGGCCAGCGTCTTCTCGTTTTCCAGCAGCAGCAGAATGGCGTTGGCGATCTCTTCCTCTTCCACGGTCACGATATCGTCGACGTACTTGTTCACCATCGGCA
Organism: uncultured Acidobacteriota bacterium; assembly: GCA_963791145.1. GTDB lineage: Bacteria > Acidobacteriota > Terriglobia > Terriglobales > Acidobacteriaceae > CAWBRT01. Next base: position 88,153 of record CAWBRT010000002.1, on the reverse strand, counting down.
AGGTGCGATCCCCGGCGCGGCGCACGGCGATGCCGTCGGCCAGGGTGGAGGCGACCGGCAGAACAACGGGCTCGCGGGCGGCCAACGCGGCGCGCATCGAGGGCAGACGGGCCGTTTGCACTCCGATGACGCGGATCTTGGGATTCAGCTCCTTGAGCACACAAGCCATGCCGCTGATGAGTCCGCCGCCACCGATGGCGGCGATGACGACATCCACGTCGGGCATCTGCTCAAGCAGTTCCAGTCCGATGGTTCCCTGGCCGGCGATTACGGCGTCATCGTCAAACGGATGAATGAAGGTGAGCGACTGCTCGGCGCAGAGGCGCTTGGCCTCGTCGCAAGCTTCGTCGTAGTTGGCCCCGTGGAGAATCACCTCGCCGCCATAACGCCGCGTCGCCATCACCTTGTTGAGAGGCGTGGCCAGGGGCATGCAAATCTGCGCGGCGATGTTGCGCTTGCTGGCGTGGTAGGAAACGGCCTGAGCGTGGTTGCCGGCCGAAGCGGCGATCAAGCCGCGCTCCCGCTCACCGTTGGTGAGGGTCAGAATCTTGTTGAGCGCGCCGCGCTCTTTGTAGGAGCCCGTCATCTGCAGGTTTTCGAGCTTCAGGAAAACCTTGTTGTCGATGAGCCGCGAAAAGGTTTCCGAATGCGAGCACGGGGAGACGAACACGGAATCCGCAATCCGCTCGCGCGCCTGCTTGACCTGCTCCAGTGTGACCATGCTTGTTTCTGTCTTAATCATGAACTCTGCCGTAAATAGGTCGTTCAACTTGCATCAGCCAAAACTCTCGAATGGGTTCTCGCCGGACATTCGCCCCGGCTTCGCGCCGGCTGCGAAACCAGGGAAAAACAGGCTCCGGCCGGCAGTTGCTCCGCAGCTTGCGTCTGCAACCCGGAATTCCGGCAGCACAGGTGTGCTCCGAAAAATGCCGTGCACCGCAAATATTTGGCAGTTAGCCGGCCGCCCCATTTGACCGTGCAAGTTAACTTTGATTATAACCTTAAGATCATGTTGCCCGACCGCCAGATGTGCCGCATGGCCTGCGCTTGTAGTTGTTGTCGCACGCCCAGCATCTCTGACGGGATGGATAGCATGCTTTTGCAGTAGCTCATGATCAAGTTTTTCGCAAAAGCCCACACGCCAGCAAATTGCGGCGGGTGGGCTTTTTGCTTTTGCGGGTCAGCCCTGGGACGGCGGAGTTCAGTTTTGTCCCAGGCAATTGGGAGAACGACATTAAGCGGACAGGATTTTCAGCGCGATTTCTGGTATCTCGTCGTATGTGCGTCCGTCCAGAAGTCGCCCAAACTTCTTCTTATTGATGCCGCCCCATTGCTTGAAGAAGAAAGGAATTCCGTGTTGACGGCATTGTTTGCGAATGGAGACCACCCATTCTCTCAGCATCGGTCTAGCCCCAAACCCGCTTTCACCTCCAACGATAACCCAGTCGATTCCGGTTAGTTCGAACGTCCCCAGGTCTTCCAGCAGAGGCTCAATGGACAAAAAGTGAACTGCAGCCGGTGCAGATCGCAAATGAGTAACTCTGGGCAAGCCGTAGCGTTGGTTCTCCACGCTAACGCCCCACCAGATGTGCGTTTTTGCAGCAGCGAATCTCAGTCGCGAACTCAATAACTCACACATACGTGCGGAACGTTTCGTCAAAACCTGATACGTGTGCCAGTCCGCCCGGACCATAATGTCGACAACCTTAGCGATGTAGTCGTCGGGAACTTCTTCGTGGAAAAGATCGCTCATGGAGTTTACGAAGATCCGCCTTGGGGATCGCCATCGAAGCGGGTCATAGAGCTTATGCGGTACTAGTCGGAGGTCGAACCCCTGCTCAAAAGGATGACCGGCTACCCCCCGAAACCGCTCTGCAAATCGTTCCGCGTAACAATGCGCACACCCAGGGCTAATTTTTGTGCAGCCCCGCACCGGATTCCACGTCGCGTCGGTCCATTCGATCTTTGAGCGGTCAGCCACGTAATAGCCCTCGTTTCCTGTATGCGTCCAAGATGTTGGTGACAATCTTATGTGCTGCCGGTTGATGAGCGGCAAAAAATAGGTAATACACGATTGCTCCGACGGAGTTGCGCATCGGCGCTGGTTCCGGTACATACCGGAACCCCGCTACAGCGCGCAGCCGCTCCTTAAATGCTTCTGCAATGACTTTGTTCGGTTGCTTTTCAGTTTCGGTTTCACCGAAAAGATTGGGATGTCCTGTGAACGCGGCAGCATGCCAAGAGTCATCCCCCCAGAATGCGTTCATTCGCTGAATATTCTGATCTGATGCGCCTTCGCTCCGCCAGAGTACGTTGCGGTTCATATCCGCAACGGGGAAGTTTAAGAAAACTTCGATTGTTTTAAGCTCTGCGGCAGCCTTGATGACCTCCCAGTTCAGATGTAAGCCATACGGGTCGAGTACGCAAAGAGCACGCCTATAATCCTCGAAGCGAACGTGTGGAAACACTTCTGATCGCAGTATTGAATTCGCATCGCCACCGAACACGTGGACATTCTGCCTACCAGCAGTTAACCCTCGGAGTTCGTCTACACGGCTGGCGTCAAGGTCAATGAGGTAATAATCCTTGAAGGGCGGATCAACATTCAGGGCGTTGAGCGGGCTTCCCGGAATCATTTCCTTCGTTTTCCTGGATATGTGGTGCCCTGCGCCCGCAAAGCCATCGATATAAGAATGGTGTAGCCCTTTGTTCGTGAGGATCGTCGAATACGCCGTGGCGTATTTGCGAAGAATCTCAAGCTTGAGTTCAGACCACTCACCCACTTCGTCGTAGCTAACCGACTTAGGCCGCACACGTTTCATGCCTCGTATTTCGCCATTTATTCGCCTACCTGTCAATGATTAAGTAAGAACTCCGTTCGTAGGCGTCGAGCGGCGGCTAACCGAAAGCCGAGATCCGCAATCCAATTAAAGTGCGGCTGAAGCTGGTACAGCTCGGGGAAGAAGTTCTAAGGCAGCCGGCGAGAGAAATCCTTGCCGAGGAGATCCGCTCCGGCGCCTTGCGCCAGCTTATCGCCGACATGCATGAGACGCTTCGAGACGCACCAGGCGTGGGTCTGGCAGCGCCGCAGGTCGGAGTATCCATACAGCTGGCGATCGTGGAAGACCTGCCGGAGTACTCCCGCGACATCGCCACCGGACAGCTCACCGAGCGGGAGCGGCGGCCGGTCCCGTTTCAGGTCCTTATCAATCCGGAGATCGTGGCTCGCGGGCAGGAACAGACGGAGTTCTTCGAGGGCTGCCTCAGCCTTACCGGCTTCACCGCGCTGGTGCCAAGATCGCGGCAGGTGACGGTAAGATGCCTCGACGAGCACGGCCAGTCAAAGGTGATCGAAGCTTCAGGGTGGTACGCGCGCATCCTGCAGCATGAGATCGACCATCTGAACGGAACCGTCTACATCGACCGCATGGAGCCGCGAACGTTCATGTCGGTGGAGAACTTCAACCGGCGATGGAAAGAAAAGCCGGTCGGCGAAGTGAAACGCCGCTTGCTCGGAGCGCAGGGCAAGTAAGGCCGCGAAACGCCGTTAACGCAGGGGCTCCAGGGTCTTATCGACCGGTTTCAAAGTAGGCGTACCCTTCGTTATCCCCACCGTAAAGCCGGCAACACCCTCAGGGGCTAAACAGGCTGCTGAAATATTCGGCTGAAGCAGGAATGACAACTGCATATCCATAGGCTGATCTGATAAGTAGTAGGCATGCGCGGAAAGAAAGAGCAGCAAGAGGTGGTATTTAGCTACATCAACACGGAGCGGCGAGTTCCTCAGGACCATCCTTTGCGGGCTATTCGCCGGATGGTAGATGAGGCTCTGCGGGATTTGGATCTGCATTTTGCGGCCCTGTATGCGCGTCGGGGGAGACCCTCGATCGCGCCGGAGCGACTGCTGCGGGCCTTGCTGCTGATGATTCTGTATTCGATTCGCAGCGAACGACAGTTGATGGAGCAGATCAACTACAACCTACTGTACCGCTGGTTTGTGGGACTGAATCCGGACGATGCGGTATGGGATGCGACGGTCTTCACCAAGAACCGGCAGCGGTTGATGCAGGGCAAAGTTGCGGAACAACTGTTGCAGGCGGTGCTCGCCCAGGCGCGAGCGCAGGATTTACTGAGTGAAGAACACTTTACGGTGGATGGGACGTTGATCCAAGCGTGGGTGGCACGGCGCAGTTTCGAACCGAAAGACCCGCCGCCGACGCAAGGCACGGGCAGTAAGGGAGAGATCTTGCTGCGAGACAAGGTGGAATCGAAAACCGACGCCGAGGCCCGGCTGTACAAGAAGAGTGAAGGCAGCCAAGCGGTGCCTAGCTTTCAGGGGCATGTGCTGATGGAAAACCGCAATGGGTTGGTGGTGCAAGCCTGCGCGACCCAGAGCGCCACGACCGCCGAGCGTGCGGCCTGCCTGCAGATGCTGGACGAGATGTTGCAACCGGAGCAGAGGATCACCCTGGGAGGCGATAAGCAGTATCAGGATCCGAGCTTTATCGACGAACTGCGGGGCCGCAGGGTGACTCCGCACGTGGCGGAGTACGAAAAGGGCCAGAACCTGTGCAAGAACAGTCTGCGAGCGGAGGAGCGGGAGAGCCCCGGCTTCGCGATCAGCCAGAAGAAACGTAAGCTGATCGAGAGGATTTTTGGTTGGGGCAAACTGGATCGGGTGCTGCGGCAGGTCAAACTACGGGGTCGAGCCGCAGTGGATTGGCTGTTCCGTCTGGTGGCGACGGCCTACAACCTGACCCGGATGAGGCGGCTGATTCCCGCGCGGTAAGCGTAGGGAAAAGTGTGTCTAGCGGGGAGGAGAACGACTCCGCAGACACAAAAACTCGAGGCTCAGGGCCTTTTTCTCCGTGCAAAAAGGCGGAGAAAAGGGGCGCCAGAACAGCAACGAACCTTTTTTCAGCAGCCTGTAAAGCCCGATTCTGCTGGTACTTCACGGCGGGGCTGAAACCCCGCCCTTTCAAAGCAGTATTTGTAGAGTCAGTTCAGGTGCATGCCTTCACGCGTGGGCTCTGGCGGCCAGCTTCTGCAGGCGCTCGCCGGCCGCATCCAGCGTCGCGTCGCGCTTGCAGAAGGCGAACCGGACCTGCTGCTTTCCCGCCAGTGACTTGTAGAAGCTCGATCCCGGAACGGCCGCAACTCCAATTTCTTCGACCAGGAATTTGACGAAGGCCACATCGTCGGCGAAGCCAAAGGGCGCGACGTCGGTCATGATGTAGTAGGCACCGCGCGGAGTGAAGGCGCGCAAGCCCGCCTCGCGCAACGAAGCCAGCAGCCGGTCACGGCGAAGGCGGTATTCCCGCGCCAGCGATTCATAGTATTCAACGGGCAGCGCGAGCGCCATGACTCCGGCGGCCTGCAGGGGAGCGGCCGCGCCCACGGTAAGGAAGTCGTGCACCTTGCGAATGGCTCCGGTCAACACCGGCGGGGCAACGGCCCAGCCGATGCGCCAGCCGGTTACGCTGTAGGTCTTCGACATGCCGTTGATGGTGATGGTGCGGTCGCGCATGCCGTCGATGGCGGCGATGGAGATGTGCCGATGGCCGTCGAAGATAATGTGCTCGTAAATTTCATCGGTGATGGCCAGCACGTCGAACTCGACACAGAGATCGCGAATCTGCTCCAGCTCGGCGCGGGTGAAGACCTTGCCGGTGGGATTGTTGGGCGTGTTCAGGATGATGGCCCGGGTGCGCCGGTTGAAGGCGGCGCGCAGTTCCTGGGGGTCGAAGCTCCACTCTCCTTGCAACTCGCGCGGCGGATGCAGGGTGACGAAGCGCGGAGCGGCGCCGGAGAGAATAGCGTCCGGCCCGTAGTTCTCGTAGAAGGGCTCGAAGACTATCACCTCTTCGCCGGGATCGAGCACAGCCATGAGCGAGGCGATCATGGCTTCGGTCGCCCCGCAGCAGACCGTCACCTCGTTTTCCGGGTCGATGGCCAGTCCCTGCCAGGTTTCCAGTTTCCTGGCGATGGCCTGGCGCAGCTCTTTGGCGCCCCAGGTGATGGCGTACTGGTTGATGTCGGCAGCGATCGCCTCCTGGCCGGCGCGCTTGATCGCCTCGGGCGCGGCGAAATCGGGAAATCCCTGGGCCAGATTGATGGCCCCGTGGCGCATCGCCTGACGCGTCATGTCGCGAATTACGGATTCGGTGAATTGGGCGGCTTTGGTGCTGATCCTTTTTTCTTGCATTGAGGGTCTCGCGGAATATTCAAGGTTTCAAGGTTTCAAAGTTTCAAAGTTTCGAGGCGTGTGAATCCTTCAGCCCTATCGTTCTTCGACCCTGAAACATTGAAACCTTGAAACTTTGAAACCTGCTTTTCTACCTGCCGGCGGCGGCGCTGAAGACGTCCTTGAGGATCGACTTGAACTCCTCGTCGCTGACCAGGCCCTTCTTCTCGATGCCGAGCTGCTTGATCTTCTGCAGGACGAGTTCGAACTTCTCCTTGTCCTCCGGATAATCGAGTCCCAATTCCTTGACCTTGGTGGTGACGGAGGCGTATCCGCTCTTCTTGCCCAGCACCGCCTTGGGCCGCTGCCCGACAAAGGCGGGATTGAGCGAGAACATCGCCAGCGGCTGATTGAGGACCATGTCAATGCCGATTCCGGACTCCCGGGTGAAGTTCCCCGAGCCGACGATGGGCTTGTTGGGAGGCATGGCGAAGCCGGTCAACTGCTGGGTCAGGGCGGAGAGCTCGGCCAGCTTCTCGAACTTGAAAGCGAAGTCGTAGCCGTACAGGGTCCGCAGCGCCACGGCTACCTCTTCCAGAGCGGCGTTGCCGGTGCGCTCGCCGAGCCCATTGATGCAGGTATGCACGACGGTGGCGCCGACCTCCACGGCCGCCATTTCATTGGCGACGGCCATGCCGATGTCGTTATGAGTATGGATTTCGACCGGCAGCCCGGTGGTCTGCCGGACCAGGGTCACCAGGTACTTGATGGCCGCGGGAATAGCGCAGCCGACCGTGTCGATGACGCCGATGGAGTCGGGCGGCGCTTCCTGCATGAGCCGGGTCAGCATGCTCTTGAAGTCGGCGGGGACGGCGCGCGTGGTGTCGTAGGGAAAATAAACGGTGTAGAGCCCGAGTTCTTTCGAGCGCTTGATGGCCTTTACGCTTTGCGCCAGCACGTGATCCATCGTCCATTTGAACTGGATCTCGAGCTTGGGCTGGCCTACCGGCACCTCTATGACGACGCCGGCAGCGCCGCAGGCGTGGGCGACGTCGATATCCTTCTCCATGGCCCGCACAAAAGCGTAAGGCTTGGCCTTGCGGAGGCGCTTGGAGATGATCTTGATGGCCTCGGCGTCCTCAGCGGAGACAGCGGGCATGCCGGCTTCGATCCGGTGAACGCCGATATCATCCATCATCTCCGCAAGGCGGATCTTGTCGTCTTTGCGCAGGACGATTCCGGGGGTCTGCTCGCCGTCGCGCAGGGTCGCATCATGAATCTGGACCTCGGCAGGCAAGCTGAACTGCGCCCGAACTTCGGGAAGGAAATTGAGACTGCTCGTCCACCACGACTCTGACTTCCACTTATTGTTGACGGCCATGACCGCGCTCCACTGGATTAAGGACTTTCGTCACTTGTATCACGCAGCGAGCCGGGTTTGCACGGTTTTTTGCGGAGGGCAATACGAGACAGCAGGCAGGCCCAGGTCAGCGCCGCTAAAACACGGCGCGGGACCTCCACCCCAGCAGACGCAACAACGCGTCTGGCAGCCAGGCGCTGATCAGGCGACCAGGGGCTTGGTTCGCGGCGCTTTGGGAGAGCGGAGATGTTGCTGCGACTCGACCCACTTGGCCGCCTCCTGCTTGGCATCGGCAATCTGCTGATGCGTCAGCTCCCGTTCCAGGTCGAGTTGCGCATCGCGGCTCTTCTGCTTCATCGTCGTGCTCACGGTTTCGGCGATGACGAACCACATGTAAGCAGCTTGCCGGTCTGCCGCGACACCCTTTCCCTCGCGGTAGAGCTCACCGAGCAGGTACTGGAAGACGGTAAATTTTTCGACCGCCTCGCGGCACCAGCGGAACATCGCCGGCGCTTCCTTGTCGCAGTTCCAACGGTTCTGGCAGCTCTGGCATTCGGCGGGACGTTGCTGCATCAACTGGCTGGCGGCGTAGAGCACCAGTTCAACACGGCTGGATATGCCGAGCTTGTCGAAGATGCGATAGATGTAATTTTTGACCGTGTTCTCGCTGAGCGACAGTATGTTGGCGATTTCGCGGTTGGTCAGTCCCTCGGAAACCCGCTGAACCACCTCGCGCTCACGCTTGGAGAGCAACTCGCCGCCGGTGGCATTGACCAGGCGCAGCGGCACCTTGAGCGCTTGCAGCATATGTTCCAGCTCCGAACTGTTGGCCCAGAGCTGGCCCTGGTGAACGCAGAGAATGCATTTGGGCAGGGTTTCCAGCGAGCTGTTGCGGCAGAATATGCCGCGGGCGCCGGCGCGAAAAGCGCGCGTCACCGAATCAGAATCAGAGCGGTCAAGAAGCATAACGACGAACGGCCTTGCGCTCGCGGCACCAATCTTCTCCGCCAGGTCGAAGCCGGTGCCTTGCTGGCCTTGGACATGCTCGCCAATCAAGGCGACATCGACCTGCTGGCGAGATGCTTCGGTGATGGCTTCATCAGGATTACTGCCGGCATAAACGACCTGAAAATCATGGCTCTTCAGGACTGCCGATACAGCCTGGCTGTTCATGCGGCTGGAGTCCATGACGATTACGCGGATACCACCGGGTTCCATACTTTTTTCCCCACTCCGACCTGATTTGTAATGCGCTCGTAACTGCGACGAGGGGACCAGGAAATCCCTTTACGAGCCATGCGTTCGTCTGCAATGCACTCGCTCTCTTGCTCGGGTTTGATGCTGCTTTGTACTCTGGACGTTGTCACAAGGCCGGAGTGTCCGAGTTTAAGTGCCGACTGTGACTTTGAGGGCGGAGCTGTAGATTGCTGACGAGTCTGCAAACCCAACAGCTTCAACAATATGCCGATACCTTTCGAATTTGTATCTTCGTTGTTCTTCTCCTTGGACCCGGAAGGGTTGGAGCTGGACGTTCGAGATAAATGTCCCGTGAAAACTTCTGACCCTTCTAGCCCAGCGGTGGAACGCCGCAAGCACGTTCGTTACAACCTGCGCCTGCCGGTGCTTTTCAGCTGGAAAAACGGACGCCGTGAGCACATCGAGGACGGCTGCACCGGCAACATCAGCACGCACGGCGTGTACGTTACGTGCAAGGCCGATCATTGTCCGCCGATCGGCAAGCGCCTGACCATCACGCTGGTCATGCCTGCAGCAGCCTCCTCTGCTTCAGGCGCAGTTCTGAAGGGCACGGGCAGAATCATACGGCGGCAGGCAGCTCATGGCGAACTGGCCAGCTTTGCGGTGGAAACACTATTCAAGGTCGACCTCACTTGAGGTGCGCCGATCAAGATGACGCGATTGTCATGATTTGCGGGAATCGACGGAAATGATTGAACAACTGAATCCGGAAAAGACCAGCGTCGAGATTGCTGCTCTGCAGGCGGACGTGGTGTCGTCTGCCGCAGGGCAACCGTGGTTCGCTATTCAAACGCGCGCCAAACACGAGAAAAAGATCGCCTCCGAGCTGAACCTCCGCGGGGTTACGGCGTTCGTGCCCACGCAACGCGAAACGCGCCACTGGTCGGACCGGAAGAAAGTTCTGGAAGTCGCTCTGTTCTCCTGCTACGCGTTTGTGCAAGCCGAAATGAACGAGAAACTGTACCTGCGGGTGTTGCAAATCCCCGGTGTACTTCGCTGGGTCCGCTTCAATGGCTGTCCGAGCCAAATACCTCACGCACAGATCGAGGCGGTGCGCCAGATCGTTGCCAATTCCGTTCCCTGCTCGCCGTACCAGTTCCTGAAGGCGGGTGACCGGGTGCGGGTACGGGGCGGATGTCTGGAAGGACTGGAGTGCGTTCTCGTATCGGAGCCGGACGGGCGGAAGCTCGTGCTCTCCATCGAGCCGCTGCAGCGCTCGATTTCCATCGCGGCCGACGGATACGAATTGGAGCCGCTATAAGCCAACCCGAGAGCATTCAAGCCGCTCCCGGCCCATGAAACTTTCAAGCCGAGATTGGTATGTAGTGGCCAACCTCGTTACTACCAGGCCAGCACCATTGAGGAAACAGTCCCGAGACGCCGAGCGCTGCCGAGCGCACCCGCAACAGAAGCAATAAAAGAGGAATGCGACGAATGAAGAAGAATTACAGACTGCTCCAGCCGAAAGACGAACTGCAGAAAGCCGCCCCCGAAATCCGCCTGGTTCCGGCGGCGAGGTACGCCGCTGCTCCCTCGAGCGACGATTCGGATGCCGACATGAGCGCGGTGATACGGACGCTGCTCAGACGGCGGAAGTGGATCTACGGCTGCACCCTGGGAATGCTGGCTATCGCCGTGCTGGTTTGCGTTTTCATGACGCCGCGCTACACCGCCGTTTCGCAGATGCAGCTGCTCAAACAGGCTCCGGGCGCGAGCTCGGTTGGAGATCCGAACGCCGCCACCAGCGCCGGCTTCGGCGATGCGCTGGACTTCAATCTGACGCTGCAGACGCAGGTAAACGCGCTGAAGTCGGATACCCTCGCCCTGCAGGTCATCAAGGAATTGAAGCTGGCGGACACGAAGGAGTTCCGCTACAGTCCGCCGCTCATAAAGTCGGACGCGGTGCGGAGCCAGATGGATATGCCATTCGATCTGTCGCCGATCAAGCGCGCCGCTGTCATTAAGCGCTTCCAGTCGAGCCTCAAGGTCGATTCCATTTCCGGCACGCGCATGATTAAGGTCAGTTACACGCACCCGGACCCGGCCATGGCGGCCATGATCGTCAACCACCTGCTGACGGATTTCGTCGAGCACAACTTCCAGGTGCGCTACGACGCCACCCAGAAAGCGACCGACTTCCTGCGTCAGCAACTAGTGGACCTGAAGGCACAGGTGGAGCAGTCGGAGGCGCGCGCGGTTGAATTGGAAAAGAAGTCCGGAATCCTGGGCCAGGATGAGCACCATAACATCGTGATCTCCCGGCTGGAGCAGCTTAACAACGAGGCGACCTCGGCGGAAACCACGCGGATGACCAAGGAAGCCGTCTATCGGCTTGCCCGCGACGGCAACCCGGAGCTGATCGCCGGCCTGCTGGGGAACTCCGGCACCAGCACCGAGACCACCAGCTCGATAGCGCTGCTCAACAACCTGCGCCAGCAGGAGGCCAATCTTACGGTGCAGATCGCCGATGCCTCCTCCAAGTACGGCCCCGCCTATCCGAAATTGATCCAGCTGAATGACCAGCTGGAGGCGGTTCGCGCCTCCCTGCGCAAGGAAGTGGTCAAGGTGGCGGACCGCGCCAAGAGCGAATACGAACTGGCGGCTTCCAAGGAAGCGGCAGCCAAGAAGGCCCTCGGGCAACAGAAAGCGACGGCCTCGGAGATGAACAACAAGGCGATTGATTACACCATCGCCAAGCAGGAAGCCGATTCCAACCGCACGCTCTACGAGAACCTGCTGCGGCGGCTCAAAGAGGCCGGGGTAATGGCCGGTTTGCGTTCGAGCGAGCTCAGCGTGATCGATCCGGCGGTGGTCCCGGGCCGTCCCAGCAAACCCAACATCCCGCTGTATCTCGGCTTTGGGCTTCTGTCCGGGCTGACACTCGGGGTGGTATGCGCGTTCGTGGCCGACAGCATGGATCGCACAGTACGCGATCCGGAAGAAATCGAAATGGCGACCAACATATCGGTGCTGGGCGTCATTCCGCAGGCCGAATTGCTAGCCGGGGAGCACTCGTTCTTTAAGGCGAATGTTTGGAATCGCCTTACCGGGAGCGTACCGGAGAACGGCAGCCGCATGGTGAAGCCGGACAACTCCATCCTGGCGGAGGCGTTCCGCGCGGTTCGCACTTCGCTGTTGCTGTCGTCGGGTGATACTCCTGCCCAGGTCATCATGTTCACCAGCAGCCTGCCGCAGGAAGGCAAGAGCTTTTCCACGATGAATCTGGCGGCGGTGCTGGCGCAGCACGGTGGCAAAGTCCTGCTGGTCGACGCCGACCTTCGCCGCGGAACTCTCAGCCGGGTTCTGAAGCGGTGCTCGGGACCGGGCTTGAGCCATGTCCTGCTGGGCGGCGCGACGATCGGCGCCTACCGGCGGATCGAGGAAGTTCCCGGACTGACGTTCCTGCCCGCCGGAGCGCGTCCCGATCACCCGTCGGAGCTGCTGGGGTCGGAGCACATGGCCGAGCTGATCAAGACGTGGCGCCAGGAATACACCTACATATTGATCGATACGCCTCCCGTCCTTCCGGTTACCGACGCCGTGATCCTCTCGCCGAACGTGGACGGCGTGGTGGTGGTAGTCCGCTTCGGCGTGACCAACCGGCAGTCCATGCTCCGCACCGTGCGGGTGCTGAAAGACGCCGGGGCCGAATGCCTGGGGTTGGTGGTCAACGGCATGGACGTGCGCTCTCCGGATTTCTATCACTACACCGGATCGTACGGTTATGCCGCATACGATTACGGATCCACGGACAGGCCCCTGACGCCGGCGTCCGCGACACCGAACCCGAAAGGAGAAACCGCGTGAAGCAACGCAAGCTCGAAATCTTTGTTGTATTTGTACTGGCCGTGATGCTGGCGCCGGCGGCTTTCGCGGCCGAACAAAGCGCTGCTCCGGCGACAGAGCCGACTCCCTCGCCGGCTGCATCGAAAATGGTTGCCGTGCCGATACCGATCGCGCCCGGCGACCTGCTGGAGATATCGGTTTTCGATTCTCCCGAGCTGACCCAGCAGGTGCGCGTCGGCGAGGACGGCCAAGTCCAACTCAACCTGATTGGGAACACTCAGGTGGGCGGATTGACCTCGCACCAGGCGGCGGACTTGATCGCCGGCCAACTTCGCGACCGCCATTTCGTACTTCATCCGCAAGTGAACGTGATGATCAAGGAGTACTCGAGCAAGGGCGTCTCGATTACCGGCGAGGTGAAGACTCCGGGCGTGTACCCGGTGCTCGGCCCGCGCACCGTGCTGGATGTGCTTTCCCTGGCGGGTGGAGTTACCACCTATGCCGACACCAAGATCACCATCAAGCACCGCTCCGGGACGCAGGAGACCATCACCTACAAGCTGAATAACACCGACGCCCGAAGCTCGGTGGCCAACGACGTTCAGATCTATCCTGGAGACCTGGTGGTGGTGCCGCGGGCCGGGGTGGTCTACGTGTTGGGCGACGTGAACCGGCCGGGCGGATTCGTGATGCAGGACAGCGGCAAGATTACGGTGTTGCAGGCGCTGGCACAGGCGGGCGGAACAAGCTCGAGGGCAGCGGATAACAAGGCCCTGCTGTTGAGAAAAGGCGATTCCGGGTACGTCACCGAAAAGCTGCAGCTCGGCAAGATTTCGCGCGGGCAGGTACCCGACATGGAGCTGCACGCCAACGATATCGTCTTCGTGCCCAATAGCCGCATGAAGAACATGATGCTCGGCACTCGAAACATAGGCCAGATGGCTGGGAGCGCGGCACTTTATGGCGTCATCCCCTAACAACGACCAATTCGGCGCCTGGCGGAGCCGCTGGCTGCAAGTACGCGAGCAGTTCCAGCACGGCATTCTGCGCAATGCGACCTGGATGCTGAGCGGCCGCGGCATGCAATTGGCCGGCCGGTTCGCCTACTTCGTCATCATCGCGCACGTGCTGGGGCCGAGCGGCTACGGAACCTTCGTAGCCTGCACGGCGCTGGCGGCGACCATGTCGCCGTTCGCCTCCTGCGGCACCGGCGACGTGATGATCAAGTACGCGGCGCGGGACCGGGAGCTGTTTGCGGCTTACCTGGGCAACTCGCTTCTGGTCACAACCGGCTTCGGAACGCTGCTGACGCTGATTGCGCTGCTGATCCGGCCCATGGTGCTGCCGCCTTCGGCCACGGTGGCGATGCTGGTGTCAGTGGCTCTGGCCGACCTCCTCGGCACGGAGATCCTGGGCATTTGCCTGCGCGCATTTCAGGTATTGGAGCAAGCACGGATGTACGCCCACCTGATGGCACTCTCCACCGCTTTGCGCTTTATCGGGGCCTTGATACTGGCGATGTTGCCGGCCACAGCGACGCGCTGGGCGTACCTGTACGCTGCCTCGTCGTTGATCGCCAGCCTGGCGGGAATCTTCGCTGTCGTCCGCTGCTCCTCGATGCCGCGGCTGCGGCCCGGCTTGCTGATTCCTTCCATACGCGAGGGCTTCCACTTCTCCACCTCGCTGGCCACGCAGTACATTTACGACGGCATCGACAAGACGATGCTGGCGCGACTGAACACGGTCGAGGCGGCGGCCATCTTCGCGGTAGCCTCCCGCTTCATCGAAGCCGCGACGCTGCCCATCCGCGCGGTGGCGGCGGCCACCTATCCCGAGTTCTTCCGCCAGGGCGCCAGCGGCGTAACCTCCGCCTTCGCCTTCGCGCGGCGCATCCTCCGCCGCTCTGTCCTGTACGGGCTGGCCAGCAGCCTGGCGCTGTTCCTCGCCGCCGGACTGGTTCCCTACATCATGGGACAGAGCTACGCGGAGAGCGCAGTAGCGTTGCGCTGGCTTTGCGTGCTGCCGCTGGTCAAGAGCGTGCATGCGTTCCTCACCGACACTTTGACCGGCTCGGATTACCAATGGCAGCGCTCGACCCTGCAGATAGGGATCGCGGTCTTCAACGTACTCATCAACTTCTGGCTGATTCCGGCATTTAGCTGGCGAGGCGCGGCCTTGTCCAACGTGTTGGCGAATTCGCTGCTGATGGTTCTGCTCTACGTCATCATCCGCTGGCATGTGCGGCGCGAACGGACGGCGCCTCCGGCAACGATACAACCGGTGTTCGCCGGCGAGGGAAACTAGCGATGGTTTTTCGCTTCTTCGAGCGCTTCTTTGTGGTCCTCGTGCTCCTGGCCTGCATGCATGTCTTCATCGCGCTGGCCAATCCCGGCCTGGGTGAGGATGATCCGGACGCGGTCTCGACCGAGCTGCACATGTCCACCATTCTGGTGGACGGAGGCGTTTACGCCTGCGGCGCTCTTCTGATCCTGATGCGCCTGCGGAAGTTCGCGAGGGCGGCACGGGCCGCCTGGCCAATCCTCGCGCTGCCGCTACTGGCGATGTTCTCGGCCGCCTGGAGCGCTGAGCCGGAGCTGACCTTTCGCCGCGGCTTGTTTCTCTTGTTCTCAACGCTGCTGGCGGTTTACCTGGGCGAGCGTTATTCGATGGACAAGCTGGCGCGGCTGACGGCGCAGACGATGTGCCTGATGATGATGGCGGTGATCGCGCTCTACTTTGTCGCGCCCGCGTACGTTATCGATTTTTCCAGCCACGCCGGAGCCCTGAAAGGACTGTCCACGCACAAGAATCCGTTTGGCGAATACATGGCGGTGGCCTTCCTGCTGCTGCTGCTGGTCAGGTTCCGCCACTTCGCCTGGCTGCGATATGTCTTCCTGGCCATCGCGGGGGGCATGCTCTTGCTGACGCATTCCGCCGGAGCTGTCGCTTGCTGCGCGCTGGCGTTTGCCGCCATGCCGATCTGGAATTGGTTCCGTCTGAACCACCGGCAGAGGTTGCTATTCTGCAGCATTTCAGTCGTGCTGGTGGCGGGAGCCGTCTACTTTGCGCTGAACCATAGCGAGCTGCTGCTCCACGCCCTGGGACGCGATTCAACCTTCAGCGGGCGAATCCAACTGTGGGCCACGCTATGGCCGGCAATCCTCAAGCAGCCTGTGCTCGGATACGGGTACCAGACATTCTGGGCCGGCTTGCAGGGAGAGGCCCTCAATGCCCGCATAGGCCTGCAATGGCTGGCCTCGGCGGCGGATAACGGTTACATCGACCTCTGCCTCAGCCTCGGCTTTACTGGCGCCATCGCGTTCCTGTGGATATTCGCGCGATTCTTCCGGCAGGCAATCGCCTATCTGCGGACGGAGCGGGGACCGCTGGGCTTATGGCCGGTTACCTACTTCTTCTTTTTCGCGGTACACAACGTAGCCGAGAGCACGCTGCTGGCGAGAGCAACGTTCTCGTTCCTGGCCTTCGCCATGATCGCCACTTCGCTGGCAGTGAGCCGCTACCGCGCGACGAGCGACAGCCAACCGGCGGAAATTCAAGAAGTGCTGTTCGACGACGGCGTGGTGCTGGCCGGATGAACCAAGTTTCAAGGTTTCAAGGTTTCGGATCAGCTCTCCGGTTGGGGGGCTCTAACTTCCAGGCAATGCAACTGGCTTCTCCTCTGGCAACTACAAAAATGAAGATCCTACACGTTATGTCGGAATTTCCCTGCCCGGCCGATAACGGCATGCGGGCGGATATCTGGGACCGCCTCAAGGCCATGAGCCGCTTGGGGTGCAGCGTCGATGTTCTGGTGATGAAACAGAAAACATCGCCCGAGGAGCGCCACGTGGCGGAGGTGCGCGAGGTCGCCGGCAACCTGGATTTTATCGAGCGCCGTCCTGTGTGGAAGAGTTTGGCCACAATTGCTCCGACCTTCGCCAGCCGCAATTACGGGCTAACGGAGTTCCCCTTGACTGGGCAATACGACGTCACGGTTGCGGAGGGAGAAGACGTTTTTCCCATCTTCGACAATCCGCGGCTCCGGACCGGGTTGCGCGTTTTGCGGGTGCATAACGACGAGAGCGCCTACTTTGGGGAGCTGGCGCGAGCGGAAAAGAGCTTTCTGCGCAGACAATTCCTCCGCCTGGAAGCTTTGCGCCTGCTGCCTTATTCCCGGTCCGCCTTCCGCCGGGTGGACGCACTATGGTTCATTTCGCAAGTCGAATGCCTCCGCTTCGTGACTGCGCAGCCAGCGGCGGCGGCCAAGGCCGTCTGGCTGCCCCCATCCATCGCGCTCGGAGAACTGCCGCGGCGGAACACCACTGCTTCCAGGCGGGTGCTGTTCGTGGGGAGCCTGCACATCACGCTCAACCGGGAAGCCGTCCGGTGGTACCTGACAAATGTTCATCGCCACCTATTTCAAATTCCAGGTTACGAGCTGGTGGTCGCGGGGAGCACGCAGGGACGGGCCGCGGCGGAGCAGTTCGCGGAAGAGATCAGGCGGGAAGAGCGCTGCACGGTCTACACCAATGTGGACGATCTGGGATCGCTTTACGAGCAGTGCGCCATATTCGTCAACCCGATGCAGAGAGGCGCCGGAGTCAAACTGAAAAGCGTGCACGCGATCGAGCGCGGCATCCCGGTTGTCTCGACCTCGGTGGGTAACGAAGGAAGCGGCTTTGCCGACAAGGATCATGTTCGGGTGGCCGATACGCCGGCGGACTTCACCGCGGCGGTTGCCGGACTGCTGCAGAACCACGAAGAGCGCGAGCAGGTGGCTCTGCGGGCTTACGACCATTTCCGCCAGGTGTATGACTGCGAGGCCAACATCCGCCGGCTGTTGACGAATGTCGCGCCGCGCAAGCCGGAAACCGCGACACTTCCGGATGTGGCGTTATCCGCTTGATGCACTATTCCTAAGAGAAAGAGGATTGGCGAGCTTGCCTGACAAAGTGCATGGCAAAGCAACTGCCCCATTCAAGCAAACAGCGGGCTTGAATGGGCCACCCTTCGATTTATGAGTTCAACAGAGCGTTCGAGAATTCCAGCACTGCTGTTCCATGACGTCTCGCCCGAGAGCGCGGGAAAGGCGCCGGGGATCACCGTTTCGCCCGGGCAATTCCGCGAGCTGATCGGCTGGCTGGCGGCGCGCGGCTATACCGGCATTTCGGCCCGCGAGTGGCTCCAGGCGTTGAACGGTACGGGAGTGCTCCCCGCCAAACCCATCGTGATCACCTTCGACGATGCCTATGCCAACATCGCGGAACACGCTCTTCCGGTACTGCAATCCCAGGGGTTCCGAGCCACCGTATTCGTGGTGACCAGTCTGATCGGCCAAACCAACGAATGGGACACGCCGAAGTGGCGATCGCTGCCGCTGATGGACGTGGGGCAGATTCGCGCCTGGGCGGCATCCGGCATGGAGTTCGGCAGCCATAGCTGCACGCATCCCGACCTGACGAGGCTGACCGACTCCGAACTGCGGCGGGAGATCGTTCGATCGCGCGACGAACTGGCGAGCGTGATCGGCGCTCCAGTCGTCAGCTTCGCCTATCCTTTCGGACGCCACAACGAGAGGGTCCGGCAAATTGTCTCGCAGACTTACAATCTTGCGTTTTCGACCGAGCGGGGACTGGTTACGCCCAACACCAATCCCATGCTCTGCTGCCGGACGGAGGTATTCCCGCGCTATTCGCCGGGGCGGGTCGGACTGTATCTGCGGTTCGCATCGGCCGCCGGACTCTATGACCGGCTGAAGCGGTCGCTACGCCCGTTTCTGTTTCCACAGCCTCAAACTGCACGGCGGTAACCCTATCTCGCGCCGCGGCTCTCTGTTCGGCCGCGACCTTGAGCCACTTCACCTATTTGTCACTCACAAGGAAAGATCACTCAGGATAAGCGATATGTCGGCGAGTCAATCCATAAACAAACAGGCGGCCGCCAGAGCCGCGCGCGAACGCGCCCATCAGACAAGCAGGCGCGACCTGCTTGGCGAGGGCGAATTCCTGGAAGCACTGTCATGGGAGCAGCGGCGCAGCGAGCGCTCGGGCCGCTGGCTGCTGCTGGCCCTGATACACCTCAACGGACCCGAGTGGAAGGATGCCGGCGCCCGGCCCGCCACGTTGCTGGCGCAAAGCCTGCCCCCGCTGGTGCGCGGCACGGATACCGCGGGGTGGTACGCGACCGACCAGACCCTGGGCGTGATCCTGACCGAATTGCGGGACCCGGTGGCCGGTGACGCGCAGGCGAGCATCGACCCACGGCTGAAGGAGGCGCTGGGCACCGCGGCTTCGGCGGAGGCGGCGGAGCATGCTCGCGTAACCTATCACATTTATCCGGAGGGCGCGGGCGACCAGGGTGATCCGGTCTTTCGCCGCGAAAACGCTCCCGGCCCCAGCCAGGTGGCGCGCATCCTCAAGCGGAGCATGGATATCGTGGGCAGCGCGCTGGCGCTGACCGTGCTCTCGCCGCTGCTGCTGGTGCTGGCCCTGGCCGTCAAGCTGACGTCGAAGGGACCTTTCCTCTACCGGCAGAAGCGCGTGGGCGAGAACGGGCGCATCTTCACCTTCCTGAAGATTCGTTCCATGTTCCACAACAACGACCCCGGCCTGCACCGCGACTATGTGACGCGCATGATCGAAGGCCAGGACGTGGCCCAGCGCGACGGCGCGCGTACGGGCCTCTACAAGGTGGTCAACGATCCGCGAGTGACTGCCGTGGGGCGCTTGCTGCGCCGTACCAGCCTGGATGAGTTGCCGCAGTTCTTCAACGTGCTCATGGGCGACATGTCCCTGGTCGGCCCGCGACCGGCGTTGCCCTACGAGTTCGAGCTTTACAGCGCCTGGCACCGGCGGCGCGTAATGGGAATCAAGCCCGGCCTGACGGGAATGTGGCAGGTCTACGGCCGCGGGCGCACGAATTTCGAGGAAGGAATCCGTCTTGACTTGCGGTATCTGGACCGCTGGTCGCTCTGGCTGGATTTGAAACTCCTGTTCAAGACCCCCGGCGCAGTGATTTTCGGCGCGGGAGCCTATTGAGATTTTTATCCAGAGGCAAGGCTGCACGCTTCACTTGCCGGCAAGAACCAAGCTGTTTCATTTGAGGAGAAAAATGATACGAGTCGGTGTAATTGGCTACGGATATTGGGGCCCCAATGTCGTCAGGAACTTCAGTATTCAGGAAGGCTTTCAACTTACGGCGGTGTGCGATAAGAGTCCGGAGGCGTTGCGGAAGGTAAAGAAGGCATTTCCCAACGTGGAAGTCTGCGCGGACTCGGCCACGGTCATCAATTCCACTCATATTGATGCGGTGGCGATCGTGACGCCCGTCTGGACCCACTACGAGCTGGCCAAGGCCGCGCTGGAGAACGGCAAACACGTCTTCGTCGAGAAACCGTTCACCTCCAGCGCCGCGCAGGCCGAAGAGCTGATCGAGTTGGCCGACCGTAAACAGAAGGTGATCATGGTCGATCATACCTTCCTGTTCACCGGCGCCGTGCGCAAAATCCGCGAGTTGATGGACGCCGGGACCCTCGGCAATCTGTATTACTACGATTCCCAGCGGATCAACCTGGGCCTGTTCCAGCACGATGTCAACGTGATCTGGGATCTCGCGCCGCATGACCTGTCGATCATGGACCACCTGATCAATGACGAGCCGGAAGCCATCATGGCGACCGGGGAGAGGCACGTCAACGGCCACGAAGACATGGCCTATGTCACGGTCTACTTCCCGCACCGCGTCATCGCCCACCTGAACGTGAACTGGCTGTCGCCGGTCAAGGTGCGCACCACGCTGATCGGGGGCGAGAAGAAGATGCTGGTCTGGAACGACCTGGAAGCCGACGAAAAGATCAAGGTGTACGACAGGGGCGTGGTAACGAACAGCCCCGAAGGCGTGCACAAGCTGCTGGTCAGCTACCGCTCCGGCGACATGTGGGCGCCCAAGATCGAGCAGACCGAGGCGCTCAAGGAAGAGCTCAGCTATTTCCACGACTGCATCGTCCACGGCAAGACGCCGATCAACGACGGCGTTGCCGGCTGGCGGGTGGTGCGGATGATCGAGGCCGCCTGCCGTTCCTTGAAAAAAAGGGGCGAAGCGGTACTGCTCAACCCAACCAGGACTCGAATCGAGGACGCGCAAGCGGCCTAACTAAATCAGCGAGAGAGGCACAGTAGCATGAATGAATATCAATGCGTTGCTCCGGACGTAAAGCTGGGAGACAACGTCAGACTCGGCAAATTTATTAACCTCTACGGATGCGAGGTCGGCGATGGCACCAAGATCGGCGCCTTCGTCGAAGTGCAGAAGAACGCGCGCATCGGCAGACACTGCAAGATCTCCAGCCATACATTCGTCTGCGAAGGAGTAACCATAGAAGACGAGGTCTTCATCGGTCACGGCGTAATGTTCATCAACGACTCTTACCCGCGGGCCACCAACCCGTCCGGAGCACTGCAGACCGAGGCCGACTGGAAAGTGGAGCGCACGGTGATCAAGCGAGGCGCCTCCATCGGCTCCGGGGCAACCATCCTTGCCAAAGTGGTGATCGGCGAGAACGCCATCATCGGCGCGGGCAGCGTGGTGACGCGCGACGTGCCGGCAAACACCATCGTCGCCGGCAATCCCGCCCGGCACATGCGGCAACTCGCCGAAGTCATGGAGACAGCACAATGACGATCAACGACTTGAAGAACAGCGTCCCTTTCCTGGACCTGGTTACTCCCCACGTGGAGCTCGAAGAGCAACTGCTATCGGTCACCAAGCGCGTGCTGACCACCGCCGGATTCATCGGCGGGCCCATGGTGGAGGGATTCGAAGAAGAGTTTGCGAAGTACTGCGGCGCCCGCTACTGCATCGGGGTGAACAGCGGAACCGATGCGCTGCGCTTCATCCTGATCGCTCTTGGAATCGAGCCGGGCGACGCCGTGATCACCGTCTCCAACACCTTCATCGCCACGACGGAAGCCATCTCCCAGGCAGGAGCGCAGCCTGTCTTCGTGGATGTCGACGAAGACACCTGCAACATGGATCCGCAGAAGCTGGCCGACTTCCTGGAATCGCAATGCGTCATTGATTCGCAGGGGACCGTACGAACGCGGAGCAACGACCTGCGCGTGAAGGCGATCCTGCCCGTGCACCTCTACGGGCAACCGGCGGATATGGATCCGATTCTTGAGCTGGCCGAGCGCTACGGGCTGATGGTCGTCGAGGATGCCTGCCAGGCGCACGGCGCCATGTACCTTTCCAAGAGGCTGGGAGGCTGGCGGAAAGCCGGCAGCATGGGATGCGCCGCCGCGTTCAGCTTCTATCCCGGCAAGAATCTGGGTGCTTGCGGAGAGGCGGGCGCCATCACCACCAATGACGAAGAGCTGGCGCGCAAGATGCGCATACTGCGCGACCACGGCCAGGAGAAGAAGTACTACCACCTGGTTGAAGGCTACAACGGACGGCTCGACGCCATGCAGGCGGGCTTCCTGAGCGTGAAACTTCTTCACCTGGACGAATGGAACCGCCAGCGCCGCGCCGCCGCCAAACGCTACGACGAATGCTTCAGCGGGGCGACGGACCACATCGGCCTAGTGCGCGAGCTGCTCACGGCCGAATCCGCATGCCACCTCTATGTCATCTCGGTGGCGGACCGCGACGGGCTGCGGGAGCATCTTGCTTCCATGGGCATCGGCACCGGCATCCACTATCCCGTGCCGTTGCACCTGCAAGAGGCATACAGGAATCTCGGCTACCGGCGCGGAGACCTTCCCGTGACCGAGCGCCTCGCCTCCAGCATCGTCTCTTTGCCGATGTTCCCGCAGTTGCAGGCGGAACAGCAGCAACGGGTCGTAAGGGCCGTTCTGGATTTCGTCTCCACGCCCGCAACCGCCGGGCTGCAGGAAATGCCCGCCGCCTTCCGGCCGGTCGCCTAGACGTCTCGAAAAAAGGGGCTCGGGGGACTGCGGAGCGTGGGTGAGAACTCTGTCGCACCTACGGGCTCAACTGTTTTGTTCCACTTTACCCAGGGCTCGCGCCCTGGGCTACTATCTTCCGCCCGCTTCGCGGGCCGGTTTTGTGGGCTTTGCACCACTCACCATTTGCCGTGTTCGCCGCAACTACCAATCCAGCGAGGCAGTGTGAAATGAATACAACTGCGCCAGACGATGGCGCGTACGTGCTTCTTACGGCGGCTTATAACGAAGAAGCATACATTGAAGAGACAATCCTGTCAGTGGTGGCGCAGGTCCATCGCCCGGAGGTCTGGGTGATCATCAGCGACGGTTCCACCGACCGGACCGACGAGATAGTCAAGCATTATGCGAAGGACCATTCGTTCATCCGCCTGCTTCGCCGGGAGAAGGATGGGAACCGCCACTTCGCCTCCAAGGTATTCGCCTTACGGGCGGCATGGCAGTCGGTTGCGCTTGGGACAACTAAGTTCATAGGCCACCTGGACGCTGATGTAGCGCCGGACCCGTTCTACTTCCGCGAGGTGCTGAAGAAATTCGAGCAAGACCCGAAGCTGGGCATCGGCGGAGGATGGTACACAGAAAGGGACGGAGGGAAGTTTCGAGTGGTCCGTGGAAGCACTCCACTCTCAGTGCCCGGCGCCTTGCAGATGTTCCGGCGCGAGTGTTATGAGGAGATCGGCGGGCTCTTGCCGATCGAGTACGGCGGCGAGGACTGGTACGCGGAGATTATGGCGCGCAGCCGCGGCTGGCGCGTTCAATCATTTTCCGATTTAAAGGTCCGTCACAACCGCGTAATTGGAACCGCGCGCAGCAGATTGCGTTACTGCTACCGGCAAGGATTCGGAGATTTTGCGCTCGGCAGCCACCCCGTATTCGAGCTCGTCAAATTGGCCAGAAGAACCTTCTGGAAGCCTTACGTTCTGGGCGCGCTGGCAAGGCTGCTGGGTTTCCTGGTGGCACATATCCGAGGGAAAAGGATGGTACCGCCGGAGTTTGTGGCCTTTCTACGGAAGGAACAGATGAGCAGGTTGTTGCCTGGTTCGCTTGCGCCCGAGCGCGGCTGAGGGTAAGGCGGCGCCCCGTGAGGGTGAATTTGGCAAGGCCGAAAATGAAAACAACGAAGCCGGAGGCGAACTGCCCCCGGCTTTTCGCATGCCAGCCTGGCTTACTTTAGTAGCTCAGCCAGGTCTCGTTGGCGAGGTTTTGCTCCACCTGTTGCACATAAGACTGGGTGGGATTCCAGTCTCCGGAATAGTGGAAGCCGATGCAGCCCCGCAACACGTAGTCCCATCCGTTGGCGGCGGCGATCTGGTCAACCGTTTGGCCGTTGTAGAGCCAGCCCACGAAATCGCCGTCGTAACAGGAGCGCATGCGGGCGGCGTACCAGTCGACGACTAGAGCCGTGGCCTGCGTGGTGTAGGGATAGCCACCGTGAATCAAGGTGCCTGAGCAGTCCTTGTTCTTGATCTGGAGTATGCCGTAGGAGGCTTCGCCGCTGGTCCCGCAGTTGTCACCCACTTCGCTCATGTGCCAGGAAGATTCCTGGACGGCGGCGGCGCGGATGGTGTTCTCGTCGATGCCCCATTTGCAGGCGGCCCACTGGATGATCTCGGTGGTAGTGCCGGTGTAGTTGCCGGTAACGGAGGCCAGCCGATTTGTCCAGGCCGTGGGACCGTCGTTTGTCATAGCCCAGCCGAAAGGCCCGGTTAGGACGGTGTGGTTAGCCGTATTATTGTCCGGACGCGGTTCCCAGGAATTGGGAACGACCGCCGAGGCGCAATAGGCGTCGGTGCGCGGCAAGCCAGTAGAGTGTGAGGGATCGGTGCTGAAGTAGGTTGTCGATCCCGAGCCGGAACTAGAGCCTGAACCAGAACTAGAACCTGAACCAGAACTTCCCGAACCTGAGCCAGAGCTCGAACCAGAACCAGAGCCCGAGCTGGAGCCGGACCCCGAACCAGAACTAGAGCCTGAACCAGAACTAGAACCTGAACCCGAACTTCCCGAACCTGAGCCAGAGCTCGAACCAGAACCAGAGCCCGAGCTGGAGCTGACCGTCATGGTGGCGGTGCCGGTGATGGTGCTGCCGCTCACCCCGCCGGAGCTGGCGGTAATGGTGCTGGAACCGCTAGCGATACCCGTTGCCAGGCCTCCGCTGGTAATGGCTACGATGGAAGGTTTCGAACTGGTCCAGGTGATGGAACTGGTTACGTTCTGCGTGCTGCCGTCGCTGTAGGTCGCTATTACCGTCAGTTGTTGAGTGGAGCCGACCGAGAGAGAAAGAGTCGCCGGACTCACGCGAAGCGTGGTCAGCGACGCGCCAGAGGGGCTGGCCCCCGCTTGCGATGCCGCGGGAGAAGCAGAAGCGCTCACGCTCGAGGGATTCGATCCGCCTCCGCAGGCGGAGAGCAGGAGCATGCAGGAGATCAGCAATAGAGAGAATAGGGCGAGCAAAACTTTGGGGCGGGAAACTTTCATAAGTCGACCTCTAGACCAAGTTGGCCAGCTGATAGTGGTGGTTAACTGTGGCGCGGGGTCAGCTTAGTTCGAGAAACCTAATACCAAGAATCCGTGGTTAGCATTAGCGGACTACAAAAGAAGTAGTAAGGGGGTTAAGGATTCCACCCGGTGCCGTTGGATCATTGGCCGGTAATGCAGTTTACACGGCACTCAGCGGTGGAAAGGTAGCTGGCCGGTTGGACATGAATCAGAGGCCTACCGGGCGAAGTATTCCGGTTACTTTACAGGTGGGCTACTGCCCGAGCGCCTTCGTTTGGGCGAAATATGAATTGGGAAGTTAGGAAGGAGTCTTGTGGTCCGGGACTCCTTAATACTTTCTTCCCTACAGGCTTTGCAAGCTGAGGACGATCTGACAGTGTAGTAACAGCCCCGGGACTTCCATCTAGGCTAAGTTTATCTCCTCACATATCGCCGTTCATCGCCGCCATCTGAACCCCGGACTCAAAATCAGCATCTCTCGTTATTAGGCATGCGTTGGCTTGGCCGATAGGACGTTAGGGGACCTCGTCCAGATAACTTCCTGAAGGCAGGCTGAATGCCGGACAAAGTTCGGGAAATCAACTTGGCAAGACCGGCCGGCGGGGACCGGAATCGCGAACATCCTGGCGCTAGGACTCATAGACATTCGTAGAGAGCAGTGAACTCATAGAGGAGGGTTTGTGCTGTATCAACTGGATCCGCTGCGGGACGCTCGCTGGAGTGAGTTGCTGGACAGGCATCCGGCGGCCAGTATCTTTCACATGCCCGAGTGGCTGGAGGCGTTGCGGCGAACCTATGGCTACGAGCCGTTCGTGCTGACGCCCAGTGCACCGGGCCAGGAGTTGAGCGAAGGTTTGGTGGCCTGCCGCGTAAAGAGCTGGCTCACCGGGCACCGCCTGGTTTCCCTTCCCTTTTCCGATCATTGCGAGCCGCTGGTGAGCGACGCCGAAGGGCTTAAGCGTCTGCTGGAGGGCCTCACGCAGGAGACACAGCGGAGCAAGCACAAGTACATCGAGTTGAGGCCGCTCTGCATGTTGCCGGGGGGCGAAAGCGGCCTGGAGAAATCGGAAAACTTCTGCCTGCACCGGCTGGACTTGAGCCCGACGACGGCCGAGCTCTACGGCGCATTCCACAAGGACTGCATTCAGCGGAAGATTCAGCGTGCCGAGCGGGAAAAGCTCGTCTACGAAGAAGGCCGCTCGCAAGAGCTGCTGCGCAAGTTCTACGAGCTGCAGGTGACGACGCGCCGCCGGCATCAACTGGCGCCGCAACCCTTCGCATGGTTCAGCAATCTGGCCGACTGCCTGGGCGAAAAGATGCAGGTCCGTGTGGTTTCCAAGAATGGCACACCGGTGGCAAGCATCCTGACGATCGGGTTCCGCCGCAGCATGGTCTACAAGTACGGCGCCTCAGAGAAGCAATTCAGCAACTTGGGCGGCACGCAATGGCTGTTCTGGAAGGCCATTCAGGACGCCAAGAGCCAGGGCATGCTGGAGTTCGACCTGGGGCGCTCGGAATGGGACAACGAGGGCCTGGTGCAATCCAAGGACCGCCTGGGGGCCAAGCGCACGGCTGTGTCGTACTGGCGATATCCCGCCATCTCCGCCGCGGAAGACCGAGCCGGCTGGAAGCTGGGTGTGGCCAAGCGATTCTTCACCTGGTTACCGAATTCGTGGCTGACGACCACGGGAAGTTTGCTTTACAAGCATATTGGCTGAGGCAGCGAGCTGTCTTGGCGAACGAGGAGAGTCTGCAGAATGAAGCGATGTGATGTTGCCGTCATCGGCGCCGGACCTTACGGACTTTCAGTGACCGCCCACCTGCGGGCGCGCGGGGTGGAGACATCCGTCTTCGGCGAACCCATGTCGTTCTGGTTCCGGCAGATGCCCCGGGGAATGTTTCTGCGCTCGCCGTGGCCGGCCAGCAGCCTTTCGGATCCGGGCGGCAAGCTGACCCTGGACGCCTATCGCGAGCAGAAGAGACAGAATTTTTCCGCGCCCGTCCCGCTCGAGCATTTCGTGGATTACGGGCGCTGGTTCCAGTGCAAGACGGCACCCGACGTGGACGGCCGCAAGGTCGCCCATATCGAGAAGAACGGCAGCTTTCGCATCACCCTCGGCGATGGCGAGCAAGTATCGGCCTCGCGTGTCGTGGTGGCCGCCGGCATCGGTTCATTCCCGCAATCGCCCGAAGAGTTTGACGGAATTCCCGGCGAGCTGGCTTCACACTCCTGCGAGCATTGGGACCTGGCGCCCTTCGGCGGCAGAAAGGTGATTGTCGTCGGGGGTGGCCAGAGCGCGCTGGAGTCCGCCGCTTTGCTGCATGAAGCGGGAGCGGAGGTCGAGGTTGTGGTGCGCGAGCGGCGGGTGATCTGGCTGCGCCAACGGCTGCATACCTATCGGCCCATCGAACGGCTGCTGTACGCTCCGGCCGACGTGGGTCCGGCGGGACTCAGCCAGTTAGTGGCGCGGCCGAATTGGTACCGCCTGCTTCCCCGGCCGCTGCAGGACAAGTGGGGCGTGCGCTCCATCCGGCCGGCGGGCGCGGCATGGTTGATATCTCGCGTCAATGGCGTCCCCATAACCACCGACCGGAGCGTGGCATCGGCCACGCGCATGGGCGACCAGGTGAAATTGCGGCTGGATGACGGCTCCGAGCGAGTGGCGGATCATGTATTGCTTGCCACGGGATATCGCGTGGACATCTCGCGGTACGAGTTTCTTGACCGGCAGTTGCTGCACGGCATCGATCAGGTCGGCGGTTATCCGCGTTTGAATTCAGGCTTTGAGTGCTCCCTGCCGGGATTGCATTTCGTGGGAGCGCCGGCGGCCTGGAGTTTTGGTCCCCTGATGCGTTTTGTAGTAGGCACGGAGTTTACGGCTCCCGCCGTCGCCAGAGGAATCGTTGGCCACCGAGAATAACGTGAACCCAGCACTAGCAACGATTGAAGGCCGGTGGCAAAGCCGCGATCGAGGACTGCCGAAACCCGGCGGTGTCGTCGTCATGGGAGCGGATTACCGCGGATTGGGAGTGGTGCGGAGCCTGGGCCGGCACGGAGTTCCGGTCGTATTGTTGCAGCGGGGCGAGCACCGGCTTGCTGCGCTTTCGCGCTACGTCACGCGCGTGGTGCATTGGCCGGAGGAGACAAAGGATCCCGACTTCCTGCTTCACTTGGCGGAAACCGAGAAGCTCGAAGGCTGGCTGCTGGTGCCGACTGCGGATGAGACCGTCGGGCTGGTAGCGCGCGAGCGCGATCTACTGTCCACCCGATACACCCTGGTGACGCCGCCCTGGGAAACGCTCAGCCAGGTTTGCGACAAGCTGGCTCTGCACCGGCTCGCGCACGAGTTGGGCATTGACCAGCCGTGGGCCTTCTGCCCGAGCGGTGCGCAGGATCTGGAAACCCTGGACTGCCGCTTTCCGGTCATTCTCAAGCCGGCACTGCGAGAGGCCTCGAATCCGTTGACCTCAGCCAAGGCCTGGGCTGTCTACAATCGTCAGGAGCTGGTGGACCGCTATAAGGAAGCAACGTCGTTCATGGCGCCTGAACTCGTTATGGTGCAGGAAATCATTCCGGGCGGCGGCGAAACGCAGTTATCCTACGCAGCACTGTGCGCCGAAGGACGCGTGCTGGCTTCGATCACGGCTCGTCGGACGCGGCAGTTCCCGATCGACTTCGGACGAGCCAGCACCTTCGTCCAGACGATTCCGGATCCCGGGCTGCACGAGGCCGCCAGCCGCTTGCTGGCGGCAATCGAAATGACCGGGCTGGTCGAGCTGGAGTTCAAGCAGGATCCATCCGGCCGGTACCGGCTGCTCGACGTGAATCCGCGGGTGTGGGGATGGCACACGTTATGTGCGCGCGCCGGCGTGGACTTCTCCTACCTGCTATGGCTGCTGGCCCGAGGAGAAGCGATTCCCGAACTGCAGGCTGCTCCCGGCGTCTCCTGGATGCGGCTGAGCACCGACCTGCCGATCGCATTGCAGGAATTTGTACGCGGCCGGCTGTCGCTGCGGGAATATTTCAGAGCTTTTACCGGGCTGCACGACTCGCCGATATTCGCCATGGATGATCCCGCTCCCGGGCTGCTGGAATTCCCTCTGCTGACATACCTGGCGGCGAAGCGCACATTGCAGAAAGCTCACGGCAATTTACGTCGGTCCCTGACGAAGGCGTGAACGGAGCCAACGGCGCGCCACGTGACAGACCGAAACAGTCTTCCAACACGCGTGCAATTCTTGTTTGAAACCTAGCTTACCGGTTAGGAAGGGAGAAATGTAGTGAGCGCTGAACCGTTGCCATTGAATACTGAACAGGCGTACCAGGACGGCAGCTACCTGCGGCAAAATCCCGACTGGCACGCCCACCTCTCTCCCTGGAAGGTCCGGCAGATCCTGCGGATGCTGCGGCGCCACCGCATTTCCCCCATGAGCGTTGTTGAAATCGGTTCCGGGGCCGGGGAAGTGCTTCGCCTACTGCAGTCGAACTTGGATACATCCTGCGAATTGTGCGGATACGACATTGCCGAGCACGCGGTGCAGCTCAGCCTGCAGCACGCCAATGAAAGACTGCGCTTCGTCCATGGAGGGGTTTCCGATATGCGCGACCACTCCTTCGACCTCGTCCTGGTGTTGGACGTGGTTGAGCACGTGGAGGATTACAGGGGGTTTCTTCGCGAAACCAGGAACAAGGGTAAACTCAAGTTGTTCCATATCCCGTTGGACATTTCCGTGCAGAGTGTGCTTCGCCCGGCTGCTTTGCGCCAGCGCCGCATGGAGACTTTCCATCTGCACTACTTTACGAGGGAGACCGCGCTGCAAACCCTGGAAGATACCGGGTACGAAGTTGTGGACTGGTTCTATACCCCGTGCAGCGTTGATCTTGCCGAGACGTGGTACAAACGACTGCTTAATCGCTTTCGAAAACTCTGCTTCGCCATAAGCCAGGATCTCACGGTCCGCGTCCTCAGCGGCTACGATCTGATGGTCTTGGCGAAGTAGCGCCGATCCGGTACTTATGGCCACCATAGACGAGCCATTGTTCAGCTACTACCGCTGTCCGGCGGAATTGGCCAGCTTCACCGCCGCCGAGCCGCACGGCGAGCCCGGCTTCTTCCGCCTGGGCGAAGACATACTCTGCTATGGCCACTGCTCCGGCGGCGCGCAGCCGGCATGGGACGCAGCAGCGGTCCTCAACGACGCGCGGCCGCTGATTCAGTACGACGCGGGCACGGTACGTCTTCCATTTTCACCCGCCGAGGTGGTGGATAACCTTCGCCACGAGCGGTACTTCAAGGCTTGCTCGTTTTATCAGGGGCGGCTGTCCTCCAACGCCGCCATACGAGCCGCATACTACCTGATCCGCAAGTTTCTGCCAGTCGCAGTGCGCAAGCACCTGCAGAGAACGTGCCTCAAGGATGCCCGAAGCAAGCCGTTTCCCGCATGGCCCATCGACACCACGGTCGACCGCCTGATGGAATCGCTGCTGGCGCTTTCGCTCAAAGCCCGGGGCATGCGGGAAATTCCGTTCATCTGGTTCTGGCCCGACGGCCGGCAAAGCTGCGTGCTGATGACGCACGATGTCGAGACCATCAAGGGCAGGGATTTCGCGCCAACCCTGATGGAGCTGAACCGCTCGCGCGGCATTCCGGCGTCGTTCCAGGTTGTTCCGGAATCGCGGTACCCGGTTCCGGAAAGTTTTCTGCAAAGCATTCGCGACGGCGGCTGCGAGGTCAACGTTCATGACCTGAATCATGACGGGCATCTGTACAGCGATCGTAACGAGTTCAGGCGGCGAGTAGCCCGGATCAACGGCTACGGCAAGGCGTTCGGCGCCGAAGGATTCCGCGCGGGCGCCCTGTACCGCAACCTGGACTGGTACGGCGAGCTGGATTTCGCCTACGACATGTCCGTGCCCAGCGCCGGGCACCTGGAGCCGCAGGCCGGCGGCTGCTGCACGGTCATGCCGTATTTCGTCGGCGAGTTGCTGGAAATTCCGGTGACCGCGACCCAGGACTATTCTCTGTTTCACATCCTGCAGCAATACTCGATCGAGCTGTGGAAGTCGGAGATCGAGACGCTGATGCGGGCGCACGGGCTCATCAGCTTCATTGCTCATCCCGACTACCTGATCGAGAAGCGCGCGCGAAGCTGCTACATGGAGCTGCTCGACCATCTGGCTGAACTGCGGTCGCAGGGACTCGCCTGGATCACGCTGCCCAAGCAGCTCAACAACTGGTGGCGAGAACG
This sequence comes from uncultured Acidobacteriota bacterium, assembly GCA_963791145.1. Lineage (GTDB taxonomy): Bacteria > Acidobacteriota > Terriglobia > Terriglobales > Acidobacteriaceae > CAWBRT01. The sequence goes on along the minus strand of CAWBRT010000002.1, from coordinate 56,859 downwards.
CTCGCAGATGAGCCTGGTGCGCGGCAGCAACGGCTGGACGGTCACGGGCCCGGGGTCGGAGCGGGCCTCCGTCGCCTACGCTTTTCTGGACGGAGATCGCCTGGCATACCGGATCGCGAAGCCTTCCCCGGAGAAGATTCTGGCGGCGTAACTCAACGCGTTCTTTTCGCCAGGCTTCCGCAGGAGGATGCTATGGGCAAACGAATACTTTATAGCTGCGGCATGTTGCTGGTTGTCTTTGCCGCCGTGGCCGCCAGCATCGACGCGGCAATGCCTTCCGCGCGCCCGTCCCCATACTTCGGCACAGAGCCCGCGCACGCCGCCAACCTGCCGCGTTCCGATGCCTATTGCGCCTCGGCCGTATCGCGACGCGACTGGGAGCCCCGCCCGGAAAATCACCAGGCCAATTACACGGTGCTGAATCCGCCTTACGGTTGGGATAACAAGAGTTCTTTTCCCGGCTGGGCGGCGAAGCAAGCACGAGTGACCGGCAACTTCACGGGCACGACGAGTGAAATCCTGCAGTGGGCGGCCTGCAAGTGGGGCATCGATGAGGACACGATCCGGGCCGCGGCGGTGGAGGAATCGAACTGGCGCATGAGCTACCTGGGAGACGTCTGCGGGCCGCAGGGCGAAGCCTCATACGGCATACTGCAGATCAAGAACAAGGACTGCTCGGGCGCGCGGATTCACGGCGGCTATCCCTACACGCAAAAATCCACCGCGCTGAACGCCGACTGGTACGCGGCACGCATCCGCGCCTGCTACGATGGCGATTTCTACGACGGCGGCCGCTGGCTGTACGGGGGCTTAACGGTGGACGAGATCGCCGCCCAGCACGGCTGGGACTACGTCTTCTGGACCTGCATCGGCTTCCACTATTCAGGCGACTGGTCGCCGGGCCAGCATTATGAGTTGCAGGTGCGGCGGCATCTGGCGAAGAGAGTCTGGGAGGGTTGGCGCTTCTAGCGAGGAAGTTGCAGTCAAATTACCCGAGCGTTATCCCGAGCGAGCTTGGCGAGCCGAGGGATCTTGCGTTTCGGCTTCCCAAACAGAGGCTCAGGACGCGACCTGAGTCAAGCCTGCCAGAACACAAGATTCCTCGACTCGCGCCCCAAAACGTGGCGCTCGCTACGGAATGACGTTCCTGGTAGGGGAACGGATTCATAGGAGAAGTGGGGACCCGGCAAAGCGTTCAACAGTCGGTATCGGTATGAACCGAATTGTCCGGCATGACGCTCGGGTAATTTGAATACACGTATTCACGATGTATCTGCGGGCTATCCCACAGGGGAATAGCCCGCTTTTTTGTGCGCTACGAAGGCCTCTCAGGCCGCGGCCTGGCGCGTGTGAGGCGCGCTCTTCCCGCTCTTGGATGCCAGCGAGACCAGCAATTCGCGGTACCGCTCCGCCATTGCCTCCCAGCGGAATTTCTCGTAATCCTGCTCGGCATTGGCCACCAGTTGCGCCCGTCTCTCAGGATGCCGGTACAGGTCGATGATGGCCTCGGCAAACTCGTCCACGCTGGAAGGCGCGCAGAATTTCACTGAAACGGGACGAAACATGGAGCGCATGGCGACCGTGTCGGATGCGATCATGGGGCGCCGCATCAGAGCGCATTCATAGGCTTTGGTAGGCAGCACCAGGTCCATGAAACCGTCGGCGCGATAGGGAATGATGCTGATGTCTCCCCGCTCCACGAAATCCGCCACCTGGTCGACGGGGACAGTGGGAGAGAACAGAACGTGATCGGCCACCCCCAGGTCTTGTGCCAGTTGCTTCAACCCCGGCAGGGATTCTCCTCTGACCATGAGGTGCAAACGCAGGTGAGGAGCCGCGGGGAGCGCCTTGGCGACGGCGCGGATGGCAGTGTCGAGTCCGCAGCGCTCGGCGCAGGTACCGTAGTACATGACGGTAAGCGGGCGCGCCGCGGTGGGCTCTCCCAGGAATGGGTCGGTGCGCTTCTCCGGCGGAAACAGGTTAGGATCGGCGCTATTGAGAACGCTGCTCAGCTTTGCCTGGGGAACGCCGCGCTTCAGTAACGATTCTTCAAAGGGCCAGCCTACAGTCAGAACATGATCGGCAAAGGCGGTGGACACGCGCTCCTGCAGTTTGGCCAGCGGAACCGTTATGCGGCGGAAGAGCCCCTTCGACTTGGCCGCCATCAACTCGGGTGTGACGTCCTGTATCCCCAGAATGATCTGCACACCGGCGAGTTTGGGGACGAGGGCCGAAAAAACCAGGAAGTCCGGCAGGTTGTGGACATGCACGACGTCGAAATTCAGCCTGGAATGCAGGCGTGCTACCTTGCGGAAGGCCCGGAATGCGAAAAGAGACCACAGCCAAAGCATGGTGCCGAACGGCTTCGCCGTGATTCTGCCCAGCGGCTTTCCCTCGCTCCGGAGCGCGAGACGATGAACGTGGACCCCGTTGAACAGCTCGTATTCTCTCTCTCCCTCCTTCAGCGAGCAGAGCACGTGGTATTCAATACCGGCGCGCGCCGCAGCCTCGGCCGTCCGCCGCACCAGTGGATCTTCCGGATAACAGTCGCACGTAATGGCACACACCCGAACTGTAGACATGAGTTCCTTTCCCAGTTTCCCTGTGCTGGTGTCAAGTCGAGCCACTGTCCGCCTGTTTTCCGCCCAGTGGCAAATGCGCGTCGCAGGCAGACTTCTTGACCACAGCCCCTCCAGCAAAAATAAGAGCCGCGAGCAGAGTTCCACAAGAGAGCACACCTGCCAGGGACAACCGAATCTCGCACCCAGCCGGCCTGGGGTAAGGCGGTGTGCAGCAGGAGCTCACTCACTGGAAAAAGTCCCTGGGGTAGGAAGTATGTAAGCCGCTGGTAAGGAACAGGCAGCCGCCGGCGAACTCTCGATGACATTGGATGCTATCCGAAGCGAGCAGGGACATAAGACTATGCTGTTGGGTTAAAACAAATCAACAATGGAGATCAAATTCGCCTGCAGAAAGCCGTTACCGCCGAGGCATTTGCAACCTGCTACTCACCCTGCCGCATCTGGATAGGAGGGGAATCCGACCCTATTCACCAGGGTGGAGCTACTCCCGCATAACTACACGAAAAAGGACCCGTAGGGCCTGATTTACTTTCCATCTCATGTGGATCAGGCAGCTGGGACACACACCTTGGGATGGGGAAATCGTTAATGGGACTTATTTCTCTTAAGTCTGAAGCATGGATGCGCAAGGTCGAACGGAACTGGCAGGATCACGGCTTGTGTGCGGTCGTCCGTAAAAGCCTGGCTTACCTGGTCAAGCCGCTGTTTGAGCGTCGTACATACCGGCTATACAAGATCGACCTGCTGCGATCGACCGCCAACCCCGGCGATCTCGAAGGCGTGTCCTTCCGATTTCTCGGTCCGGATGACACGGCCGCGATCAGCCAAATCGAGAATTATTCCGAATGGTTGCGCGGGACGGTGAAACGCAAACTGCAGTCCAACGCTCTGTGTATCGCCGCATTTGAGGAAGAGAAGGTCGCCGGGTTCAACCTGGTCTCCTTCGGTGACGTATATATGCCGCTGGTCAAGCTTTGCCGGCGTTTCCGGCGCGACGAGGCATGGTCGGAGCAAATCGCCGTCCTGCGGGACTGCCGCCGGAAGGGGCTGGGCACGCACCTGCGGCTGCGCATCTTCCGCGAGCTGCAGGAGCGAGGCTTCCGGAAATTCTACGGCGGCGCGCTGCTGGAAAACGTCCCTTCGCTGGAATTCGCCCAGCGCGTCGGCTTTCGCGAGTTTGTGGACGTCCGCTACAACAGGCTGATGGTCTGGACCATACGAAAGTACACAAAGGTGAGGAAGTGAGCGCACTGCACAAGATCGACGACTGGTTTGTGGGCCGCATATCGTTTCCCCTGACCAATTATCTGTTCAATCGCCGAGGCGTGCTCTCCGGTTACCGGCGGATGCTCAAGTCGGAATACTATCCGGAAGAGCAACTGCAGGAAATGCAGCTGCTCAAATTCCGCGCCGCACTGCGCTATGCCAGCCAGTTCTGCCCCTATTACACGAAGAAGTTCAGCCGGCTCGGAGTTGCTCCCGAGGACATCAAGAGCCTGGAGGACGTGCGGCGCATACCGCCGCTGAGCCGGCAGGATGTGGCCGAACATGGCGAAGAGATGATCGACACGCGCTATCGGCATTCCTTGCCGGCTCACGATTCGTCTCGCGCTCCCGGTCAGCCCGTATTGCTGGGCCGATTCGGCTCCGGCACGCTGGTCAGAAATACCTCCTCCGGATCGACCGGAGCGCCTCTGGTCTTTTATGACGACGGCTCGATCAGCGCCGCCAGTTGGGCCTTCGAGCTGCGCCTCCGGCACTGGTACGGCATCGAGGCGGGAGCAAGAGAGGCGCGCATGATGCGGATGTCGGCCGACTACATGCCCAACGACCGGAAGCTATGGGCGCGCCAGCGGCTTTGGCATCAACTGGTGCTGCCGGGGCACAACCTGACGGACAAGGAATACGCCTTCTGCGTGCAGAAGCTGCGGGAGTTCAAGCCGAGGGTGCTCTGGGGATTTACGCCCGCGCTTACGGGGCTCGCCGAATACATCCGGCGTAACGGGGACGACACCAGTTCTTTCCGCCCGGAACTCACCATCGCATGGGCTGCCCCGCTCTACGGGCACGAGGAAAAACTTCTCCAGGACGTCTTCCACTGCCCCGTGAGCAGCCTCTACAGCGCTCGCGAGGTAGGCCACGTCGGCGCCTGGTGTCCAAGCCACACGCTTCACATCAACCAGGAGCACATGCTGGTCGAGAGCAATGCCTCGCCGGAGCATGGCATGCTTGGAGAAATTATCGTCACTCCCCTGGCGCTCTCGCCCATGCCATTCATTCGCTATCGGCTGGGAGACATAGGACAGGTGGCTCGCTCGCAGTGCGCTTGCGGCAGAACGCTCCAGACTATCGAGGAACTGCTGGGGCGGACAGCAGAGATATTCGTCACCAAGGACGGACACGCGATCGCGCCCGCCTTCTGGTGCCGGCTTTTTGCGGCGGATGTACAGAGCGAGCTTGTCGAAAGATTCCAGATCGTCTACCGCCAGACCGATCTGATTGCCATCCGGGTCGTGAAGCGGATAGGGTTTGCCGAAAGGATCGAAGAGGAGATGCGGCGGACCCTGCGGAAGAACTTCAGCTCGGAGATCCGTTTCCAATTCGAATACGTGCCGCATATCGCCCCCCAGGCTTCCGGAAAATACCAGATCGTCGTCAACGAGGCTGGCCGCCAAGGCTAAGCAGTTTCATGGCGAGAGATTGTTGATCGAGCTTCGGGGTGCCAACCGAAGGTTTCTCTTTCAGGAAAGTTCATCCTGCTAGCAGGTTGCTTGGTGCCGGGAGGGGGAGTTGAGCTTGAGGCGCTTTCGAGGCCTGAGGCGCGTTAGCGCCGGGAGCCGCGAGCCGAAATCCTGATCCCGCAGAGCGGGAGAAGGCCCCCCAAAGCAATCGGATTTGTCAGAGAGAGCTTGGTGCCGGGAGGGGGAGTTGAACCCCCACGAGGGGTGAACCTCGGCGGATTTTGAGTCCCCCTCCCGGTTCTCACAACCGCTGTAACCGCTTGTCTTTACACCGCCAAGCGCAAATTGCCAAGTTTGTCCGGTGAGGTTCTGTGAGGGTTTGTTTCGGCCTGTTGGTCACGAATAGGTACACGCTGCGACACAAACTCTCTCGTATAGCGTGTGCGAGAAGAGGCTTCAACTCCACTGCCAGCCGCCAGCCTTTGGGGCATGACAACGGTCCGTGAACGCTGCCTTGGGGGCGCAGACAATGATCCTGATCCTGATACCGTGATCTCGCACTTTCGACAGGACTCGTCAGTAGAAAAGGGACCCCCCACACCGAAAGAGCATTGTCTTCCGCACTGAAGAGGCGCGCCCGTTACCAACGCTCACGGCATAATCGCAGAGACCATTCCCTGGATCATAGGTCAAGCAACTCATAGTCAAAGTCCTGGCGGCATCACGGCAAACGCGCAGACCTGCCGGAACCGTTAAGGCTTGCAATCCAGCACCGTCGGAGGCAATGCCGGCCCACTCAAGGAGCGCCACAGCTTGCTCAGAGCTGAAGATGAGCTGTTGGTCCCGTCCGTAGAGCCCGTGGTCCCATGCGAGATAGCCAGGCAATGCCACACGCAGAAAGAAAGCGGCCAAAATACCATCGAGGGACGATTCGAAGATTAGCCCATCCAGCAGGTCGCCGCGGTTTCCATCACGGCTACTCGTCGCTTCAGAGTGCCCATTACGCTGTCCCGTTCCAAGTGTTATTCCTACAAATTCAACCTCATACATCACATCATCGTCAGTCTGCACTCCAGCAACCAGCTTCAGTTGCGCTGCAATGGATGGTCCTTTTCTCGATCTTTTTCAATTCCATCCCAAGCTCATGTAGCACTTGCCACTTCTGCTTAATAATTGCCGGCTCTAACAGTACCTCAGTTCCAGCACTGACAAAGTTCACAGACTTCGTGAGGGGACGCTGAATCACCGCAGCACTCAGCGCCTTCTGGAGCTTTGCTCGTTCCTCTTTCTTCTTTTGCACCGCGGCCCGTTCTCTCTCTTTTTGCACTCGTTCTTCGGCTTCACGTCGGGCGGCCTCTACGCTTTGTAATTTCTCGATCCTTCCCTTGGTCATCTCGACCAGTTTTGTAAGGCGCTGGTCTTGCGACGACGTAACCCCTCCAGCACATTTCTCCAGGATCTTCTTGCGCCCCGCCTCGAACTGACCCTGTAAAATCCCCAGTCTCGTTAAGTTGTCGCCGCACTCGACTAATGAGTAGTACCCGTCAGCTTCAAATTCCAAAATTCTCGCGTCTTCCACCAACCATCGTTGTTTCGTCTTAAGCTCAATGCAGTCGAATAACACTTTGACAAGGGGACCGCCGATCAAGAGCGCGCTAATGAAAGCAAGGTGAAATCGCAGTTCCATCCACTCTGCCTCACTATCAAGCCACCCCCAATTGCTTGGCATCCACCACAGCAGGTGATAAGTGCCAGCGCCGATACAGAAGAGAAATCCCAGGACTCCCAAGAAGCAATACGCCTTCTCGAAGCCGCGCCGGTCATTGTCACGGGCAGGGTGCATTGCTCCATAGAGCCAATCGACTTTCTTGAGCACCGTCAGTTGCGCGACAAACAAGCACAAGCAGAACAATGCTGCCGTACTGATCACCCCAAACAGCACCACAGTCACTTCACGCATGACTCACCTCGCGACCAACACACCCGGTTCACCTTCTGCCGATTTACTTGGGAGCCGGCGTGCAAGATTCCCTGATCGGTGCGGCCCTGTGCAGCCGGAGAAACTCGGCCGACCCTGCCTCTGCGCCGTTGTGCACCCTACTCCGGGTTTTCTTCTTTGCTAGGTGCTGCAACCGTAAGCACCTGTTGCTGGGAAGAGCAGGTTTGCCGGTGGACCTGGCGCCAACCCTTGACATTAAGGGGCCAAAGTGAACCGCTGATAGTCTCGCCGCCTGCGAACTTTACTCCCGCTTCTCGTTCCACAGCGTGAAGCGCAGCTATCCAGGGCGTAAGGCCCTTTTCGGGATATCTTGCTGTGGCATCTCGAACGCCAACATTTCGCCGGCCTTCCTATCCACCAGCACCTTGAAAAAAGCGTTTGGCACCGCGATGCCTTTGCCAATCCGGATCGGCTCATCCGAGACGACCGGCCCCACATATATCAACAGTCACCGCGTTCCCACGCCCAAGCGCGGGCAGCCTCTTCCAGGCGCTCCCATTGCTTGCGATTAAGCCCCGGTAGTTGTGGAGCGATGTTTAGCATTGAGAAAGACTCGTAAGCGACAGTCTTGTCATAAGCCGCATCCTGGGCGGGCATCATATGGCCCAGGTCGTACCCTGAGCTTCTGTACTCTCCAGGTTTTGCTGACGGCCCTTCTGCATGAAATCTCGATTGACGCGGCAAACACCCAAGCGTGCGCTCGGGAGTCAGTTCATAGGCTACGAGGCGAGGAAGACGATTTTCCGTATCGTAGAGGACGATGTAACCGGTATGGCAGATCTTCTCTGTCGGGACGTTGACCTTTGGCAACGGGATGTTGGGGCACTCTTGCGGCTGAGCAGAAAGACTGAACGCCCAGAGCAGTGTTAGCAGCCCGACAGCAAATGCTGCCGAACACCGCCGACGTGAATAGTTCATATGCCTCACTCCGGAGCGCCGTATGGCTCAGTTCAGGGCTTTGCACCGGATCGTGTGATCACATAAACAGCAATTCTGAATGGCGGCATTATGCTGAAACCTGCGGAGCTAGGCAAGGTCTTTTCCGCCAGTTCCGACGCCTCTGCAGGCATCGTGGCGCGGCTGCGAGGCATTCTGAGGGAGCACCGAAGGCGTGGACTGACGGCAGATATGAGTGCGGCTAGCCGCCCATCAGCTCCGCCACTTCCTTACACTCCCGCAGCAGTTGCCGGAAGTGCGCCATCTCTTGCCGGGCCTCTGCGGAGAAGCGGCCATGCTTCCAGCGGGCCCGCCGTGAGTGTGCCAGGCCCTCGGGCGTGCGCGGCCCCGTAGCGAGGCCGCCGTGCATCCGGCAACGCTTCTTGCCCCGCATAGCTGGGCAGCCGCAGGGAAGCCCTTTGCGCGTGCGCGCGCCGCATCGTGGGGCGTTGCTAGGATCGCCGGGAGGATTAGCATTTCTTAACCAGCCGTGCCGCTTTACATGGGGTTCATTCGCCGTTTTCTTGTGCATCCCCACCCCCCACCCCCCGGTTGACCGTTCCCACAATTGCTTGGCCGCCAGTCTGTACAGTGACGTGCTCAACCGTTACCTTTTGCTGCCCGCCGCCGCGATGCGTCCTCAGGCACTCCGCAAGGATCGCAAATGCCCGCAGCATTTTCGTTGCCCGGTTGATGTTACAATCCACGCCGTCGCTTGTCTGCTCTGGGAGCATCCCGCGCCTCATAAACTCCATGCTCTGACTGTGTAGGGCCACCAGTTGAGAGCAGAGCATCACTTCCAAACCGTCACGCGGAGCGAGCGAGGCCACAGCTTCCAGCGCGAAGTTCATGCTCTCCGGGGCATTGCAGTCTCCGGCGCCGAACGGAATTGGGCCCGCCGCTTGCCCGAGCAGCGCTCTTTCCAAACTCGAATTAACGACAACCTGAGAATCGCTCAATGGAGGCGGGCCGAGGAACGTTCGTCTGAGCTTCTGCAATCCGGCCGGGCTTACAGCTAACTTGCCGTCTCCGCGGCGCTCGATGGATGGCTCTGAGCATCGTGCGGGCGAGGTCTTCGCTGGTACAAGGGTGTCAGAGAACTTTAGTACAGGGGCCTCGGTTCGCTGCTTTGGTTGTGCATCTCGCTTCATGCAGCCATTGTGAGTTGCCCGCAGCAATGCCGCAAGCTGGCATCGCGCCGATAGTGTAATCGCTCATCTCTCACGCAGGCGGATCGCTCCAAAATCGTCTCTTTTGCAGATAGGAGTCTCGCGCTACTATCGCCATGAGCCGGATAGCTGCCGATTGGCCGTCGGGAGTGACAAAGCGGGGGGCCTTCCCCCCGCCTTCCGTGTGTGATCCTCAAACCGGGAAGGTCACGGAAGGGTGACAATGAACGACTTTCCGATTGTTCCGGAGCACTTTCATATTCCAATTGAAGCGGGTCAAGCCTGGGAGCTGATGGCTCCGGATTTCATCTTGAGGGAGAAGCTGCTCTCCCAAGAGCTTTCGAACAGATTCCGGCAAGAACAAGATGCGCTGTATTCAGGAAGGCCACGAACTGATCATTTGAATGCGCGAATCGAACTGGAAGTGACGCAAGCAGACTGTACCCTGGAAAGGTACTTCAAAGCGTGCTGTGAGGTTTGGGAAGCCCAGTGTAGAACGAAGTGCAGAGCTTTCTTTTTAGCTGTTCTCCATTTCGTGTTGATTCCGACGCTTCAGCGTCGATGCTCAACCTCTGGGAGAGACATCCACTTGAGACATCACAAAGCGCACAAGCGCGACCTTTCCCTTGGTATGCAGCATTTCACAGAACAGATGGGGAAGCTTCACGACAAGTGGAGCACAAGAATCGATATTGCTTCGACGATCGATCTTCCACCCCTTCCCTCTTTCAAACAGGGTGGTTCACCTGAGTCCAAGCGGCAAAGTACGGCAACCCGTGTGCGCTGTGGACGTGCCAAGATTGGGCGCCCTAACAAACTTCCGGCCAATTTCGTACAAAACGCTGGCGAACTGTGGCGCGTGGCGTTGAGTGAGAATGGAAGCAGGGTCTTGGCGGAGCAGTTGGTGCACATCGCTGAGGAGCTGGATGCTAAGGGTTTTGCTCCGCCTGCAAATTACTTCCCAAAAGGGTGCGCCGAATTAATCCGCGCGTTTAACAGCAAACATGCCAACGCCAAAGCAGGACCGATTAGGACTTGGAAGGCGCTCGTCTCTCAAAACGATAAAGACTTCGTGCGCGAGATGCGCCGTTTGTTGTCGCGATGTGCTGCGAATTTGTCCGGAAAGTGATTCGAGACAAAAAAGTCGTCACCTCGAACTTGCTCTGACCTTGCGGTATCCGGGCTATCGCTGTGTCTCGCGAGCATTCGCGGACAATCGGGCGATTTTCAAGGTCAGCACTACTCGCCTAAAAAGGGCCCCCGTCAGAAGAGAGAAGCCGATAGCGAGCGGGCTACCGGCTTCGCTCAATTCAGCTCTGACCTCAGGATCAGTTCTCAGAACAACTGGCCTAAGTGAAGGGTTCTAGGTGTCAATCAAGTTTCAAGCAGGTTCGCATAGAATTGCAAGCCGCCGCCTTACGCGGGCGGTAACCCTCCTCCACAGAGCCGGACGCCAGCTAGACACCGCAAGCCAGAGCGCTCCGGATCGCTACAACCGTGACCGACTCCACAACCTAGCTATTGGTCTCCGTGATCTGTCCCTGCCGCTCTCGCGGATAGCCTCCCGCCTTCAGAAAGGAGGTGCCCAATGAAAGGCGGGCGTTCGCAGAATTACCAGCCGGAAAGCAAATCCAGTCCGATAGAGCGCTTCGCACAGCAGCATCGACTCCGCATCGCCCGTGACGAATGCAACGATGCAGTGGTGCGCGGAAAGCACGGCGACCTAAGCGACGCTGGCGACGGCAGGCAGTTGGTCGCCTGCTTTTGGGGACAGGGCTTTTCTCGATTCCGCGCCGGCCGTATCAGAGAAGCACTCGCCAACAAGCTCGGCAACCGTCACGCCGGCGGCGAAGGCGGGGACGAGGCAATCTTCAGCTTTGCCCCCGCCGATGATCGAGCCAGTGTGTTCTTCTTGTCCGCTCTGAGAATCACGCGCAAGCGCCGAACCACACCCGCCCTGCTTGCGCATCTCGAACGGATGCGAACGCGCGCCCAAACCTCAAAACCCTCTCTAAGAGGGCCGCTTCAGCCGTCAGAATCGCCCAACAGGGATTCTGCCGAGCTGCGGCAAGCGGCTGACAATGACGGCAAGAAATACCCCTTCGCAGAGACAGATCGTTGACAGTGGCCTTTGGCGTGATCAACCCGCAACTCCAACCCAACAGTGCCTTGCCTTCGGCTCACGTCGGGGCAAGGCGACCCAAGCCGATGTGATTGCTCAACTGCTCCGTGAGCGCCGCGCGCTGGGTAAAGCGCTGGAACTGCCGGAGATCCTTGCGGCGGGCATCGCGCAGTTCACGGCGCGGATTTTCGAGCTTCGGCACCGCGGCTTCGTAATCGAAAACGAGTTGGAGCACGTCAACGGGCAGGTGCGGAGCCGTTATTGGCTCCGCTTTGACCCGGAGCGGGACGGCCGCCAATGAGCCGCGACCAACAGCAGGAAAATCCGGCACGCAAGCGCCGGGCCGACTCTGAGGCAATTGAATGGCAGGAATATCCGCGCATTGGTCCCGGCGAATATCGCGCCTACTGCAAATTCGGCAAGCATTACCGTGACCCAGGGTTCCGCCGTTGGCTCTGTCTCTTACGCTGGGATGTGCTCACAGACGATGCGTGCAACGTGGTCGCCTGTGTGCCTCAGTTCTTTGCGCTTGGCAACGGCGCGAAGCCTCGCGCCTCACGCCGGGGAACCTACTTCCCCGAGTGGGTGCGCGCCAGTGGCGGACCGCCTACGCGAGGTGACAGGCTTTCTCCGCAAGTGTTCACCCATCGCGTTGCTCGCGTGCTGATCGCAGACACGGAAAAGAGCGCAATGCCGTATTCCGTTGTGCGCGAAATCATCGAATGGGAAACGGGTTCTCCGGGTTCCTCAGTCAACAAGTCACACAATCAGGGGAGGCAAGCAGCGAACCCGCAATTAGAAAGGGGTTCTCTCTGTTCTCTGTCACCTTCACCAGCTTCGGCCCTTGCCGGGGTCGAGGGTAGCAAACCTCCAACACACACCCAAGGGGCGGGCGTTCCAATTCAGCGGCGCGCCCGCCAAAGGCAATCACAGCATACAACCGCAAAGGATTACGAATCCGCTGCGTCCATGCAAGCTACTGATTTCACACGTTCAGAAATGGCGCGTGACTTATGCGTGACCAATCCTAAAGGGCGGGAACGCTGATGCGCGGGGCTGATTTCATTCCTCGGCGGAGACTCTTGCGGCTGAAGTTGGCGGCCGAATACCTGAGCCTCAGTCCTTGGAAGCTCCGGCGATTGATCCAAGAGGGGAGGCTTCCCGTCGTGCAGGATTGCGACGGAGGGCCGTTCTTGTTGGACGTGCGTGATCTGGACGGATTCATCGAACAGAACAAACGCACGACCCGTGTCTGATTTCTGTTGACATCTTGCTTACCGTAAAGCATGATGGTGCGTATGAAGAAGAACCAAGCAGCACAGGCACTCGGGAAGCTCGGCGGAACAGCGAGGGCGAAGGCTCTCTCTCAAGCTGAGCTTTCCGCAATCGCAAAGAAGGGGGCGCTGGCCCGGAAGAAGAAGCTCACTCCCGAACAGCGCTCCGAAATCGCACGCAGGGCCGTTCAGGCGCGCATAGCGAAGTACGGACAGGAAACACGAAAGGAGAAGCTGAACCATGACCGCTCGGGAAGGAGAGAAGGTCACGCGACGGAAGAAAGGCGAGGGCAGCATCTATCAGCGCCCGGACTCGCCCGTTTATTGGATGAAGTACTCGCGCAACGGAAAGACATTCCGCGAATCGACCAAGTGCACAGACCCCGACAAGGCGGAGAAGAAACTCAAGAAGCGCCTTGCCGAAATCATGACGGGAACCTTTGTGGGCCCGCAGACTGAGCGCGTGAAAGTCTCGGAACTGGCCGACGATTTTCTCCGCGAGTACCGCATCAATCAACGCAAGACCGTTGATGATGCGGAGCGCCGCTGGGAATCCCATTTAAAGCCGTTCTTGGGGTTTATGAGAGCCGTTGACGTGACCAGCAGTGTTCTTGCTCGTTACGTTGACCAGCGCCAGCAGGAAGGCGCAAAGAACGCGACGATCAATCGCGAGCTGGCCGCGCTCAAGAGAATGTTTCGCCTTGGAATGCTGGCCACTCCGCCGAAGGTGCTGCGCCTCCCCGGGTTCCCGATGATGAAAGAGCACAACGTCCGCAAAGGCTTTCTCGATGATGTGCAGTTCCACAAACTAATCGAAAGCTCGGAGCTTTGGTTCCGCGCTCTTGTGGAAGTTGGCCGCACCTACGGCTGGCGAGTCTCGGAACTGCTCACGATGCGCGCGCGCCAGGTGGATCTTGCACAGCGCACGATTCGCCTCGAACCCGGAACCACAAAGAACAGCGAAGGCCGCGAAGTGGTCATGACGGATGCGGTCTATACGCTGCTCTCGGCTTGCGTGATCTCCAAGAAGCCAGAGTATTTCGTGTTCACACGCGCCAACGGAAAAGAGGTCCGTGATTTTCGCGTGACCTGGGAAAAGGCTTGCGTGAGCGCTGGAGTTGGCGCAATGGTCTGCTCTGGTTGCGGCGCTGTGAAAACCGACAGCAAGCGCTGTGAGTGCGGCGAACGTCACACAAAGTACACAGGGCTGATCTTTCATGATCTGCGCAGAACGGCGGCGCGCAATCTTCGCCGCGCGGGAATCTCTGAGACTGTGATCATGAAGATTGGCGGCTGGAAAACCCGCTCAGTATTTGAGCGCTATGCGATCGTGAGTCGCACCGACATTGCCGACGCAATGCTCCGCCTGCAGCAGACGGAGAAGGTGCTGGAAGCTGCGGCACAGGCCGCAATAAGTCACGAATCGGTCACGTTGCCCACCTTGAATGAACGTGACTCTGTGAGAACGGTGCCGGCCGTTCTCAATTAACCTCCGCACTGTCTAGCTGTTAGATGGTGCCGGGAGGGGGAGTTGAACCCCCATGAGGGGTGAACCTCGGCGGATTTTGAGTCCGCTGCGTCTGCCAGTTCCGCCATCCCGGCTGGGAGTGGCATTCACAATTTAGCACAGGGGACGCGGGGCTCCCAAGTCAGGCGGAAGCCGGGTAAACGGCGGCTGGAAAGAAAATGGCTGTCGGGGTGGCCGGTGCGGGAAAGCCGGGTGAACGGCGGCACAAAAAGAACGGCTGCCGGCGAACCGGCAGCCCAAAGGATTCAACTTGCAAGAATGTTACGGCAGTACGTACCGCAGTGAGAAGACACCAACAAACTCGCCGCCCTTGGCGGTGCCGCCGTTGCCAAACAGGAACGCGGTCGGCGCGCTTGCGTTGGCAGCGAGACCTGCCCAGGTGGTGCGCAGAGAGTACTGTGCGGACAACATTGCCTGGAACGTGCCATAGGGGCCACGATAGAAGCGATACACCGGGGTCACCATGACCTGGTGGATCGACTTGTTGTCGGTGCCGGCCTTGGCGCCGAGGTCGCCAATGCCGTTACCCACGTAACCAAGGGTGTTGTTGTAGCGGCCGTAGTACTCCAAGCCGTAGTACATGTTGAAGTCAATCTTCGGATAGGGGTGGAATTCGAGACCGCCCTGAAGGGCCAGAGCCTTAACTCCAACCAGAGCGCAGTTGCCAGCGGCGGGGACCGTGGCGGTAGCGGCGCAATTGATACCGCTTAACGTCACGTCGCCGCCTTGGGTGTTCGAGGACAGGTAGCGGCCAATGCCACTGCCGACCAAGCTGTTGAACACGACGTCAACTTTCTTGGTTGCCGGCACAACAAAGCCGAGACCGGCGCCACCGCCAACGGTTAGGTTGTTCGAGGCCGCACCACCGGCAGTGTTAACGGCGTTGGCCAACATTTTGTCGCGGAAGAAGCGAGCCACGCCTTTGACTTCAATGTGATACCCGGGCTTCGGATCGAAGGCCGCTTTCACCCAGATATCCGGAGCAACGGGAATGGACGTTGTGATAGGAGCGAGGTTGTTGACGCAAGTCAGTGTTGTGCTCGTAGAAAGTGAGGCACCAGCCGTTACAAGCGAACAGCTCGGTGTCGAAGGCAGAGTGGGGTTCGCGATTGTCAGGTTACCCAAAGGGTTAACCAGTGTGGCCTGCGGAATCCCCTGTAAAAAGGCAGACGTCGCAGCATCGTTAGAGTACAGGAAGTCAGCCTGCTCGAAAGAGATGGCGACCGCAGCTTTATTGTTCATGAAGTTCTTGGTCACGCGGATCATCGGTTGACGGAAGGTGCCAACGCCGGTGAACGACGAGTTATCGTCACCCACGGGGCCCCACTCTGTCAGCGTTTCGATCAGCTTGCGGTTCAGCATGGCAGTGACGTTATACATGCCGCCCAAGACTCTCCAGCCGCTCTGCGTCCTGACCTCGCCAGCCGCCCACCGTATACGCGGTGCCCAGTTGTTCGAGGAGGTGAACTTCTGACCGACCAGGTTGCCGGCGTTGAAGTCCATCGCGAACAAGCCCCTCAGCGCGGTGCTGTTGCTGACCTTTCCATCGACCGTGAAGCCGACTATGGTGTTACGAGAAGTAAAACGGAACTCGTTCATAGCCGACAGGGGCGTGCCGTTGAGCGGAACCGTCTGGTAGTTGGTGGGCGTGTCATTGAGGACAGCCCTGCTACGCCAGAACGCCGCCCCTTCGAGGAAGCCGATCGGGGCGATGCTCACACCTTTATAGCGAATGCCGAGCGGACTCAGCAGTTCTTTCACGTCTTTCTGCGTAGTCGCCAGGCCCTGACTTACTGTGGCGGTGGTTGTCTTCAGGTCGGCAACCGACGAGTTCAGGCTGTTGGCGGACTGCTGGGCTGAAGAAGCAGCCTGCTGTGCTGCCTGCGCCTGCTTGGCTGCCTGCTGCACACCCGACTGAAGCTGCTGCTGTGATGACTGCAACTGCTGATTGCTCTGCTGCAACTGCTGCTGCAGCTGGTTAATCTGTTGCTGCTGCTGATTGAGCTGATCCTTCATCTGCTGCATCTGGGCGGACATCGGCAGCGGCGCAGCCTTCTTCACGACTTTTGGCTTTGCTTTCGCCTTTGCCTTCGTCTTCGTGGCGCCTTCGGCGCCCAGCAGACAGGGTGAGCTCAACACGAGAAGTGCGAGCGTTCCAGCAATTATTCTCCTCATTTCCTCTCCAAAACCTTTCGGAATTTCCAAACAACAACAACTTCAGCTTCGACACAGTACAGATACAGGAGGGTCCCTCACACAGACGGAACCTCTTCGACAAGCTTGGTCCTACTCGGACCCGCTACTTTGCTTTGCAGGGCTCATTCTAGTCATGATGAGGCTCTCTGCGAAGTGCGATTTTTAGCTCCACCGGCACCTAGGTGGAGCTTTTGTTCCAGAATGGGAATAAGTCTTTGGGCAGGCTAAAAGGCAAAATGGACGCGGCGGCACGCGATTTCGCAAAAAACATGCGTTGGCGCGCAGAAAAATTACCGGATCAACGAACAGAAAAGATGTACAGGCTGGACGCTGAGAGTGGACGCTGCACGATTCCATCACGCGCAACTACCCCAGCAAGCGCGAATGCGGCGCTTGCCGGAGGGCCGAGCGGCGGTAGGAAGGGAACTTCGTTTACACTCCCGCGCTCCAGGCACGGCTGGCGTAATCGGTCATGCTCAGCAGCAGCAGAATCAACAGCCAGAGCAACACCGCCGACGAGCACGATCCTGCGTCATCTCGCCGAGAAGCGAATTTCCATGAAGAACAGCGCCACCAGGCTCGACTTGATGATGGCGATGATGAGCGCCACCGACTACGCTCCAATCTCCCAGATTGAGGTACGCCACGCCGACCGTGATGCCGGTGAAGACCAACAGCGTGATCCAGATGGCGACGAAGGTTCTGAACGGAAGTGAGCGGTTCAGACATGGCGCTCCTCAAACGTGCTTGTGGCTGATCAGGTAGAGCAGCGGGAATAGGCAGATCCAGACGATATCCACGAAGTGCCAGTAGAGGCCGCCGATCTCGACCGGGTTGTAATACTCCGCCGCTGTAGTGGCCACGCCAGGCGATAATACATCAGGAACAGCACCATGCCGCAGCCGATGATCATGTGCAGGGCGTGCAGGCCGGTCATGGCGAAATACAGGGAAAGAAAATCTCGGTGTGCCGCGGGTCGGATGCCTTCGAAGTGGAAGTGCGGGCCCGGGAATTCCATCTTCACCCAGTGCTCGTGGTACTCGACGGCCTTGATACCCAGAAAGGCGAAGCCCAGCATCAGCGTCAGCAGCAGGAAGATAGACCGATCAGCTTGCGCTGGCCTGATCTTGGCGGCGTGCACGGCCAGCACCATGGTCAGCGAGCTGCAGATCAGGACCGCGGTATTGATGGCGCCAAGCGGCAGATTCATGTGCTCGGCTGCCTTCCACGAAGGCGGTCGGATACGAGGAACCGGTAAACCAGATAGGAGCAGAACAGGCCGCCGAAGAACATGATTTCGGTGATGCAGAAAGATCCACATGCCGAAGGAGGCGGTGTCGCGCTGCTGCTCCATGTCGGCAAAGTGGTGGCGCAGCTCGTGAGTCGCGGTCTGATGCGTTCCGCCTGGGGAACGCTCGTCTGGTCAACGTGCGACCGGAACCTCCTCGTGCTTGTCCAGCTCGTCGTAGTTGTAGGCTTCCCAGGTGACTACCGGCGTTACCTCGAAGTTGTAGGTCGGCGGCGGCGAAGGCGGTCATCCACTCCAGTCCGGCGGCGTTCCAGGGATTGGCGCCGGCATCCTGGCCGTAGCGCAACGACCAGACGAAATAGATCATCGGCAGCACGTAGCCCACGGCCAGAATCGATGCGCCGGCGGTGGAGAGCACGTTGAGCACCTGGAACTCCGGCGGATAGGACGTGATAGCGGCGCGGCATGCCCATGTAGCCCAGCATGAACTGCGGGAAAGAACGTCAGGTTGAAGCCGACGAAAACGAACAGCGCCGACAGCTTCGCCCAGGCCTCCGGATACAGCTTGCCGCTGATTTTGGGCCACCAGAAGTGCAGCCCGCCCATGTAGGCCATCACCATGCCGCCCACCATGATGTAGTGGAAGTGGGCGACGATGAAGTAGGTGTCGTGCACGTGCACGTCCAGGCCGAGCGAGGCGAGGAACAGGCCGGTCAGGCCGCCGATGGTGAACAGCCCGATGAAGCCGAAGGCGTAGAGCATCGGGCGTGTCGAAGCGGATCGAGCCCTTGTACATGGTGGCCGTCCAGTTGAACACCTTGATCGCCGAGGGAATCGCGACCAGGAAGCTCAGCAGCGAGAACACCAGGCGGCATAGAGCGAGATGCCGGCGACGAACATGTGGTGCGCCCACACCAGGAAGCCGAGCACGGCAATGGCAATCGCAGGCCAGCGCCACGAACTTGTAGCCGAAGACCCGCTTGCGCGAGAAGCAGGTGACGACTTCGCTGATCACGCCCATGCCGGGCAGGATCATGATGTAAACCGCCGGGATGCGAGTAGAACCAGAACAGGTGCTGGAACAGCAGCGGATCGCCGCCCAGCTGCGGGTTGAAAACGCCGATGTTGAAGACGCGCTCCAGCGCCACCAGCAGCAGGGTGATGGCGAGCACCGGCGTGCCCAGCACCATGATCACGGCGGCGGCGTAATTGGACCAGCAGGAACAGCGGCAGGCGCGTCCAGGTCATGCCCGGGGCGCGCATGCGGTGAATGGTGACGATGAAATTCAGGCCGGTGAAAATCGAGGAGAAGCCGGCGATGAAGACCGCCAGGCGCGCCGGTGACGACGTGGGTGTTCAGGAAAGAGGTGCTGAGCGGCGTGTAGAAAGTCCAGCCGGTATCGACGCCGCCGGTGACCATGCAATAGATCCACAGGCAGCCGGCGGCGATGTACAGATACCAGCTCAGCAGGTTGATGCGCGGAAACGCCAGGTCCTTGGCGCCCACCATCAGCGGCACCAGGAAGTTGCCGAGCACCGCCGGCACCGACGGAATCAGGAAGAAGAAGACCATGGTGATGCCGTGCATGGTGAACAGCTTGTTGTAGGTGTCGGCCTGCACCAGGTCGCCGGCCGGGGTCAGCAGCTCCAGGCGGATCAGCATGGCGAAGACGCCGCCGATCCGAAGAACAACGCTGTGATCGAGATCAGGTACAGGATCGCGATGCGCTTGTGGTCGGTGGTCAGCAGCCACGACTTGATTCCGTAGTCGGCGTTCAGGTAGTTCGTCTGTGCTTCGACGGGTTGTACGGCGGTTGCCATGTTTCCTCTACTCCTGCCGTGTGCCGGCCCATGCCGGCGGCAAAATGGCGCTCTACTTTCCGCTGGGCGTCGCCTGCGACCTCTCCGGCTGCGGCGCGACCGGATAGACGCCCGTCGGCTCCGTCATGCTGGCCGGCGGATTGGATTGTCCGGTGCCCAATCCCTTGATGTAAGCCACCAGGGCGATCACTTCGTCTTCGCTGATCTGCCCCTGGAAGTTGGGCATGATGTTCTTGAATCCGGAAACGATCTTCGCCCCCGGGAAAAGGATCGATTCGCGAATGTAGGACTCGTCGGCGATCACCGTGCGGCCGTCATCCAGCAGCACCGGCTTGCCGAACAGGCCGACCAGGTTGGGCCGCGGCCCTGGTAGTCGGAGCGGTGGCACATGCGTGCAGCCGTACTGCTGGAAAGCCCTTCTCGCCCTGGAGGCCAGCGAGCCGTCGGCACCCTGCTGGCCGCCCACTGCTGGTAGGCCGCCGGCTCCATGACCACCACTTCGCCGATCATTCCCGAGTGTTGCGTGCCGCAGTACTGCGAGCAGAACAGGTGATAGTGCCCGGCTGGTCGGCGGTAAACCACGTCGAGGTGTAGCGCCCGGGAATGACGTCGGCCTTGATGCGGAAAGCGGGAACAAAGAAGCTATGAATCACGTCTTGCGAGGTCATGATCAGCGCACCGTCGCGGCCCACGGGAACATGCAGGACGTTGATCTCCCGCTGCCCGCCGGTGTGCTGGATCTTCCACATCCATTGCTTGCCGACGACGTAGATCTCCATGGCGTCGCGCGGCGGGCGCGATCTGGGAAAAGTAAATCAGCGCAGCCCAGACGAATATGACCATGGCAATGCCGGTCGGGATCAGCGTCCAGGCCAGCTCCAGCGCATTGGAGCCTTCGATCTGGGTGGCCACGGGATGACGCTTGCGGCGGTAGCGGAAGGCAGAAGACGGCAGATCAGCAACGCGATCAGAACGGTGAAAAAACGGTCAGGCCGACCAGGAAGAAATACAGCGCGTCCACCTGATGCGCCATGGTCGAGGCCGTCGGCGGAAACAGTGGCAAGTTCGACCACATATTCGTTAAGCCCGTCCTGTCTCTAACTTTTTGCCGCGCGTCCCTTCGCGACGAACGAGCGAGAACATCACCAGCAAGACGCCGCCCAGCACCAGCACGGTAAGGCCGCCCGCCAGCCGCAGGATGTTCATGATCACCGCGCCGTACTTGCCCGAGCGCGGATCGTAGTGGTAGCAGTACAGCAACACCTTGTCGGCCAGCGATGCCGATCTTGTTCTGCGAAGCCTCGATGATTCCCAGGCGCATGTCGCGGGCCGAGTACTCCATGCCGTAGTAGTACTGCGAGATCTTGCCCTTGCGGAGTGACCAGCACGATGCCGGCGGCGTGGGCAAACTGGTCGAGCTTGGCGTCGTAGTGGTAATGCCAGCCGATGGCGTCAGCCAGGGCATCGATCTGCGGCTTTTCACCGGTGAGGAAATGCCAGCCCGCGGCGGCTTCGGGGCGTCCGAGCCGCTCGATGTAGGCCTTCTTCTTGGCCGCCGCCAGCGCCGGCTTCTCGCGCGGATCGATGCTCAGCGTGACGACCTCATACTCCTTGCCGGGGGTGAACTTCAGCGTCTTGAAAGCCGCCGCCATGCCGTTCATCACCTCGCCGCACAGCATCGGGCAGTTGTAATAGACCAGCGAGACGATGACCGGACGGCCGGGGTGGAAATAGTCGCCCAGCGTAACCGTGCGTCCCTGCTCGTCTTTGAACTTCAAATCGAGCGGCACCTGCTCATTGAGGCGCTGATCGATGCCGATGTCGGCGAGCGCCGGTGGCAGGTCTCCCTTGACGCTGGGCTTGCCCGGAATCGGCTGGCCCATCTGTCCGAAAGGGAAGCGGCGCCGAACAGCAACAGCGCCAGTCCGACGGCGAAAGCTCTTTTGTATCGCAGTATTCTGCCATCACAGTTCTCTCTCCATTACTTTGCCGGCTGCCGCCGGCGGCGCAGGCCGCGCAGGCAGACCTTTCTGGGCGATCAGCCGCATGGCCTCATCGATCGGGATATGCACGGCGCCGTTCTGGTCCTGCCAGGGCTTGGCGTTGAGCAACTGGCTTTCCTGCCAGAGGAAGCGAGCCATGTCGCTCTCGTCGTCGGTTTGCAGGCGCGGCTCGGGCAAGCGGCTCAGGTCCGGCGGCGGCGTGTTCTGCAGCAGGGTCGGTGGCGGAGCAGACGGCTTGGGCGCCAGCGGCATGGGCGCCGCCGCGTGCTCCTGGTTGACCTTCACAAAGCCCTCGTACAGCCCCCAGATCACCAGGTGAACGGTGGCGCCGGCGAGGAACAGGATGACGAAAAACAGGATGATGTTGCGCGCTCCCAGGTCGCGCCGCTCAAACGAGACCTCGGGATTGTGAAGCTCCTCGGGATGCGGATCGGGATGGTTGCCCTCAGTGTGCATGGCTGCTCTCCCAAAGCCTTGCCAGTTGCGGCTCGTTTTTCACCAGCAGCGGCCGCCGGCTGATGTTCCAGGCAAAGAACGCGAACCAGAAACCGAGCAGTGCGAGCGGCACGACGATGTAGGTCCAGTGCAGGTAAAGGTGCTATGCTGCGGGCCGGGCATCGGGTTGGGCGCCACCAGCCAGTAGACGTCGACGAAGCGCATGGCCAGCAGCAGAACGGCTACGGAAGCGAGTTGGCGGGCATTGCGCTTGAGGCTGCGCGAAAGCAGCAACAAGAAGGGCAGGGCGAACTGCAGGCCGGCCAGCATCAGTGCCGGAACCTGCCAGCCGTGGTTGATGCGTGCCAGATACCAGGCGATCTCTTCCGGCAGGTTGCCTTCCCAGATGATGAGCCACTGGGAGAAGGAGAAGTAAGCCCACACCATGGTGAGCGCCAGCAGCCAGCTTGCCCAGGTCCTGCAGACGGTCCGGACGCACCACCTCGCTGAGCGGAGGGAAGTGCGCCAGCAGCACGACTAGGCAGATGGTCAGTGCCATGGTCGAGAGTCCGTGCTGGGCGATGAAGATGCAGCCCGTACATGGTCGAGAACCAGTGCGGGTCCAGCGACATTACCCAGTCGGTAGCGGCGAAGTTGACGCTGAAGCCGTAGAGCACCAGCCCCGGCGCCGGAAACAACTTTCATGAAGCGCCACACGCTGGGAGAGTCGTCTGCATCCTGGCGGGCCGACCAGCGCGCCAGCAGGTAGACGATCAGATTCCACAAGACGAAGTAGATGACCGCGCGCAGAATCCAGGTCGGGGTGTTGAGATAGAACTGCTTGGCCTGAAGGACCTTGTCGGCCGCAACGACGTCGGTATGCGTCCACAGGTAAAGGCGATGCATGCCGAAGGCGATGGGCAGGAACATGACGGTGACCAGCGGCAGGGTTTTGGCCGCAGCTTCGAAAAGGCGGCGGCTGATCATCCACCAGTTGCCGCCGGTCAGGTGTCCGGTCATGAGCCAGGCCACGGAACCCAGCGTCAAGCCGAGGCAGACCATGAAGCCCATGAGATAGCCGCGCAGGAACTCATCGGGCGAGACGAAGACGCCGATGATGGAGAGAATTCCGGCTGCCACTCCGATCATCAGGGCGCGCTTGCGCCAGCGGGCCAGCGGAGCCGCCGGGGGAGCAAAGTCTCGCGTGGAAACGTCGGCTGTCATTCGTTCTTCCCTTCGCGCTGGATGTCTCCGCCGCCCTCGCCGTGCGTGGCCATCGGATTGATCAGCGGCGGCGGCCAGTTGGCATTGACCTGAGGCGGATGCGAGGCGATCGCCACTCCCGCCGGAACGTCGCTGCGCGGGGCGTCCTGGCTGAGTTGCAGCGACACGGATATAGGCGGCAATAGCCCAGCGGTCGTTGACCGGGACCTGCGCTGAATAATCAGCCATGGCGCCGTAGCCCTTGGTCATCACGTTGAAGAAGTGCCCGATGGGGGCCTTGCGCAGACGATCGATGTGATAGGAAGGCGGATGCTTGAAGCCGCGCTGCACGACCATTCCGTTGCCGTCGCCCAACTGCGAGTGGCAGGGCGAGCAGTAGATATTGAAGCGCTCGCGCCCGCGATCCAGAACCGCCGGCGTCACCGGGAACGGCATCACGTCGCCTTCCTTGCCGTTCATCATGCCGGTATTGAGATAGGCGTCGGCATCAAGCTGGCCGCGGGCGACGGTTCCTCCAATGAGTGCGCGCGAGGAACGCTTGTCGGAGTAAAAATCGTTTTCCCGCAGCGGCTTGAACTTGGGCTGGTCTTGCATATCGAGGCGGAGGCCGCAGCCGGCCAGCAGCACGACGCCATCAAGGAGAGAGCTGCCGGCCAGCAGCAGTTTCGCCGGAGATCGAGGAATCGATTTCATGCCTACTCCGGGACCTCCGTGACGTCGACGGTGTTGAAGCCCGAGAGCAATTGCCGCACTCCTTCGGGATCGAACTTGCGGATCGGCCGCCTCAATGCAGAGGAAGAAACGGTCGCGGGTCACCGAGCTGAAGCGCGGGTTGTTAAACACCGGGTGATAGGGCGCGGGCAGGCCATTGAGTCCGAGCATGCCGATAGCGGCCGCCAGCCCGCCGAACAGGATGGTCATCTCAAAGGTCACGATGATGAACGCCGGCCAGGAGTGCAATGGCCGTCCGCCGATGTTCAGCGGATAGCTGATGGTGTTGATCCAGTACTGCAGCAGATAGCCGGAAAGTCCGCCGAGTATGCCACCGACCAGGCAGACGAGCGGAACGCGCGTCTTATGGAAGCCGATCACTTCGGCCAGTTCCTCGATCGGATACGGGCGTGTAGGCATCGATGTTGCGATAGCCGGCGGCATAGGTCGCCCGCGCCGCCTTCATCAGGTCGGTGGGATTGTCGAACTCGGCCATGACGCCGTAAAGCGGAGCCTCAATCATGTGCCGCCACCTCTTCTTTCAGAGCCGATTCCGGCAGCAGCGTCTTGCACTTCAAAAATCGGGATCATGGGCATCAGACGAATGAAAATGAACATGGAGACGAAGAAGAAACCGATGGTTCCGAAAAAGATGGCGTAGTCCCAGCGGGTGGGTACGTAAACGCCCCACGACGACGGCAGAAATCGCGGGACAGGCTGACCACGACGATGACGAAGCGCTCCAGCCACATGCCCCACAGCACGTCGAGCGAGACCAGGAACAGCAGAATAGTGTTGGTGCGCACCTTCTTGAATCCACAGCACCTGCGGGATCAGGAGATTGCAGGTAATCAGCGTCCAATAGAAAGCCCCATAGGGTCCGAACCAGCGGTTCATCGACTGGAGCTATCTCGTAGCGGTCGGCCGCTATAGAAAGCGTAAAAGGCTTCCATGGCGTAGCCGTAGGCGACGATCAGTCCAGTGGCCAGCATGATCTTGGCCGCGTTGTCGATGTGCCGCATGGTGATCATGTCCTTCAGGCCGTAAAACCGGCGGATGGGGATGGCCAGCACCAGCACCATGGCGAAGCCGGAGTAAATGGCGCCGGCGACGAAGTAGGGCGGGAAGATCGTGGTGTGCCAGCCGGGCAAGATGGAAACGGCGAAATCGAAGCTGACCACCGTGTGCACCGAGAGCACCAGCGGCGTCGCCAGTCCGGCCAGCAGCAGGTAAGCGGTCTCGTAGCGCTTCCAGTGGCGCACCGAGCCGCGCCAGCCCATGGCCAGCATGCCGTAGATGCTGCTTGGTCCACAGGCTGCTTGGCCTTGTCGCGCATGGTCGCCAGGTCCGGAATCAGGCCGACATACCAGAAGACAAAGGAGATGGTGGCGTAGGTCGAAACCGCAAAGACGTCCCACACCAGCGGGCTGCGGAACTGCGGCCACACGCCCATGGTGTTGGGATAGGGAAACAGCCAGTAGGCCAGCCAGGGGCGGCCGAGGTGAAGCACCGGGAACATGCCGGCGCAGGCCACGGCGAACAGCGTCATGGCTTCGGCGAAGCGGTTGATGGAGTTGCGCCAGCTCTGCTTGAGCAGCAGCAGAATCGCCGAGATCAGCGTGCCGGCGTGGCCGATACCGATCCACCAGACGAAGTTGACGATGGCAAAGCCCCAGGCCGATCGGGAATGTTGATGCCCCAGATGCCGACGCCGCGGAAGAACAGGTAGGTGGCCGCGAACAGCAGCACCATGACCAGCGTGCCGAACAACGACCACGCCGAGCGACCAGCCCAGGCGTGAAGGGACGCCGGAGCACGATGTCGCGCGATCTTGTCGGTGACGGCTGCCAAAGGTGTGCCCCGGCGTCAGAACCGGCGGCTGTCCCGGCAGCAGCTGCTCGTCGGCGAGTGGTTTTCTCTTCCGGACCTTGCTCCATGCTTCCTAAGCTCCCTCACCGGATCCGATGTCAGGGTTCGGGTTGAGCACCGCGGCCAGGTAGGTGGTCCGCGGGCGCGTGTTCAGGTCTTCCAGCAGGCCGTAGTTGCGCTCGTCGGCCTTCAGCTTGGCGACGCGGCTGTTGGGGTCGTTGAGATCGCCGAAGACGATGGCGTCCGCCGGGCACGCCTGCTGGCAGGCGGTTATGACCTCGCCGTCCCGAATCTTGCGGTTCTTCTTTCTCGGCGTCGATGCGCCCGTGGGTGATGCGCTGCACGCAGTAGGTGCACTTCTCCATCACGCCGCGGCTGCGCACGGTGACATCGGGGTTGCGCAGGAACTTGAACTGCGTGCGTGGTGTAGTCGGAGTAAAGCAGGAAGTTGAAGCGCCGCACCTTGTAAGGACAGTTGTTGGAGCAGTAGCGCGTGCCCACGCAGCGGTTGTAGACCATGTCGTTCAGGCCTTCGGTGCTGTGGACGGTGGCGCCGACCGGGCAGACCACCTCGCAGGGCGCGTTCTCGCACTGCATGCACGGCACCGGCTGGTAGTAGGTCCGCGGATTGGCCGGCGAGCCTTCGAAGTAGTTGTCGATGCGCAGCCAGTGCATGTGGCGCCCGCGCTTGACCTCCTCCTTGCCGACCACCGGAATATTGTTCTCGGCGACGCAGGCCACGACGCAGGCGTTGCAGCCGACGCAGGAATTCAGATCGATGGCCATGCCCCACTTGTTGACCTTGCTGTAGTCGTACGGCTGGTAGAGCGTGAGCCCGGGAGCCGGCGCCTCGGCCATCTCCTTGGCAAAGCCGGGATTCTTGAGGAAGTCCTCCAGGCTGGCGGCGCGGGCCAGCGGACGGCCTTCCATCGACCTGGCGGCCCTGCGTCGAAGCCAGGCCGTAATGCTGGCCGGTGCGCGTCAGCTTGGCCCCGGCCACAAACCACGGAGCGTCGCTCTTGCGCAGCTTGTAGGCGTTGAAGCCGACGCCGGAGCCGACACGGCCGCCGCGCTCGCGGCCATAGCCGACGAAGACGCTGACCGAGTCGTCGGGATGGCCGGGCGTGAGCCAGACGCCGCCGCGCACCTTGTTGCCGCCGGCCTCCAGCTCCACCAAATCGTCGGTCTTGATGCCGAGCTTCTTGCCGGTGTTGACGCTCATCATCACCGGGTTGTCCCAGGTGATCTGGGTGATCGGCTTGGGCAGCTCCTGCAGCCAGGCGTTGTTGGCGAAGCGGCCGTCGTAGGCGCTTGGGTCGTAGCGGAACATGATCTCCAGGCCCTGAGATGACGGTTGCGCCGCCGGCGCAGCCGTTGCCGCACGAGCCGTTACCTGCCTGGGAGCGAATGCGGTATTGGCCACGAAGCCATCGTGCAGCGCCTTGCGCCAGAAGCCGTTGAAGTCGGCGCCCTTGTACTGTCCCTGCCAGAAGCTCTGCACCACGTTGTACGAGTTGGTTTCCGACTCGCCCAGCAGGGCGGCCAACAGCTCGTATTCGGAGCGTCCGCCGTAAAGCGGAGCGATCAGCGGCTGGATGAGGCTGACCGTGCCGTCAAAGGAGCGGCAGTCGCCCCACTGCTCCAGGTAGTGAGTGGCGTTGATGTGCCAGTGGCAGAGGCGCGCGGTCTCGTCCTGATAGAGGCCGTGGTGGATGCGCAGGCCGACCTTCTGCATGGCGCCGGAAAAATTCAGGTCGGGCGGAGCGTCATAGAGCGGATTGACGCCGATGAGCACCAGCATGTCGACCTTGCCGCTCCACATCTCGGCAGCCAACTGACGCAGCGAATCCTGCTTGTTGACGGGATGGGATTCCGACCGAGTCGGTGTAGAAAACCGTCTGCCCGACGTTGCCCAGCGCCTGATTCATGGCATGGGCCAGCATGTGCACGGCCGGGGGCTGGTTCTCGCCAACGACAATGATGGAGCGCCCGCGGTTGGCCTCGAGGTCCTTGATACACGGCGGCAGCGAACTTCCGTTGCCCGGCGGGAAACGGCTGGCCGCTCCGCCGCTCAACTGCGCGGCCAGGGTGCGCGCGAAACCCTCAACCTGGCTGGCCCGCAGCGGCAGCCTGTGATCGGCCTTGCCGCCCGTGTTGCCGGGCGTGCTCTCGACCATGTAGAAGCGCAGCATCTCCTGCCGGAGCTCGGGACGGCGGCGCGCGGCAAATTGCCTGGCATTGCGATGAAATCCCGGAAAGCCGGCGGAGAGGAAATCTCCATCGAGCGAAAGCACGACCTTCGCCTTCTCGAAGTTGTATTGCGTCTCGCAGCGGCTGGCCGAAGCTGGCCTGGGCGGCGGCCATGGCGTTGTCATGATTCACCGGCGCCCACTGGTACCACTTGGCCTGCGGGAAGACCTTCAGGAACTGCTCCTGTCTGGGCCGCCAAGGTGGGCGAGCTGGTGGGCGCAGTGAGCAGGCGAATGCCGGCGCCTCCCAGCGCCCGCTGCGCGTTCAGCGGCCCGCGCATGGCGTCGGTGAAGTTTCCCCAGATGCTGCCGTCGCCGAGGTAGGTGATGCTCTGCGAGCGGTCGGGATCGTAGAGTCCCAGCACGCTGGCTTGCATGAACGGGTCGGTCCCGCCGAGTGTCGCCGGATGCTGCGGATTGCCCTCGATCTTGGTCGGACGGCCCTCGTGGCTCTCCACCAAGACGGGATAACCGAAGGCGTCCAGCGGCATGGTAGTGGCAAAGAACAGCGGCTTGCCGAGGACGAGGTTCTCCGGCTGGCGGACGTAGGGAACGATGGGCTCCAGCGGCTGCTTGACGCAGGCGCTGAGGCCGGCGAGAGCCAGCGAGGCGCTCATGATCTTCAGGAAATTGCGGCGCGAGGGGCCATCGGTCCATTCCGAGGCGTGGCGAGGAAACTCGCGATGCAGCATCTCCTCGAATTCCGGCGTATTGGCCAGCTCTTCCAGAGATGCGCCAGTACTGCGGGCCGCGCGCCTCGGACAGCTTCGCCTGGGCGGTTGCAAGGTCCAGCTGGTTGCGCTTGCCGGGACAAACATCCTTTGCCGAAGTCGTCTGGGGTGAGGTCTTAGGCTCTTTCTCCATCGCGTCTATTCGTCCATCCAAATTTTCTGCGTGCTCTCCGCCGGCCATCGCAGGCTCGGCTTGCGGCAGGCCAGCGGGTCGCGCTCGGGCCGGCACTCACCGGTGGCAGGTGTTGCAACTGGTAATGTCGCGTTCGTTGCGCAAACGGTATTGCTTCGCCAGATAGAGGCCCAACGACTGCTGATCGGTAAACGTCTTGCCATCGGGCAAAACCACCGGCTTAAGCCTGGTCGGCTGCTGGTACATCATGTTGAAGACCTGATCCATCTGGCTCCGGGGATCTTCCGGACGCGCCTTGATCTGGTGCGGGCGGATGCGTTTCACCGGATCGCGGTGGCAATCGAGACAGGCCTCCATCTGCCAGCTCTGCTGGTTGTACATCAGCGGCATCTTGTCGACCGGCCCGTGGCAGATCGTTGCAGCCGACGCCCTTGTTGATGTGAATGCTGTGATCGAAATAGACGAAGTCCGGCAGGTCGTTGGCCCGCGTCCAGACCAGGGAGCGCCCCGTGCGGTAGCTCTCGCGAACCGGCTCCAGCATGGGAGAGCTGGTCCACATCTGCGAGTGGCAGTTCATGCAGGTCTTGGTGGGCGGGATGCCGGCGAAGCCGGAGGTCTCAACCGAGGTATGACAGTAACGGCAGTCGATGCCGAGTCCGGAGTAGTGGTGCTGATGGCTGAACGGCACCGGCTGCAGGCGGTTGACGCCGGCATAGGTGTAGTAGGGCGAGCGCTGCATCTGCAGCGCGGCCCAAAGCAATCCGGCGACGAGCAGCACTCCTCCAAAAATGGAGACGCGAGCGATGGTGTTGGCGCTGCGATGAAAGATCTGGGCCATGTCTTACTTTTGTTCCAATGCGAACCGCCGCTTTAGGTTGGATGCTCCACGCCGGCGCCGGCGCACGCGGCTGACGCAAACTGGCGCGACCCGGCAACTCCAGGCAATCAGCCTTCGCTCAAAACTTGTGCGACACGCGCCAGACGTTCGGCGCCTGAGAAGTCCCCGCCAGCCGCCACTGCGCGACTGATGGGGGTTGCGCGTTCGTCCAGAACGCATCCGGAGGACCCTTTGCCGGTGCCCCAGCAGCCTAAGAGCGGATTCCGAGACGGTGTATCCACTCGAATCACCGCCGCGCTGACACGCGCGGCTACTTTGCCGGGTACACCTTCCGCGAATCTGGCCTATCCCGCCCGTAACTGCGCCCCGCTTCACCCGGGAACCGTTACATCCTCCCCGACTGATGCACCAAAAACGCCGGCCGGGGGCCCTGAAGGGGGTGGAAAGACTTTCCGTAGGCGAGAACATCTGGGACCAAATCCAACAGATGCGCGGCTACTTACCTTCCGTTGTATTGATCGCGAAATCTGCGCAGCGATTCAGAAATGTTGTTCCCGTTTTGGTCCGGACAAAGCCAGCCGTCTTCCCGGCCGGGAAGTATCGTTTTGCGATAAAAAACCGGGCTGTTCCCCTGGGCGGCACAGCCGATAGAGCAATTTTTCTCGGGGCTCGGGAGCCGGAGGATTAAGCAATATCGCCGGTTCTTTGGTCCGGGCGCGGCTGGTATGCTTACCGGGGCTTTGGAGAAGACTTTGAAGAACCTGACGCGAATCGAGAAACTGATGCTGGCGGTCCTGCTGGTCTTGATCGCCGCTGCTTGCGCCGCCCTGATCGCGCTGCGTCCGGTGGCTCCCAAATCGGGAAGCTCGGAGGCCTCCCTCGGGCTGGTGCGGCAGATACGGAACTCGGTCAGCGAAAGCGGGCTGCAAACGGCGCGCTCGCTGGGTTCGCTGGCCTACACGCGCGAGGAGCATACGCTGGCCCGGCGCGCCTTACGGCTCGCCGATGAGGAGGTGGATCTCGCCTTTGCCATCGCCTTGCGGGACGCTGCCGACGACTCCCACGCCGCACCCAACGAGGAGATTCGCCAGCTTCGCGAGTTGCTCAAGCAGGCACAGGCCCGGCTGGCCGGCGACCAGCAGGCGGTAGAGCGGCTGCAGGAAGGCCTCAAGGCGAAGGCGAAGCCGGAGCTGCAGCAGCAGCTCGAGGCAGCGCAGCTACAGCTCACGCTGGATCGCGAAGAAGTGGCCGATGCCAGCCAGAAGCTGATCTGGAGCGGCGGCGACGCCGTGGCCATCCTCAAGCGCATGCTGGACCAGCACGAAGCCAGTCACAGCGCGCCGTTCAATCTGCCGTCCGAAGAGCCGTTTGTCGAATCTTGGACGGTCTTTTCCCACGTGCGCGCCTGGCAAACCCTGCAGCCGAAACAGCAGCGGATCGAGGCTGCCGCGCGCGAGGCCGACAATACCGCAGCGGCGCTTACCCGCACGCGCCAGGAGCTGCAGCAGCGCGTGGACAGGGAGCGGTCGAAGGTCGTTTCCCCCGCGACCGCGGGGGCTGATGCGCCGGCGCCGGTGGAGACCGTGCACCAATTGCAGACGAACGTCGCCGACCTGGTCGATTACGGAAAACGGGTCGAGTATCTGCAGGAGCTGGGAGATGTCTACCGGGAGTGGCTGGCGCAGGTAGCCTGGCGCCGCGCCAATATTCTTTCCGGGCTGCTGATCGGCGTGTTGATGATCCTGCTGATCTGCCTGGCCTCCTTCTTGGCGACGCGTGTGGTCACCCGGCTGGGGATCAAGATTACGCAAGAACAAAAACGTCTGCGCACCCTGCATCTGGTGGCGCGCATGGCGCTACGGGCAGTGGCGATACTGGCAATACTGTTTGTAATTTTCGGAGCGCCCGGTCAGACGACCACCATTCTTGGTTTGGCGGGCGCCGGACTGACCGTGGCCCTGAAGGACTTTATCGTCGCCTTCTTTGGCTGGTTCGTGCTGATGGGCAAGAACGGCATCCGCGTGGGTGACTGGGTGGAGATCAACGGCATCGGCGGAGAGGTGGTGGAGATCGGAATCCTGCGCACCGTATTGCTGGAAACCGGACAGTGGAGCGACGCCGGACATCCGACCGGCCGCAAGGCCGCCTTCGTCAACAGCTTTGCGGTGGAGGGACACTACTTCAATTTCTCCACCTCCGGCCAGTGGCTGTGGGATCAGCTGGAGGTGCTGGTGCCCCTCGGAACCGACCCGTACCAGGTCATCAAGTCAATTCAGCAGATCGTCACCCAGGCGACGGAGGCCAGCACCCAAGAGGCCGAGCAGGAATGGCAAACGGTGGCCGGCAACCGTCACGGCCTGCGGTCCTTTTCCGCGACCCCGGCGCTCAGCTTAAAGACGACGGCAATGGGGATCAGCATCGTCATCCGCTACATCACGCGCGCCCACCAGCGATACGAGTTGCGGGGCCGGCTCAATGCCGCCATCGTCGACCTGCTGCACAAGGGACAACGTTTGCCGGAGGGGCCGGAGACACCGGCGGCGACAACCACGTCATGATTGCAGATTAAGTAGCTGAGGCGCTTCAGCGGCCGCCGGGGATTGGCCGTTCCACCCCGAGTTCATGCGGGGAATCCAGCGCGGCGCTGTCGGGATTGAGCAAGCCGTCATGCCGGGGACCGAGCCCCAGCTTGATGAGCGCGCGCGAGTCCGGGGTGATCTTGGTCTGCCAGCCGTTCTCCCCCTGGTAGCGAACCATGGCATCCTTGGTGCGCTGGTCCCACACGCCGCTCGGCTCACCGTCGAGGTAATGCTCGCGGATGAGCGCCTGCTGAATCTCCTGCGTACGCTCGGAGCTGATCACCTGCTGTCCGCGAGGACCCTTTTTCTTTGCGGGGGTCAGATGGCGCCGGGTGGAGCCGGCCGCTCGCCGGACCTTGCTCCGATGAGCTGAAGCCTGAGAGTTGCTGGTGTGCCGGCTATGGGAGGAAGACAGCTTGCGGCCGGAGGCGTTGGCGCCCTCCGAGCCGGTCGTGCTCGTCCTTTCGGCCGCCAGCGAAGCGCAGCCGAGCAGAAATAGCAGTACCACGAAACAGACCCTGACAAAAGCGGTCCTTACAGGAGTTGTCTCCCGACTCAATAAGCACCTCGGGTCCCCAAAAATCGACGAAATTGCCTGGCCGGTGCTGGACATAATGACACACTTTGATGCTCCAGCACCAGCCAGAAGATTGCCCGCCCGTTTACGGAAGGGTACCGGCCACAAAGACGTTAGAGCCGTTTCGGCCCTGTCCGGCCGGCCGAACCAGGAATACAACGTCCTGGCCGGACTTCAACCCCGCCTGGACCTTGTTGAAGGCGGCCACGTCGGGAATGAGTTGGCGGTTGATCTGCAGAATCACGTCGCCGCGATTCAAGTTGATGGTATCGGCAAAGCCGCCCGGCTTGACGTCCTGCACGGCTACTCCCTGCCCCTTCGGCAGATTAAGCCGCTGGGCGATTTCCGGCGGGACGCTGCGTACCGTCACCCCGAGCTTGCTTTCCTGCGGCTTCTCGGTCTCGCCCTGCTCTTCGACCAAACCGAGTTGGCGCCCGAACAACTTCTCGCGGTCGGCGATGATCACCGGAATATCTTGCTGCTTGCCGCCGCGAATGATGGTCAGGTTCACCTTGGAACCCGGCTTGCGGTTCGAGATTTCGCTGACGAGATCGTCGCCGGTCTTAACCGGACGGCCGTCGGATTTGATGATGGTATCGCCGGGCTCCAGGCCGGCTTTGGCGGCAGGGCCGCGCGGCTCGACATCGCTGATGGTGACGCCGCCGTTGACTCCGTAGACGCGCGCCACGGCAGGATCGGGCGTGGCGTTGAAGATGACGCCGATGGAGCCGCGGACCACCTTGTGTTCAGGGCCGATCAGTTCGTTGTAGACCTTCACCACCGTGTCGGACGGCATGGCAAAGCCAACGCCCTGGTAGCCGGAGCTCTCGGTGTAGATTGCCGTATTGATGCCGATCACCTGTCCAGCCAGATTCACCAGCGGGCCGCCCGAGTTGCCGGGGTTGATGGCCGCATCGGTCTGGATAAAGGACTGGAACTGCCGCTGGGGAACGATGTTATTGCGTCCGATGGCGGAGATAATGCCGGCCGTCACCGTCTGGTTCAGCCCGAACGGACTGCCCACCGCCAGCACCCAGTCGCCGACCTGCATCTGCTGGGAGTTGCCGAGCTTGGCCGCCGGCAGGCTGTGGCCGACATCGATCTTGAGCACCGCCAGGTCGGTTTCGCGGTCCGAGCCGATCACTTTGGCGTTGTAGCTCACCGTCGGCGGCATCACCCATCAGGTTGACGCGGATGCGGTCGGCTTTGTCGACCACGTGAAAGTTGGTCACGATGTAGCCACGCGAATCGACAATCACACCCGAACCGAGGGAGCGCTGGCGCATTCCCTCCGGCGGTGCGCCGGGATTCTGGCCGCCGAAGAAGCGGTCGAAGAAATCCTGAAACGGATTGTCGCCCTGGCCGCCTTGCCCGCCCTGGTCCTGATCTTCATCGCCGGGCGGCGTTCCGGGCGGCATGCCGCGGCGGAAACGGCGATGCGGGTTCTTGATGGTCGACTCGGTGTTGATGTTGACGACCGTCGGCTCGATCTGCTGCGCCACCTGGCGGAAGGCGCTGGAAAGCGCTTGTGGACTAACGTTGGCGAGCTGCAGCGGAGTGGCGTCGCTGGAATCGACCGACTTGCCTTTTACGCCCGTCGTGACGACGGTGCCGATCAGGATTCCCAACGCCAGAGTGGCCGCAATTACCAGTGTGGATGCGAAACGATTGGTTTTCATTGCGAAAAAAACCGCCTCCGTTAAGCGGATAATTCCCCTCCGGGGCTAAGATGCCCGGGAAATTCAGTAAGGCAAAAGTGCAGCGCCGCGGAACCCCACGCGCACCAACTGCCGCATACAAGTCATTATAGCCGCGCGAGAGATCCAGCATGGGGTCACTGCCGCGCCAGACGGGTACAGCTCCAACATGTTTAGACGCGCTTGGCCCCTCATCCGTTACCAAAAGAGAAGCCTCACCGTCAGCGCACCTCTGCGGCCAGCTCCGCCGCGTCTTCCCGCACCCGCCCGCGCAACTCGCTGAGCAGCACGCCCGCCAGGATGAGGCCCGCTCCAGCCGCGCCCCTGGCGCCCAGCCGCTCGCCGATCAGCAGATACGAAGCGGCCCAGGCAAAGATCGGCTCGGTGGAGAAGATCAACGCCGTGTGGCTGGGCGGGGTGAACTGCTGGGCCCATCCCTGCGCGGCGAATCCGGCGACGGTAGAAAAAAAGGTGGTGATGCCCAACGCCCACAGAAGCGTCGAGGAGGCCACGAAGCGCGGCTGCTCGAATGCCGCAGCCACCATCATCAGCACGGCGCAGGTCGCAATCTCAACCACCACGATCTGGCGAAAGGCCTGCTTCTGAATCACACGACCCAGGACAATGAGCTGCAGGGCAAAGGCCGCCGCGCAGCCCAGGGTAAGCAAGTCTCCCGGATTGATGCCGCCGAAGCCGCTCATTCCCGCCGGCACGGTCAGCAGATATAACCCGAAAAAAGCGGCCGCCACTCCCAGTAGGGTCCAGCGGTTGATCTTGCGGCCCCAACCCACGCCAAGGAAGACGGGGACTAGCACGACCGAGAGGCCGGTGAGAAATGCCGACTTGGAAGGCGTGGTCAGCCGCAGCCCGGCATTCTGGAACATGTAGCCGGCGGCGAGGAATACCCCAACCAGCATGCCCGATAAAATGGTCCGCCGGGAGATGCTGGCCAGGTGGCGACGGTAGAGAAGAATCAGGACAACGGCCGCGAGCGAAAAGCGAATGGCGTTGAACAACTGCGGTCCGCAGTCGAGCAGGGCGTTCTTGACCAGAACAAACGTGGCCCCCCAGACAAAGGCCATCCCCAGCAACAGCGCGTGCGCCTTGAGCGAGCGGGACATTTGGTGATTATTGCAGATTGAAGATTGAAGATTTCAGATTGAGCGCCGCTTGCACTTGTGTGGCACGTCGCGATACTCGATTATGCCGCCGGCGTTCAGGCGGGCCTCACGCGGGGGATCGTGTATGAGGTTGCCATAGGCATCTGTCTGGGGTGCTGCCGGCTTCCAGTAGACAAGTTCCAGGCAGAACTTGCAGTAACTCCGGCGCGCCTCGGGAATTTCGATCCAACCGGGCTCAGCCACCTCTGTTAACCCTTTTGTTTCGCCGTCTGGGATTGCCCTCGCTCGATCTTGGCCCAGGTATCCTTCAGCGCCACGGTGCGATTGAAGACCAGCTTTCCGGGGGCGGAATCGGAATCGGCGCAGAAGTAGCCGAGCCGCTCGAACTGGTAACGGCTGCCCACCCCGGCGTTGGCCAGCGAGGGCTCCAGCTTACATCCGCGCAGCACTTCGAGCGATTCGGGGTTGAGGTTGGCGGTGAACTCCTGCCCTTCTTCGGTCTCGCCCGGGTTCTCCTTGGTGAAGAGCTTCTCGTAAAGGCGAACCTCCGCATCCAAGGCGCGCGCCGCCGGAACCCAGTGAATGGTGGCCTTTACTTTGCGTCCGTCGGGAGCGTTGCCGCTGCGGGTGGCGGGATCGTAGGTGCAGTGGACCTCGACTATTTCACTCTTGGCGTCTTTCACCACGCGGGTGCAGGTGATGAGATAGCCGCCGCGCAGGCGGACCTCGCGGCCGGGAGAGAGGCGGAAGAATTTCGGCGGCGGCGTTTCGCGAAAGTCGTCCTGCTCGATATAGAGCTCGCGCGAGAAGGGAACCTGGCGCGTGCCGGCCGCGGGGTCTTCCGGATTGTTGGCCAGTTCCAGCTCCTCAACCTGGTTCTGCGGGTAATTGTCGATCACCACCTTGAGCGGCCGCAGCACAGCCATCACACGCGGAGCGCGGCGGTTGAGGTCCTCGCGCACGAAGTGCTCCAGCATCTGAATCTCGGTCGTGCCGCTGGTCTTGGAGACGCCGACGGCGCGGCAAAAATTGCGGATGGCCTCGGGCGTGTAGCCGCGGCGGCGGATGCCGCAGAGGGTGGGCATGCGCGGGTCGTCCCAGCCGCTCACCAGTCCCTGCTGCACCAGCTGCAGCAGCCGGCGCTTGCTCAACAGCGTGTAGGTGAGATTGAGGCGGTCAAACTCGAACTGCTGCGAGGGAAAGATTCCCAACTGCTCGATGTACCAGTTGTAGAGCGGCCGGTGATCTTCAAATTCCAGCGTGCAAATCGAGTGGGTGACGCGCTCGATGGAGTCCGACTGGCCGTGCGCGTAATCGTAGGTCGGGTAGATGCACCACTTGTTGCCGGTGCGGTGATGCTCGGCATGCAGGATACGGTACATTACCGGGTCGCGCATGTTCAGGTTGGGCGAAGCCATATCGATCTTGGCGCGCAGGGTGCGCGCGCCGTCGGCAAACTCACCGGCCATCATGCGCTCGAAGAGGTTGAGGTTCTCCTCGACGGAGCGGTTGCGGTAGGGGCTGTCCTTGCCCGGCTCGGTCAGGGTTCCGCGATATTCGCGCACCTGGTCGGCGGAGAGGTCGCAAACGTACGCCTTGCCGTCGCGGATCAACTTGAGCGCCCATTGGTAGAGCTGGTCGAAGTAGTCGGAGGCGTAGAAGAGCCCCTCCCACTCGAAGCCGAGCCAGCGCACGTCGGCCATGATCGATTCGACGTATTCGGTTTCTTCCTTTTCCGGATTGGTGTCGTCGAAGCGCAGGTTGGTGCGGCCGCCGAACTCGTCTGCCAGTCCGAAGTCCAGGCAGATAGCCTTGGCGTGGCCGATGTGCAGATACCCGTTTGGCTCGGGCGGAAAGCGGGTCTGAATGACGGCATCGCCGTACTTTTTCGTGCGGACGTCTTCGACCATGATGTCGCGAAGGAAGTTGGACGGAGCTGCCGCCGGCTGAGCCGGCGCGGAAGGGGGTTCCGCCTTGGACTTTGTCTTCATAAGTTCTCGGAGGCGAGCTCCGCTCGCCCGCCCAGCCGAAGGCGGCCGGGCCTGCGTGATTCCTCTGACTCTAACTCTATTGTTCTACTTTTTGCGCAACTCGGTCAAAACCTGGCGGGCGACTTCCTTCAGGGTCTCAAAGACGCCGACGCCCTGGCTGGCGACGGCCTCGTAGACCTTCTCGTCGCGGCGGATCAGTTGCGCCTTGAGAGACTCCACCGGCAGCGAGTTGGGCAGGTCGCGTTTGTTCAGCTGCAGGACATAGGGAATCTGCTGCAGCTCGTAGCCGTGCTCGCGCAGGTTGATGGCCAGGTTCTCCAGGGCCTCCAGATTGGCGTCGAGCCGCTCCTCCTGCGAGTCGGCCACGAAGACGACGCCGTCGACGCCACGCAGAATCAGTTTGCGGCTGGCATCATAGAAAATCTGTCCCGGCACCGTATAGAGGTGGAAGCGGGTGCGAAAGCCGCGGACCGTCCCCAGGTCCAGGGGCAGGAAATCGAAGAACAGGGTGCGGTCGGTTTCCGTGGCCAGCGAGATCATCTTGCCCTTGTGGCTGCCGGCGGTTTTGTCGTAGATGCACTGCAGGTTGGTCGTCTTGCCGCCGAGGCCGGGGCCATAGTAGACGATTTTGCAGTTGATCTCGCGGGCAGCGAAATTTATGAAGCTCAAAGCTTCCTCGCACTGGCGTACCCAAAGGGGTCCCCGACAGAAAGGCACAAGGGCGTGCCCTGGGACCTCGGGCCACGATCTGACAGTACCTGCCGATTACGACCGCTGCTCTGATTGTGCGTCAGGCCAGCGCATTTGTCACGATCTAAACGGGTAACGGCTACTCCAACAGACCATGTCTGTTGGGAACCTCCGACGGCAGATACGCTACTGCGGTGGGGCCGGGTAATAACCGTCGCGCGCGTAAACCTTCAGGCTGGGGCGGTTGACCCGCACATCGATGCTGCGATAGCCCATGGCATTACCGGCATTGGTGTAATAGCCGATCGTGTACTGGTTGCGAGCCTCCTCGGCCAGCCGCGGGTAAGCGTTCTCCATGGCGGCGCGGCTGAGCTCGGGAAGCACCTCACCGCCGGTGGCCGAGGCATATTTCGGCAGAATGTTGCCATAGCCCTGGCGTGGCAGACGGATGCGGGTAAGCTTGTCATAAATGGGTAGGGCAGCCGTATCTACGGCGACGGCGAACAGGGTGATGTTGTGGGTCAGCAGCACCCTGAGAACCTCGTTGTAGCTGTTATTGCTTCCCTTCTCCCGCCCATCGCTGATAACGAATACGACACGGCGCCGGGTGGGATCACGCTTTCCGAGTTCGGCGGCAGCCTGAGCGATGGCGTCGTTCAGCACGGCAGATTCCAGGTAGGCGCGGTCCTCAGTGGTGCGGATCACCGGTCCGGGGTCGGGAAATCGACGGCTGTTGATGCTCGGCCCGGCGGTCATGGGACTTTCGGCAATGGCCGGTCCCGGCGTGCTGCCCTCTATCTTGCGCAGGGAACGCAGCGA
The DNA here is from genome assembly GCA_963791145.1 of uncultured Acidobacteriota bacterium. Classification (GTDB taxonomy): domain Bacteria; phylum Acidobacteriota; class Terriglobia; order Terriglobales; family Acidobacteriaceae; genus CAWBRT01. The sequence goes on along the minus strand of CAWBRT010000002.1, from coordinate 17,635 downwards.
AGCCGCGGTCTTGTCACTCAGTGCCGCCATGAAGTCCTGCCTCTTCTGAACCGTATTGCCGTAGACGAAAAGTGCTATCTCGTCGTAAGGGCTGAAGGCGCCAGTCAGGGCACTAAAGGTCTGCTTGATGCGATCGAGCACCATATTGGGCAGGCTGACGTCGATGATCACCGCGGCCGAAATTGGAAATGGATCGCTGGTAAAGAAAGTGATGTTCTGCTTAGCCCCGTTCTCCAGGATCGAGAAGTTCTGTGCCAGCAGCCCATTCATCAGCTTGCCGGAGTCGTCTTTGACGGTGACTGGAACCTGGACGAAGTTAACGTTGGTAACCAGCTTGAACAACTGCTCGCGGGCAGAGGGTTCTCCTGCCGGGGCCTGTCCGGGCTGTAGGGTTTTAATTTGCGAAGGCGGAGCCGGCTCGGAGTTGGCCTCCGGCGTCTGCGCGTCGGTTGGGGCAGTGCGGTCTGGGGCTTGGGGCGTGGGGGCTCCAGGCAGAGGATTCTGCGGCCGTGGGGCGTCGGGCAGCTTTTGCGCGGCAGCCAATCCGGCGGGCAGCAATAGCGCCCAGACTACGATTGAAATGATGAACATACGTTTGACGCGGATAACACCGCCAGCAGCAGCGGGCCGGTACATCGTGAGCAGAGCCATGCCTTTCCCCCTTTAGGCGCCGTGCTAACACTTCGGGGTTCCCCTCGAACGCCTTTGCGTTGGATGGGATGAAAGCCCCACGATGTCCGCCACGACTCGCAAATTCTCCGTTCCCGAAACGCAACAAACGGCAGAAATTTGCTTCTAAGTAAGTGTCGATGTCCTTCCCTGTTCATCATACTAAGCTACGGCCCTTGTAATCTACGTCGCGCCAGCGTGAAACAACATGAGAACTATTAGAGAACTCCTGAACCCGAAGTTGCTCTGGATGCTTGCCGGCTTGTTGTTTGCTCTCCCCGGACTGGCCCAGAATTCCGAACAGGCCGGCACAAGCCCGGCGAAGGACACGCCGGCAGTCAGCCAGCGGCCGAGCGGAGCTGAAGATTCGGCGGGAACTTTCAGCGTCAACGTCAACGTAGTGAACTTGTTCTTTACCGTCAAGGACAAGAAAGGCACCCTGGTGCCAAACCTGGGGCAGGACCAGTTCCAGGTGCTCGAAGACGGCAAGCCGCAAACCATCAAGTATTTCAAGGCTGACGCCGTTCAGCCGCTCACGCTCGGCCTGCTGATCGATACCAGCGGCAGTGAAGATCGCATGCTTCCCTACGAGCAGCAGGTGGCCTCGCAGTTCATCACCGAGGTGCTGCGGCCCAAGGACTTGGCCTTCCTCATCAGCTTTGACGTAAATGTCGACCTGCTTCAGGATCTCACCGCCCGGGACCAGGATCTGAGAGCAGCGCTGCGCCGGACACAAATCAACACCGGGGGCGGCGGCGGCATCCCCGGCATGGGCGGGGGCCCGGTTCCGTCGCGCGCGCGCGGGACACTGCTCTACGACGCTGTCTACCTGGCCTCCGACGAGAAGCTGAAGCACGAGGTCGGGCGCAAAGCCATGATTATCTTCACCGACGGCTTTGACGAGGGCAGCCAGTCGACTCTCGGCCAGGCCATCGAGGCCGCGCAGAAGGCGGATACGATGGTCTACGTGCTGCTGATCTTTGATCCCAGATATCCGACCGGCAGCCACGAAATGTTTCGCCTGTGCCAGGAAACCGGGGGACGGATGATTCCCGTGGGCAACAATCAAGACAAGCTGAGCAAGGCGCTTAAACAGGTTACCGACGAGTTGCGCAGCCAGTACTACATCGGCTATACGCCCACTAACCGCAAGACCGACGGCAGCTTCCGCAAGGTCGAGGTTCACGCCACCAGCAGCGACAACAAGGTCCAGGTGCGCAAGGGCTATTACGCATCCAAGGAATAACGGACTCACCGCGGGCTCGCATGGCAAGACGGGCTGCTGAAAAACAGATTGCGGGTAGTTGAACATAAAAGTTCCAGTACGGCGATCCTGTGATACCCACAACCAATAGCGCCTCGCTTGTTGCTTCGGCGCGTTTTTCAGCAGCCTGCAGAACCGTCCTACCCGGAAAACCCTTTCCCCTGGGGGCTACATGGGACGGCACCGGGGTAAACTTCGCGCTCTACTCGGAGAACGCAACCGCTGTCGAGGTCTGCCTCTTCGATAACCGCAGCAAGACGGAAAGCGAGCGCATCCAGATCGGCGAGACGACGGCCTTCGTCTGGCATTGTTACGTTCCCGGACTGCTGCCCGGCCAGCTCTACGGCTACCGCGTCAGCGGCCCCTACGAGCCGGAAAAAGGACTGCGCTTCAATCCCGCCAAATTGTTGATCGATCCTTACGCCCAGGCGGTGTGCGGAACCGTCGACTGGACACAGCCGATCTTCCCTTACGATTTGAACTCACCCGAGAAAGACCTCGCCATCGATACCCGCGACAGCGGTCCGGGCATGCCGAAGGCAGTCATCGTCAATCCTTACTTTGATTGGGATCAGGATCGTCTGCCGAGAACGCCGCTGGCGGATTCGGTGATCTACGAGATGCACGTCCGGGGCTTCAGCAAGCTGAACCAGGAACTGCCGGAGCCGTTGCGTGGGACCTATGCCGGGCTGGCCGCGGCGCCCTCCATCCGCTATCTCAAGAAACTGGGAATCACCGCCGTCGAACTGCTGCCGGTGCACCACTTCATCAACGACAAATACCTGGTGGATCAAGGCCTGCAGAATTATTGGGGCTACAACACGCTGAGTTACTTCAGCCCCGAAGCATGGTACTCCTCGGCAGGCGATACGGGAGCGCAGGCGCCGGAATTCAAAGCCATGGTCAAAGCGCTGCACCGGGAGGGGATCGAAGTCATCCTCGACGTGGTTTACAACCACACCGCCGAGGGCAACCACCTGCGGCCCGATGCTCACCTTCGCGGCATCGATAACGCCACCTACTACCGCTGTGCCGGAAGACGCGCGCCACTACATGGATTACACCGGCACCGGCAACAGCCTGAACGTGCGCCATCCGCAGGTGCTCAAGCTGATCATGGACAGTCTGCGCTACTGGGTGACCGAGATGCACGTGGACGGCTTCCGCTTCGACCTGGCCTCCACCCTGGCGCGCGAATTGCTACGATGTCGACCGCCTGTCCGCCTTCTTCGACATCATTCACCAGGACCCGGTCATCTCCCAGGTCAAGCTGATCGCCGAGCCCTGGGACGTGGGGCCGGGGCGGCTACCAGGTCGGGAACTTCCCCGTGCTCTGGGCCGAGTGGAACGGCAAATACCGCGACACGGTGCGCCGCTACTGGAAGGGCGACGAGGGACACGCTCTCGGACCTCGCCTACCGCCTTACCGGCAGCAGCGATCTCTACCAGCATGACGGCCGCAAGCCATATGCCAGCATCAACTTCGTCACCGCGCACGACGGCTTCACGCTGCAGGACCTGGTCAGCTACAACGAGAAGCACAACGAGGCCAACGGCGAAAATAACCGCGACGGCATCCAACGACAACAACTCCTGGAACATGGGCGCCGAAGGCCAAACCAGCGACCCGGCCATCGTGGCGGCACGCGAGCAGCAGAAGCGCAATATGCTGGCCACCTTGCTGCTCTCGCAAGGCGTGCCGATGCTGCGGCCGGCGACGAGGTCAGCCGCACGCAGAACGGCAACAACAACGCCTATTGCCAGGACAACGAAATCAGTTGGATCGACTGGAAGCTGGATGGCAGCAAGACATGCCTGCTGGAATTCACTGCCCGCCTGATCGAACTGCGCAAGGCGCATCCCAACTTCCGGCGGAAGAAATTCTTCCAGGACCGGGTGATTCGCAATTCGGTGGAACGGGATATCGCCTGGTACCGCGCCGACGGCCGGGAGATGACCGAGGAGGAATGGACTACCTCCTGGCTGCGCAGCCTGGGGCTGATGCTGAACGGGCAGACGCTCAACGATGTCAATGAGCTGGGTGAGCCGGTGCTGGACGCCAGCTTCCTTATCCTCATTAACTCCTACCACGAAGGAGTTGAGTTCACCCTGCCGGCGTCGCCTCGCCAGCTCGGTTGGGACGCGGTGCTGAACACCGCCAAGCTGGACACTCCATTTCAGAAGCAGGCGCTGGATTCCGCCATCATCGTTTCGCCCCGTTCCGTAGTTTTGTTACAAGAGCGGGACAATAGCGGCCCCCCGGCGACCCAGTCGAGGTGAAAACGACAAGCAACGACAAGAGCTTGCGGGCCGACCGGCGCGGTTTCCCGGCCCTTTTTAGAACGGGGAATATGAAAATTCGTTAAATCCTCGATTCCGGCGTGGCTGAGGCCAGGAATTTGCAAGTAAAATCAAGGCGTGAGAGCAACCATCTTCGTAGTGGAAGATGAGGCAGATATCGCCCGTCTGGTTCGGCACCACCTGGAAGCCTCCGGGTATGTGGTGCGCCTGTTTGCCGCTGGAAAGAACCTGATCGAAGAAGCAGAAAAACAGAAGCCATCCTTGTTTCTGCTCGACATCATGGTTCCCGGGGCGCGACGGTTTTGAACTGTGCCGTCAGATACGCGCGACGGCCGGGCTGGCGATGACGCCTGTGATCTTCCTGACTGCCAAGACCGGTGAACCCGACCGGGTGCTTGGCTTTGAGCTCGGGGCCGACGATTACATCTCCAAGCCTTTCAGCCCGCGCGAACTGGTGGCGCGGGTCAAGGCGGTGCTGCGGCGCTTCGAGCGGCCGCTGGCTCCCGACGTTGTCCGCTTCGAGGACATCGAAATCGACAGCAGCGCCATGACGCTTACTGTCCGCGGCAACACGGTCGCGACCACGGCCACGGAATTCCGCCTGCTGGATTACCTGGCGCGTCATCCGGGACGGGTGTTCACCCGCGATCAGTTGCTGGATGCGGTGTGGCGGGAGACGGCGTTTGTCACGCCGCGCTCGGTCGACGTTTACGTGCGCCGGCTGCGTGAGAAAATCGAAGTTGACCCCGAGCAGCCACAGTACCTGCGAACCGTACGTGGAGCCGGCTACCGCTTCGGTGCCGTTAAGTGAAGAAACACATATTCTTCAGGTTATTGACGATCTTTCTGCTGGTCATCGCGGTGGCTACGCTGACCCTTGACCTGCAGGTGCGCCGCTCCTGGGAGGCTTCCCTCCGCCGCGAAATCGAACTGGCTCTGCGGCAAAAAGTGGCCATGTTCGCCGACCGCGTCAATAACGACCGCCAGCTTACTCCCGCGCAACTGGCCCAACTCATCGCCCAGCAGGCCGGCGCCCGTGCCACCATCATCGACTCCACGGGCAAGGTGCTGGCGGATTCCACGGCGGACCGGGAGACGATGGAGAACCATGCCCAGCGGCCGGAATTCCAAGCCGCTCTGCACGGCAGCGTCGGCGCGTCCACGCGGCAAAGCGCGACTGTGGGAGTCGATTACTTGTATGTGGCGGCGCCGGTAGCTAACGGTGCCGTTCGCTTGGCGTATCCGCTGCAGGCAATCCTGGAAGCGCGGCACCGGATTCGCTCCGAACTGCTGGCCTGCACCGTCCTGGCTGTTCTGGCGGCGGCTGTGATCGCGGCGCTGTATACGCGCCGGCTCAGCAACCGCCTGCAGCGCATCGTCGGCTTTGCCGCCAAGGTCGCGGAAGGCGATCTTTCGGCGCGCCTGGATGAGCACTCACAGGACGAAATCGGGGCGGTGGCGCATTCGCTGGACGCAACCACCAAGAAGCTGCAGGAAAACTTCGAGGCCCTTCAGACCAACCGCGACCAGTTGGAGACGCTGCTCAACAGCATGCAGGAGGCGGTACTGGCCGTCGACCGCGACGGCCGCGTGCAGTGGGCCAACCGGCGCATGGAAAAGCTGCTCTCGGTCGGAGTGCGCGTGAACGCCAGTGTGGTGGAGACGATTCGCGACCCGAATTTCCTGGCGACCATTCAGATCGCGCTGCGGCAGCGCACACTGGCCACCCAGCGCGCCGTTTCCATTGCTCCGGGAAAGGTGTTCAACGTGACGGCGGCTCCCATGTCCAGCGGGCGCGCCGTGGCCGTGCTGCACGACATTACGGAAATCGAGCGAGTGGAAAAGACGCGCCGCGATTTCATCGCCAACGTCTCCCACGAGCTGCGCACGCCGCTGACCAGCATCCAGGGATACGCGGAAACGCTGCTGGACACCGCGGGCGAGACCAACTCCAACCGCGAGTTTCTGGAGATCATCCGCAAGAATGCCGCCCGCATGACCCGCCTTACCGAGGACCTGCTGATTCTCGCCAAGGTGGAATCAGGGGAGCAGAAGCTGGAATTGCAGCCGCTTACGCCGGCCGAGCTGCTCTGCGATGCCGCCGAGAACTTCCGCGAGTACGAGCTGAACGGCAAGCTGGAATTGGCTGTGCTCAACCAGGCCCAGCAGGCAGTGAGCGCCGACCGCAATGCCATCTTCCAGGTGTTTCGCAATCTCATCGACAACGCGGTGAAATACGCCGCCTCGGGCGAGCGGGTCGAGATCGGCGCCCGCGACGTGCAGGGTGCGGTTGAGTTCTTCGTGCGCGACTACGGCCCGGGAATCGCCTCCGAGCACCTGCCGCGCCTGTTCGAGCGTTTCTACCGGGTGGACAAGGCGCGCTCGCGGGAGAGCGGCGGCACCGGCCTGGGCCTGGCCATCGCCAAGCACATCGTTCGCGTTCATGGTGGTACTATTTGGGCGATGAGCGAATTGAACCACGGCAGCACGTTCTTTTTTACGCTGCCGGCGGCGCCAGAACGCATGGCGCCGGGGGAAACCGTCCCGGCTTAGTGGAGCGCGCAAGAGCAGGTCCGCGATATCCCTGCGGACCTTCGTAGTCGAGCCGGTGAGGACAAAGCCCGCCGCTGTGGGGATGGCGGCGCTACCGGCCGGAGAACGCATCATGTCCTCTTCTTCCACCAAGCGTTCCGAGATCGGCCACATCGTGGAGCTGACCTCGCAGGCTTTCGCCCTGGCGAGGCGCGCCGCGGCGGCGGCGGCCGAAGGCATGGCTACGGGCTCGGCGGAAGCCGTGAAGCTGCTCCACGACAACGAACTCAAACTCGACAGCATCGACCACGATGTCGACGAGCTGGTGACTGCGCTCATCACCCGCGTCAGCGAGCAGGAGGCACGCGAGTTGCTGGCCTGCATGAAGCTGGTGGTCGCTCTCGAGCGTGTAGGCGATTTGCTGCTCAGCTTCGGCAATCGTCTCGAGTCCGTCGGGCCGCGAATCGCCGCGGAGGACCGGAAAGTGCTGACGGCCATGGCCTCGCAGTTGGAGAAGATGCTGGGCGAGGCCCAGGGCGCCTTTGCCGAACGCAATCTCGACCACGCCATTGCCGTGCTGAGGGCCGACGCCGAGCTCGACCGGCTGCGCAACCTGACGGTGTTGCACCACGTCGAATCTCCCCACGAAGAGCGCCGCCCGGTGAGCTTCCACATTCTTTTCATGGCGCAGGGGCTGGAGCGCGCCGGCGATCACTTGAAGAACATCGCCGAAGAGATTTGCCACCTGGTGAGCGGAAGGACGGTGCGGCACGTTCTGCGCAGCTACGATCGTCCCGACGAGCAACGCTTTATTGACCATCTCAGGGCCCAACATCGGGACAAAACTTAGCGCCAAGGTAGAGCGGCGTTCGCTGGAAAGGCCGTATTTTCAATCGGGTCGGGCTGTATTAACCCTATGTTCATGTTTCTGTAACAATCCCGTAAACCCTGGAACTCACAATAAAGAAAGACCGACCGCCCTGTAGGACCAGAGCGGAACCGGAACGGAGGAACTGCATTGAATCGCTACGCCAAACTTGTGCTTTCCGTCATGCTGATTGGCGCCGTCAGCTTATGCGCCAGCGCCCAGACCGTAACCCTCAACGGGGCCGGCGCCACTTTCCCGTATCCCATCTATTCAAAATGGTTTAACGAGTACCACAAGGTCAAACCCAACATCCAGATCAACTACCAGTCGATCGGCAGCGGCGGCGGCATCCGCCAGCTGACGGAGGGTACCGTCGATTTCGGGGCCAGTGATGGACCGATGACGGACGAACAGCTCAGCGAGGCCAAGAGCAAAACCAGCCTGACGATCCTGCACATCCCAACCGTGCTGGGTGCGGACGTTCCGGCCTACAACATCTCCGGTGTCACGCAGGAGCTGAAATTCACGCCCGATGTGCTGGCCGACATCTTCCTGGGAAAGATCACGAAATGGAGCGATCCGGCGCTGGCCAAGGCCAATCCTGGAGTGAAGTTCCCTGACCAGCAGATCGTGGTCGCGCACCGCTCCGACGGCAGCGGCACCACCTTCATCTGGACCGATTACCTCTCCAAGGTGAGCCCTGAGTGGGAAAAGAAGGTTGGCAGAAACACCAGCGTCAAGTGGCCGGTGGGCAACGGCGGCAAAGGCAACGAAGGCGTTGCCGGCTTGATCCGCCAGATTCCGGGCTCGATCGGCTACATCGAGCTGGTCTACGCGGTACAGAACAAGATTGCCTACGGCTCGGTGCAGAACGCGGCGGGCGTCTTCGTGAAGGCTTCGCTGGACTCCACCACGGCGGCGGCGGCAACGGCCAAAATGCCGGCCGATTTCCGCGTGTCGATCACCAACGCTCCGGGCAAGAACGCCTACCCGATTGCCAGCTTCACCTGGCTGCTGATTCCAGTGCAGTCGAAGGATCCCGCCAAAGGCAAAATCCTGAAGGATTTCCTGGTGTGGATGCTCGACAAGGGCGAGCCCATGGTCAGTGAATTGACGTATGCTCCTTTGCCCAAGCAGGTCGCAGCCATGGTTCGCAAGGAGGTCCAGCAAATCCGCTAGCCTGCGGGCTTCGAGTCTGATAACTTCAGGAACACGACCGAAAAATATCTTTTGGCGGAGTTCTTGGAGTGGCGATGAAGAAGCTATTGGCCACAGCACTGGCGCTGAGCCTGTGGGGTTCGACGGGGTTGTTCGCTGAGCAGGCGGCAAACGGCAAGAATGCTGCCCGTAAGCCGGCCGCGGAAGCCGAGGCAGCCCAACAGCTGGCGCAGATGCAGCAGCAGTTGAAGGAACAGCAGGAAAAGATCGCGCAATTGCTGAAGCAACTGCAGCAGAGTCAGCAGTCTCTGGTGCAGGCGCAACAGCAACTTGTGACGGGAACACAAGAGGTGCGCAAGCAGGCGCAAACTGCCCACGAGCAGGCCGCTGCCGCCGAGCAAGACGCGAATAAGCTCACCCATCAGGTTTCTGATTTGAAGGCCAAGATAGGCGAGCCCGAGCGGAAGGCTCCCGCCAAGTAACTCCGGCTGCGTGAGCGACATCCCGTAGCACGTTGGAAACTTTTTCGCACAAATGATTTCCCCCCGGCGACGACATAACGGTCGTCGCCGGGGTTTCTTTGTTTTTGGGCAAAGGCGGCTCTGCCTGCGTCATCTCTGCTACCGGTCGTTTTCTGCTTAATCTGCTGTTTTCTGCTAATCTCTCGAAGCGCGGCTGTACCGTTTCGCCAAGATGAACGCCAAGCTGGACACAATCGCCTGCGTGCGGGAGCTGCTGCAATCGCAGAGCACGATGACGTTGGCTACCGTGGATGACCGCGGCCGGCCGTATGCCACCCCGCTGTTCTTCTTTCCCAGCCGGGATTGTTCGCTCTACTGGCTCTCCTCGGCCGACAGCCGCCACAGCCTTAATCTACGTGCCCGTCCGCACGCCTCGGTGACGATTTACGCTTCCGTGGATCGATGGGAGAAGATCAGGGGAGTACAGATGGAGGGCGCCGTCAACGAGATTTCGGAGGCCGCCGAGCGGCGCGAGATCATGGCCGGCTACCGGCGGCGCTTTGGATTGAAAACCGCTCTCTCGGCGGTAATCGCGCAGGCCACGCTCTACGCCTTCCGCCCTCACTGGATTCGCTATCTCGATAACGAGCGCGGCTTTGGCTACAAGGCCGAAATCGTTCTTCGTTCGTAGTTGTTCGTTCTTCTTTGATTTGAAGCGTAAGAACTGAGTCTCTCCTTGTGCCAGAAGGGATCAAGAGGGGAATAAGACGCAGAACGCGCAACAAAAACGAACCCACCCCGGTCGCGGATGAGGCGACGAGGGTGGGCGCAAGAGGACGAAGAACGAACAACCAAGAACGAAGAACCGCTGTTTAGACGAGGCCCTTGCCGGTCAGCAGCACCGAACGCATGTTCTCGCAGGCGGGTGCGGCACGGTAGATTTCGCACTCGTAGCAATCTTTTCCCGGCCAGCAGCAGGCGTGATTGACCCAGCACGGGTTGCTGCCCTGAGCTGCGGTGGGGCACTGGCGCCGCTCGTCACTCTGGCAATGGCGAACATCCCAGCAGGGAAGCAGTGCCAGAAGATGGCGGATGCCGGCGAAGTTCAGACGATTGTCGCGCACCAGTTTCAGCAGGGTCTCGATCCATGAGTAATCCCGCTCGGTATAGTAACGGGTGCCCTTGGAGGACTTGATGGGAATCAACAACCCTTCCCGCTCGTACAAGCGGAGCAGATCGACGGAGATGTTGAAATGGGCGGCGACGCTGCCAATCTTGATTTTGCGCTCTGGTTTCGCAGGAGGCATGATGGAAGCAAGTGGGTTCGGCGTAGAAAGCATGACTACCTCAAACGATTGGAGGACCGTCGGGCGTGGTTCTGTGACGGTCTATAACGTGATCTGACAATCAAGAATGGCAACTGGATAACCATTCCAGAAACGTCACGACGGAATTTAACCGCCAGTGATTCAAATACTTAGCAGAATTTCCGCAACAAATCCAGACCAACACAGCGTGAAAACACCCAAGACGCGGGCGATTTGGCCCAAATCGGGAATTACGGCAGGCTATTTTTACCCTCCGCTCGCAATCTCGTCATAGACAGTTCCGCAGGAGACGTTGATGGCCGCCCGCTGGCACGGCTTTTGAACCGGCGTGTCCGACAGCGGCTACCCTGGTCTGCAAAAGCCGCTGCTCTGTCCAACAACTCTAATATTTTCTTTGTCTTGCAGTGACCCTGTCATGCAACTTGGGCGGGCTGCTCGTGCTCTTAGCAGGCACACACCCAAGGATGACGAGAGGAGGAAAGGCTAAATGGAACGAGTCAGATCGGGCGGCTGCAGGTTCTTAGGAGTAACTGCACTTCTCACTCTTCTCCTCCTGGCGGGGCTGACAGGTTGCGGCAGCGGCGGCTCGGGTTCCTCCAGCGCGGCCTCGACCGGCGGCTCGGGAAGCAGCTCGGGCACAACCACTCCAACGCCTGCTCCGACAACGCCCGGAACGGTGGCCTCGATCCAACACGTCATCTTCCTGATGCAGGAGAACCGGACCTTTGATACCTACTTCGGGCAGTTGAATCCTTACCGCAGAACCAATGCATTCAACATCGGAGATGACGGCAAGACTTACGACGTGGACGGCATCGACGACAAGCTGACCAAGATCTCCAACGTCAACGACCAGGGAACTTCTTTCGCGCTGTTCAAGTTGGCCAGCGCCTGCGTGGACGATATGAGTTCGGCGTGGCTGGAGAGCTACGGCGACGTCAGCCGGTTCAATTTCACGCCCTCGCGGCCCATCCTGATGGACGGCTTCGTGCACACGGCGGAAAACTTCGCCACCAGTTGCAGTGTGGCGGGATGCGCCAGCGGCGTGCTGACCGACGACCTGATCGGCCGGCGCGCCATGGGCTACTACGACCAGGATTTTTTGAATTACTACTACTACGTGGCCTCGCAGTTTGCCGTCTCCGACCGCTGGTTCTCGCCGGTCTCCAGTAACAGCACGCCGAACCGCATCGCTACCGTAACCGGCGGCACCACCCAGGGGTTGGCGAATGACCCCTTCGTGGTTGATAAGTTCACATCTTCGCTGGCCATTCCCACGATCTTTCAGGCGCTGGACAACGCTCACGTCTCCTGGAAGGTCTACTACGGCATCACCCAGAGCGGCTGCGTGCTGCCCAACAGCGGCGCGGCCAGTTGCGGCGGCATTCCTGATATCACCCTCAACAACCTGAGCTACGGCTTCAAGTTTGTGTACGCGCCCTCCACCCGAGGTCAGTGCAACCAGGTGGGAAGCGCCGCCACGCCTTCGGGAACAGCCGTGGGCGATCCCGCCAACGCCTACTGCATCGACACCGGCCATGTCGCGCCCATCAGCCAGTACTTCACCGACTTGGCCAACGGCACGCTGCCCAGCTTTGCCTGGATCGATCCGGCGTACGGTATTTTCGATGAGCATCCGGGCTCGGGCCAATCCATCCTGAATGGACAGCTACAGACTTCCAAAATGATCAACGCGTTAATGAACAGTCCTTCCTGGGCAAGCTCGGTCTTCTTTCTCGCTTATGACGAAGGAGGCGGCCCTTACGACCACGTGCCGCCGGTCCCACACCACACCAACGATTTCACGGACGCCTCGCTGAACATAACGACGGACATCTCCAGCATTGCGGTCAATGCCGACAGCTTCAAGCCCTGCCTGGCACCGGTCGATCCGACAACCGGAGTGGCCACGCCGAGCCTGCACTGCGATCTGTCGAGCACCGACCCGGGCGCCAGCGCGGGCGACGCTCCGGCGATTCAGGGATTCGCCGCCCAGCTTGGCTTCCGCATTCCCAACATCGTGATCTCGCCCTTTACCCGCAGGCACTTCGTCTCGCACACGCCGATGGACCACACGGCGATCATAAAGTTCGTGGAGGACCGCTTTATCGGTAACGGACAGTACCTGACCCCGCGCGAAGCCGCGCAACCGAACCTGCTGGAGTTCTTCGACTTTACCGCCGTTCCCTGGGCGACACCGCCGGCGGCGGCACAGGTGCCAACAGCCAGACAGCCGACGGCAGCCACCTGCACGCCAAGCAGTTTTTAGGGATTAGGGAGTAGGGATTAGGGGTTAGGAAGCAAAGGTTAGAGAATACGCAGACCGCAGAACGCTCGTGTTTAGCAGTTCTTCTATTCCCTAACCCGAGTCCCTACCCCCTTTCTTTCTGGAACAGGTATCGCCCGCCCTCCTGGGCTGCCATGCTCTCCAGCACCTTGAGGAAGGCGCGGGCAGCGTGCGACAGGCTGGCGCCGCGACGGTAAACCAGGCGCAAGCGGCGCTGCATTTGCAATTCCTTCACCGGAATCTGCACCAGATCTCCGCGGTTGAGCTCCGCCTGCACGGCGATGCGCGGCAGCAGAGCCACGCCGTTGCCCATGGCCACGAACTGCTTGATGGCCTCGATGTTGGGCAGCTCCACCGGCATGTGCAGCGCGGTTTTGTATTTGACGAAGGTCTGCAGCACCTTCTCGCGATAAGGGGAGCGCACGTTGTGAGCGACGAAGAACTCGGCGCCGAGTTCGCGAATGCTGACCTGCCGGGAGTTCGCCAGCGGATGGCCGGGATAGACGACGAACGCGAGCTCGTCGATGTAGACGATGATCGAGTTAAGCTGCTCATCGTCCGGGCGGAAGGACAGCATGCCCAGCTCGACGTGGTGGTTCACCACCGAGCGCGCCACGTCCGAGGCCAGGGCACGCTGAATCTCGATGTGGATGGTGGGGTGCGACCGGCGGAAACGGTGCAGCGCCACCAGCAGGTACAGCGCCGTGAACTCATTGGCGGCGATGCTCAGCTTGCCATGCTGCAGCTCGCGCAGCTCCCTGAGAGCGCCTTGCGCGCGGCCGCGCAGGTTGAGCAGCTCCTCGGCGTAGCGCAGCAGCACGGCGCCGGCGTCAGTCACCGCGCCCTCGCGCGAGGAGCGCTCGAACAGCGTCTCGCCCAGCTCGTCCTCGAGTTTACTGATGGTCTGGCTGACCGCCGACTGGGTGCGATGCAGCCGCGTGGCGGCCCGGGAAAATCCTTTTTCCTCCACCACGGCCAGAAATGTCTCCAACTGGAAAAGGTCCATCCATCACCTCAGGCAGAGTTCTTGGAGCGAAGGCTTATTAAATCATAGTTCCTTATCGAATGGAAATAATAATAAGTTTGACTAATTTGCCGGCGATGCCCGACAGTAGCCCGCGAAGCCGTCTCAGCGCGGATGAATCTTCCATCCCGGCAAGCATAAACGGGTTTGCTGGAGATCCCGGAAATCTCCCGTTCGCGGGCAGGTGTATCCGCGGCACCGGCCGCCCGCCAGATACCCGGCTCGCAATTTCGCAAGGATTAAAGATTGCACTCCGTCCGCCGGCGCTTCGCCAACTTGCCGGGCGTGAAGAAGAGGATTTACGATCAAGGGATGGTGGCTCTTCTGATGACGAGACTGTGACGCTACCGGCAGCTCCGCCCGGGACTGCGGCAGATGTGCTTGCCGGGGAGCCCGGTTGCGACTGCCGGAGTACAGGACTCATGCGATGAAGCTGAAGATAGCTGTTTTGCCAGGGGATGGAGTCGGACCGGAGGTCACGCACGAAGCGGTGCGGGTGCTGCGGACTGTTTCCGAGGTCAACGGTTACGACTTCCAGTTTCGCGAATACCCCATCGGCGGAGCGGCTGTGGTTGCCGAAGGGCATCCGTTGCCGCAGTCCACGCTGGAGGGCTGCCTGGCCAGCAATGCGGTGCTGCTGGGCGCGGTCGGCGGTCCGCAGTTCGATCAGCTTCCGGTCGTGCTGCGCCCCGAGGCCGGCCTGCTGAAGCTGCGCAAGGCGCTGGGCGACTTTGCCAATCTGCGTCCGGCGATCGCTTATGAAGCTGTCGCCCATTGCTCTCCGTTGCGTCCGGAGGTGCTGCGCGGAACCAATATCCTGTTCGTGCGCGAGCTGCTGGGCGGACTGTATTTCGGCGAGCCGCGCGGCCGCGACGAGAACGGCGGCGCTTACGACACCATGCGTTACTCGCCCGCGGAAATCGAGCGTGTGGCAAAGATCGCCTTCGAGCAGGCGCGCCATCGCCGCCGGCAGGTGACGTCGGTGGACAAGGCCAACGTGCTGGAGTGCTCGCGGCTCTGGCGGCAAACGGTGACTGAGGTGGCGCGGGATTATCCCGACGTAAAGCTGGAGCACACTTACGTCGATTCCTTCGCCATGCAGATGATTGCCACGCCGTCGCGTTATGACGTGGTGGTCACCGAAAACCTGTTCGGCGACGTTCTCTCGGATGAGTCGGCAGTGCTGAGCGGCTCGCTGGGCATGCTGGGTTCGGCTTCGATCGGCGGCGCGGTCGGACTCTACGAGCCGGTGCACGGCTCGGCGCCCGACATCGCGGGAAAGAACATGGCCAACCCGGTCGGCGCCATCGCTTCCGCCGCCATGCTCCTGCGCTTCACCGCCGGACTGCACCGCGATGCCGATGACGTGCAGACGGCCATCGCGCGCTCGCTGCAGAAAGGGATCGTCACGGCGGATCTGAAGCCGCAGCAGAAGGCGGCGACCACGCGCGAGGCCGGCAACGAAATCGAGCGCACCCTGGCCGACCTGCTCGGGCAGCGGCAGGCTTATCACGCGGTGTAGTCGCCACGATTCCGGAGAACGGATGAACCGATTTGAGGAAGTTCACAAACGCTCCAGATTGATAAGGACGCGCGGTACAAACGATATGTCACAACCACGCACGCTGTTTGACAAACTCTGGGACAGCCACCTGGTCCGCCAGGCGCCAGGCGAGCCGGACCTGCTCTACATCGACCTGCACCTGGTGCACGAGGTCACTTCGCCGCAGGCCTTCGACGGCCTGCGCATGAACGGCCGCAAGGTGCGCCGTCCCGATCTGACGGTCTCCACCGTCGATCACAACATCGCCACCACCACCGCCGACCGCTTCGTCATCAAAGACCCGATCTCGCAGGCAGCAGGTGGAAGCGTTGCGCGCCAACTGCGCCGACTTCGGCCTCGAGCTGTTCGATGTCGGCACGCATGGAGCAGGGCATCGTGCACGTGATCGGACCCGAGCTCGGCTACACCCAGCCCGGCAAGACGATCGTCTGCGGCGACAGCCACACCAGCACGCACGGCGCCCTCGGCGCGCTGGCCTTCGGCATCGGCACCTCGGAGGTCGAGCACGTGCTGGCCACGCAGTGCCTGCAGCAGCACAGGCCCAAGCCGATGCGCGTCACGGTCAACGGCCGCCTGCCCGAAGGCGTCACCGCCAAGGACCTGGCGCTGGCCATCATCGGCAAGATCGGCACCGACGGCGGCACCGGCCACGCCATCGAATACGCCGGCGAGGCGGTTCGCGCCCTCTCCATGGAAGGCCGCATGACGCTCTGCAACCTGACCATCGAGAGCGGAGCGCGCGCCGGCATGGTGGCTCCCGACGAGACCACCTTCGCCTTACCTGAAAGGCCGCCGCGGCGCCCCCAAGGGCGCGGACTGGGATCGCGCCGTCGCCTACTGGCGCACGCTGGCCAGCGATCCGGGAGCGCAAGTTCGACAAGGAAGTCTCGCTCGAACGCCTCCGAGTTGTTGCCGCACGTCACCTGGGGCACCAATCCCGGGAATGGTTTCGCCGATCACCGGACAGCGTGCCCGATCCGCAGAAGGCCGCCGACCGAAGCCGAGAAGGCCGCGCTGACGCGCGCGCTCGAATACATGGCGCTGAAGCCGGGGACGCGGCTGACGGAGATCGCCATCGACCGCGTGTTTATCGGCTCCTGCACCAACGGGCGGATCGAGGATCTGCGCGCCGCCGCCCGCGTGCTGCGCGGCTACAAGATCCATCCCAAGGTGCAGGCGCTGATCGTGCCCGGATCGCAGGCGGTGAAGACGGCCGCCGAGCAGGAAGGGCTGCGACCGCATCTTCCTCGAGGCGGGCGCGGAATGGCGCGAGTCCGGCTGCTCCATGTGCCTGGGCATGAACCCAGACATCGTGCAGCCCGGCCAGCGCTGCGCCGCCACCAGCAACCGCAACTTCGAGGGACGCCAGGGCAAGGGCGGCGCGCACGCATCTGGTCTCGCCCGGCCATGGCCGCCGCCGCCGCCGTCGCCGGACACTTCACCGACGTTCGCTCCTGGCAGTTCAAGGATCAGGAACAAATGAAACCACTACGCGTACATCAAGGGCATCGCTGCGCCGCTGCACAAGATCAACATCGACACCGACCAGATCATCCCCAAGCAGTTTCTGAAGCGCATCGAGCGCGACGGGTACGAAAACTTTCTGTTCTTCGACTGGCGCTTCCGGCCCGACGGCAGCTGAGGAGCCGTCGTTCGTGCTCAACCATGCCGCCTACCGCAAGGCCAGCATCCTGATCGGCGGACGCAACTTCGGCTGCGGCTCCTCGCGCGAACACGCGCCGTGGGCGCTGAACGATTACGGCTTCCGAGTGGTGATCGCGCCGTCGTTCGCCGACATCTTCTTCACCAACTGCGCCAAGAACGGCACTGCTGACGGTCATCCTCAGCGAGGAGCAGGTGGCGGAGCTGGCGCGGCGCGCGCAGGCAAAACCGGGAATGGAGCTGACGGTCGATCTGGAAAAACAGACGGTCACGGACGACCAGGGCTTTGAGGCGCGCTTCGAGATCGACGCCTTCAAGCGCCATTGCCTGCTGAATGGACTGGACGACATCGGCCTCACCCTGCAGCACGAGGCCGACATCGCGGCGTTTGAGAAGAAGAGGGTGGCGTTCTAGCGCGTGTGCGCGATTGTTGTGCAGATTTGAAAAGCCTTATTGACTGGGAAAACCCCACCCTTTCGCAGAGGCAGCGAAAAGGGTGGGGCACCCGCCTGAGTAA
>CAWBRT010000001.1:0-58828 GCA_963791145.1 uncultured Acidobacteriota bacterium | reverse complement strand
TAAGACGTTTTCAGCCAGACACTCCGATCGTCTTATTCTCAGGATCACAGGAAATTCCGCCAAACGTGTCAGCGATAGTGGATGTCGTTCTTCCAAAAGCGAGGGTTGGCGCTCTACTCGCCGTTCTTCAGCGGTTGCTCAGAATTCCGACCGGCGAACCCGTCGCGGTTCGCAGAACTCCTCGGTTTCCCGCGCATGTGCCATTTACGGTAACCGTGGACCGCTCTGAGAATTGGCAATGCTTTGCGGAGTTTCCTTTAATTTTGGAGAAGGCGGGATCGGCGGCAAAATCGAGGGAGAGCTTGTACCCGGCGAATTTGTGCTCCTTCAGATTGTCGATTCGCGACTGGCGAGGCCGCTCGAACCTCGTGCTCAGGTTCGCTACCGTGAAGATGACACCTACGGATTCAAGTTCTATGATGTAAGCCACCGGAGCAAGCGCATGTGCGCCAGCTTTGTAGCCGTTTCGCTTCCGCGTAGACTTCGTCCTCAGCGAAAGCTTGAGATTTGGATGAGAGTGCTTATGTGAGATAAATATCGTCCCACGCTGAGATCCCTTATTGCGGGTCTAGCGCTCTGACATTCATGCCTGAGCCGGAGGATTAGTAATTTCCCACACGTTTCGGCCCTCATCGAGGAGCTGAAGTCCGAGCTGACCAAAGGCTGGGCCGCTTGCCGCTGCACGCCAAGCCACTCGAAATCTGGCCCGATTATTTTGGTGTTTGATGGCGAGAATGGAGCCCGAGTCGAGCGCACGAGTAATTCCTTGCAGGCGAGCGCCACCTCTAGCGATATCGACCGTTGTTGTCTCTTGTTCAAATAAGTTACCCTCGACGTCCATCCCGTAGACTCGCACGGGAAGGGTGAGGCGCAAGCGTGCCTCGTGACGCCGTTCTTGTGTGGACTTCAGCTCAGGATAAAGAACCACTCGGTTGCGGCCGATACGTTTGGCTTCATAGAGGGCGGCATCCGCGGCTGCTAACAGGTTGGTATTGGATTGGGCGTCTGTTGGAAAGGATGCCACACCAAGACTGATGGTGAGCCGCACCTTCGTCTCAGGAGAACCTAGAACGAGATGGCCGCCGCCTATTCTATTCCGCAAGCGTTCTGCCAAGTGTCGCGCACCGAACTGGTGGTATCAGGAAGTAGAAGCACAAACTCCTCTCCGCCATAACGGGCGACCGTATCAATCTCGCGCAAGTCCTGCATGAGAATTGAACCGACCTGGCGCAGGAGCATGTCTCCGGCAAGATGGCCATGTTCGTCGTTTACTTGCTTGAAATGGTCAATATCAATCATTATCAAAGCTAGTGGAGTCGGCTACGTTCGGCTCGCTTGAGTTCACGGTCGAGCTGTTCTTCAAAGTACCGGCGGGTCTTGAGCCCAGTGAGGTAGTCTGTGGTGGCTCTTTGAATCAGCGTTTCGTCGGAGTACTCGCGCCCCAGCAGTTTCTCGGAGCTCATGGAAAGGAGCCACAATAGGTGCGCATCTTCCTCCGTAAAGCTGGTGCGAGTGGCACCGAATAGCTGCAGCGCCCCGACGACGCGGGTTTGCGCGAATAACGGCATGACCAGCAAGGACTCGGCGCCAATCCCGTCCAGTAACAAATCCAGTGAATCTTGTAAGCCGCGCGCGATGAGCAAGGGGCGACGACACCATCTGGTCCAGAAATTCAGCCGGCCGGCAATTGCCAGCGCTTCCGATTTTGGGGTTTCCATGTTGCGCAACAAAAGCGGATAGATCGGAGGCTGCTCGTTGTCCCAAAAGTAAATCATGCCACGAGCGTAGTGAACAACTTGCCTGGCAAGGTCACAAAGAAAGCCCAAGCCTTCCTCACGGGTGAACTCAAAGCCAGTGAGCAGGATCAAGCGAGCGCAAATATTAAAAGCGTGCCAGCGCCGGTGCACTGTCTTTTGGCTGAACTGTGAGAACGGTTCCACTACACATATTTTCGGTAGTTCAGGAACCTGCAGATCAGGTTGCATAGGCAATTGTGCATGGCGAGCCGAGGCCGCAACCTAAGCGCGCTATCCTGGTCGCGTCGGGTGCTGATGTCCGAGTGGCCTGGTATCGAGTCTGGGAAGCGCGAGGTCTCATTTGTGGGCTGCAGCACCCTTTCTTTGGAGTGTCGCTGCATTCGGTGAGCAAATTAGCCGCATCGCGAGTTCGTCCTGTAAACACGACAAGTCGACTGTTGGGCCTGCGCACCTAATCGGCTGCAAGATCTTGCTGGGTCGTCTCCATTACGCTAACCCGACTCCGGCTGATAGCATCAAACACGGCAGTAGCAATTTCCTGTGCGTCAACCGGTTTCTCGAGGTAGATGTGAGCTAGTAGTTGGTCAGTCAAGAAAGCCTTACGGGCATGGTTTGCGATTACGACCACCGGAATACCGGCGCGCTTGGCTGCCGTGGTGGTCGCCGGGTCATACTGTGAATCCCAGTCCACAAGAACTGCGCTGTAAGACGACACGGTATGAACACCCGCTGGCCCTGGAAGAAGAAGCTTGTGCCCAGCATCGCTTAAGGCCTTAGAAAGGGGCTGATTGAGGAGCACATCAGCAAGGTGCAAGATATTCGCCATGGTTGGCTCCGCCCTCAAGCAATACGATCGTCTACCACTGTACCGGCCTTGATGTCACGGTGTATCTAACCAGTAGTAAAGCATTGCAATCATAGTGCCAGTTGGTCAGGGGTGCGGAATCACAGTCACAGCCAGGACGCACAAACGTTGTGTTGCCGGAGAGTTGGTGGGGATAGCTACCGGCATTCCTGCCGTACTTTAACCGTGTTTTCGGTCGTTTGCAGCCCTACCCGCGCGCTGCCCTGCGTGGAAGACCCAGATTCTCTACCCGCAGCTTAGTCAAGTACTCGGAGTGTGTCCGATTGTTCCACTTGGTGTGCAACTTTTTGCACTTTGCTGTTCAAGAAATGGTGGAGGGTAAGGGGGCAAGGGTAAGAATTAGCTCCGAAAACGGAACTAAGTTACCCAATTTCACGAGTGTCATTGCTGTATCTCCGCATTTCTCAAGATCCCGTCCCTCTG
The DNA here is from genome assembly GCA_963791145.1 of uncultured Acidobacteriota bacterium. GTDB lineage: Bacteria > Acidobacteriota > Terriglobia > Terriglobales > Acidobacteriaceae > CAWBRT01. The sequence continues at coordinate 55,783 of CAWBRT010000001.1, read as the reverse complement.
GTGGGCTAGTTGCAAGAAAGATACTGAATGTCTTTCGGTTGGAGGTGAGGAGGTGTGCGGAATTGTTGGTTATGTAGGTAAGAAGCGGGTGGTTCCGGTCATTCTGGACGGGCTGAAGAAGCTGGAGTACCGCGGCTACGATTCGGCCGGAATCGCGGTGGCGGGCAACGGCGAGGGGCTGCAGATTCGCCGCGCCGAAGGCAAACTGCGCAACCTGGAAGAAGCCATCCGCCTCAATCCCATCGACGGCACCTATGGCATCGGCCACACCCGCTGGGCAACCCATGGCCGCCCGACGGAAGAGAACGCCCACCCGCATCGCGACTGCACCGGCCGGGTGGTGGTCGTCCACAACGGCATCATCGAGAACTACCTCACCCTCAAGAAAAAGCTGCGCGAGGAAGGCCACAAGTTCTTGACCGAAACAGACACGGAAGTCATTGCCCACCTGGTGGAAAAGTATTTGCGTCCCTCCGGCGGTCACAAGCGGCCACTGGAAGAGGCGGTGCGCTGTGCCGTGCACGATCTGCACGGTGTTTTTGCCATGGCGGTGATTTCAAGCGACGAGCGCGACAAGATCGTCGCCGCCCGCAACGGCCCGCCGGCGGTGATCGGCCTGGGCAAGGACGAGTACTTTGTCGCCTCCGACGTGCCGGCCATCCTCTATCACACCCGCGATCTGTTCTTCCTGGCCGACGGCGACCTGGCAGTCATCACCCCTTCCGGCGTGCAGTTGAGCGACTTTGAAGGCAAACCGGTCGTGCGGCAGGTGCAGCACATCACCTGGGACCCCATCATGGCCGAGAAGGGCGGCTTCAAGCACTTCATGCTCAAGGAAATCTTTGAGCAGCCGCGCGCCGTCCGCGATACCTGGCTGGGCCGCATCTCGCTGGATACCGGCAAGGTCTTTCTGGAGGAGATGGAAATCACCGAGGACGAGTTCAAGAACCTGAACTCGATTCAGATCGTGGCCTGCGGCACGAGCTGGCATGCGGCCCTGGCTGGCAAGTACATGATCGAGCGGCTGGCGCGCGTGCCGGTCGAGGTGGATTACGGCAGCGAGTACCGTTATCGCGATCCCATCATCTTCGGAGAACGAGCTGGCCATCGTCATTACCCAGTCCGGCGAGACTGCCGATACTATCGCCGCCCAACGCGAGGCCAAGAACCGCGGCGAGAAGACGCTGGCCATCTGCAACGTAGTAGGCGCCATGATCGCCCGCGAAGCCGACGGCACCATCTACACCCATGCCGGACCGGAGATCGGCGTGGCCTCCACCAAAGCCTTTACCGCGCAATTGACGGCGCTGTTCCTGTTTGCCGTCTACCTCGGCCGCCTGCGCGGCGTGATCTCCGACGAGCAGTCGCGGGAGCTGCTGGGGAGCTGCTCGAAGATTCCGGGAAAGCTGGAATCAGTGCTGACGCTCGAGGAAGAGCTGGAGGATCTCGCCAAGCTTTACAGCCGGGCGCAGGACTTCCTCTTCCTCGGCCGCGGCATTCACTTCCCCATCGCGCTGGAGGGAGCACTGAAGCTGAAGGAAATCTCCTACATTCACGCCGAGGGCTATCCCGCCGGCGAGATGAAGCACGGGCCCAACGCGCTCATCGATGAGGATCTGCCCACGGTGATCATCGCCACCAAGGACGACAAGGATCCCAACTCGGTGTTGCGCTACGAGAAGACCTGCTCCAACCTGAAGGAAGTGACGGCGCGTTCCGGCAAGGTGATCGCCCTGGCCACCGAGGGCGACGAGGAGATGCGCGAGGCCGCCGACCACGTCATCTATCTGCCGCCGGCCCCCGAGTTGCTGCTGCCTATCCTGGAGATCGTGCCGCTGCAACTGCTGGCCTACCACATCGCGGTGCGCCGCGGCTGCGACGTCGATCAACCGCGCAACCTGGCCAAATCGGTCACGGTGGAATAGGACTGATATCGTTCCTGGCTTTCCCCGCTGCCGCTCAGTGCAGGTGGAAAGCGTGGTCGAGCAGGACCATCAGCGCCACGCCGACGAACACCAGCAAAGCCATGCGCACTCCCGGTTCGCGATTGACCTCCGGCATGATGTCGCTGGCAGCCACGTAGATCGTCACCCCCGCCGCGATCGGCAGCCCGATGTTGACCGCCCCGCGCGTAGCTGCCATGGTTAGCACCCCCGCGAGCGTTGCCGCGCCGAGCATCACCGAGGCGCCCCAGGACTTAAACCGGCTGCGCCCGCTGGCCAGCATGACGGAGGTGATGGTGAATCCCTCCGGAATCTTGTGCAGGAAAACCGCCAGGAACACGATCCAGCCGAGCGCATGCGATACCAGAAACCCGGAGGCGATGGCAATCCCGTCGAAGAAGGTGTGAATCAGTAATCCCAGGAGCACGGAGAGGCTGCGGTGACCTTTTACGAACTCGTGTTCGTGGGTCTCTTCTCCGAAATGAAAGTGCGGGGTGACCGCGTGCTCGCAGAAGTGTATGAGCAGGTATCCGGCAAGAACCAGGAAGGCGGCGCTGTGGCCGCGCAGCTCAAAGCTGACAGGGATCATCTCGGTGATCGACGTAGCCAGCATGAAACCCGCGCCGACCGCCATGAAGTAATTCAGATAGCGGCGCTCCCAGTGCTTGGAAACCAGAATCGCTCCGCCAAAGACGTTGGCCAGCGCGGCCGTGAGCCCGAGGATGATGCTGAGAATGACAGGGTTCATGATTCCGTTGTTCGTTCTTCGTTCTTCGTTGTTCGTTGAAGAGAACTGTAGAGTTTATTTACCAGCCGCCCTACGTTGCTAGCCTGTTCTACTATCCTTTCCGTGTCTGAGGGATGCAGGTAGCCAAGATTTCCAGCGATCAGGATTTGCGTCTGCAGTTCAGCAAGAGAGCCTCGCGCACGCTCAAGAAGTACAAGAATTCCTTGCGTGAGTGCCGTGCCTGTCCCTCCGCAATATTGCTGGGAACGGAGACCGCAGCACGGCGAATCTGTGCTGAAAGACCATAGATTTCATGCCTCGGCAGTTTCTCGGTTTCCTTATATATCGCTGAAACCAGCTGCATGGCTCTTTGCCACGCGATCAGATCGCGGAAGGTTCCCATCAGAGCCCCCCTCTGGACTGCGAAATAACTCTACAGGAGATGAAACGAAGAACGAAGAACTAAGAACGAAGAACCGTTTTCGAGTTATCCACTGTGCCGCACGTGCATGACGTCGCCGTCTTGCACGATGTACTCTTTGCCTTCCAGCCGCAGTTTGCCGGCGGCGCGGGCGGCCGCCTCCGAGCCAAGCTCCAGCAGGGCGTCCCAGCGAATGACCTCGGCGCGGATGAAGTGGTGTTCCAGGTCGGTATGGATGGCCCCGGCGGCGTTCACGGCGCGTCGAGTTCTTCTCGATCGTCCAGGCGCGGCATTCGTCTTCGCCGACGGTAAAAAATGAAATCAGCCCAAGCAGCTCGTAGCTGGTGCGGATCAGGCGGGTCAATCCGCTCTCGCCCAGGCCGTAGCTGGCAAGAAATTCGGCCGCCTCCTCATCGTTCATCTCCGCCAGCTCTGCTTCCACTTTGCCGCAGATGGCGGTGGCGCCGGTATTGAGGCGCGAGGCGGCCTCGCGCACCTTGTGCTTGTCGACGGCGCTCGCCAGGTCATCGCCCAGCTGCGTGCTTTCGCCGATGTTGAGCACGTAGAGCATGGGCTTCTCGCTGAGGAACATGAAACCGCGGACGATCTTCTTCTCCTCCTTGGCCATCTCCATTTCGCGCAGCGGGCGCTCGGTCTCCAGGTGGGCTTTGGCCTTGAGCAGCAGATCGTTTTCCCGCTCCAGCTCCGGGGTCTTCTTTTTCTTCAGGTCTTTCTGCATGCGCTCCAGGCGGGCTTCCACCTGCCCCAGGTCGCTGACGATCAGGTCGAAGTCGACGTTCTTGATGTCGCGCAGGGGATCGATCTCGCCAACGTGCGGAATGGCGGGATCCTCGAAGGCGCGGACCACGTGCGCCAGCGCATCGACCGTCCGCAGGCTGGAGAGATAGGCGGTTTCCTTCAGCGCCTCCTGTCCGATGGCGGCCACGTCGGCATATTCCACGTGCGCGTGCACCAGCTTGCGCGGGTTGTAGAGCTTGGCCAGGCGGTCGAGGCGGTCGTCGGGGACAGTCGCCACTCCTATGTGCGCCTCGCGCGAGTGCGCGTGCGAAGAGACCTCCGCCTTGGTCAGAATCTTGAAGAGCGAAGTCTTGCCCACCTGCGGCAGGCCGATGATTCCGGTTCTCATGATGAATTCCGAATGTTACGTCTTCCTCGGCGTGATAGCAGCGCCAGGGTGGTTACTTCAGTAGGCCGTCCCTATGATAAACGTCGCGAGCAGTGAGAAACAGAACTACGTAGGGGCGGGCCGCCCTCGGCCGCCCAGGGCAGGCGCTGCGCCTGCCTGGATCGTGCGCGGATGCCGCCCGCAGATAAGTCGATCACGATGACCGCCGCGTTGTGAGAAACAAGGCCGCCAGCCCCAGCACTAGGACGGCGCCTTCGGTACCCGTGGACCAACCGTGCAGTTTGTTGAAAGCCACGCGTCGCGAATCTGCCGGCGAAACGTTATCGATCACGCCCATCTCGGCACGCAGCGCATTCATCTTCGGCGAGATGCCAAACTGCGAGACCAGCACCAGCGCGATCATCAGCACCACTAGCGCCTGGCGCAGCAGCGGTTGCGCCGGTCCGGTACCGGATCGCGACAAGATCATGCTGCAGATCAGGTATACCGCGCCGGAGAACAGTCCTATCCAATGCAGCAGGGCGAGCGAGCGGCTCACCACCATACCCGCCAGATTGTGCGTGGGGAGCACGGCGAAGACCGTGGGCGCCAGCACGAAGGCGAAGAAGACGGTTCCGCCAAGCCAAACCGCGAGCGAAAGCACCATCAGAAATCGTACGAGTGACATACTTTCAGCTTACCGAATTCGGAAACTTTACGCGGGCTTCAAAAGCTGAGCACCTTGTCGGCCTCTTCGGTCCAAAGCGGTGAGGTCGTCGAGCGTGCTGCGCTTGATGCCCTCCAGCAGCATTTCGTCCCCGATTCCGCGCGCCTCGAGACAGGTGCGGCAGGCGCCGATCCGCGCCCCGCGCTGCAGGAGTTGCTTCAGCATCTCCTGCGGGTTGTAAAAGGCGTTCATGGGCGCGGGCTGGCCCAGCCCTGTCAAGACGCCGTCACCCAGAAGAAAAATCAGCAGTTCACTGTCGGCGGGCTTGGCCAGACTTACCGCCAGGCGAAGCCCGTTATAGGTGCGTTGCGTGCCATACGGAGAATCGTTGAAGATAAATAGATAGGTCATTGGACGTGCGAGCAAAGGATTGGGGGTTACGGAATAGCGGAAGCCGCAGCAGATTCGCTGACGGCTAAGCCCTGATTGCTAATCCCTAATCCCTATCCCCTATCCCCTTCTTCTTTATTCTACCCGCCGCCTCGCAGTGTAGCCCTGGCGGCTGACGATGCTGTATTTCAACTCTTTGTTCTTGCGGTCGCGAATCACCAGCAGCTGGCCGGTCTGTGGGTCCACCAGCTCCACCTTCAGCTTGCGGTAGCTGCCATCCAGCTTCTGGTTGGAAGGCGTGTAGCTGAGCGTGTACTGTTGGCGCAGCGGAATCCGAGATGTCGCGAAAGATGTCGGCGAACTCCGTCTGGAAGCGCGGGTTGTACCAGCGTCCGCCGGTCAGCTTGGCGAAGGTCTCCATCTGGCTGTCGGCCTGCAGGTAATTCAGCGAGCGAATTTGTCCGCCCGTGGTTCTTCCGTAGTTTGCGTCGAACCATTCGTTGAAGGCCCGTCCGGTGCTGATGGTGAAAATCCTCACATCCTCCGTCTGCCGGATTTTCTTCAGTACCTGGTCGTAGCTCTTTTTGCTGAAGCTGTCGATGCCGGTGCCGATCACCAGCACCACCTTGCGTCCTTTGACGTGGTCCATGCGGTCGAGCGTATCGTAGAGGGCGTCGAACAGGTTGCGTTCGCTGAATCCGGGAACGCGCAACCGGCTCAAGGCGCGCAACACCGCAGTCTTATCCTGCGTGAAGTCGAGCAGGATGTTCGGCTTCAAGTCGTATTCGATTAGCCCGACCCAGTCGTCCTTCTTCAGGCCATCCGTAAAGGCGTAAGCGGCGTGTAAGGCGTCGCTCAGAAAAGCCGTGCTGTAGTTGTTGCTGGCAAACTCGATCAGCATCACGACGGTAATCGGCGCCTGCGCCTGGTTGAAGGCCGTAATCTGCTGCGGAACGCCGTCTTCGCTCACCCGGAAGTTCTCTTTTTTCAGGCCGGGGATGAAGTGTCCGTCCTTGGCGAGCACCACGGCGTCAACCGTCACCAGTGGGACGTTCACGCTGAGCGAATAGCTCGGCGCCTTCTCCGCGTCGTTACGCACGGGCGGCGGAGGCGGCGGTGCTGGTGGCGGCTCGGGTTTCCTGGGTATAGCGAACGGCCCAAGCTCGCCCTGCGGCCCACCTGTCTCCGCAGGCGAAGTCTGCTGTTGCTGAGCGGCAGGAGGTGGCGGCTGGGCTAAAACCCACCTTGGTGTAGCCAAAAGCGTCCACGCAAGGATAAGTACTAGGAACGCTTGCGCTGTACTAGGTATTTTCGTAAGTGTTCTAAGGCTCATGCTGCCGCTCTCTGCCCAGACTCTCTGTTAGTATAGCCTCATTATCAGACCCTTACGGTTAAACCCTTTATTCCAAGGTTGTTGCGGACACCCAAATCGTGCAGGTGAGCTGGAGAAGGGTCCCCAACTGACGCAGTCTTTGCGTCTATTGGGACAGAAGGAACAGGAGCAGAATGCGAAACCGGTTCGTTGTACTTCCGGAGCTCGCCAGCTCGGAGTCAGCTGCAAAGGCGTTTATGGATGACTTGAATTTATACCCTGCCAACAAAAACAAGTCATCTGCCCGTGTGCTCAGGCTTGTTGTCATCAGTCTGCTCGCATTGATTCTCGTACTGTCGATTCCTGCTTCCGCCATTGAGCCCAAGCTCAGTGTTCCCATCATGCCACTGGAAGACATCAAGGCCGGTATGCAGGGAACGGCTTACACCGTCTATCAAGGAAATAAGCCGGAGCCCATGCAGGTGGAAGTGCTGGGCATACTGCGCAACATGAGCGGCCCCAAGAGCGATGTGATTCTAGTTCGCCTGCACGGGGAGAAGCCGGAATACACCGGCGTGGTTGCCGGCATGAGTGGCAGCCCTGTCTACATCGACGGCAAGCTGATCGGCGCGCTCGCCTTCCGCATCGGCCAGTTCTCCAAGGAAGCGATCGCCGGCGTCACTCCCATAGCCGCCATGCTGGAGATTAATGAGTCGGACACCACGCCGGTGTCCACGCCTGCACGTAATGCTGTAGCTCCTGCCGTGGTGCGGACCTCCGGGCCGGGTGAAGCCGCGCCCGTGGTAGCGGTCACAAGCTACCTGCAACCGATCGATACTCCCCTGGTATTCAGCGGCTTCCTCCCTGAGACGATCCAGCGCTTTGCCGGGCAGTTTGCCGAAGCCGGCATTATCCCCGTGGCGGGTGCAGGCTCCTCCGATCCCAGCGTCAAGGATCCAACGCCTATTCAGCCAGGCTCTTCCGTGGGAGCGGTGATGGTGCGCGGCGACATGGATATCACCGCCACCTGCACGGTGACCTATGTCGACCCCAATCGCCTGCTGGCCTGCGGACATCCGCTGATGGGCAGCGGCATGGTCGATATGCCGATGACGAAGTCCCAGGTGCTGGCTACTCTGCCTTCGCCTGCCAACTCGTTCAAGATCGCCATGGCCACCGAGCCCATCGGCGCCTTCGTGCAGGACCGCCACAACGGTATTCTGGGGCGCTTCGGCAGAGCGCCGCGCATGATTCCCGTTACCCTGAACATCAGCGGCACGGCGCAGCCAAAGAGTTTCCACTTTGAGGTGCTGAACCAGGCGCGCGTAACCCCTGTTGCCATGATGGCCAGCATCTACAACGCCATCCAGGGAACTAATGAGTATGGCGACGATACGACCTTCCGCGTGAACGGCAGTATCAACATCGCCGGGTACCCCAAGCTGACCCTGAACGATATGTACGCGCCCTCCGACAGCGGGCAGCCCACCGCGGCGCTGATCGCCATGGCGCTGGGCGAGCGCTTCTCGCGAATCGCCGACAATCCTTACCAGCGGCCCGAAATCACCGGAGTCGAACTCAACCTGACGATGATGCGGGAGCGGCGCTTTGCCCGGCTGGAGACCGCCCGCACCGATGTCACCGAGGTGCGTCCCGGGGATGAGATCATGGTCGAAACCGTGCTGCGTCCCTATCGCGGTGAGCGCCTCGTGCGCCAGATTCCCATTCGCATTCCCACCTCGGCGCCGCGCGGCATCCTTCGCATCCTGGTCAGCGACGGTGAAACCCTCGACCGGATGCAACGCCAGGGCATGGTTCCAGTGCGCAATAGCGATCTGGCCAATACCATCGCCATGCTGAACCAGAAGCATGCCAACGACCACCTCTACGTGTCGCTGCTGGAAGCCAATCCGCAGGCCACGGTGCAGGACAAGGTCATGCCGGCCCTGCCGCTGTCGGTGATGAACGTGATGGAAGGCATGCGCGGGACCCAGGACATGGTCGTGAGCGCGGAATCCTCCGTCAATGAGGCTTCCGCCGCCTTGGACTATGTCGTTGCTGGCCAGCAGCTCATCACCGTGACCGTGCGCTGAGGCCCATTCTCCGCAATCATCCGGGCCGGGCGCGACGTCGCCCGGCCTTCGACGTCTAATCCGTAAGGGAATTTTCAGAGCACCCCCCCGGCCCAAGCGAAATCGCCGTGCGGTGATTTACCATTCCCTAGCGGCGCTTTCCTCATCACGAGCGCAGGCTAGCCCAACATGATCAAACCTCTGCTGATGCATTCCCGTCGAACTCCGCTTCAGGCGCCGTTGTTGCGTCTGGTTGGCCGTTGTTGCTTTGCTTGCGGCTACCGCTGCCGCCCAGAACACCCGTCACTGGGATCAGTCGCGCTTCGAGGAGTTCGAGAAGGGAACTGCCAAAGGAGTCTCCATCCGCAGCGACGGCGCGCTGGAACTGGCGCCCTCCTTCCGGCAGATCGGCAGCACGTCTTCTACCTATATATGGTCAGCTGCAAGCGACGGCGAAGGCAATCTCTATGTCGCTGCCGGGTCGCCCGCGCGGGTCTACCGCGTCACACCGGCGGGACAGGTTAACGTCGTCTTCAGTGCTCCGGAGCTGCAGGCGCAAGCTGTGGTAGTGGATCGCGGCGGCGCCATCTATGCGGCCACCTCGCCTGACGGCCGCATATACCGCATTACCCGCAATCCCGGCGCGGCCGAAGCGCCCGCTCCGAAGCCTTCGCCGGTGAAGTCATCCGCTACCCGCACGGACGCCGAGAAGTCGCGAACGCCCAGCGAGCAGGTGGACCCGAACTACACCTCCCAGGTCTTTTTTGAGCCCAAGACGAAGTACATCTGGGCGCTTGCGCTCGATGCGCAAGGACGCTTGTACGTCGCCACCGGCGATCACGGCGAGATCTTCCGGGTGGACAAGAGCGGCAGCGGCTCCATTTTTTTCAAGAGTGATGAGGCCCACATCCGTGCCCTGGCTCTCGACCGCGAGGGCAATCTGATCGCGGGCTCCGACGGCAGCGGACTGATCTATCGCATTACGCCCGCCGGGCAGGGTTTTGTGTTGTACGGCGCTCCCAAGAAAGAGATTACCGCGCTGGCGCTGGATGCCGCTGGCAACATCTATGCCTCGGCTGCAGGCGAAAGACGGTCGCCGCCGCCGGCGCCCGGCATGATAGCGCCTGGGGTAACGGGAGCGCCTCCGGGGGCGGTGACTCCGGGCGCTCCCGGTGCACCTCGGCCGCCCGCGCCAACTCCCACGCCCACGGCTCCGGCGATTTCCTTCCCGCTGCCGGGATTGGGTGGCGCCGGTTCGGACATCTATCGCATCGCGCCCGACGGCTCGCCTAAACGCATCTGGAGTTCGCGCGAGGACCTGGTTTATGCCCTCGCCTTCGATCGCGCCGGGCGGCTGATCGCCGGCACCGGCAACAAAGGCCGCATCTATGCCGTCACCAGCGATGGCTTCTCCGACCTGCTGAAGGCCAGCGCCAATCAGGTCACCGGCTTTGCGCCCGCTCCGAACGGCGGAATCTACACCATCTGCAGCAATCTGGGCAAAGTCTTCCTCATGGAGGACTCCTCGCAGCGCGAGGGTACCTTTGACAGCGACGTCTTCGATGCTCGCATCTTTTCGCGCTGGGGGCGGGTCGAATTGCGCGGCCAGGGCGCGGTTGACCTCTACGCCCGCAGCGGCAACGTTGACAATCCCGACCGCAACTGGAGCCCCTGGCACAAGATCGACCTGAAGACCGGGCAAACCGAGGTTCCTGCCGCACGCTACGTGCAGTGGCGCGCCGTGCTGCACTCCGGTTCGCCCGCGCCCCGGGTCAACCGGGTGGAGATCAACTATCTACCCAAGAATGTTGCCCCGGAAGTGGACGACGTCACAGTGGTGGCGGGTGGACGGCCTATCGGCACTGGAACGGCAAGCAGCGCGCTGCCACATGTCGTTGTCCCGCCGGCTGCCGGCGGTCCGGCGTCGCCTCCACCTCACTTTTCCGGTCCGAGTGCCACTCCGGCGAGGCCGGAGGCGGGCATTGCCGGCCGTGGCAATATTACCGTCCGCTGGGCCGCGCATGACGAGAATGACGACCGCTTGACCTTCTCCATTTATTACCGCGCCGATGGCGACTCTCGCTGGCTGCTGCTGAAGGACGGAATCCCCGAGCGCAGCTACTCTTTCGATCCGACGCTGCTTCCCGACGGCGGATACACCCTGCGCGTGGTCGCCTCCGACGCCCCCTCGCATCCGCCCAGCGAGGCGCTCACCGGATGGAAGGACAGCCCGCACTTCGACGTGGACACGACGCCGCCCGCGATTTCCAACCTGAAGGCCGCGCTTGAAGGCACCCGCCTGCACATCAGCTTCACGGCCGCCGATTCATTCTCGATCATCCAGCGCGCCGAGTATTCCATCGATGCCGGCCCCTGGCAGGTGGCCGCGCCGGTGGGCGAAATCTCCGACTCCCGCAGCGAAAACTACGATTTCTTTGCCGCGCTGCCGCAAGCGGGAAGCGCGCAAGCGCCGGGGGAACTGCCCTCGCCACCGAGCTCCACGCCTTCAAGCCCCGCGCGCTCAAGACGCCGCAGCAGCTCCGCGCCGCCCGCAGTGGCCGTCCCGCAGGAGCACATCATCGTGGTTCGGGTCTATGACCGCGCTGACAATGTGGTGACGGCCAAGACGGTGGTGAAACCGCCGAGCGCGGAGTGAGGATAGATTGCAGATTGAAGATTGCAGATTGAACAAATGATGGCGTCATCCCGAGCCAGGCTCTGGGTTTCGGCCGAGTCGGGGCCTACTCGAAACTCGAAACTTGAAACTCGAAACTCTGCTTCTTAATCTCGGATGGCTCATTTGCGGAATCGATGCCACCATACCGCTGATCTGGCTGATGGTGCATCCCTTCGCCGGCTTCTGGCGCAGGCGCGCCCGCTATTTTCCGGCCGTGGGAATCTGCTGGGTCGGGCTCTGGCTGCTGGCCTGGAAGGTCAGCTCGCCGTGGCGTTATGCCGTGCTCTACCACACCGGCTGGAGCTGGCTGCTGGCGATTCCTTTATTGGCGGTTGCGCTTTTGGTCGGTGGCGCCGGGGCGCACGGCCTGAGCTTTTGGCGCATCATGGGGCGTCCGGAGCTGAATCCTGCGCGCCGGGACAACCGTCTGGTTACGACCGGCATGCACGGCCGCGTCCGTCATCCGATCTATCTCGGCCATCTGTGCATGATGCTGGGCTGGAGCATCGGCACGGGCTCGCTTGCCTGCTGGTCGCTGACCGCCGTCGCGGTGGCCGCCGGGGCACTGATGATCCGCATGGAGGAGCGCGAACTGGCGCAGCGCTTCGGCGCGGAATACGCTGAGTACAGGCGGCGGGTGCCGATGATCGTGCCGAAATGGAAGTAGTTCCCTGTTCTCAGTTCCCGGTTCTTAGTTGACGGCTCTTCGGGTATAAAGAAGAACCAGGAGCACAGGAATCGAAACAACGAAGAACTAAGAACGAACGAACCAGATGAGATTTGAACTGTTCGTGGCCGCGCGTTATCTGAGAGCCAAAAGGCGCCAAGCCGTAATTGGCGTCATCACCGTCATCTCCGTTATCGGGGTGGCGGCCGGCGTGTCTTCGCTGGTCATCGCACTGGCCATCAATAACGGTTTCCGCCAGGATCTGCAGGAGCGTCTGCTGGGTTCGACCTCGCACGTCAATCTCATGCGCATCGAAAACGACGGCATCAAGGATTGGCGTGCGCTGCTCACTCGCCTGGAAAAGACGCCCCATGTGCTGGCCGCTTCGCCGGCCATTTACGAGCAGGTTCTCATCTCGCGCGGCGCGCGGGCCAAGGGCGCGGTTCTCAAGGGCATTGTGCCGGAGCGGGAGCGCGCGGTCAGCCAGTTGCTCAGCTACGTGAGCAAGGGGTCGGCGCAGCCGCTGGCTGAGGCCGAGCAACGGCACGAAGCCGGAAAAGCCCAGCCGCCGGACCAGGGGGCAGGGAACTCCGCTGCCCCGGTGACTACCGGCCCTGCCGAGTCGCCCTCTTCGCTGGCGGGAGTGCGGCGCAGGGTTGAAGCGCTTCCTCCCATCATTTTGGGTAAAGATATGGCCGATGAGCTTGGAGCCGACGTCAACTCGGTTGTGCTTGTAACCAGCCCGCAGGGCGAACTGACGCCGTTCGGCATCGTGCCCAAGTATGTGCGCTTCAAAGTGGTGGGCATCTTCCGCTCCGGGTTCTACGACTACGATTCCGCCTGGGCGCTCACCGACCTGGCCGACTCGCAGCGGCTATTCGGCCTCGGCGACCTGGTTTCCGTGCTGGAGTTCAAGCTCGACGACATTTACAAGGCCGGCAGACGTCGGTGAGGAGCTACGGAAGGAAGCGGGCAAGGGCTTTCAATCCACCAACTGGATGGAGCAGAACCGCGCCCTGTTTCGCGCCCTGCGCCTGGAGCGCATGGTTACCCTCATCACCATCGGGCTGATCGTCTTCGTGGCCGCTCTGAACATCCTGATCTCGCTGATCATGATGGTCATGGAGAAAACCAAGGACATCGCCGTCCTGGTCTCGATGGGCGCCACCACCGGGCAGGTGCGGCGAATCTTCATCCTGCAAGGCATGCTCATTGGGGTGATCGGCACGGCCATTGGCCTGGTGCTTGGCTACGCGCTCTCCTGGGCGGGCGGTCACTATCACCTGATCTCTCTCTCCGCCGAGGTCTACTCGATTGACTACGTGCCCTTCGTTCCCCGCGCGCTGGATGGCGTGCTGGTCGCGCTGGTGGCGCTGGGCGTGAGCTTCATCGCGACTATTTATCCCGTCGTTTTCCGCCTCCCGGGTTCTGCCGGCCGAGGCGCTGCGCTACGAATAGCCGGTGGATTCCCAAAACCGCTGTCGGCCCGGGCGAAGTTCCAGTGATCGATGCCATTAAAAATATGAATAGCCGGATCTAACCACCAAGGTTGGACAAACCGCATAGGTCTTTTACCCGGGTGTAGCCTGAAACGCGCGCCAATAGCAAGGTTTACGGCAACCCGCGATGGGACTGGTTCGCCGCGGCGCAATAACTGTTGACTGCCGCGGTGCGCGACGGATGGAACGCCTCGTTTTTGGGGCTAAATACATGAACTTTTCCCGCTCCTCGTGTTCTAATTTCCAGGAGGGCTGGTGCCGATAATTGGTTTGGGGGACCTGAACCAGAAGTGGAGCTACCCGCATCTAATGGCAGAGGAAGACGTTTTTTTGCGAGTGGAAGGCCTGAAGAAGGTATTCCGCTCCGGCAGCTCCGAGTTAGTGCTCTTTGAAAACTTGTCCTTCCAGGTACGCAAGGGGGAGATGCTGGCGATTGTAGGCGAATCGGGCACGGGCAAGAGTACTCTGCTGCATTTATTGGGCACGCTTGATAAGCCGACCGAAGGCGACGTATACTGCGCCAACCTCAATCTCCAGACACTATCCCAGGAAGCCGCTGCCGAGTTCCGCAACCGTGAAATCGGGTTTGTCTGGCAGTTTCACTACCTGCTTCCCGAGTTCACGGCGGTTGAGAATATTGCCATGCCGCTTCTGCTGCGAGGATGGAGCAGGCGCAAGGCGGAAGCCGAGGCGGCGCACTGGTTGCGGGAAGTGGGATTGGCGGAGCGCGGCCACCATCGTTCCGGGGAGCTTTCCGGGGGCGAGCAGCAGCGCGTCTCGCTGGCCCGGGCGCTGGTTACCAGGCCGAGCTTGCTGATGGCGGACGAGCCCACCGGCGATCTCGATGTCCGCACGGCGGACGCGGTATTTGCCTTGATCGCCAGGCTCCATGCCGAATACCGGCTGACCTCCCTGATCGTGACACACAATCTGTCGTTCGCCCGGCGCTGCCAGCGCGTGTTGTTGCTGCATGGCGGATCGATCCAGGAGATCGCACCAGAGTCGTTGCCGGTGTAACCTGGAAATAGACAAGGGCACGGGCGGCGTTTGAAAGCAGGCGGTAGCAGTAAAATTGCTTAGGCAGTTTGGCTGCAACCAGCGCGGCGGTTGTTGCTAACCGGAAGGTCAAGACCGATGGTTCGGTTTTTTCGAACTTCGGAATTGGCGAATGGATTTGAGCTAGGGATAATCGGAAGCAAATCGAGAAGGAAAAAGGTGGGAAACAGGGCTTTGGGTCACCTCCGGTTCTTCCCTGGCGCGGCGCTAAGCGGCGCTGCGCCGGGGCGCAGGGATTAGGTGGTCGGTTCAAGGGCCTTCGGAGAAGCGAAATGTTTGAACGGTACACCGAAAAAGCGAGACGCGTGATTTTCTTCGCGCGCTACGAGGCCAGCCAGTTCGGTTCTCCGTACATCGAGACGGAGCACCTGCTGCTGGGCCTGCTGCGCGAGGACAAAGCATTGACCAATCGCTTTCTCCGGCAGCATTCGTCGGTGGACTCCATTCGCAAGCAAATCGAGGGTCACACGACCATCCGCGAGAAGGTTTCGACCAGCGTCGATCTGCCGCTCAGCAATGAGTGCAAGCGCGTGCTGGCCTATGCCGCCGAAGAGGCCGAGCGCCTTTCGCACAAGCACATCGGCACCGAGCACCTGCTGCTCGGCCTGCTGCGGGAAGAAAAGTGCTTTGCCGCCGAGATTCTGCACGAGCGCGGGCTCAAGCTGCAGACCATTCGCGACGAGATGCAGCGCACCACGCAGGAGAAGGTGCAGGCGCAGCCGCAGCGCAACCGCGAGTCGTCGCTGCTGGCGGAGTTCTCGCGCGACCTGACGCAGTCGGCCATGGAAAACCAGCTCGATCCGCTGGTGGGCCGCGAGCAGGAGGTCGACCGCGCCATTCAGATTCTTTGCCGCCGCACCAAGAACAACCCGGTGCTGATCGGCGAGCCGGGCGTCGGCAAGACGGCCATCGTCGAAGGCCTGGCGCAGCGCATCGCCGACGGCGAAGTGCCCTCGTTCCTGGCCGACAAGCGCATCCTGGCGCTCGATCTTTCGCTGATCGTCGCCGGAACCAAGTATCGCGGCCAGTTCGAAGAGCGGCTGAAGACCATCATGAAGGAGCTGATGGAGTCGCAGAACTGCATCATCTTCATCGACGAGCTGCACACCCTGGTGGGCGCCGGCTCGGCCGAGGGCTCGCTCGACGCCGCCAACATTCTGAAGCCGGCGCTCTCGCGCGGCGAGATTCAGTGCATCGGCGCGACCACGCCGGGCGAATACCGCAAGTCCATCGAGAAGGACCGCTCGCTGGAGCGCCGCTTCCAGGCCGTCAAGGTGCCGCCGCCCGAGCGAAGACGACGCCAAGAAGATTCTCTCCGGCATCAAGGACCGCTACGAGAAGTTTCACGCCGTCAGCTACACCGACGACGCCATCGAGTTCGCGGTCTCGCACTCCAACCGCTACATCCCTGACCGCTTCCTGCCCGACAAGGCGATCGACCTGATCGACGAGGCCGGCGCGCGCGTCAAGCTGCGCCAGACGGCCCTGCCGGAGGAGATCACCGAAGTCCAGAAGCGCATCAAGTTCATCGTTCACCGCATGGAGAACGCCATCGCGAACCACGAGTTCGAGAAGGCGCGCTTCTACAGTGACGAGGAGCGCAAGGAGCGCGAGAACCTGCGCGCTCCTGCGCGACAAATATCACCTGGACGATTCCGCCACCGGCATCGTCACCCGCGAAGACATCGAAGAGGTCGTCTGCCGCTGGACCGGCGTTCCCATCTCCTCCATCAAGGAAGAAGAGTCGCAGAAGCTGCTGCGCATTGAGGAAGAGCTGCACAAGCGGGTGATCTCGCAGGACAAGTCGATCTCGGCGCTGGCGCGCGCCATTCGCCGTTCGCGCGCCGGGCTGAAGAGTCCGAACCGGCCTATCGGCTCGTTCCTCTTCCTGGGCCCGACCGGCGTGGGCAAGACGGAAGTCGCGCGCACCCTGGCGCAGTTCATGTTCGGCAGCGAAAAGTCGCTGATCCGCTTCGACATGTCCGAGTACATGGAGAAGCACTCGGTCAGCAAGCTGATCGGCTCGCCTCCGGGCTATGTCGGCTACGAAGAGGGCGGCCAGCTCACCGAGCGCGTCAAGCGCGCCCCCTATTCGGTGGTGCTGCTGGACGAAATCGAGAAGGCGCATCCGGATGTCTTCAACATCCTGCTGCAGGTCTTTGAAGACGGCCAGCTGACCGACGGGCTCGGCAACACGGTCGACTTCAAGAACACGATCCTCATCATGACCTCCAACATCGGCGCGCGTCACCTGATGAAGCGCACCGGGCTGGGCTTCCAGAGCCAGAAAGAAGAAATGGTCTCCGAGAAGGTTGAGGACATGGTGAAGCAGGAGGTTCGCAAGACCTTCAACCCCGAGTTCCTGAACCGCATCGACGAGGTCATTCTGTTCCAGGCCCTCACCGAGCAGGACCTGATCCAGATCGTCGAGCTGATGGTCGCTCAGTTGAATCAGAACCTGTCGCAGCGCTCGATTACCATCACCGTGACCGAGCAGGCGCGGAAGTGGGTGCTGGACAAGACCATCACCGACCGCAGCTACGGTGCGCGTCCGCTGCGCCGGGCCCTGCAGAAGTACATCGAGGACCCGCTCTCGGAGGCGCTGATCCAGGGCACCATCAAGACCCGCCCGGCGTTCATCGAGGTCTACCTCGAGAACAACCAGCTTTACTACCGCGAGGTGGGCGAGGAGAAAAAGGACGGAGCCCTGCTGTACAACTGACAAATGTTAGAGAACACGGACAGGTAGAGTGCATGGTCTTCTCTGATACGATTGTGATTTTTGCACCCGACCTTGGCGACGATAGTCCGTTGCGTTCTTTCGGATGGTTCAGTCATCTATGCACAAAAATCATCACGAAGTCTGTCGAAATCCGATTGCCCCTGAGAGGGGCAATAAGCGTTGGAACCGCCTTCACTTCAACTTCTCCGCCGATAATCGTTGGCCCGTCTTTCCTTGAAGCGCATCAATATTGCGAGGCTCAGGATTGGATCGGACTTCTACTGACTCCTTCGGCTACCCTGAAGTTTTTGCAGGCTGAGTTTCACCCTATTCGTGCTGACTTTGTTTCTGACAACATCCCTTTAAGGAACAAAATGCCATCGGAGAATGTAATGGCTTATCGCTTCCAGAATGGGATGTCGAATTATTCAAGCCCATTACTGCCAGTCCTCGACGAGATGAGGTGTTTGGCACCGAGCTGCGCTAAAGAGAAGTATCGGCATCTACCCTGGTCGCCAAAGCAGCGGCGAGGGGTGGGGCACCAAATTAACGGGTTGGAAAATCGAAAAGCTCCCGCAATGCGCGGGAGCTTTTTCTTGGTGCGCTGTTCGTGGTTTCCAGTTTGTGCAGGCAGGAAACACGTAGGCCCAGCCACCCTCGGCTGGGCGGGCCTGCAAAGCAGGCCTGGGCTCGGATGACGATATTCAGTGAGAATTTTGGGGGGCGGAATTTCAGTGCAAGGTACGAGTCAGCCGGCCGGTTCAGACGCCGTATCGCTTCCAAAGCCGAAACCACGGATTGGCGGCCAGGGCTTCGTCGTGCTTCTGGTTGGCGGCCTTCCAATCCGACATCTGGAGCCGTCTTGGATCGGGCAGCGAAAGCATCCGCTCCAGCAGCTCTATTTCGGTAATGATCTTCTCGACGTCCATGTCTTCGAGTACAGATGCTCAACTGCCCAGTCCGGATTCCCAACCTTCTTTCTGGCAGAGACCGTGAACCGCCCCTATTGCAGAAATACTCGGACGATTCCTGCCCAGACCAGGATCATTCCAAGCCGAACCCAGCACTCTACTATATGCGGGCGTGCCCCGTATAGCTGAATCGGTAGTTTTCCGCCGGTACAGCGGGAGAATACAACGCCACCCCGCGGCCCTGCTGTAAACTTGTCTTAATAGAGGTTGCCATGAGAAAGCACAGGCACTTGCTCCGTGCTGCTGTTCTTCTCACCGTCGTCCTTTTGGCCTCATTCAGCGTTCCGGCGGATTCCCGGCAAACGCCGGCTGTGCTGGCCCGGGGTTTCCAGGGTTCCGATCACTCCAGCCGTGTCAAATCAACCAAGGCTGACTCCAGTTCGCAAGGAGGTCGTACCGTGGCATTTGTCCTGAAAACAACGGCATTTCCGGAGAGTGGTTTAATCCCGAAAAAATACACCTGTGATGGCGGCGACGTCTCTCCCGCCCTGAGCTGGAACACCCCACCGGAGGGCACGCAGTCGCTTGCCCTTATCACCGACGATCCTGACGCGCCCGTGGGCACGTGGACGCATTGGGTCATCTGGAACATACCTGCCAAGACAACGGCGCTGCCGGAATCGGTGGCCAAGACGGAGGAGTCATCCGGCGCGCTGCAGGGCAAAAACGATTTCAAGCGCATCGGATATGGCGGCCCATGCCCGCCTCCAGGCAAGCCGCATCGTTATTTCTTTAAGTTGTATGCTCTCGATACCCGGCTTGAGTTGAAAGCTGGCGCAAGCAAAAACGAATTGGAACGCGCCATGAAGGGGCACATTTTGGCGCAGGCCGAATTAGTGGGCAAGTACGCTCGTTGAGCGAGGCACAGCATTGAGGCAACGGCCTGCATTGGAATCAATGCGGGCCGACCCTTCACGTCTTGTTCTTTCTCTAGACCAGAGACCAGCTGTGGAACTTGTAGCGTTGTTTGTTCGGCCTTGCAAAGCACCGCTGCTCCGCTTGCCATTTTGTCAATCCACTCCGTCTTTCGGTAGTGGTGCCGTTTGATTTTCACAGGCATTACGCTCCCCTGCCAGGTGCGCTAGACTGCAATCATGGAAAAGCGGAAACTCAGAATCGTAAAACGAACCCCTCCGGTCATTGGCGTATGCGAACGGTGCAACACTCAATTCAAGTCCGATGTTACGGGTTCGGACTCCGAGATTCAGGCACAGTTCGATGCCCACAAGTGCCAACTGACGGATAGCAGCCAAAATGCGCTGCGCGTCGTCCGCGAAGCCACGAAAGACAAGTAGCACGGTTAGCGCCCCGCCTGGTCTGAGTTCCGTATCCGCTCCTGCATCGCCAAGAACTGATCGTATTTCAGCAGCACAGCAAGCGGCTCATCGTTATCTTGGATAACGAGCGTTTTTTCTAGCTCGCGCAACTGAGTCACATTTAGAGACCGCAGCCGAGTGACGCCGACGTGCTGCACGTTCGGGTCAAGATAAGGAATAGAAACCTGATTCGCTTTCGGCATAAATTACGCCGTCCTTTCTAGCGCCTTCACAAGCATTTCTCTTTCGATTCGGGCGATAGGTTTGTCCTCTGGAAGCAGACTGCACAGTTCCTCAAGAGTCCAGACGTGATCCGTTAAACCGGCTTCCATCGCGGGCGTTACACGCAAAGTCTGATGAACACGGCAGAAGTTGTAATGAAAGAAGTAGAGCGCAATCTGATGCGCATGGTTCTCTAGTTTCTTGCTGAAGCCATTCGTCAGCCGCGTAAACCGCCGCATCCCCATCCTCATCGAAAGGTTTTGCCTTTCGACGTGGCTAGTGCAAACGTGCTTGGGATCGGGGTTGCCGCTGACCACCTTCATGTCAGCTCCGATGCACTTGGCTGGACTGTATCGGCGCTGGTCGGCATCGGTCGGGGCGCCGAATATCTTCTGTAATTGGGCATAGTCAACATCCATCCCAAAAGCTCCCTCGACCGCTTCTAAATAAGCCTTGTGGCCGTCTGTCGTGATCTGTACGCGACCCTTAATGCGCTCCGCGCAATCCTGCATGAACTCGTAAGCCCAACCAGCATCGCGTCCGCCCACCAGATAGCTCACGCACAGCTTTGTGTCGGCATCAATCGCCGTCCAGGTCCAGGTATCGCCCCAACCCTCTTGCTTCTTTTCGACGCTGACGTTCTTCGCCTTCGCGCCAACAAAGGACCAGATTTCATCACACTGCAAGCGGCGCACACGCAGCCCTAAAACGTTCTCGTCGTGATATGCGGCACAGGCGCGTCCGGCATCTTCCAAGAGGCGCAACACGGTATGTTTTCCCACTCCTAGCATTCGGCACGTCGCGTTAATGGAGTTTCCTTCCACCAGGGCCGCCACTATCTGACTGCGCTTCTTTGTGCTTAGCTGGTTCATGTAGCGCCTCTATACTGCCGTTATAATAGCAGCATAAAGGCACCTGTCAAGCATTATTTTTACTTTTTTCGCTCCCTATAAAGTCGTATACTGGCCCCTATCAACCAGAACAGAAGTAGGCCGGTAATGATTTTTAATGTAAGTTCGGCTTCGTCGTATCTGCTCCTGGCATCTGCCAGTGGATCACTGAGGAGTGATCTGACACAGGTTAGAGATTGTTTCTTTTGGCTGCTGCTTGCTTGTACTGCGATTGTCGCTGTTGGTGTCGTCCTGGAGGAGGCTGAGAGCTGGTTTCCATCGGGAAAACCGCGATTGGATTCAATCAGGGGAATTCCCATCTCGCCCCCCCTAATTAAGTGGAAAAAGGCGCTCGTTAGGCTTGGATGGAAGCTACTCATTATAGGCGTTATTGGCGAAGGTGTTTTTGAGGGATTTACTTCTTGGGCAGATGGGACGCTGCAAGACTTCAACAATACACTGTTGGCGATTACAACGGAGCAAGCAGGTAACGCAATGAAATCCGCTAAGGGAGCAGCCGATGCCGCCTCTCGCGCCCAAGCGTCTGCAAATGCGACTGATCTGGATGCAAAGGACGCCAAAAAGCTAGCGGGCCACGTAGCGAGCAAAGCTGAAGAATTAGATCGCCGACTCGTTGTCGCCACAAAGCGACTCGAAGACACTAAAGCCGAAGCAGAGAAATTAAAAGAATCACTAATAAACCTGGCCGTTTGCAATGCGCCCAGAGTGTTGCCACTTTGGTCTGTGGGTAAGATAAAAAGCGCAGTTGATCCTCTAAGGCCCTTCGCAGATCGCCAGGCAGTCATTGAATTTGTGCCCGAACCTGAAGCGAAAAGGGCTGCCAACAATATAGTTTTAGCCCTTATAAACGCAGGGTGGAAGATTGTTAAGGTTTCCCCCGCGGACAACATTGAGGACGGAGTAGAAGTCCAACCAAGGTTCGTAGTCCCTCTGCACGATGTATCCCAAGAGCAACTCATGCAGGCTTGGGCTAATACGACGCGGGCTAGCCACGCTGCTGAAGCCCTTATAGATTTCCTCCATTCATATAACTGGCAAGCAAGATTAAGCGTACCCCCCGCCGCTGAACGTGCCGATATACCACTTGATGGCTTGAAGGTCAGGGTGGGACTGTATCCCGCTGTTGTATATGTGGCTCCTCCTGGAGCAAAGGATTTTACAGAAGCTATTGCACGGAATGAGCAAGAGAGAGAGAAAATTAACAAAGAAGTAGAAAGTGAAATTCTGAAGAGAAACGAGGAGTTCCTAAAGCGTTTGCCACCGAAAGAAGCAGAGAAGGCGGCTATCGAGTTAAGGGTTCTCAGGGAGCAACGGAAAAAAGAAGAGAAATTGCGGCGGGAGCGAGACTCTGGACCCTGCCGACCGCTAAGCTCTCTGTTGCCATCCCTCCAGTGAATACCCTGCCCTGTGGAAATTAAACGGCACCAGTACCCGTCTTTCCGGTCAGCCACAAAATCACATGGTTCGCAATTGTGAGCGACCTCACTCCCGGCTGGGTCAGCTATTACAGAAGCTCAACATCGCTCCCAATTAGGGTAGAGACGTAACCCTCTGGGTCCCCGGCACGCGCGCTATCGCGTTGAGTGGGGTGAAGGCGGGGGCCCCGGCTGCGCAGCTCTTGCGGGCCGGAGCAAGAAGAACCAAGCGAAGGACGTAGTGATGGTGGGAAAGTGTGCCAATAGCTGGTGTTCGGCTACTCAACAGAATCACCAGGGGAAACTGTTTCGAGTAGAAATCGATGTAGCAAATAAAGCCGGCCACTCCCGGCAAGAGACGACGGATCTCTGGCTCTGCGCCCGCTGCGCGGCGGAGATGGACGTCAAAGTCGAGGTCGCCGGCGATACCGTCAGAGTGAGACTCTCCAAGATCAAGCCCAACGGCGAGCTTGCGCGGGCGGCAACTTGCGGCCGGCCGAACTAGAGCCTGTTATTGACTTATAGGACGGACAGCGTTGCGAGTGAAAATTGGGCCAGACGAGGCGGAGTCCGAGGGGCATGGTGAATCCATGTTCGAGGACGACAACGAAGTCTGGGCCGGTTTGCGCCGCAACCCTGCGGGACGGGGCGGATTTTCCCGATCGCAGTGTCGCTCGTCGCTAAAATACTTCAGTATTTGCCGCTCCTCGCTCCTCGCGCTCGGAAAAATCCGCTCCCGTCGCTGCCGCCCTATAAGTCAATAAGAGGCTCTAAGCGCCAAACCTGCCGTCTGAGCGCGCCCGCATCTGCAACCGGAGATGTGGATTCTTTCAGCCGGACCTCCCACATTCGCTTTGCCGCCGTGGCTGCCATTCCATCCTCGCGTCCCGCAGGCATCGCCTTCCCAGAAATCTGTTGACACCCAATCCCTTTAGCGTTACCACTGGCCGACAGAGCAGAGAAGAAGCGACACACGGTACGCCAATAGAGGAGAACCCATGAGTACTGGAACAGGTGTAGGCAGAGCTGCCGGGCAGGAACCAGGCAAGCCGGCAACGACCGGCAGCATCCTACGAAGTCTGATTCCGGTTGCCGTCGCGGTGCTCATCGCTCTCCTTCCGGTTCCCGCTAATCTGAAGCCGAATGCCTGGTATTACTTTGCCCTGTTCATCGGCGTAATCGTCGGGCTCATGCTGGAACCCATACCGCCGGCGGCGGTCGGCCTGGTGGGAGTAGTGCTGGCGGGCGCTCTGGGTTTGGTGGAGCGCAAGCCGGCGGATGCCATCCGCTGGGTCTTGAGCGGATTTGGCAACTCGTCGGTGTGGCTGGTCTTTGCCGCTTTCATGTTCTCGCTGGGCTACGAAAAGACAGGCCTGGGGCGGAGAGTCGCACTTACGCTGGTGAGATTCCTGGGAGGAAAGACCGTCGGGCTCGGCTATGCCATTACCTTCTCGGACCTGGTGCTCGCGCCTTTTACTCCCTCGAACACCGCCCGCAGCGCGGGAACCGTCTTCCCGATCGTGCGCAACATTCCCGGCCTCTACGGCTCGCAACCGGGGCCGACCTCCCGCAGGATCGGCGCTTACCTGATGTGGACGGCCCTGGCCGCCACCTGCATCACCAGCTCGATGTTCAGCACCGCCATGACCGCCAACCTGCTGGCGATAGACCTGGTAAAAAAGACGACCAATGTCAGCATTACTTGGACTCAATGGTTCGTCGGATTTCTACCGGTGGGTATTTGCCTGCTCTTCGCCATGCCGTATCTGGCCTACAAAATCTATCCTCCCGAAATCAAGACCAGCAAGGAGGTTCCACCCTGGGCTGTGCAGGAGCTGGCGAAGCTCGGCAAGGTAAGCGCCAAGGAGATCACCATGGCCGGTATCGTGGTAGTGGCCCTGGTGCTGTGGATCTTCGGTAAGGCCTTCATCGATCCCGGCATGGTGGCGCTGGTTCTCGTCTGCGGCATGATTGTTCTAGGCATCATCCGGTGGGATGATCTGATCGGCAACAAGTCGGCCTGGAATGTGCTGGTCTGGTTTGCCACGCTGGTGACCCTGGCGGAGGGGCTGAGCCGGGTCGGCTTCGCCGTGTGGTTTGCCAGGTACTCGGCCTCGCACCTGAGCGGCTTGTCGCCCGTTCTGGTCATGATCGCGCTGGTGGCGCTGTTCTTCGGAGTTCATTATCTGTTTGCCAGCACCATGGCGCATGCGACCGCCGTTCTGCCGGTCATACTGCTGGCTGGCGCCAGCGTTCCCGGTGTTCCGGTCGCGACCTTTGCCTTGCTGTTGAGCATGTCGCTTGGGATTATGGGCATCATCACGCCCTATGCGACCGGCCCCAGCCCCGTGTATTACGGCAGCGGCTATATCCCGCCCAAGGATTTCTGGCGGCTGGGCTTTGTCTTCGGCCTCATCTTTTTGGCCGCGCTGCTGCTGATCGGCATTCCCTATCACACGATGTTTCTGACGGCCAGATAGCGGCGCAGCTCGGCCAACGATTCCGGCAAACCGGGGCACTTCGCAGTTCTGCCCATCCTTCCGCCTTCGTGTCTACAATCCAGACACCGGACACATGCCTGCCCGACTCTTCACAGGTGTGGCTAAAGTCGTAGCTGCCTGATGCCGATAGAGTTCTGTACTGACAGAGGACAACATGGAAACGAGCCGGAAGTTCCGTCTGCTCATTGTGGACGATGATCAGGCGGTTCACGACGAGGTGCGGCGGATTCTGTCTATCCGGCCCGAAGATTCTTTGCCCGCCGGCCAAGCGGTGCTCCTGTCGGGGCACGCGGCCGCCGACGTGCATTTCGTCATCGAGTCTGCCTTCCAGCAGGAGCAGGCACTCGCCGTCCTGCGGCAGGCAAAAGCGGCTGACCAGCCCTTCGCCCTGGCATTCGTCAATCTGGAAGGCCCTTCCGGCGCCAATGGCGTTGAGACCCTCCGCCGTCTCTGGCAGGTGGACGCGGATCTCCAGGCAGTGCTGACCACGGCTCGTTCCGGTTATGACTGGAGAGAGGTGGCGCGGCAACTGGGGTTTTCGCACAACTTCGTCATTCTTAACAAACCTTTTGATCGCCTGGAAGTGCTGCAACTGGCCGCCTCGCTGGCTCTCAAGTGGTCGTTCATGCGGGATGCGCAACAACGCCTGCAGGATCTCAATCGCCTGCTGGAGCAGCAAACCGACACCTTGGCCACTATCGCCAGGGAACTGGAGGCAGCCAAGCAGGCGGCCAAGGCGGCTGCCCTGCAGGACTCGCTTACCAAGCTTCCGAACCGGCAGCTTTTCCAGAACCGCCTCAGCCTTGCCTTGCAACGGACTGAGCGCCACCCCGGCTACGTTTGCGCCCTGCTCTACCTGGATCTGGATGACTTCAAGATCATCAACGAAGGCCTCGGGCACCAGGCAGGCGACGAACTGCTGATGGAAGCTGCCAGCCGGCTGGAGAGCTGCCTGCGCCGTACCGATTCGATCAGCCGCTTCCCCGGAGGGGAAGACCTGGTGGTGCGCTTAGGGGGAGACGAGTTCGCTATCCTGCTCGAGGAACTCAAGGACGCAAGCGATGCCCTGCGGGTAGCCGACCGCATTGCCGAAAAATTCCGCAAGCCGTTTCAGGTACGGGGCAAGGAGTTGTCCGTCAGCGTCAGCATCGGTATCACAACCAGCTCGACCGGCTACGCCTCAGCCGAAGAGATGCTGCGCGACGCTGATACCGCCATGTATCGGGCCAAGGCTGCCGGGCGGGGCCGGCGCGTGGTTTTCGACGAAGCCATGCACCGCCGCGCCGTCGAGAGGCTGCAATTGGAGTCTGAACTGAGGCAGGCGCTCGAGCGCAACGAATTCATTCTTTACTACCAGCCCATTGTCTCTCTGCCCGGAAAGAAGATCATGGGCTTTGAGGCCCTGCTGCGCTGGCGGTCTCCAGAGCGTGGCCTGGTTGTCCCGGATGTTTTCATTCCCATCGCCGAAGAGACCGGACTCATCGTTCCCATGGGCGCCTGGGTCTTGAGCGAAGCCTGTAAACAACTGCGCCGCTGGCAGCAACGCTTTGGCACCCAACCGCCCCTGTACATGAGCGTCAACATATCGGGAAGACAGTTCTTACAATCGGATTTGGTGAGCGTCGTCGAGCAGGCCGTGAAAGAAGCCGGAATCGAAGGGCGCAGTCTGTGCCTCGAACTCACCGAAAGCACGGCCATGGAGGAACCGGAGCACACGTATCGCACGCTTGAGGAATTGCAGCGCCTTGGCGTGCGGCTCAGCATAGACGACTTCGGCACCGGCTACTCGTCGCTCGACCAGTTGCACCGCTTTTCCGTCGATACCCTCAAGGTCGATCGTTACTTTATCGCCCGCATGGCAGCCGACGAACGCAATCAGAAGATCGTCAATACCATCATCAACCTAGCCCACAATCTGCGAATGAACGTCGTCGCCGAAGGAGCGGAAACCTCCGAACACCTCGACCTGCTCGACGGCATGGCGTGCGATTGCGTGCAGGGCTTCGTCTTCTCCCGGCCGTTGGAGCCCGAGAAGTTCGAGTCTTTCCTCGAAAAGAGATCTTTCGACGTGGACCCCGAGCCGGTGCGACAGCAGGACTCGCAGCCTTGGGCCGCCGCGCCTTAGACCGGATTCGCGGAAGGTATGCCCGTGCGTTAGCCGGGCGATCAGCCCGGCGGTGAGAGCGAAGGGTACGCCCACTTTGAATCCGCTCTATGCACAGCGCAAAAGTGAACGCTTCCTCGAGCCGGACGCGTGACGTTCTTCGCTTGATTCGCGACTGTTCGCTCCAGATTGAAGATCATCGCGCCACCCGCGCACTCCTGATCGGACGAGCAGCGCCGGCGACTGAGCGTGCGTCCATGTGTCACTTGGAGCAACAATTGCAAGGCGCAACGCGGCGCTCGCCCTTGCCGGTGCCGCCCAGAATGGCACGGCCCATCTGGCATTTCGTCTCCTTAGGAAGCAATTCAGTGTTGAAGAATTGGTCATCAGCAGTAAAATGCGATCAACCCTAAGTCTCTCAAGGAGTGCCTGTTTCAAATGAGGAAAAGGTCCAGCGTACTCGCCCTTCTGTTGCTGGGCGCCATAGCCGTTGCCACAGCGCAAACCCAGCGGTCGTCCACCGCCCCCAGACCCTCCGCCGATCTGCTTGCCCGCAGGCAGTTTGCGGCTGCCCTGGAGGAGTACCGTGCGCAGCCGGCCAGTATCGAACTGCGGGACAAGGTCATCCGTCTGGCGCGCGCCTTGAAGACGGCTCCGGCGGTTCCGGAGGATGCCACGAACTTCTTCACGCAAGGTATGGCGCAGATCCAGAAGGCGCAGTCCGCGGACGAGATCAAGGTGGCCGCCAAGCAATTCGAGCAGGCAGCCCAGGCCGCGCCCTGGTTCGCTGACGCCTACCGCGCCCTCGGCGCCGCTTTCGACAAGTTGGGCGACTACCAGAAGGAACGCGAGTGGCTCCTTCTCTACATGGCGGCAGCTCGTGACACGGCCGGCATGGCGGAGGCGCAGAACCTCGTCAAGGATGTCGACGCCAAGCAGGTGCAGGCGGAATTCGACCGGTCATTGGCCGGCATCAAGCGGAACCCCAATGATTTCTCCCTGCGCGCCAACATCGTGCGGCGGGCAGCGTCATCGAATCCGCCTTTGCCTGTGCCGGAAGAGACCGAGCGTTACATGGCCCGCGGTAAAGTGGCCTTCGAAGACGCCAAGGAAGCTCCGGACTTCAAGGATGCGGTGGCGCAGTTTCAGCGCGCCCGCGACGCCGCGCCCTGGTACGGGCCCGTCTATTACAGCTTGGGTGTAGCCTACAGCGCAGCCGGCGATTACAAGGCCGCCAAGGACAATCTCTCCGTATATCTGGCCTGGAATCTTGATGCTTCGCAGATCAAGGCCGCCAAGGAGTTGATCTACCAGATCGACTACCGGCAGGAGAAGGCGCAAGCCGAAGAGACCAAGCGACAGGCCGCCGACGAGGCGGATCGCAGGAAGGTGCAGGCCAGGCGGGCCCTTATCGCCGGGCTTAACGGTGCCTGGACCTGCAAGCAGGGGTGCGGCGGCACGGCTACCGTTCAGCTCCAGCAAGGAAACTTCACCCTCAGCTTCGGCACCTGGGTTTTGAAGGGCACCTTCAACGAGTTCGCCGTCGATGGCATAGCTACTCAGCCCGGCTTCTATCAGGCCGAAACCACCTGCCAGATACCTGGCGCCAATCACGATTTCAGCGGTACGGTCAGCGAGGATGGAAAGACCATCACCATCCGCACGGAGATGAACAATTACACCGGTCACTGGGTCAAGCCCGCCGGTCTGTTTGCCGTCAAGACCTGTAGCAATGTTGAGCTGACCAGCACCGAGCCGTTCATGATCACGATAGGCAGGTAGAATCCAGGCCCGGCAGTTCAGGGTCAGGAGAATACGTAATGAAGTCAAAGATATTCCGGGGCGTCCTGATTGTTTTTGCGACGATGGCTGTACTGCTTTCTCAAGTTGGACAAGGCGAACCTCCGAAGTACACGCCGCCGAAGGTAGCACCGCAACCGGCGCCTCCGCGTCCAGCGCCTCCGCGCCCGGCCCCCCCCGCGTCCGCGCCCGCCCCGCGGCCAGCACCGCCGCGGCCGACGCCACCGCGTCCCACAACACCGTCGCGTCCAACCACCGCGCCGAACCGGCCCACGACGCCCACCCGCCCCGGACCCGCACGCACCACCACGCCGGGGCGTCCAAACGCGCCTTCACCGGACGTAGGCACCATTAACAGGCCCGGCATGCTCCAACGCCCGGTGGTCCGGCGCAGCCTCGTCCCGTTACCCCGCCGGCCATGCGTCCGAGCATTACGCCGCCGCCTGCGGGTACTCAGGCGACGCGTCCCACTCCGCCGGAACATCGCGACATTATCCCGCCGTCGCACGACGTCACCCCTGTCCGCCTGGCAAACTCCGGCACCTTTGCGCACAACTTTACCCCACCGCATGACGCCAAGGTCGTACCGCAGCCAAGTGGAAACAGGATGTTCTCCCATGAGGACGGAAGGAAGTGGGAAGTCAGCCGGGATGGCCATCTGACCCACTTCTCGCAGCCGGGCATCGATGCCAGATTTTCCGATCAAGGAAGGCTCGTGCGGGCGCACGTCGTACGCCCCGATCACAGCGAGATGACAGTGACGCATCAGGCGTATGGCCGCCGCTACGAGTTCGTGAGGCCGGACCATGCCCGCGTCATCGGTTACGGCCCGCGCCGCGGCTTTGTCGAGCGCCCGATTGCAGCGCGGCCGGGGTATGTAACGCGGACCTATGTCGCCGGACGGCGCACCTATGCGGCGGTCTATCGCAGGGCCACTTATCGCAACATGGCTTACTACCGCTACGTGCCGGCCCGCTACTACGGGCCTGCCTACTACACATGGGCCACGAATCCATGGGCATCGCCGGCCGCTTATAACTGGAGTCCGGATGACTGTTCCAACTTCTTTGCCAAGTATTTCACGCCCGACGCGACTTATCCCTCCGCGGCTCAGTGGCTGACAGATAACACGTTGGGAGAGAATCTCAAAGATGCCTATGAGGATCGCGCCCAGGGCGAAGACGCGCCAGCGCCTCCGCCGGCGCAGGCTGCGCAGAACACGCCGCCCGCCGTTACACCCACGCTGAAGCGGGCCATTGCCGAAGAGGTCCAGCAAGTGGTGGAAGCGGAACAGGCTGCCGCGGCTGAGCCTGAGCCCAGCGCACCCTCTACGGCTCGGGCAGCAGCCGACGAATTGCCGCCGGCCCTGGATCCGAAGTTTCGAACCTTCGTCGTTTCCCAGAATGTCGAGCTGGACTTCGCCGGTCAGAGCTGCCCGCTCACTCCTGGCGATATTATCGTCCGCACTAGCGAAACCCCGGTTGAGCAAACCAAGGTGCCCGTCATGGTCGCCAGCAGCAAGCCGGGAAGCTGTCCGGCAAGCTCCAACACGGCCCTGATGGAAATCGCGGAGCTGCAGGAGATGTACAACGCCTTCCGGGAAAAGGTCGGCAGCGGCCTCCAGACCCTGGCGGAGAAACAGGGAAAAGGCGGGATTCCTCCCGCGCCACCGCCCAATCCGCACGAGGTCGTGGTGGGAACGGCCGTTCCTGACCTCTACGCGGAAAGCGAAGTACAAAGTCAGCAGCAGGCCGCCCTACGAACGGAAACCGAGATCGAGCAGGATGCTGCCGGAAACTGAAGCACCAGTGTCAAAGTAGCTTTTCCATGCGGCCATCTTCCCGTCCGAAGATGGCCTTTTTTGTCACGTCGCTTGAACCAGCGAGACTCCTCGGCACCAGGCCTCGTCTCATGAGCATCACGTGGGGCGAGCGGGGGAAATGGGTGTACACTTGGTGCCTTATTGAGGTCAAAAGGAGATTCCGGTGAAAGGACTGGTCAAATACGCCAAGGGACCGGGCAACATGGAAATCCGGGATATTCCCGAACCCAGCCCCGGTCCCGGGCAGATCAAGATCGAAGTGCACGCCGCCGGCATTTGCGGCTCCGACCTGCACATCTTTCACGATGATATCGACGGCATCCCGATCAATCCCCCGGTCGTTACCGGACACGAATTCGCGGGCGTGGTAGCGGCCTTGGGCGAGAACGTCACCCGCTGGAAGGTGGGTGACCGCGTTACCTCCGAGACGGCTGTCAGCTTCTGCGGCGATTGCCTCCACTGCCGCACCGGCTTTTACAATCTTTGCCCAAATCGCAGAACGCTGGGCTACTGGTACAACGGTGTTTTCACCCGCTACACCCTGGTGCCGCAGGAAAGGGTGCACGGCCTGCCGGAGAATATCGATTTTGTCGCTGGCGCTCTGTGCGAGCCTTTGGCCTGCGTGACTCATGCCGTGATGGAGCTGACTCGCATCGATGCCGGAGACGTGGTTTTGGTCACCGGACCGGGAAGCATCGGTCTGCTGGCGTTGCAGCTGGCAAAAGCGCAAGGGGCGACCGTGGTCGTCAGCGGCACCACCATCGACCAGCAACGCTTGGCGATGGCCAGGCAATTGGGCGCCGACCGCACCGTCGACATAATCAACGAAGACGTCTTCGGCGTTATCCGCGAGCTCACCTCCGGCCGCGGTGCCGACGTTGTGCTGGAATGCTCCGGCTCGCCCGGAGCGGTGGACTCAGGACTGCTTCTCACCCGCAAGGCCGGCCAGTACACTCAGATCGGCCTTTTCGGCAAGCCGCTGCAGGTCGACTTTGAAAAAATCTGTTTCCGGGAACTCAAAGTTACGGGATCATTAGGTTCCACCTGGACCGCCTGGGAGAAAGCCATACAGTTGCTGGCGGCGGGAACCGTAAAGGCCAACGTCCTGGTTTCGGATGTTTTGCCGATAACCGAGTGGAAAAAAGCTTTCGCGAAGTTCGAGAAGAAAGAAGGGTTCAAACTGGTTTTGACCCCGGTTTAACAGGCTGCGGAAAAACGCGCCGAAGCAACAAGCGAGGCGCTGTGGAATGTGGGCACCACAAGGTCAGTTAACAAGATACTGTAGGCCCATGTGATCCGAAATCTGTTTTTCCGCAGCCTCGTTAACAGCAACCTGTTTTTCTGCAGTCTCTTAATCAGGAGCAAGCAATCGTGGCATTAGATGCGGCGGCATACGACAATCTGCGGCAGATCGCCCACAAGGTTCGCACAGAGATCATAACCATGCTGCACCACGTGCAGACAGGCCACCCGGGAGGATCGCTTTCCGCGGTGGAAATTCTCACCGTGCTCTATTTCAACCAGATGCGGGTAAGCTGCGCCGACCCGGAGTCTCCCGGCCGCGACCGTTTCATTGCCTCCAAGGGCCACTGTGCTCCGGTGGTCTACCAGGTGCTGT
The DNA here is from genome assembly GCA_963791145.1 of uncultured Acidobacteriota bacterium. Lineage (GTDB taxonomy): Bacteria > Acidobacteriota > Terriglobia > Terriglobales > Acidobacteriaceae > CAWBRT01. The sequence continues at coordinate 23,824 of CAWBRT010000001.1, read as the reverse complement.
GCGAGAAAGGCTATTTCCCGCGCGAAGAGCTTTTCCGGCTGCGGCAGCTTGGAGGAATCCTGCAAGGGCATCCGGATATGAAGAAGACCCCGGGCATCGACATGTCCGCCGGCTCGCTGGGATTGGGGCTTTCTGCCGGCATAGGTATGGCGCTGGCCGGCAAGCTGGACAATCGCGATTACTTTACCTACGTGCTGCTGGGCGATGGCGAGCTGCAGGAAGGGCAGGTCTGGGAAGCAGCCATGGCTGCGCCGGCATTCAGACTCGACCGGCTGATCGCCATTGTCGATAACAACGGAGTTCAACTGGATGGCAGGGTGGACGACATCATGCCGCTCGGCAACCTTGCCGACAAATTCAGAGCCTTCGGTTGGCACGTGATGACCGTCGACGGCCACGACATTCGCAGCCTGGACGCCACCTTCGATCAGGCCAGGAAAAGGCTGCATGGCCCTACCGTCATCATCGCCAATACCGTCAAAGGCAAGGGCGTTTCTTTCATGGAAGGCAAGAACGAATGGCACGGCAAAGCCATCAGCGACGAGCTTTATGCCCAGGCCATGGCCGAACTGGGAGGTAAGAGCTAAATGAAGACAATGCGCGAAGCGTACGGTGAAGCGCTGGTCGAACTGGGAGGCGCTAATCCCAATGTGCTGGTGCTGGATGCCGACGTTTCCAGCTCAACCCGCTCGGCCCTGTTCGGAAAAGCCTATCCGAACCGGTTCTTCAATGTCGGAATCGCCGAAGGCAACATGATGTCGATAGCGGCGGGTCTGGCAACTACCGGCAAAATTCCCTTCGTAAACACCTTTGCCTTGTTCTGCGCCATGCGCGCGGGCGACCCGGTGCGCAGCCTGATCGCCTACAACAAACTCAACGTGAAGATCGGGGGCGCATACGGCGGGCTCTCCGACTCCTACGACGGCGCCAGCCATCAGTCTGTCGAGGATGTTGCGGTTATGCGGGTGATTCCCAACATGACCGTCGTCGTGCCGGCGGACGAGCATGCCGCCAGGCGTGCCGTCTTTGCCGCCGCCCGCTACCCCGGCCCGGTCTTCCTGCGCCTCAGCCGCGCCGAGGTTCCGCCGATTTACGACGCGGGCATGTCGTTTGCAATCGGAAAGGCGATTGTTCTCCGCCCCGGCCAAGACGTAAGCATTTTTGCCAACGGCTACATGGTATGCAAGGCGCTGGAAGCGGCGGATCTATTGCACCAGGCAGGCATTCAGGCCGAAGTCATCGACATGCATACCGTCAAGCCGCTGGATGCGGAGGCGGTCATCGCTTCCGTCAGCAAAACCGGCGCCGCTGTGACCGTGGAGGAGCACAGCATCTACGGCGGCTTGGGCTCGGCCGTGGCTGAGGTGGTGGCCAGACATGCGCTGGGGCCGCTGGAAATCGTCGGTATTTCCGACAAGTTCGGAGAGTCTGGCGCCTACGAAGCGATTTTGACCAAGTATGGCTTAGACAAAACCGCGGTTGCCGGCGCCGCCCGCAAAGCAATTGCTGGACGCGCCAGACGCGCCGCGGCTCCGAGCGCGCGCTAATTCTGCTACGGGGTCAGTTTGAAAGGGTGCCCCAGGTCCGGGGTCCCCAGCAGACGTGTTGTTGCGTCTGCTGGGGTGGAGGTCCCGCGCCGACGAGCAAATCATTTGATAACAATCGTGCTGCTCGGTCGCGCTTTCTCGCCGGCAGCAATCGCTCTGTTGGCAGTTCGGCGCTGACCTGGGGATTCGCGGCCTGCTCAAGGCAGCTCCACCCCGGAGAATCCTTTGCACGCCTCGATCAGCCGCTCCTGCCGCTCCGGGTCGCGCGCGGCGGCAAGCGGCGGCCGACGCTGCATGTGATAGAAATACTCGCCCGTAACCTTTGCCGGCGGCTCGTCGCTCGTCGCCAACCAGACTTGGGTGCGGTGCGCCGCGTCCAGATCGTCCGTTGCCCCCGCTCCGCCCATCTTGGTCGCCACCCAGCCGGGTTCGAGCGCATTGGAGAACACATCACGCCAGCGGCGTGCCACCGCAAAGGCCAGCATCACATCGTGCAGTTTGCTGTCAGAGTAAGCTTGCGAGCCCTGCCACGGGCGTTGCTCCCATGCCAGGTCTTTCAAGCTTGTATCTCCACTCTTGTGCAGCATTGAGCTCAGGTAGACGAGCCGTTTCGGCCTCTGTATAAGCGCGGTCAGGATGTATGGCGCGAGGGTGTTGACCGCGAAGAGCTGAGGAAGGCCGTCTTCGGTGGCAATGCGCTCGGATTCGCGGTATCCGACGCCTGCGTTATGAATCACCGCGTCGAACAGACCGAGCCGGTTAACCTGGTCGGCGACCCCGCGGGTTTGGGCGATGCTCGCCAGATCGCCGATGACAACCGTCTCCGCTCCCGGCACGGCGGCCAGAGCTTGCTCCGCTCGCTGCTCATTGCGAGCGTGCAGAACCACGCTGTGGCCTTGCTCGACGAGCAGCTGAGCGGCCATTCGGCCCAGTCCGTCGGAAGAACCCGTGATGAATACGCGCGCCATGCTGTTTCTCGTTTTCTCCTGACCGATTTCCTGCCGCCCAAAATGCGCCGGAGTCCCGGCGCCACACGGCCGGGAAAGCTCAATCATATACAATGTCATCGCCGCCCCGGAGCCAGCGGGAGCGGCTTTAAGAATTAGAACTGGTCGGCGCTGGTGCCGAAGACCCGTACTGGGCGCACTGCGCGCTTTATCTTTTGACTCGGAGAATCTATGAAGCTTGCAACTGTGCCATGGAAAGATTCGACCTCGGCTGCGGTCGTTTTGGGGGACCGGGTAGCCGCCGTTCGTCAACTGAAGGGACGGGAACAGGCGAGCGACGTTTTATCCCTCATCCACAAGCCCCTGAGTGAAGACGAGTTGCGTCAACTCAAGGATATGGTTTCACCCGCCCCTGCTGCCTGGTTGCCGCCGATCCTTCGTCCTCCTAAGAACCTGCTCTGCGTGGGCAAGAACTACATGGAGCATGTCAAGGAATTCGACAAGGCTTGGGGACTGGCCAAAACGGAGGTTCCGCCGTCGCCGATGTGGTTTTCCAAACCGCACACCTGCCTGGTCGGCGCCGGTGCCGCCATCATCCATGATTCCGAGTTCACCAAGCAACTGGACTACGAGGCCGAGCTGACGGTGGTGATGGGAGCGAAGTGCCGCAAGGTTAAGGCCGAAGCCGCCCTCGATTACGTCTTCGGGTACACCATCCTCAACGACGTTACCGCCCGCAACGTGCAGCATGGACGCAAGCAATGGTTCACCGGAAAGTCCGCGGACACTTACGGGCCCTGCGGACCCTGGGTAGTGACGTGCGACGAAATTCCAGACCCGCAGCAACTCAATCTGCGCACCCTGGTCAATGGCGAGCTCCGGCAGAACGCCAACACCCGCGACATGATCTTTGGCGTGCGCGCGCTCATCGCGGACATAAGCCAGGGGACGACGTTGGAACCCGGCGACATGATCGCCACCGGAACCCCGGTCGGCGTGGCTTGGGGAATGGCCCCGGCGCCCTATCTGGTGCCCGGAGACGAGGTTGTTGTGGAGATCGAAAAGATCGGCCGACTGTGGAATCGTGTCACTGCTGCCGAATAGATGGTCAGTGAATAGGATCAGTGGCGAGGCCCCCCGGCAAGCGCGGTGTTTCGCGCTTGCTGCGGTCGCTGGTCGGCGCCTTATTGCCGGCGGCGCCACACTCTCGCTGTGGCGTCTAACGAACAGCCTCATGGCGAAGAGTGGCCATACCCGATCCGCCCGTCACCAGCTCGTTCAGGCCCTTCACCAGTCCCAGTAAAGCGTCGGCCTGCGTATTCAGCTCCTGGCCGGCCGCCGCGCTCTCCTCGGCATTAGCCGCCGCCTTTTGCGTCACCTGTTCCATCTGCTGTATGGCGCCGGAGATCTGCTCCAATCCCTTCTTCTGCTCCTGGCTGCCGACGTTGACTTCGTCTACCAGGGACTTGATCTCCAGTGCCTGCTTGGTGGCCACCGTAATCGCCTGTTCGACATCCTTCACCTTCTGCATGCCGTTGGTCGATTTGGATACGGCCGTTTCGATCAGCGCCTGCGTATCTCTGGCGGCCGCGGCGCATCGTTGCGCCAGGTTGCGCACCTCGTCCGCCACGACCGCGAATCCCATTCCTGCTTCTCCGGCGCGAGCCGCCTCCACCGCGGCGTTCAAGGCCAGGATGTTCGTCTGGAAGGCGATTTCGTCGATGACCTTGATGATCTTGGCGACCTGATTGGAGGCGCTTGAAATCTCCTCCATGGCGGTTACCATCTCGCCCAGCTTCTGGTTGGCGGTTTCAAACTGCCGGCCCGAATCGTCCACCAGCCGCGCGGCGCCGTTGGCATTCTCCGTGTTCTGCCTGGTCATGGAGGTGATCTCCTCCGTGGATGACGAGGTCTCTTCGAGCGATGCCGCCTGCTCGGAAGCGCCTTGGGCAAGAGCCTGCGAAGACGCCGAGACCTGTGCCGCTGAACTCACAATCTGGCTGGAGCTCTCGCGAGAGCTGTTGGGTAAAGCCGTTCAGCTTGCCGGTCATGCGGTGAATCATGAAGAAGAACAGAACTCCCATCACCAAACTGATGCTGCTCATCCCCCAAGCCAGGTAGCGGCTTATGGCGGCCTGGCGTGAAGCTCTTTGCTTCTCTTGTTCCAGCAGCGCGATCTCCAGCTTCTTGAACTCACTCACCGTCTGCTCCGTGCCCACGAACATGGGCACTTTGTGCGTGTAATCTTTTGCCTCCTCCGCTTTGCCCGCCACGAGCAACCGGTTAGTCTCGGCAAACTTGCCTGGCCACGCCTGCGTCTGCGCGTAAAGCTTCTCCACCAGTTTGGCCTCTTCCGCAGTGGAAGCCAGGGGACGCATCTCCTCCAGGTATCGTTGCGACAATTGGACGTTCTTGTGGAAGCTTTGCCGCGCCGCTTCGGCGAGATCGTATTCCTTGAACCACATTCTTTGGAACAGCCCGCGCTGCGCCGCCAGCAAGTCCGACTTGGCGGTGTCGATCTGGTTGATCAGGATGAGCTTCCTTGCGCTCTTATCGACGGTGCGGTGGTGAGCTTCTTCCATCCCGGTAAGCGAAACATGGACCACCACGCTCAGGGTCACCATCAGCGCAAACATTGCCATGACGCAGCAGAACAGCTTCTTGCCTATGCCGAACGAACGCATGTCGTATCTCCCATTTCCTTGTCTAAGCTGCAGCAGGAAGACGTCTACACAGAACGGCCTGCAACGCCAACGCCGGAAAACAAATTCGCCCGCTCTCCCATACCAGTTCGGCCCGCGTATGCGGGCTGAGAAGGGCGTCCAGCAGGTTGCAGAATGGTTATCGGCAGCCTCCGCTAAAAACTTTAGACCGGGTCGCGGAAGGTATACCCCGTGCGGCAGCCGGGCGATCAGCCCGGCGGTGATAGCGAAGGTTACGCCCCTTTACATCCGCTCTAGTCTTCAACCCAGATTGTGAGCCGGCGACTTCATTCTCCCGGACCGGGTCGCGCCTTTGGAAGCACATTTCGGCCGCCGATGCGTACCGGGGCAGGCGTGTTTGCGATTCAGAGATGGCGAAGGGAGAACAACAGAATATGGGCGATGCGGCGGCGCGCCCGGCATTAAAACGCCGCTACCACGCATTTCCTGCGAGCGCTCGGCAAGCGTGCAGTTGATCCGCCGGGGGCTCGCAACTCCCCCAGCGGACGCAAGTGCGCGTCTGCCGGCATTCGAAACGAATTATCTTTGGCGCGCGTTCAACTGTTCCAGCGTGCGCTTCAAATGTTCCAGTTTCTGTCCGGCTTCGCCGAGCTTGCCGGTCGATGTCAGGCGCTGGTAATCCTCCAGGTCTCTCGCGGCCTCCGTGATCAGCGCCTTGAGTTCCGCCGAGGGCTGAGCTGCCGAAGCGAGCGTGGGCGCCGCTGGCTGCCCGGCGGCGCCGGTGGCTCGCGCGGGCAATGGCGTTCTGCCGAAAAGCTCGGTCATCGCCGCTTCAAACGTTGGTCCATAAGCCAGCTTGTCCTGCACGGCGAGCACCACCAGGCGCAGTTGCGGCATCGGGCTGCGCTCGGCCTGCAGGTAGATCGGCTCCGCATACAGCAAAGCGCGCCCGATCGGAATCACCAGCAGGCTGCCGCGCCGCACGTGCGAGCCCTGCTGGTTCCACAGCGTCAGCTGTCCCGAGAGCTGCGGGTCCTGGTCGATTCGCGCCTCGACCTGCAGCGGCCCGTCGATGAGCTTGGTTTTGGGAAAGTTGTAGACCACTGCCGTGCCGTAGTGCGCGCCGTCGCTGCGTCCGGCGATCCAGCCGATCAGGTTGTTCCGGTTGGCCGGCGTGAACGGCAGAATATCGACAAACTCCATCCCGCTCTCCCCCGGAAGTTTCATCAGTACGAAGTTGGGCTCGATCGGCACCGTCGCGCGCTCGCCGCGTTCGTTAACGCCGGACTCGCTGGCGGGGCTCCACAAATCCTCGCGGTTGTAGAACACCACCGGCTCCGTCATGTGATACAAGCCGTAGACGGAGGCCTGCAGTTTCAGCAGGAGCTCGGGGTAGCGCACGTGCTTGCGCAAGGTTGCCGGCATGGCGTTCGCATCCTTGAAGAGGCTCGGAAAGATGCGGCGGTAGGCGCCAATGATCGGGTCGGTTGGATCAAAGACGTAAAACGTCGTTGTGCCATCGTAAGCGTCAATGACAGCCTTGACGCTGTTCCGCGCGTAATTGACCGGCTGGCCGCCGAACAGATAGTGCCGCGAGTACGGATAGCTGTCCGAGGTCGTAAAGGCGTCCATCATCCAGAACAGTCGGCCATTATCGCCGAGCACGATGTAGGGATCCCGCTCGAAGAACAGGAACGGCGCCAGGGCCGTCACGCGCCGGCGCACGTTGCGCCGCATCAGCAGCCGGCTCTCGCTGTTCACGTCGTCGCTGAAGGGCAGCTTCGCCAGGTCATTCTGGTCAATGGCCAGGATGAGGCGCCGCAGGAATCCCCCAATCACGATTCCGCCGGTGCCTTCGTAGGAAGTGAGGGTGTTGTTCTGGCCTTGGGGGTAGTTGAATTCCTTCTGGCGCGTCTTCACGTACACATCGGTGTTGGTCTGCTCACCGAAATAGATCTCCGGGCGCTTGACCTCGATCCCGCGCACCGTGCTCTCGACCGGCATGTTGCTCAGAATCAGTGACGGCAGCCCTTCCGGCGTGAACCCGTTTACGGGATTCATGGTGATGCCGTAACCGTGCGTGTAGATGAGCTTCTCATTGATCCAGTTTCGGCTGCTCTCGGGCAGTTTCGTGACATTCAACTCGCGCGTGGCCAGCATTACCTGGCGGATATTGCCCTCGATCTCATAGCGATCTATGTCAATGTCCGGAAAGTCGTAATAGGTGCGGATTTCCTGGATCTGCCGCAGCGTGTCCTGCAGCGCGCGCCAGTCCCACAGCCGGATGTTCTGCAGCGTAGCCTGGTTGTTCGATGCGTCGGTCGCCTCGATGCTGGTTTCGGCGGGAAACTCCCGTTGCGTGATCCCGTCCAAGCCGTAGGCCTGGCGGGTCAGCGCAATGTTGTGGGTGATGTAGGGTCGTTCACGGACCAGTTCATTGGGCTTGACGATGAAACTGCTGACATACCAGCCGAACGCTTGAACCGCAAGGTAACAGACAAAGGCCGGAATAATGGCAATTGCGAGCCAGCGCACGCGTGGCGCCGAAAAGGCCTTGACCGCGGCAATCGCCGCGCCCACCAGCAGCGCCACACAGACGGCCAGCAGGCCGGGCAGCGTCACGTGCGCATCCGTGTAGGTGACTCCGGAAAAGACCGTGTGGTCGGCCAGCACCTGCTCGAACCGGCTGATGTACACGCGTATCGCGAGGACCAGCAGGAAGAAGGCGAATGTGCCGGAGAATCCGCGCCAGGATAACAAGGCTAAACTGCCGCGGTCCCCGGCCAGTGCACGGGTGCCGCCCGTAATAAGAAGGAAGAAAATCGCTATTCCGCAGGTGATCACGGCGATCGTCATCAGCCAGTCGGAGATGAGCTGCCAGGCGGGAAGCGTGAACAGGAAGAAGTTGAGCGACTTGCCAAAGATCGGGTCCCCGGCGCCGGCGGCGGCAGGGGGCGCGTAGCGGTAGAGCATCAGGACCCGCCAATTCGCCGTCATGCTGGCTGCGCTGGCGGCGGCGGCCAGCAGCGGGACGGCGAACCCGATCAGGCTCAGCAGGAGCCCGACCGGCAACTTTAAAGGTTGTTCGCCGATGAAAACGGTGTGGCTGCTCGGCAGATCGGCGCTGTGCGCCCGCCGCAGAGCGGTGAAGGCTCCAAAAAGAATCAGAAATGTGGCCGCCGCAAAAACCGCGAAGACCGACCACTGGTAGCTCAGGGTCTTCCAGAAGACGTCCCCGTATCCCAGGGAGCCGAACCAGAGCGCGTCGACGTAATACGACACCGCCGAGCGTCCGCCGAAGACAATCGCCAGCACCAGCACGATCAGGATGAAGATAAGCAGCGGACGGCGTTGCCGCGGAGAACGCGATGAATGCCGCGGTGGCCACACGATCGAGACGGGCATGCTCTACCTCTTTTCCTGCAGGAACTTTTACGGGACTTCGGGGAAGACCTTCTGATGTCACCCTGAAAGACGCATCGCTGCCGGAACCGCAACAGCATACCAGACGAAAGCAAAGGCCTTTCTACAATACCACTTTCGGGGGAAGGGTGGGCGAAAGAGCCGTTCCGGATTCCGGCGCAGCAACAGTTCTGGTGGGCAGGCTTCGCTTCGTTCCGTTCTCATCTGCGACCGCGCCGGCCGGCTGCAGCACGTGCGTAGCCAATGGGTTTACGAATAGAGGTGTCTCGGTCTTCACCCTCACACCCCAAAAGCAATAACCTCGGTGTGCGGGAGGGAGGCGCGGGGGCAGGTAGATAACTGGGCGTACCGGCCCCCGCACATTCACCCTGGAACCAACTCGCGAGCCGGCGCCAAGACAATTCGGTTCCGGTATACCCCGTGCGGTAGCGGGCGATCAGCCCGGCGGTGATAGCGAAAGTACGCCCACTTTGAATCCGCTCTAGCGGGCGCCTGCGGATGACATCGAGGCCTTCGCCTGCCACAGCTTCAGGAAGAGTTCCACCGTGGCCGCGGCGCATTCCGGATCGTTGATGTGATAGTCTCCTTCGACCAGAATGACCTCCCGGGAGAGCTCCTTCCGCAGGGTTTCCAGGAATGCCAGGTTGGCCGCTTCGTCGTAGAGGGGCATGCCCTTGCGATTCATCATGCTGTAGCCGCGTTTGGGAACCACGACGGCGCGCGGCCCCTTTCCGGCATTCAGATGTTCAGCCACATAGTGCGCCACCGCGGACATCTCATCCCGAGTGGTTCGAAAGTGCGTGTGCGTTGGTGTGTGCCTGATATAGGGCCGATCGCGCAACCCGGGCGGGATAGAGCTCCACTCGTGCAGGCGCACGTCGGTGCAGCCGGGAGCGACGATCTGCGGAATGCCCATTTCGCCGGCGGCGGTCAAGCGCCCCGGCACCGCGGCCTGCAAACCGTCATACAGCAGATCGGTGAGCTCATGCGGCGAGTAATCAATTACCCCGAGAATGATGCCTTCGCGAATCAATTCCTCCATCGCCTGCCCGCTGATCCCGGTGCAATGAAAAACCACCACCTCGAAGCCCGCTTCCTCGAGTAGTTGCTTGATCCGCGTGGCTCCGGGTGTGGTTACGCCGGCCTGCGTGAGCGCGATCAGGGGACGCTTCTGCTCCGCGGGAAGCCGCACTGCGGCCATGGCCATCACGGCCGCCGTGGCCTGGGCAATAATTTTTCGGGTGATGAAGTTCAGCCCGGCGATGTCGGCCACCGAGTGGATCATGGTGATGTCCTTGGTGCCGACATAAGTTCCGAAGGTGGTGCGGCCGGCCGCCACGGTTGAAACCATCACCTTCGGAATACCTACAGGAAGCGCTCGCATCGCGGCCGTCGCAATCGCTGTGCCCTGGCCTCCACCGATCGCGATGATCCCGTCGAGGGCGCCCTCCGCGTATTTTCGGGTGACGATCTGAACCAGGCCCTCGGTCATTCGCTGCTGCGCGTACGCCTTGTCCTTGCGCTCGAGAACCTGCTCCAGGCTCTCACCGCAAGCCGATGCTACCTCCTCCCGCGTGACCGTTGCGACAATAGCCGGCACGCCGGAAGATCCCGGATCGATGACGATCGGAGTATGACCAGCTTTAAGAATTTCCTCGCGGATGAACTCTGCTTCCTTGCCTTTAGTATCCAGCGTGGCGATGACGGCGATATTCATGAATCACCTGGCGCCGGATTCGGCTAGTTCCCGCAAAAGCCATACGAGCGTGCTCTGGTAATGGCTGCTCATGGTCTTTTCCGCCAGCGCGGCGTCACGCCGGCGAAGCGCGGCCAGGAGCTGGCTGTGCTCTTCGGCGATCTCATCCAGCCTGCCGGGCAGCTGCACGCTGGCGTAGCGATAGTTCCTGCTGGCGTCGTAGAGCGAGCTCAGGATAGTGCTGAGCCGCCGCGACCCGGTGCCCTTCCAGATAATGGAATGAAACTCCAGGTTGAGCTGTTCGAACTCGTCTTCGTCGTGGTGGTCGCCGAGCTGCTGGATCTTGCGGTTCACCGCTTCCATCTGGTCAAGCTCGGTTTCGCCGATGTGCTCGCATGCCAGGCGCGCCGCCAGCCCTTCCAGAACCACGCGAATGCGGAACACATCGCGCAGGTCTTCCTCGGAGGTCTCTCTTACCACCGCTCCTTTGTGGGGAATCAGACGGATGAGGCCGGTGGCCGCCTCCAGCCGCTGCAGCGCTTCCCGCACCGGCATTCTACTCACCCCGAGCTCAGTGCTCAGGTCGTTGGTATTCAACCGCTGACCGGGCCGGTACTTCCTCGTCAGGAGTCTTTCTTTGATCGTCTCGTAGACGACCTCCTGCATGGTTCGATATCGGTTGCCAGCATCCGGCATGTTACCTCTCTTCTGCGGCGAACTCGGCTTGTCGCGGGCGATGTCGCTTCGCTGTGCTCCATCCCTGGCCGCGGTTGGCCGACATGAAACCGTTCTCCCGCAAGAACCGCAAGAGCTTGTCCAGGATGTGCGGCGCCTGCTTCACGTCCCGACCGCTCGCTCGCACATCCTGGTCAACTCGGCAGAATTTCTGTCCCTGGCTAGCGCTTCTTCAGGACCTCGGGAGACTCGTCGTACTTATCGGCCTCGGATGGAATCACCACCTTGAGCGGGGTATAGATGGTGCGCGGCACCGGTTTGCCGTTCAGAGCCTGCACGCAGGCCGCGACCGACCAGTAGCCCTGCTCGTAGACGCCCTGCAAGACCGTAAAGGCCAGTTTGCCTTCCTTCAGCGCACCCATGGTCGGAGCGCTCAGATTGACGCTGCCCACGATGATCTTGCCCTGTCGCCCGGCCGCGGCCACGGCTTCCGCCGCACCTTCACTCATGCTGCCGCCGACGCTGACAATACCGTTCAGGTCCGGCCAGCTCTGCAGGGTATCCTCAGTGACCTTGCGGCCTTCATCAAACTGCCAGTGAGCGGAGATCGACTTGAAGCGGATATTCGGGAAGTGTTTGGAGACGTAATCCTTAATGCCCCTCACGCGCTGGTCGGAAGTCTCCTGTCCGGGAACACCTTCCAGGATCAGCAGCTTGCCCTTGCCACCCATGCGGTCGCTCACGGCCTTCCCGATGACTTGGCCGGCTTCGAAGTCGTCGACGCCCACGAAGGACAGGTAATCGTCGCCCGCGCCCAGCGTGTTGTCGTACACAACCGGGATACCCCGCTTGACCAGCGCAGAAACCGGTCCCCTGGCCGCGATTGAGTTGGCCGGAGCCAGCACGACACAGTCGAGGCCCTTGGTCATCAGATCTTCCAGAATCCGCATCTGCTCCTCCATGTTGTCCGCCTTGGTAGGAGCGTACTGCATGACGTTGACACCCAGAGCCTTGCCGGCATTGGCCGCCGCGATCAGATTCGACTCCCAGAACGGGATCGACTGCGACTTCACCACGATGGCAATGTTGTAGCGCCGGGCAGCTTTGATGTTCGGGTTGAAGTTCCGCACCGGCGGGCCTGGCGTACCCTTCATCGTTACCGCCGGCTTGGTGGCATCGGCCGCAAAAGCCGTGGCGACGAAAACAAGCACGAGCGCCAGAACGGCCACCAGGATTGCAATCTGTTTGTTTCTCATTTCTCTCTCTTTCGCTCGTTCCGGCAGACGCAACCGCAGCCTGCCAGGAAACCCGGGAAAACGGGTCCCCAACGAACTCCGGTTCGTTGGGGTGCTCACTACCGCCGCCGCAGGACCTCGGGAGACTCGTCATACTTGGCGGCCTCAGCCGGAACGACGACATTGAGAGGCGTAAGGATCGTGCGCGGCACCGGCCGGCCATTCAGCGCCGTCACGCAAGCCGCGACCGACCAGTAAGCCTGTTCATAGACGCTCTGCGAAATCGTGAAGGCCAGCTTTCCTTCCTTGAGTGCCGCCACCGTGGGGGCATTCACGTCGAAGCCGCCGATCACCACCTTGCCCTGGCGTCCTGCCGCCGCTATAGCCTCCGCCGCTCCCTCGGCCATGTTGCCGCCGACGCCTACGATTCCACCCAGGTCGGGCCAGCTTTGCAGCGTATCCTCGGTAATCTGCCGGCCTTCATCAAACTGCCAATGAGCGGAAATCGACTTGTAGCGGATTGCCGGATAGTTCTTGCCGATGTAGTCCTTGATGCCCTTCACGCGATCATCCGACGTCTGCTGTCCCGGGACGCCTTCCAGGATCAAGAGCTTGCCTTTACCGTTCATGCGCTGCCCAACAGCTTTAGCAATCACCTGGCCGGCCTCGTAGCTGTCGACACCGACGAAGGAAAGGTAATCGTCGCCGGCGCCCCGCGTGTTGTCATACACCACCGGTATGCCCTTCTTTACCAGAGAGGTTACCGGGCCCTGCACCGCCTGGGAATTGGCCGGCGCCAGCACGACGCAGTCCACGCCCTTGGTCACCAGGTCTTCCAGGATCCTCTTCTGCTCTTCGACGTTGTCGGCCTTCGACGGAGCATATTGCAGGACGTTGACGCCCAGGGCCTGCCCCGCTTTGGCGGCGGCAATCAGATGCGACTCCCATACCGGGATGGCCTGCGACTTGACAACAATTGCGACGTTAAACCGCTTCATCGCTTTGACGTTTGCGTTGAAGTTCTTCACCGGCGCGCCAGGTGTGCCCTTCATGGTCACCTTGACCGGCTTTGCGCTCGTATCCGCCGCCGAAGCCGGGAGAACAAATGCGAGCATCACTACGGCTGCTATCGCCAGGATTGCGATCGATTTCTTGGTCATTTCTTCCTTCCCTCTGAAATGAATTCACAGCTTCTCTGTCGAAACACCAGGTCCCTGTTCGAGCATTTGCTACGTGCGATCCATCTACGTTCCCAGATTCAGCCCTTTTTGCCGCAGCCCCTGGTCGGCGAGAACCGCGCCGATGACCAGCAGGCCCACGACAAGAGATTTCCAGATTGCGGGTACGGCGAGGATATTCATGCCGTTGTGGATGACGGCCATGATCAGGGCCGCCACCAGCGTTCCCATAAGATTTCCCTGGCCGCCGGCCAGACTGGTTCCACCCATCACCACCACCGCCAGCACCGGCAGCAGGTAGTTATCGCCGATGCGCGCCTCCGAGCCGTTCGTATAGGCAATCAACACGAGGCCCGCCAGAGCCGCCAGGAAGCCGCTGATGACGTAAGCGATGATGACAACCTGGCCTACCTTGACCCCGGACATCCGGGCCATCTCCATGTTTGCCCCGGTCGCGAAGAAGCGGCGGCCCAGGGTCGTGTGGTATAGCACGAAGTAGCTGGCGATGAATACCACCAGCATCACGATGATCGGCATGGGAATGCCGAACAGATGGCCGTTGCCGATGTAGCGGAACGCCGGCGGAAACCCGTAAATCACGTTACCGCGAAGGATCAGGTACGCGAACCCGAATAGCACCCACAGCATTCCGTAGGTTGCGATGAAAGGCGGCAGCCCGACCTGGGTAATCAGCAGGCCGTTGACCAGTCCCAGTAACGCCCCGACCAGCAGCGCCGTGAAGATTGCGGTGGGCGCGTGGAACCCGTAGCTCTTCATCATGATGGCCCCTAGAACGCTGGTCAGCGAGAGAACCGAGCCGACGGAAAGGTCGACGTCCTTGGCGGTCAGCGTAATCGTCTGGCCCACGGCGATGATGATCAGGATGCTCGCATTCCTCACGATGTTCAGAAGGTTATTCGAGTTGAGAAACACGAATCCGTACTCGTCCGACCGTGTCAGCACGGCCATGCTGGCGCAGACGACAATCAAAACGATGAACCGCAACGCGGCAAATCGGCCCGCCGTATATTTGGCAAGATTCATCGTGCTCCCTCTCTCCAGCGGGCATGGATGATTTCAAAGACAATCGCCAGGATGACGATGGTGCCCATCAGCGCCGGCTGCCAGAGCGACGGCACGCCTGAGACATTCAGCCCGTTGCGAGCCACGCCAATGACCAGCACTCCCAGCACCGTCCCCGCGATTCCGCCCTTGCCCTTGGCGAAGCTGGTGCCGCCGAGAATGGCGGCGGCAATGGCGTCGAATTCCCAGCCGACGCCCACGATGGAGTCGGCGGCTTCCAGCCGGGCTGCCAGCGTAATGCCGCTGATGGCCGAGAGAATTCCGGCCATGACATAAACCATCCACTTCCAGAAGGTGACGTTTACACCGGAAAGCCGCGTCCCTTGTTCATTGCCGCCGATGGCGATGATGTAACGCCCGAACGGCGTGTGGTAGAGGATGATCCACACCAGGCAGAAAACGAAGATGGCGATGAACGTCGGCACCGACAGATATTGAGCCACCGGCGTGTGAACGACCTTTTCGAGTGTCTGGCCGAAGAACGAGAACACCGGATTGTTGACGTAGATGGCCGTGCTTTCCGCCAGCACCAGCGACAATGAGCCGCCGACTCCCATCATTCCCAGGCTGGCGATGAAGGGCGGCAACTTGCCGATCGCGACCAGCGCTCCCGTGGTCATGCCCATGAGGGTTCCCGTGAGAAGCCCGGCGGCAACGCCCGCGACCATGGCGGCCTCATTCGAGGTGCCCGAATCCATGAGGCCCTTCATGACGCGCGCGCAGGTCACTCCGGAAAGCGTCAGAACCGCGCCCGCCGAGAGGTCAATGCCCTCGCTCAGCAGCACCAGCGTCGCGCCGACCGCCAGAATCAGCAGGATGGAGTTCTGTTGAATGATGTTGATGATGTTCTCCACCGTCAGGTACCGGGCGGAGACCACCCTGAAGGTCACCATCATCAGAAGAATGACCCACGCTGCCGAGGGAACTTTGGCGCGAAACGATGGAACGGTAAATTTCATGGCTCGCACTTAATCTACTGTTTACAACTTGCCGGGGTCCCCGACAAACGCCGCTGTTGCGTTTGTTGGGGTGTCTTGCCGGTCCCAGCAAACGCCATTGCTGCGTTTGTTGGGATAACTTTAAGCGTCGTAGGCTGCGGTCGTCTTTTGCTGGTTCCGCTTAACCTCGTCGGCTCCCATCGCGTACTCGATAATCTTTTCCTGTGTTGCCTCGGCGTGCGGCATCTCCGCCACGATTCTTCCCTCCCGCATGACGTAGATCCGGTCGCTCATGCCAATGATTTCCGGGAGTTCGGAAGAGATCATCAGGATCGCCGCGCCTTCTTTCACCAGGCTGTCCATCAGCGCGTAGATCTCCGCTTTCGCGCCCACGTCGATTCCGCGGGTCGGCTCGTCGAAGATGAAGATTTTGGCCTTGGTGCACAGCCACTTGGCCACGACCACCTTCTGCTGGTTGCCGCCCGAGAGGAACTGCGCCAGCCGCGCCGGAGAAGGCGTGGCAATGCGCAGCTTCTCCACGTACTGCATGACGATGTCGGTTTCCTTCTTCTTGCTGACCGCCATCTTGGGGAACAGGCGCTGCAGGCTGGAGATGACAATGTTCTCCGCCACCGAGAGGATCAAGGCGAGGCCCTGATTTTTTCGATCTTCAGGGATCAGGCTGACGCCTCGCGCAACCATGTCGGAGACGGAGAAGTCGCTGATCTCCTTGCCGAAGAGATGTATCCGCCCGCTCTCATACTTGTCCACGCCGAATACTGCGCGGGCCAGGTCGGTGCGGCCGGAGCCGACCAGTCCGGCGAGCCCGACGATTTCTCCGCTGCGCAGAGTTATGCTGACTTCTTGCAGCCGCTTGCCCTTGGAGAGCCCTTCTACCCGCAAGCACTCGGCCCCCGGCGATTGGTGTTTGCGCTGAAAGGCCTCGCCGACCGAGCGCCCCACCATCATGCTGACCAACTCGTCGACGCTTACTTCCTTGACGTTTCTTGTCCCGACCAGCTTGCCGTCGCGCAGCACCGTTACCCGGTCGCCCACCTGGTCGAGCTCCTGCAGCCGGTGCGAGATGTAAATGATCCCGATCCCCTTCTCGTTGAGCTGGTGGATGGTGGCAAAGAGCTGTTCTGTCTCGCGTTCCGACAGCGCGGAGGTCGGCTCATCCATGATCAGCGCGGTGGACTGGATGGAAAGCGCCTTGGCGATCTCCACCATCTGCTGCTCGGCCGTGCTCAGATCGGCAATCAGTGCCCGCGGGTCGATATTCATGTTCAGGCTGCCGAGCAGGGCTGCCGCATCGGCCTGCATTGTCTTGTGATCCAGGAGCCCGTGCCTTGTCTTGAAGCGTCCCAGGAAGATGTTTTGCGCCACATCCATGTAGGGGATCAGGTTGAATTCCTGATAGATGATGTTGACCCCCATGCGCATGGCCGCTCGGGGAGTGAAGGCCTTGACCTTTTGCCCGCCGATATAGACTTCGCCTTCATCGGGAGCGTAGGCTCCGGAGAGAACCTTCATCAAAGTCGATTTCCCGGCGCCGTTCTCGCCCAGCAGGATGTGGGTCTCGCCGGCTTTGAGTTCGAAATCCACCTTGTCCAGGGCGCGCACTCCGGGGAAGACCTTGGTGATGCCCCGCGCTTCGATGATGGTCTGGCCAGACACTTCTTCCCCCTTTCCGGGCTGTATGCCGAGCTCCGGGAGCTAAACCTGATTGGGCTTGATAATGACCTTGACCGCGCCTCCCTTGCGGTTGATGTAGGTGTCGAAGCCCTCGTTGATCTGTTCCAGAGAGAAACAATGGGAGATCAGCGGCTTTGCCGTAAGCTTTCCTGCCGCGAACAGCGCCAGGCTACGGGCGCAATCGCCCATGCCCTCGCCGCGCACGCCGGCGGCGCGCATATCGCTCAGCACGAACTTGCGCAACTGGACGGTCGAAGGCTCGTGCGAGTCGCCGATCAATGAGATCCGGCCTCCGCGCATCACCATGTCGACCGATTGCTGCAAGGCGGTAGCGCCGCCCGAGCATTCGATCACGATGTCCGCCCCGACGCCGTTGGTCTCTCTCATCACCACCTGCACCGGATCCTCGCGCGTGACATCGACGATGACGTCCGCTCCGACCTGCTGGCCCACCTTCAGCCGGGCTTCGCGCGTGCCGGTGAGAATAACCTTCGTGGCGCCCAGTGCCTTTACCAATTGCACCGCCATGATGCCGATCGGGCCAGGGCCCAGCACCGCTACTGTCTCGCCGCCCAGCAGCCCGCCGATATTGTCCAGGGCAAAATGGACGCAGGCGGTGGTGGTGATCAGCGACGCTTCTTCATAAGACAGATTGTCGGGAATCTTGTACACGGTGCTGATGTGATTCACGGCGTACCAGGCGTATCCGCCGTTGCTGGTGAAGCCGTAATGACGGTGGCCGGCCTCGCGATTGCCGTAGTTCATGCAGATGGTGTAGCGGCCGCGCTTGCAGTTCTTGCAGAAGCCGCATCCCTTGTGGCTTTCAATCGCCACGCGGTCGCCGACCTTGAGGTCGGGCACGCCGGGGCCGACGGCGACGATCTGGCCGCTGTATTCATGGCCGGGAATAAAGGTTCCGTAGGGAGGAAGCGCCTGCCATCCCCTGTAGACGACCGTGGGATCCGAGCCGCAGATGGCGCAGGCCATGACCTTGATCAGGACCTCAAATTGACCCGGTTCCGGGACAGGCCAATCCTGAACGCGCAAATCTCCCTTGCCGTGCAGAACAGCCGCCCTCATGGTGGTGGGAATCGACGCATTACTCATGAATGCCTCCTCTGGTGCGGTCTGGATGGAAGAGGAGGCGCAGGACAGCCGTCCTCTTACAAACGGCGGTTTTCAGGTATTTAGGATATCGGCAGCAAATATCCACGAAAGCTCCGGGCTTGTCAAAGGATTTGTTGATACGAGACTTTGTCTAACAAAATGAATGACTTGCGAAGAGGAGAGTTGTGGTGGGGAATGGTTGAACTCTAGAGCTAGAGGAAGAGCCTACTCGCCCGACGCCGCAGTCAGCTTTGCTCGTTCGTCAAGCGGGCTTCGTAACCGGAGGCGGTCGCGTCGAACAGATAGAACACCCAGGGCTCCGTTCGTATGTAACTGCGTGCTGCATCTACCGTCTCGAGTTTCCTTCGCAGCGAATACAGTGTCTGCAGGAACTCGGTTTGCCGTACTGCCATTGAGTTCCAGTTCGTGGCCAGCCTAGTCCGGGGTGTGACCAGACGCCTGGGATGCTGCACCAGGAACAGCAGCAGATCGAACTCCAGCGATGTCAGCTCCAGCTCCTTGTTGCGCACCCTGGCTTTCCGTTCGGTGACATTGAGGCGAAAATCGCCGGCTTCGACTGTCGTATCCGTATCGGTTGCAATTTCCCGGCTGAGCCTTGTTACGGTATCGCGCGCCCTGCCAAAGTAATCTTTGATCCTGTTTGCAGTTGCCATACGTCCCCCGGTACGTCCCGAACGAACTAGCATCCCCACTCCGCCGTGCCCGGCTTGGCGAAGTATCGGCCGCGATCTTCCTCTTCCCGGTTTTCTGCTTCCAACTCCAGCACCGCCAGCCTTGCAGCCGCAACCAACTGCCGCCGCTCGCTGTCATCCATCTCTGTCCACGGCTCCTGATGAGCGGTGATGCGGCAGTGGAGATAAGGAGCGAGCACCTGATGGTAGCGGTACAGAAACTTTGCCAGCTCTTCCGTGGGTACTTCCTGAATAGACATACAATCCCTTTCCTTCCAACGATTCCGGGGCAGCCGGATAAGAGCGAAACGGTTGCCGTCGGCAAACGCCCCCTGTCACATCGCCCGCGAAACCGCGCCTCGGTTCTTGCTCTCGGGCGCCACCACGTCATGCAGATATGTTTGACGGTGGATCTTCAGCACATAACGGGATTGCTTGCTGTCGCCCAGGAGCGCCACGAAGAAGGAAATCAGGAACGCAATTGCGCCAACGCAGAAAGCCGTAAACAGGATCAAGGCAGCCATACCATACCACCCTTCCACTCCATTAGAAGACTGCGTCCCTAAAACTCGGATAAAAGGTTCGTAAAGAGTTCCTAAAGGAGCGTCTCCGAGAGGCTGCTATACAGAAAGGATGGGTTCATCAGGCGGGGCCGTGTTTTCGGGCGTGCGAACTGGTTGCACAAATACTGCCTTGAAAGGGCGGGGCTTCAGCCCCGCCGTTCGGACCAGCAAAAATGCGGGCTTTAGCCCCTGAGGGTATTATCGATTTTGCCGAAGTGCATTTATGCAACCAGCTCTAGACCGGATCCGCGGAAGGTATACCCCGTGCGGTAGCCGGACGATCAGCCCGGCGGTGATAGCGAAGGGTGCACCTACTTTGAATCCGCTCTAGCTTTGTGGATGAGGTGACGATGGCGCGTCCGGGGAGTGGTTTTCGACGGCAGAGGAACTGGCGTGCGCCGCGCCTGTTTCGTTCTTATTGTCTCGCAGTGCCTGCAACACTTCTTCCGGATTTTGCGAGAAGTCGCGTGCCAGCCGCTCCAATGCCAGTGAAACAATGTCGGAATGGTGTAACCCCGGCAAGCCGTGTTCATGGGTGGCGCGCAGCCAGAGGCGGTGAGTCAGGTAGATGTCTTCGGTGTTGATGGCAGGCGTATGCGGGCCGATGCGGAAGCTCTCCGCCTCGCCATTCGGGTTTACGACCTGCAGCAGGAACTGCCGCTTAGGCTCCGGGGCGGTCTCCCAGGCCTTTCCCAACTGGAAGGCCTGTTCTGTCGCTGTCATCTTGGAGGAGAGCCCGGCGACGACAGCAGCGGATTGCAGCGAGATTGCGGTCTGCACAATGGCCGCCCAGACATCGCGCGCCGGAACCACCAGCAGTGAGATCCGTTTGCCATAGCTTTCGGCGACGCTCACGGCGCGGGTGAACAGCGTCTGCTCGTAGTCACTGAAAATCTGTGACGAAGCCAGATCGTGCTCGCCGCTGCCCAAGCCCATCAGGTGGGCTTCCATGACCACCACGTCATGCTCTTTCGTGTCGGTCCGCTCCAGAACATATCGCAGGTGGTGCATGGCGTTGTAATCCCGGATCGTGACCAGCAGGTTGCCGGGTCGCGCGCCCACGGTATCCTGCGCCACATCGTCGCGCTGCACCAGTTGGAACTGCTCCTTCATCTGGTGCTGGGCGTGCGCTAACTTTCGCAGGTTGATTTTCTCCGAGATGCTGAAGACGGCAAACAGAACGATGGTAAAGATGATTCCCGAAATCGTCGCCACCGATTTCGTGAACAGGTTCGCCACCGATGTCGCAAACAGCACCAGAAACACTGAAGCCAGCCCTACCGGGATCTCCACCTTCCCGATATAAAAAGTGGGCGGCACCTTCCAGGCGCGCGGTCTCTTGTCCTTGTAGCGCAGCACGAGCATCGCCAGCGCTTTCATGGTGAAGCTCCAGATCACGCCGAAGGCGTAGGCTTCGCCCAGCAGATAGACGTCTCCGCGGCTGGCGATGATGGTGAACAGTTGCAGTCCGACGATGAGATTGATAATGCGCGAAGTGGTGCCGAACTTGCGATGCGGCTTACGGAACCAGTCAGTCAGTACGCCATCTTCGGAAACGCGGTTCAGAACCCCATTGGAGCCCACGATCGCGGTGTTGACCGCCCCGGCCAGCATCAGGAACCCGACGAACACCACAAAGCTGCGGAAGAGCAATCGCAGCAGCTGCGGCCCGACGAAATACATCGCCATGGCGCCCAGCAGGTTGTCCTTGTTCTCCGGCAGCATGCGGATGTTGTCGGGCACCAGCATTACCACCAGCAGGGCCGAAACGCCCGTAAATGCCAGGCTGTAAACGGCCATGACCAGCGCCGTGCGCTTCAGGTTCTTGATCTTCGGGCTGGCGATCTCGCGATAGACCTGGGCCAGCGTTTCCTCGCCGCTCATGGCCAGAATGGCATGCCCGAACGCCATCAGAATCCCAAAGAGTCCGAACGTTCTGGCGAGGCTGGAGTTCTTCAGAAATCCCAGCGCGTCCTCGCTGAAGTGGAGATTAGCCGGTACCGGCCAGGGCGGCAACGAAGCGCCTTTGTAGACTACCGAAAAGAATCCCCAGCCCAGCAGCACCACCACCATCACGGTGGTAACCTGCATCACCTTCATGGCCTTGTCGCTGGACTCCTCGATGCCCTTGGTGTTCTGCCACCAGAAATAAAGCGTGATTGCCAGGGCGAAGAAGACCGATGTTGCATCAACGGGGAAATGAGGCACGCCTCCAAACAGGCGCCGCACTGCCGCGGGCAACCAGCCATGAGCGTCGGCCATCACCAGCGTCTCATTCATCAGACCGCTGATGTACTGGCCCGCTGAGACGCCGGAAATGGGGCCCGTCAGGACATAGTCGAACATCAGGGCGGAGACGCTGACCTTGGCCAGCGACGAACCCAGGGCTTCCTTCACTACCCGGTACACGCCGCCGCGCACGAACATGGCGCAGCTCTCGACGTACACGGCACGCACCGCAAACGAGAAGATCATCACCCCCAGCACCAGCCAGGGAGCCGCTTTGCCAGCGGCCTGCTCCGCGATACTGCCGGCATAGAAAGCAGAGGAGCCAAGATCGTTCAGGACGATCGCCGCTGCCCGCCAGAACGAAATGAAGGTGAGCATCACCGACGTCGCGATGACAATGCGAACCCGGTTATCTTTCGGCTTCTCGACTTGTGCGGGCAATGGCATATGATGAACGGCTGATCAGCGCCGGCAGACAAACCCCTCGACCACTTTTTTAATCAGGGCTGGATTCCTTCGGAGGGAGTAGGGATATCGTCTTTCTCCAGCAGCACTCTGACATCCTCGATGGTGATCAGCACGATTACCAAAGCCGAGCCGAACACCCCGAGGAAGAAGATGCCCGCCAGTACAGTGCTCAGTGCTCTCAGTAGTGTTTCCATCAATTCAGGCTCGAAAACAAAACTCCGCTCAGCCTCCAGGAGAGCTCGTCGTCTGCTTTGCCGAGGCGAATACGGGGAATCACCTAAAGAGAATATCAAAAAAGTATAAAGAATTTATAAAGATGCAGCGGCAACTTCCCGGCCCGTTGCCGTACTTTGTTCAGAAGCTCACAGCACCTTTTTGGCAGCAGCCGGCCATGGTACGGACTGCCTGCGCGGATTGAAGCGTTGCGGTCGACGCCAACCCTCGTTAGTGGCGCTGAGAGTAAGAAACCCGATTCCGTTTTCGTCCGCTCGCCTCCGTGCCGGGTGCTTTTCCGGACTTCCATGCGCTTTGAAAGGCCCGCCTGAGCCTCCGAACACGGCTTGCAAGTGCCTGCTGCCACAGGGGAAAGTTTCTCTTGACAATCAACAATTAGCTGCTATATCGGACAGAATCCAAAATTCGTTCTTGCAGGAGGCAGCATGCGCGCATTCAAACTGATGGGTCTCATGATTGTGGCCGCAATTATCCTGATGGGCTTAGCGGGCTGTCAGAGCGGCGGTGATACCATCAAGGTCGGTATCGTCGCTCCGCTCTGGCCCGCTCCCACCTTCGGTATCTCGACGCGTGATGGCGCGCTGCTCGCCATCGACGAGTGGAATGCCAAGGGCGGTGTTCTGAGAAAAAGATTACCCCCTTGGTGGAGGACAGCCAGTGCACGCCCGATCCGGCCGTCAACGCCGCCAATAAGCTGATCGGCCAGGATAAAGTGCATTACCTCATCGGCGAGTACTGCTCCAAGGCGTCCATCCCGGTATCCGAAGTCGCCAACGCCGCCAAGGTCATTCAGATCAGTGGCGGCTCCACCAATCCCGCCGTGACCGTAACCAAAGACGGCAAGGTTAAGGAGTACGTCTACCGCGCCGCTTTATCGATCCCTTCCAGGGCACCGTGGGCGCCAAGTTCGCCCTCAAGACCCTGAAGGCCAAGACGGCTTTCATCATGTCGGACCAGGCAAACGACTACGCCAAGGGGCTGGCCGAGTACTTCGTGACCGCCTTCACGGCCGGCGGCGGCAAGATCGTCGGTAAGGAGAACTACACCGCCAAGGACACGGATTTCTCCGCTATCCTGGCCAAAGTGTCGGCCGCCAAGCCGGACCTGATCTATCTGCCCGACTACTACAACGTGGTCAACCTGGCGGCCAAGCAGGCCCGGGAAAGGCATCAAGGCCCCCTTCATGGGCGGCGACGGCTGGGATTCCTCCGAGCTGGACCTGAAGGCAGCCGACGGTGGATTTTCACCAACCACTACTCCCCCAAGGACACTAGCCCATAGTGCAGAACTTCGTGAAGACCTACGGCGCCAAGTACAAGGACGACAAGGGTCAGCCCAAGGTTCCGGACAACCCTGGGTGCTGTTGGCCTATGACGCTACCAATCTTCTTCTTGCAGGCGATCAAGGACGCCGGCGAGGACAACACCGATAAAGTCAGAGAAGCCCTCAAC